>NZ_CP130943.1:2400000-3600000 GCF_030656875.1 Prescottella sp. R16
GAGACGAGTTCCGTGAGCCGCGCGACGTCACCGGTCCCCGTGACGGCCCCGTCGGCGAGCAGGGTGTCCATGTCGGCGCCGCCGAGCAGCAGCCGGTGCAGGTCGACGTCGGACAGGGTGAACGCCGCATCCGGGTCCGGCAGGCCGCCGGCGATGTCGCCGCCGCGATCGAAATGGACGAGCAGCCCGTTGCGCAGCCGGGTGCGGTACACCGTCCCCGTCAGATGCCAGTCGATCGTGATGTCCGCGTCCCACGACCTCGGCCCGTCCACCCGCAACGCCACCGCGTCGAACAGTTGCTCCACGCTGAGCGCGCCCGCGATGTCGGGGGACGCGGTCACCGTCGGCGTCCCCACCGGGCCGTGCCGTAGCTCGTACGCGCCCATGAGGTAGAAGTTGCGCCACGTGCCGTTCTCGGAGCCGAAACCGAGCTGCTCGAGGGTGTCCGCCTGCAATGCGGTCGCGTCCCCGTTCCCGGGATCGGCGAAGATCACATAGTTCAGCAGCTGCGCCGCCCACCGGAAATCCTTGTCCTCGAACGCTTTCCGTGCCTCCGCGACGACAGTGTCGGCGCCGCCCATGCATTCCACGTGCCGGATCGCCGACGCCACCGGCGGATGCTCCCACAGCCGGGCCGGGTTCCCGTCGAACCACCCCATGTAGCGCTGGTAGATCGCCTTGACGTTGTGGCTGACCGACCCGTAGTAGCCGCGGGTGTGCCACACGTTCGCGATCGCCGGCGGCAACGTGATGTCCTCGGCGATCTCGATGCCGGTGGCGCCCTTGTTGATCGCCCGCAACGTCTGATCGTGCAGATACCCGTACAGGTCCCGCTGCACCGACAGGAACTCCGTCAGCCGCCCCGTCTCCCACGTCGGCCAGTGGTGCGACGCGAACAGCACGTCCGAGCGGTGCGCGTACCGGTTGATCGACTCCGTCAGATAGGTCGCCCACACGTGCGGGTCCCGCACCAGCGCGCCCCGCAGCGTGAGCAGATTGTGCAGGGTGTGAGTGGCGTTCTCCGCCATGCACAGCGCCCGCCGGTCCGGGAAGTAGAAGTTCATCTCCGCCGGCGCCTCCGTGCCCGGGGTCAGCTGGAACTCCATCCGCACCCCGTCCACCGTCTCCGTCTGCCCGGTGTGGGTGACGTCGACGGTCGGCGCGATCAGGGTCGGTGTCCCCGTCGACGTCGTCGGCCCCAGCCCGGCGCCCACCGCGCCCTGCGGGCCCCGCGGCAGCGCCGCCCCGTACATGTACGCCGCCCGCCGACCCATCGCGGTACCCGCGTACACGTTCTCCGCCACCGCATGTTCGACGAAGCCGGCCGGCGCCAGGACCGGGCAGCGTCCCGCATCCACGTCCTCCTGGGAGATCACCCCCTTGACCCCGCCGAAATGGTCGATGTGGCAGTGCGAATAGATCACTCCGGTCACCGGGCGGTCGCCCCGGTGCTCGCGGTACAGGGCCAGGCCCGCGGCGGCGGTCTCCGCCGAGATCAGCGGATCGATCACGATCACCCCGGTCTCGCCCTCCACCAGGGTCATGTTCGACAGGTCCAGGCCCCGGATCTGGTAGATGCCGTCGCACACCTCGAACAGGCCCTGGATCGCGCACAGCTGCGACTGCCGCCACAGGCTCGGATGCACCGTCGGCGGGCAGTCGCCGCCGAGGAACGCGTACCCGTCGCTGTCCCACACCACCGCACCCGAGGCGTCCGTCACCGTACCCGGGGTCAGGGCGGCCACGAACCCCCGCCGCGCGTCCTCGAAATCCTGGTTGTCGTCCACTGGGAGGTCGCCACTGTTCGTCATGCCCACCACGCTGCCGTCCCGGGGGCCGCCGGTCCTCATCCACGGCGGGTGAACAATCGCGGTGCCCTTTTCCGGTGGTGGGAGCCACCGAACAAGCGCACCGCTCCTCACCTGCGGATCATCGTGCGCACCAGCCGGAGTCCCTGACCGAGGGACACGTCGGGCAGGTAGGCGCGGCCGACGGCGTTGCCGATGCTCGGCAGGGCCACCGGGTCGGGGAAACACATGTACATCGGTTCGTAGCGGGGCTGGAACTTCGACTTGAACGCCAGCAGCGACCGGAACCCGTAGACCGGTTCGAGGGTGCGGCCGAGCAGGTCGAGCATCGAGTTCACGGTGGACGCGGCGGCGTCCCCGTTCTTGGTGGCCAGCGGCGCCCCGGACAGGCTGACGAACTCGGCGCCCTCCGCCTCGAGGAGCAGCGCGGCCGACGCGATGAGGAACTCCATCGCCGGACGGAACCCGGAGGTGCGACGTCGCATGAAATCGAGAGTCCAGCCGACGATCCGGCCGTCCCGGTACACCGGCAGCCACGACGTGACCCCGTGCACGGTGCGGTCGGCGTCGACGGCGATCAGGCAGCGCACCTGCGGATCGTCCATCTCGGCGAGCCCGCCGAGGGTGAACCCCATCTCCGGCATGCCCTTGTCGGCGACCCATTCCTCGGAGATGGCGACGATCTGGTCGGTGATCGCGAGCGGCGCGGTGGGAAAACTGATCCATTCGGCGGTGATCCCCGTCTTCCCGGCCCGGTTCAGGGCGGTGCGCACGTCCTGGAACTTCTTGCCGGTGAACGCGATCGACCCGAGGTCGAGGACGGTTTCCTCGGCGACCTGCACGGCCGTCCACCCCTGGCCGGCGGCGGCGTCCCGGACGTGCCCGGTGACCGAGTAGAAGCACGGCACCCACCCGTTGGCGGCCGCGAACTCGGCGAACCCGGCGACGTCGGCGGCGGCCCGCTCCGGGCGGCCGACCGGGCCGCCGGTGGTCAGGGCGATGCCGCCGATCACCCGGTAGGCGACATAGCTGTCGCCGCCGGGCGAGAACCAGTAGCTGTTGCCGTCCCACAGCGTCATCCACGACAGGTCGCTGCCCGAGCCGCCGGTGAGGATCGTGCGGGCCCGGTCGACGGCGTCGGTGCCGGGCCCGTGCGCGGGACGCAGGAACGTCGCCGCCACCAGCACGCACACCGCCACCCAGAACACCACCCCGGTCCACTCGTAGAGCAGGGTGGCCGCCCAGTTCACCGGCAGCAGCCGCGGGTCGAGCATCTGCAGGTACACCGGCGGCACCAGGCGCTGCGGGAAGTCGGCGAGCAGCGTCGGCACCGTCGGCGGCCGGTCGAAGCCGTGCCGCGCCCACAGCCCGCCGAACACGTAGGCGACGGCGAGCCCGGCGGTGAGGACGGTGAGCCGCACGAACAGTCGCCGGTAGGTGCCGGTGGGGGCGGCGACGTCGAACAGCCGCCGGGTCGCCACCAGCAGGATCAGCACCGCGAGCGGCGTCAGGAACGGGGTGAGCGTGCGGTACACCGTCGGGGTGTCGAGCCCGTAGAACAGGGACTGGCCGGGCAGCACGTCGATGTAGCGGACCGCGAAGTTCAGCAGCGACAGCGCCAGCAGCACCACCTGCGCGAGCGTGGAGGCGATCCACGCGAACCGGCGGCCGCGACGCAGCCCGTCGCACAGCACGAGCAGCAGCAGCGACGGCATCAGGCTCAGCAGCAGCGGCCCGGTCCCGGACAGGCGCAGGTCGAGCTGTCCGCGGCGGCAGTCCGGGTCGGTGGCGTTCTCGGCGCAGATCTCCCGCACCTCCGCCGGCGTCCACGGCACCCCGCGCAGCAGGTCCCGCAGCACCGCGAGGGGGCCGACGGCGTGCGGGGTGAGGGCGGCGAGCATGGTGCCGATCGCGGTGGCGGCGACGACGATCGCGACGAGGACGCGGCCCTCGCGGCGGGTGCCGGTAATCGGTCGGCCTCGCTCTGTCGGATACCGACTGCGGCCCACGAGCCACGGTCCGAGACACAGGCCGACGACGGCGCCACCGAGCCGCATCACGTCCTGCAGCTGTCCGGCGAACAGGACGAGGGTGATGGTCAACGCGAGCAGCCCGACACGGATGCGGCGCCGCCACAGGGTGTCCATCGACGCGCTCGCGGTCATCGCGACACCGACGATCCACGTGCTGGGGCCGATCGCCGCACCCAGATGCAACCGGAACCCCCACCCGGAGTCGAGGAGCCGGGCGGCGGCCGCGACCCCGGCCCCGAGGACCGCGCCGGCGACCTGGGTGATCAGGGCGGACGCCGCGAACCGGCCCGAGCCCATCCGCCGTTCCAGGGGGGCGGCGACCACGAACACCAGAACCGTCGCGGCCAGATAGCCGAGCAGGCCGTGCGCCCACAACCCGGACGTGAGCGGTGTCCACAGCCGCCAGTGCTCGAGCGGGCCGATCCCGACCGCGAGATGCCGGTCGACGAACGGGCCGGGCCCGTGCAGGACGGTGTCGGTGGCGAACCCGAGGATCCACATCACCGCGAGGATCGTGACGGCGACCGGCGCCCCGGTGACACCGTCGCGGAGCAGGTCGAGGAGCCGGCGGCCGTACCGGCGCAGCGCGGTCACGCCGTCAACCCGAGGCGGGTCGCGAGCCAGCCCAGTTCGGTGCGCAACCCGGCGGACCACACCAGGAAACTGTGGGTGCCGGGCACCTCCACGAACCGCACGTCCATGCCGGCGTTCTGCGCGGCCGCGTACACCTTCTGCAGGTCGCCGCGGTAGGCGTCGTCGTGGTCGCCGACGACGAACACGCCGGCGGTGTCCGGGTAGCGGCGGGTGGCCAGGAGGTCCATCGGGTTGACGGCGGTGAACGCGGCCGTGTTGCCGCCGAACGCCTCGTCGACGGTGCGTTTCCGGTCCCCGAGGGTCGGTTCGAGCTGCCCGGACAGGTCCAGGAACGTCGGGTACACGTCGGGTCGGGTGGTGGCGAGTTGCAGCGCGCAGGTGCCGCCGTACGACAGGCCGGCGACCGCCCACGAGCGGGGGTCGGGGTCGATCTGCAGGTGCGTCTTCGTCCAGGCCGGGACGTCGACGGTCAGATAGGTGGCGACGTTGCCGAGTGCCGAGTCCAGGCACAGCGGGTTCGCGAACTGGCTGCCGGTGCCGTCCGCGACGACGACGACCGGGGCGAGACCGTGATGGGTGCGGGCGAACTCGTCCATGGTGGCGGCCAGTTTCCCGCCGTGCAGCCAGTCCTCGGGCGATCCGGGCTGCCCGGCGAGCAGCACCAGCACCGGCAGCAGCGGCCGTGGGGACGCGAAGTAGGCGGGCGGGAGGTAGACGACGGCGTCGCGGGCCGTGAACCCGGAGGTCGTGGCGGGGATCGGCACCGTCGTGTAGCGGCCGCTGCCGGGCAGGTCGGTGGGGGCCTGCGGCGCCCACACCGGTTCGAGGGGCCGTCCGGTGACGACGGGCCCGGACGGGTCCGGCAGCTGTGCGGCGTCCATCCGGTCGGGGTCGGGCAGCCCGAGTGCGGTCCCCACCGTCGGGTACGCGTAGAAGATCTGGTTGATCTGTACGGCCGCGGTGAGCACGACGGCCGTCGCGGCGACGATCGCCACCGGGATCGTGGCCCGCCGGCCGGCGACGCATCGCGGGACGACGAGCAGGAGCGCGGCGATCCCGATCCCGATCCACACGTATACCGCGGTGGCGACGGGGTCGGGGAACGGCCGCCACACCTTCTCGACGACCAGGTAGATCACCGCCGTGGCCACGGCCGCCCCGGTCAGGGCCGCCGGGAGGGCCCACCGCAGGAACCAGCGGCGCCGGGCCGCGACGAGCCAGCCCGCACCGAGCAGCGCGAGGACGGCCGCGACGACGGGCAGCGGCCCGGACACCAGTGAGACGCGATCGAGCCAGCCTGTGAGCCCTTGCGACACCGGACCTCCCGTTCGACTTTTCCGTCCACCGGTATACCGCGCCGCCGGGGCTGCGACCACTATCACACCCGAAAACACGGGTTACTACCGGTAGTAGTAAGCGGTTGTGGTGTCCGGTCCGTAGACTCGGGTCATGGCTGGACTCGGCGAGCTCGAACGCGCAGTGATGGACCACCTGTGGTCGGTGTCGGAACCGCAGACGGTGCGGCAGGTGCACGAGGCCCTGGCCACCCGCCGGGAACTCGCTTACACCACGGTGATGACCGTGTTGCAGCGTCTCGCCAAGAAGCATCTCGTCATCCAGCAGCGCGACGACCGCGCCCACCGCTACCTGCCGGTCCACGGGCGCGACGAGCTCGTCGCGTCCCTCATGGTCGACGCGCTCGCGCAGGCCGACGCCTCCGGGGAACGCGCGGCCGCCCTCGTCCACTTCGTCGGGCAGGTCGGTGCCGACGAGGCCGCCGCGCTGCGGGAGGCCCTCGCCGCGCTCGAGCAGGCCGAGGCCGCGAAGCAGGCCCCGGGACTGCATCCGGGCGTCGGCCGGGCCAGCTGACCCCGGCAGACCACAGAAATCCCGTGCGATGAACGCCACTACGGCGCTGGCCTTCGGGTTGCTGGCGCTCGTTCTCACCGGCCCGGTGCCGACGCTGCTCAGCCGCGCCCGCTGGCCGTTCCGGTCGCCCCGCGCCGCGCTGGTGCTGTGGCAGGCCATCGCGATCGCCGCGGTCCTGTCCGCGTTCTCGTCGGGACTGGCGATCGCGTCGCTACTGCTGGTTCCCGGCCCGGACGGGCGTCCCACCACCGAACCGACCGCCGAGATCGACGCCCTCGGCCTGCCGCTGTGGATCCTGTACGTCGCCGTGTTCGCGGTGACCCTGCTGATCGGCGCGAAACTGATCTTCTCGACGGTGCGGGTCGCGATCCACACCCGCCGTCGCCGCTCCCGGCACCGCGTGCTCGTCGACCTCCTCGACCGCCGGGACATCGACCTGACCGAGGTACTCGGTCGCATGTCGGACGTGCGGGTCCTCGACGCCGCCGAACCGATCGCCTACTGCCTGCCCGGGCTGCGGCAGCGGGTGGTGCTCAGCGAGGGCACCTTGTCCTCCCTCGGCAACGACGAGATCCGCGCGATCCTCACCCACGAACGCTCCCACCTGCGGGCCCGGCACGACCTGGTGCTCGAGGCGTTCACCGCCGTCCACTACGCGTTCCCGCGGGTGGTGCGGTCGAAGTCGGCGCTCGGCTCGGTGCAGCTGCTCGTCGAACTGCTCGCCGACGACTCCGCGGTCAAGGTCACCGGCCCCGCCCCCCTGGCCCGCGCCCTGGTCGCGTGCGCCGGATCCGTCGCCCCCCGCGGCGCGATGGCGGTCGGTGGCCCGTCCACCCTGGTGCGGGTGCAGCGGCTCACCGGTGCCGGCGCGGACCTGCGGGTCGCGGTGGCCGCCTACGCCGCCGCGGCCGCGATCCTGATCGTCCCGACGATCGCGGTGGCGGTGCCGTGGCTCGTCGAACTGAGCCGGTTGTTCTCCCCCGCCCCCTACTGACCGGCTCGCCGTTGCGCTGGTCACAGCCCGACACGGAACTGGTCGACCGCCGAAAAGATCGCGTACACTCGACCGCGGCCCTGCATCAGGGCAAGTTCATTCATGTGAGGCACACAGCCCCGTCACCCCGCGAACGACGCATAGACGGCCAGGTGAATTGTGCCCTGGCTCGTCTCTTCGTGCGGCTGCAGGACAGCCCGCTCCGCGACGCGCCCGACGTCCGGAGAGGTAAATCCGCGTGACTTCTGCTGCCCCCGATACTTCCACCCCCGACTCGATCGACACTGCTGTCGACTCCGTCGTCGACACCCTCGACACCGCTGCCGTCGACTCGGTCGAGGCCCCCGAGGCCCCCGAGGCCGACACCCCGCAGGTGACGTTCGCCGAGATCGGGCTGCCCGAGCCCGTCGTCGCGGCCCTGGCCCGCAACGAGATCACCGTGCCGTCGCCGATCCAGGCGATGGCGATCCCGGACGCGATCGCCGGGAAGAACATCCTCGGCCGCGCCCAGACCGGCTCCGGTAAGACGCTCGCGTTCGGTCTGCCGATGCTGGCCCGCCTGGCCCGGCACGAGGACCGCCCGGACCCGAAGCGGCCCCGCGCCCTCGTCCTCGTCCCCACCCGTGAGCTCGCGTTCCAGGTGGTCGACTCCCTCACCCCGTACGCGGCGTCCCTCGGGCTGACCGTGCGGGCCGCGGTCGGTGGCACCCCGTTCACCAAGCAGGTCGACCAGCTGCGTCGCGGCGTCGACATCCTCGTCGCCACCCCCGGCCGTCTCGGCGACCACCTGCGGCAGAACACGTGTGTCCTCGGCTCCATCGAGATGACCGCCCTCGACGAGGCCGACCAGATGGCCGACATGGGCTTCCTGCCCGAGGTCCGCACCCTGCTCGGCGACACCCCCGCCGACAGCCAGCGGCTGCTGTTCTCGGCGACCCTCGACAACGACGTGCAGGCCCTCGTCCGCGAGTTCCTGCCCGAACACGAACTGCATTCGACGCAGGACGGCCGCGCCTCGGTCACCACGATGGACCACTACGTGCTGCTCGTCGAACGCGGCCAGAAGGACGCCGTCCTCGCCGAGATCGCGTCCCGCCAGGGTGGCCGCACCATCATGTTCGCCCGCACCAAGCTGGGCACCGAGGGTGTCGTCGAACGTCTCCGCGAGCAGGGTGTCGCCGCCGAAGCCCTGCACGGCGGCAAGGCGCAGAACCAGCGCACCCGCGTCCTCGAACGGTTCAAGACCGGCCGCACCCCCGTCCTGGTCGCGACGGATGTCGCGGCACGAGGAATTCATGTCGACGGCATCGACCTCGTCGTGCACGTCGACCCGCCGCAGGACCACAAGGACTACCTGCACCGCGCCGGCCGCACCGCCCGCGCCGGCGAGGCCGGTGTCGTCGCCGCGATCGTGCTCCCGAACCAGCGCCGCATGTTCCGCCGCCTGACCGGCATGGCCGGTGTCGACGCCACCGCCGTGCCCGTCTTCCCCGGTTCCGAGGAACTCGCCGCCATCACCGGCGCCCGCACCCCCAGCGGGGAACCGGTGCGCGACAGCTACTTCCGCAGCGAACGCGGCGACCGGGGCGACCGGGGCGGCCGCAGCGGCTTCGGTGACCGCCGGGAACGGTCCTTCGGGGACCGGGGTCCGCGCCGCGACTTCGACAACCGCGGCCCGCGCCGCGAGGGTGGTTTCTCCGGGGATCGGAACGACCGGGGCCCGCGCCGCGACTTCGGGGACCGGGGCGACCGCCGCGACGGCGGGTTCCGCGGCAACCGGGACGACCGGCCGCGCCGCGACTTCGACAATCGGGGCGATCGGGGCGACAACCGCTCGTTCGGGGACCGGGGCCCGCGCCGGGACGGCGGATACCGCGGCGACCGGGACAACGGCCGCCCGTTCGAGAACCGCGGCCCCCGCCGCGACTTCGGTGACCGGGACAACCGGGACAGCCGCGGCGGGTTCCAGGGCAACCGGGACGACCGACCGCGCCGGGAGGGCGGCTTCTCCGGCGATCGGGATCGCCGGGACAGCTTCCGGGACAACAACTTCCGCGGCAACCGGGACGATCGCGGGGACCGTGGAGAGCGCGGCAACCGCAGCTTCGACGATCGGGGACCGCGCCGCGACGACCGTTCGTTCGGGGACCGGGGCCCGCGCCGGGACGGCGGATACCGCGGCGACCGGGACAACGGCCGCCCGTTCGAGAACCGCGGCCCCCGCCGCGACTTCGGTGACCGGGACAACCGGGACAGCCGCGGAGGGTTCCAGGGCAACCGGGACGACCGACCGCGCCGGGATTTCGACAATCGTGGCCCGCGCCGCGACTTCGGCGACCGCGACAACCGGGACAGCCGCGGCGGTTTCCGGGGCGATCGCGACAACCGGTCCTTCGGGGACCGTCGTCCGTCCGGGTCGTCGGGGGCGGCAGGGTCTTCGGAGCAGCGCAGCGGCGGGTTCCGTAGCCGCACCGAGCGTCGCAGCTACGACGGTTTCGACGGCCCGCGCCGGGACCGCAACGCGTAATACCGGATCCGATGCCTCTCACGGCCCCGGCCACCCGTGAACGGGTGGCCGGGGCCGTGTGCGTGTCGGGTGTCACACCGGCGAACGTCGGGGCCGGTTCGCGTGTGGACGGGGTGACGAGGGAAGCTGTATCCATGACCACCTCTGCCAGCACCGAGACTGCCCGCGCCCAGATCGGCGTCACCGGGCTCGCCGTCATGGGCTCGAACATCGCCCGCAACTTCGCCCGTCACGGGCACACCGTCGCGCTGCACAATCGCAGCATCGCGAAGACCGATGCGCTTCTGGCCGCGCACGGCGACGAGGGCGACTTCGTCCGCACCGAGACCATCGAAGAGTTCGTCGGCGCGCTGCAGAAGCCGCGACGCGTGCTGATCATGGTCAAGGCCGGCGACGCGACCGACGCGGTCATCGAGGAGCTCGCCGACGCGATGGAGCCCGGCGACATCATCATCGACGGCGGCAACGCCCTGTACACGGACACCATCCGCCGGGAGGCGGCGCTGCGCGAGCGCGGCCTGCACTTCGTCGGCGCCGGCATCTCCGGCGGCGAGGAGGGCGCCCTCAACGGGCCGTCGATCATGCCGGGTGGCCCGAAGGAGTCGTACGAGGCGCTCGGCCCGCTGCTGGAGTCGATCTCGGCGCACGTCGACGGCACCCCGTGCTGCACGCACATCGGCCCGGACGGCTCCGGTCACTTCGTGAAGATGGTGCACAACGGCATCGAGTACGCCGACATGCAGCTCATCGGCGAGGCGTACAACCTGTTCCGCGACGCGCTGGGCTTCGACGCCGAGCAGGTCGCCGACGTGTTCACCGAGTGGAACGCCGGCGACCTCGAGTCCTACCTGGTGGAGATCACCGCCGAGGTGCTGCGCCAGAAGGACGCCAAGACCGGCAAGGCGCTGGTCGACGTCATCGTCGACGCCGCCGAGCAGAAGGGCACCGGCCGCTGGACCGTCAAGTCCGCGCTCGATCTGGGTGTGCCGGTCACCGGTATCGCCGAGGCCGTGTTCGCCCGCGCCCTGTCCGGGTCGCGCGCGCAGCGCAAGGCCGCGCAGGGACTCGCGTCCGGTGTGCTGGGTACCAAGCCGACCGACGTCGCGCAGTTCACCGAGGACATCCGCCGGGCGCTGTACGCGTCGAAGATCGTCGCGTACGCGCAGGGCTTCGACCAGATCCGTGCCGGCAGCGACGAGTACGGCTGGGATCTCACGCCCGGCGACATGGCCACGATCTGGCGCGGCGGCTGCATCATCCGCGCCCGCTTCCTCAACCGGATCAAGGAGGCCTACGACACCAACCCGGATCTGACGTCGCTGATCGTCGAGCCGTACTTCCGGGAGGCCATCGAGAACGCGATCGACAGCTGGCGTCGGGTCGTCGTCACCGCCACCACCCTGGGCATCCCGGTGCCGGCGTTCGCGTCGTCGCTGTCGTACTACGACGGTCTGCGCGCCGAGCGGCTGCCGGCCGCGCTGACCCAGGGCCAGCGCGACTTCTTCGGCGCCCACACCTACGAGCGCATCGACCTGCCCGGCAAGTTCCACACCCTGTGGAGCGGGGACCGGTCCGAGGTCGAGGCCTGACCGACACGGTCGTGCCGAACGGGGCGGGTGCAGCGATGCACCCGCCCCGTTCGGCTATCCGGCCGGGGTGTGTGCCGCGAGCGTGGCGTAGGCGGCCGGGTCGGCCCGGCAGAACACACCCTCGTATGCGTCGAGCACCTCCTGTGGGACGAGTCCGAGCCGGGACAGGACGGCGGTCGCGAACTGCACCGGTGACTGCGGTCCCGCGGTGATCAGATCCCGGTCGACGACGGCGCGGGCGTCGACGTAGTGTCCGCTGCCCGCATACCGGGTGGCGGTGAGGTATCCGGCGTCGGCACTGGTGTGCCGGCGGTCGTCGAGTAGACCGGCGCGGGCGAGGCCGGCGGTGGCGCCGCAGATCGCCGCGACCGGAACCCCGGCGTCGAGGAATCGGGCTGCGGCGGATACGAAGTCGTGTCCGCCGCCGTCGTCCCACAGCGCCGCGCCCGGCAGGATCAGCAGGTTGCTGTCGGCAGGATCGAGGTCGGCGAGCAGCATGTCCGGCAGGATCCGCACCCCGCCCATCGTGGTGACCGGCGCGGCGGTCGCGGCGACGGTGCGGATCGTGAACGGCACCCCGGTCAATCGTCCGGTGCGCAACTCGGCCAGCAGATACCCGGGCTCCCAGTCGGCGAGCGAGTCGTACACGGCGAGATGTGCAATGCGATCGGTCATGACGACATCGTGTCAGTGGGGTCCGACATCGGCGGGTCAGTCGGTGTTCCGCAGGATCAGCGGCGGGCGTGCAGCCGCCGGTGCAGGTCGTGGACCTGGTCGACGAGTTCCGGGACCGGGCCGGCGACGTCGATGCCGGGGGCGACGTCCCGGATCGGCAGGGGCCGCACCGGCGCCGGGGGCACCTGCAGTTCGGCGAGCCAGGTGACGAGCTGTTCGGTGGACGTCACGTAGACGATGCGGCCGAGCCCCACCCAGGCGTGGGCGGCCGCGCACATCGGGCAGTGTTCCCCCGACGTGTAGACGGTGGCGGTGGCGCGCTGTTCGGGGGTGAGATGCTCGGCCGCCCAACGGGCCAGTTCGAACTCGGGATGCCGGGTGTGGTCGCCGCCGGCGACCCGGTTGCGGTCCTCGGCGACCGCGGTGCCGTCGGCGAGGGCGAGGACGCAGCCGAACGGCTCGTCCCCGGCGTCGAGGGCCTCGGTCGCGAGGACGACACAGCGCCGCAGATGGTGCAGGTCGGTGTCGGTCAGGTGGGGTTCCATGACCCCAGTATCGGCCACCGTGTCGCTCCCCGGATCAGCGCCGGGCGCGTCCGGCACCGGCTGTCGGACGCTGTCGCTCCTGCCGGGGGCGATCGGCGCGCTGCCGGACATCGGCGCGCGCGGCCCGTGCGGCCGGGGCGGGTCGGCGGGGCGTGCCCGTCCCGGGGCGGGGGCGTCGGGGGGCGACGGATGCCGCGGTCGGTCGCCCGAACACCGTGCGCATCCATCGGCCGCCGCCGCCCTGGAGGGATACCAGGGCTTCCGGTTCCCGCAGCGCCGCGTGCGCGATGAACCCGAACATCATCATCGTGGTCACCATCGACGTGCCGCCGGCGGAGATCAACGGCAGCTGCAGGCCCGTCACCGGTACCAGGCCGACGACGTAGGCGACGTTGATGAACGCCTGCAACACGATCCAGGTGGTCGCGGCGGCGGTGAGGATCCGCAGGAACGGGTCGGTGGACCGCTGGGAGATCCGCATCCCGACCAGCAGCACGATCGCGAACAGGGCGATCAGCAGCAGCGCACCGACGAATCCGAGCTCCTCCCCGACCACGGCGAAGATGAAGTCGTTGTGCGACTGCGGCAGATAACTCCACTTGGCGTCGGACTGTCCGAGGCCGGTGCCGAACACGCCGCCGTTCGCGAGCGCATACTTCGCCTGGATCGTCTGATAGTTCAGGCCCTGCGGATCCAGGTCCGGGTTCATGAACGCCTTGATCCGGTCCGACCGGTAGCCGGCCGTGAGGCCGAGGATCACCGACGCCACGACACCGGTGACGGTGATCGCCGTGACGTAGCGGGCCCGGAACCCGCCGAACCACAGCACCGACATCACGATGATGCCGATCGTGATCATCGTGCCCAGGTCCCGCTGCAGCACCACCAGCGCCATCACGAGTGTGCTCACCAACGCCAACGGTTTGAGCGCGGTGTTCACGTCGGCGCCGGCCGACAGGTACGTCGCGATCAGGTGCGCACACCAGATCACCAACGCGACCTTCGCGAACTCCGACGGCTGGAACGACACCCCGGCGACGACGAACCAGCTGCGGGCACCCATCTGTTCCACACCGATCCCCGGGATGAGCACGAGTACCAGCAGCACCCCGGCGATCCCGAGGAGCCACGGCGCCCACCGGCGGATCGTCCGGGTGCTCACCCGCACGATCGCCACGAACGCGACGACACCGATCGCCGCGTACATCGCCTGCGGCAGGAACCGCGCATACGGGGATCCCGACGTCACGAACGACTCGACACTCGACGACGACAGCACCATCGTCAGCCCGAACGCCACCAGCAGTGCGGTCACGGCGAGGATCACGTGGAAATCGAACAGTGGTCGCCCCGCCCACACCCCGAACCTGCCCCGCGACGACGCCGTCCCCCGTGGCCCACCCATCCCAGACCGATCCTTCATGCGGTCATGCTCCCATGCCGCCGCGGGACCGGCAGCGGGGCGAATCGTTCCCGGCCGGTGCCCGGCGCAGCGGCGCCTTCCTCGTCGACGACGGGTATCGCCGGGTGGCGCGGTAACCTGGCTTTTTCCCTACGGAAGGCCCGCACCCTCTCATGCCCGACAGTTCCGTTCCCTCGTTCGCGCAGCTCGGGCTGCCGGTGCCGCTGGTCCACGCCCTGGGCCGGGGCAAGATCACGACGCCGTTCCC
This sequence comes from Prescottella sp. R16, assembly GCF_030656875.1. NCBI lineage: Bacteria > Bacillati > Actinomycetota > Actinomycetes > Mycobacteriales > Nocardiaceae > Rhodococcus > Prescottella sp. R16. The sequence continues at coordinate 2,414,305 of NZ_CP130943.1, forward strand.
GATCCAGGTGGCCACGATCCCGGACATCCTGGCGGGGCGGGACGTGCTGGGCCGGGGCCCGACGGGGTCGGGGAAGACGCTGGCGTTCGGGTTGCCGATGCTGGTGCGGTTGACCGGTGGGGCGTCCCGGCCGGGGCGGCCGCGGGCGGTGGTGCTGGTACCGACGCGGGAGCTGGCGCAGCAGATCGAGTCGGCGCTCGACGAGCCGGCGCTGGCGCTGGGGTTGCGGATGGTGTCCCTGGTCGGCGGAATGCCACTCAAGGCGCAGGCGTTCCGGCTCGCCCGGGGGGTGGACGTGGTGATCGCGACCCCGGGCCGGCTGGTGGACCATCTCGGCAAGGGCACCGTCACCCTCGACGACGTGCGGATCACCGCGGTCGACGAGGCCGATCACATGGCGGAGCTGGGGTTCCTGCCGCAGGTCACCCAGGTCCTCGACCGCACTCCGGTGGCGGCGCAGCGGCTGTTGTTCTCGGCGACCCTCGACGGGGAGGTCGACACCCTCGTCGCGACCTATCTGCACGACCCGGTCACCCATGCCACCGCCGAGGCCGTCGCCGCCGTCGACACCATGACCCATCACGTGCTGCAGGTGCCGCGGCACATCAAGTGGGACATCGTCGCCCGCATCGCCGCCCGCAAGGGCCGGACACTGTTGTTCGTGCGCACCAAGGCCGGGGTGGACCGGCTCACCGACGAGTTGCGGGCGGTCGGGGTGTGTGCCCGCGGCCTGCACGGCGACAAGCCGCAGGCCCAGCGCACCCGGATCCTCGCCGAGTTCACCGGCGGCACGATCCCCGTCCTGGTCGCCACCGATGTGGCGGCCCGCGGCATCCACGTCGACGACGTGTCCCTCGTGGTGCACGTCGATCCGCCGACCGAACCGAAGGCGTACCTGCACCGGGCGGGCCGCACCGCCCGCGCCGGGGACAGCGGCACCGTCGTCACGATCGTCACCGAGGACGAGCGCGGTCCGGCCGCGAAGGTGATGCGGGCCGCGGGCGTCGACGCCGCGGTCCTGCCGGTCGGCGGTGGGGACCGGCGGTGGGAGTCGGTGACCGGGGCGCGGCAGCCGTCCGGCACCCCCGTCGCCGAACCGACTCCCCCGAAGCCGGTCGAGGCGCCGGAGTCGGGCCGCCGGTTCCGGGGCCGCGGCGAACCGCAGCAGCGGCAGCATCGCCGGCCCACCGGTTCCGGTCGCGGACGCCGCCGCGGCGGAGCACACTGACCGGATGTCGGGTCCGCCGGTCGCCGCGATCGGGTGCGCGCTGGCCGCTGCCCTGTTGTTCGCGTGTGCGTCGGTGGCGCAGCAGAGTGCGGCGGCCACGGTCCCGCACGGCCGGTCGCTGATCGGGTCCCTGGTCCGCAGCCCCCGCTGGTGGGCGGGGGTGGCCGGGGACGGCGGCGGCTATCTGCTGCAGGTCGTCGCCCTCGCCCTCGGGTCGGTGCTGGTGGTGCAGCCGCTGCTGGTGTCGATGCTGCTGTTCGCGTTGCCGTTGTCGGCCCGGTTCTCCGGCCACCGGACGACGCGGCGGGCGTGGCTGTCGGCGGGCGCGTTGACCGTGTCGCTGACGGTGTTCCTGATCGTCGGCGACCCCACCGAGGGTGCGGTGGACGCCCCGTGGGCGCAGTGGGCGCTGCCGCTGACTGTCGTCGTGGTGGTGCTCGCCGCCGTCACCGTCGCCGGTCTGTCGCCGCGGCTGGACGCCGGTGGCCGGGCGCTGCTGCTCGGGGCCGCGGCCGGTGGCCTGTACGGGGTGGCGGTGGCGTTCACCAAGTACGTGACCGGTCTCGTCGAGCACGGGGTCGGCGCGGTCGCCGGGGCGTGGCAGACGTACGCGCTGCTCGCGGCCGGGGCGGCCGGGGTGTATCTGCAGCAGCGGGCGTTCCAGGTGGGGCCGCTGCCGGCGTCGCTGCCGGCGATCACGATCGCCGAACCCGTCGTCGCGATCGTGCTGGGCACGACGGTCCTGGGGGAACGCCTGCGGACGTCCGGCGGCGGGGTCGTGGTGGTGGCTGCGGCGGGGGTGGTGATGGTGGCGGCGACGATCGCGCTGTCCCGGGAGCAGGCGCCCCGACGGGACGGTGCCGGGAATGCCGGGACCGTCTCCCCCGTTACCCGGAACACATAGAAATTTCAACCATTCTGGGAGGCATCGTGAGTGCATCGCCCCGCACCGGTCAGCTGTTCCGGCTCGGCACCCCGTGGCCGGGACTCGACCCGTTCCTGTTCGCCGTCCACCACGTCGACCACTATCCCGCCGGACGCGACGACCTGACCCCGGCCGTCGACGTCTCCGATCGGCCGCTGGGCCGCGACTTCGGGCATCCGTCGGGCTGGAACATGTACCACGGCACCACCGTTCCCGGGTTCCCCGCACACCCGCACCGCGGTTTCGAGACCGTCACGGTGCTGCGCCGCGGCATCGTCGACCACGCCGACTCCACCGGGGCGTCCGCCCGCTACGGCGCCGGGGACGTGCAGTGGGTGACCGCGGGCGGCGGCGTCAGCCATTCGGAGATGTTCCCGATGCTGCACACCGACCGCGACAACGACTTCGAGCTCTACCAGATCTGGCTGAACCTGCCCGCCCGCAGCAAGTCCGCGGCCGCCGAGTTCACGATGCTCTGGAGCGAGGACATTCCCGAGGTGGTCACCGACGGCGCCCGGGTGCGGGTGATCGCCGGCCGGTTCGGCGACGCCGCCGCCCCTGCACCGCCGACGAACTCGTGGGCGTCCGAACCCGACACCGACGTCGCGATCTGGCTGATCGACCTCGACGCCGACACGACCCTCGACCTGCCGGCCGCCGGGAACGCCCACCGGGTGCTCTACGTGCACGGCGACGACGCACACGTCACGGTCGACGGAACCGCGGTACCGGCCGGGTACGGCTGGGCCCCCGGGGACGCCGGCCCGTCGACGCTGCACGCGGACCGTCCGTCGACGGTCCTGGTGCTGCAGGGCGCCCCGATCGGCGAGCCGGTGGCCGCGCAGGGCCCGTTCGTGATGAACACCGACACCGAGATCGCGGCCGCGTACGACGACTACCGGCGCACCGGGTTCGGCGGCTGGCCGTGGCCGACGCAGGACCCGGTGCATCCCCGCGACGCCGGACGGTTCGCCCGCCACGGCGACGGCCGGATCGAGCGTCCCGGCCGGGACGGGGACACGCGCGGCTGATCTGTCCGGCGCACGGCGTCGGCGGGCGTTAGTGTCGCGACTGTGCAGTTCCTTCCCGGACATCGCCCGCCCTACGACCTGACGTACGACGACGTGTTCCTGGTCCCGAACCGGACGGAGGTGGCGTCCCGGTTCGACGTGGACCTGGCCACCGCGGACGGGTCGGGGACCACGATCCCGATCGTGGTGGCGAACATGACCGCGGTCGCCGGGCGCCGGATGGCGGAGACGGTGGCCCGCCGCGGCGGGCTCGTGGTGATCCCGCAGGACGTGCCCACGGCGGCGGTCGCGGAGACGGTCGCGTTCGTCAAGAGCCGGCATCCGGTGGCCGACACCCCGATCACCCTCGACGCCGACGACGCGGTCGCCGACGCGTTGACGTTGCTGCCGAAGCGGGCGCACCGGGCGGCGGTCGTCGTCGAGGACGGGCGCCCGGTCGGGGTGCTCACCGAGGCGGCGTGCACGGATGTGGACCGGTTCACCCGGGTCGGCGCGGTGGCGGTGCGCGACTTCGCGACGGCCCCGGTGACGGCGTCGCCGCGGGAGGTGTTCGCCCTGCTCGAGGCCCGGCACGATCCGCTCGCGGTGATCGTCGACGACGCCGGACGGCTGGCCGGGGTCCTCACCCGCACCGGCGCGATCCGGGCCGGGATCTACCGGCCGGCGGTCGACGGCGGCGGCCGGTTGCGGGTCGCGGCCGCGGTCGGGGTCGGCGGGGACGTGGCGGCCAAGGCGGCGGCCCTCGCCGACGCCGGGGCGGACGTGCTGGTCCTCGACACCGCGCACGGCCACCAGCAGCGGATGATCGACGCGGTCCGCGCGGTCGCCGCCCTCGGTCTCGGGGTGCCGCTCGTCGCCGGGAACGTGGTGTCGGCCACCGGGACCCGCGATCTGCTCGACGCGGGCGCCACGATCGTCAAGGTCGGGGTCGGCCCGGGCGCGATGTGCACGACCCGGATGATGACCGGGGTGGGCCGCCCCCAGTTCTCGGCGGTCGCCGAGTGCGCCGCGGCGGCCCGGGAGCTCGGTGGGCACGTGTGGGCGGACGGCGGGGTCCGGCATCCGCGGGACGTGGCGCTCGCGCTGGCGGCGGGCGCGTCGAACGTGATGGTGGGCTCGTGGTTCGCGGGCACCCACGAATCGCCGGGCGAACTGCGCGTCGACGCCGACGGCCACCGCTACAAGGAGAGTTTCGGGATGGCGTCCAAGCGGGCGGTCGCGGCCCGGACCGCATCGGACACCGCGTTCGACCGGGCCCGCAAGGCCCTGTTCGAGGAGGGCATCTCGGCGTCGCGGATGCGACTGGATCCGGACCGGCCGGGGGTGGAGGATCTGCTCGACCACATCTGTTCCGGGGTGCGCAGCACGTGCACGTACGCCGGGGCCCGCACCCTCGACGAGCTGCACGACAAGGCGGTGGTGGGGGTGCAGTCCGCGGCCGGCTTCGCCGAGGGCCGACCACTCCCCACCGGCTGGTGAGGAATGTCCGTTTCATCTGTTTCCTGGGCTGCTCCGGTACAGTGAAGGCTCGTTTTCGGAAACAAACGCGGCACCGGACACGTTGAACTGTCACGACCTGCGCCGCCCGACAGAGAGGACCGAGGTGCCCGAGGCACCCATATCCACACCCCCCGACGCACCCCCAGCGGGCACCTCCCCCGGATCGGATTCCGACACCGCGGAGGGCTCCTCTACCGAGCCGGGCGACAAACCCGGCGCGCCCCACACGTCGAGCGGGTGGTGCTGACATGGACATCGCCTCCATCGCACTCACCACGCTCAGCCTGGTCGGCTTCCTCGCCCTGACCGCCGGCACCGCCCTCTTCGTGGCGGCCGAATTCTCCCTGACCGCGCTCGAGCGCAGCACCGTCGACGCCCACGCACGCGGCGGTGACCGCCGCTCCCGGCAGGTCCAGCACGCCCACCGCACCCTGTCGTTCCAGTTGTCCGGCGCCCAGCTGGGTATCACGATCACCACACTGATCACCGGTTACCTGGCCGAGCCGGTCCTGGCCCGGTTCATCACCCCGCTCCTGACCGCGGTCGGCCTGCCGTCCGGTGCCGCGAGCGGCGTCTCGCTGGCACTGGCACTGATCATCGCGACCTCGTTCTCGATGATCTTCGGTGAACTGGTGCCGAAGAACCTGGCAATCTCGCGGCCGCTGCCGACCGCCCGCGCCACCGCCGGCCTACAGGCCGGCTTCTCCCTGATCTTCAAGTGGGCCATCAACGGTCTCAACGGCACCGCGAACTGGATCGTGCGCCGACTCGGCATCGAGCCCGCCGAGGAACTGCGCTCGGCCCGCTCCCCACAGGAACTCGGGTCGCTGGTCCGCACGTCCGCCGAACGCGGCTCCCTCGACGCGGGCACCGCGCTACTGGTCAACCGGTCGCTGCGGTTCGGTGAGCTCAGCGCCGAGGAACTGATGACCCCGCGGGTGAAGATCGAATCCCTCGACACCGACGCCACCGTCACCGACCTGATCGCGGCAGCGTCCCGCACCGGGTTCTCCCGGTTCCCGATCGTCGACGGCGACCTCGACAACACGGTCGGCGTCGTCCACGTCAAACGCGCGTTCACCGTCCCGGCCGCGCAGCGCGCCACCACCCGACTCGTCACCCTCGCCCAGTCCGTGCCGGCGGTCCCCTCGACCCTCGACGGGGACGCGGTGATGGAACAGGTCCGCGCCGACGGCATGCAGGTCGCGCTCGTCGTCGACGAGTACGGCGGCACCGCCGGCCTGGTCACCATGGAGGATCTGATCGAGGAAATCCTCGGCGACGTCCGCGACGAACACGACGCCACCGAGGTCGACGTGCAACGCGTCGGACACAGCTGGTCCTGTTCGGGGCTGCTGCGCACCGACGAGATCTCCCGCGCCACCGGCTACATCGCCCCCGACGGCGAGTACGACACCCTCGGCGGCCTGGTCCTCACCTGCCTGGGCCGGATCCCCGCCGAGGGCGACGAGACGGCACTGCCGCTCGCGGACGGGCACACCCCGGCCGCCGACGAACGCGGCTGGATCGCCCGCGTCCTGACGATGGACGGCCGCCGCATCGACCGGGTGTTGTTGACCCCGGTCCCGGCGATCGACGTCGCCACCACCGCAGAGGAGACGCGCCGTGGGTGACCTGTTGGCCGTGGGACTCACGGTCGTCCTGCTGGCGGGCAACGCGTTCTTCGTCGGCGCCGAGTTCGCCCTCATCACCGCCCGACGGGACCGGCTCGAGGCGCTGCACGCGCAGGGCAAGAAGCGGGCCGCGACCGTCATCGAGGCCGGGCAGCATCTGTCGCTGATGCTCGCGGGCGCCCAGCTGGGCATCACGATCTGCTCGATCCTGCTCGGTAAGGTCGGCGAACCGGCGATCGCGCATCTGCTCGAGAAGCCGATGGACCTGCTCGGGGTGCCGGACGCCCTGCTGCACCCGATCGCGTTCACGATCGCCCTGTCGCTGGTGGTGGTGCTGCACATCCTGCTCGGCGAGATGGTGCCGAAGAACATCGCGATCGCCGGACCGGAGAAGTCGGCGATGCTGCTGGTGCCCGCGCATCTGGCGTTCATCAAGGTGGTGCGCCCGCTGATCGCGTTCTACAACATCACCGCGAACGCGATCCTGCGCATGATGCGGGTGGAACCGAAGGACGAACTCGACGCCACCGTCTCCGCACTCGAACTGTCGGAGATGATCGGCGAATCGCACACCGAGGGCCTGATCGACGAGGAGGAACACCGCCGGCTCACGCAGGCACTCGAGACCGAGGGCCGCACCGTCGCCGACGTGCTCATCCCGTCGGACAAGATGCGCTGCGTCCCGGCCACCGCGGGCGGCACCACCCTCGGGGCGGTCGAGGCGGCGGTCACCGCGACCGGCTACTCGCGGTACCCGGTGCGGGCCGACGACGGCACCCTGATCGGCTACGTGCACGTCAAGGACATCCTCGACCGGGTCGCCGACGAGGCCGCCGGCCCGGACACCGCGATCCCGCGCACCGACATCCGCCGGCTGCCGCTGATCTCGGTGAGCCTGCCGCTCGACGACGCCCTGGCCGCGCTGCGGCGGGCCGGCGCACACCTGGGTGCGGTGATCGACAGCTCGGGCGCGGTGATCGGCATCGTCGCGCTCGAGGACCTGGTGGAGGAGTTCGTCGGCACCGTCCGCGACGGCACCCACCGCATCGACGACGTGGTTCCCGGGCAGAAGGCGGTCTGACCGCAGATGGTGTCGGCTGTGCTGCCGGAGCAGATGTGGACCGCCCGACGGGACCGCCACCGCGAGTCGGTGGCGGTCCTGCTGGGGCCGCACCTGCAGCGCAAGGCGGCGGGCACCGCGCATCCGGTGCACGATTTCCTGTTCACCTACTACAGCGTGCGGCCCGCACAGCTGCGCCGCTGGCATCCCGGGTTCGGGGCGGTGCTCACCGGTGCCGCCGCCCGCCCGTATCTCACGTACTCCGGGTACACCGGCGTCGACGGCGGGGTCACCGTCTCCCCCGACCTGCTCGCCCGACGCCGCGCGACGGTCGAGTTCGTCGCCGCGCTGTTGTCGGCGACCGCGTCCCGCCGGCCGCACCTGAGCTGTTTCGGATTGCACGAGTGGGCGATGGTGTACCGCGGCGGCGACGACGCGGTCCGGCACGCGCAGGTGCCGCTGCGGCTCGGACACGCCGGCACCGACGCGGTCGTCGAATCGATGTCGTTGCGCTGCACCCATTTCGACGCGTTCCGGTTCTTCACCCCCGACGCGGTGCCCCGCAACGAGGTCCCGCTCGCCCGGGAGGACCAGATCGCCCACGAGCAGCCGGGCTGCCTGCACGCGGGCATGGACCTGTACAAGTGGGCGGCCAAGCTCGGCCCGCTGGTCGACTCCGAGATCGTCCTCGACTGTTTCCGGCTGGCAACGGAAGCGCGGGAACTGGACATGCGGGCCAGCCCGTACGACCTCACCGGGTACGGCTACGACCCGGTCCGGATCGAAACCCCGTCCGGCCGGGCCGACTACGTGCGCGAACAGGCGGCCCTCGCGGAGCGGGCCGCGGTGCTGCGCGCACGACTCCTGGACCGGTGCCGGACCCTCCTGGCGACCGACTAGCTGTACTGCCCGGGGCATCGACGAGGTCGGCTTCCCTCCGGTGACGGCACGAGCCGTGAGCAGCCCCCGGCGAGCATTTCGGACCTACCGTTCGGTCCCGTCCGGGCCGGTCGGGCGGTGTAGCCTCGGGATGTACTGAGCGGCCGGTCGCGACAACCGCCCACCGGCGCCGACACGGTAGGCCGAGCAGCCCACAATCGATGCCGACGGTGAATCGCAGGTGACGCGATGGTCGAGTCCGACCCGCTCCGAACCCAGCTGGGACCGAACACGCAGGGTGATCTGCTGCAGACACAGGCCGGGGCGGTTCCGGCGGCGGAGCCGGTATCCGGGGAGGTGCTGGCGGCCGAACTGGCGGCGGCCGGGTTCGACGACGCCGAGGAGATCGGGCGCGGCGGGTTCGGCACCGTGTTCCGGTGCATCGAGACCGACCTGGACCGCACCGTCGCGGTCAAGGTCCTCACCACCGATCTCGACGAGCAGAACCGGGCCCGGTTCGTGCGAGAACAGCGGGCGATGGGCCAGTTGACCGGGCATCCGAACGTCGTCGGGGTGCTGCGGGTCGGGCAGACCGCGGCCGGTCACCCGTTCCTGGTGATGCCGTTCCACCGGCTCGGCAATCTCGAACAGCGGATCCGGGACGGCGGCCCCCTCCCGGTCCCCGAGGTCCTGCAGGTGGGCGCGAAACTGGCCGAGGCCCTGCAGACCGTGCACGAACACGGCATCGTGCACCGGGACGTCAAACCGGCGAACATCCTGTTCACCGACTACGGGGAACCCGCCCTCGCCGACTTCGGGATCGCCCACGTCGCCGGGGGCTTCCAGACCGCGGCCGGCACCATCACCGGTTCTCCGGCGTTCACCGCCCCCGAGGTTCTCGAGGGCTCCGCCCCCACCCCCGCCTCCGACGTGTACGGGCTCGGCGCCACCCTGTTCTGCGCGTTGACCGGGCACGCCGCGTTCGAGCGGCGCAGCGGCGAACAGGTCGTCGCCCAGTTCCTGCGGATCACCACCACACCGGTCCCGGATCTGCGCGGCGGCGGCATCCCCGACGACGTCGCCGTCGTCGTCGAACGCGCGATGGCCCGCGATCCCGGCGACCGGCCGTCCGCGACGGAACTGGCCGACCTGCTGCGTGCCCTGTTCGACACGGTCACCGCGGGCGGAAACGCGCGGGCCGTGTTGCGGCCGCGCACGGAACTACCCGCGGACGTCACCAGCTTCGTCGGCCGCCAACGGGAACTGACCACGATCCGTGGCGCCCTCGCCGCGAACCGGCTGGTCACCCTGACCGGGATCGGCGGAGTCGGCAAGACCCGGCTCGCCTACCGGGCGGCGGCCGCGGTGCGCCGCAGTTTCCCCGACGGGGTGTGGCCGGTCGAACTCGCCGGTGTCCACGACCCGGCGCTCGTCGTCGACGCCGTCGCCACCGCCCTGGGGGTGCGGAACTTCGCGGGCCGACCGCTCCGGCAGGCCCTCGTCGACGCCCTCGCCGACCGCACGGGCCTGCTGGTACTCGACAACTGCGAGCAGGTCGTCGAGGCGGTCGCCGAACTGGTCGAGGACCTGCTCACACACTGCCCGAACCTGCGGATCCTGACCACCAGCCGGGAACTGCTGGGACTCGGCGGGGAATCGGTGGTGCAGGTGTCCCCCCTGACCGTCCCGGACCCGGACCGGGCACAGTCGACGACCGGCATGTCCCGGACGGACGCGGTGCAACTGTTCGCGGAGCGGGCCGCGGCCGCGGCTCCCGGGTTCACCCTGACCGACGACAACACCGGCACGGTCGCCGCCATCTGCACCCGCCTCGACGGGCTGCCGCTGGCGATCGAACTGGCCGCCGCCCGCACCCGCGCCCTGTCGGTCGAGCAGATCCTGCAGCAGCTCACCGAACGACACACGCTGCCCACCTGGGGGAACCGTGGCGTCCCCGAACGCCAGCAGACGCTGCGACTGTCCATCGACTGGAGCTACGAGCTGTGCACGCCCGTCGAACAGCGGCTGTGGAACCGGCTGGCGATCTTCCCCGGGTGTTTCGACCTCGACGACGCCGAAGAGGTGTGCAGCCGCGTCGGGGAGAACCCGTCGGTGCCGGACCTGCTCGACGTCCTCGCCTCCCTGGTGGACAAGTCGATCGTCGTGTGCGACGACGCCGGCGGCCGGGTGTACTACCGGATGCTCGAGACGGTCCGCGAGTACGGCATCGAAAACCTCGAACGCAGCAACTGGTACACCGCGGTGCGGACCCGGTTCCGGGAACGGTATCTGCGGCTGGCCCGGGACGCGGAAGCCGACTGGATCAGCCCGCGGCAACTCGAGTGGAGTGCCCGCCTGCTGCAGGAGCTACCGAACCTGCAGGAGGCGTTCGGATTCACCCTCGACGACGCCCCCGGTGACGCAGTACCGTTCGCGGCGTCGATGTACCCGTTCTGGATGGCCCGTGGGCGTTTCACCAGCGGCCGTCGCATCCTGGACCAGGCCCTGCAGCCGGGATGCCCGCAGCCTCCGCTCGTGCAGGCGAAGGCCCTGTTCGCGGCCGCGATCCTCGCCGCGTTCCAGGGTGACCTCGCGGCCGCCGACGCCCGTGTCGGGCAGGCCATCGCCCTCGCCGGTGACGACGCCGACCCGTTCACCCGCGCCTACGTCGCGATCTCGGACGGTGTCACCGCATTCTGCAGTGGCGATTTCCCGCGCGCCCGGAAACGGCTCGCCGACGCCGTCGACACCCCCGGGATCGACGCCCATCCCCAGCTGCAGCTCGAAGCGTTGAGCCTGCTCGGCTGCGTGTACGTGGGCGACCAGACGACCCGCGCCCTCACCTATCAGGGGCGGGCGCTGGCGCTCGCGCAGGCGGCCGGCGAGTTCGTCCACCGCGGGTACGCGCTGTGGGCCAACGGCGTCGACACGTGGCTGTCCGGGAACCGGGACCATGCCGTCGAACTGCTCGAGTCGGGGCTGCGCCTGACCCGGGAGACCGACGACCCGCTGATGGTGTTCACGTGCCTGCAGGCCCTCGCCTGGATCACCGCCGAACAGGGCCGGTTGCGGCGCGCCGCCGTGATCATGGGTGCGGCCGACGCGCATCGCCGACTCGTCGGCAGCAACCGGGTCCTGTTCCCGAATCTGCTCGTCCACCAGCAGAACTACGACGCCACGATCCGCGCCGCCCTCGACGAGACGGCCCTCGACGCCGCCCACCGGGAGGGCATGCGCATGTCCACCGACGCCGCGGTCGCCTACGTCCTCGGCGAACGCGACCGGCAGCCCGCCGACACCGGGCCGGCGACGCCGCTGACCAAACGGGAACACGAGGTCGCCGACCTCGTCGCCGAGGGCCTCACCAACAAGGAGATCGCCACCCGGTTGACGATCTCGCAGCGCACCGTCGACGGCCACGTCGACCACATCCTCACCAAACTTGGGTTCACCTCCCGCGTCCAGGTCGCCGCCTGGGTCACCGAATCGGTGCGGGCCGGGTGAGACGCACATCGGCCCGGGCGGTGATTCCGTCCCGGACCTCCCCCGTCACGGCACCCGGTACGTCCAGGCGTCGTCGCGGAACTTGCTGTCCACCAATGCTTTCGCGGCCGCGAGTTCCGTCTCGGTGTAGGTGCTGTCGTGGACGGTGTAGCGGGCCCGGAAGTGGGCGGTGAAGGCGTCGATGATGGCGTCGCGGGTCATGCCGGTCTGGGAGCGCATCGGGTCGACGCGTTTCCCGGAGGACGTGATGCCCTTGTCGGAGATCTTCTCCCGCCCGATCCGCAGCACCTCGGTCATCTTGTCGGCGTCGATGTCGTAGGCCATCGTCACGTGGTGCAGGACGGCGCCGGCGGCGAACCGTTTCTGGGCGGCGCCGGCGATCTTGCCGTGGTCGGAGGCGATGTCGTTGAGCGGCACGTAGCGGGCCTCGATACCGACGTCGGCGAGCGCCCCCATCACCCACTGGTCGAGGAACGCGTACGACTGCTCGAAACTCAGCCCGTCGACCAGCGAGGTGGGCACCGCCAGCGAGTAGGTGATGCAGTTGCCCGGCTCCATGAACATCGCGCCGCCACCGGAGATGCGGCGGACGACCCCGATACCGTGCCGGGCGGCGCCGTCGGCGTCGACCTCGTTGCGCACCGACTGGAACGACCCCAGCACCACCAGCGGGGAATCCCAGTCCCAGAACCGCAGCGTGGGCCGCCGCTGACCCGCAGCGACCTCCCGCGTGACGACCTCGTCGAGGGCGACGTGCATCGCCGGATCCAGCACGACGGGGCCGATGAGGTCGAACTCGTGATCGTGCCAGCTGGTGGCGTGCCCGAGGGCGCGACGGATCGCGATCCCCACCGATTCGGGGGTGAACCCGATCATCGCGACGTCGTCGCCGAGCGCCGCAGTGATCGCCGCCCCCAACTGGGCGGCGTCCGCGGCCGCTGACATACCCGTCACGGCGGCGGTGATGTCGTCCAGGGCCTCGTCGGGTTCGAGGAAGAAGTCCCCCGACAACGCCACCCGGGACAGGTGTCCGTCGTCCACCTCGACGTCGACGATCACGAGTTTGCCCCCGGGCACCTTGTATTCACCACGCATGAGGCGAGCCTATCGGCGGGTCACCGACGTGCGCGGACCAGCCCGATCGGCGTCGACACCGCATGCTCGAACCGACCCGGCGGTGACCACCGAGCGGGACCGCACCCCCGGCGGGAACGGGCCGGCGGCTACCGTGGCGGCCATGACGGATGCGGTGGAGACGTTGCAGGACACGATGTTCGATCTGCTCGGCCGGATCGCCGGCCTCGAACGCGACATCTTCGCCACCGTCGGCCCCGGCGGCGCCGATTTCGAGGCCGCCCACAAGGCCGTCGTCGATTTCACCGAACACACACTGCGCCCGTGGCACCGCGCCGTCGAGGAGCACCTGTACCCGGCGGCCACCCCCGTCGTCCGCGCCCGACTCCTCGTCGAGGGCCTGGCCGGGGAATGGCAGATGGTCGAGCAGGCCTACTCGCGGCTCTCCTGCGTCAGCACCGACCGGGTCCGCATCGCCGCCGACATCAGCGCCCTGCGTGTCCTGCTCGTCGTCCTGATCGGCAAAACCGCCGACCTGCTGATCCCCGCCCTCGCCGACGACGGCATCGACCTCCGTGAGGCGGCGGACAGGATTGCCGCGGCTGCACCCGCCGCGTGACCAGGCCCGTTGTCGGTGCCCACCGATAGCGTGCCGGCATGCTCACCGTCGCCACCGGAAATCTGCTCGACGCCGACGTTCGGCTCTACGCGCCGGACACCGCCTCCACACACGAATGATGCTGCGCGCAGTCTCGCTTCCCGCGCGCACGACTACGCGCGCGGCGCGTCAACTCGCGCGCAGCAGTGCCCGACCCTCCCGCCGTTCGCCGCAGCCGGACGACCGTTCACCGGACCCACCCCGCCCCGCCGCGCGGCCCCGCATCCACGGCAGTAGCATTCACGGACGATCGGCTCACTCGCCGATCTCCGATCGAGACCGCACACGAACTCGTACCGATCGTTCGTGGCACGGTCGGCGCCCACCGCACGCGCCTCAGCTCGTCAGCTGTATTCGTCGATGCCCCGACACGCGTTCCGGACCGATCTTCCCCGGAAGCTACTGCCGGGTAACATTGTTGTCGTCCCGTTCGGCGTCCCCGCACATCTCGTGCCCCGCGGACGCTGCTGGTACCGAAAAGTGAGGCAGTTCCATGACTGAACGCGTGCAGGTCGGTGGTCTTCAGGTCGCCAAGGTTCTCTACGACTTCGTCAACGAGGAGGCGCTTCCGGGCACCGGCGTCGACGCCGCCGCGTTCTGGGAAGGCGCCGGCAAGATCTTCGCCGACCTCGCCCCGAAGAACCGGGCGCTGCTCGCCCGCCGCGACGACCTGCAGGCACAGATCGACGCCTGGCACCGCGAACGTGCCGGCAAGCCGATCGACGCCGCCGAATACAAGACGTTCCTGCAGGACATCGGCTACCTGGTGCCCGTCCCGGCCCCCTTCGAGGTGACCACCGCAAACGTCGACACCGAGATCGCCACCACCGCCGGCCCGCAGCTCGTCGTCCCGATCCTCAACGCCCGCTTCGCCCTCAACGCGTCCAACGCCCGCTGGGGATCGCTGTACGACGCGCTGTACGGCACCGACGCCATCCCCGAAACCGGGGGCGCCGACAAGGGCACCGGCTACAACAAGGTCCGCGGCGACAAGGTCATCGCGTGGGCCCGGAACTTCCTCGACACCGCCGCCCCGCTCGCGAAGGGCTCGCACGCCGAGGCCACCCGCTACAGCATCGTCGACGGCAAGCTGGCCGTCGAACTCGGCGGCGAGGTCGTCACCACGCTCGCACAGCCGGAGAAGTTCGTCGGCTACACCGGCGACGAAGACCACCCCACCTCGGTGCTGCTGCGCAACCACGGCCTGCACATCGAGATCCTCATCGACCCCACCTCCCCGATCGGCAAGACCGACGGCGCCGGCGTCGAGGACGTCGTGCTCGAGTCCGCGATCACCACGATCATGGACTTCGAGGACTCCGTCGCCGCCGTCGACGCCGACGACAAGGTGGTCGGCTACCGCAACTGGCTGGGCCTCAACCGCGGCGACCTGTCCGAGTCGTTCGACAAGGGCGGCAAGACCGTCACCCGCACCCTCAACGCGGACCGCACCTACACCACCCCCGACGGCGGCGAACTGTCGCTGCACGGCCGCTCCCTGCTGTTCGTCCGCAACGTCGGCCACCTCATGACCAATCCGGCGATCCTCGACGCCGACGGGGCGGAACTCCCCGAGGGCATCCTCGACGCCCTGATCACCGGCGCCTGCGCAATCCACGGCCTGAGCATCGACGACGACCACGGCCCGCTGGACAACTCCCGCACCGGCTCGATCTACATCGTCAAGCCCAAGCAGCACGGCCCCGACGAGGTCGCCTTCACCACCGAACTGTTCGGTCGCGTCGAGCAGGTCCTGAACCTGCCCGCCAACACCCTCAAGGTCGGCATCATGGACGAGGAACGGCGCACCACCGTCAACCTCGCCGCCTGCATCAAGGAAGCAGACCAGCGGGTCGTGTTCATCAACACCGGCTTCCTCGACCGCACCGGCGACGAGATCCACACCTCCATGGAGGCCGGCGCGATGGTCCGCAAGGCCGACATGAAGAAGCAGACCTGGATCACCGCCTACGAGGACTGGAACGTCGACACCGGCCTCGCCTGCGGACTCGAGGGCAAAGCCCAGATCGGCAAGGGCATGTGGGCCATGACCGACCTCATGGCCGACATGCTCGAACAGAAGATCGGCCACCCCAAGGCCGGCGCCAACACCGCCTGGGTGCCGTCCCCCACCGGCGCCACCCTGCACGCCACCCATTACCACCAGGTCGACGTGTTCGCCGTCCAGGACCAGCTGAAGGGCAAGCCCCGCGCCACGGTCGACGAGATCCTCACGATCCCGCTCGCCCCCAGCACCGACTGGTCCGACGCCGAGAAGCAGCAGGAACTCGACAACAACTGCCAGTCCATCCTCGGCTACGTCGTCCGCTGGATCGACGCCGGCGTCGGCTGCTCCAAGGTCCCCGACATCCACGACGTCGCCCTCATGGAAGACCGCGCCACCCTCCGCATCTCGAGCCAGCTCCTCGCCAACTGGATCCGGCACGGCATCGTCACCGAAGCCGACGTCGTCGCCAGCCTCGAACGAATGGCCCCGGTCGTCGACCGCCAGAACGCCGGCGACGCCACCTACCGGCCGATGGCCCCGGACTTCGACACCAACATCGCCTTCCAGGCCGCCAAGGAACTGATCCTCGAAGGCGCGAAGCAGCCCAGCGGCTACACCGAGCCGATCCTGCACCGCCGCCGCCGCGAGTACAAGGCCGCCAACGCCTGACCCGCCCGGCACCACCCACACGGCCCCGACACCTCACCCAGGTGTCGGGGCCGTGTGCGTCGGACTTACTGCAGCCGCGCCGCCAGGATGTCGAATCCGGGGCCGTCGAGGTCCGCGAGACCCTGCCGCCGACCCGCCAGGGCGACCAGCAGCGCCTCCCCCGGCCCGCGCACCTCCGGACCGGCCCCGTAGCTCCAGTCGACGTCGGTCGCGACCAGGTGCAGCCTGCGAACGTTCGCAGGCGCCGGCAGCGCTCGGGCGCGGGGCGCGAACTCCAGGGCCGCGACCAGCCGCTCGTCCGGCACCGTCCGCGGATGTCCCAGCGCTCGGCGAATGTCCTGGTGATGGATCACACCGTCGGTGAGCGCGATGGCGCAACCGAACAACGTAGTGACACCCCGGGGCACGACATGCGCCCTCAGCCCGGCCACCAATTCTTCGGAATGGAGGGCACGACTCCGCTCGACCCCGACCTGATTGCATCGGGTCAGGGAAAACCGCGAGCGGACGAACAACGCCAGCACCGCGGGCCAGCTGAGCACCTCGTAACTCAGAATGTGGCCGACGACATCACGCACGGACCACCCGGGGCACAGTGACGGCCGCTCCCACTCGTCCGCGGTGAGGGTGTCGAGGTAGTCGGCCAGATCGCACCGCTCTGCCGTCGCCAGCTCTCTGAGGGCTACCACGATCTCACCCACTCCAGACCAGATCGGCGAATCCATGCCCTGAATCCATCATGACCCCTGCGTCATGTCGACGCATCCGCAGCCGCCTGTTCGCCCGCCGGAACAACCCGAGCACACCGGCGACGCCGGGGATGTCCGGATCCGCCACTACACTGCATTCGACGATCGACAGCGACGATCGCAGTTGGAAGCAAGGCGGTTTTTCGTGGGACGACATCGCAGTGATCGACGCATCCGGGGCATCAGCAAGGGGCCCGTCGTCGCCGTCGGAGTCGTGATCGCCCTCGTCCTCGGCGTGCTCGGCTGGTTCCACCTCCGAGACCGCACCGACGACCAGGGCACCGCCGCCGCCGGCACCTGCGTCGAGGGCGACGCCACCCTCACCGTCGCCGCCGACCCCGACATCGCCGACGCCGTCCGGAACATCGCCGACACGTACACCGCGACCCGGCCCGTCGTCCGCGACCACTGCATCACCGTCACCGTCCACGACACGCCCACACCCGCCGCCGTCGACGCCCTCACCACCGGCACCTGGAACGACACTCTCGGCCCCGCACCGGCCCTGTGGATCCCGGCGGACAGCACCGCCACCGCCCGCGTCCCCGCCGTCCTCGACGGCGGACCCAAGCCGATCGCGTCGACACCCGTCGTCCTCGCCGCCCGCACCGACCTCCCCGGCCTGTCCTGGCAGGATCTGCCCGCCCGCCAGGCCACCGACCTGAAACTGGCCCTCCCCGACGACGTCTCGGCCAGCTACGCCGTCCTCGACGCCGTAGCCGCCGCCACCACGAACACCCCCGGCCCCCTCGACGACACCCAGGCCGCATCCCCGCAGGTCACCGCCGCGATCAGCGCCCTGACCCTCGCCGCGCCCGCCGCCGGACCCGACCCGCTCACCGCACTCGCCGCCGGCTCTGCCCCGTTCCAGACCGTCCCCGCCACTGCTGCAGCACTCCGCGACCACCCCGGCCTCGTCGCCGTCACCCCCACCGGCCCCACCCCCGTCGCCGACCACCCGGCCGCGATCCTCGACACCGACTGGGTCGACGACACCACCGCCCGCGCCGCCGCCCAGTTCGTCGACCACCTCCGCAAACCCGAACAGCAGCAACTCCTCACGGACGCCGGCTTCGGCACCACCCCCGCCACGACCCTCACCCCCGCCACCGGACCGGCCGCCACCCGGCTCGCCCAGACGTTCGCGAACCCGGCGCTCCCGCAGACCACCACGATCCTGCTCGACGTCTCCGGCTCCATGGGCTACGACGACATCACCGGCACCCGCCTGAACAACACCGTCACCGCTCTCACCACCCGCCTCGACACCCTGCCCGACAGCTCCGAAGTCGGACTGTGGGTGTACAGCCGCGGCCTCGACGGCGCCAAGCCGTACCAGGTGAAGGTGCCCACCGGCCCCCTGTCCGCCGACGACCGCCGCACCCGCCTCGACGACGCCCTGCGCGGTCTGCGGCCCCGCACCGCCACCTCCACGTACGCCTCGCTGATCGCCGCCCACCAGGCTGCCGCCGAGGGGTTCACCGACGGCCGCACCAACTCGGTTCTGCTGATCACCGACGGCCCCAACGACGACACCTCCACCACCGCGGCGCAACTCGAGAAAGCCCTCACCGACGCCGCCCACCCGGTCCGTGTCGACGTGATCTCGATCGGCGACACCCCCGATCGGGCCACCTTGCAGAAAACTGCCGACATCACCGGCGGCACCCTGACCGTCGTCCCCTCCGCACACAGCCCCGAACTGACCGCCGCCCTCACGGACCTGCTCGCCTGACCCGTGATCCGTATCGCCGTCTTCGGGACCTTCCTCGCCCTCGTCACCTGGTGGGTGCACCGCCGCCTCGTCCGCGCCACCGGCCTCACCGGCCGGCCCGCCCACCTCGTCGACGCCGCCCTGATCGTGCTGTGGGTTCTCGCCCTCGTCGGTATCGGCTCCGGGGAGGTGTTCGACCCTGCTTGGACCCGGATCCCCGGATTCGTCGGCTGGGTATGGCTCGCCGCCCTGCTCTACCTCGTCCTCGGGTTGATCGTCGTGGCCGCAGGGTCCGGGATCGCCCGGCTCGCCGGCCGTCCGCAACCGACCGATCCGTCCCGCCGCCGCGTGCTGCGCGGAGCCACCGCCGCTGTCGCGATCGCCGCCGTCGGCGCCGCCGGCTACGGGGTCACCGAAGCCCACACCCCACGTATCCGCCGCATCCGCATCACCCTCGACGGGCTGCCCAGCCGTTTCGCCGGCGCCCGCATCGCCCTCGTCACCGACCTGCACGTCGGCCCGGCCCGCGGTGTCGGCTTCACCCGCAAGGTCGTCGACCTCGTCAACGCCCAGAAACCGGATCTGGTCCTGCTCGGCGGCGATCTCGTCGACGGCACCGTCGACAAGGTGGGTCCCGACCTCGAGCCGCTCCGCGACCTGAACGCACGGCACGGCGTGTTCGGGGTCAGCGGCAACCACGAGTTCTACGCCGGTGACGGCGGCCGCTGGCTCGACCTGTGGGACACCCTCGGCATCCGAACCCTCCGCAACGAACGCGTCGAGATCCACCGCGGAGGCGACGTCATCGACCTCGCCGGTATCCACGACGCCACCTCCCCTGCACCGTACGAGCCGGACCTGCCTGCGGCCCTCGCCGGACGCGACCCCGACCGGTTCGTCCTGCTCCTCGCGCACGAGCCGAAACAGGCGATCGAAGCATCCGAACTCGGGGTGAACCTGCAACTGTCCGGGCACACCCACGGCGGCCAGATGTGGCCGATCGGCTATCTCGTCCCCCTGCAACAGCCGTCCGTCACCGGCCTCGACCGCATCGGCGACACCGTCCTCTACACCTCCCGCGGCACCGGCGCGTGGGGTCCGCCGGTCCGGGTCGGGGCACCCCCGGAAATCACCGTCATCGAACTCGCCTCCCGCCGCCCCGGGTAGGGGCGGTCGGTGAGTTTCTTTGCCAACAGCTGATTTTTTCTGAATATTCTTCAGTTCCGTCTCATGCAGAGTTCGGTGCCAGCTGTTCGAGTCACGTAGCGGCCGGCGGCCCTCACGTCGTCGGACAGAGCACCGTCCGCGCCTGCTGCCAGATCGGAAACAGGTCGGGGCTCGACGCGTCGGGCACCGTGCGGTGCGCGACGTCGACGAACTCGAGGAACGTCTTCCCCGGCGTCCCCGCCACACTGCACGCCCGCAGACCCAGTGTCACCGCCTGCGCCGGGCCCACTCCCCTCGCCCACGGCCCCAGATCCGACGCCGCGAACACGCCGATCTGACCGCCCCACCGATCGAACGCGAACTGTAGATCGAAGTCGCATCCGTCCGGAACCAGTGTCGCGCACGTGATCTGCTCGCCGTCGAGAGCGACGGTCCGATCGGCGAGCGCGCGCGACGACGACGTCTGCGACACCGACGACCACTCCCGCACCGCCACCACCCCGAACCCGACGACCGCTGCCACCGCGAGCACCGCCACCAGAACGCGCGTCACGCCTCCCCCTCTCGTCGGCCCGCACCGGCCCCCGACTACGGGCGCTGCGCGAGCGTGAGCCGGATCCGATGCCGCGCGGTGATCCGCCCCTCGTCGTCACGCCAACCGTCGAGACGTTCGAACGCGGCATCCCGCACCCGGTCGAACTCGTCGGCGGGAATCGCCTCCCACAGCATGCGCTGCCCGTGCGACCGCGTCCACGCGAACCATTGGGAGGTGTCGTCGAATCGTTGTACGAGTTCGAAACTCGACGAGCGCACCCCCACCAGGCCGGCCGACTCCATCAGCGCCTCGACGGCGGCATCGGATCCGAAGGGCCCGTTCGGATCCCGCGGGTCGATCGGGAAGAAGTCCCGCTCCCCGCGTCCTCGATACGGTTCGAACAGGTCCTCGAGTGCCGCCCAGCGCGGATCCCAGGCACTGAACGTCGACACCGCGACCGTGCCGCGCGGCACCAGCAGCGACCGCCACCGAGTGAGTGCCACCGCCGGATCCGGCAGGAAGAACACCATGAACGACGCCGTGATCGCGTCGAACCTCCCCTGCGGCAGCCGCGGGTTCATCGCGTCCATCATCTCGACGTGGACGTTCACCAGTCCGTAGGCGCGGGCATCGTGCGCGGTGGCGGCCACCATGTTCGGCGACAGGTCGATGCCGGTCACCTCACCGTCCGAGCCGACCGCGGCCGCCAGCCGGAACAGTACCGCTCCCCTGCCGCATCCGATGTCCAGCACCCGACCGCCGTGCGGCGGATCGGCGGCCGCGACCAACCGCTCCGCGATCGGCCCGAAGAACGACACTCCTACGTTGTCGTAGCTGTCTGCGACGAGATCGAACAGGTCCGCGATCCGTTCGGACCGGCCTGTCCCCGGTGCCTCGGTCATCCTTCGATGATGTGCCCGCGTCGTCGCGGCGGTCAACGGGAGGTGTCCGTCCGACCGGCGGGAGTTTCGGTAATTCTTTCGTTTCCGTCTCACCCAGAGTTTCACATCGGGGGAAAGGGTGTCGGCCCGGACGCTCCCCTCGGGCGTCCGGGCCGACACTCATGTCATCGCGGCGAGCGAATCAGCTGGTGAACGCCTCGATCGGCGGGCACGAGCACACCAGATTGCGGTCGCCGTGCGCTCCGTCGATGCGCCGCACCGACGGCCACACCTTCGGCCGGTCCAGGCCGGCCGGGTAGACGGCGATCTCCCGCGAGTACGGGTGATTCCACTCGGCCACCAGGCACCGGGCGGTGTGCGGGGCACCGCGCAGCGGGTTGTCGTCGACGGGCCACTCCCCCGCCCCGACCCGGTCGATCTCGCCGCGGATCGCGATCATCGCGTCGATGAACCGGTCGATCTCGTCGAGGTTCTCGGATTCGGTCGGCTCCACCATGAGCGTGCCGGACACCGGGAAGCTCATGGTCGGGGCGTGGAACCCGTAGTCGGCCAGACGCTTCGCGACGTCGTCGACCGTCACACCCGTCTCCTTGGTGAGCGGACGCAGATCGAGGATGCACTCGTGCGCGACCATGCCGTTCTCCCCCGTGTACAGCACCGGGAAGTACTCGTCGAGGCGGCGGGCAATGTAGTTCGCGGACGCGATCGCCGTGAGCGACGCGTGACGCAGCCCGCGGGCACCCATCATCGCGATGTACGTCCACGTGATCGGCAGGATCGACGCGCTGCCGTACGGCGCCGCCGACACCGGACCCGAGCCACCGAGTTCGGGGGCCATCGGGTGGCCGGGCAGGAACGGTACGAGATGCGAACGGACACCGATCGGGCCGACACCCGGGCCGCCACCACCGTGCGGGATGCAGAACGTCTTGTGCAGGTTCAGGTGGCTGACGTCACCACCGAACCGACCCGGGCGGGCCAGGCCGACGAGCGCGTTGAGATTGGCGCCGTCGACGTACACCTGGCCGCCGGCGTCGTGGACGGCCGCGCAGATCTCGCCGACCTCGTGCTCGTACACACCGTGCGTCGACGGGTAGGTGATCATGATCGCGGACAGCTCCGCCGCGTGCTCGGCGACCTTGGCGCGCAGGTCGTCGACGTCGACGTCACCGTTCTCGCGGCACGCCACGACGACGACGCGCATCCCGGCCATGACCGCCGACGCGGCGTTGGTGCCGTGCGCGCTCGACGGGATCAGGCACACGGTGCGGTGGTCGTCGCCGCGGGACAGATGGTAGTTGCGGATCGCGAGCAGGCCCGCGTACTCGCCCTGACTGCCGGCGTTGGGCTGCAGGCTCACCGCGTCGTATCCGGTGATCGCGACGAGCCAGTCCTGCAGGTCCGAGATCACCTGCAGCATGCCGGGCGCGTCGGCGACCGGCGCGAACGGATGCAGCTTCGAGAAGCCGGGCCAGGTGATGGGTTCCATCTCGGCGGTCGCGTTGAGCTTCATGGTGCACGAGCCGAGCGGGATCATGCTGCGGTCGAGGGCGATGTCCTTGTCGGACAGGGCCCGCAGGTAGCGCAGCATCGCGGTCTCGGTGCGGTACTTCGTGAACGATTCGTGCTGCAGGAATGCGCTCGTGCGGTTCCCGAACGGCGCCGGCGTGCACTCCACGGTCGCGGTGGATCCGAACGCGGCCAGAACGGAGTCGACGTGCGCGTCGGTGGTGGCCTCGTCGCACGCGATCCCGACGTGGTCGGCGTCGACGAGACGCAGGTTGACGTTCCACGCCTTGGCGCGTTCGACGACGTCCGCGGCCCGTCCCGGCACCTTCGCGAGCACGGTGTCGAAGAAGTTTTCGTGCACCACGTCGACGCCCGCGGCGCGCAGACCGGCGGCGAGGCGCTCCGCGTGCCCATGGACGCGCTGTGCGATCGCGGTCAGGCCCTCGGCGCCGTGGTAGCTCGCGTACATCGCGGCGACGACGGCGAGCAGCACCTGCGCGGTGCAGATGTTGCTGGTGGCCTTCTCCCGGCGGATGTGCTGCTCGCGGGTCTGCAGGGCGAGCCGGTACGCCTTGTCGCCGTCGGCGTCGACGGACAGGCCGACGAGCCGGCCCGGCAGCTGGCGGGCGTGCTTGGTGTGGACGGCCAGGTAACCGGCGTGCGGTCCACCGAAGCCCATCGGGACACCGAACCGCTGCGTGGTGCCGAAGCAGGCGTCCGCACCCAGTTCTCCGGGCGGGGTGAGCAGGGTCAGCGCCAGCAGGTCGGCGCCGACGGCGACGAGCGCACCGCGGTCGTGGGCGGCGGCGATCGTCGCCGCGTGGTCGACGACCCGTCCCGACGCGCCGGGAACCTGCGCGAGGACACCGAAGAAGTCGCCGTCCGGGAGTCCCTGCGTCAGATCCGCTTCGACGATCTCGATACCGAGCGGCTCGGCACGGGTCACGACGATCGCGCGGGTCTGCGGGAACAGGTCGGTGTCGATCACGAAACGCGGGGACTTGCTGCGCGACGCGCGACGCAGCAGCGTCATCGCCTCGGCGGCGGCGGTGCCCTCGTCGAGCATCGACGAGTTGGCGATCTCCATTCCGGTCAGGTCCGCGATCATGGTCTGGAAGTTGAGGAGGGCCTCGAGCCGGCCCTGACTGATCTCCGGCTGGTACGGGGTGTACGCCGTGTACCAGGCCGGGTTCTCGAGAATGTTGCGCACCAGCACCGGCGGGGTGAGCGTGTCGTAGTAGCCGAGGCCGATCATGGAGACGGCGGTGGTGTTCCGTCCGGCCAGCTGCGTCAGCGCGGCCAGGGCCTCGTGTTCGGACAGCGGCTCACCGAGTGCGTCGAGTCCGGCTGCGACGCCACCGACAGCGGGATCGAGGATGCTCGCGGGCACAGCCTTGGTGGCGAGTTCGTCGAGCGAGGCGACGCCGACAACGTCGAGGATGCGGGCCAGTTCGCCCTCGTCGGGGCCGACGTGACGGTCGGCGAACGAGTGGCTACGAGCGTCGATCAAGTGAACTCCCAGGCGGTGAGGCGGGTACAGGATGCGCTCCGGTGACGGAACGGTCCTCCCCCTCTGTCGCCTGCTCGGAGAAGTCCCGAGCGCCTGAGAGATTCGGCTTGCGCCTTTCCCCGTGGGCGGGTGGGTGCTCCCACCGCTTTCCAGAGGCGTCGTAGCCCGCACGGTCCCGGGTGCCTGAGAGATTGACGGGGAGGTGTTGCTCCTTCGGCGTCCGTGCAGGCAACAGGTGCCCACACGGAACTCTCCCGCGCGACGTCGACGCCGGGACAGTCTATCAACCGGTCTTGCGGTCGCCTCGGTTGCGGCGGCGGGACGCGAGTTCGTCCTCCGGCCGCTCGGTGAGGTCGCCGCCGTCGGCGCGTTCGGCCGGGAAATTCGCGATGGTGCCGGTGAGTTCGCGCATCGCACCGCTGACGGCGATCCCGAACACGCCCTGCCCGCCCTGCAGCAGGTCGACGACCTCCTCGGCCGACGTGCACTCGTAGACGGTGACGCCGTCGGAGAACAGGGTGATCCGTGCCAGATCGGCGACGCCGCGGCTGCGCAGATGGTCGACGGCCACCCGGATGTTCTGCAGCGAGATACCGGTGTCGAGTAGGCGTTTGACGATCTTGAGGACCAGGATGTCCTTGAACGAGTACAGCCGCTGGCTGCCCGATCCGGCGGCCCCACGGATCGAGGGGACGACGAGGTTGGTGCGCGCCCAGTAGTCGAGCTGGCGGTAGGTGATGCCGGCGATCTGGCAGGCGGTGGGCACCCGGTAGCCGACGAGGTCGTCGGGCACGGTGTCGTCGGGGAACAGTCCCGGCTGCACGTCCTCGGCCACGCGGCTGTTGTCCATACCGCTGTTCTGAGCGACGTTCGGCCGGTGTTCCTGCGGACGATCTCCCACGGACTACTCCCTCTCGCGCACTCGGACTACGAGTGAACCCGATCGGTGGATGCACTCAGCGTACGCCGTGGACTCACAGCGTGACGGACGTTCGCGGTCAGACGCTAGAACCCCCGCCTGGCCGGGTCAATGCGACACACCGACCAATATTCAACTATCGGTCAATCGTCCACCATGACGATCCCACCGGCCGCCGCGCGGACACGACCGTTCACCGGATCAACCGTCGGTGGCCTTGAAGTCGTCCGGCGACACCGACTCGAGGAATTCCTTGAACTTCTCGACCTCGTCCTCACGTTCGTCGGGCATCACCAGTCCCGCCTCGGCGAGCACGTTCTCCTCGACGAAGATCGGCACCTCCACCCGCAACGCGATCGCCACCGCATCCGACGGCCGGGCCGAGACCCGGACATCACCCTCGAACACCAGGTCCGCATAGAACGTGCCGGCCTGCAGGTCGACGATCCGCACCTCGAGCAGCGTGTGCTCGAAGGCCTCCAGCAAGTCCTTGACGAGGTCGTGCGTGAGCGGCCGCGCGGGTTCGACACCCTGCTGCTCGAGCGCGATCGCAGTGGCCTCGGTCTGCCCGATCCAGATCGGCAGGTACCGTTCGCCGTCGCTCTCCCGCAGCAGCAGCACCGGCTGGTTCTGCGGTTGTTCGACACGGATACCGATCACACGCATCTCACTCATCGCGTCCTCCAACTCGAGCCGGTGGTCTACTCCCCGATTCTATTCGCTGACATCCGAGTCGTCAGCGATCGAGTGCCTCCCGGACGGCCGCCTTGACCAGGCACGTGTGCAGTGTCAGCGACAGCGCCGCCAACTCCCGCACCATTTCCTCCGCCCGATCCCGAGCACCCGCGTCCCGCCCCTTCGCGACGGGTCCGGCGATCTGCGCGACGAGACCGGCCTCGCGGTCGGCGGCGAGCTTGAACGCCCGCAGATGCCGCACCTCGAGACCGAACTCCGACATCGCCCGTGCGGTCCGGGCCAGCGTGACGGCGTCCTCGTCGAAGAAACCGGCCGGGCCGGGCACGACGAGTCCGCTGCGCAGCAGCTCCGACAGGAATTTCTCGTCGATCCCCGAACGGGCGATCAGGTCGTCCCGGCTGATCCGCACCTCGCGGTCGGACCGGAACTCCTCGGGCGACACCTCACCCGGCGCGACGGCGAGCGGGCGGGGGCGCCGCGGAACCGAATCCACGGCGCCCACCGTCGCCACACCCTTGTCGATCGCCTCGAGCTGTTCCTTGATCACCTTCAACGGCAGATACTGGTCCCGCTGCGCGGTCAGCACGTACCGCAACCGTTCGACGTCGGCGATCGAGAACCGCCGGTACCCGGACGGTGTCCGTTCCGGGCTGATCAGCCCCTCGGCCTCGAGGAACCGGATCTTGGAGATCGTCACGTCCGGGAAGTCCGGACGAAGCCGATCGAGGACCGTCCCGATGGACATGCCCGCGGCGGCCTCCTGCCGAACAGCGGTCATTGGTTGCCCGCACCTGCCGCGGATTCGCCGATCTGCGAGCCCCCGGTCCGGGGCCCGGTGAGGAACACCAGTCGGAACTTGCCGATCTGGACCTCGTCACCGTTCGCGAGGACCGCCGAGTCGACGGGCTCACGGTTGACGTAGGTGCCGTTGAGGCTGCCCACGTCGACCACCTGGAACTCGTCGTCGTCCTGCCGGAACTCCGCATGCCGACGGCTGACGGTGACGTCGTCCAGGAAGATGTCACTGTCGGGGTGCCGACCCGCCGACGTCGTCGGCTGGTCCAGCAGGAACCGCGAACCGGCGTTCGGGCCCCGCTTCACGACGAGCAGCGCAGAGCCTGCGGGCAGACCCTCGACCCCGGAGACGGGGGCGTCGGCGGTCTGCGCCGCCGCACTGTCCATCTCACCCAGGAAGTCCGCACGGAAAACCGACGTGGTCTCGGCCGGCGTCTCTCCGTAAACCGCATCGTTGCCGTTCTCGGTCACCGTTTCTCCTCCTCAGTCCGGGTGCGCGGGACGCTGGTCCGACATGCCTTGCGGCACTGTCGAACGCGTCCCGCGCACGCGACACAACTGCACGCGATACAACTCGGCCCAGACGGATCTCGGCCATGATCACATTCCGATGCGGGTCAGTGCACCGACACGGCATTGCGTTCCCCTCGACCGTACCCTGAGAGGGACGGCGCGTGTAGGTGGACAGGCCGTGCGGTGACCCGCGAAATCCCGCGAGGGACTCCGGAAGTCAGCTTCCGGAGACCGCGCGGTATCCTTCCGCGTCCAACGTCGCCGCGAGGGCCTCGTCCAGCGCCGCCTCGGACTCCGTTTCGAGGTCGACGAGCCATCCGGCGTCGTACGGGGCACTGTTGACCAGTTCGGGGCTGCCGTCCAGATCCGTGTTCGCCGCAACAACTTTCGCCGTGAGCGGCGCGAAGATGTCGGACACGCTCTTGGTGGATTCCACCTCGCCGAACGACTCACCTGCGGTCACGGCCTCACCCTCGGCCGGCAGCTGCACGAACACGACGTCGCCGAGCTGCGACTGAGCGAAATCGGTGATGCCCACCCGCACGGTCGTCGGACCGGTCCGACGCACCCATTCGTGTTCTGCCGTGTAACGCAGATCGGCGGGGGTTGCGAGCTCACTCACGGTGGCTTCCTTTCGGAGACGGTCCGACGAACGGGACCGAAGAAGATCAGTTTGCGGGTCGAGAGTATTGACGCGGTGCGACGTCCCGCAAGGCGGAGACCGTGACCTGCGCGGATTGTTCGATCTGCAGTTGACCACCCGAGCGGGCGACGGTGTCGACGACGCCGCCGGGGATGTTGAGGGCGGCCGCGAGCGTCGGGGGGTCGCCGATGGCGACGATCCGGTACGGGGCCGCGACGGCCCGGCCGTCGACCGTGATGTCGCCGGAGGTGCCGGTCACCCACGAGTCGACACCGATCCGGACGGCTGCGTCACCGCCCGTGCCACCGATCTCGATGGCCTCGGCGCCCGCGGCCCGCAGCTCCTGCATCAGATCCAGCAGGACGTCCGATCCCACCGCGCGGCCCGGATCACGGACGGTGAGGACGACCCCGGGGCCGGTCGCCGCGACGGTTCCCACCTGGATCGACAGGGCCGACAGCCGGGCCTTCGCCTCGTCCAGTGCGGCCCCGCTGCCGCCGCCGGCCTCCAGTTTCGACAGGGTCTGCTCGAGGCCGGTGATCTCCTGCCGCAGAGCGGCCTCGCGCTGGTTCAGGTTGCCGAGCACCGTGAGCAGGTCGGCGGGACGCGCCGAGTCGAGATTGTCGCCCGAGCCGGTACTGCTGACCTGGGTGGCGATACCGACACCGAGTGCGGCCATGAGCAGCACCGCCAGCAGACCGAAACCGAACCGGCTGCCGGTACGGGGCGTCCGCGGTGTCCGGGGTTCCGGCATCTCGTGCCGGCCCTCCCCCTCACCCATGCCCGTCACGCCCCGAACAGTCGGCGCCGGAGTGCGGCGGCATTGCCGAAGATGCGGATACCGAGGACGACGATGATCGCGGTCGAGAGCTGGGTGCCGACACCGAGCTGATCACCGAGCCACACCAGCAGGGCCGCGACGAGGACGTTGAACACGAACGAGACGACGAACACCTTGGCGTCGAAGATCTCGTCGAGGTAGGCGCGCAGCCCACCGAAGACGGCGTCGAGTGCGGCGACGACGGCGATCGGCAGGTACGGCTGCACGGCGTCGGGCACCTGCGGGCTGAACACGATGCCCGCGGCGATGCCCGCCGCGAGCGCGAGCACCCCGTAGAGCGCGTTGCCGCTCCTGCGTGGTGTCCCCTCCCCCGTCGTCCCGGTCGACCCCGGCGTTTCCGACCCCGGCGTTTCCGACCCCGGCGTTTCCGTCGTCACGATCCCCCCGTTTCCTGTGCGTACTGCGTGTCTCGTCCCGTGGCAGCGGGCAGCTGCAGGTCGTCGGCACCGGCGACGCCGAAACCCACACCGTAGAGGTCGCGCACGGCAGCCATCCGCAGGTAGGCGTCGCTCACCACGAAACCGGTCTCCAGGGCCTGCGGCGACCCGATCGCCTCCACCCGGTAGGGCGACGGCACCGGTTGATTGTCGACGAGCATCGCGCCGCCCGCCTGCCGGATGGTCACTCCGGGGCCGATCCGCACACCGCCGACCGCGACGGCCTCGGCGCCGGACGACCACAGTGCGTTGACGACGGACTGCAGGTCGCGGTCGAGGACGCCGGTGCGGGCCGTTCCGGGGCCGCGCTGCGACGAGTCGGTCAGGTCGGGGCGGGCCGGTGGGTCGGTGAGCGTGACGACGAGTCCCGGCCCGGTGACCGGTTCGGCGGCCGCACCCGCCTCGGCGGTGTGCAGTCGGTCGAGGACCCGGGCGCCCTCCGCGTCACCGGCGAGGACCCGGGCCCGCAGGGCCTCGACCCGGATCGCCAGTTCGTCGCGGCCGGTGGCGAGCGTGTGGCCGGCCGTCTCCGCGGCACGCACCTTGCTCAGCATCTCGGTGCGGGTGCGGTCCACGTCGGACGCGGACGACGACGCCTGCGCGTACGCCGTCCCGAGCACGACACCGACGAGGATCGCCCCGGCCGCGAGCCAGGCCCCGGCACCGAGCCGGGTCGGCTTCCCGTGCTCCCGGGCGCGGTCCTCGGCGGCGGCCGCATAGCCGGGGTCGAGGTGATCGGTCATGAGCGACTTCAGCAGCGACGGCACCGGGTTCCGGCGGACCTGCCGCGACGAACCGATCACGGCCCGCCCCGGCCCTCGACCGGCCGCACCGTGCGGGCGACGATCGCCGCCTTTCCGATGTAGATGCCGGCGGTCCACACGTACAGCGCCGTTCCCCACACCAGCAGCGCGTAGCCGGTCGCATGGGCAAGTGCCGACCAGGCCTGATCCATCTGTGCCGCGAGGAGCAGCGGCAGCGCGAACATGAGCGCGAACGTCGCGGCCTTCCCGAGGTACACGACTTCCGGGGGCGGCAGGCCGCGGCGCCGGTAGATCGGCAACGTCAGCGCGAGGAGCAGGTCCCGGCCGATCAGGATCGCGGCGACCCACCACGGGATGATGTCGCGCGCCACGAACGCGATCAGCGTCGTGATCACGTACAGCCGGTCGACGAACGGGTCGAGCAGCGCGCCGAGCCGCGACATCTGGTTCAGGAGGCGGGCGAGTTTGCCGTCGGCCCAGTCGGTGAAACCGCTGAGCATCAGGATCGCGAGCGCCCAGCCGTCGGCCTGCGGACCGAGCAACAGGTACAGGAACACCGGGACGCCGGCGAGCCGGACCAGGCTGAGCAGATTCGGGATCGTCACGATGCGATCGGTCGGTTCCACGTCCTCGGTGGTATCCGGCCGCTCCTGTCCCACCGCGTCCACCCGCATTCCTCTCGGTACCCGAAAAACCGGCCGTATCGCCGGTGGTCAGCTTGTCACAGACCCGTGTGCGGCCGGGTCACCGCCACGCGAACCTGGGCTCGCCCAGGCCGGCCACCCGGGTGGCGCGTCCGTGCAGGACCACCTCGCAGAACTGGTGGACGACGGCCCCGGTGGGCGCGTGGATGTGGTCGCCCCGGAAAGGCCAGCACGCCAGCCGTTCCCCGGTACCGGGCAGGGGCACGTACTCGGTGGGCACGTCGAGTTCCCCGAGCTGCACCGCGAACACATGTGCCACCTCGGCCGGATTCGGGACGACGTCACCGATGTGCGCGTCCGCCCACACCACGAACGGCGACATCACGTAGCCGGAGCGGGTGACGTAGTCGTCGAGCCGGCCGAGCACGCCGTCCGGCCCGACCGTGACACCGAGTTCCTCGTCCAGTTCCCGCAGTGCCGCGTCGACGGCGGTCTCGCCGTCGTCGAGGCGTCCACCGGGGAGCGCGAACTGGCCGGCGTGGGCCCGCATCGTGGTGGGGCGCATCGTCAGTGGGAAGACCGGTGTGCCGTCGTCGCCGCGCATCACGGCGATCACGACGGCGGCCGCACGCCGGCCCGCGAGCGGGACGGTCCGCGCGTCGAACCGGTCCAGCGCGGACGCGATGTCGCCACGGGTGGGCCGGATCGTGTTCGTCGTCCCATCTCCCACTGCAGCCTCCTACCGGCTTCCCGTCGCAGCCTGTGCCGGCCGGATCGTCGTGCACCCGATCATGCCCCATCTGCGACGCGGCGCCCCGGCATCGCCGATGCGCCGCCGGTACGGCAAGATTTCCTCCGTGACCCGCTCCACCCGGTTCGGCCTGACCGCCGTGCTCTCCCTCACGCTCCTGGCAGTCGCCGGATGCAGTAGTACCCCCACCGACGGCGAGCCGGTGGTGATCGCCCGCTCGACGCTCGAACCGTCGACGACGGTACCGGCCGCCCCGAGGCCCGCCCGCGCCGCGGACGCCGCGGCCTCGACGCAGTCCGGGTCCGTGCCGGATCCTGCTGCCGTGGAAGCTGCTGCGGAGCCCGCACGCCCCGGTGGAGGCCTGGGCGCCGACGATCGGGACGCGGATGATCTGAACACCGAGGACCTGTTGTTCCTGTCGAACATCACCGAGTTCACGCTCCTCGAGAAGCCCGAGAGCGATCAGATCCGGGTCGGCCTGTCGATGTGCAACGCCCTCTATCGCGGGCAGGGTGCACCGGAGCTCGTCACCGAGTACCTCGACGAGGGCAGCTACACGGCCGCCGAGATCGACAACGTGCTCGGCGCGGCCACGTCCGCGTACTGCCCCGAGTTCACGGGTGCGACACGATGAGCGCCGACGTCCCCACCTCCATCGGATACGACGACATGCGTCGGCTGCTGGGGCTTCCGGACTTCTCCGAGCCCGAGCCGCCGGAACCCATCGGCTACGCGGAGATGCGGCGCATCCTCGGTCTGCCCGATCTGGAGCCGCACCGGCCGCCGCAGTGGACGGTGCGCCGCATCACGGCCGGTGACGATACCGGCCGGTGGGGGGTGTGGCGGGTCGCCGACGGCACCGCCGAGGGCGAGCCGACCGGCACCTATCCGACGTGGCGGGACGCGATCGCCTCGGTCGAGCACGACAGCTGACCGAGGCGACCGCGACCGGCTCAGATGTCGGCGGCCGCCTTCCACGCGGAGTGCACGGCGCCTTCGATGTAGTCGACGGAGCCGGCGTCACCGACGACGCGGACGTCGATACCGGATGCGGTGAGCGCGTCGGCGAGCGGTGCGGCCGCGGAGACGCCCGTCGCGACGACGACCATCGACGCCGGCACGGACAGCGTCTCGCCGCCGGCCTTGAACTCGACGGTCTTGCGGGTGATCCGTTCGAGGGTCGCGTTGCGGTGGATGTTCACCCCGACCTCGCGGGCGTGCTTGACGGCGGTCCAGCGGCGCGGCATGGCCATCGGGACACCGAGCTGCGTGCCCTCCTCGATGAGGGTGACGCGGCTGCCGCGTTCGGCGAGGAACTCGGCCAGCTCCAGGCCGACGAGGGAGCCGCCGACGACGACGACGTTGCGGGTCATCGGCAGGAACTTGAGGAACCTGCGGCTCAGGTCGCGGATCTTGTCGGGGCTCTTGGTGATTCCGAGAAGTCCGGCGGCCCGGCCCATGACTCGCAGCAGCGGCGACTGGTCGGACACGTCGCCCGATCCGGTCATCAGTGCGCGCATGGTGTCACCGGTGTGCACGTGCGGCAGGTTGCCGCCGGGGACGCTGGGGCGTTCCCGGACCGCACCGGTCGCGACGACGACCGTGTCGGCGCCGAGTGCGGCGACGGCGGTCGGGGTGGCGGTGGTGTTCAGGCGGATGTCGACGCCGAGGCGGGTCACCTCGTTCGTGAGCCACGCCAGGAGCCGCCCGTTGTCCGGGGTGGTCAGCGACGAGAACCACAGGGTTCCGCCGAGACGGTCGGTCTTCTCCAGGATCGTCACCCGGTGGCCGCGTTCGGCGGCGATGCGCGCGGACTCGAGTCCACCGGGGCCCGAACCGACGACGACGACGTGCTTGCGGGACTTGATCGCCGGGAACGGCAGCAGCGTCTCGTTGCCGAGGGTCGGGTTGACGGCGCACAGCGGGGTGTCGTCCCAGAAGTTCTCCTGCACGCACACGTAGCAGTTGATGCACGGGCGAACCCGTTCCGGGTGCCCGGCCTTCAGCTTGTTCGCGAGCTCGGGGTCGGCCAGCAACTGACGGCCCATCGCGACGAAGTCGGTGTGGCCCTGCGCGATCATCGTCTCGCCGACCTCGGGGAGCATGCGGCCGACGGTGATGACGGGGATCCCGACGGCGCGCTTGATGACGGCCGCATTGTCGGTGTAGTAGCCGACGGTGTTCGGCAGCGGGCCGTCGGTGAAGTTGGCGAACGCGTTGAGTGCGGTGCCGGTGACGTGGATGGCGTCGGCGCCGGCCTTCTCGAGCAGGACCGCGGCGGCGGCCGCCTCGTCGGCGGTCATACCGTTCGTCTCACCGTATTCCTGGCCGGCCAGGCGCACGATGACGGCGAGTTCACCACGGACGGCTTCCTTGACGGCACTGACGACCTCGCACGCGAGGCGGGCCCGGTTCTCGAGCGAGCCACCGTACTCGTCGGTGCGCTGGTTCGAGTAGCGGCTCAGGAAGCCGCCGAGCACGTAGTTGTGGGCGCAGTGGATCTCGACGGCGTCGACACCGGCCTTGCGGACACGTTCGGCGGCCTCCGCGAACATCCGCACGAGCCACGCGAGGTCCTCGTGCGTCGCCTCGTGGTAGGACGCCTTCTTCCCGCCCTGGATGGCCGCCATCTTCCCGAGTTCCTCAGGGGTGCAGTCGATCATGGCGCTCATGTCGCTCGGCGGCTTCGGCTGCGACGGCACCAGCATCGCGCGTCCCTCGAGGGTGTCGATGCGCGCCACCCGGCCGTGGTGCGTCATCTGCACGCACAGCTTGCTGCCGGCGTCGTGGACGGCGTCGGCGAGCGCCTTGATACCCGGGATGAACCGGTCCTCCGACAGGCCCGGCTCCTTGAGGCTCGTCGACCCGGTCGGGTAGGCGACCGCGCAGCAACCGGTGATGATGAGACCGGTGCCGCCGGCGGCACGCGCCACGAAATGGTCGATGTCGCCCTGGTGGATCTCCCCGTCCTCGCACAGGTTCATGTCCATGGCGGGCAGGACGACCCGATTATCGAGGGTGATCGGGCCGATGGTGCCGGGGGAGAGCAAATGAGAGAAAGTCTGAGGCTGAATGGTCGTCACACCCGAACGCTATTGAGCACCCATGACCGGATGTCACACTCTCCCACTCAATGAGACAGACAGCTGTCTCATCCCGGGCCTACAGCGCGAAACCGTCACCACCGTTACATTCGACGATGGCATACGTGGGGTACCGCTCCCCCACCCGGTGCGCCACGAACTGCACCCGGACACCGGACTCGTTGCTGCGTTTACCGACCACCCGCGCCAGACACCAGTCACCGCTGTCGAGCGCGATCATCGCCTTCCGTCCCCGCCGCAACATCTCGGATCGTCCTCTCGCTTCCTGCCTCGCCGAATCGCTGTCGTCGATTGCTATGTCCAGCCTGCCGTGCCCGGTGTTACACGGGGAGGGGACGACTACCTGTTCGACTACCCGATTCCGGTCGGCAGGCAGCAGGACGGTCACATCGTCGCGAGTCGCAGTACGAGCGCACCGACGGCCAGCACCAGATAGGCGGCGGGGAACGGGATCGTCGAATACCAGTGGGCACGCACGTGCGCTCCGATCGCGCAGACGAAGAACAGTACGAGCCCGATCGCGGCGGCGACGCCGATCACCGGCACCGCGATGCCGACGAGCAGGCCGACGGCGCCGGCGGCCTTCGCCGTACCCAACGGCAGCAACCACGAACGCGACGCCCCCACCCTGACCGCGTTCGCGACGGCCCGGTCGGTCTGCAGGAAGTCGACGGTGGCTGCGTAACCGTTCGCGAGGACGGTCAGGGCGGTGACGGCGAGATACGCGGGAAACATGACAACACTCCGGTCGGAACCGACAGGGCAGAAGTTCTCTTTCCGGTTCCCAGCCTTCCCGACCCGTCCGCGCCCGTCCAGCAACCACGTCCACCGACCCGACGGACGCCGATCCGGGCGCCGCCCCCGAGCAACCCGGGGAAACGAAAAAATCCCAGGTGAAGCAGTGCTTCACCTGGGATTTTCGGTCGGGCTGACAGGATTTGAACCTGCGACCACTTGACCCCCAGTCAAGTGCGCTACCAAGCTGCGCCACAGCCCGTCCACGCCCTCGTTCGGGCGCCTCAGAAGATTACAACAGCATCGCGCGGGAAAGCGAATCGGCTGGTCAGAGCGCACTATTCGGGCGAAACCGTCGCACGGATCCCGTGCCGGTCGCAGACCGCATCCCCGAGGGATGCGGTCTGCGACAGCGTGGGAACCCGTGCGACGGATGCCGATGTCACTTGTTCCTGCGGTCCCGCTTCTCGCGCACCCGCACCGAGATGCGGACGGGGCTGCCGTCGAAGCCGAACTCCTCACGCAACCGACGCTCGAGGAAGCGGCGGTAGCCGGCCTCGAGGAAGCCGGTGGTGAACAGCACGAACGTCGGCGGGCGGGTGCCGGCCTGGGTGGCGAACATGATGCGCGGCAGGCGGCCGCCACGCATCGGCGGCGGGGTCGCGGCGACGACCTCCTTGAGCCAGTTGTTGAGCCGGCCGGTGGAGATGCGCTTGTCCCACGAGTCGAGCGCGGTTTCGATCGCCGGCACCAGCTTCTGCACGGCGCGACCGGTGTGCGCGGAGATGTTGACGCGCTGCGCCCACGGCACCCGCACCAGCTCGCGGTCGATCTCCTTCTCGAGCATGTAGCGGCGGTCCTCGTCGACGAGGTCCCACTTGTTGAACGCCAGCACGAGGGCGCGTCCGGTGTCCGCGACCATCGACAGCACCCGCAGGTCCTGTTCGGTGATCGGTTTGGACGCGTCGATCAGCAGGATCGCGACCTCCGCGGCCTCGATCGCCGACTTGGTGCGCAGCGACGCATAGAACTCGTGGCCGCTGGCGTGGCTGACCTTCTTGCGCAGGCCGGCGGTGTCGACGAACTTCCATACCTTGCCGCCGAGTTCGACGAGCGAGTCGACCGGGTCGACGGTGGTGCCGGCGACATCGTGTACGACGGACCGCTCGTCCCCGGACAACTTGTTGAGCAGGCTCGACTTGCCGACGTTCGGCTTGCCGACCAGCGCGACACGACGCGGCCCGCCGCTCGCGGTGCCCTCGCGCGGGGTCTCCGGCAGGACCCGCAGCAGCTCGTCGAGCAGGTCACCGGTGCCGCGGCCGTGGGTGGCGGACACCATGTACGGCTCCCCCAGCCCGAGCGACCACAGTGCGGCGGCCTCGGCCTCGGTGCGGGTGTCGTCGACCTTGTTGGCGACGAGGATGACGGGGGTCTTGGAGCGGCGCAGGACCCGTACCGCAGCCTCGTCGGTCGCGGTGGCGCCGACGACGGCGTCGACGACCAGCAGGATCGCGTCGGCCGTGTTCATCGCCTGCTCGGCCTGCCGCGCCACGGACTGCTGGAGCCCCTTGGCGTCGGGCTCCCACCCGCCGGTGTCCTGCACCATGAACCGGCGTCCGGCCCACGACGCGTCGTACGAGACCCGGTCCCGGGTGACACCCGGGAAGTCCTCGACGACCGCTTCGCGGCGGCCGATGATGCGGTTGACGAGCGTCGACTTGCCGACGTTCGGCCGGCCGACCACCGCGACGGTGGGAACCGCGAGGAACTCCTCGCCGTCCTCACCGCCGATGAAATCGGCGAGGTCCCAGTCGGACTCCTCGTTCCAGATTCCGTCCCCGGCGTACTCGGCGCCGGAGAAATCACCTGCGTATTCGTCGGTCACTGCACTGCTCCAGTTCGTTCACCGATCACCAGCAGCACTCTGCCGATCACGTCGTCGATACCCAGGTCACTCGTGTCCACCGTCACCGAATCGTCGGCGGGCCGCAACGGGGAGACCGCGCGGGTGGAGTCGAGATGGTCGCGGCGCTGCACGTCGGCGAGGACGGCCGCGTAGTCGTCCCCGCGGCCCTCGGCGACGTTCTGGGTGTTGCGCCGCTGCGCCCGCGCCTCCGCGGACGCGGTGAGGAAGATCTTGGCGTCCGCGTCGGGGAGGACGACGGTACCGATGTCACGGCCCTCGACGACGATCCGTCCGGCGTCCGCCGTGATCCGTCGCTGCAGGTCCACCAGGAACGTGCGCACCTCGGGGACCGCGGAGACCGCGGAGACCGCGCCGGTCACGGCGGCGCCGCGGATCTCGGCGGTGACGTCCTCACCGGCGAGCTGCACGCCGTCGACGAGCGGGTCGGTGCCGATGGTCAACGGCAGCGACTCGGTCGCGGCCGCGATCGCCGCCGGATCCCCGAGGTCGGTGCCGCGGCGCAGCACGTGCAGGGTCGCGATCCGGTACATCGCACCGGTGTCGAGGTAGCGGGCGCCGAGTTCGGTGGCGACCCGCCGGGACACGCTGGACTTGCCGGTGCCGGACGGTCCGTCGATCGCGACGACGAGCGGGGCGCCGTTCGCTGCGGTCACAGGCCGACCGCCCCGTACAGGCCGCCGACCTCGTGCCGGCCCAGGGCGCGCAGCGTGCCGGGACGACCGTCACCGAGCGCGACGACACCGATGTCGGTGCGGACCAGCCGGACCACCGGATGGCCGACGGCGTCGAGGATGCGTCGCACGATGTGCTTGCGGCCCTCGTGCAGCACCAGCTTCACGAGCGACTTGCCGCCGTTGACGTCGAGGAGCGCGAACGAGTCGACCTTGGCGGGGCCGTCGTCGAGTTCGACACCGGCCTTGAGGGTCTTGCCGAGGCCGCGGTCGACGACGCCCTGCACGGTCGCCAGATACGTCTTGGGCACCTCGAACGACGGGTGCATCAACCGGTGCGCGAGGTCCCCGTCGTTGGTGAGCAGGATCAGGCCCTCGGTGTCGGCGTCGAGACGACCGACGTGGAACAGGCGCTGGCCGGCGGAGATGCGTTCGGAGACGATGTCACCGATGCAGGGGCGGCCGAGGTCGTCGGACATCGTGGACTGCCAGCCGCGCGGCTTGTTCAGTGCGAGATGGACGAGGTCCTTCTTGACGACGACGCGGATGCCGTCGACACGGACGACCGCGTTCTCCGGGTCGACACGCAGTCCCTGCTCGCGGACGATGCGGCCGTCGACCTCGACGCGGCCCTGGTCGATGAGTTCCTCGGCGGCGCGGCGGGACGCGACTCCGGCCTGCGCGAGCACCTTCTGCAGCCGGACGCCGTCACCCTTCATCGGTGCGAGGTCGCGGTCGGCTTCGGTGTACTGGTGCTTCGCCGGCTTGGCGTTGCTGATGGTGGGGGCGGTCTGCGCCGAGGTGGCGCGTTGCGGCTTGGTGGCCTTCGGCTTGCCGCGCTTGTTCAGCGCGGGCTTCGCGGCGGCGCCGCGGTGGGGGCGCTTGGCGCCCTGTGTCGGCTTGTCGGCAGCTCCTGCCTTCGAGCCGCCTCGGGTCGGCTGCTTCTTCTTACGGTCCGGTGTGCCATCACGGCGAGCGGGCTTGTTCACTTGTCGATCCCTGTCAGTGTTCGGTGTCGAACCCGGAATCCGTGGTTGCCGGTTCCGAGGACGACGCAGTCGTGTCCATTCTCGCAAACCTCGGGTCGGCTTCGATAATTCCGGCGATGTCGTCGATCACATCGACGTCCGGCAGCAGCGGCGCGAGCGGCGGCAGATCGTGCAGTGACGACAATCCGAGGCGTTCGAGGAACAGTTCGGTGGTGGCGTACGTGGTCGCGTGGGTCTCCGGGTCCGGCCCGGCCTCGACGATCAGGCCGCGCGCGAGCAGCGTCCGCACGACGCCGTCGACGTTGACGCCGCGCACCGCACCGATCCGGGCCCGGGTCAGCGGCTGCCGGTAGGCGATCACCGCGAGGGTTTCCAGGGCCGCGCGGGTGAGTTTGGTCCGGGCGCCGCCCTGCAGCAGCCGTTCGACGTACGGCGCGTATTCGGTGCGGGTGTACAGCCGCCAGCCGTCGCCGCTGCAGCGCAGGTCGATGCCGCTGCCGTCCTCGGTGTACCGCGCCGACAGGGTGTGCAGCATCGTCTCGACCCGTTCGGCGGGCTCACCGGCCGCGTCGGCGAGAATCGCGGCCGTCGCGGGTTCGTCCACCACCAGCAGCATCGATTCGAGGGCCGCGGCCAGGCGTTCGTCCGTCAGCCGGTCCGGCTCGCCGGTGAATTCGTCCTCGAAAGCACTCATGTCGATGTCGCTCACAGGTGGTCCTCCTCGGTCACGGGGGCGTCCGTGGTCTCCCCCGTCCAGCTGACCGCCAGAGCCCCGAGAGGTTCGGGCTGCTCGAACAGCACCGACTGCTGCCGGTACAGCTCGAGCAGTGCCAGGAATCGTGCCACGACCACGACGGTGGTGTCGCAGTCGGCGATCAGGTCGGCGAACGGTGTCCACACGCCGGGGCCGCGGGCCCGCAACATCTCGAGGACGAGGGCGGCCTGTTCGGGCACCGACACCGCCGGCACGTGCAGGTGCCCGAGACCCACCTCCGGGGTGGGGCGCGGCCGGAACGCGGTGGCCGCGATCTCCGCGAACTGACGCGGGTCGACACCGAGGAGCACCTCCGGCAGCAGGTCGGCGTAGCGGTCCTCGACGGCCGCGGCCCGCGGGTAGCGGCGCAGGGCACTCGCCTCGAGCTCACCGAACAGTTCCGCCGCCTGCTTGTACGCCCGGTACTGCAGGAGCCGCGCGAACAGCAGGTCCCGCGCCTCGAGCAGGGCCAGATCCTCGGCGTCGTCGATCTCCCCGGCCGGCAGCAGCCGGGCCGCCTTGAGGTCGAGGAGGGTCGCCGCGACCACCAGGAACTCGGTGGTCGCGTCGAGTCCCAGGGCGCTGCCGAGCCGGCGTGTGTACTCGATGAACTCGTCGGTCACCTCGTGCAGCGCGACCTCGGTGACGTCGAGCTGGTGCCGGCTGATCAACGTCAGCAGCAGGTCGAACGGTCCCTCGAAATTGTGCAGCCGGACCCGGAACCCGGTCTCGGTGTCGGCGGTGTCGGTGCTCACCGGGCGCAGCGGTGGATGACTTCACGGGCCAGGGCCCGATACGCCTGCGCCCCACCGGACTTCGGAGCCCACGTCGTGATCGGCTCACCCGCGACACTGGTCTCGGGGAACCGGACGGTGCGGTTGATGACGGTGTCGTACACGAGGTCGCCGAACACCTCCACCACACGCGACATCACCTCGCGGGCGTGCAGGGTGCGGGCGTCGAACATCGTGACGACGATCCCTTCGAGAGTGAGCCGGGGGTTGAGCCGGTCGCGGACCTTGTCGACCGTGTCGTTGAGCAGTGCCAGGCCGCGCAGCGAGAAGTATTCGCATTCCATCGGGATGATGACACTGTCCGCGCAGGCCAGTGCGTTGACGGTGAGCAGCCCGAGCGACGGCTGGCAGTCCACCAGCACGTAGTCGTAGCGGTCGAGGACCGGATGCAGGACGCGTCCGAGGGTCTGTTCCCGGCCGACCTCTGTGACCAGCTGGATCTCCGCGGCCGACAGGTCGATGTTGCTGGGCAGCAGGTCCAGACCGTCGATGCGGGTACGCATGAGGACGTCGTCGACCGAGCGGCGCTCCACGAGCAGGTTGTGGACCGTCAACTCCAGATCATGGTGTGCGACACCGAGTCCCGCGGACAGGGCACCCTGCGGGTCGAGGTCCACGAGCAGCACCCGGCGCCCGTACTCGGCGAGGGACGCACCGAGATTGATCGTCGACGTCGTCTTGCCGACGCCGCCCTTCTGGTTGCACATCGCAATGATCCGGGCCGGGCCGCGGCGGTCGGCGGGGCCGGGCTCCGGCACGTCCCGCAGCGGACGGCCCGTCGGTCCGTGTCGCGTCTCGCTCTCGCCCACTACTGCCTGCTGCAACTGCGTCACCACGGTGTCGATGTCCCCTGTCCTGTCGATCCCGTTCTGTCGATCCAGCCGATACCGTCACGCTACCGCTTCGTGATCTGGAACGGTGGACACGACGCACCGGCACCACCGCCCTCATGTGGCCCGCGGATGCGCCTGCGCCCACACCTCCCGCAACGCGCCCACCGTGACCAGGGTGTAGATCTGCGTCGTCGTCACCGACGCGTGCCCCAGCAGTTCCTGGACGACGCGCACATCGGCGCCGCCGTCGAGCAGGTGCGTGGCGAACGAGTGCCGCAGGGTGTGCGGCGACACCGCGACCGTGATCCCGGCCTTCTCGGCGGCGTCGTGCAGCACCTGCCACGCGCTCTGCCGGGACAGCCGTCCGCCACGCGCGTTGAGGAACAGGGCGGGGGTGCCGCGCGCCACCAGCGCCGGA
This sequence comes from Prescottella sp. R16, assembly GCF_030656875.1. NCBI lineage: Bacteria > Bacillati > Actinomycetota > Actinomycetes > Mycobacteriales > Nocardiaceae > Rhodococcus > Prescottella sp. R16. The sequence goes on from NZ_CP130943.1 coordinate 2,455,789, forward strand.
CGCCCCCGCACCAGGTACGTGTCGATCGCGGCGATCGCGGGGCGGCCGACCGGCACGATCCGATCCTTGCCGCCCTTGCCGCGCAGCAGCACCGACCGGGACTCGGTGTCGAGATCGTCGAGATCGAGGCCGACGGCCTCGGAGATCCGGGCGCCCGTCGAGTACAGCAGTTCGAGCAGCGCCCGGTCCCGCAGCGTGCGGGGGTTGTCCGACGCCCCGTCACCGCCCGCGGTGTCGAGGATGGCCAGGACGTCGTCGAGCGGCAGCGACTTCGGGAGCCGGCGGCCCGGGGTCGGCGGTTTCACCGCGCGGGCCACGTCCCCGGGGGTCATGCCCTCGGCGGCCGCGAACCGGTGCAGACCGCGCACCGCGATCAGGGCCCGCGCCGCGGAACTCGCGGCCAGCGGGGTCACTCCGTTGTCCGGGTCCCCGCGGCGCAGGGCGACGACGAACTCTCCGACGTCCGCCTCGCTCACCGCACCGAGGTCGCCGATGCCCCGGTCGCCCAGGAAACGGACGTACCGGTCGAGGTCGCGACGGTACGAGCCGATCGTGTTGCGGGCGGCACCGCGTTCGACGGCGAGATGATCCAGGTACGTCGCGATCTGACGCCCCAGCGTCCCGCCGGCAGCGGTCATGCCGGTGCGCTGTCCGACGGCTCCCGGGTGCGCCGCGAGAACGCGGTGGGCCGGTCCACCCATCCGGCATCCGCCGGGCGCAGCGCGTCGCCCCGGGACCGGGACGCGGCGAGCGCCAGAATGCCGGCCACCGCGGTGGCGTTGACGATCTCGCCGCGCAGCGTCATGGCCACGGCCTCGTCGAGCGGGAACCGGGCGATCTCGAGGTCGGCCTCCTCGTCGTGGGCGTCGGGACGGCCGATCTCCCGCACCCCGGTCGCCACGAACACCCGCACCGATTCGTCGGTGAACCCGGGCGAGAGTGCGACGTCGACGAGCACCGACCAGTGGTCGGCGGCCAGTCCCGTCTCCTCCTCGAGTTCCCGGCGGGCCGCGTCGACCGGATCCTCGCCGGGCACGTCCAGCAGCCCGGCCGGCAACTCCCAGAGCCGCCGGCCGAGCGGATGCCGGTACTGCCGGACGAGCACGAGCCGGTCGGCGTCGTCGAGGACCACGACAGCGACCGCGCCGTCGTGCTCGACGATCTCGCGATCTGCTTCGCGTCCACCGGGCATCGCCACCCGATCCACGCGGAGCGCGACGATCGCACCGCTGTACACCTCTCGTGAGGAGACGGTGTCGAACTCGTGTTCACCCGGCCGGATCATCGCGTCAGCCGACGCTGTCCGCGGTGGCCGCCTCGGACGCCGCCGTGGGCTCGGCAGCGCTGTCGGCGACCGGTGCCGCGGCACCGGCCTTGTAGTCCAGGGCCGCACCGATGAACGCTGCGAACAGCGGGTGCGGGCGCGTCGGACGGCTCTTCAGCTCCGGATGCGCCTGCGTCGCCACGAAGAACGGATGCTTGTCGGCAGGCAGTTCGACGAACTCGACGAGGTGCCCGTCGGGCGACGTGCCCGAGAAGACGAGACCGCTCTTGGCGATCCGGTCCCGGTAGGCGTTGTTGACCTCGTAGCGGTGACGGTGACGCTCGGAGACGTTCTCGCTGCCGTAGGCCTTCGCGACCAGCGAGCCCTCCGCCAGCACCGCCGGGTACGCACCGAGGCGCATCGTGCCACCGAGATCGGCCTCGCCGGCGACGATCTGTTCCTGATCGGCCATCGTCGAGATCACCGGATGCTTGGTGTCCGGATCGAACTCCTCCGAGTTCGCGTCCTTCAGACCGACCGAGCGGGCCGCCTCGATGACCACGGCCTGCAGGCCCAGGCACAGGCCGAGCATCGGAATCTTGTGGATGCGGGCGTAGCGGATCGCACCGAGCTTGCCCTCGATGCCCCGGATACCGAACCCGCCGGGGATCATGATCGCGTCGGCGTCGCCGATCGCGGCCCGGGCCCCCTCCTCGGTCTCGCACTCGTCGGACGGTACCCACGCGATCTCGACCTTCGCGTAGTGCGCGAAACCACCCGCGCGCAGCGCCTCGGTCACCGACAGGTACGCGTCCGGCAGGTCGACGTACTTGCCGACGAGAGCCACCTTGACGGTCTCCCGCGGATTGTGGACCCGGTCGAGCAGGTCGCCCCACACGGTCCAGTCGACGTCCCGGAACGGCAGACCCAGCTGACGCACCACGTACGCGTCGAGGCCCTCGCTGTGCAGCACCTTCGGGATGTCGTAGATCGACCGGGCGTCCGGCGTGGAGATGCAGGCGTCGACGTCGACGTCGCACATGAGCGCGATCTTGCGCTTGAGCGCATCGGGGACGTCCCGGTCGCAGCGCAGGATCAGCGCGTCCGGCTGGATACCGATGTTGCGCAGCGCCGCCACCGAATGCTGCGTCGGCTTGGTCTTGAGCTCGCCGGACGGGCCCAGGTACGGCACCAGCGACACGTGCAGGAAGAAGACGTTCTCCCGGCCCACGTCGTGGCGGACCTGGCGGGCCGCCTCGAGGAACGGCTGCGACTCGATGTCGCCGACGGTGCCGCCGATCTCGGTGATCACGACGTCCGGGACCTGCCCCTGCACGTCCGGGCCGGCCATTGCGAGGATGCGGGACTTGATCTCGTCGGTGATGTGCGGGATCACCTGAACGGTGTCGCCCAGGTACTCGCCGCGACGTTCCTTCGCGATGACCGCCGAGTACACCTGGCCGGTCGTCACGTTCGCGAAGCCGTTGAGGTCGCGGTCGAGGAAACGCTCGTAGTGTCCGACGTCGAGGTCGGTCTCGGCGCCGTCCTCCGTGACGAACACCTCACCGTGCTGGAACGGGTTCATCGTGCCCGGGTCCACGTTGAGGTACGGGTCGAGCTTCTGCATGGTCACGCGGAGGCCGCGCGCGGTGAGCAACTCACCGAGGCTCGAGGCGGTCAGCCCCTTACCCAGGGAGGACGCGACACCCCCGCTCACGAAAATGTGCTTGGTGGCGCTACGCGAATGGATGCGTGACTGTGGCAAAGGGGCTCCCGTGACGACTGTGCAGGACTTGATTCGAGTGAAGCATGCTGGGGCCTGCCGACCCACGGGATTTCACGGTAACACCTGCGTCACGGCTGCGCCGCACCGACGGTCACCGCGGCCGCTCCCGGGCCGGTCCCGTACCGGCCGGTGCCGCCCGCCAGCTGCTCCTGCAACGCCAGGACGGTGGTGATCCGACCCGAGACCCGGTCGACGTCGTCGACGGTGGAGAGCACGGCGGCCAGGGCCGCGTCCGCCCGCACGACCGCGATCGGGCCGTTGCCCTCGGCCGCCGTCGTCGGTCCCGCCAGCACCGTGCCGGCGCCGCGCCCGTCGAGGGCGCCCGCGAACCGGGCGATCACCGCACCGCGGTTACCGCTGGTGTTGTCGGGGTCACCGCTGCCGGTGAGGACCACCGCGAGCTGCCCGGGCTGCACGTCGCCGTCGAACTCGACGAAGCCGCCGCCACGCAGCGTGTCCAGCGCCAGCACCCGCTCCTGCGGGGTGGTCTGCGGCTGCGCGGTCTGCGGGTTCAGCAGCAGCACCGATCCGAGCAGGTCCCCGGCCAGGCTGCCCTGGTCCACCGCACCGGTCCGCAGCTGGGTGCCGGCCGGCACCACGTTGGTCACCAGGGTGCGCAACTGGTCGCCGTTCACGGCGTCGACGAACGACTCGGTCAGCGACACCCGTCCCGACACCGATCCCCCGGCCTGCCCGATGGTCCGCTGCAGGGCGTCGAGAGCCCCGGGATCGGTGTCGGGGGTGGTGAACACCACCACCGGGCGCTGCGCGAGCGTGTCGCGCACGATCCGGTCCCCGACGGTGGCGTCGAAGCCGTCCGCGGCGATCAGCTGCTCGGTGAGCCGGTTGTTCGTGTCGTTCAGGTCCTCGATCTCGGACTGCAACTGCGCCTTGTCGTCGCGCAACCCGGAGAGCATCCCGTTCGACAGCAGCCCGGAGCCGAGAACCACGCCGATCGCGAGGGCCAGGAAGATCGCCGCGATGGAGATGGCGTGTTGACGCAGAGAAATCACGTGAAGAGCCCCTGTACCCACAGTGCGAAGCTGTTCCAGGTGTCGATCGCCCAGTCCAGGGCGTCGCCGCCGATGTTGGACACGACGAGTGCCACGATCACCGCGGTCAGTGCGGCGAGCACCAGCAGGGCGATCGCGGCACCGGAGACACGGCTGCGGTACAGCGTCGCCACGGCCTTGGCGTCGACGAGTTTCGGCCCCACCTTCAACCGGGTCATGAACGCCGCCGGGTTCGTGTCGCGGCGGCCGCGGTCGAAGAATTCGTCGAGGGAGACGGCCGCGCCGACGGTCACGATGAGCGACGCCCCGTGATGGTCGACGAGCAGCAGCGCCAGATCCGACGGGGACGCCGACGCCGGGAACGTCATGGCCCCGATCCCGAGGTCCTGGATGCGGGCCAGTCCGCGGGCATGTCCGTCCGGGTCGGCCGGCAGCACCACCTCGGCGCCGCACTTGAGGGTCTCGGACGTGATCAGGTCCGGATCGCCGACGATCAGGTCCGGCCGGTAGCCCGCCTTGGTCAGGGTGTCGGCACCGGCACCCACACCGACCAGGATCGGCGAGTACTCCTTGATGAACGGTTTGAGCGCCTTGAGGTCGGCTTCGTGATCGGGGCCGTCCGCGACGACCACGACGTGCCGGTCGTCGAAGTCGACGTCGACGTTCGGTACCCCGACGCCGTCGATCAGCAGGGGGCTCTCCGAGCGGATGAACTCGATCGTGTTGCCGGAGAACGCCTCGAGGTGGTCGACGAGACCGGTCTTCGCCTCGATCATCCGGTCGGAGATCTCGGCCTCGGTCTGCTCGGTGCCCTGGGCCAGCTGCCGCTCCCCCGCGTACACCCTCCCCTCGTGCAACCGGATCTTGGAGCCGTCCTTGATCGCCTTGAAGATGTCGGGGCCGGCGGCGTCGATCAGGACGATGTCGTTCGCGACGAGCACCTCGGGGCCGAGATTCGGGTACCGGCCGGTGATGGACGGCGACGCGTTGACGACCGCGAGGACCCCGGCGGTGACGAGCGCGTCCGCGGTGACGCGGTCCAGGTCGATCTCGTCGAGGACGACGATGTCGCCGTCGCCGACCCTGCGCAGCAGTTTTCCGGTGTCCCGGTCGACGCGCGCGATGCCACTGATACCGGGAAGGGTGTCGGTCTTACGGGAGAGCAGCCCTGGCATCTTCATGGCGTCGATGATCCCGCGTGGCGCGGCGATGGTCCGGGAGGCGCGCCGTATCGGTTATCACACATCACACACCTACGGAAAGGTCTGTTTCGCCGGGTCATGCGTGTGCCGCGCTGCGTTCCTGCCCCGCGATGGCCAGCAGTTCCTCCGCGTGCGCGCGCCCGGTCTCGGTGTCGTCCAGTCCGGCGAGCATGCGGGCGAGTTCGACGACCCGATCCTCCTCGGACAGGGTCCGCACCCCACTGTCGACGCCGCTGCGGACGTCGTCGGTCTTGTCGACCACCAGATGGGTGTCGGCGAAGGCCGCCACCTGCGGCAGATGGGTGACGACGATGACCTGGTGGGTGCGGGCCAGGCGGGCCAGGCGGCGCCCGATCTCGACGGCGGCACGTCCACCGACACCCGCGTCGACCTCGTCGAACACCATCGTCGCGCCGCGGTCCGAGCCGGCGAGCACCACTTCGAGTGCGAGCATGACCCGGGACAGTTCACCGCCCGACGCGCTCTTGCCGATCGGCAGCGACGGTGCACCGCTGTGCGCGGCGAGCCGGAACTCCACCTCGTCGACGCCGGACGCGCCCGCATGCACGTCGCGGCCGTCCACGGTCAGCGGCGCACTGTCGTTCGGTCCCACCTCGCGGGGCCGGACCAACACCTCGAGCGCGGCCCGTCCCATCGCGAGGCCGGACAATTCGTCGCCGACCGCCTTCGCGAGCTTCTTCGCCGCCTTGGCCCGGGCGGCGGACAGTTTGGCCGCGGCCGCCGCGGTCGCGGCGGCCGCCGCCGCCACCTGCTCCGACAGCGCCGACAGCGCCTCCGACGACGTGTCGATCCGGGCGAGACGGTCGCGGGCGGTCTCGGCCCACGCGAGGACACCGTCGATGTCGGCGGCGTACTTGCGGGTGAGTGTCTTGAGTTCGGCCTGACGGGTCAGGAGCGTGTCGAGCGCACCGGGGTCGCTCGGCAGCCCGGACAGATATCCGGAGAGTTCCCCGGCGACGTCGACGACCACGGCGATCGCCTCCCCGAGGCGCGGGCCGAGCCCCGCCAGTGCGGGGTCGTCGGACGTCTCGATCCGGGCGCGGGCGTCGCCGAGCCGATCCAGCGCACCCGACACGTCACCGGATTCGTCGTCGACACCGGACAGCGCGGCCTGCGCCCCCTGCGCGGCGCTGCGCAGCGAGTCGAGGTCGCCCAGCCGGCGCACCTCGTCGACGATCGCGACGTCCTCCCCGGGGGTCGGGGCGATCCGGTCGATCTCCTCGAGTGCGAACGTCAGCTGGTCCGCTTCCTGCGCGAGTTCCCGTGTCCGGCTGGTGCGTTCGAGGAGTTCGTTGCGCGCGGCCGTCCACTCGCTGCGATGGGCGCGGTACCGCGCGAGCAGTGGCGCGACCGTCTTGTCGGCGAACCGGTCCAGGGCCGCGCGCTGCTGGTCGGGACGCAGCAGGCGCAACTGGTCGTTCTGGCCGTGGACGGTGAGCAGTGGGGCGGCGAATTCCGACAGCACTCCCGCGGGCACGCTGCGGCCGCCGAGGTGGGCGCGGGAGCGGCCGTCGCCGCCGACGGTGCGGACCGCGATGATGCTGCCGTCCTCGTCGCGTTCGGCTCCGCACGACTCGAGCAGTCGGGTCACCTCGTCGTCGATCCGCGGCGCGGACTCGTCGACGACGAATCGGCCCTCGACGACCGCACGGGTGGCTCCGACCCGGACCCGGCCGGCGTCGGCGCGGGCACCGCTGAGCAGGTGCAAGCTGGTGACGACCATCGTCTTGCCGGCCCCGGTTTCGCCCGTGAGCACGGTGAGACCGGAATGGAACTGCGCACAGGCCGCCGAAATGGCCCCGAGGTTGTCTATCCGAATCTCAGCCAGCACCCTACCGTTTCCTCCCTCGCCATCCCGTCACCGGAAGATCGAACTTCGTCACCATACGGTCCGCGAACGGTGCCGAGTCGAGACGCACCCAACGGATCGGGTCCGTGCCGCGAACCACTTCGACGCGTCCACCGGCCGGCAGTTCGAGTGTGCGACGGCCGTCGCAGAACACCAGCCCGTCGTGACTGTCGGAGACGGTTTCGACGGCCACGATCGATTCGGGGCTGGTGACGAGCGGTCGCGCGAACAGCGCGTGCGCGTTGCTCGGGATCACCAGCAGTGCTTCGAGTTCCGGCCACACGATCGGCCCACCCGCGGAGAACGCGTACGCGGTCGAGCCGGTGGGGGTCGCGATCAGTACACCGTCGCATCCGAAGGCGGACACCGGACGCCCGTCGACCTCGAGTACCACTTCGAGCACGCCGAGCCGGGACCGGTTCTCGATGCTGGCCTCGTTGAGCGCCCAGCCGCGCTGCACGATGCGGTCCTCGACGCGGATCACGACGTCGAGGGTCATGCGCTGCTCGATACGGTATTCGCGGCAGACCACCTGCTCCATCGCCGTCTCGAGATGCTCGGCCTCGGTCTCGGCGAGGAACCCTATGCGACCCAGGTTGATACCGAGGACCGGGACGTCGGCGGAGCGGGCGAGTTCGGCGCCGCGCAGGAAGCTGCCGTCACCACCGAGGACGATCACCATCTCGCAGTCCGCGGCCGCACCGGGCCCCTCCGGGACGACGGTGATCACGGGTCGTCCGGGGCCGTCGATGATCGCCTTGACCCGGTCGACGTCGACCTCGTTCTCGAGCAGTCGCAGGGCGATTCCGGCGCGGGCGCAGATCTCGGCGACACGGCGCGCCGTCTCGGTGATCTCGGCACGACCGGAGTGCGCGACGAGCAGCACCTGGCGTCCGGTGTCCCGGAACGCCGACGGGCCGGTCACTGCGGGCCGTCCTCGATCGCGCGGCGGATCAGGTCGTCGACCGAGAGACCCGATCCGTCGGAGCCGTCCGGGTCGGCAGTGTTCGGATCTACGACGTGTTTGCGCAGCCACAGGAAGTATTCGACGTTCCCCGACGGTCCCGGCAACGGGCTCGCCACGACACCCCGGGTCTGCAGGCCGAGTTCGGCGGCCGCGTCGGCGACCTCGCGGACCGCGGCGGCCCGCAGCTCCGGATCCCGTACGACGCCACCGGATCCGACGCGGTCCTTGCCGACCTCGAACTGCGGCTTGACCATCGGCACCAGGTCGGCGCCGTCGTTCACACATGCCACCAGCGCCGGGAGCACCAGCTTCAGGGAGATGAACGACAGGTCCGCGACCACCAGATCGACCGGCCCGCCGATCTTCTCGGCGTCGATCGAACGCACGTTGGTCCGGTCCACGACGTGGACACGGTCGTCGGACTGCAGACGCCACACCAGCTGGCCGTAGCCGACGTCGACGGCCACCACTTCGCGGGCGCCGTTGTGCAGCAGGACATCGGTGAAGCCGCCCGTGGAGGCGCCGGCGTCGAGGCAGCGCCGACCCGCCACGGTGAGCCCGCCCGGGGTGAACGCGTCGAGGGCGCCGATCAGTTTGTGGGCGCCGCGCGACGCCCACGAAACCTCCTCGTCGACGTCGGTGACGAGGAGCGGCGTACCGATTTCGACGGCCGTCGCCGGTTTGGTCGCGACCGCGCCCGCGATCAGGACACGGCCGGCGCCGATCAGTTCCTGCGCGTGCTCACGGGAGCGGGCGAGCCCCCGCCGCACGAGTTCCGCATCGACTCTTGCTCGACGTGCCACCTCACACCTTGTCCACTGCTGCCAGGGACTCGACGAGAACCTCGTGAGCCCGTTCGAGAATCTGTGCCTGCCGCGCCAGTTCGTCCGATCCGATCGGCTCCGACGACACGTCGGTGAGCCGTTCCAGGAGGGCACCGACACGCTCGTGGACGTCGCCCGGCGTGATCCCGCCGCCCGGTTCCGGACGGCGCGGGCCTGGACGTGGTGCTGGCGTGGTCATCGGTGTCAACCTAGTGCATCGACCCGACGGCGGTACCGTCAGATGTCGCCCGACAGCACCGCTGTCGCGGTCCGCGCGGTGTCGTCGGCGGCGCGGACCCGGACGAACTCGGGATGACGCCAGGCGGCGGCGAGCACCGACAGGAACGCACCGGCCCGGTCCGTCGAGACTGCACCGTCGGCATGTACGACGAGGTCCCCGGACTCGAACTCGACCCGCCAACCGGCCCGCGGAGCGATTCGCGCCCCGGCGGACGGAGCATTGAGAGCGTCGAGGGAGTGCGCCACGTAGGTGGGGCGGTGCGACGCGTCGGCCCGCAACAGGTCGGCAGGAGTGCTGACACCGGTCAGTACCAGCAGCGAGTCCACCCCGACGGCATTCGCGCCGGCGATATCGGTGTCGAGGCGGTCACCGACGACGAGGGGCCGGTCGGCCCGGGACCGCCGCAGCGCATCCTCCATGAGCGGCGCCGCGGGTTTGCCGGCGACCAGCGGGGCCTGCCCGGTCGCGGTGCGCAGCGCCGCGACCATCGAGCCGTTGCCGAGGACGAGGCCGCGTTCCGTCGGCAGAGTCGTGTCGACGTTCGACGCCACCCACACCGCCCCGGAGCGGATCGCGAGCGTGGCCTCCGCGAGGATCCGCCACCCGGTATCCGGGTTGTGCCCCTGCACGACGGCCACCGGCGCGTCCTCGAAACGCCGGACCGGTGTCAGTCCGGCCTGCTCGATCTCACCGGCGAGGGCCTCGGTTCCGACCACCAGCACCGCAGCGCCCGGCTCGAGCCGCTCCGCGAGGAGCCGTGCCGCGGACTGGGAGCTCGTGACGACGTCGTCGTCCGCGGCAGCGAATCCGAGGTCCCGCAGATGCTGCGCCACCTCGGACGGTGTACGACTCGCATTGTTGGTGACGTAGAACTGGCGTCCCGTGCCCGCTTCGAGTGCTTCCCGAGCGCCGGGGATGGCGTGCGGGCCCTGATAGACGGTGCCGTCGAGATCGAGCAGCAGGACGTCGTACTCGTCCCGCAACGCGGTGGCCCCGGCACTACCGGTGGACGTCATTCGACGTCCCCGGTCAGCTCGGCCACACGCTCCTCCGCGTCCGTGTCACCGTCGAGGTCGGCGGCCGCCGACTTGAGGAACCATTCGAGACCGTCGCCGACACGGCCGGCGGCGACGAGAGCATCGGCGTACGCGTAGAACAGGCGGGCCGCCGTGGAACCGGTCCGCTTCGGGTCCAGGTCGGGCGTCTGCAGCGTGACGACGGCCTGATCGAACTGCCCCATGTCCATGCGGGCACCGGCGACGACCATCCGCAGCTCGGTGGCGTCGTCCCCGGTCAGAGCCCGAGCTTCGTCGCTACGGCCGAGTTCGATAGCGCGTTCCGGACGTCCGAGTCCGCGTTCACAGTCGGCCATGACGGCGAGGAAACCGGGGCCTCCGGACATGCGTCGCGCGGCCCGCAGTTCGGAGAGCGCTTCGGCCCATTCGCCGGCGTGGTAGGCGGTGATGCCCGCAGTCTCCCGGACGACGGCGATCCGTCCGGCACGCTGCCGCGCCGCCCGCGCATGCGCCAGTGCGAGGGTGGGGTCGTCCTCGATGAGCCGGCTCGCCATCACGAGGTGGCGGGCGACGGTGTTGGCGTTGTTCTTGTCGAGGCTCAGCAGATCCCGACGCACCGCACCGTCGAGATCGCCGGGTTCGACGTCCTCGGGGATCTCCGGCTCGTCGGGGCGCGCGTCACGACGCTGCGGCCCCTGGTGTTCGCGATTGTCGCGTCCACGGGCCGGGCCGAAACCGCCTTCGCCGCCGCGGCGACGCGGGCCGTCTCCGGTTCGCCGGCGGTCGTCACCGCCACGTCCCTGGAACTGACGCCGGTCGCCGCCACGGTGCTCACCGCGATCGTCGCTCCGTCGATCATCTCGGCGCTCGTAGCCACCGCGTTCGCCACGACGGTCGTCATCGCTCCGTCGGTCGTCCCGGCGCTCGTAACCGCCGCGTTCGCTGTCGCCACGACGGTCGCTGCGGCGATCGTCACTGCGGCGGTCGTCGCGGTCGCGCCACTGTCCTGTGCTGCGGTTCTGTCCGCCGGCACGGTTCTGTCCCGCGGATCCCTCACGTCGGTCGTCGCGAGGACCGCGCCGTTCGGCGGGCCGACCGTTCCGAGGTCCTTCGGATCGGTGGCTGCCGTCTCCGCGGAAGCCCCGACGATCACCACTGCTGTCCGACACAGCCCATTCCTTTCAGTACAAAACACGAAAGGGGACCCAATATATCGGGTCCCCTTTCGGTAACGGATGTTCGGCGGTGTCCTACTCTCCCACACCCTGTCGAGTGCAGTACCATCGGCGCTGGAGGGCTTAGCTTCCGGGTTCGGAATGGGACCGGGCGTTTCCCCTCCGCTATGACCGCCGTAACTCTATGAAACTGTCACACCCCCTCCGACCCCGCCCGGACCACACCCTCGGGGTGTGGTGGGGATCGGATGGGTATCTGTGTGTTGTTTCAGATACCGCACAGTGGACGCGTAGCTTCTTTGTGGTAAGTCCTCGGCCTATTAGTACCAGTCACCTCCATCCGTTACCGGACTTCCAGTTCTGGCCTATCAACCCGGTGGTCTGCCGGGGGCCTTACCCCCTCGAGGGGGTGAGAAACCTCATCTTGGAACAGGCTTCCCGCTTAGATGCTTTCAGCGGTTATCCCTTCCGAACGTAGCTAACCAGCAGTGCTCCTGGCGGAACAACTGGCACACCAGAGGTTCGTCCGTCCCGGTCCTCTCGTACTAGGGACAGCCTTCCTCAAGTTTCTAACGCGCGCGGCGGATAGAGACCGAACTGTCTCACGACGTTCTAAACCCAGCTCGCGTGCCGCTTTAATGGGCGAACAGCCCAACCCTTGGGACCTACTCCAGCCCCAGGATGCGACGAGCCGACATCGAGGTGCCAAACCATCCCGTCGATATGGACTCTTGGGGAAGATCAGCCTGTTATCCCCGGGGTACCTTTTATCCGTTGAGCGACACCGCTTCCACTTGCCGGTGCCGGATCACTAGTCCCGACTTTCGTCCCTGCTCGACCTGTCAGTCTCACAGTCAAGCTCCCTTGTGCACTTGCACTCGACACCTGATTGCCAACCAGGCTGAGGGAACCTTTGGGCGCCTCCGTTACATTTTGGGAGGCAACCGCCCCAGTTAAACTACCCACCAGGCACTGTCCCTGAACCAGATCATGGTCCGAGGTTAGATGTCCAATACGATCAGAGTGGTATTTCAACAACGACTCCACACACACTGGCGTGCATGCTTCACAGTCTCCCACCTATCCTACACAAACCGAACCGAACACCAATACCAAGCTATAGTGAAGGTCCCGGGGTCTTTTCGTCCTGCCGCGCGTAACGAGCATCTTTACTCGTAATGCAATTTCGCCGAGTCTGTGGTTGAGACAGCAGAGAAGTCGTTACGCCATTCGTGCAGGTCGGAACTTACCCGACAAGGAATTTCGCTACCTTAGGATGGTTATAGTTACCACCGCCGTTTACTGGGGCTTAAATTCTCAGCTTCGCCACCGAAATGGCTAACCGGTCCTCTTAACCTTCCAGCACCGGGCAGGCGTCAGTCCGTATACATCGTCTTACGACTTCGCACGGACCTGTGTTTTTAGTAAACAGTCGCTTCTCTCTGGTCTCTGCGGCCCCACCCAGCTCACGGAGTAAATCCGGTCACCAGACAAGGCCCCCCTTCTCCCGAAGTTACGGGGGCATTTTGCCGAGTTCCTTAACCACAGTTATCTCGATCGCCTTAGTATTCTCTACCTGACCACCTGTGTCGGTTTGGGGTACGGGCCGTGTGAAAGCTCGCTAGAGGCTTTTCTCGGCAGCATAGGATCACTGAATTCGCCTCAATCGGCTACGCATCACGTCTCAGGCGTATGAGTGGCGGATTTGCCTACCACTCGCCCTACACGCTTACACCAGTATTACCACTGACTGGCTCAGCTACCTTCCTGCGTCACCCCATCGCTTGGCTACTACCAGATCGGTTCACGCGCATCCGGCAGGAAAACTCCCGAAGGAGGAAACCCGCTTTCAGGGCGCTTAGCATCACTGATTCACCAGGGGCGCGTCCACACGGGTACGGGAATATCAACCCGTTGTCCATCGACTACGCCTGTCGGCCTCGCCTTAGGTCCCGACTCACCCTGGGCGGATTAACCTGGCCCAGGAACCCTTGGTCATTCGGCGGACGAGTTTCTCACTCGTCTTTCGCTACTCATGCCTGCATTCTCACTCGTGCAGCCTCCACACCTGGATCACTCCGGCGCTTCCCTGGCTGCACGACGCTCCCCTACCCATCCACACCACTGCACACAGCTCCGTAGAACCGCATGGGTGTTGTGTGAATGCCGCGGCTTCGGCGGTGTACTTGAGCCCCGCTACATTGTCGGCGCAGGATCACTTGACCAGTGAGCTATTACGCACTCTTTCAAGGGTGGCTGCTTCTAAGCCAACCTCCTGGTTGTCTTCGCGACCCCACATCCTTTTCCACTTAGTACACGCTTAGGGGCCTTAGCCGGCGATCTGGGCTGTTTCCCTCTCGACTACGAAGCTTATCCCCCGCAGTCTCACTGCCGCGCTCTCACACTCTGGCATTCGGAGTTTGGCTGACGTCAGTAACCTTGTGGGGCCCATCGGCCATCCAGTAGCTCTACCTCCAGAGTGAAACACGCGACGCTGCACCTAAATGCATTTCGGGGAGAACCAGCTATCACGGAGTTTGATTGGCCTTTCACCCCTACCCACAACTCATCCCCTCAGTTTTCAACCTAAGTGGGTTCGGGCCTCCACGACGTCTTACCGTCGCTTCACCCTGGCCATGGGTAGATCACTCCGCTTCGGGTCTAGAACATGCCACTCGACCGCCCTATTCGGACTCGCTTTCGCTACGGCTCCCCCACACGGGTTAACCTCGCGACATGCCGCTAACTCGCAGGCTCATTCTTCAAAAGGCACGCCATCACCCACCCACCGAAGTGGCGCAGGCTCTGACGGATTGTAAGCGCACGGTTTCAGGTACTATTTCACTCCCCTCCCGGGGTACTTTTCACCTTTCCCTCACGGTACTAGTCCGCTATCGGTCACCAGGTAGTATTCAGGCTTATCGGGTGGTCCCGACAGATTCACAGCAGATTTCACGGGCCCGCTGCTACTCGGGAGTCCATCACGACAGTCACCACGTTTTCGTCTACGGGACTCTCACCCTCTACGACAGGCCGTTCCAGACCACTTCGACTAACACGATGATTTCTTACTGTCGGCCGATCCGGCAGAATCGACAAGATGAATCCCACAACCCCACGAATGCAACGCCTGCCGGCTATCACACACCCATGGTTTAGCCTCATCCGCTTTCGCTCGCCACTACTCACGGAATCACATGTTGTTTTCTCTTCCTGTGGGTACTGAGATGTTTCACTTCCCCACGTTCCCTCCACACGCCCTATATATTCAGGCGCGGGTAACCACACATCACTGTGGCTGGGTTTCCCCATTCGGACACCCTCGGATCACAGCTCGGTTGACAGCTCCCCGAGGCTTATCGCAGCCTCCTACGTCCTTCATCGGCTCCTGGTGCCAAGGCATCCACCGTACGCTCTTCATTACTTACAACAAAGATGCTCGCGTCCACTGTGCAGTTCTCAAACAACACACCACCGAGAAGACCACCCTGCAGACACCGGACCACCAAGAACTCACGTCCCTGCTGCGGTATGACCTGCGATCCCTCAATGATCGTTTCTTCCTTCGAGACAACCACTTGCGTGTTCTCTCAGGACCCAACAGTGCGCCGATATATCGTCCACCAGCCGGCCATGTGACCCGCTGAACTGTGAACGAGATTGTCAGTGTTCCACCCATGAGCACCACCGGATTACATGTGAATCCGAAATGGCTCTGCCCTCACCCCGACCCCGACTGTTCGAGGCGGTGTGGGGAGATGCTCCTTAGAAAGGAGGTGATCCAGCCGCACCTTCCGGTACGGCTACCTTGTTACGACTTCGTCCCAATCGCCGATCCCACCTTCGACGGCTCCCTCCCAAGGGTTAGGCCACCGGCTTCGGGTGTTACCGACTTTCATGACGTGACGGGCGGTGTGTACAAGGCCCGGGAACGTATTCACCGCAGCGTTGCTGATCTGCGATTACTAGCGACTCCGACTTCACGGGGTCGAGTTGCAGACCCCGATCCGAACTGAGACCGGCTTTAAGGGATTCGCTCCACCTCACGGTATCGCAGCCCTCTGTACCGGCCATTGTAGCATGTGTGAAGCCCTGGACATAAGGGGCATGATGACTTGACGTCGTCCCCACCTTCCTCCGAGTTGACCCCGGCAGTCTCCTGCGAGTCCCCACCATTACGTGCTGGCAACACAGGACAAGGGTTGCGCTCGTTGCGGGACTTAACCCAACATCTCACGACACGAGCTGACGACAGCCATGCACCACCTGTACACCGACCACAAGGGGGGCCGTATCTCTACGGCTTTCCGGTGTATGTCAAACCCAGGTAAGGTTCTTCGCGTTGCATCGAATTAATCCACATGCTCCGCCGCTTGTGCGGGCCCCCGTCAATTCCTTTGAGTTTTAGCCTTGCGGCCGTACTCCCCAGGCGGGGCGCTTAATGCGTTAGCTACGGCACGGATCCCGTGGAAGGAAACCCACACCTAGCGCCCACCGTTTACGGCGTGGACTACCAGGGTATCTAATCCTGTTCGCTACCCACGCTTTCGCTCCTCAGCGTCAGTTACTGCCCAGAGACCCGCCTTCGCCACCGGTGTTCCTCCTGATATCTGCGCATTTCACCGCTACACCAGGAATTCCAGTCTCCCCTGCAGTACTCAAGTCTGCCCGTATCGCCCGCAAGCTTGGGGTTGAGCCCCAAGTTTTCACGGACGACGCGACAAACCGCCTACGAGCTCTTTACGCCCAGTAATTCCGGACAACGCTCGCACCCTACGTATTACCGCGGCTGCTGGCACGTAGTTGGCCGGTGCTTCTTCTGCAGGTACCGTCACTCTCGCTTCGTCCCTGCTGAAAGAGGTTTACAACCCGAAGGCCGTCATCCCTCACGCGGCGTCGCTGCATCAGGCTTTCGCCCATTGTGCAATATTCCCCACTGCTGCCTCCCGTAGGAGTCTGGGCCGTGTCTCAGTCCCAGTGTGGCCGGTCGCCCTCTCAGGCCGGCTACCCGTCGTCGCCTTGGTAGGCCATTACCCCACCAACAAGCTGATAGGCCGCGGGCCCATCCTGCACCAGTAAACCTTTCCAACCCCCACCATGCGGCAGGAGCTCCTATCCGGTATTAGACCCAGTTTCCCAAGCTTATCCCAGAGTGCAGGGCAGATCACCCACGTGTTACTCACCCGTTCGCCGCTCGTGTACCCCGAAGGGCCTTACCGCTCGACTTGCATGTGTTAAGCACGCCGCCAGCGTTCGTCCTGAGCCAGGATCAAACTCTCCGTTGAAGACTCACGATTGGAGGCCGAAACCTCAATCAGTCATAGACATCGAGTCAAATCACTAGCAAATAAACTCAAACTAGCTGTTTCGGTCGACCCTCCCAGACGGAAGAATGGAAGAATCGACACATACCCACCCCATCCGAAAAAGACGGGGCAGAGTACCAAAATTGGCACTGACATTCATCGACACACTGTTGAGTTCTCAAAGAACACGCACACACCATCACCAGAAACACTCGGCTTCTCGTTCCGGGGCAACCGTTCCAGCTTATCCGCTCTGACGCCCGGGAGCAAACCCGGCCACCGGAGCAGCACCTCCGAAGCGGCTCCACCACCCTACCAGGGGGTGAACACCACACAAAATCCGGAGACCGTCAGGCGCTCCCCGTACAACCTCGTTTTCCCTCGCTGACCTGTGAAGATCGCGTCCGGGTCAGTGTCCGTGTCGCTCTGACCTGGAATAAGTTACGGGTCCGATCAACCCTTTGCCAAATCGCCTGGTCAGACCCCTGCCGGCTCAGGACACTTCCGAGAAGTCCCAGGTAGACCGGAGGGGGCGGGATGATCCCGCCCCCTCCGAGGTCTCATATCGTCGACGTGATGCCGGACACGTCAGCCTGCGAGCACCTTGATGCCGGCGAAGTTCTTGCGTCCCCGTCGGACGACCAGCCACTGTCCGTGCAGCAGATCGCCGGCCTCGGGAGCCCAGTCGTCGGCGGAGATGCGCTGGTTGTTGACGTACGCGCCGCCTTCCTTGACGGCCCTGCGTGCCGCGCCCTTGCTGTCGCACAGCCCGCTCTCGACGAGCAGGTCGACGATCGTGCGCGGCTGGCCGGCACCGATCTCGGCGATCGAGGCCTCCTTCAGAGCGGACGCGAGGGTGGACTCGTCGAGCTCCGTGAGCTCCGCCCGCCCGAACAGTGCCTGGCTCGCGAGCTCGACCGCGTCGGTGTTCACCCGTCCGTGGACGAGGGTCGTCATCTCCGCGGCCAGCCGGCGCTGGGCTTCACGGGCCTGCGGGCGTTCCGCCGTCGCCGTCTCGAGCTCGGCCAGTTCCTCCTGGGTGAGGAACGTGAACCAGCGCAGGTACCGCATGACGTCGGCGTCACCGGTGTTCACGAAGTACTGGTACCAGGCGTAGGGGCTGGTCATCTCGGGATCGAGCCAGAGGCTGCCGCCACCGGTGGACTTGCCGAACTTCTTGCCGTCGGCCGAGGTGACGAGCGGCACCGTCATGGCGTGCACGGACGCGCCGTCGAGCTTCCGGTTGAGGTCGACACCGGCGACGATGTTGCCCCACTGGTCGGATCCGCCGACCTGGAGCGAGCAACCGTAGTTGCGGCGCAGGTGCACGTAGTCGTTGGCCTGCAGCAGCATGTAGCTGAACTCGGTGTACGAGATGCCGTCGGATTCGAGGCGACGCTTGACGGTGTCGCGGGCGAGCATGACGTTCACGGAGAAGTGCTTGCCGATGTCGCGCAGGAAGTCGATCGCGGACAGCTTCGACGTCCAGTTGGCGTTGTTCTCGATGATCGCGCCGGTCGGGGAATCGTCGAAGTCGACGAAACGCTCGAGCTGTCCACGGATACGCTGCGCCCAGTCGGCGACCGTGTCCGCCGAGTTCATGACCCGCTCACCGACGTCGCGAGGGTCGCCGATCATGCCGGTGGCGCCGCCGGCGAGGACGATCGGGCGGTGCCCGGCGCGCTGGAAACGCTTGAGGGCGAGCAGGGGCACGAGGTGGCCGGCGTGCAGGCTCGGTCCGGTCGGGTCGAAGCCCGCATACAACGTGACCGGCCCGGCCTCGGTTTCGCGACGCAGGGCGTCCAGATCGGTCGACTGGGCGATGAGCCCCCGCCAGGTCAGTTCGTCAAGGATGTTCTCGGTCACGCACCCGATCATCCCACCGCCGGTGCCCGCGGACTGCGCCGGTACGCCGAGACCGCGGCCGAACCGGGAACCCACAGCCGCCACGGCCGATCCGCGGCGACGGCCACCCCCACCCGCGGCCCGCTCCGGACCTCGTCGACGGAACACAGTTCGAGTGACATGCCCGGGTCGGTGCCGAACAGGTCGATTCCGTTGTGGTCGAGGGACAGTCCGAGCGCACTGCCGAGATTCCCGGGGCCGCGGGCGGCGTCGGACGGGCGGCGGATCGCGGGACGTCGCGTCGCAACCAGGTCGTCGCCGGACAGGATCTCGGCGGCACGCATGAGCACACCGCCCGCGACACCGTCGCGTCCGTACGACACGTTGGCGCAGAAGTGCATGCCGTAGCTGCGGTACACGTACAGGTGCCCGGCGTCCCCGAACATCACCGCGTTGCGCGGGGTGCGTCCGCGGTACGAGTGTGCCGCCGGATCGGGCCACGGCCCGTCCGGTTCGCCGCCGTACGTCTCGACCTCGACGATGCGGGCCCGCACGGACCCGACCGTCAGCACCGCTCCGAGTACCGCGCGTGCGGCCGTGAGCGGATGGTCGGCGTCGCGCAGGATCTCACGTCCGTTCGAGGCCACACTGCCGTTCGGGGTCACGCCCTCGATTCAACACCGGTCCGATGCGGAGGCGGCGTTGACCACGATCACCGACTGGACGACGATGTCGAGGAGTACCGTGCACGCCGGCCGAGGAATCGAGGCGGACATGACCGACTCCCCTGCTGTGGAGGCCCGCGGTCTGACCGTGCGCCGCGGTGACGTTCTCGCCCTCGACGACGTGACCGTCTCGATCCCCGCCGGATCCGTCACCGGGCTGCTCGGACCGTCGGGCTGCGGTAAGACCACGTTCATGCGGTCCGTCGTCGGGACGCAGATCGTCGAGTCCGGGGAGGTGACCGTCCTCGGCAGTCCCGCGGGGGCGTCCGGGCTGCGGCGTCGGATCGGGTACGTGACGCAGGACCCGTGCGTGTACCTCGATCTGTCGGTCCGCGACAACGTCCGCTATTTCGCCGCCACGTACGCCGCGGAATCCGATGCCGTGGACGAGACGATCGACGCCGTCGGCCTGACGAGTCACGCCCGGCACCGGGCGTCGGATCTGTCCGGGGGCCAGCTCGGACGCGTGTCGCTGGCGTGCGCGTTGGTGGGCCGCCCGGAACTCCTCGTCCTCGACGAACCGACCGTCGGCCTGGATCCGGTTCTGCGGGCCGATCTGTGGGAACACTTCGACTCGCTCGCCGCGGCCGGCACGACGCTGATCGTGTCCAGTCACGTCATGGACGAAGCCGACCACTGCGAGGGACTGCTACTGATGCGGGACGGGCGTCTCCTCGCGCACCTGGCGCCGGACGATCTGCGGGCCCGCACCGGGAAGACGAATCTCGAGGAGGCATTCCTCGCCCTCATCCGCGACCGGGTGGGGGCCGACCGATGATCGTCACACCCCGCATCTACGCGGCGAGCACCGTCCGCATCCTGCGACAGCTGCGCGGCGACCACCGGACCGTCGCGATGATCCTGGTGGTGCCGTCCCTGCTGATGGTGCTGCTGTACTTCCTGTACCAGAACGTGCCGACGCCACCCGGTGAGGTTCCACTGTTCGACCGGATCGCGATCACCATGCTCGGCATCATCCCGTTCATCGTGATGTTCCTGGTGACATCCATCGCGATGCAGCGGGAACGCAGCTCCGGCACCCTCGAGCGGCTGCTCACGACACCGTTGTCGAAACTCGATCTGCTCGGCGGCTACGGCACCGCGTTCTCACTGGCCGCCACCGCGCAGGCCGCACTGGCCTGCGGTGTCGCGTTCGGCTTCCTGGGGCTGACCACCCGCGGCTCGCTCGGCTGGGTGATCCTCATCGCCGTCGTGAACGCGGTACTCGGCGTCGCACTCGGACTGCTGTGCAGCGCATTCGCCCGCACCGAGTTCCAGGCTGTCCAGTTCATGCCCGTCATCGTCATCCCGCAACTGCTGCTGTGCGGTCTGCTCGTGCCCCGCGGCCAGCTGCCCCAATGGCTCGAGTGGGTCAGCAACGTGCTGCCGTTGAGCTACGCCGTCGAGGCGCTCCAGCAGGTCGCCACCCATCCCGGCACCACCGGGCTGATGTGGCGCGACATCGGTATCGTCGCCGGATTCGTCGTCGCCGCCCTGTGCCTCGCTGCCGCCACCCTGCGACGGCGGACGCCGTGACCGGTCAGGCGTCGGCGGCGACGCCGCGGGCGAGGTAGTCCTCGTGTGCGGCGTCGTCGACGTCCGTGGCCTCGTCGATCAGCAACACCGGGATGCCGTTCTCGATGGGGTACGCGCGCCGCAGCCGTGGGTTGTAGAGCACCTCGTCGCCGACCAACAGCAACGGCCCCTTGTCCTGCGGGCACGCCAGAATGCTGAGCAGAGTGGGATCAATAGCCACGTGCAGTCCTCTCGGGGCCGTCGTCGGTTTCGACCGGTTCAGGCTACCGGCTAGGCCGGCATCTCCCCGTAGCGGGCGGCGACGGCCTTCGTGAACCGCTTGTACCGGCCGGTGGCCGTGTCGAGATGCCACGACCGCGCACTCGGCGCCGGCAGTCCCGCCGCCTGCAATGCGGCCGAGTTCGGCCGATACGACGCACCCAGCGGGATCGTGTCGACGACGTGCACGATGTCGGGGCACTGCGCGATCGGCAACTGCCCCAGCGCCGACGTGATCTCCGCGGCGCTCGGGACCCGGCCCCCGTCGACCGTGATCGCCGCGACCGCCACCTTTCCGTCCCCCACCGGTACCCCGTAGGCGACCGCGAGACCGACCTGCGGCATCTCGCCCAGCACATCGACGATCGGCTGCGTGAACACCGGGCCACGCTCGGCTGCCACGACCGCCCGTTTGTGGTCGACGAGCCAGAAATCGCCGTCCGGATCGCGTCGGAACAGGTTCTCGGTGGGCACCCACGCGTCGCCCGCCGCGAACACCCCCCGCATGACGCCCGGCGCGAACTCGGCCCGGGTTCCCGGCCGTCCGAGCAGCAGGCCCACCTCGTCGTCGTCGCATTCGCGGACGAACCCCTGCTCGTCCTCGAGCAGTCGTCCCTCGATCGGGTCGTACGCACCGATCCGCACGTCCGCGCTACCCGGCAGCGGCCGGCCCTTGGAGCCGATCTTGGCGCCGGACACGTTCACCAGGACGACCTCGCCTTCGGTGGACGCGTAGAACTCGAGGACCCGGGCGGGTGCGAACCGTTCGGTGGTGCGCTTCCACAGGCCCGGCGGCATGCCGGAACCGATGAACAACCGGATCGGATGCCCGTCCTCGAAGCGCAGCGTCTCCGCGTCGAGGATCTCGCGCATCATCGTCCACGTGTAGCTGACGACGGTGACGCCGTAGCGGTGCACCTCCTCCGCGAAGCTCTCCGGGTTCAGCCCCCGGGACAGCGCGATCCGGGCTCCACCGGCGATCGCACCGCCGATCGTCGCCATGATGCCCGACGAATGATGCAGCGGGGCAAGGCAGTACACGGTGTCGCCGCGGCTGAGCGAGGCGGCCGACGCGGTACCGAACGCGGACAGCGCCCACCGGTAGTTGGTGATGTACTTGGCCTCGAGGCTGCCACACGCGCCGCTGAAGACCACGAACGCGAGCTCCCGCGCAAGACCGGGATCGGGCCGGTACCAGCCGGGCAGGGTCACCGCGCCGGGGTCGATCTGTTCGAGGTCGACGACGTCCGGTCCGAGTTCCACCGGGAGACCGCGGGATTCGCCGCCGCCGAGGACGAGCACCTTCTTGCCGGTCGAGACCGCGTCCGCGACATGGTCCGGGTCGGCGACGATCTTCTCGACCAGGCCCAGGCGGACGGCCTCGTCGAGGTCCCGTCCGGGCGGGAGCAGGACCGCGACGGCCCCGATCCGGGACAGTGCGGCGATCGCGACGAGCGCGCTGGGGCGGGTCGCCATGAGCACACCGACGTGATTGGCGGGACGCACCCCCGAATGGACCAGGCCGCGGACCACGTTGTCGATGCGGGCGTTGACGGCCTCGTTGGTGTGGACCCGGTCGTCGAACAGGAAGCATTCGCCCCCGGGCGCGTGCCGGCCCTGTTCGGCGAGCAGCAGCCCCAGCGAGATCCGGGAGTGCGACTGCAGCTGCCCCAACCGGACGAGCCGCGGCAGCGCCCGGGTCGCCTCGATCGAGAGTTCCTTCGTTCCGCGCACCGTGCCGGCCGCGAAATCCGCGATGCCCTTGCCGAATCCGACACCGACCTCCGCGATCGACGCGACCGTGTGGGTGATCCGGTTGGTGATGCTCACACCCGTGTCGTGGCCGGACGGCTCGTCGTGGATCATCACGTCCACCGCGTCCGGGCGCGGCCCGAGCCCCTCGCGCCAGCGCACCCAGCCGCCGGCCGTCGGCCACGTGTGCGACGCCGACGCGGACCCGACGACGAGACCGAAATGACCTGCGCGCAGCGTGGATTCGAACACCTCGGCGCGGGGTGCGGCCCGTTTGATGCCGCGAACCGCGAGCGGCTGCCCGATGTCGTCGACCTCGCCGACGAACGCGAGGATCGGGCACGTGAGCTCCGCGAGGCTGACCACGGTGTCCTTGATGACGAAACCGCCGGTCATCATGCGGTTGTGGACGATGAACTGCTTGAGCAGTTCCGCGACCGCCGGCCCCGACCACGCGACCCACCCGTCCTGCGACAGGAACCGGCGCTGCTGCTCGCGCGGCAACAGCGCATCCCGGTCGTGCAGCTGCAGGAGGAAGTCGATCCGTGATTTCGCGGTCTTCACCGGATCCAGCAGCTGAAATCCGGTGCGGGCCATCCAGCCGGCGATGGAGAACCGGGTGAACAGGTGATCGGCCAGAATGTCGGCGCCCTTGCTGGCGATCCCGGCCGGAATGTTGAACGGCAACGCGGCCAGCGTGTCCACCGGCGCACCGAACGTGACGACACTCGCGACGTTGCGGCACCGCCGATACGCGGCCGCCTGATAGCAGAACATGCCACCCTGCGAATACCCGGACAGGTGGACGTCGCGTCCGGTGTGCTCGTGCACGAGATCGACGATCTCGTCGATCGCGAGAATGTGGTCGGTGAGCGTCCGGTTCCAGCCGCCCTCCTCGGAGTCCGGGGACCCGAAATCGACGACCCACGGGTCGAGGCCCTGCCCGCGCAGGATGCCGACTGCACCCTGGTCCCGGGTGACGTCGTACACGTCCGCCGACATCATCATCGGCGGGATCAACAGGATCGGCGGGCCCACCTCGGCGGGATCGGTGTCCGGGAAGTAGCGGCGCAGCCGGTACATGGGGGCCCGCTCGACGATCCGGAACGGGGACGGTGTCGCTCCCGTTTCCAGACCGCCGAGACGGACCACCTCGAGGCCGTTCTGCGCCGTGGCGACGGCTCGCCGCAGCGATCCCACCACATAGTCGGAGGTCAGACTCACCAGTGCACTCCCCCAGCAAACCGTCGTGACTCGCGTCACAAGTCGTGTCGATGAGCCTCCACCCTACTGGGTTGGTGAACGCCGGGTAACACCGACTCGCGCGGGTCTGCTACCCGCGCGTCCACTCCCGCAGCGACCCTGCCGACCGGCGCACACCGTCGAGCTGTTCGACCACCCGCACACCCGCCGTACCACCGCGGGCACTACGCGACGCGATCGAGCCGGACACCGTCAGCACCTCGCGCACCGCCGGCGTGAGCGCCGGATCGACCCCGGCCAGCTCGGCGTCGGTGAGCTCGTCGAGCCCCACCCCGCGCCCCTCGGCGACACGCACGCACGCGCCCGCCGCCTCGTGCGCGATCCGGAACGGAACGCCCTGGCGCACCATCCATTCCGCGATGTCGGTGGCGAGGGTGAACCCGGCCGGAGCCAGTTCCGCCATCCGGTCGGTGTGGAACTCGAGGGTGGCGACCAGACCGGTGATCGCCGGCAGCAGCAGCTCGAGCTGCGCCACCGAATCGAACACCGGCTCCTTGTCCTCCTGCAGATCCCGGTTGTAGGCCAGCGGCTGCGCCTTGAGCGTTGCGAGCAGACCCGTCACGTTGCCGATGAGGCGTCCGGCCTTGCCGCGGGTCAGCTCGGAGACGTCCGGGTTCTTCTTCTGCGGCATGATCGACGACCCCGTCGACCAGGCGTCGGCGAGCGTGACGTACCCGAACTCCGGGGTGCTCCAGATGATGACCTCTTCGGCCATCCGGGACAGGTCCACCGCGATCATCGCGAACACGAACGCCGCCTCGGCCGCGAAATCCCGCGACGACGTCGCGTCGATCGAGTTCTCCGCCGCCGCATCGAACTTCAGCTCCGCCGCGATCGCATCCGGGTCCAGGCCCAGCGACGATCCGGCGAGCGCACCGGAACCGTACGGGGACACCGCGGCCCGCTTGTCGAAGTCCTGCAGCCGCTGCACGTCCCGCAGCAGCGGATGCGTGTGCGCGAGCAGGTGATGCGCCAGCAGGACCGGCTGCGCCGCCTGCAGGTGCGTCTTGCCCGGCATGACCGCGTCCGGGTGCGCCGCCGCCTGCGCCGCGAGCGCGTCGACCACGTCGAGGACACCGTCGGCGACCCGGCGGGCCGCGTCGCGCAGCCACATCCGGAACAGCGTCGCCACCTGGTCGTTGCGGGACCGTCCGGCCCGCAGCCGGCCGCCCACCTCGGGGCCGACCCGCTCGATCAGCCCGCGCTCGAGCGCACCGTGCACGTCCTCGTCCGACTCCGCCGGACCGAACGCACCGGAGGCGACGTCCGCACCGAGCCGGGTCAGACCGTCGAGCATCGTGGCCAGATCGGCGTCGCTGAGCAGACCGGCCTTGTGCAGGACCTTGGCGTGCGCCTGCGACGCCCGCACGTCGTACGGGGCGAGCGTCCAGTCGAAGTGCGTCGACTTGCTCAGCGCCGCCATGGCGGCGGCCGGTCCGGACTCGAACCGGCCGCCCCACAGGGCGCCCTCGTTGGTTCCGTGAGCGTCGCTCATGACCTAGAGGCCCAGGTCGCGCTTCGCCGCGACCTTGGAGGACAGGCCGTGGATGTTGACGAAGCCCTTCGCGTACGACTGGTCGAACGTGTCGCCCTCGTCGTAGGTGGCGAGGTTGAAGTCGTACAGCGACTCCGGGCTGCGACGGCCGTTGACGGTGATCGCGCCGCCGTGCAGGAACAGGCGGATGTCGCCGGTGACCCGCTCCTGGGTCTTCGCGACGAACGAGTCCAGCGCATCCTTGAGCGGCGAGAACCACAGGCCGTCGTACACCAGCTCGGACCAGCGCTGCTCCATCTGACGCTTGTAGCGGCCCAGCTCACGTTCGAGGGTGACGTGCTCGAGTTCCTGGTGCGCGGTGATGAGGACCATTGCGCCCGGGGCCTCGTAGATCTCGCGGCTCTTGATGCCGACGAGACGGTCCTCGACGACGTCGAGGCGGCCGACGCCCTGCGCGCCCGCCCGCTTGTTGAGCTCCTGGATGGCCTCGAGCACGGTGACCGGCTTGCCGTCGATCGCGACCGGCTTGCCCGCCTCGAAGCTGATGATCAGCTCGTCCGGGGTATTCCAGTTGAGGGTCGGGTCCTGCGTGTAGTCGTAGACGTCCTTGGTGGGGGCGTTCCACAGGTCCTCGAGGAAACCGGTCTCCACCGCGCGGCCCCACACGTTCTGGTCGATCGAGAACGGCGAACGCTTGGTGACGTTGATCGGGATGTTGTTCTCCTCGGCGAACGCGATCGCCTTCTCGCGGGTCCACGCGTAGTCACGGACCGGCGCGATGACCTCGAGGTCCGGAGCGAGGGCGCCGAAACCGACCTCGAAACGGACCTGATCGTTGCCCTTGCCGGTGCAGCCGTGCGAGACGACCGTGCCGCCGTGCGCACGCGCGGCCTCGACGATGTGCTTGACGATCAGCGGACGGCTGATGGCCGACACCAGCGGGTAACGATCCATGTACAGCGCGTTGGCCTGGATGGTCGGCAGGCAGTACTCGTTCGCGAACTCGTCGCGGGCATCCACCACGACCGACTCGACGGCACCGCAGTCGAGGGCACGCTGACGCACGACCTCCATGTCTTCGCCACCCTGGCCCAGATCGATGGCGACGGCGACGACCTCTTTGCCGGTCTCCTTGCCGATCCAGCTGATGGCCACGGAGGTGTCCAGCCCGCCCGAGTAGGCGAGTACGACGCGTTCAGCCATGGTGTGTGTGCTCCTTAAGAAAATCGAAGTGTTCGAGGGATGAGTCTAGTGGTCAGGCCAGGCGTTCGATCGCGGCGGCAAGCTCGGATCCGGTGAGCGGTTCCCGTGCCACCACCATGATCGTGTCGTCGCCGGCGATCGTGCCGACGACGTCGGGCAACGATGCCCGGTCGAGGGCGCTGGCCAGGTAGTGCGCGGCCCCCGGAGGCGTGCGCAGGACGGCGAGGTTGCCGCTGGCGTCGGTGGACACCAGCAACTCCCCCAGCAGTCGGGACAGCCGATCGGTGCCCCCGGAGACGCCCCGCACGGGCGAGCCGTCCTCCGGCACCACGTACACGCCGGCACCGCCGTCGGCAGCCCGCAACTTCACCGCACCGAGCTCCTCGAGGTCCCGCGACAGCGTCGCGTGCGACACCTCGATGCCCTCCTCCGCGAGGAGGCCGGCGAGCTCGGCCTGGCTGCGGACGTGCCGCTGCGCGACGAGCGCGGTGATCCGCGCCTGACGGCCGGCCCGGGTGTGCGCGACGGCCGCCGCCGGCGGGCGTCCGGTTCCGGGGGCGGAGGTCACGGCCGCGACCCGGTGCGCTGCGCGAGCAGCCACACGAGCAGCGCCTTCTGCGCGTGCAGCCGGTTCTCGGCCTCGTCCCACGCCGCGGACTGCGGGCCGTCGAGGACGTCGTCGGTGATCTCGTCGCCGCGGTGCGCGGGCAGGCAGTGCAGGACGACAGCGTCGGCAGCCGCCTTCGCGAGCAGGCCCGCATTGATCTGGAACGGACGGAACGGCCCGGTCCGGTCGAGTCCGTCGTCCTCCTGCCCCATCGACGTCCACGTGTCGGTGACGAGGACGTCGGCGCCGACGACCGCGGCCTCCGCGTCGTCGGTGAGAGTCACCATCGCGCCGGTCTGCTCGGCCCGTACCCGGGCGGCGTCGACGATCTCCGGGTCGGGGGTGAAACCGGCCGGGGCGGCGATCGTGACGTGCATGCCGGCGGTGACGCCGCCGAGGAGCAGCGAGTGCGCCATGTTGTTGGCACCGTCCCCGAGATACGTCAGGCGCAGGCCCTTCAGGTCGCCCTTGCGTTCGGCGATCGTCTGCAGATCGGCGAGCACCTGGCACGGGTGGAACTCGTCGGACAGTGCGTTGACGATCGGGATCGTCGCCCCCTCCGCCATCTGCTCGAGCCGTTCCTGCCCGAACGTGCGCCACACGACGGCGTCGACGAACCGGGACAGGACCCGACCGGTGTCCTGCAGCGTCTCGTCGCGGCCCAGCTGCGTCTTGCTGCCGTCGACGACGACGGCGTGGCCGCCGAGTTGCGCGATGCCCATCTCGAACGAGAAACGGGTGCGGGTGGAGTTCTTGTCGAAGATGACGCCGACGCCGCGCGGTCCCTCGAGGGGTCGGCGGGAGAACGGGTTCGCCTTGAGTTCGGCGGCCAGCGCCAGGACCTCGGCCTGCTCGGCCGGGGTCAGGTCGTCGTCGCGCAAGAAGTGACGAATCGTCATGGAGTTACTTACCTTCCGTCGGCGTCGCTGCCACGGCAGCATCCAGAATGGCGGGCAGGGCGGCGACGAAGCCTTCGGCCTGCTCCTCGGTGACGATCAGCGGCGGCGCGAGCCGCACGACACCCGGCTGGGCGGCGTTGACGAGGTAGCCGGCCTCACGCGCGGCGGTCTCGACCGCCGGCGCGACGTCGTCGGTGAGGACGACGCCGAGCAGCAGGCCCGCGCCCCGGACGTGGTCGACGAGCGGATGCCCGAGCGCCTCGATACCGGCGCGGAACACCTTGCCGATCGCGTCGGCGTGCGACACCAGATCGTCGGACGCGATCGTCTTCAGCACCGCGAGCGCGGCGGCCGCGCACACCGGGTTGCCGCCGAACGTGGTGCCGTGCTTGCCGGGGCCGAACAGGTCGGCCGCGGCGCCGGTCGCGATGCACGCACCGATCGGCATGCCGCCGCCGAGGCCCTTCGCGAGCGTCATGACGTCGGGGACGATCCCGGCGGCCTGGTGCGCGTAGAACCAGCCGGTGCGGCCGATGCCGGTCTGCACCTCGTCGAGCATGAGCAGTGCGCCGCGTTCGGCGGTGATCTTCCGGGCACCGGCGAGATAACCCTCCGGCGGGACGACGACACCACCCTCACCCATGATCGGTTCGAGCAGTACCGCGGCGGTGTCGGAGTCGACGGCCCGGTCGAGGGCGTCGAGGTCGCCGTACGGCACGTGTTCGACCCCGGCCGGCATCGGCTCGAACGGGGCCCGCTTGTCGGGCTGGCCGGTGAGCGCGAGGGCACCCATCGTGCGACCGTGGAACGCCTTCTCCGCCGCGACGATCTTGCGGCGTCCGGTGAGCCGGGCCAGTTTGAACGCGGCCTCGTTGGCCTCGGTGCCCGAGTTGCACAGGAACACCCGGCCGGTCACCTGACCGCCGTCGCCCGCGCCGAGCTGCCCGAGAAGGTGCTCGGCGAGCGCGACGGCCGGTTCGCTCGCATACAGGTTCGACACGTGCCCGAGCGTGGACAGCTGTGTCGTCACCGCCTCGACGATCGCGGGGTGGGCGTGCCCGAGCAGGTTGACGGCGATGCCGGCGAGCAGGTCCAGGTACTGCTTGCCGTCGGCGTCGGTGACGACCGCGCCCTCCCCGCGCACCAGCGCCACCCGCGGCACGCCGTAGGTGTTCATCAGTGCGCCGGACCAGCGCTGCTGGAGGTCCGTGGTGGCGGTCATTGCGGTCCTTCCGTGGTTACGGGGGTGGTGGGGGTGACCCGGGGGTGGGCGGCGGGGGTCACCATCGTTCCGATGCCCTCGCCCGTGAACAGTTCGAGCAGCACGGCGTGTGCGACGCGGCCGTCGATGACGTGGGCGGTGGGCACGCCGCCTTCGACGGCGCGCAGGCAGGCTTCCATCTTGGGGACCATGCCGGCGTCGAGTCGCGGCAACAGCTGACGCAGTGCGGCGGCGTCGATCTCGGAGGCGAGGGAGCCGCGGTCGGGCCAGTCGGTGTAGAGGCCTTCGACGTCGGTGAGGACGACGAGTTTCTCGGCGCCGATCGCCTCGGCGAGCGCCGCGGCCGCGGTGTCGGCGTTGATGTTGTGGACGACTCCGTCCTCGTCGGGTGCGATCGTGGAGACGACGGGGATGCGTCCGGCGTCGATGAGGTCGAGGACTGCGGCCGGGTCGACGTTGGTGACGTCGCCGACGAGGCCGATGTCGGTGGGTGTGCCCTCGACCTGCACGGTGCGGCGGGTCGCGGTGAACAGTCGGGCGTCCTCACCGGAGATGCCGACGGCGAACGGTCCGTGCGCGTTGATCAGGCCGACGAGTTCGCGGCCGACCTGCCCGAACAACACCATGCGGACGACGTCCATGACCTCGGGGGTGGTGACGCGGAAGCCGCCCCGGAACTCCCCTTCCATGCCGAGCCGCTTCAGCATCGCGTTGATCTGCGGGCCGCCGCCGTGCACGACGACCGGGTGGATGCCGACGGTCCGCAGGAACGCCATGTCCTGCGCGAACGCGGCCTTGAGGTCGTCGTCGATCATGGCGTTGCCGCCGTACTTGACGACGACGGTCTTGCCGTGGAACCGCTGCAGCCACGGCAGTGCCTCGGCGAGGACGTACGCCTTCTGACCCGAGGTGAGGTTCTCGATGCTGCTCATGACGAGTACGCCGAGTTCTCTTCGACGTACGCATGCGACAGGTCGGTGGTGCGGATGGTGACCTCCGCGTCGCCGATACCGAGGTCGATGCGCAGGTCGATGTCCTCACCGGACAGGTCGACCTCGCGGGCACCGGGCGCGCCGACACCGTCGATGCACACGGGGTTCCCGTCGAAGGACACCGCGATCCGGTCCGGGTCGAGTTCGATCGGGGCGATGCCGACGGCGGCGAGGACGCGGCCCCAGTTGGGGTCGGACCCGAACAGGGCCGTCTTGACGAGGCTGTCGCGGGCGACGGTGCGGGCCGCGACGAGGGCGTCGGCTTCGCTCGCAGCTCCGGCGACGGTGACCTTCACCCGCTTGGTGACGCCCTCGGCGTCGGCCATCATCTGCTCGGCGAGGTCGTCGCACACTGCGAGGACGGCGGCGTTCAGCTCGTCCTGCGACGGGCTGACACCGCTGGCGCCGGACGACAGCAGCAGCACGGTGTCGTTGGTGGAGGTGGCGCCGTCGACGTCGAGCCGGTCGAACGTCATCCGGGTGGCGTGCCGCAGAGCCTCGTCGAGCTGGGCGGCGGTGGCGACGGCATCGGTGGTGACGACGCACAGCATGGTCGCGAGCGACGGCGCGAGCATGCCGGCACCCTTGGCCATGCCGCCGACGTTCCACTTGTCCGTGTGGTGCAGCGCGGCCTGCTTGGGCACGGTGTCGGTGGTCATGATGGCGTATGCGGCGTCGGTGCCGCCGGAGATGCCGCCGGCCAGTTCGTGCACGATCTCGGTGACGCCGGCCAGGATCTTGTCCATCGGCAGCCGGTCGCCGATCAGGCCGGTGGAGCACACCGCGACCTCACCGGCACCGGTGTCGGTGCCCCAGTCGGACAGGGTCGCGGCGACGTGCTCGGCGGTCCGGTGGGAGTCCTGGAAACCGGGGGCGCCGGTGCACGCGTTGGCGCCGCCGGAGTTGAGGACGACGGCCCGCAGTGCCCCGGCCTTCAGGACCTGCTGCGACCACAGCACCGGCGCGGCCTTGACCTTGTTGGCGGTGAACACACCGGCCGCGGCCAGGTCGGGGCCCTCGTTGAACACGAGCGCGAGATCAGACTTCCCGCTGGCCTTGATGCCGGCCTGGATGCCCGCGGCCCGGAAGCCGGCCGGGGCGGTGACGCCCTGGCTGCGGATCAGCCGGCCACCGGCGGTGTGGACGGCGTCGGCGAAGTCGGTGCCGGTTGTCTGGTCGGTCACGGAGCCACTCCCACAGTGCTCAGGCCGTCGGTCTCGGGGAAGCCGAGAGCGAGGTTCATGGATTGGACGGCACCGCCGGCGGTGCCCTTGGTGAGGTTGTCGATCGCGGCGATCGCGACGAGGAGTCCGGCGTCGGCATCCACGGTGACGGCGATCTGTACGGCGTTGGAGCCGACGACGGCACCGGTCTGCGGCAGCTGCCCCTCGGGCAGGACGTGCACGAACGGCTCGTCCGCGTACGCCTTCTCGTAGACGGCGCGGATCTCGTCGGCGGTCGCGGTGGTGGGCGCGGTGCAGGTGGCGAGGATGCCGCGCGGCATCGGCGCGAGGACCGGCAGGAACGACACGGTCACGTCGGTGCCGGCGGCGGCGGACAGGTTCTGCCGGATCTCGGGGGTGTGCCGGTGGGCGCCGGCGACACCGTAGGCGCGGACCGATCCCATCACCTCGGAGCCGAGCAGATCCGCCTTGGGCGCCTTGCCCGCACCGGACGTGCCGGACACGGCGACGACGTTGACTCGCGGTTCGACGATGCCGGCGGCGACGGCCGGGGCCAGCGCGAGCGACGACACCGTCGGGTAGCAGCCGGGCACCGCGATGCGGGTGGCGCCGACCAGTGCGTCGCGGCCACCGGGCAGCTCGGGCAGACCGTACGGCCAGCTGCCGGCGTGCGGGCTGCCGTAGTACTTCTCCCACGCAGCGGCGTCGGTGAGCCGGAAGTCGGCACCGCAGTCGATGATCACCGTCGACTTCGGCAGCTGCTCCGCGAGCGCGGCCGAATGACCGTGCGGCAGGCCCAGGAAGACGACGTTGTGCCCGGCGAGGGTCTCGGCGTCGGTTGCTCCGAGGATCCGGTCGGCGAGCGGAAGCAGGTGCGGGTGGTGCGATCCGAGTGTGCTGCCGGCGTTGCCGCCTGCGGTGAGCGCACCGATCACGAGCGAGCCGTCACGGTAGGCGGGGTGGCCGAGGAGCAGGCGCAGGATCTCGCCGCCCGCGTACCCGCTCGCTCCCGCGATCGCGACCTTGATCGGCGACCGGTGTTCGGCCGCCGCTGCTCCAGCGTCTCCAGAAGTACCCATGCGGATGATTATGCACCATCATGCAAATTCATTCACGTCGAGTTTCCGGACCGCCCCACACCAGCGGCCCTACATTGGACGACAGGAGGGCGCGCGATGACGACATTCCACGAACCCACGACCGGCACGTCTCTCGGTCACCGTACGCACGACGTGGTCAACCAGGCACCACCACGGGTCGATGTCGACGAGTTCACGTCGAACGTTCCACTGGTCGACGCCGTCACCCACTACGACGCCGACTGGGCGCTCCCCCACCTGACCGAGGTGGGGACCCTCGTGGGCACCGCCGAGTTCCAGCACGCCGCGCAGCGCGCGAACACCGAGCTCCCCCGCCTGCACACCCACGACCGGTACGGCCACCGCATCGACGAGGTCGAGTACCACCCCGCCTACCACCGGGTGATCGGCGCGGCCGTCGAGCACGGCGCACACACGTCGGCATGGGCGCGGCCGCGGGCGGGCGCGAACGTGGCGCGTGCCGCAACGTTCATGCTGTTCGCCCAGGTGGAGGCCGGGCACGCCTGCCCGATCTCGATGACGCACTCGGTGGTGCCGTCTCTGATGCTCGCCCCGGACCTCGCGGCCCGCTGGCTACCGCGCGTGTATTCCCGCGACTACGACGGCGCGCTCACCGCGCCCGCCGACAAGCCGGGCGCCCTGTTCGGGATGGCGATGACCGAGAAACAGGGCGGCTCGGACGTGCGCGCCAACACCACTGTGGCGCAGCGGATCTCCGGCGACCTGTATGCGCTCACCGGGCACAAGTGGTTCTGTTCGGCGCCGATGTCGGATGCGTTCCTGGTGCTGGCTCAGGTGCCGGCAGCAGCGGAGCGGCCGGAAGACACAGGTCTCTCCTGTTTCCTGGTGCCGCGGATACTCGAGGACGGCACCCGCAACGTGTTCCGGATCCAGCGGCTCAAAGACAAGCTGGGCAACAAGTCGAATGCGTCGTCGGAGATCGAACTGGACGGCACGCTCGGACATCTGGTGGGTGAGCCGGGACGTGGGGTGCGCACGATCATCGAGATGGTGGCCCGCACCCGACTGGACTGCGTATACGGGTCGACGGCCGGGATGCGGCAGTCGGTCGCCGAGGCCCTGTGGCACGTGCGGCATCGGGCCGCGTTCGGCGCGACGCTGATCGACCAGCCGGCGATGACGGCGGTCGTCGCCGATCTGGCACTCGAATCGGAGGCGGCGACCGCGACGGCGCTGCGGCTGGCGCGGGCCCACGACGACGACGCGTCCGACACCGAGAAGGCGTTCCGGCGGCTCGCGACGGCGGTGAGCAAATACTGGATCTGCAAACGCGGACCGCACCACGCATACGAGGCGCTCGAATGTCTCGGCGGCAACGGCTACACCGAGGATTTTCCCCTGGCCCGCCGCTACCGGGAGCAGCCGGTGATGGCCGTGTGGGAGGGGTCGGGCAACGTCATCGCACTCGACGTACTGCGGGCCATGACGCGGGAACCGGAGTCGGTGGCCGCGTTCGACGCCGAACTGTCCCGCGCCCGCGGCGCGTCCACACTGTTCGACGCCCACCACGATCGGGTGCGGTCGCTGCTCGGCGAGGTCGCCGGGCTCGACACCGGAGCCGCCCAG
The DNA here is from genome assembly GCF_030656875.1 of Prescottella sp. R16. NCBI lineage: Bacteria > Bacillati > Actinomycetota > Actinomycetes > Mycobacteriales > Nocardiaceae > Rhodococcus > Prescottella sp. R16. The sequence continues at coordinate 2,490,121 of NZ_CP130943.1, forward strand.
TCCCGGGCCCGCCGGATCGCAGCCGCGATGGCCCTCGCCCTGCAGGGATCCCTGCTGCTGCAGGGCGCGCCCACCCCGGTCGCCGAAGCGTTCCTGGCCGCACGACTCGGCCCCGACCGGGACCTCGAATACGGATCCCTGCCCGCCGGAACGGATCTCGCGGCGATCCTGGAGCGGCACTGAAACCCGGTGGAGGCTGCGGGATGCGTCGGGCGGGACCGTCGAGGTCGACGAGGTGGATTCGGCGGCGGGCTGGCAGCTCCGCGAAGTACGGCTAGTCCGGGCGCTTCATCGATCGCCGGATTTCGTCGAGCTTGTCGCGGGCCGCTTTCTCCCGCGCCTCCCACTGCTCGTCGAGATCCCGGCCGGTCCGGCTACCGCGTTCGAGTTCTTCGGCGCCGAGAGCGGTTCCGAAACGTTCCTCGATCCTGTCGCGGACCCGCTCGAACGTAGGCACACCCGCCTCCGTGTAATCCGGGCTGATCGTCAGCGGCGGCGGCACCTCCGGCGGCGCCGACGGACGCGACGGATCCGGCGGAATGTTCGTGGTGGCGTGCTCGGACTCGCTCGGGTCCGCCCCCGTGTCGTTCGGGTCCGAACTGCTGCCTGAATCCACCATCACGGGCTCCTCTCACCGACCCTGTCCAGGGTAGCGAGAAGAGCCACTCGAGGGCTGGGCACTATCGAACTCGTCGTCGAGATAACCCGCAGCCACGATCGGCCCACGCACCTGACCACAGCTCGATCGCCGTACCGACCACTCGACATACCCGCATCCACCACGAGAGCCCCAACCTCCAGTGCCCGACACCGGCGGGCGCCCACACATTCACGAATCAGACAGATCGAAGACAGGGTGCAGCGCCGTCCTGCCCCAGGCACCGAACATGTTGTGGGTGAACGACTTCACATACGTGTCGACGTGACCGGGATAGGTGCAGGCGGCTTTCGTGATGGCTCGACTACTGTGATCACCAGACTCGACATATCACTGAGTCCTCGAACCAGTAGGTCTCCGGAATCACCACCGCTGCCCGAGTGGCCTTCGACGAGAGTGCCCGCGAATGCGGTGACAACCGCGACAGTTCCACCCTGATTCGCGGCACGACCCTCTGAACCCGAAAGGGGCTACGCCTGTCATGCCGACCGACTCGGCACGCTTCATCGTGATCACCGGCGGGCCCGGATCCGGAAAGAGCACCCTGATCGACCACCTACAGAACGCAGGCTTCTCGCGGTCGCACGAGGCAGGGCGGGGCGTCATCCAGGACCAGGTCGCCATCGGGGGACGCGCACTGCCGTGGAACGATCCCGAATTGTTCGCGGAGCTGATGCTCTGCTGGGAACTCCACTCCTATCGCCACGCGGCAACCCTCAGCGGACCCGTCTTCTTCGACCGGGGCATCCCCGACATCATCGGCTACCTCCGCCTCGAAGGCAGGCCCGTACCTGCACACCTTCACGCCGCCGCCTCCACTTTCCGCTACCACCCGCGCGTGTTCATCGCCCCGCCCTGGCCCGAGATCTACGAACAAGACACCGAACGCAAACAGTCACTCGCCGAGGCAGAACGAACCTACGAGTCCATGCTCACGACGTACGCCGGGTGCGGCTACGAGCTCGTGGAACTCCCCCGCGTGCCCGTGGAGGAACGCGCACGATACGTCACCGAGCGCCTCCGCTGATCACCGCGGAACTGCTTGTACACACGTCGAAGCCTCGTGCCCCTCTACGACAAACACTCCATCGCCTGCCTCGCCGCCTCGACCGCGGCGCCGTCAGCGCCTGAACCTGGGCAACTAGGCATGTCCGACAAACTGCGGCTCTATGCGACGGCCGCGTTCAGGACGGCCGGGGCGCGGTAGACGATCGCGAGCTTGTCGTAGCGGGTGGACAGCCCGCGCCACTGCTTCAAGTGGGAGAAACGTCGTTCGACAACGTTGCGTCCGCGATGGTCGACCGGGTCGAACGCCGGTGGCCGAGCAGGTGCGGAAACGTGGGGCTGTCACCGAGCCTGGCCAGGCGTGACGAGCACGACGAGGGCCAATCCGTGACCGTCGACGAGATGATGGATCTTCGTCGACAGACCGCCGCGGGATCGGCCGATCGCGTGGTCAGGCGGCTCGATCTGCGGATTCGTGTAGTTCGATGCATCCCCGGTGTTGCGGGTGGTGTTCGTGGCGTGCTGGTGCGCGCGGACGACAACACCCGAAGCCGCGACACCGGAGCAGCATCACACGCAACATTTCGTCTCGTGCTGCTACGTCTGGGGCAACCTACCGTTGACAGAGCCAGCGGCAGGAGAGCGACACATACGGATCCGAGCAACACTGAAAGCCGTAATCAGACCAATCCTGTCCCGGACAGCGGCCGGCAGTTCGCATTGGCCTGAGAGGATCGGTGCGTGCCCGAACACCACTACACCCTCACCGTCGCCTGGACCGGGAACCGAGGCGTCGGCACGGCCGATCACCGCGCCTATGGCCGCGAGCACCGAGTCTCGGCCCCGGCGAAGCCCGACCTGCCCGGCAGCTCGGATCCCGCCTTCCGGGGTGACCCCACGCGGTGGAACCCTGAGGAGCTGCTGGTCGCCTCGCTGGCTCAGTGCCACATGCTCTGGTTCCTCAGCCTGGCCGCGTCTGCCGGGATCGTGGTCACCGGGTACACCGACCGTCCCACCGGGACGATGGCCGAGGAACCCAGCGGCGCAGGGCAGTTCACCGAGGTCACGCTCAACCCCGAGGTCACGGTGTGCGACCGGAACCCCAGCGGCGCCCTCGACGCGGACCTGCTGGCCACGATCGAGTCGCTGCACCAGAAGGCGAACGAGATGTGTTTCATCGCCCGGTCGGTGAACTTCGCGGTCCGGCACCGACCCACCACACAGCTCGAGCGCTGACGCGGGCGCCGCTCCGATGAACCTGGGCATGTCAGGGTTCAGCTTCTCGGCCGTGTTCAATGGGGTGGTGATTATCCGCACACAGTCCTGGTGGCCGCGCTCCGTAGCGGCCTGATCGACTGTGTCTTCGGCCGCCTCTCCGGTGGCCGATTGCTCTCGCTTCCCGCGGGGATACCGGCCGGCGTGATGGGGTGGCCTCAATTCGAGAGGAAACCACCCAGATGACCCGCGACGGCGACCAGTCCCCCACGGTTGGGATCGGCGAAATGCTGATCAGTTCCCGTTCACTCGACGAGTACAGGGCGATGTTCAATCTCACCGAGCACGACCTGTCTCGGAAGATCCTGGATTGCCCCGGCGGCGCAGCAGGTTTCACCGGTGCTGTGAACCGCCTTGGCGGTGACGTGACGGCATGTGACACAGCCTATTTCGACAGGACGGCCGAGCAGTTGGCCGGCATTGTGGCAGCCGAAACCAGCCGGGGGAACCGCTACGTCCGTGCCCACCTGGAGCACTACGAATGGACCTTCTTCGCGGACCCCGACGAGCATCTTCGCCTCCGCCAGCACGCGGTCGAGGAGTTCGCCACAGACATCACTCGGAACCCGCACCACTACGTGGCCGGGCGGTTACCTGCCTTGCCGTTCCCAGATGCCAGCTTCGATCTGGTACTCAGCTCCCACCTGCTGTTCAGCTATTCCGATCGTCTCGATCCGACCTTCCACCTCGAAGCGATCACCGAACTCATGCGCGTCTCTCGCAGCGAGTTGCGGATCTTCCCTCTGGTGGATTCCGGATCCTCGATTCGTTACCCGCACCTGGACACACTGCTCACCGATCTTCGGGACCGTGGCATCACGGGTGACGTCGTCGAAGTCGAGTACCGCTTTCAAAGAGGTGCCCAGCACATGCTGGTCTGCCACCACATCACCTAGCAGGCAGCACGAACCGCTGTCGAGGGAAAGGCCTGATCAGCGGATCAACGCACTGCCAGCAATTCTCAGACATTCCCTAGGTGTACCTAGCAGGACGACCTCCACAACCACCGGCCCGCGATCGTCCGCTCGATGGGAATCTGAACCGGCCCATGTCAGGTCACGCTATCCCCCTGAAGCATGACCGAGGTGGAGTGTTGTTCCCCGCTCCATCTCGGTACGCCTGACCCGATATCCGATTGGACAGTGCTTGATGTGGCCGGATGTCGGTAGCGGTGGACCTCCATAGCGAGAGGCGTTGCCGCCACTGATGATGCCGCGGTAGAAGTGCTCGTATTTCAAAGTGCCGAAGAACCGTTCGATCACACTGTCAGTCTGCGGCAACCAGCCCCGATGCGGACGTGGCGTAACAGCGGGTCGTCGCCGGTGAACGGTCCAGCGAAGGTGCCGCGCTGGAAGAATCGGATCAAGGACTACGAGTCCGATGGGCACGACGCGCAACAGTTGCGTGAGATCGCCGGGCTGTCCCGATCTGCGATGTACGCGACGCTATGCGCGGCCGGGACGAGCAGGCGCAAGGCGACGTCCCGTAGGCCACCTCGAACGTCGGCGAACGCCGCGGGCTCACGGAAAACCGTAGTCGAGGCCGGCGAGTAGCGTCCGCCTGCAGATGCCTGTCACATGGTCGGGGTCGTGAAATCGCCTGCGGGGATGGCGTGCCCGGCGGATCGTGCGACCTGGGTCAGTGCGAGTTCGTGCAGGTGGCGTTGTAGTCGGCGACAGCATCGGATACGACGAAGAACTGGATGTCTCTCGCCAAGGCATCGAAGCTTGTCGCGGCGACCCCCTGGGACGCGAATACGCCGCAGACAGCAAGCTGGTCCTGCCTCGACGCCGCAGTTTCACCTCGAGGTCGGTGGGTAGAACGCGCTGAGAGATCGTTTGTGGACACAGGGAACAGCCGGGGCGTCCATGCCGCGCAAGCAGGACTGTTCGACCTCGGCCGCATCCAGCCCCCCGACCCCACAGCAAACCTCCGAGCCCGCGCTGCCGCACCGTCGTGGCCGGGCGTGGTGCCGACGCGATGACCGGGACGTCGTGACCGAATGCCCAATCCACCACGGCTTGGCACCGATCGACTCCCGCCATTCGAGTCTCGGCAGCGAGCACGCTCACGTAGTACGGGAGTAGGTCGTGCACCAATACCGCGCAGCGACCCTGCTCGACCTGCCACCCCAGCCCGCCTCGAACATCGTCGGCTCATACGGATCGACCTCGGCTGTGAACGTGACCACGCCGACGATCCTGTCGAACCCCCATCGGCCCGACTCAGCCGGTCAGACCTCGCCTGGAATGAACGGTGTCTCCTGGTAGACGCAGTAGTTCAGCCAGTTGGAGTACAGCAGGTGCCCGTGGCCGCGCCATCGGTTGAGCGGGGTGGCGGTGGGATCGTCGCCGGGGAAGTAGTGCGCCGGCGCTGAGATCGGGAGTCCTTGCTCGCTGTCGCGGCGGTATTCGCGTGCCAGGGTGTCCGCATCGTATTCCGGGTGACCGGTCACGAAGACCTGGCGGCCGTCCGCGGTGGCGGCCAGATAGACCCCGGCCTCCTCGCTCACCGCCAACACGTCGACCTCACCGGTGGCCTCGATGTCGGCGGCGTGGACATCGGTGTGCCGTGAGTGCGGCGCCAGGAACTCGTCGTCGAACCCGGTGACGATCGGCGACCGCACGCCAGTGAGCCGGTGGGAGAACACACCGGAGATTTTCTGTGGGACTTCGTGTTTGCGGACACCGTAGTGGTGATAGAGGGCCGCCTGCGCACCCCAGCAGACGTGCAGAGTCGACTGCACCGCGCTACGGGACCAGTCCAGGATCTTGGTCATCTCCGGCCAGTAGTCGACGTCCTCGAAGTCGAGTTTCTCGATCGGTGCCCCGGTGATGATGAGGCCGTCGAAGTGCATGTGGGCCACGTCGTCGAAAGTCGAGTAGAACGATTCGAGATGCTCCGCAGAGGTGGTGCGCGAGACGTGGCTGGCCATGTGCAGCAGGGTGATCTCGATCTGCAGCGGATTGTTGCTGAGCAACCGCAGCAACTGTGTCTCGGTGCTGACCTTCAACGGCATCAGATTCAAGATGGCGATCCGCATAGGGCGAATATCCTGATGTCCGGCACGCTCGTCGGACATGACAAAGATTCGCTCCGCTTCCAGGATGGCCCTGGCGGGAAGATCGTGCGGCATAGTGACAGGCATCGTCCAGTAGCTTAGTCCGTTCGCGGCGATGGATGGTCAGGGCACCGTCCAGGCCCCGGCGCCCGGGACCATTGCCAGGGGCACGTAACCGGGAGTCACGGGCGGCGGCGTGACGGTGGCGCCGACGACGAACACTCGCCGTAGCTGTCGTTTCATCAGTGGACTCCCTGATCGGTAGCCCCATCCTGCTCCACGCTCGCAGGCACCGGCAGCCGATTCCCGCTCCCCCACATCAAAGAGCCTCCGGACCGTTACGGTCCGGAGGCTCTTGTCCATCGATGTGCGTCTATCCGCGCAGCACTGCTCCGACGGCTTCGGTGGCGGCGGCGACGGCGGCGTCACGGGCGACGCTGGCCTCGTCCTCGGTGAGGGTGCGGTCGGTGCCGCGGAACCGCAACGCGAACGCGAGCGACTTGCGTCCCTCGCCGACCTGTTCGCCCTCGAACACGTCGAACAGGCGAATGTCCTCGAGCAGGTCACCGCCGCCGGTGCGGAGCGCGGCTTCGACGTCGGCCGCCGGGACGGTGGCGTCGACGACCACGGCGACGTCCTGCAGGACCGCCGGGAACGGCGAGATCCGCGGCGCCGGAAGCACCTCGGTGACCGGCAGGGCGTCGAGGTCGATCTCGACGGCACACGTGCGTGCCGGGAGACCGGCCCGCTCGAGCACCGCCGGATGCAGCTCACCGGCGTGACCGACGACAGTGCCGTCGAACACGACCTCGGCGCAACGGCCCGGATGCCACGGAAGGTACTGCGCGGCGCGCAGCTCCACCGTCACCCCGGCCGCGTCGGCGATCGTCCGAACGGCCTCGAACGCGTCGGACGCGTCGGCGGCGCGACCGGTACCCCACGGCCCCGACGGTTCCCGCAGACCCGACAGCACCACCGCAACGTGCAGCGGCTGCGCCGGCAGCGACGCCAGCAGCTGGGCGATCTGCTCGTCGGTGGGCCGACGGTCCACCGGCAGCGCGGCAACCGGCTTCGTGTCGGCGCCGGGCTGCACGATCTGCGCGACACCGTACAGCGCCAGGTCCCGCTGGCCGCGGGACACGTTGCGTGCCAGCACTTCCAGCATGCCGGGCAGCAGCGTCGTCCCCAGTTCGGGACGATCCGCCTCGAGCGGGTTGAGGACCTTGGTGGTGTTGCGGCGCGGGTCGTCGGCGTCCAGGCCCCACACGTCGAACACGGCGTGCGGCAGGAACACCGGCGGCAGCACCTCGACGTGCCCGGTCGCGGCGAGCATCCGACCGACGGCGCGGCGACGACGCTGCTGCGGGGTGAGACCACGTCCGGCGGGGGCGTGCGGCAGCACCGACGGGATCTGCTCGAGACCTTCGAGGCGCAGCACCTCCTCGACCAGGTCGGCGGGCTGCGTGAGATCGGGGCGCCACGACGGCGGCGTCACGACGAGCTGGCCGTGGCCGGTGTCGCTGACACCGACCTCGACGGTGCAGCCGATCTGTGTCAGCCGGCGGGCGGCGGTGCCGTTCGGGTAGGCCACGCCCGCAACCCGATCCGGCAGGTCGATGTCCATGCTGATCGGGGTCGACGGCGCGACGCCACCGACGTCGGTGAGGACCGGTTCGACCGTGCCGCCCGCGATCTCCGCGAGCAGCGCCGCGGCCCGCTCGAGTGCCGGCAGTGCGACGGCCGGGTCGACGACCCGCTCGTAACGCTTGCTGGCCTCGCTGATCAGCTTGTGTCGTCGCGACGTCTTGAACACGGCCAGCGGATCCCATGTGGCGGCCTCGAGCAGGATCTCGGTGGTGCCGGCACCGACCTCGGTGGATGCGCCGCCCATGACACCGGCCAGCGACACCACACCGGAGTCGTCGGCGATGACGACGTCCTCCGGGTCGAGGGTGCGTTCCACCTCGTCGAGGGTGGTGAGGGTCTCCCCCGCCTTCGCGCGACGCACCACGAGGCCGCCCCGGACCTTCGCGGCGTCGAACGCGTGCAACGGCTGCCCGAGCTCGAGCATCACGTAGTTGGTGACGTCGACGGCCGGTGAGATCGGACGCACACCCGACAGCAGCAGCCGACGCTGCAGCCACCACGGGCTCACCGCGGCCGGGTCGATGCCGGTGATCTTCCGGGCCGTGAACCGGGTGGCCTTCGATTCGGGTTCGAGCTGCACGGGCCACGCCTCGCCGCCGTCGGCGGGCAGCGCCGCCACGTCGGCAGGGTCGGCGAACGGCAGGTCGAAGCCGCACGCCAGCTCACGGGTGAGGCCGCGGACCGAGAAGCAGTAGCCGCGGTCCGGGGTGATGTTCAGTTCGATGACGGTGTCGCCCAGGCCCAGCAGCTCGTTGGCGTCGGTGCCCGGCTCCGCGGTGCCCGGCTCGAGCACCAGGATGCCCGAGTGGTCCTTGCCGATGCCCAGTTCGGACGCCGAGCACATCATGCCGTTCGACACCTTGCCGTACGTCTTGCGGGACGCGATCGCGAACCCGCCCGGCAGCACCGCGCCCGGCAGGGCCGCCACGACCAGGTCGCCCTCGGCGAAGTTCCGGGCACCGCACACGATCTCCTGCAGGGCGTCGCCGCCGACGTCGACCTTGCAGAACCGGATCGGCTTCTTGAACTCGGTGAGTTCCTCGATCTCGGCGACCCGGGCGACGACCAGCGGACCGGTCACCGGCTCGAGCGGATCGACCTCCTCGACCTCGAGGCCGACGCGGACGAACCCCGCGTCGAGTTCCTCGGCCGTCACATCCCAGTCGGGCGTCGCCCGCTGCAGGATCTCCGTCAGCCACGATTGCGCTACTCGCACGTCTACTCAGCTCTCTCGTTCTCGTCGATCGTCGCGGCGATCAGGCCTGGACACCGAAGGGCTGCGTGAACCGCACGTCGCCCTCGACGATGTCGCGCATGTCCGGGATTCCGTTGCGGAACTGCAGCGTCCGCTCGAGCCCCATGCCGAACGCGAAGCCCGAGTACTCGTCGGGGTCGATTCCGGATGCGCGCAGCACGTGCGGGTTGACCATGCCGCAGCCGCCCCACTCGACCCAGCCGGCGCCGCCCTTCTTGTTCGGGAACCACACATCCACCTCGGCGGACGGCTCGGTGAACGGGAAGTAGTTGGGGCGCATACGCGTTCGCGTGTCGGGACCGAACAGGGCGCGGGCGAACGCGTCGAGCGTGCCGCGCAGGTGCGCCATCGTCAGCCCCTTGTCGATCGCCAGACCCTCGACCTGGGAGAACACCGGGGTGTGGGTGGCGTCGAGTTCGTCGGTCCGGAACGTGCGGCCCGGGCACACCACGTAGATCGGGATGTCCCGCGACAGCATCGTGCGCACCTGCACCGGGGAGGTGTGGGTGCGCAGCACCTGCCGCGACCCCTCGGGCGCGATGTGGAACGTGTCCTGCATGGTGCGGGCCGGATGGTCCGGCAGGAAGTTCAGGGCGTCGAAGTTGAAGTGCTCCGTCTCCACCTCGGGTCCCTCGGCGACCTCCCAGCCCATGCCGACGAACACGTCCGCGATCTGCTCGGAGATGATCGTGATCGGATGACGGGCCCCGGCGGGACGACGGCCCGACGGCAACGTCACGTCGATCGCCTCCGCGACCAGCACCGCGGCGTCCCGCTCGGCGAGCAGCACCTCCCGGCGCGCATCGAATGCGGCGACGACCCGGGTCCGGGCCACGTTGACCCGCTTGCCCGCATCGGCGCGGTCCGTCTTCGGCAGCGCGCCCAGGCCGCGCTTCGCGAGCGCGATGGGCGCCTTGTCGCCGAGATGCTCGATCTTGGCCTGCGCGAGCGCGTCCAGGTCCGCTGCCGCCGCGAACGCCTTCTCCGCGGCGTCGGCCGCAGCCGTCAACGCCTCGTCGGTGAGCGCATTCGCATCGACAGTCGGCGGTCCGCCGCCCTCATTCTTCGCCACGACCGGTGCAACTCCTTCTTACGTCCGACACTGTCCGTCGCTGTCCATCCGCACGCGGGGAACGACACTCGAATCCTAGGGGATGCGCCGCCGACGGCTCGACCGAGTTCGGGGACGGTCAGCTGCCGCGATGTTGGACGCGTGCGCTGGCGTACAGGCAGATCGACGCCGCCGTCGCGAGATTGAGGCTTTCGGCGCGCCCCCGGATCGGAATCCGTACCCGGTGATCGGCGCGCGCCGCCACCGCGGGATCCAAGCCGTGGGCCTCGTTGCCGAACAGCCACGCGGTCGGCTGCGCCAGCAGCTCGTCGGCGTCGTCGAGACTGACCTCACCGTCCGCGGCCGTCGCGAGAATGCGGATCCCGGCGGCGGTGAGCGTGTCCAGAACGGCATCGGTGTCGCGTTCCCGCACGATCGGCAGATGGAACAGGCTGCCTGCCGACGCACGCACGCACTTACCGTTGTGCGGGTCGACGCTGTCACCGGCGAGGATCGCCGCGTCCGCACCGACGGCATCGGCGACCCGGACGACGGTGCCGGCGTTCCCGGGCTCGGCGATCGACACCGGGACCGCCAGCAGGCGCGTCTCGGGGGTGACCGCGCGAGAAAGCGGTACGTCCAGCAGGTCACACACCGCCACCACACCGGGCGGCGTGACGGTGTCGCTCAGCGCAGCCATCGCCCGATCCGTAACCAGCGATGTGCGGATCCCGGCGGCGGCCGCGACCTCGAGCAGGCCCCGGAACCGGTCACCGGCCGCCTCGGTGAAGAACACCTCGTGCACGGCGGCCGTCGTCAGCGCCTCGGTGACCGAGTTCTCCCCTTCGGCGAGGAAACGCCCCGTCTTCCTGCGCTCTGCGCCGCGCAGGAGCTTGACAGCAGAAACGACCCGCGGAGTCCGTTCGGTGAACGGGTCCACGGGTCGATTCCGGAACTGCTGACTCAGGCCGCTTCTCCGGCCGGAGCGTTGACATCGGCAGGCAGCGCAGCCTTCGCGACAGCGACCAGACCGGTGAACGCGGCGGCGTCCGAGACGGCCAGCTCGGCGAGGATCTTGCGGTCGACCTCGACACCCGCAGCCTTCAGGCCCTGGATGAAGCGGTTGTAGGTGATGTCGTTGGCGCGGGCCGCAGCGTTGATACGTGCGATCCACAGCTTCCGGAAGTCACCCTTGCGCTGGCGACGGTCCCGGTAGGCGTAGGTCATCGAGTGGAGCTGCTGCTCCTTGGCCTTGCGGTACAGGCGCGAACGCTGTCCGCGGTAGCCCTTCGATGCCTCGAGAATCGAACGACGCTTCTTCTGGGCGTTGACGGCCCTCTTTACGCGTGCCACTGCAAAATCCTGTCAATCTGTCGGGACGCTCACGCGTCCCGTGTGGTCAAGTAGGGGGAAAGTCTCAGATGCCGAGCAGACGCTTGATGCGCGGGGCATCCGCGTCGGCGACGACGGCCTTGCCGTCGAGACGACGGGTCACGCGCGAGCTCTTGTGCTCGAGCAGGTGGCGACGTCCGGCCTTCTGGCGCAGGATCTTTCCGCTACCGGACACCTTGAATCGCTTCGCGGTGCCACTGTGGGTCTTCGACTTGGGCATGGAGTCCTCAGTTCTTCTGTAATGCGTACTTCGGTCTTGCGCGAAGTGGTTCGTGTCAGGCGCTCGGCGCCGTACCCGCTTCACCGGTGGCCGGCTTCGGCTGCGCAGCCTGCGTATCTTCCTGGGCCTTCGCGCGCGTCTTCGCACCCTTGTGGGGGGCGAGCACCATCGTCATATTGCGGCCGTCCTGCTTCGCGGAGGTCTCCACGAAGCCGAGTTCCGCCACATCGGCGCCGAGGCGCTGCAACAGACGGAATCCGAGCTCCGGGCGGGACTGCTCGCGACCACGGAACATGATCGTGACCTTGACCTTGGACCCGGCCTCAAGGAAGCGAACGACGTTGCGCTTCTTGGTCTCGTAGTCGTGGTCGTCGATCTTCGGCCGGAGCTTCTGCTCCTTGATCACGGTCTGCTGCTGGTTCTTCCGTGACTCTCGCGCCTTCTGCGCCGTCTCGTACTTGAACTTGCCGTAGTCCATGATCTTGCAGACCGGCGGACGGGCATCGGGAGCCACCTCGACCAGGTCCAGATCGGCTTCGAGTGCGACGCGAAGCGCATCCTCGACACGCACGATCCCAACCTGCTCGCCACCGGGTCCGATGAGGCGAACCTCGGGGACGCGGATGCGCTCGTTGATGCGGGTCTCAGTGCTGATGGGGCCTCCTAGGTAGTGCGGTGCAGTCTGTGTGACCGCGCCGCAGCCCGTGCGCCCTGCCTCCTCAACAAGAAAGCCCCGCGTCGGTGAGAAACTCGCCGTGCGGGGCCCGATGTCGACCGGTGCGACGACGACCCGAATTTTCGGACGCCGTCCCCTCGATAATCGAGGGAGCCGCTCCCGGAGGGTCCTCGACGGAGCCTCCCGAGCGGCGACCGGACCACTGAACTGCACCGAAAGTGCCGCGCAGAGGTGGGAGTCGGACTCCACTTTGCTGCCCTGGCCGAAACCTAGGGCGGTCGTGGCGAAAAGCTTAGCATCTCCCGGCCCGTCGATCGAATCGTGCCCGCTCACACCACCCGACCTCTCCACCGGAGGTGCGCGATGGAATCCTGGACGGCATGACGCAGAACCCCGATCCGGACGATCTCACCGACGTGCGCGACCTCGCCGACGTCCCCGCCATCGAGGTGATCAGCCGCGCCGCCGTGATGCTGATGAGCTCGGCGGCAGAGAAGCTGGGCCTGTCCGATCCCGACCCGGTCAACAGCCCCCACCTCGACCTCGACGAGGCACGACGTCTCATCACCGCGCTCGCCGGCCTGGTCACGGCGTCGGTCGAATATCTCGGACCTCACGCCGGCCCGATCCGGGAGGGCCTCCAGGCGCTGCAGCGGGCGTTCCGCGAGTCGTCGGCCCATCCGGACGAACCGGGCAAGGGGCCGGGCGAGAAGTACACCGGCCCCGTCTACTGAGCCGACACGCCCGAAAAACGGCGTGCGCGAAAACCGTCCGTTACCACCGTTCCGTTGTGTAGCGTCCCCCTCGCACGGCGCAAGCCGCGCAATCCCCACCACGGGTCCCGCTCGGCGGGACCGCAACTGAAGGAGTAACGAATGGGTTCTCTCGGCGACATCCTCGGCGACTTCGACATCAAGGCTCTCCTGGAGAAGCTGCTCGGCGCCGGCTCTGCCACGCAGCAGCAGCCGGGCCAGGGCCAGGAGACCCCGGCCTGATCGCCTGACACAGGCTTGAACGGCGGTGAGCGACTTCGGTCGCTCACCGCCGTTTCCTTTGTTCCGGGCCCCGGCTATCCGACCGCGGCAGCCTTGCGGACCCGCTTCTTCGGGGCAGCCTCGGCCGCGCCCTTCCCGTTCTTCCCGTTGCCCGTCACGGCCACCGAGGCCGGCGATGCCGCGAGGGCTTCCTTCAGGAAGCGTCCCGTGTAGCTTTCCGGGACGGCCGCGACATCCTCCGGGGTGCCCTGCGCGACGACTGTGCCGCCGCCGGAACCGCCCTCGGGTCCCATGTCGATGACCCAGTCGGACGTCTTGATGACGTCGAGGTTGTGCTCGATGACGATGACCGTGTTGCCCTTGTCGACCAGGCCACCGACGACCTTGAGCAGCTTCCGGATGTCCTCGAAGTGCAGACCCGTGGTGGGCTCGTCCAGGACGTACACGGTGCGGCCGGTGGACCGCTTCTGCAGTTCCGCCGCGAGCTTGACGCGTTGCGCCTCACCACCGGACAGGGTCGGGGCCGGCTGCCCGAGACGCACGTAGCCGAGTCCGACCTCGACGAGGGTCTTCAGGTACCGGTGGATGGAGGTGACCGGTTCGAAGAACTCGGCGGCCTCCTCGATCGGCATGTCGAGGACCTCCGCGATGGTCTTGCCCTTGTAGTGCACCTCGAGGGTTTCCCGGTTGTAGCGGGCACCGTGACACACCTCGCACGGCACGTACACGTCCGGCAGGAAGTTCATCTCGATCTTCAGGGTGCCGTCGCCGGAACAGGCCTCGCAGCGGCCGCCCTTGACGTTGAACGAGAACCGGCCGGGCTGATAGCCGCGCACCTTCGCCTCGGTGGTCGCGGCGAACAGGGTGCGGATCTTGTCGAACACACCGGTGTAGGTCGCCGGGTTGGAGCGTGGTGTCCGACCGATCGGCGACTGGTCCACCTGCACGAGCTTGTCGAGCTGGTCGAGGCCGTTGATGCGGGTGTGCCGGCCGGGCACCTGGCGGGCGCCGTTGAGCTTGTTCGCCATCACCGTCGCCATGATGTCGTTGACGAGGGTCGACTTACCCGATCCCGACACACCGGTGACCGAGGTCAGAACCCCGAGTGGGAACGCGACGTCGATGCCCTGCAGGTTGTTCTCGCGGGCCCCGACGACCGTGACCTGCCGCTTGCGGTCGACAGCACGGCGCTGCGCAGGCACCTCGATGACGGAGCGACCCGACAGGTAGGCGCCGGTGAGCGATTCGGGGTTGGTGAGGAGTTGTTCGTACGGTCCGCTGTGCACCACGCGGCCTCCGTGCTCGCCCGCGAGCGGGCCGATGTCGACCACCCAGTCCGAGGTGCGGATGGTGTCCTCGTCGTGCTCGACGACGATGAGTGTGTTCCCGAGGTCGCGGAGTCGCGTGAGGGTTTCGATGAGGCGGCGGTTGTCGCGCTGGTGCAGGCCGATGGACGGCTCGTCGAGCACGTACAGCACACCGACAAGACCCGAGCCGATCTGCGTGGCGAGCCGGATGCGCTGCGCCTCACCGCCGGACAGGGTGCCGGCGGCACGCGCGAGCGACAGGTAGTCGAGTCCGACGTCGAGCAGGAATCCGAGCCGCGCCTGCACCTCCTTGAGTACCTGCCCGGCGATCGCCTCCTCGCGGGCTCCCAGGGTGAGGCTGTTCAGGAACGCCGAGCAGTCGGCGATGGACAGTTCGCACACCTGGGCGATCGACTTGCGTCCGAACTCGCCGGACGAGATCGTCACCGACAGGATCTCCGGACGCAGCCGTGTCCCGTTGCACGCGGGACACGGGATGTCGCGCATGTAGCCGTCGTAGCGTTCCTTCATCTGCTCCGACTCGGTCTGTTCGAGCCGCCGGTGCAGGAACGGCATGACGCCTTCGAACTCGGCGTAGTAGGAACGGGTACGCCCGTACCGGTTCTTGTACTTGACGTGGACCTGTTCGGTACTGCCCTCGAGGATTGCCTTGCGAGCCTTGGCGGGCAGCTTGTTCCACGGGGTGTCCATGTCGAAGCCCATGATGTCGCCGAGCCCGGACAGCAACCGTCCGAAGTATTCGGAGCTCTGCCCCATCGACCACGGAGCGATCGCGCCGCCCTGCAAGGTGAGTTCGGGGTCCGGTACGACGAGGTCCGGATCGACTTCCTTGCGGATGCCCAGGCCCGTGCATTCGGGGCACGCGCCGTACGGCGAGTTGAACGAGAACGACCGGGGTTCGAGGTCGTCGATCGCGAGCGGATGCCCGTTGGGGCAGGCGAGTTTCTCGGAGAAGCGGCGCTCCCGGTCGGGTGCGTTCTCGTCGCGGTCGACGAAGTCGAGGACGACGATGCCCTCGGCGAGCCGCAGCGCGGTCTCGATCGAATCGGTGAGCCGCTGTTTGGCGGACGCCTTGACGGTGAGACGGTCGACGACCACCTCGATGTCGTGTTTCTCCTGCTTCTTCAGCTTCGGGGGGTCGGTGAGCGGGTATACGACGCCGTCGACTCGGACGCGGGAGTAGCCCTGGGTGTTGAGTTGTTCGAAGAGGTCGACGAACTCGCCCTTGCGGGTGCGGACGACGGGAGCGAGCACCTGGAACTTGGTGCCCTGCTCCATCTCGAGAACCTGGTCGACGATCTGCTGCGGCGTCTGCCGGGCGATCGGTTCGCTGCAGACGGGGCAGTGCGCGCTGCCCGCCCGCGCATACAGCAGCCGCAGGTAGTCGTACACCTCGGTGATGGTGCCGACGGTCGAGCGCGGGTTCCGGTTGGTGGACTTCTGGTCGATCGACACCGCCGGGGACAGGCCCTCGATGAAGTCGACGTCCGGCTTGTCCATCTGCCCGAGGAACTGGCGCGCGTACGCGGACAACGATTCGACGTACCGTCGCTGTCCTTCCGCGAAGATCGTGTCGAACGCGAGGCTGGACTTTCCGGACCCGGACAGTCCGGTGAACACGATCAGGCTGTCCCGGGGCAGATCCAGATCGATTCCTCGCAGGTTGTGCTCCCGTGCACCTTGCACGATCAGGCGGTCCGCCACACGTAGTCCCTTCTCGGTTCTGCCCTCGGTCCGACACCGGCCGGTGTCCGGCGCGCCGCGGACAGGAGTCCGGGCCCGATCCATGGTAGGCGTGGGGTCCGACAAACACGCCGACCAGCAGTTTCCGCCGACGGTCGGCCGCTGTCGGTGTCCGGCGGTAGCCTCCCGATCATGGAGCAGCACATCACCGTCGACGACCACTACACCGGAGATCTGTCGGGCAGCACGGGGGCGCAGCGGCGCACCGTGCCGGGCGCCACGATCGTCAAGATGTCCGTCGGCCCCATGGACAACAACACCTACCTGGTCACGTGTTCCGAGACGGGGAAGTCGCTGCTCGTCGATGCCGCGAACGATGCCGAGCGCATCCTGGCGCTGGTTGCCGAGCAGGCTCCGCAGCTCGAACTGATCGTGACGACGCATCAGCATCACGACCACTGGTTCGCGCTCGCGGAGGTCGCCGGGAAGACCGGGGTGCCGACCGCGGCGCACCCGCTGGATTCGGAGATCCTGTCCGTCCCGCCGGCCCGCACCCTCACCGACGGCGACGTCGTGTCCGTCGGCGATCTCGAGCTCGAGGTGATCCACCTGAGCGGGCACACCCCCGGCGGCATCACGCTCGCGCTGACCGAGCGTGGCGAGAACGGACGCGTCCACCTGTTCACCGGTGATTCGCTGTTCCCGGGTGGGGTCGGCAAGACGCCGGACGCCGAACGGTTCACGTCGCTCATGGACGACGTCGAGTCGAAGCTGTTCGACCGGTTCGGCGACGACACCGTCTTCTATCCCGGCCACGGCAAGGATTCCACGCTCGGTGCGGAGCGGCCGCACCTGGGCGAATGGCGTGAGCGCGGCTGGTGACCCCGCTCCGTCGGGTCGCGGACGTCCCGGACGCCCTGACCGCCCGAGCACAGTGGGTGCCACTGCTGCGGGCGGCGCGCCCGGCGGTGTTCCTCGACTTCGACGGCACTCTCGCGCACATCACGGATCGGCCGGCGGCCGCGGTACCGGCGGACGGGGTGATCACCGAGCTGACCCGCCTGGCCCGGCACTGTCCGGTCGGGATCATCAGTGGCCGCGACCTCGCGGATGTCCGGGCTCGGGTCGGAGTACCCGAATTGTGGTACGCCGGTAGCCACGGTTTCGAGGTGGTCGCACCCGACGGCGAGCACCACGAGTACGAGGCGGCGGTGGCCGTCGAACCGGATCTCCGGCGGGCCGCCGCTGCCCTGCGTAACCGGCTCGAGCCGGTGCCCGGTGTGCTGGTGGAGCGCAAACGGTTCGCGGTGGCTGTTCACTACCGGAGTGTCGACCCCGGCCGGGTGGACGCGGTCCTCGCCACCGTCCGGGCCGTGGCCGACGCCGAGCCGGGACTGCGGGTGACGTCGGGCCGGCAGATCGTGGAACTGCGTCCGGACATCGACTGGGACAAGGGACGTGCCCTGATGTGGATGCTGGGGCATCTCACCGGGTCCGCGGGGCCGACTCCGGTCTACATCGGTGACGACCGGACCGACGAGGACGCGTTCGAGGCGCTCGCCGGAACCGGGATCGCGGTGGTGGTGCGGTCCGACGAGTCGGACGAGCGGTGGTCGGCGGCGCAGTACTCGGTCGAGGGACCGGATCGGGTGCGGGAGCTGATCCAGCGGATCGCGGATCTCGTCGGCAGCGATCCGCGCACCCCGCCGGCACCCGACGATCCGTGGACGGTCTCGTTCGACGGCTACGATCCGCCGTCCGAGCGGCTGCGGGAGGCACTGTGCACGGTCGGCAACGGGGTGTTCGCGACCCGCGGCTGCGCCCCGGAATCCGTCGCGGACGACACGCACTACCCGGGCACGTACGCGGCCGGGGTGTTCAACCGGCTCGAGGACGCGGTGAACGGCACCGTCGTCGACAACGAGTCACTGGTGAACCTCCCGAACTGGCTGCCTCTGACGTTCCGGATCGACGACGGCCCGTGGTTCGACATCGACGCGGTGCACGTTCTCGACCACCATCAGTACCTGGACCTGCGCCGCGCCGTCCTGACCCGTCGGCTCCGGTTCCGGGACGACGCCGGACGTACGACCACGGTGCACCAGCGCCGGTTCGTCGCGATGCATCTGCGGCACGTGGCGGCGCTCGAGACGACGGTGTGCGCCGAGGACTGGTCGGGGCGGCTCGAGTTCCGCTCGGAGATCGACGGTGCGGTCGGGAACACGCTCGTCGAGCGGTACCGGGATCTCGCGAGCCGCCATCTCGCGCCCGCCGACACCGAGGTGGTCGACGAGAACACCGTGCGTCTGGTCACGGTCACCACCGAGTCCCGGATTCCCGTCGCAGTGGCCGCCCGCACGACGCTGTGGTGCGGAGGCGAGCCGGCGACGGCGTCGTACCGGCCGGTCACCGGCGCAGGCACCGGGCGGGTCGGACACGACATCGCGATCGATGTGACCACCGGTGAGGACATCACCGTGGAGAAGACGGTCACGGTGGTCACCGGCCGGGCGCCGGCCGTGTCGGATCCGGCCGACGAGAGCATCCGGTGGCTCGCCCGCACCGGCCGGTTCGCGGACGTTCTCGACGAGCACATTCTGGAGTGGTCGCGGTTGTGGGACCGGCTGGGTATCGACCTCGAACATCACGCGCACGCGCAACGGGTCGTCCGGTTCCATCTTCTGCATCTGGTGCAGACGGTGTCACCGCACGTCACCGACCTCGACGTGGGGGTTCCGGCGCGCGGACTGCACGGGGAGGCGTACCGCGGCCACGTCTTCTGGGACGAGCTGTTCGTGTTCCCGGTGTTGAATCTACGGTTGCCGACACTGACCCGGTCGCTGCTGTACTACCGGTACCGGCGGCTGCCGGAGGCACGGCACCGGGCACACGAGTCCGGGCGAGTCGGCGCGATGTTCCCGTGGCAGTCCGGCAGCGACGGCCGGGAGGAAAGCCAACGGCTGCACCTCAATCCGATGTCGGGGCGATGGAATCCGGATCCGAGCCGCCGGCAACTCCACGCCGGTATCGCGGTCGCCTACACGGTGTGGCAGTACTACCAGGTGACCGGCGACCTGGAATTCCTCGTCGAGTTCGGTGGGGAGTTGCTGATCGAGATCGCGCGCTTCTACGCGGATCTCGCCGAGTACGACGCCGACATCGGACGGTTCCGGATCCGGGGCGTCATCGGCCCCGACGAATTCCATTCCGGCTATCCGGATGCGCCGTACGACGGGATCGACGACAACGCGTACACGAACGTCATGACGGTGTGGGTGCTGCGCCGGGCCCTCGACGTCCTCGACGAGCTTCCGCAGGTGATCCGCGCGGATCTCACCCGGCTGGTGGGGCTGTCGGTGCAGGAGACGGTGCGGTGGCACGACATCTGCCGGCACATGCACGTCCCGTTCCACGATGGGGTGATCAGTCAGTTCGCCGGCTACGAGCGGCTCGCCGAGTTCGATTGGGAGGGCTACCGGGACCGGTACGGCGACATCCATCGGCTGGACCGGATCCTCGAGGCCGAGGGCGACGACGTGAACCGGTACCGCGCCTCGAAACAGGCCGACGTGCTCATGCTGTTCTATCTGCTGTCCGCGGACGAGCTGCGCGACGTGTTCGACGGGCTCGGCTACCGGCTGTCCCCCGATACCGCGGCGCGGACCGTCGAGTACTACCTGACGCGCACGTCACACGGGTCGACGTTGAGCAGCGTCGTGCATGCGTGGGTGCTGGCCCGTGGCCACCGGGATCGGGCGATGGAGTTCTTCCATCGTGTCCTCGACTCCGATATCGCGGACATTCAGGGCGGTACGACCGCGGAGGGGATCCATCTGGCCGCGATGGCCGGCAGCGTCGATCTCGTGCAGCGCTGCTTCACGGGACTCGAGGTGCGGGGCGGGAAGCTGATCTTCGCACCGAACTGGCCGGAGGAACTCGGTCCGCTGTGTTTCCCGATCGTGTATCGCGGTCACCGGCTACGGATCACGGTCGACGGTCTCCGTGTCCGTATCCGGGCCGCCGCCGGTGACCAGCCGCCGATCGTCGTCGAATGCCGGGGCCGGACGGTGCATCTGCATCCGGGGTCCACCGTCGAACTGGGCTGATGCTCATGTCCTGCCGGATCGCGGCGACGTCGCTACCGTTGAATCACCACACGACGCCTGGAGGTTTCCATGATCGTTCGTCGCATCGCCCGCCCGCTCCTGTCCACGGTGTTCATCGCCGGCGGAATCGATTCCCTGCGCAACGCCGCGCCGAAAGCCCAGGCGGCGGGGCCGTTCCTCGACAAGGCCGCCGGCAGTCTTCCCGGGTCGGTGACCGGGAAGCTGCCGTCCGACCCGGAGACTCTCGTCCGGATCAATGCCGCGGTCCAGGTCGGTGCCGGCACCCTCCTCGCGCTGGGTAAGGCGCCGCGGGCCGCGGCGCTCGCGTTGGCGGGCACTCTCGTGCCGACGACCGTCGCCGGCCACGACTTCTGGAACGTGCAGGATCCGCAGCAGCGGGCCGCGCAGCGCATGCAGTTCTTCAAGAACATGACGATGCTCGGTGGGCTGCTGATCGCGGCCGTCGACACCGAGGGCAAGCCGTCGCTCGGCTGGCGTGGCCGACGCGCCGCCCAGCAGGCGCAGGAATCGATCGTCGACGCCTTCTCCCACACCGACCGACCGGACACCGACCGCCTGCACGACGTGGCCGAGCAGGTGCAGTCCCGGGCCACCGAGTGGGCGCATCTCGCCCGGGAGCGGGGCGCCGCGCTGGGCGAGGTGGCCCGCGAACGCGGCAGCGAGTGGGCCGACACCGCCCGCGAGCACGGCACCGACTGGATCGAGACGGCCCGCGAGCACGGCACGGAGTGGGCCGAGGCGGCCGGCGAGCAGGGCGAGATCCTGAGCCGGAAGGCTCGGAAGCGTGCCGAGCGGGCGCTCGCGACTGCCCGCGAGAAGGCAGCGGAGCTGCAGAACTGAACCGACAGAAGAGAGGTGATCGTCGTGCCGACGAACAAGAGCAGCAGCTCGGATCCGCATCTGAAGGATCAGGAACTCTACGAGAAGCTACGGCAGCAGGGCGATTCGAAGGAGAAGGCGGCCCGCATCTCCAATGCGGCTGCTGCCGAAGGCCGGTCGTCCGTCGGACACAAGGGCGGCAAGGGCGACCGGTACGAGGACCGGACTGTCGACGAACTCCGGGACCGTGCGAAGGAACTGGGGCTCACCGGATATTCGTCGATGAAGAAGTCCGAACTGATCTCGGCGCTGCGCAACCACTGAGGCACGCGCCCGGACGTCGGCGGCACCGTCGGCCACCACACGAGCGTCCCGGTCACCCACCAGGCTCCGATCTCCGTCGCCGTCCGAATCATCGGGCCTCGGTCCGTACCGTCTCCGGCAGGGAGGCGTCGAGCGTCACCCGGACGAGCGCTGCGGCCAGCTGCGCCACCTCGCCGGGCCGCGCCAAGTCCCCCAACGCCGCCGCGTCCCGGGGCAGGCCGAGCGCCTCGGCACCGGCCAGCGCCCGCTCGTCCAGGTGCGGCCGCAGCCACGGCCACGTGTCCTGGACCTCCCGCAGGAAGATCTCGGCGCCGACCGGGCCGATACCGTCGAACTCCTCGAGCAGCCGGACGGCCGCGGCGGGGACGTGGCCGGACCGCTCGGCGAGCCCGCGCAGGTCGCCGCGGTATTCGTCGTCGACATGTTCGGCGGCCGCCCGCAACCGGGTCGCGGTGCTCTCGTCGTAACGGGTGTAGTGGCCACGCTGCAGGGCCGCGATCACCTCCGGGCGGGGCGCGTCCCGCAGAGTTCTCGGGGTGCGCCACCCGGCGTGGAACAGCTCCCGGGCGGTGCGCGTCGCAATGCCGGCGGAGATGCGGGTACTCAGCAGCAGAGCAAGGACCAGCAGCTGGAACAGCGGTTTGGGCTGATCCTTCAGCGTGATCCGCGCTTCCTGCGCGTACGTCCGCCCTGCACGGTCGAGGAGAACCCGGACGGCGGCGGCGTCGCGCGCGGTGGGCGTTCCGGTGGGCATGCCCACTACTACCCCGTCCGGCCTGCCGGTGAAACGCTGCCTCTCAGCCCGTCCCGGCCGGGGCGGTGCCCGTCCCGGCCGGCACCGTGCGGATCAGCTTGCGGTTCACGAACTCGAACAGTCCGAGGTCGCCGAGTTCCCGGCCGAAACCGGAGCTCTTGACACCACCGAACGGCAGCTCCGGCTCGGTCGAAGTGGGATGGTTGATCCACACCATGCCGCTGCGGATCCGGTCGGCGACGGCCCGGGCCCGTCCGGTATCGGATCCGAACACGGTGCCGCCCAACCCGAATCGGGTGGAGTTCGCGAGGGTCACCGCCTCGTCGTCGTCGTCGTCGGCCACCCGGTACACGACCGCGACCGGACCGAACAGTTCTTCCTCGAACGCCCGCATCTGCGGGGTCACGTCCGTGAGCACGGTCGCGTCCACGAACGCCCCTGCCCCGTCGGGGCCGCGTTCGTCCGGCCGAGCACCGCCGACGGTCACGGTCGCCCCCTTGCCGACAGCGTCGTCGATCTGCTCGAGCAGCGTCTGCGCCGCCCCCTCCGACGACAGCGGCCCGAGCGTGGTGTCCGCGTCCGACGGGTCGCCGGCGACGAGGTCCGAGAAGCGCCGGGTGAGCCCGTCGACGAACGTGTCGTACACGGTGTCGGGCACGATGAACCGTTTCGCCGCGACACAACTCTGCCCGGTGTTGCCGAGACGGCCCGCGGCGGCGGCATCGAGGGTGCTGTCGAGGTCGTCGGCGTCGAGGACCACGAACGGGTCGCTGCCGCCGAGTTCGAGGACGCACTTCTTCAGGTGCCGGCCGGAGATCTCCGCGAGCGACGCTCCCGCGGCCTCGCTGCCGGTGAGCGCCGTGCCCTGCACCGCAGGATGCGCGACGACGCGTTCGACGTCCGACACGTGCAGGAACAGGTTGCTGTACACGCCTTCCGTGGCGCCCGCGTCGGCGAGCAGTTTCTCGATCCCGAGGGCGGTCTGCGCGCACGAGCTCGAATGCTCGAGCAGGACGACGTTGCCCACCAACAGGTTCGGGGCGGTGAACCGCGCCACCTGGTACAGGGGGAAGTTCCACGGCTCGATGCCGAGGAGCACGCCGACCGGCTCGTTCACGATCTCCGCGGCGCCGTCGTCCACGTCGATGGGATGCGGTCGCAGGAATCCGGGCCCGCGGTCGGCGTAGTAGTCGAAGATCGCGGCGGCGAGGTCCACCTCGGCGCGGGCCTCACCGATGAGTTTGCCCATCTCCCGGGTGACGGACGCCGCGAGCTCCTCCTTGCGTTCGCGCAGCAGCTCGGCTGCCCGGCTCAGCACGTGTGCCCGCCGGTCGACGGGGAGGTCACGCCACTGCTCGAACGCGGCGGCGGCCCGGTCGACGATCGCATCGATCTGCTCGCCCACCAGGTACGGGTATTCGCCCGGTGTACGGGTCGACGGTCCGGAACGGGGTGGCGTCGGGTCCCGGCGCACTCATCGGCTGCATGCTCGTCGACGTCATGGTGGCTCCTTCCGATCGTGGTGACGGTCCCGGACCGGGTACCCGACTCGGCCACCGGTCAATCACGGCCCGGACCTGCGTGTCTGCACGGCGCCTCGGAAGCGCACTAGACTGCTCGGGCGCTTTTCCGCCGCTATCGACCGAGGAGTCCTGTTGCCCGACGAGGCCCGCGTGCATCCCGATCTCGAGCACGAGCAGGGATATGTTTCGACGCTCTACGAGCGTCTCGACGGTTTGCGTTCCTACACCCAGAACCGGCTGTCCCAGGTGCTGTTGCAGACCGGTGGCACCCCGCAGGCGCGCAGCGAACGCGAGTCGTTCACGCAGATGTACAGCGAGGACCTGACCCGCTACGACGCCGCCGAGAACGGGCTGTGCTTCGGCCGGATCGATGTCACCGGCGACGACGCACCCCGCTACGTCGGGCGCATCGGCATCCTCGACGAGGAGAACGACTACGAGACGCTGCTGCTGGACTGGCGAGCCCCGCTGGCCCGGCCGTTCTATCTGGCCACCCCGGCCACCCCGGACGGGGTGACCCGGCGCCGGCACATCCGTACCCGCAGCCGCACCGTCACCGCCCTCAACGACGAGTACCTCGATCTGGCTGCCGTCGATGCACACGGCCACGCGGCCGCCTCCGGCGGAGTCGCCGGGGAGAGCGCGCTGCTCGACGCCCTCAACGCGGCCCGCACCGGGCAGATGCACGACATCGTCGAGACCATCCAGAGCGAGCAGGATGCGATCATCCGCTCGAACCACAAGAGTGTCCTGGTCGTGCAGGGTGGTCCGGGCACCGGGAAGACCGCGGTGGCGTTGCACCGCGCCGCGTACCTGCTGTACACGTACCGGAAGCAGCTGGAGAAGGCCGGCGTCCTCATCATCGGGCCGAACGAGACGTTCCTCGACTACATCGGCCAGGTGCTGCCGTCGCTCGGCGAGACCGGGGTGTTGCTGTCCACGATCGGCGACCTGTATCCGGGGGTGCGGGCCACCCGCGAGGATTCGCTCGCCGCGGGCGAGCTCAAGGGCTCGCTCACGATGATCGACGTTCTGAAGAAGGCGGTGCGGGACCGGCAGGAGGTGCCGTCGTCGCCGATCGAACTGCGCTTCGACAGCTATCCGATCAGGTTGGACCGCAAGATCGTCACGC
Source organism: Prescottella sp. R16 (assembly GCF_030656875.1). Taxonomy (NCBI): domain Bacteria; kingdom Bacillati; phylum Actinomycetota; class Actinomycetes; order Mycobacteriales; family Nocardiaceae; genus Rhodococcus; species Prescottella sp. R16. The sequence continues at coordinate 2,515,046 of NZ_CP130943.1, forward strand.
GGGCCCGCGGCCGGGCCCGGTCGTCGCGGCGGCCGCACAACCTGGCACGTCCGATCTTCGTGTCCGCCGCGATCGAGGCCCTCGCCGACCAGTTGGCGGCCACCCTGGGCGCGAACGTCGTCGACGGCGACAACCTGCTCAGCCGCGACGACATCGCCGACATGCGCGACGAGATGCGTGAGGACCCGGCGATCATGGCGGCCCTCGACGGGCTGTGGCCGCACCTGACACCGCAGCAGGTGCTCACCGATCTGCTGCGCTCCCCCGACCGGCTCGCGTCCGCGGCCCCCGGTCTCACCGCCGGCGAGCGGGCCGCGTTGCTGCGTACCCGCGGGGTGGGGTTCAGTGCTGCCGACGCGCCGCTGCTCGACGAGCTCGCCGAACTGCTCGGCGTCGACGACGCCGCGGAACGTGAACGCGCACAGCGGCGGTGGCGGCAGCAGATCGCCGACGCGCAGGGCGCACTCGATATCCTCACCGGCTCGGCACCCCAGGACCTCGAGGACGACCTCGACCCCGAGATCCTCATGGCGTACGACCTCATCGACGCGAGCCAGCTCGCGGAGCGGCACGAGATGAGCCGTCACGGCACCACCGCCGAGCGGGCCGCCGCGGACCGCACCTGGACGTACGGGCACGTCATCGTCGACGAGGCGCAGGAACTGTCGGAGATGGCGTGGCGGATGCTGATGCGGCGCATCCCCAACCGGTGGATGACCCTCGTCGGCGACACCGCCCAGACCGGGGATCCCGCGGGCAGCTCGTCGTGGCAGGACGCGCTCGAACCGTACGTGGCGCAGCGCTGGAAACTCACCGAACTGACCGTCAACTACCGCACCCCGGCGGAGATCATGGAACTCGCGCACCGGGTGCTCGCCGAAATCGATCCCGCGCAGACGGTGCCGCGGTCGGTACGCGAATCCGGGTTCGCGCCGTGGGCGCAGCAGGTGGACGCCGCCGACGTGCTCGACGAGGTGCGTCGCCGGGTCGCCGCCGAGACCGGACCCGGCCTGACCGCGGTCCTCGCCGGGCACGATCTGGTCGCGCAGCTGGCGGACCTGCGGTCGGAATCGGTGAGCGTGCTCACCGTCAAAGACGCGAAGGGACTCGAGTTCGACTCGGTGATCATCGTCGAACCACAGGATCTGCTGGACGAGTCGCCGCGCGGTACGAACGACCTGTACGTGGCGTTGACGCGGGCCACGCAGCGGCTCGGGATCGTCCACGCCCGTCCGCTGCCGCCGGTGCTCGACGGGGTGGCGGCCGCGGTGCCGGCCGGGAACTGATCCCGGCCGGCCCGCGCCGGGTCAGCGGACGGTGTGCACGATCAGCACGTCGCAGCGGGACTTGCGGGCCGCATCCGACGGCACCGAGCCGAGCAGCCGACCGGTGAGCGTGTTGAGGCCACGATTGCCGACGACCAGCAGGTCTGCCTCGACCTCGTCGACGAGTTCGAGCAGCGAATCGACGGGGGCACCGACGATCGCCCGTTCGACGATGCTCGTCGCGCCGACGGCGGTGGCCCGCTCCCGTGCGGTGCGCAGGATCTCGTACGTCGGGGCCGACCCCGTCACCTGGTAGGCGTCGGCGCCGAGCGTGTCCTGCGCGGCCTCGGTGTCCTTGGGGTCCGCCGGGTAGTAGGCGCAGGCGAGCACGAGCTTGGCGCCGGCGTCAGCGGCGATGGCCGCCGCCTTGTCGACGGCACGGTACGACGAGTCCGATCCATCCGTTCCGACGACGACGGTCCGGTAGGCGCTCATTCATTCCTCCATGGGTACGGTTCGATCCGGTCGGTGGCCAACGTGGAGAAGAGGCCCCATTGCCACCATTTCACCACGAGGACGGCGCTTCGATGCGCTGCATCAGCGTGATTCGCCGTACCTCGGCCCGAACAACGAGTCCGGGAACAACCCGGACGCCCGCACCGTTGCCCGCCACGGCGCGGTCAGCTCGGACAGTCGCGCGGCCCCGTCCTCGCCCAGCTCGGTCCACGGCGCCGCAGCCAGGTCGTCGGTGAGATCCTCGACGACCTCGCGCAACTCTCGTCCGTCGGCGGTGAGTTCGCCTCGCTCGTCGAGGATCTCGCGGTCCCGCAACCCCGCGGCGGCAGCGTCCCATTCGGTAGCGGACCAGCCGCGGCGGCTCTGCGCGAACGACTTCCGGAATCCGATCCCGGCAGCGGTGTGTGTGATCAACGCCTCGAGACCGCTCAGTCCCGCGGTCTGCAGGGCCGCGACGTGCCCGTCGCCGCGGTACTCGCGCAGCAGGGTGAGGGCGTGCCACAGCACCAGGTGCGGCTCCTCGGGCCAGTCCAGCTCGGCGTACCCGGCATACAGCGGACGCCCGTCCACCCCGGGAATCGCTTGCGCCGCAATCGCGGCCAGCTGCGCGGCCTCCGCCATCTCGGGGGATGCCACCGCAGCGCCGAGCAGTGTCCGGTAGGCGGCGTCCACGCCCCGGTAGCGGGCGGCGACGATGTCTCCGGGGGCGGCGAGCGTCCACGCGCGGGGGACGACGTCCGCGATCAGGGCCGGAGCGAAGTTGTAGAAGGCAGCGGTGACGACGCTGCCCGCGACGGCACCCATCGGTGCGGCTCGGCCCGCGAAGTACGGCATCCGCCCCGATTCCAGGCCGGCACCGACGAATTCGGCCTCCACCTCGGGGGCGAAGTAGCAGAGCGAGTGCAGCAGTTCGTGGGCACGGGCGGTACGTCCGGCAAGTTGTGCGTCCATGAGCGACGACGGTAGCCGGTTCCCGCCGGGGTCACTGCAACCCGGCCGCGTCCATGCCGCGCAATTCCTTCTTCAGGTCGGCGATCTCGTCGCGCAGCCGGCCCGCCAGCTCGAACTGCAGATCGCGGGCGGCGTTCATCATCTGGTCGGTGAGCGAGGAGATGAGATCGGCCAGCTCGGCGCGCGGCATCGCCTTGACGTCACGGCCCTCGTAGACGCCGGCGCTGACCGCGCGCCCGGCCTCGCCCTGCGCGCGCCGCCCACGGCTCGCGTTGCGACCGGACCCGCCCACCTCCACGGTGTCCTCGGCCTCCTCGTACACCTGGTCGAGGATGTCGGCGATCTTCTTGCGCAGCGGCTGCGGATCGACGCCCTTCTCGAGGTTGTAGGCGATCTGCTTCTCGCGGCGGCGTTCGGTCTCCTCGATGGCGCGGGCCATCGAATCGGTGATCTTGTCGGCGTACATGTGGACCTGGCCGGACACATTGCGGGCGGCACGGCCGATGGTCTGGATGAGGCTGCGGGTGCTGCGCAGGAACCCTTCCTTGTCGGCGTCGAGGATCGCGACGAGCGACACCTCCGGCAGGTCCAGGCCCTCGCGGAGCAGGTTGATGCCGACGAGCACGTCGTATTCGCCGAGCCGCAGCTGCCGCAGCAGTTCGACGCGGCGCAGGGTGTCGATGTCCGAGTGCAGATACCGCACCCGGATGCCGAGTTCGAGCAGATAGTCGGTGAGGTCCTCGGCCATCTTCTTCGTCAGCGTCGTGACGAGGATCCGCTCGTCGCGTTCGGTGCGCTGCCGGATCTCGTGGATCAGGTCGTCGATCTGTCCCTTGGTCGGCTTGACGATCACCTCGGGGTCGACGAGACCGGTGGGCCGGATGACCTGTTCGACGAATTCGCCTCCGGCCTGCCCCATCTCGTAGTCGCCGGGGGTGGCGGACAGGTACACGGTCTGCCCGATCCGGCCCGTGAACTCCTCCCACGTGAGCGGCCGGTTGTCGGTGGCCGACGGCAACCGGAACCCGAACTCGACGAGATTGCGTTTACGGGACATGTCGCCCTCGTACATCGCACCGATCTGCGGGACCGTCACGTGCGACTCGTCGATGACGAGCAGGAAATCCTCGGGGAAGTAGTCGATGAGTGTGGCCGGCGCGGACCCGGCCGGGCGTCCGTCGATGTGCCGCGAATAGTTCTCGATACCGGAGCAGAATCCGACCTGCTTGATCATCTCCAGGTCGTACTGGGTGCGCATCCGCAACCGCTGGGCCTCGAGCAGTTTGCCGCGGTTCTCCAGGTCTGCGAGCCGCTCCTCGAGTTCGGCCTCGATGTCCTTGACGGCCCGCTCCATGCGTTCCGGGCCCGCGACGTAATGGGTGGCCGGGAAGATACGCACGGTGTCGACCTGGCGGACCACGTCCCCGGTGAGCGGGTGCAGGTAGTACAGCGCCTCCACCTCGTCACCGAAGAACTCGATCCGCACCGCGAGTTCCTCGTACGACGGGATGATCTCGACGGTGTCGCCACGGACCCGGAACGAGCCGCGGGTGAACGCCATGTCGTTGCGGTCGTACTGCACGTCCACCAACAGCCGCAGCAGTGCGTCGCGGTCGACCTCGACACCCACCTCGAGCTGGATCGACCGATCCAGATACGACTGCGGGGTGCCGAGACCGTAGATGCACGACACCGACGCCACCACGACGACGTCGCGCCGGGACAGCAGACTCGACGTCGCCGAATGCCGCAGCCGTTCGACGTCGTCGTTGATCGACGAGTCCTTCTCGATGTAGGTGTCGGTCTGCGCGATGTACGCCTCGGGCTGGTAGTAGTCGTAGTACGACACGAAGTATTCGACGGCGTTGTGCGGCAGCATCTCCCGCAGTTCGTTGGCGAGCTGCGCGGCCAGTGTCTTGTTGGGTGCCATCACGAGCGTCGGTCGCTGCACGCGTTCGATGAGCCACGCCGTGGTCGCGGACTTGCCGGTGCCGGTGGCGCCGAGCAGGACCACGTCCTTCTCCCCCGCCCGCAGCCTCCGCTCGAGTTCGTCGATGGCGGCCGGCTGGTCTCCCGCCGGCTCGTACTCGCTGACGACCTGGAACCGGCTGTCGGATCGCTCGATCTCGCCGACCGGCCGGAACTCGGAATGTGCCACCACGGGGTGCTCGGATGCGAACGCCATGCGACCAGCGTAGGCGCCGGTACCGACAAGTTCCGATAACGCTGCCGATGTTCCGGGCCCGACACCGCTGCCCGGTCGATCGTTCGGTTGTACCTTCTGACGGTATGGAAACTGTCGAGCTGGTCGCAGCGCACCGCCCCAAGGTGGAATCGTTCAACATCACCGAACGCACCAACACCGACCCCAAGGGGTTCGTCCGCCCCGTCGAGCACTACCGGCTCGAGGCGTGGGGGCTGTACATGGCCCGCACCGCCGACCACCCTTCCTTCCACTACCTCGAGTCGTGGATCCTGCCCGATCTCGGCATCCGGGCGTCGATCTTCCACTACCACCCGTATCACGCGCGCGACCAGAACCACTACGTCGACATCGGCGACTTCACCCGAGGTCCGGACGTGTGGCGGTCCGAGGACCACTATCTGGATCTGGTGGTCCGCACCGGCCGCGACACCGAACTGCTCGACGTCGGCGAACTGATCGCCGCCACGGCCCACGGCTACCTGTCGCCGGGGGCCGCCGAACGCGCGGTGCAGCGGGCGGTGGCGGCGGTCGACGGCATCGCCGCGCACGGCCACGACCTGGACGCGTGGCTGACGTCGCAGGGCATGCCGGTCACCTGGCGCTGACCGCGCTCACTCCCCCGGGGACCATCCGGTCGCCTCCGCCCACTCCCACGCGCGCCGGTAGCCGCGGTCGAACCAGGGTGCTGTCGTGTCGGTGTACGCCTGCGCGGAGGCCGCGGTGTCGTGGGCCACGGCCGCCGCCTCCGCCCCGGCACGCTGCTTGACGTCGAGGAACTCCGCCCGGACGACGTCGTCGGCGCGCAGCCAGTCCCGCAGCAGCAGTGCGAACCGCTGCCCGGGGTTGCCGTCGACCCGCAGGTCGATGTGGACGGGACGGCCCGGGTCGGCGCCCCCGTGGGCGCGTTTGGCCCACAACGCCGGATCCGTTTCCCCACCCGCCCCGTACTCCGGTTTCGGCAGGTCGAACGTCTCACCGGGGATCAGGGGGAATCCGGCCGCGGTCAGCGGTCCGCTCAGTGCGTCCGCCGTGTCCAGGTCGGCGACGGTGATCTGGACGTCGACGATGTCGCGGGCGTCGAGACCCGGTACCGCCGTCGAACCGACGTGGTCGACACGGAGCGCCTGCTCTCCACACACCGCACGCAGGCGGTCGACGAGCCGCCGGCCCTGCGCCGCCCAGGCCGGGTCCGCGGGGCGCAGGATCGGTGGTCCGGGCACGACGACGCCGTCCCGCAGATTCCGGTCGAACGGCAGCAGTCGGTCCGCGACCAGCGCCCGCACCTGGGCCTCGAGTTCGTCAGGGGTGCCGTTGTTGTCGAGCCAGACGTCCGCGGCGGCACGACGCTGCTCGTCGGTGGCCTGCGCCGCGATCCGGGCCCGCGCATCCGTCTCCGGCATCCCCCGCAGTTCGACGAGCCGACGCAACCGTTCGGCCTCCTCGACGTACACGACGATCACCAGGTTGAAGGCGGGCCCCATCCGGCCCTCGACGAGCAGCGGAATGTCCTGCACGACGATCGCGTCGGCCGGTGCGCCGTCGACGAGTTCCAGGGTGCGCTGCCCGATCAGGGGATGCAGGATCGAGTTGAGCAGCAGCCGGGACTCGTCGGACGCGAACGCCGCCGCGGCGAGCGCGGGCCGGTTCAGTGTGCCGTCCGGGTGCAGGACGCCGTCCCCGAACGCGTCGACGAGCGCCGCCAGTCCCGGGGTACCCGGTTCGACGACCTCGCGGGCGATCACGTCCGCGTCCACGATGACCGCCCCCAGATCCGCGAGAACACGCGACACGGTCGATTTTCCGGCTCCGATGCCTCCCGTGAGGCCCACTTTCAACACGCCGACCAGTCTCTCACCGAACACGCCGAAGATCATCAAGCGGCGAAATGCACGTTTCGGTGACCGGTTCGGATAACCTTGCATCCAGCCGTCCGACCAGCCGATTCGCGAATCGAGTAGGAGCCGCTCATGCGCAGCACTTCCACGCGTCCCGGTCGGCACCGACTCGGCATGGAGCACGGCGTCCACGCGATCCTCATCCCGGAGGTCGCGTCGGCGCTCGCGGAGCATCGGCGCAACTGGTTCACCAGTGTGCTGACGCCCGCCCGTCACAGCTTGGCGAGCATTCGCAAGCAGACGGCAGCCATGCCGACCCGATGGGTGCCCGCCGCCGCGAACTGAATCACCACGCCCGAGGCCTGTGGCCCCGATCCCCCGCCGGGATCGGGGCCACAGTCGTTCTCCGGTACGGCCTCGGCTTCCCCGCGTTTTGCGCACTTGACGCGAATTCCCGCCCCGGATTGTCGCGTCAAGTGCGCAAAACGCGGGCAGACAGGTGGGCAGGTAGGCCGGCAAGCAGTCGGTGGGCAAGGTAGGCCGGACATGCGAAAGACCCCGGTCCTCTGGGCACGAGGACCGGGGTCTTTCGGTGGATCAGACCTGAATGTTCAGGCCGTTACTGTCAGGCGCCGCCCGACAGCTTCTCGCGCAGAGCGGCGAGCTGGGCGTCGCTGGCGAGCGAGCCACCCGCGGACTCCGAGGACACAACGCCCTCGTCCGAGCCCGACTCCGAGGAGTAGTTGGTGCCGGCCGCACCGGCCGCCGCCTCGGCAGCCTCGTCGGCAGCCATCTTCTCCATCTGGGCGGTGTGCATCTTGTGGCGACGCTCGGCCTCCGCGTAGCGGGACTCCCACTCCTCACGCTGCTTGTCGAAGCCCTCGAGCCATTCGTTGGTCTCGGGATCGAAGCCCTCGGGGAAGATGTAGTTGCCCTGCTCGTCGTAGCTGTCGGCCATGCCGTACTTCGACGGATCGAACTCGGCGTTGTAGTCCTCGTTGGCCTGCTTCAGCGACAGCGAGATGCGGCGACGCTCCAGGTCGATGTCGATGACCTTGACGAGCGCGTCGTCGCCGACGGCGACAACCTGGTCCGGGACCTCCACGTGGCGCTCGGCCAGCTCGGAGATGTGCACCAGGCCCTCGATGCCCTCCTCGACGCGGACGAACGCGCCGAACGGAACCAGCTTGGTGACCTTGCCCGGAACGATCTGGCCGATCGCGTGGGTGCGGGCGAACTGACGCCACGGGTCCTCCTGCGTCGCCTTCAGCGACAGGGAGACACGCTCGCGGTCCAGGTCGACGTCGAGAACCTCGACGGTGACCTCGTTGCCGACCTCGACGACCTCGGACGGGTGGTCGATGTGCTTCCAGGACAGCTCGGAGACGTGGACCAGACCGTCGACGCCGCCGAGATCGACGAACGCACCGAAGTTGACGATCGAGGACACGACGCCCTTGCGGACCTGGCCCTTCTGCAGCTGGTGCAGGAACTCGCTGCGGACCTCGGACTGGGTCTGCTCGAGCCATGCGCGACGCGACAGGACCACGTTGTTGCGGTTCTTGTCGAGTTCGATGATCTTGGCCTCGATCTCCTTGCCGACGTACGGCTGGAGGTCGCGGACACGACGCATCTCGACGAGCGACGCAGGCAGGAAGCCACGCAGGCCGATGTCGAGGATGAGGCCACCCTTGACGACCTCGATGACGGTGCCCTTGACGGCCTCGTCCTTCTCCTTGAGCTCCTCGATGGTGCCCCACGCACGCTCGTACTGCGCGCGCTTCTTCGACAGGATCAGACGGCCTTCCTTGTCCTCCTTGGTGAGGACCAGGGCTTCGACCTCATCGCCCACGGAGACGACCTCGTTGGGGTCGACGTCGTGCTTGATGGAGAGCTCACGGGAAGGGATGACGCCTTCGGTCTTGTAACCGATGTCGAGAAGGACCTCGTCACGATCGACCTTGACGATGGTGCCTTCGACGATGTCGCCATCGTTGAAGTACTTGATCGTGGCGTCGATGGCGGCGAGGAAGTCCTCGGCGGAGCCGATGTCGTTGACGGCTACCTGCGGCGAGGTCACAGTGTTGGAGGGCATGTGTTGAGTTGCTCCGGACGGGTTGTAAGTCGGTTGATGATGTTCTGTCAGACAGGCGGACCGAAAGGCATCCGATCACGACTCGTGCTCGATGACTCGAGGCCGAAATCGCCCGTTCTACGGACCACCACGAGGCTTGCCTGCACAAGATCACCGGAAAACCAACCGGCGAGAAAATGCGTCGAAGACACTCGCGAGCAACAGCCTACGCGACCTCGAGTTAGCTGGGCAAACCCGGGCGAGGAGCACCCGGATCACCCTCTAGGCTTGACCACCATGTCCGACGATCGTCACGCCATCGCCAACTCCATCCTCGGGACGAGCGGGGTGAGTCGCACCCGGATCGGCACCGCAGCGAGCGAACGCGCCAGCCGCGCCTGGTGGGACGCCGACGCCGACGACTACCACCGCACGCACGGCGAGTTCCTGGGTGTCGACTCGGACGCCGGCGAGTTCGTGTGGTGCCCGGAGGGCCTGCACGAGGGCGACATGCAGCTGCTCGGCGACGTCGCCGGCAAGCGGATCCTCGAGGTGGGCTGCGGGTCGGCGCCGTGCGCGCGCTGGCTGGCCGGGCAGGGCGCGCACGTCGTGGGCCTGGACATTTCGATGGGCATGCTGGCGAGGGGTGTCGACGCCATGGACCGGAGCGGGTCGCGGGTCCCCCTCGTCCAGGCCGGCGCGGAAGCGCTGCCCTTCGCGGACGCGAGCTTCGACCTGGCTTGTTCGGCTTTCGGTGCGGTTCCGTTCGTTGCGGATTCTTCCTTGGTGATGCGGGAGGTGGCGCGGGTGCTGCGCCCGGGCGGGCTGTGGGTGTTCGCGGTGAACCACCCGATCCGCTGGATCTTCCCGGACGATCCGGGCCCGGGCGGGCTGACCGCGACGATCCCCTACTTCGACCGCACCCCGTACGTCGAGGTCGACGCCGACGGCGTCCCCACGTACGTCGAGCATCACCGCACGATCGGCGACCGGGTCCGTGAGGCCGTCGCGGCCGGGCTCGAGGTGCGTGACATCGTCGAGCCCGAGTGGCCGGAGTGGCTGGACCGGGAGTGGGGCCAGTGGAGCCCGCTGCGCGGTCAGCTGTTCCCGGGCACCGCGATCTTCGTGACCCGCAAGCCGGCCTGACCCGGCCGGCACCCGCCGTTCCGGGACCGGCTCAGAGCAGTTTGGACAGGAAGGCGCGGGTGCGTTCGTGCTGTGGGTCGGCCAGCAGTTGCCGCGGCTCCCCCGCCTCGACGACGACGCCGCCGTCCATGAACACGAGCTTGTCGGCGACTTCGCGGGCGAAGCCCATCTCGTGGGTGACGACGACCATGGTCATGCCGTCGCGGGCGAGGTCCTTCATGACGCCGAGGACTTCGCCGACGAGTTCGGGGTCGAGCGCGGAGGTGGGCTCGTCGAACAGCATGAGTTTCGGTTCCATCGCCAGCGCGCGGGCGATCGCGACACGCTGCTGCTGTCCGCCGGACAGTTGCACGGGGTAGGCGTCGGCCTTCGCGGCGAGCCCGACGCGGTCGAGCAGGTCGCGGGCGGTGGCGACGGCCCGGTCGCGGGGCACCTTCTTCACCAGCACCGGAGCCTCGACGATGTTCTCGAGGACGGTGCGGTGCGGGAACAGGTTGAAGTGCTGGAACACCATACCGATGTCGCGGCGCTGCCGGGCGGCGGCGCGGGGGCTGAGTTCGTGGAGTTTGCCACCGCGTTCGGCGTAGCCGACGAGTTCCCCGTCGACGTAGAGACGTCCGGCGTCGACGCGTTCGAGGTGGTTGATGCACCGCAGGAAGGTGGACTTGCCGGAGCCGGACGGGCCGATCAGGCACAGCACCTGTCCGGCTTCGATGTCGAGGGTGATGCCGCGCAGCACCTGGAGGGCGCCGTAGTTCTTGCACACGCGGTCGGCGCGCACCATGGGGGTCGTCGTCACGCGGCGCCTCCTTCGTCCTGACGCTGGGCGTCGGCGAGTCCCTGCAGTTGTGCTGCCGTCAGGGTGCGCGACGCGCCTTTCGAGTAGTGCTTCTCGATGTAGTACTGGCCGACCATGAGGATGCTGGTGATGACCAGGTACCAGGTGGACGCGACGAGCAGCAGCGGCACCGGATAGAAGTTGGCACCGGAGATGTCCTGGGCTCGTCCGTACAGTTCGAGCGAGTACGGGACGGCTGCGACGAGCGAGGTGGTCTTGAGCAGGCTGATGAGTTCGTTGCCGGTGGGCGGGACGATCACCCGCATGGCCTGCGGCAGCACGGTGCGGCGCATGGTCTGGGTCCACGACATGCCGAGTGCGGTGGACGCCTCGAACTGGCCTTCGCTGACCGATCCGATGCCGGCGCGCACGATCTCGGCCATGTAGGCGGCCTCGTTGAGTGCGAGGCCGATCATCGCGAAGAAGAACGCGGCCTCGAGCGACTGGATGTCGAAGTGCACGAACTGCGGCCCGAACGGGACACCGAGGTCGATCGACTTGTAGATGGCCGGGAACAGGCCCCACAGCACCAACTGCACGTAGACGGGGGTGCCGCGGAACACCCACAGGTACACCCACGCCGCCGACCGCAGTACCGGATTCGGGGAGAGCCGCATGACGGCGAGCAGTACACCGAGCACGATCGCGATGACCATCGACATCACGGTGAGCTGGATCGTCTTCCAGGCACCGGAGACGATCCGTTCGTCGAACAGGTACTGCCGGTAGACGTCCCAGTGGAATTCCGGGTTGGTGGCGGCACCGTAGACGAACAGGCCGAACAGCCCCAGCACGACGACGGCGGCGACCCAGCGGCCGGGATGCCGCAGCGGGACCGCTGTGATCGGTTCCGGCTCGGAGGCCGTCCCGACGCTCGGTGGCCGGCTCTCGTTGGCTGGCATGACTGTTCCCTCTCTGGTGTTCTAGCTGGTCGCGCCGTTGACGACGGACGTGTCGATCATGCCCGCCTCGACGCCCCACGCTTCGGTGATCGTGCGGTACCGGCCGCTGTCGATGAGGTACTGCATCGCCTGCTGCAGTGCGGGGGCGAGCGGGGAGCCTTTCGCGACGACCCAGCCGTAGGGGGCCGCGTCGTACAGGCCGCCGGCGGGGACGAGACGTCCGTTGCTGCGTTTGATGGCGTACGCGGTGACCGGGGAGTCGGCGGACAGGGCGTCGGCCCGACCGAGGATCAGGGCATTGGCGGCGTCGGCCTGCGTTCCGTACTTGATCTTCTTGATCGGCGGCTTGCCGGCGGCGACACAGGCCTCGCTGCGGACCGGAACGTCCTCGAGGTCCTCGAACGTGCTGATCTGGACGGCGACCCGCAGCCCGCACGCATCGTCGGGGTCGATGTCGTCGCCGGCGCGCTGCGCCCACTGGACGCCTGCGCTGTAGTACGTGACGAAGTCCACGGCCTTCTCGCGTTCACGCGTGTCGGTGAATCCGGAGACGCCGACGTCGAGGGTGCCGGCCTGCACCGACGGGATGATCTTGTCGAAGTCGGTCTGCTTGACGTCCACCTCGAGGCCCAGAACGGCCCCGGCGGCCTTGATGAGATCGATGTCGTATCCGACGATGGTGCCGTTCTCGTCCTTGAACTCGTTGGGCGCGAACGGCGGATTGGTGCCGATCCGCAGCCGCCCGGAGGCCGCGACCTGCGGGGGAAGCTGGTCGGCGATCGCATCGACGCGCTCGATCCCCAGCGGGGGTACCACCGGGACGAGACCCTCGTCGTTCTCGACGCATCCGGCGGCCCCGAACGCGACGGCAGCGGTCAGGAGCGCGGCAGCGATGCGGTTTGCGCCTCGTGCGAACATCGCGTGTCCCGTCCCTTCCTCGACCGCTGAACAACCCGAAGAACACTACTGGCTCGATGTCTCCGGGAACGAACTGCGTCGAACTATTGACAAAACGGGCATTCCCCCTCAGCGCCGGTGGACGCGGGCGACGACGGTTTCGGTGAAGGCGTGCGTCGACGCGAGGCCACCGAGGTCGGCGGTGGCGATACCCGCCGCGAGGGTCCGTTCGACGGCACTACGAATGCGGGCGGCGGCGTCGGCGAGCCGGTGGTCTCGGCCGACGGTGGCGAGCCGGTCGAGGAGCATGGCCGCGGACAGGATCAGCGCGGTGGGGTTGGCCCGGTTGCGGCCGGCGATGTCGGGGGCGGCGCCGTGCGCGGCCTGCGCCATCGCCTTCGTGGCGGACGCGTTGAGCGACGCCGCCGTACCGAGCGACCCGGACAGCTCCCCCGCCAGGTCGGAGAGGATGTCCCCGAACATGTTCTCGGTGACGACGACGTCGTACTCGTCGCCGCGGCGGACGAGGTGGGCGGCCATGGCGTCGACGTGCTCGTCGTCGAGGGTCACGTCCGGGTACCGGCGGCCGACCTCCCGGCACACGTCGCGGAACAGCCCGGTGGTGGCGGACAGCACGTTCGCCTTGTGGACGATCGTGACGCGTTTGCGGCGCTGCAGCGCGAGCCCGAACGCGGTGTGCGCGATGCGTTCGCAGGCCGGGCGGGTGACGACGCCGACGGCCATCGCGATGTCGGGGGTGGGCATGAACTCGCCGACGCCGGCGAACATGTTGCGGTCGGCGTAGAAGCCCTCGGTGTTCTCCCGGACGATCACCAGGTCCATGTGTGGGGAGACGGCCCGCACCCCGGGCAGGGCGCAGGCCGGCCGGATGTTGGCGTACAGGTCGAAGCGTTTGCGGATCGCCCCGCCGGGGGTGATCTGGGACGCGAACGGTTCCGGGTAGGCGGCGCTGTCGTGGGGGCCGAGGATCCACGCGTCGAGGTCGGCGAGGGCGGCGAGCGTGCTCTCCGGGGTGGGGGTGCCGTGGGCGGTGATGGCGTCGAAGCCGATCGGCAGCTCGATCCAGTCGACGTCCGGTGCCCCGGCGGCGGCGAGAGCGGCGTCGACGACGTCGCGGGTGGCGGGCACGATCTCGTGTCCGATGCCGTCGCCGCGGAGCAGACCGATGCGCGGGTTCCCGGAATCTGCTGTACTCGCGGCCTCCATCGGACCATCATGACCGATGATGGTGCAGTCCGTGGAGTTGCTGCTGAGCGAAGAACTCGACGTCGCGGTGCGGGCCGAGTGGCGTCGGCTCACGGCCGCGCACCTGCCGAGCCAGGGGGTGATCGCGGCCGAGTCGAATCGTCCGCACGTCACCCTGGGGGTGGCGACCGCGATCCCCGACGCCGTCGAGGACGCGCTCGCCCGAGACCTGCCGTCGACGCCGCTGCCGGTCCGCCTCGGTGGGGTGGTCGTGTTCGGGAGTCGGCGCCTCACTCTCGCGCGGCTCGTGGTGCCGACGATCGAACTGCTCACCCTGCAGCGGATCGTCTACGAGATCATCGCCGACTGCCCGGGGGTGCCCGCGCACATCGTGCCCGGCGAGTGGACACCGCACGTGACCCTCGCCCGCCGGATCCCCGCCCCCGAGCTGGGTGCCGCGGTGTCGGTGACCCGGGCCGCGGCCCGCGACGTCACCGGCCTCTCGGACGGGGTACGACGCTGGGATTCGGAGCACAAGCGGGAGTGGCGGGTCGTCCGCTCATCGCGGTGACACCCGAGCAGCCAGGGCGTGCACCAGCCCGGTGACCCGGTCCGTCACCCCGCTCCAGTCGTCGGGGCGGATGCCGAGGTAGCCGTCACGGGCACGTTCGAGCAGTTCGCGGTCCGGCGCGGCGAGAGTGCCGCGATCGCGTCGGCGGCGGCGTCCTTCGACACGATCCGGCCGCTGTCGAGGGTGACGAGGATGCGGGCGAGGACGAGAAGGGTGTTGCGTTCGTCGCCCACGATCTCCTCGAGGATGTCGGGGACGACGGCCCGCAGTGCGGCGTGCAGGATGTCGCGGTCGACGGGGGCCAGCACGTCTCCGAGTTCGGCCCCGCGCAGCACTCGGTGCGACGACTGCGCGGTGGCAACCAGAATCGGCACGTCGGGGTCGTCGGCGGGTTGCGGAATCCGGCCGGCGACGAGGTCGGCGCGGAGCCATTCGCCGTACTGGAAGTCGTGGCGCGGTGTGACCTGCCACGGCCGGGTGTCACCGACGACGAGCACCGTCAGTTCGAGGGGCCGGCGCGCTGCCGCCTCGGGGAACGTTGCGGCATGCCCCTGCCACCCGGAGGCCGCGAGCAGTGTGTCGACGAGCGCTGCCCGTTCCCGGACGCCGAGGGAGCGTCGAGTCAGCACCAGCAGATCGATGTCGCTGTCGGGCCGCAGCCCGGTCACGGTCGCGGACCCGTACAGGTAGACGCCGACGATCCCGCCCGGATCGTGACGGTCGAGGTGGGCCAGTACCGGTTCGACCGCGCTGTCCATCCTCGGAGCGTAACTTCCGAGCCGCGTCACGTCGGGCGCCTGGGTACGGAAGAATTCCGGGCACGCCGCTGTTGCACCGAGCAACATTCGACGATTTCCCGAAAGGACCCTCGTGGCCACTCAGACTCTGACCCAGCAGAACTTCCAGCAGACCATCACCGACAACGACATCGTGCTCGTCGATTTCTGGGCGTCGTGGTGCGGCCCGTGCCGCAACTTCGCGCCGACGTTCGAGGCGTCGTCGGAGAAGCACACCGACGTCGTCCACGCCAAGGTCGACACCGAGGCCGAGCAGGAGTTCGCGGCAGGCGCCGGGATCCGCTCGATTCCCACGATCATGGCGTTCCGTGACGGCATTCTCGTGTTCAACCAGGCGGGTGCCCTGCCGCCGGCCGCGCTCGAGGATCTGATCACGCAGGTCAAGTCCCTCGACATGGACGACGTGCGCAAGCAGATCGCCGAGCAGCAGGCCAACTGACCGGCGCGCTGCCGCAACAGTTTCCGGGACGTCGCCCGCCCACGATCAGTGGGCGGCGGCGTCCCAGCTGCGTCCGGTGCCGACGGACACTTCGAGCGGCACCGACAGTTCGATCGCGTTCGCCATCTTGTCCCGCACGATCTGCTCGACCCGTTCGCGTTCGCCGGACGCGACCTCGAGCACGAGTTCGTCGTGGACCTGCAGCAGCATCCGGGATGCCAGGCCGGCGTCGCGCAGAGCCTGCTGGACGTCGATCATGGCGACCTTGATGATGTCGGCGGCGGTGCCCTGGATGGGGGCATTGAGGGCGGCCCGTTCGGCGACCTCGCGGCGCTGCCGGTTGTCGCTGTTGAGGTCGGGCAGGTAGCGGCGGCGTCCGAACAGGGTTTCGGTGTAGCCGACCTTGCGGGCCTGCTCGACGACCTCGTGGAGGTAGTCGCGGACCCCGCCGAAGCGGGCGAAGTACGCCTCCATCTGTTCGCGCGCCTCCTCGGTGGAGATCTTGAGCTGCGCGGCGAGACCGAAAGCGCTGAGCCCGTAGGCGAGTCCGTACGACATGGCCTTGACGCGGCGACGCAGCTCCGGGGTGACCTCCTCGATCGGCACCCCGAAGGCGCGGGAGCCGACGAAACTGTGCAGGTCCTCGCCGGTGTTGAACGCCTCGATGAGGCCCTCGTCCCGCGACAGGTGCGCCATGATGCGCATCTCGATCTGGCTGTAGTCGGCGGTGAGCAGCGTCTCGTAGCCGTCGCCGACGACGAAGCCGTCGCGGATCTGCCGTCCGGCGTCGGTGCGGACCGGAATGTTCTGCAGGTTCGGTTCGGTGGACGACAGCCGGCCGGTGGCGGCGACGGTCTGGTTGAACGTGGTGTGGATGCGGCCGTCGTCGGCGACGGTCTTGAGCAGGCCGTCGACGGTGACCTTGAGCCGTGTCGCGTCGCGGTGTTCGAGCAGGTACGCCAGGAACGGGTGCTGGGTCTTCTCGAACAGTGACTCGAGCGCGGCGGCGTCGGTGGTGTAGCCGGTCTTGGTCTTCTTGGTCTTGGGCATCTCGAGTTCGTCGAACAGCACCACCTGCAGCTGCTTCGGGGAGCCGAGGTTGATCTGCTTGCCGATCACCTCGTACGCCGACTCCGCCGCCTCCGCGACGCGGGCCGCGAACGTGGACTGCAGGTCGTGCAGGTGGTCGGTGTCGACGGCGATACCGGTGGCCTCGAGGTCGGCGAGGACATCGAGCAGCGGCAGTTCCATGTCGGCGAGCAGGCCGGCGGCCTCGATACCGACGAGTTCGATGTCGAGGGCTGCGGCGAGGTCGACGACCGCACGGGCCCGCAGGTTCTCGTTCTCGGCTGCTTCGGCGTCGGCGGTGTCCTCGTCGTCCAGCAGCGAAAGCTGTTGCTGCCCGGACTCTTCCACGCGCAGTTCACGCTTGAGGTAGCGCAGCGACAGGTCGTCGAGGTTGAAGCTGCGCTGGCCGGGCCGCACGAGGTACGCGGCGAGGGCGGTGTCGCTGGTGACGCCGGCGAGCGTCCACCCGCGTCCACGCAGCGCGTGCACGGCCCGCTTGACCTCGTGTAGCGCCTTGGGCTGCTGCGCGTCGGTGAGCCACGCCGCGAGCGCGGCCTCGTCCTCGGGAGTGGCGGCAGTGGTGGAGATGTAGGCGCCCTCACCGTCGGACGCGGCGATCGCGACGGCGGTGACGTCGCCGCCGTACGGGGTTCCGGTGCCGACGACGGACAGTCCGTGCCGCTGCCCGGTGGACGCGTGCTCGGTGATCCACGCGGCGACCTCACCGGGGGCCAGGGCACGGCCGCGGACCTCGAAGCCCTCCTCGGCCTCGGGTTCGGCGGAACTCAGCGTCGCGAACAGGCGGTCGCGCAGCACCTTGAACTCGAGGTCGTCGAACAGGGCGTGGATGCGGTCGCGGTCCCACGGCGCGAGCGCCAGCTGGTCGGGGGTGTAGGGCAGCGCGACGTCGCGGACCATCTCGGTGAGGTGCCGGTTGAGCAGCACGCTGTTGACGTTGGCGCGCAACGAGTCCCCGACCTTGCCACGCACCTTGTCGATGTCGGTCACGAGGTTCTCGAGCGACCCGTATTCGCGGATCCACTTGGCGGCGGTCTTCTCCCCCACGCCGGGGATACCGGGCAGGTTGTCGGACGGGTCGCCGCGCAGCGCCGCATAGTCGGGGTACTGCTGCGGGGTGAGCCCGTACTTCTCCTCGACGGCCTCCGGGGTGAACCGGGTCAGGTCCGAGACACCCTTGCGGGGGTAGAGGACGGTGACGTCGTCGGTGACGAGTTGCAGCGCATCACGGTCGCCGGTGACGACGAGGACGCGGTAGCCGAGCGCGGTGGCCTGCGTGGTGAGGGTGGCGATGACGTCGTCGGCCTCGAAGCCCTCGATCGCCATGACCGGGATACCCATGGCCGCGAGCACGTCCTTGGCGATCTCGACCTGCCCCTTGAACTCGTCGGGCGTCTTGGAGCGGTTGGCCTTGTACTCGGGGAACGCCTCGGCGCGGAACGTCTGCCGGGACACGTCGAACGCGGCCGCGACGTGGGTGGGCTGCTCATCGCGCAGCAGGTTGATGAGCATCGACGTGAACCCGTACACCGCGTTGGTGGACTGCCCGCTCTGCGTCTTGAAGTTCTCGGCCGGCAGCGCGAAGAACGCCCGGTAGGCGAGGGAATGGCCGTCGAGGAGCAGCAGTGTCGGCTTCTCCGACGCGGCGCCTGTCGCATCGGCGGACGTGGTGGCAGTCGAGGGTGTGGTTGCGGGGCTCACGGTGACACAGTCTAGGGAGCACCGCCGACACTCACGCGGTGGCGCCGTTCCCGCCCAGCGTGTCGACGACGATCTCGGCGACGGCCTTCATGGTGGAGCGGCGGTCCATCGCCGCGCGCTGGATCCATTTGAACGCCTCGGGCTCGCTCAGTCCCTGCGACGCCATGAGCATCCCCTTGGCGCGGTCGACGATCTTGCGGGTCTCGAGCCGCTCCGACAGGTTCGCGACCTCCCGCTCCAGCAGGGCCACCTCGGCGAACCGGCTGGCCGCCAACTCCACCGCCGGCACCAGGTCGGCCTTGGAGAACGGCTTCACCAGGTATGCCATCGCACCCGCGTCGCGAGCCTTCTCCACCAGCTCCCGCTGACTGAACGCCGTCAGGATCACCACGGGCGCAATCCTTTTCGCGGCGATCTCGGAGGCCGCATCGATGCCGTCCCGGCGCGGCATCTTCACATCCATGATCACCAGATCGGGGCGCAGCTCCTCCGTGAGTTCCACGGCCCGCTGCCCGTCCCCGGCCTCCCCCACGACGTCGTACCCCTCCTCGCGGAGCATCTCGACCAGATCGAGACGGATCAACGCCTCGTCCTCCGCCACCACCACACGCCGGGCCGGTCGATCCTGTGCGGGGGTCGCGTTCACGGTCACCATCCTCCTCGAGTAGACGCCCACCGGCCGGTGCGCGAACGGTTCGAGGGTACCGGTGGTTTGACTGGATCCCACGAACCTCTACAGTGGTATCCCGCACGCCCTCGTATCCCAATTGGCAGAGGAAACGGATTCAAAACCCGTACAGTGTGAGTTCGAGTCTCACCGAGGGCACCACTGATCCACCCGACCGGGTCGGGTCCGCTACGCGGTCTCGGCGAGGGAGTCGAGGATCGCCCGGTAGTGCAGGCGCGCCATGAAGTGGCCGCCGCTTCCGATGTTCAAGGTGGCGTTGGGGATTCGGGTGGCGAGTTCCGACGACCACTTCCGTGGGACGAGCCGGTCGGCGCCGCCCCACCACACGTCGACGGGCACCTCGAGGTCCTCGGGGTCGAATCCCCACGGCCGCGCCCATGCCCGGTATTCCTCGACGACCCCGGCCGGGTCGCGCAGGCTCTCCCCCGCTGCCGCGGCGAAGTCGTCGGGGTCACCGGTGATGGTCTCGGCGTCGGTCGGCCCGAACGCGCGGGCGGCGGCCTTGGCGAATCGGTGTGGCGCCGATCGGGCGGCCACCGACAGTGCCCGGAACCATCCGGTCGCGATCCGCGGATGGTCGCGCGCCATCCGTGTGTACCAGCGGTCGAATCCGCACAGGTCCTGTACGACGCCGTCCTCGGTGAGCGGGAGGGTGCCGGCCACGATCGCGACCCGGCTGATCCGGGGCGCCAGCGCGTAGCCGAGTCCGGCCGCATATTGCCCGCCCATCGACCAGCCGAGGACCCCCATCCGCTCCACCCCGAGTTGGTCGACGAGTTCCTCGACGTCGGCGGCCCAGTCGAGGACGGTGCGTCCGGGACTGGGATCGGAGAGCCCGATGCCGGGACGGTCCGGGGCGATCAACCGGATCCCGGCGGCCGCGGCGATCGGGGCCACGGCCCGGACGTCGTGCCGGCACGACATCGTGCGGTGGGCGTGGATCACGACGAATCCGTCGGCCGGCCCGTGGTCGGCGAACCCCATGGCACGACCGTCTCGCAACGTGATCACCCGGTCCCGGGGCGGGACGGGACGGACGGTCTCACTGAGTTCACTGCGCACGATGCACCTCCGGACGAGTCGCCCCCACGATAGCGGTCGGACGACCGACAGTGACGGAGTTCACGCCCCGGAAAGCCGAGTGTCGGTCGAGCGACCAGTACCGCACTGCCGCAGGTCAACGCCCGATTGCGTCCGGAACGACCGTTTGATCGGGTTCCCTGGAGGACGAGTCCGGTGGGCGGGATCTCAAATCTGGAATCGGTCGCCTCATGCAATACTGCAACCCGTTCCGCTGCCGGACCGCCGACGTGTCCGGCCATCAGGCTCGACAAGCAGATGAGGTTTGCATGAGCGACACCGCCACACCGGCCGTCGAGGGCTGGTTCACCACGGGGCCGGAGCCGGCCCTGATCGGCACCAAGTGCCGGTCCTGCGGGAACATCGCGTTCCCCCGGGAGACCACCTTCTGCAAGAACCCGGCGTGCTCGGGTGAGGAGTTCGACGACGTCGAGCTGTCACGTCGCGGCACGGTGTGGTCGTACACGGATGCGCAGTACAAGCCGCCGGCCCCGTACATCGCGAACACCGACCCGTACGTGCCGTTCGCCCTGGCTGCCGTCGAGCTGCCCGAGGGCCTCGTCGTACTCGGCCAGGTCGCCGACGGCTTCGGCGTCGCGGACCTCAAGGTGGGCAACGAGGTCGAACTCGTCGTCGAGACCCTGTACACGGACGAGACCGGTGACCGCAGCATCTGGCGTTGGAAGCCGGTTGCCGCAGCCCAGAGCGGAGCACAGGCATGAGCAACAACGATGTGGCGGTCCTCGGCGTCGGTATGCACGCCTGGGGCAAGTGGGGACACTCGTTCGTCAAGTACGGTGTCGCGGCCGCCCGTGCCGCCCTGGCCGATTCGGGGATCGACTGGCAGGACGTCGACCTGATCGTCGGCGGCGAGACGGTCCGCAACGGCTACGGCGGCTATGTCGCGGGTGCCACGTTCGCGCAGGCCCTCGGCTGGAACGGAGCCCGTGTGGCGACGTCGTACGCGGCGTGCGCGACGGGTGCGCAGGCCCTCGACACCGCCCGGGCCCGCATCCTCGCGGGTCTGTCGGACGTCGCGCTGGTCGTCGGCGCCGACACCACCCCGAAGGGTTTCCTGGCCCCCAACGCCGGTGAGCGCTGGGACGATCCGGACTGGCTGCGGTTCCGCCTGATGGGTATGACGAACCCGGCGTACTTCGCGCTCAACGCGCGTCGCCGCATCGACCTGTACGGTGCCACGCCGGAGGACTTCGCCGCGGTCAAGGTGAAGAACGCCAAGCACGGCCTGAACAACCCGTACGCGCGCTACCGCAAGGAAGTTGCCGCCGAGGACGTGCTGGCCTCGCCGGTGGTCGCCGATCCGCTGCACCTGCTGGACATCTGTGCCACCTCGGACGGCGGCGCCGCGATCATCCTCACCTCGATGGAGTACGCCCGCAAGAAGGGCATCGTCGATCCGGTTCGCATCAAGGCGATTTCGACGGTGACGCCGACGTTCCCGCAGACGATCATGGACATGCCGAACTTCTCCACCGAGTCGGCGTCCGCGGTTCCCGCACCGGAGCGCACGTTCAAGGAGTCGATCGGTCACGCGGCGTACGAGGAGGCCGGTATTTCACCGGAGGACGTCGACGTCGCCGAGGTGTACGACCTCGCGACCGCGATCGAGCTGGACTGGATCGAGGACCTGCAGCTGTGCAAGCGCGGTGAGGCCGAGCAGCTGCTGCGTGCCGGCGACACCACGATCGGCGGCCGCATCCCGGTCAACCCGTCCGGTGGTCTCGCCTGCTTCGGCGAAGCCGTTCCGGCGCAGGCCCTCGCGCAGGTGTGCGAGCTGACGTGGCAGATCCGCGGCCAGGCGGAGGGACGCCAGGTCGAGGGTGCCCGTGTCGGCATCACCGCGAACCAGGGCCTGTTCGGCCACGGCTCGTCGGTCATCGTCTCGGCCTGATCGAGCGGAACCACCTACAGCGCCCCGCCGCAACCGGATTCACGGTTGCGGCGGGGCGCTGTCCTGTTCGCGGGCGGGCCGCAGATGTCCGGCCGATCGCACGAGCAGGAACAGCGCCACCACGGCGACGGACGCCGCGTCCCCGGCCGCGATCCGGTGGTCGGCCGCGCAGACCCGCTCCATCTCCTCGTAGGGAATCGGGGTGGACAGCACCACCGGATCCCCGGTGGCCGCCGACGTCACCCGCAGGCTGGTCCCGGAGAACGGGACCAGCACGGATCCGCATTCGATCCGGGCCTGCCCGACACTGTCCACGGGCACCGTCGTCGGCACGACCAGGGTCGCCGCGGCCCCGGCCACCGCGGCCGCCCCGGCGAGCCCGCACAGCGCCCCGAACACCAGCCGGTACCGACTGCGGAACCTGCGGCGCCACCACAGCACCGTGAGCACGGCACCGAGACCGACGAACAGCACCCACGCCCACCAGGACGGCACCCCGACCGTCCAGTACAGCCAGCCGAGAAGCAGGAACCAGAACGCGGCACTGAGCCACGCGGTCGCGACGCTGCTTCCTCGGCGAATATCCTCACTCACCGAATCATCATGGCAGAACAGGGAATACCACAGTTTCCGGCGATACGTCCGGCTAGATTCGACACATGCCCGATCCGTTCTCGTCTCTCGACGAACACGTTCGCCCGCACCTGGATTCGTCGGCGCTGCTGGTGATCGACATGCAGAACGATTTCGTCGACGGCACCCTGCCGGTGGCGGGAACCTCGGATGTCGTTCCTCTCCTGAGCATTCTGCTCGACGCGTACCGGCGGGCCGGCCACCCGATCGTGCACGTGGTGCGGCTGTACACGGGGACGGACGTCGATCCGGTGCGGCGGACGGCGATCGCTCGCGACGATGCACCCATCGTCCGACCCGGCACGACCGGATCCCGGATCGTCGACGGCCTACTTCCCGACAGTGCACCAGGATTGGATGCCGAACTCCTGCTCGCCGGTGGCCGTCAGCCCCTCGGCCCGAACGAGTCGGTCCTGTGGAAGCCCCGGTGGAGTGCGTTCCATCGCACGGGACTCGCCGGGTATCTCACCGATCTCCGGATCGACACCGTCGTGGTCGCGGGCTGCAACTTTCCGAATTGCCCGCGCGCCACCATGTTCGACGCGTCGAACCACGATTTCCGGGTCGTATCGGTCACGGATGCGACCTCCGGCACCACCTCGGATCGGCTCGCCGATGCCCGTTCCATCGGAGTCGTCACGATGACGGTGTCGGACATCCTCGACACCCTGAAGTGACTCACACCACACTATCGTGGTGACCCCGATCACAGTTCTACCCCCGGGTCGGTCCGCCGCGCGCCCCGCGATCTTCCCCGCGACCAGCGTCGCAGCAGCATCCGAACCGTGATATCGGTACCGGCGTGCCAGAAAACTACCTGGTGACGCAGCACGGCATCCGTCCTAGCGTCGTCACCGGCTCGACACCTCGAGCACCTCCGACCCGCAGCCAACGCTCTTCCGCCCCAGCGGGATCGGACACGATACATCTTCCACGGGGCACGGCGAGGACACCGTTCCGGTGGCCCGGCCACGAATCGACACGGCCGAGCGCACCGCACTGTGCGACCACCGGACTCCTCGCTTCCGACCACGGAGAGGAATCACGCATGACGTCTCGTATGTCGACGTTCACCGTCACCCGCACTCTCGGCACTTCCGCTGCGGCGGCTGCACTGGCCGTGGCCCCTCTCGCACTGACCGCCGCACCGGCCCAGGCCGCGTCCGGCGACTGGGACGCCGTCGCGCAGTGCGAGAGCAGCGGCAACTGGAGCGCGAACACCGGCAACGGCTACTACGGCGGCCTGCAGATCAGCGCGGGCACCTGGAACGCCCACGGCGGCAGCGGGCTGCCGCACAACAATTCCCGGGCGGCGCAGATCCAGGTGGCCGAATCGATCCTGTCGAGCCAGGGCGCCGGCGCCTGGCCGACGTGCGGGCAGTACCTGTGACGTCCGCCTGATCGGGTGTCAGCCCACCGGCACCGTCGACAGTCGCCACGCCCCGCCTCCGAGCAGTTCGAGACGACGCGTGTGGTGCCGGTCGACGGTGCTGCGGTGACTGACGCTGACCAGCATGCACGTCGGCACCTCCTCGCGGATCAGGGAGTACAGCTGGTATTCGAGGCCCTCGTCGACCGCGGACGTCGCCTCGTCGAGGAACGCGACCTGTGGGCGCAGCAGCACGATCCGCGCGAACGCGACGCGCTGCTGTTCCCCCGGCGACAGGATCGACGCCCAGTCCTCCTGCTCGGACAGGCGGTCGACGAGGTGCCCGAGCGCCACCCGCCCCAGCACGTCGCGGATACGGTCGTCGCCGACATCGGCGGCGCGCCCCGGGTAGGCGACCGCATCGCGCAGGTCGCCGAGCGGCAGGTACGGGAACTGGGACAGGAACAGGGCGTCGGTCCCGGTCGGGCGTCGCACGGTCCCGTCGGCGTACGGCCACATCTGGGCGAGTGTCCGCAGCAGCGTCGTCTTCCCACTGCCCGACGGCCCACTCACCAGCAGAGCGTCGCCCGGGGTGAGTCGCAGGTCCAGGTCCGTCACGAGCGGTCGCCCATCGGGCAGGTCCACCTGCACGGACGCGAGTTCGACGGCGTCGTCGACGTGTTCGGTGCGCACCGCGGGCAGGGCGCGGGCCTTTTCGTCGGCGCCGATCAGTCCGTCGAGGCGGACGAGGGACGCCCGGTAGCCGGCGAACACGTCGTACGACTGCCGGAAGAACGACAGCGAGTCCGACACCTGCCCGAATGCGGCGGCGCTCTGGGTGATGTCGCCGAGGGTGATGGTGCCGGCGAAGAATCGGGGCGCCTGCAGCACGATGGGGAACACCACCGCGATCTGGCTGACGCCCAGGTTGAAACCGTTGAACTTCAGGGTCCGGTACACGATCCGCCACGCGTTGCCGATGACGGCGGCGAACCGGCCGAGCAGCCCGGTCCGCTCCACGGTTTCGCCGCGGTAGAAGGCGACGGACTCGGCGCGGTCCCGCAGCCGCACCAGCGCGTACCGGAAGTTGGCGGTCAGTCGTTCGTTGAGGAAATTCAGCCGGATCAGCGGATGCCCGATCCAGAACGCGATCACCGTCGCGATCAGGATGTACACGTACACGAGCACGACCATCGTGCGGGGCACCGTCACCCCGAGCAGCGTCATCGGCCCCGACAGGTCCCACAGGATCTTGGTGAACGCGACGAGCGACGTCACCGCCGTCACCATGCCCATCGACAGTGACTGCGACACCGTCGTCATCGTCGTCACATCGGTTTCGATACGTTGGTCCGGATTGTCGATTCCCTTGCCGACGAACCGGTTTCGGTAGTAGGCCCGACCGTCGAGCCAGTCGGTGGCCATCCGGTCGGTGAGCCACAGCCGCCAGCGGATGACGAACGCCTGCCCCACGTAGTAGTCGAGCAGCGAGCGCACCACGTGGATCGTCGCGAGAACGGCGAACACGAGGATCGACCGCCAGAACGTCGACGTCGCCGCGTCCAGGGCGTCCGCGTCGCCGCCCGAAAAGGCCTGCGCCGCATACTGCAACGCGGTGTACATCTCGTTGCCCTGATACGACAGCAGGATCGTGAGCCGCACCCCGGTGACCGTGAGCAGGAGCATCGCGGCGACCAGGGCCCACGTGCGCAGACTGTCGCGTCCGGTGAAGAACGCCCCGGAGATGGTGCGGAACTGCCGGCCCCACCGGGTCCATCGGGTGAGCAGCACCGCGGCGACGACGAGGCACACCGCGGCGATCGCGAACGCACGCGCCGTCCACAGCAGGCTCGTGACCAGCTCGTGGTTCCAGTCGATCGGCTCGCTGCGCATCGGACCCCCATCGACGGTGTCGTCCAGGAGAATTCGAAGTCTAACGGCGCCGGGTCCGCGGCATCATCGGTTCGGCGGTCACCGGTTCGGCCGTCACCGTCGCGGCGGGAAGTGCCGAATCACACCTTCCTGGACGACGGTCGCGATCACCTCTCCGGTGCGGTCGAAGAAGTGACCGCGCCCCAGGCCGCGCGAACCGGACGCAACCGGCGATTCCGTTGCGTACAGGGCCCATTCGTCGAACCGGAACGGGCGATGGAACCAGATCGAATGGTTGACGGTGGCCGCGACGATCCGGTCGAGGCCCCACGACAGCCCGTGGGTGGTGAGGATCGAATCGAGGACCGTGGTGTCCGACGCGTACGCGAGGGCCGCGCTGTGCACCCACGGTGTGTCCGGGAGGTCGCCGTCGGTGCGGATCCACACCCGGTTGTGGGGCAGTCGTTGCTCGGAGTCCTTGAGTACCCACGTGGGCGGGTTCGCGTACCGCATCTGCATGGGGTGCAGTGCCTCGACGAAATGCGGCAGCTTCTCCTCGTAACCGACGATGTGGTCGTCGAACGAGAGGCAGTCCTCCGGGGCCGGCACGTCCGGCATGTCGACGCCGTGCTCGAGCCCGCCGGCACCGTCCTGGAACGCCGCGAACATCGAGAACACGACGTTGCCGTCCTGGTACGCGGTGACCTGCCGGTTCGCGAACGCGCGACCGTCGCGGTGCCGCTCGACGCGGTACTCGATGGGGGCCTTGACGTTGCCGCCGCGGATGAAGTGCGCGTTGATCGCGTGGATCGGACGGTCACCGTCGACCGTCCGATCCGCCGCGACCAGTGCCTGCGCGACGAGCTGGCCGCCGAACGTGCGGCTGCCGGACTCGTTGGGGTGGCGCCCCCGGTAGGTGTCGTCGCCGATCTGCTCGAGATCGAGAACGGAGAGCAGTGTCTCCAGATCGGCCGATCGCACAACTGTTCCCGGATCGCTCACCCGCGTGCTCCCCTTCTAGTGGTCTTCCTCCCCGATCCGGTGCACGTGGATCAGGTTGGTCGAGCCTACGGTGCCGGGCGGGGATCCGGCCACGATCACGACCACATCGCCGCGGTTGTAGCGGCCGAGGGACAGCAGCGCGTGGTCGACCTGGGTGAACATCTGGTCCGTCGACGCGACGGGGTCGACGAGGAACGTCTCGGTACCCCACGACAGCGACAGCTGGCTGCGGACCGACTCGAGCGGGGTGAACGCCAGCAGCGGCAGCGGCGAATGCAGCCGGGCGAGGCGGCGCACCGTGTCACCGGACTGGGTGAACGCGACCAGGGCCTTCGCGTCGAGACGCTCACCGATGTCGCGGGCACCGTAGGAGATGACACCGCGCTTGGTGCGCGGGACGTGCGTGAGCGGCGGCACCCGCGCCGGGTCGGTTTCGACGGCCTTCAGGATCCGCGCCATGGTCTGCACGGTCTCCATCACGTACTTGCCGACCGACGTCTCCCCGGACAGCATCACGGCGTCGGCGCCGTCGAGGACCGCGTTCGCGACGTCGGACGCCTCGGCACGCGTCGGACGCGAGTTCTCGATCATCGATTCGAGCATCTGCGTCGCGACGATGACCGGCTTGGCGTTCTCGCGGGCGATCTGGATGGCCCGCTTCTGCACCAGCGGCACCTGTTCGAGCGGCAGTTCGACACCGAGGTCGCCGCGGGCCACCATGACGGCGTCGAACGCCAGCACCACGGCCTCGAGGTTCTCGATGGCCTCGGGCTTCTCGAGCTTCGCGATCACCGGGACACGGCGGCCGACCCGGTCCATCACGTCGTGGACCAGTTCGATGTCGGCCGGCGAACGCACGAACGACAACGCGATGAAGTCGACACCGAGGTGCAGCGCGAATTCGAGGTCGGCGATGTCCTTCTCGGACAGGGCCGGCACCGACACGTTCATACCGGGCAGCGAGACGCCCTTGTTGTTGGAGACCGGGCCGCCCTCGGTGACCCGGCACACCACGTCGTCGCCGTCGACGGACTCGACGACGAGACCGACCTTGCCGTCGTCGACGAGCAGCCGGTCGCCGGGCCGGGCGTCCTCGGCGAGTTGCTTGTAGGTGGTCGAGACCCGGTCGTGGGTACCGTCGCAGTCGGCGACGGTGATGCGGACCTGTTCACCGGTCTCCCACACGGTGCGTTCCTCGACGAAACGTCCGAGCCGGATCTTCGGTCCCTGCAGATCGGCGAGGATGCCCACGGCCCGGCCGGTGGCCTGCGAGGCCTCCCGGACGCGGCGGTAGTTCGCCTCGTGATCGGCGTGTTCACCGTGGCTGAAGTTCAGTCGCGCGACGTCCATTCCGCTCTCGACGAGCTCACGGACGCGGTCGCCTGTAGCGGTCGCTGGGCCTAGAGTGCAGACAATCTTCGTGCGTCGGATCACGAGGCAAAGCCTAGTCCTCTCGGGAAACGAACTCTATTCGGCGCGGCAACGGCCGGTGACGTGCAGGTGAGCATCAGACGACGGTGAGCGGCAGCGTCGCGGGACGTACGGGAGCCGGAAGTTCCGAACTGCCGGTGAGATACTCGTCGACGCCGCGGGCCGCCGACCGTCCCTCGGCGATCGCCCATACCACGAGCGACGCACCCCGGTGTGCGTCGCCACACACGAACACTCCGGGAGTGTCGGTCTGCCAGTCCGATCCGCACGACAGGACCCCGCGCCGGTTGACGGTCAGGTCGAGATCGTCCAGCAGCGGCCCCCGGTCGGTGCCCTCGAAACCGATCGCGAAAAGTGCCAGATCGCACGGTAATTCGACGTCCTCCCCGACCGGGTCGAACGTGCGGCGGCCGGTGGCGTCCCGTCCCGGGCGCACCTCCGCGAGCACCATCGACCGCACGTGGCCGTCGTCGTCGCCCAGAAAACGCTGCACCGCAACCTCGTACCGGCGCACCCCGCCCTCGGCGTGCGCGGGCGTGGTGCGCAGTACCAGCGGCCACGACGGCCACGGTGACGTGGCGTCGTCGCGTTCGGACGGCAGCGGCGGACGGTAGTCGAGTTGGGTGACGGACAGGGCGCCCTGGCGGTGCGCGGTGCCCAGGCAGTCGGCGCCGGTGTCCCCGCCGCCGATGATCACGACGTGCTTGCCGCGGGCGGTGATCGGCGACGGCCCGTCGCCCTCGCATTCCCGGTTGGACGCCACGAGATGCTCCATCGCCAGGTGTACGCCGTCGAGGTCGCGGCCCTCGAGGTCGCGGTTGTCGCGGGCCCGCAGCGCACCGGTCGCCAGGACCACCGCGTCGTACCGGGACAGCAGGGTCGGCACCGGCAGCTCGACACCGACCTCGACGTCGGGGACGAAATGTGTTCCCTCGACGCGCATCTGGGTGAGCCGCTGATCGAGCACCGTCTTCTCGAGTTTGAACGCGGGGATGCCGTAGCGGAGCAGGCCACCGAACCGGTCGTCGCGTTCGTACACCGTCACCTCGTGCCCGACCCGGGTCAGCTGCTGCGCCGCCGCCAGCCCCGCGGGTCCCGAACCGACGACCGCGACCTGCCGGCCGGACCGGGTGACCGGCAGCACCGGCCCGACGGCACCCCGCTCCCATGCCGTGTCCGCGATGGTCTGCTCGATCCGTTTGATGGTGACGCTGCCGGTGGTGTGGGTGTCCGCCAGGGCCAGCACGCACGCCGACTCGCACGGTGCGGGACAGATCCGGCCGGTGAACTCGGGAAAATTGTTGGTGGCGTGCAGGCGTTCCGCGGCGGCGTCCCAGCGGCCACGGCGCACCAGGTCGTTCCATTCCGGGATCAGGTTGCCGAGCGGGCAGCCGGCACTCGACGAATGGCAGAACGGCACACCGCAGTCCATGCACCGCCGGGCCTGCTCGGACACCTCCCGGTCCCGCTCGTCCGGCGGTTGCGGCGCGTACACCTCCCGCCAGTCGTGGACGCGTTCGCCGACGGGACGCTTGCGCGCCTCCTTCTTGGTGACGTGCAGAAAGCCGTGTGGATCAGCCACGAGCCGCCTCCATGATCGCGGTGTCGACGTCGAGCCCTCCGGCCCGCGCCGTGCGGGTCGCCTCGAGCACCCGCTGGTAGTCGACCGGCATGATCTTCGTGAACTGCGCCGAACGGCGCGGCCAGTCCGCGAGCAGCGACGCCGCGACAGCCGACCCGGTCCAGCGCAGATGCGCTTCGACCACGACCCGCAGCCACTGCAGGTCCTCGGTGTCCGGGGCCTGTAGCCGCACCATCGCCCGGTTGACCTTGGCCGGGTCGGCGTCGAGGACGAACGCGACCCCGCCGGACATGCCCGCGGCCAGGTTCCGCCCGGTCGGCCCGAGGACGACGACGCGGCCGCCGGTCATGTATTCGCACGCGTGGTCGCCGACCCCCTCGGCGATGGCGAGGGCACCCGAGTTGCGGACGCAGAACCGCTCCCCCGCCCGGCCCCGGAAGTACGCGGTGCCGGACGTCGCCCCGTACAGCAGCGTGTTGCCGGCGATCACCTGCGTCTCGGGCAGGAACAGGACGTCGTCGGCGGGACGGACCACGATCCGTCCTCCCGAGAGTCCTTTGCCCACATAGTCGTTCGCGTCGCCGACGAGGTCGATCGTGATCCCCGGCGGCAGGAACGCCCCCAGCGACTGCCCCGCGGTGCCGGTGAGCTGGACCCGGATCGTGTCGTCGGGCAGGCCCACCGCACCGTAGCGGCGGGTCACCTCCGCCCCGAGCAGAGTCCCGACGGTGCGGTTGACGTTGCGCACCGGCAGCTCGAGCCGCACCGGCAGCGCATCCTCGAGTGCCCCCTCGGCGAGGGCGATCAGCGTGCGGTCCAGTGCGGCGTCGAGACCGTGGTCCTGCTCCCGAACCCGGCGCCGCTGCCCGGCGCCGTCGCCGCCGCCGGTGACCGGCGTCGTCGACGCGAAGATCGGGGACAGGTCGAGACCGCCGCTCTTCCAGTGGGCCACCCCGGCCGCGGTACCGAGAAGATCCGAGCGGCCGACGGCCTCGTCGATGCTGCGGAATCCGAGGTCGGCGAGATACCGGCGCACGTCCTCGGCGACGAACCGGAAGAACGCCTCGACGAACTCCGGCCGGCCGGTGAAGCGTGTGCGCAGTTCCGGGTTCTGGGTGGCCACCCCCACCGGGCACGTGTCGAGATGGCAGACCCGCATCATGACGCATCCGGCAACGATCAACGGCGCGGTGGAGAACCCGAACTCCTCGGCCCCGAGGAGCATCGCGACGACGACGTCGCGGGCGGTGCGCAGCCCGCCGTCGCACTGCATCGTGATCCGGTCCCGCAGCCCGTTCAGGACGAGTGTCTGCTGCGCGTCGGCGAGGCCGATCTCCCACGGCAGCCCGGCGTGCTCGAGCGACGTCAGCGGGGCCGCCCCGGTGCCGCCGTCGTGCCCGGAGATCAGGACCACGTCGGCGTGTGCCTTGCTCACTCCGGCCGCGACCGTCCCCACCCCCACCGAGCTGACCAGTTTGACGTGCACCCGGGCCCGGTCGTTCGCGTTCTTCAGGTCGTGGATCAGCTGGGCCAGATCCTCGATCGAGTAGATGTCGTGGTGCGGTGGCGGCGAGATCAACCCCACCCCGGGCGTCGAGTGCCGGGTCTTCGCGATCCACGGATACACCTTGAACGCGGGCAGCTGCCCGCCCTCGCCGGGCTTGGCGCCCTGCGCCATCTTGATCTGGATGTCCGACGCGTGGACCAGGTAGTCGCTGGTGACGCCGAACCGTCCGCTCGCCACCTGTTTGACGGCGCTGCACCGTTCCGGGTCGTACAACCGGTCGGTGTCCTCGCCGCCCTCCCCGGAGTTGGAGCGGCCACCGATCCGGTTCATCGCGATCGCGAGCGTCTCGTGTGCCTCCGCCGAGATCGACCCGTAGCTCATGGCGCCGGTGTTGAAGCGCGGGAAGATCGCCTCCACCGGTTCCACCTCGTCCAGCGGCACCGGTTCACGCCCGCCGGGACCGATCTCGAACAGGCCCCGCAGCGTGCCGCCCTCCGCCGACAACCGGTCGACCTCCGCGCAGTAGCGTGCGAAGACGTCGTCGCGGCCGGTGCGGGTGGCGTGCTGGAGCAGGAACACCGTCTCGGGGGTGAACAGGTGCAGTTCCCCGCCGCGGCGGTAGCGGTAGAGGCCGCCGACGTCGAGCCGCCGGTGCACCGTCGCCGCCGGGTTCCGCGGATACGCGATCCGGTGCCGCCGGGCGACTTCTGCCGCGAGCACGTCCAGACCGACCCCGCCGAGACGGCTGACGGTGCCGGTGAAGTAGTCGTCGACCACCGCCCGATCCAGTCCCACGGCCTCGAAAATCTGTGCGGCCGTATAGGATCCGACGGTCGATATCCCCATCTTCGACATCACCTTGAGGACACCCTTGCCGAGCGCGGTGAGATAGTTGCGCACCGCGACGGACGCCTCCACCCCGGTCAGCTCGCCCTCGTCGACGAGGTCCTCGATCGTCTCCATCGCCAGGTACGGGTTGACGGCGGCCGCCCCGCACCCGATGAGCATCGCGATGTGGTGCACCTCGCGGGCGTCCCCGGATTCGGCGACGAGCGCCACCCGGGTCCGTTGCTTCGTCCGCACGAGGTGGTGGTGGACGGCCGAGACCGCGAGCAGCGACGGGATCGGGGCCCGCAGATGGTCGCCGCCCCGATCGGAGATCACGAGGGTGCGGTAGCCCTCGTCGATCGCCGCGCTCGCCGCGTCCCGCAGGTCCGCGAGCGCCTCGGCCATCCCGTCGCCGCCGCTGTCGGCGTCGTACAGTGCGGGCAGCACCGCCGTCGCGAAGCCGGGACAGTCGCCGTCCGCGTTCACGTCGATGATCCGCCCGAGATCGTCGTTGTCGAGGACCGGCCACGACAGCACGATCTGCCGGCACGACGCCGCGGTCGGCTCGAGCAGATTCTGTTCGGGCCCCATCACCCGTCGCAGCGACGTGACGATCTCCTCCCGGATCGCGTCCAACGGCGGGTTCGTGACCTGCGCGAACAGCTCCACGAAATAGTCGAACAACAGCCGTGGCCGCTGCGAGAGCACCGCGATCGGGGTGTCGGTGCCCATCGAACCGATCGGTTCGGCCCCCTCCGTCGCCATCGGCGCCAGCAGCATCTGCTGCTCCTCCTCGGTGTACCCGAACACCTGCTGCCGGCGGACCACCGAGGCGTGATCGTGCGGAATCCGTCCCCGCAGCGGCACCGACCGCAGATCCAGCAGCCCCGCGTGCAGCCACTCCCGGTACGGGTACTGCGCCGCCAGGTCCGCCTTGATCTCGCCGTCCGGGACGATCCGGCCGGCCGCCGTGTCGACGAGGAACATCCGGCCCGGTTCGAGCCGGCCCTTCTCGATCACGTCGGACTGCGGGATCGGCAGCACCCCGGCCTCCGAGGCGAGCACCACCCGCCCGTCGGAGGTGTGCCACCACCGTCCCGGACGCAGCCCGTTTCGGTCCAGGACCGCACCGACGACGGTGCCGTCGGTGAACGTCACACACGCCGGACCGTCCCACGGCTCCATCACCGATGCGTGGAACTGGTAGAACGCGCGCAGCTCGTCGCCCATCGTCTCGTGGTTCTCCCACGACTCCGGGATCATCATCAGGACCGCGTGCGGCAGCGACCGTCCCGCGAGATGCAGCAGCTCGAGCACCTCGTCGAACGACGCCGAATCGGATGCATCCGGCGTGCAGATCGGGAACAGCCGCGCCAGATCGCCGGGCAGGACACTGCTCGCCAGCAGCGCCTCGCGGGCCCGCATCCGGTTCCGGTTGCCGCGCACCGTGTTGATCTCCCCGTTGTGGGCGACGTACCGGAACGGGTGCGCCAGCGGCCACGACGGGAACGTGTTGGTGGAGAAGCGGCTGTGGACGATCGCGATGGCACTCGACATCCTCGGGTCGCGCAGCTCCGGGAAGAACCGGGGCAGCTGCGCGGTGGTGAGCATGCCCTTGAACACCATCGTCCGGCTCGACAGCGACGGCAGGTAGACGCCGATCCCGGAACCGTCGTCGGGAGGCTGCTCGACCCGTTTGCGGAGCCCGTACACCCGCCGGTCCAGGTCGATCCCACCGCACGACGCCCCGGCCGCGGTCACGAACAGGTAGCTCATGTGCGGCATGCACGAGCGGGCGGACACGCCGACGTCGGCGCCGTCCGGGTCGACCCGGACATCGTGCCAGCCGAGGATCTCGATGCCCTCCTGGCCGGCGATGTCCCGGACCCGCGCCCGCGCGGCCCTCCGGTCTGCGGGGTCCTGCGGCAGGAAGCAGATGCCGGCCGCGAACGTCTCGCCGCCGTCGGGCAGCGGCGCGGGCAGGTCGACGCCGGGCTGCTCGTCGGCGAGTCCGCGCAGGAACTCCGTCGGCAGCTGGATCAGGATGCCCGCACCGTCGCCGCTGTTGACCTCCGCGCCGGCGGCACCCCGGTGTTCGAGGTTCTCGAGCGCCAGCAGCGCATCCTCGACGATGCGGTGCGAGCAGCGGCCGTGGACGTCCGCGACCATCGCCACACCGCACGAATCCGATTCGGTATCGCGGGTGTAGAGCGTCGTGGCACGAGTATCGGGTTGCCGGGAGAACAGCACCGGACACCTCCACACCGGAAGGTTGCCGGGCGTACACCCGGCCGGGCCAGTTTACCGCGCCCCGGCCACCGGAATCGATGACGAAACAGTCGCGGCCGCCCCCACTCGTGCACCGATCCGCGACGTCCCCAGCTCCGAATCAGGAGTGTGGAACCATTCGGGAATGGACAGTCCACGCCGGACCGGCACCGGCGCCGAACACCGGGCCCCCACTCCCGCGGTGCTCGCCGAGCTGCTCGGTGCGGTCGCCGGCGGAGACCGTGACGCGTTCGCCGAGTTCTACGACCACACGAGTGCCCGGGTGTTCGGTCTCGCGGTCCGGGTCCTGCGAAACCCTGCGCTGGCCGAGGAGCTCACCCAGGAGGTGTACCTGCAGGTGTGGACGTCGACGGCGCAGCAGTACGACCCCGCCCTGGGAAGCCCGATCGGATGGCTGATGACCCTGACCCACCGCCGCAGTGTGGACCGGGTGCGCGCCGAACAGTCCGCGACGGACCGCAACCACGTGTACGGTGCGGCCCACCTCGGACGCGACCACGACACGGTGTCCGAGGAGGTCGAACAACGCCTCGACGAACAGCAGGTCGCCGACTGCCTGGGAACGCTCACCGACACGCAACGCGAGGCGATCGACCTCGCGTACTACGGCGGCCGCACCTACCGCGAGGTCGCCGACCATCTCGATCTGGCCCTGCCCACCGTCAAGTCCCGTATCCGCGACGGCCTGATCCGTCTGAAGAACTGTCTGGGGGTGAACACCGATGCCTGAACGCCGCAGCGACGACGAGCAGGACCTGCTCGACCTCGCCTACCCGTTCGCACTCGGCGCCGTCTCCGACACCGAGCGGGCCGCGATCACCGGCCGCTTGGACACGGCGACCACCGCCACGGCCGCAGAGTTCGCCCGGATCGTGTCCGGCGTCCGGGAGACGATGGCGCAGGTGTCGTCCCGGGACGCCGTCACGCCACCACCCGAACTCCGGAGCCGGCTGCTGCGGGCGATCGACGACGAGGCCGCGCCCGCACCGGACGGCTCCCCCCGCGACGACCTCGCGGACCGGCGTGCGCACCGCCGGCGGCGACTGACCCGCGCCGTCGCCGCAGTCGCGGCCGTCCTCGTGGTCGCGGTGGGCGCCGGCGTGGTCGTGCGGCAGCTCGACCGCGCCCCGTCGGCGCCGACCGTCGAGCAGGTGCTCGCCGCCCCCGACACCCGGACGGTCACCACGGACGTCGCCGGCGGCACCATCACACTCAGCTCCTCCGCGCGGGCCGACGCCGTCGTCGTGTCGATGTCGAACGTGCCACCGCCCCCCCGAGGGGCACGTCTACCAGATGTGGTTTCTCCCCGCATCCGGCGAACCGCGTTCGGCCGGGACGATGAGCACCGACACGATGCCGCCACCCGGCGGCGAGGTGGTACCGGACCTGGACGCGGCCACCGCCGTCGCGGTCACCGTCGAACCGGGCAGCGGCTCGCCCCTGCCGACCGCGGACCCGATCGTCACGATCGCACTCACCTGACGGTCACCGAGCGGGTGTGCCGGCCACTGGAGCCGTCCGGCACCGGTGCCGCCCGCTCCTCGGTCTGCACGACGCCGTCCCGGTCCGTGGCCCGCACCTGCAAGGTGTGGGTTCCCGGTGCCGCCTGCCATCGCCACGTCCACTGCCGCCACGTGTCGATCGAGTACTCGGGCGCGAGAGTCGCGTCCTGCCACGGTCCGTCGTCGACGCGGACCTCGACCCGGGCGATGCCACGGTGCTGCGCCCAGGCGGTGCCCGCGACGATCGTCTCCCCTGCCGGGATCCGCGCGAACGACGCCGGCACGTCGATCCGGGACGCCGTCTTGATCGGCGCCTGCGCCGCCCATCCGCGCCGCGTCCAGTAGGCCTGGGCCCGGTCGAACCGGGTGACCTCCCAGTCCACGACCCATTTGGTGGCGGAGACGAAGCCGTACAGGCCGGGCACCACCTGGCGCACCGGGTAGCCGTGCTCGAACGGCAGCGGCTGCCCGTTCATCGTCACCGCGAGGATCGCGTCGCGGCCGTCGAGCAGCGTCGCGATCGGGGTGCCGATCGTGAATCCGTCGATGCTCGTGGACAGCAGCATGTCGGCGTCCGGCGCCACCCCGACCTCGTCGAGCAGGTCGGCGATCGGGTAGCCGATCCAGGTGGCGTTACCGACCAGGTTGCCGCCGACCTCGTTGGACACGCAGGTGAGGGTGACGGTGCGTTCGATCGGTGTCCGCGCCACCAGGTCGTCCCAGCGCAGTGTCCTCTCACGGTCCACCATGCCGTGGATGCGCAACCGCCAGTCGGCAGTGGTGAGCACGGGAACCTGCAGTGCCGTGTCGATGCGGTAGAAGTCGTCGTTCCCGGTCACGAACGGGGTGCCGCCGGGGACCGCGACGTCGGCGGCCGGCGGGACGGGGCGGGCCCGGTCCGCGGCCGCCACCGACGGGATCAGGAACGCGGCCCGGTCGCGGACCGCCCCCGCCAATGTCGCGGCGAGACGCCGGCCGGCCACTCCGGCGGCCGCTGCTCCCGCCGCAACCGTCGCCGCGAGGACCAGGAACCGGCGCCGCGACATGCCGTCACCGGGCCGGTCCGGTTCGTCGAGCCCACGGGACCGGACGGTGAGCAGACGCAGCACCACGATCCCCACGGCAACCCCGGCGACAGTGGGCAGTACCGATGAAGCCGTGGCGCCGGGACGTGTCGCGGCGGCGTAGACACCGACCGCACCGAGTGCGAGCAGGATCGCGCTGCCGTACGGGCGCCGGGTCCGTTCGACGACACCTGCGACGGCCGCGAACACCACGATCAGGGCGGTCGTGCCCAGGAACAGGGCGGCTTTGTCGTCGGTGCCGAACGTGGTGATCGCGAACTCCCGCGCCCATGCCGGGCTCCGGTCCACCGTCGTCGCCCCGACCGCGAGGAACGGGGACGAGGCGGCTCCGATCGGCACCGCGACCAGTTCCCCCACGCCCAGCACCGCACCGGCAGCCAGCACGCCTGCCAGCGCACGGCCGGGAAGGGTTCGGGCCCGGCCGGACGGCTCTCGCTGCTTCTGTGTCGTCATGTGAAACGTTCGGTGCGGCACCCGGATCGGATGGGCCCCGACCCGGGTGGAGGGTTCCGGGAAAAATTTTTCCACTCTCGACCCATCCGCGTCGTCCCCGGCGCCGAAAGCCTGATGACACCGGGACATCAGCACCGCGCTGAACCCCACCGACCACATCGAAAGTGGGAACCACGATGAACACGTACCGCACCGCAGCCGCCGCCGGCCTCGCCGCAGTGGTGGTCCTCGGACTGTCCGCCTGTGCCTCCGACAGCGACGATTCCGCCGCGACCGACACCCCGGTGTCCTCCCAGTCCATGCAGTCGACGGCATCCGCGGCGGCCGATCCCGCCGCGGACCTGGTCGGCCCCGGATGCGCCGCGTATGCGCAGCAGGTGCCCACCGGCGCCGGTTCGGTCGAGGGCATGGCGCAGGATCCGGTCGCCGTCGCGGCGTCGAACAATCCGATGCTGACCACCCTGACGCAGGCCGTGTCCGGGCAGTTGAACCCGGACGTGAACCTGGTCGACACCCTCGACGGCGGCGAGTTCACCGTCTTCGCACCCGTGGACGCCGCCTTCGCGAAGATCGATCCGGCCACGATCGACTCCCTGAAGACGGATTCGGCGACGCTGACGAAGATCCTGACGTACCACGTGGTTCCGGGCCGGCTGGCGCCCGCCGACGTCGACGGCACGCACGCGACCGCCGAGGGTACGGTCCTGACCGTCACCGGCTCCGGGGACGATCTGAAGGTGAACGACGCCGACGTCGTGTGCGGCGGCGTGCAGACCGCGAACGCGACCGTCTACCTGATCGATTCGGTCCTCGTGCCGCCGGCGCAGTAACACCCGGAATCTCCTCACCGTATCGGCCCGGCGCATGCCACCGGGGTCGATACGGTGAGGGCCCTCGACCATACGAGGAGCGCGGTGACAATCCGAGGAGCACAGTGATACCGCAGCCACTCCGGCCTGCGATTCTCGAATGACATGAACAGGAGATCCCATGACGCGTTCGATCATCGGTGCCGCGGTGGCTGCAGCGACGGCTGCCGTCCTCTGTGCGGCGCCGGCACACAGCGCCCCCCTCGAGCCGGTCGCTCAGCTCGACCTCGGCCGTTACCTCGGCACCTGGCACCAGTTGGCGGCCAACCCCGCCCCGTTCAACCTCGATTGTGCGCGCGACACCACCGCGACCTACTCCGCGGTCGACGAGCGAAACATCCGAGTCGAAAACTCGTGCACGACGTTCACCGGCGAACGCCGCGGGATCGTGGGCAACGCACGTATCAACGGTCCCGCCGCCCTGCACGTCTCGTTCCCCGGAGTGCCCTTCCAGGAGGAACAGGACGGCCCGAGCAACTATCTCGTCGCATCCGTCGCCGACGACCACTCCTGGGTCCTGGTCGGTGATCCGACCCGGCTGTCCGGCTTCGTCCTGTCCCGATCGCCGGCTGTCGACACGGCAGGCTGGCAGCAGATCCGTACGGTGGTGGAACAGCAGGGCTACAACTCGTGCCTCATGTTCACCTCACCGAACACCGGCGGGCTCCAGGAGATCCGGCCACTGTGCACCCTCTGAATCAGCGGTCCGACCGCGCGGCACCGGTGATGTTCGCGAGCATGCCGGTGAAGATGATTCCGTGGAACGGCAGCAACGAGTACCAGTAGAGCTGCCCGGCAATCCCTTTCGGGAAGAAGATCGCCCGTTGGCGCAGGCGTGTCGTTCCCCGTCCCCGAGACTCGAGCCGCCATTCGAGCCACGCCCCGCCCGGGGTGCGCATCTCGGCCCGCAGCCGCAGCAGATACGGTCGGTCGATCTTCTCGACCCGCCAGAAGTCCAGGGCGTCCCCGGTATGCAGGGTGTGCGGATTGCGGCGGCCGCGGGTCAGTCCGACGCCGCCCACGATGCGGTCCAACCAGCCGCGGATCGTCCACGCGAGGGGAAACGAGTACCACCCGTGCTCCCCACCGATTCCCTCGACGACCTGCCACACGCGTTCGATCGGAAGGTCACAGTCCCGGTACCTCTCGTCGAGATGGACGGTCTCCCCGGCCCATTCGGGGTCGGACGGCATCGGGTCCGCGGGCGCGCCGAGTGGGGACGCGTCGGCCCAGGTGGTTTCGACGTCGCCGCTCTCGATCCGGTGCAGGGCGAGCGCGACGGCCTCCCGGTATCCGGTCGTCCCGCCGGGCGGCGGCTCGACGACCGTGTCGATGTCGTGCTCGCGGGCGACGGCGTCGGTGCTCACCGATTCGATGAGTGCACGGCCGAGCCGGGACGGGATCGGGGTGACCGCGCCGATCCACAGGCCGGCGAGCCGCGGGGTCAGCACCGGCAGGACCAGGATCCGCCGTGGACGCAGCCCCGCGACGTCGGCGTAGATCCGCATCATGTCGCTGTACCGCAGCACGTCGGGGCCACCGATGTCGTAGGTCCGGCTGTGCGGCAGTACGGCGGTTGCGGCAGCGGTCAGGTAGTAGAGCACGTCGCGGATCGCGATCGGCTGGATGCGGTTGTCCACCCACCGCGGTGTCGTCATCACCGGGAGCCGGTCGGTCAGGTGCCGGATCATCTCGAACGACGCCGAACCCGACCCGATGACCACCCCGGCCTGCAGTACCAGCGTCGGCACCCCGGAGTCCACGAGGATCTCGCCCACCCGGCTCCGTGATCGTAGGTGGGTCGACAGCCGGGGCGACTCCTCGTGCAGTCCACCGAGATACACGATGCGACCGACACCGGCGCGCTGCGCCGCCGCAGCGAGGTTCTCCGCGCTGCGCCGCTCCGACTCGGCGAACTCGCCGGGCCCGCCCATCGAGTGCACGAGGTAGTAGACGACGTCGATGTCACGGCACGCGGCATCCAGCGACGCGGGGTCGGTCAGGTCGCCCCGCACGACCTCGACGTCCGACGCCCACGGCACGTCGCTGATCTTGTCGGGGTTTCGGGCCAGGGCACGCACCCGGTGACCGGCGGCGACGAGGCGCGGTGCGAGCCGGCCGCCGATGTAGCCGGTGGCCCCGGTGACGAGGATGCGCAGCGGCTCGCCGGTCCGGCCGGTCACGGGATGGCCCCGAGACGGCCGAGTTGGTGCCGGAGGCAGTCGGTGAGCGCGGGACGCCGGAACCGGTGGCCGGCGTCGAGGAGCCGGCGCGGCACGACACGTTGACTCGCGAGGGCCAGTTCGCGGGCACCCTGCCGACCCAGGAGGGCACCGGGACCGAGCGCGGGCACCGGCAGCACGGCCGGCCGGCGCAGCACGTGCGCCAGTGCCCGCGTGTATTCGGCGTTCCGGACGACTCCGGGCGCAACAGCGTTGACCGGACCTGACAGCTGGGAGTCGACGAGGGCGCGGTGATAGACGTCGACCAGGTCGTCGAGGTCGATCCACGACAGCCACTGACGTCCGCTGCCGAGCCGGCCACCGAGGCCGGCGGCGAACAGCGGCCGCTGCAGGTGCAGCACCCCACCGCGGGGCGTCTGCACGATGCCGGTGCGCACGGTCACCACCCGCAACCCGCCCTCGGCCGCCGGTGCGGTCGCGGCTTCCCAGTCGGCGACCACTCCGGCGAGGAAACCGTCACCGCGCGAAGCGGTCTCGTCGAGGACCTCGTCGCCGCGGTCGTACCCGTAGAGGCCGATCGCCGACGCCGACACGAACGTCGACGGTCCGTGTGCCGCCGCTGCGGCGCATTCGGCGAGCCGCCGCGTCGGACCGATTCTGCTGCCGCGCACCGCGGCTCGGTGCTCGTCGGTGAACCGGCCCGCGATGGACGCCCCGGCCAGGTGCACCACGGCGTCGACCCCGTCGAGCAGGTCCGCGGCCGGCGCGTCCGGATCCCACCGGCGTTCCCCGTCGTGCCGCGGCTCCCGCCGCACCAGTCGGATCACCCGGTGGCCGCCCGTGGACAGGAAGGCGGTGAGCGCAGTGCCGACCAGCCCGGACGCCCCCGTCACCGCGACGGTCACCGGCCGCATGCCGTGGCCCCGTGCCCAGCGGTGGACGGCGAGGTCGTCGGCGAGTTGACGGTGCCGGTATCGGAACGTCTGCCGGAGGAACCGGCCGGGGACCGGGGTGTCGACGCGGTCGGTGACACGGGTGCTCCCATCGTCGACGGCCTCGAAGTGGTGCTCGTGCCGCCACCGTCCGATCACTCGCGGCGGCAACGAACGCCACCCGTCGGCGCCGAGGGCGTCGACGAAACACGTCGGCGGATCGTAGGCGTCGGGCCGGTGCTCGGCCACCCACCGCAGGCCGCCGGGCAGCCCGAGCACGGCCCGACCGTCCGCGAGGGACGACGCCTCGCTGATCGCGTGCATCGGCTGCCACGGCGGCAGCAACCGCTGCAGGGCACCGGGTCGGGCGTGCCAGGCGAACACCTCGTCCCGTGGCGCGTCGACGACGCTGTCGAATCGGATTCCCATCGGTTCCGGCCACCTCCACTCGATCGACGTTCGGAAGTGATTCGACGCTACGCGTGCCGCGGACGGGTCGCTGTTCGACGCCGCGGCCCCGGAACCCGGCCCCGTCGGTCAGATCTCCCCGTAGCGGGCCAGGGCCTCCCGGCGTTCCTCGGCATGGTCGACGACGGGCGCCGGATAGCCCGGCGGCGGCCCGTCCGGCAGACGATGCACCTGTTTGCCGGTGACGCCCCGCAGTTCCGGCACCCAGCGGCGCACGTAGTCCCCCGTCGGGTCGAACTTCTCGCCCTGGGTGAGCGGATTGAACACCCGGAAGTAGGGTGCGGCGTCGGTGCCGCACCCGGCTGTCCACTGCCACCCGTGCTGGTTGGACGCGATGTCGCCGTCCACCAGACGGTCCATGAAGTGCCGGGCACCCCACCACCACGGCACGTGCAGATCCTTCGTCAGGAACGATGCGACGATCATCCGCACCCGGTTGTGCATCCAGCCCTCGGCCAGCAGTTGACGCATCCCGGCGTCGACGATCGGGAACCCGGTCCG
Source organism: Prescottella sp. R16 (assembly GCF_030656875.1). NCBI lineage: Bacteria > Bacillati > Actinomycetota > Actinomycetes > Mycobacteriales > Nocardiaceae > Rhodococcus > Prescottella sp. R16. The sequence continues at coordinate 2,557,662 of NZ_CP130943.1, forward strand.
CCCCTGCCGCCACGCGGCGAACGCATCCTCGGCGTCCGGTCCGGTGTCGTGACGCAGCGCGTCGAACCGCCGGTTGTAGGCGGCCCGCACGGTGTCGGGACGACGGTGCAGAACGTCGGCGTAGAAGTCGCGCCAGCACAGTTCGCTGCGCAGTGTCGTCGCGCCGTCGTCCGAGCGGCCGCGCACGTCGTGCAGCAGCGTGCGCGGATGCACGCACCCGAACTTCAGGTAGGGCGACATCCGGCTGGTCGCGTCGAGATCCGGGCGGTCCCGGTCGAGGTGGTAGCGGTCGAGACCGTCGACGACGAAGTCCCGCCACCGAGCCCGCGCCGCCGCCTCCCCCGCCGGAGGAAGTTCGACGCCGGTCTCCTCGTCGGCGGGCACGTCCACTCGCAGTCCGGGCACGTCCACGTCCACCCACGACACCGTCTCCCGCCCGGTGTCGGCCGGGGCCCGCCAGCCGTGGTCGAGCCACGCGCGGCGAAACGGGGTGAACACCTGGTAGGAGCCGCCGTCGGCCTTACGGACCCGCCCGGGGGCCACCGCATACGGTGACCCGGTCCGCACCAGCGGAATGTCGCCGAGCGCGGCCTCGACGGCCGCGTCCCGCCGCGCCCCGTACGGCGCGAAATCGGCGGACACGTGCACCGCGCCGGCACCGGTCTCCCGGGCCAGGGCCGGGATCACCGTCACCGGATCCCCGCGCGCGACGATCAACCGGCCGTCCAGCTCGGCGTCGAGGCTGCGCAGACACCGCAACAGGAACGTCGAACGCGGGCCCGGCCGCAGCAACCGGTCGTCGAGGACGAACACCGCCGCCGCGGTGTCCGCCGAGTCGGCTGCCGCGAGCAACGTCGGCAGATCGTGCAGTCGCAGGTCCCGACGGAACCACACCAGATCGAGAGAGCTCACGCGTCCAGTGTGCGTGGGTCCTGCACCGCCGTCACGGCCGCAGCTTGCGTCCCTGCGCGTCGCGGACGGTGCCGGCGAGCATCACGATCCCGTCGATGACCGGCCACACCGCACCGAGACCGCACGTGAGCCACGTGACGAGGATCTGCGCGATCGCGACACCGGTGTGCCCGGTGTAGAAGCGGCCCGCACCGAACGCGCCGAGGAAGATCTGCAGCAGACCCGCCGCGACCTTCGTCTTGTCCGAGTAGGGCTCGCCCGTGATCGGGTCGCGGCCGAACGGCGCGGCGGCATCGGCAAACCCGTAGCCGGTCGGATACCCGCCCGCGTACGGCGGCGGCGTCGCCGGGTACGGCGGCTGCTCCGGGTACGGCGGCGGGGTCGGCTGCGGGTACTCCGGCGGGTGCTGCGAGTACTCCGGCTGCGGTGTCCCGAACACCGGCCCGGTCGGCGGCGGGTAACTCGGACCCGAACCCCAGCCGGGGCCGTTGCCCGTTCCCGAATAGGTGTCCCAGCCGGGGCCCGCACTCTGCCCGCCCGACGGCGGCACCGACGACGTTCCGGTCGTCGACTCGGTCATGGAGGCGTCCGCGGTGGCGTCGTAGTCGAACGGCGACCCGAACTCCGGGGTCGCCGGCTGCTGCTTCCCCGGCTCCTCCGGGTCGCCGTCACCGGGTTTACTGAAGTCGATCATGCCTTGTCCCCCTTCACGGAAACGACGTCCGGGCGGTGCGGCCGCAGATCCTCCGGCTCCTCACGCCCCTTCTTCGCGAGCACGAAGTATGCCACCGCGCACACGAACACGATCGCCGACGTGAACGAGTTGACCCGGATACCGAGGATCTCGGTGGCATGGTCGGAACGCATCAGTTCGATCCAGAACCGGCCCGCGCAGTACCCGGCCACGTACAGTGCGAACAGCCGGCCGTGGCCGATCGCGAAACGGCGGTCGACGACCACGAGCAGGACCACGACGAGCAGGTTCCACACCAGCTCGTACAGGAACGTCGGATGGACGACCTGCTGCACGACACCGGTGGAGACACCGTTCAACACGTCCGTGCGGCCCAGGTCGTTCACACGCTCGTAGATCTCCAGGCCCCACGGCACCGTCGTCTCGCGACCGTACAGTTCCTGGTTGAACCAGTTGCCGAGCCGGCCGATGGCCTGTGCGAGCACGATCGCCGGGGCGATCGCGTCCCCGAGCGCGGGCAGCGGGATACCGCGGCGACGGCAACCGATCCACGCGCCGACGGCGCCGAGCGCCACGGCCCCCCAGATGCCGAGGCCGCCCTGCCAGATCTTCAGGGCGTCGACCGGGTTGCCGCCCGCACCGAAGTACGTCGAGAAGTCGGTGAGCACGTGGTAGAGCCGGCCGCCGATCAGACCGAACGGTACCGCCCAGATCGCGATGTCGAGGACGGTGCCCTTCTCGCCGCCGCGGGCCACCCACCGGCGGTCGCCCCACACGATCGCGACGACGATACCGGCGACGATGCACAGCGCGTAGGCACGCAGGGCCAGCGGCCCCACGTACCACACACCCTGTGGTGGGCTCGGAATGTAGGCGAGTAGCTCGGTCGAAGTCACCATCGAAGTCACGAGGCCACGGTAGCCGAGCGCACACCCTTCGCGAGTTCCTCGGTGAGCGTGCGCACCGCACCCGCCCCCTGCTCGACGGCCGAGACGATCGCCGAGCCGACGATGACGGCGTCCGCGTACGACGCGATCTCCGCGGCCTGTGCACCCGAGCGCACACCGAGCCCGACGCCGACCGGAATGTCGGAGTGTGCCCGCACCCGCGCCACCAGTTCGGGGGCCATGTTCGACACCGCATCGCGGGCGCCGGTGACACCCATCGTCGATGCGGCGTAGATGAATCCGCTGCTGGCCTCGAGTGTCATCGCGAGACGCTCCTCGGTCGACGACGGGGCGACCAGGAAGATCCGATCCAGGTGGTGTTCCTCGGACGCGGCCATCCAGTCACCGGCCTCCTCCGGGATGAGGTTCGGCGTGATCATGCCGAGGCCACCGGCGGACGCCAGATCCCGGGAGAACTTGTCGACGCCGTACTTGAGGACCGGATTCCAGTACGTCATGACGACGGCGTTGCCGCCGACGGACGCGATCTGCTCGACGACGGTGAACACGTCCCGCAGCCGAACTCCGTTGGCCAGTGCGGTTTCCGCGGCCGTCTGGATGGTGGGGCCGTCCATCACCGGATCGGAGTACGCGACCCCGACCTCGATGATGTCGCAGCCCGCGTCGACCATCGTCTTGAACATGTCGATCGACGTCGGCACGTCCGGGTAGCCGGCGGGCAGGTATCCCACGAGGGCGGCACGCTTCTCCTCCCGGCACTGCGCGAACGTCGGCGCCAGGCGCGAAACTCGTTGGCTCACTTGGATGTACCTTCCTCGTCGAACAGGCCGAACCACTTGGCCGCCGTGTCCATGTCCTTGTCGCCGCGCCCCGACAGGCTCACGACGATGATCGCGCCGTCGCCGAGTTCGCGGCCCAGCTTCAGCGCGCCGGCGACGGCGTGTGCGGACTCGACGGCCGGGATGATGCCCTCGGTGCGTGACAGCAGCAGCAGTGCGTCCATCGCCTCGGTGTCGGTGATCGGCTCGTACGACGCCCGCCCGGTCTCCTTGAGGTACGCGTGCTCGGGGCCGACCCCCGGATAGTCCAGGCCCGCCGAGATCGAATGCGACTCGATGGTCTGGCCGTCCTCGTCCTGCAGCAGGTACGAGAACGCGCCCTGGAACGCGCCGTGGCTTCCGCCCGTGAACGTCGCTGCGTGCCGACCGGTTTCGACGCCGTCGCCCGCGGCCTCGTAGCCGACCAGCTTGACCGACGGATCGTCGAGGAACGCGTGGAAGATGCCGATCGCGTTGGAGCCACCGCCCACGCACGCGACGACGGCGTCGGGCAGGCGTCCGGTCATGTCCTGCACCTGGGCGCGTGCCTCGAGACCCACGACGCGCTGGAAGTCGCGGACGAGCATCGGGAACGGATGCGGTCCCGCCGCGGTGCCGAAGCAGTAGTAGGTGCGATCGGCGTTGGTGACCCAGTCGCGCAGCGCCTCGTTGATCGCGTCCTTGAGGGTGGCCGAGCCGGTGTCGACGGACACGACCGTCGCCCCGAGCAGCCGCATGCGTGCAACGTTGAGAGCCTGCCGCGCGGTGTCGACGGCACCCATGTAGACGATGCATTCGAGGCCGAGCAGCGCACATGCGGTCGCCGTCGCGACACCGTGCTGACCGGCACCGGTCTCGGCGATGATGCGGGTCTTGCCCATCCGCTTGGCGAGCAGCACCTGCCCCAGCACATTGTTGATCTTGTGAGACCCGGTGTGGTTCAAGTCTTCCCGCTTGAGCAGGATCCGGGCGCCGCCCGCGTGCTCACGCAGTCGCGTCGCCTCGAACACCGGCGACGGGCGTCCGGTGTAGTCCCGCTGCAGCCGGTCGAGTTCGTGCAGGAACGACTCGTCCGTGCGCGCCTTGTCGTACTCGGCGGTGACCTCCTCGATGACCGCCATGAGCGCCTCGGGGACGTGCCGCCCACCGAAGATGCCCCAATGGCCACCGGGATCGGGGTCGTGACCGGAACGCTCGGTCAGACCGGCGCTGGCGGTGGGCAGGCTCCCACCCTTCGAGACGAGGGCGTCGTTGCGTGAACTCACTCCCCCAGTCTGCCCCAGCCGTGACGCGAACGGTCGATCGGGGCCTACTGTGGGCGTCGTCTCAGCGCGACGGCTTGGGGCACGACGGATGCGCACCCGCCGTCGCCAGTTCCGCGCACGCGTGCCGCGGGTCGCCGCTGGTCACCAAACCCTCGCCGACGAGGACCGCGTCCGCGCCGGCACCCGCGTACGCGAGCAGATCCGCCGGGCCGCGCACACCGGATTCGGCGATCTTCACGACGCTGCTGGGCAGGCCCGGTGCGATCTGCCCGAACGTGCTCATGTCGACCTCGAGGGTCTTGAGGTTGCGGGCGTTGACGCCGATGACACTCGCACCGGCCTCGAGCGCGCGGTCCGCCTCCTCCTCGGTGTGGACCTCGACGAGCGCGGTCATGCCGAGCGACTCGGTGCGGTCGAGCAGCGAGGTGAGGGTGTTCTGGTCGAGTGCGGCGACGATCAACAGGATCACGTCCGCACCGTGCGCACGGGCCTCGTGGATCTGGTACGGGCCGACGATGAAGTCCTTGCGCAGGATCGGGATGTCCACCGCGCGGCGGACCGCGTCGAGATCGGCGAGCGACCCGTGGAAGCGACGCTCCTCGGTGAGGACACTGATGATCCGGGCACCGCCCTCCTCGTACGCGGCGGCGAGGACCGCGGGATCCGGGATGTCCGCGAGCGCCCCCTTCGACGGGCTGGCCCGCTTCACTTCGGCGATCACGCCGACTCCGGGTGCGCGCAGCGCGGCCGCGGCATCGAGTGCGGGGGGCGCGGCAGCCGCGGCGGCCTTGACCGCAGCGAGATCCAGAACCGCTTCACGGGCAGCGACATCGGCGCGCACCCCGTCGAGAATCGAGTCGAGAACAGTCATCGAGGCCCCGAGTCCTTTCCGGCATGTCAACCGATGTGAGGAAACTCATCGGTTCATGGTTCAGGGTAGAGGCCGGGGTCAGCCGTCCTCCGGGCGGGTACCCGAACCCGGCGTGCCCTTGCTCACATCGGTGCTCCCCGAATCCGGATCGGGCACCGTGTCACCGTCCGTCGGATCGTCGCCCGCGTCGAGCGCGTCCCACAACATGCGCTGGGTGGGCGGCTCGTCCGTCTGCCCGTTCGTCCCGCGCCCGGCCGCCTCCCGGCGGGCCGCGGGACTGTCGTATTTGGACGAAAGCCCGCCCGTCGCAGCAGGTTTACGGACGAGCAGTACCGCAGCGACGAGCGCGAGCAGCGACCCGAGCAGCACCAGCAGCGCCGGTAGGACCGCCACGTCGGTCGCGGTCACCTGCGTCGCGACCCGCTCGAATCCCGCGATGTCCGAGGCCTGTTCGTTCGACGCACCGGACGTGAGCAACCCGATCGCGGGCACGGCGGCCACCACCGCGGCGACCGCGACGAGACCACCGACGATCCGGACGACCCAGCCGCGCACCGCGAACGCGGCAGCGATCGCGGCGACCAGCACCAGCGCGAGCGGGGTGGTCGCGGCCGCCCACGTGCCGCCGTCGAGGGTCGTCACCCGATCCTCACCGAGGCCGTCGGACGACGTGACCGTCACCCACGTCATGCGCGACGACCCCCACAGGCACAGCGCCGCGGCCGCGAGCAGCAGCGCCGCCACTCCGGTGGCCCGGCGTCCTGCCGTGTTCGCACTCATCACCGATCACCTCCGTGCGGTCCCGCGAAGGGCCGCAGTGTCTGCGCTGCCGCGATGGCGCTCAGGACCGCCATCGCCTTGTTACGGGCCTCGGTGTCCTCGTATTCGGGATCCGAGTCGGCGACCACCCCCGCACCGGCCTGCACATACGCTGTGCCGTCCTTGATCAAGGCGGTGCGGATCGCGATCGCGGTGTCGGCGTCCCCCGCGAAGTCGAGATAGCCGACGATGCCACCGTAGATGCCCCGGCGGGTGGGTTCGAGCTCGTCGATCAACTGCATCGCCCGCACCTTGGGCGCCCCCGAGAGGGTGCCGGCCGGGAAGCACGCGGTGACCGCGTCGAGAGCGTGCTTACCGTCGGCGAGCCGTCCGGTGACGGTCGAGACGAGATGCATCACGTGGCTGTACCGCTCGATGTGCCGGTAGTCGTGCACCTTCACGGTGCCCGGCTCGCACACCCGGCCGAGGTCGTTGCGACCGAGGTCGACGAGCATCAGGTGCTCGGAATTCTCCTTCTCGTCGGCCAGGAGATCCTTCTCGAGCAGGATGTCGTCCTCCTCCGTCTCCCCACGCCAGCGGGTACCGGCGATCGGATGCGTCGTCGCGACCCCCTCGTGGACGGTCACCAGCGCCTCCGGGCTCGATCCGACGATCGAGAACGCCGTGTCGCCGTCACCGTCCGGAACCTGCACCAGGTACATGTACGGGCTCGGGTTCGATGCCCGCAACATCCGGTACACGTCGATCGGTTCTGCGTCGCAATCCATTTCGAAGCGCTGCGACAACACCACCTGGAACGCCTCACCGGCCTCGATCTCACCGATCAGGCGGCGCACGTCCGCACCGAATCCCTCGGTGGTGCGCTGCCGGTGGAACTCGGGCCGCGGCCGCGCGAACGTCGACACCGTCGACCGCGCCGGCGCCGACAATGCCTCGGTCATCCGGTCCAGTCGGGCGACGGCGTCGTCGTACGCCTCGTCGACCCGTTCGTCGGAACCGTCCCAGTTGACGGCGTTCGCGATGAGCGTGATCGCCCCCTCGTGGTGGTCGACCGCCGCGAGATCGGTGGCCAGCAGCATCACCATCTCCGGGATCTGCAGATCGTCGACGGCGTGCTCGGGCAGACGTTCGAGGCGACGGACCGCGTCGTACCCGAGGAAACCGACCATGCCACCGGTCAGCGGCGGCAGACCGGGCAGGCGTTCACTGCGCAGCAACTCCAGGGTGCGTCCCAGCGCCGCGATCGGATCACCACCCGACGGCGCCCCCGCCGGAACATTGCCGAACCACGCCGCCTCACCGTCACGCACCGTGAGCGCCGCCGGGCTGCCCGCCCCGATGAACGACCACCGCGACCACGACCGACCGTTCTCCGCCGACTCCAGCAGGAACGTGCCCGGCCGGCCCCCCGCCAGCTTCGAATACGCCGACAACGGAGTCTCCGCATCCGCCAGCACCTTCCGCACCACCGGCACGACCCGATGTTCGGCCGCCAACGCCCGGAACTGCTCACGGGTAGTGGTCGAATCGTCGACGACCTGCCCCTCCGTAATCGACGGAGGTGCCGGAACAGTGGTGGATTCGCCGCGCATGCCCCCATCATCCCAGGCGCTGCGGTGACGCTGCGCGCCCCGGGCGCCTTTTGGGCGGCACCAGCCGCACAGCAGGTGTCACGCCACCTGGATCGACCGCTTCGACAGTCCCGTCCAGAATCCGTCGATCACCTGGGCCGGGGCCTGTTCGGGATCGTTCGCCGCCCCGAGGGTGACGAACAGCGGCGCGAAGTGCTCGATCGTCGGGTGTGCGTAGGGCATGCCCGGCGCCCGGCTGCGGAAGTCGATCAGCGCGTCGACGTCCCCGGCCGCGATCCGCTCCCCCGCCCACGCATCGAACTCGGCCGACCAGCCGGGCGGGACGGCGTCGGGCGACGGGTCCCGCAGGAACGGCAGCCCGTGGGTCGTGAATCCCGATCCGACGATCAGCACACCCTGCTCGCGTAGCGGCCGCAGGCGACGCCCCAGGGCGAGCAGCCGCTGTGGGTCGAGGGTGGGCATCGAGATCTGCAGGACGGGGATGTCGGCGTCCGGATACATGACCGTGAGCGGCACGTACGCGCCGTGATCGAGGCCGCGGCGCCGGTCGTGGTGGACCGGTTCGTCGTCGGGCATCAGTGCGGCGACCTGCCGGGCCAGGTCGGGTGCGCCGGGTGCGGCGTAGGTGACCTCGTAGAAGCGCTGGGGAAACCCGCCGAAGTCGTACACGAGCGGGGTGCCGGTGTCGACGGCACCGATCGTCAGCGGCGCCGACTCCCAGTGCGCGGACACGACGAGGATCGCGGTCGGCCGGGGCAGGTCGGCGGACCATCGGGCCAGTTCGTCGACCCAGGTCGCGCTGTCGACCAGGGGTGGGGCGCCGTGGCTGAGGAAGATCGCCGGCATGTCGGTCACAGAAACCTCCTAGGTTGAAGCTTCAACTTATCAGGTTGTGCAACCTCACCCGGCCGACGTCTGTTCCCCGGCCGATCCACACCGAACCGGCATTTGACACCCTGAGACCATGAGCGCGCCCGACGACACCGACACCCCCTGGCTCACGCCCGACCAGCAGGCCGCGTGGCGCACCCTGGTGGCCCTGATCACCCGACTACCGGCCGCGCTCGACACCCAGTTGCAGCGCGACGCCGGGATCACCCACTTCGAGTACTTCGTTCTCGCCGTCCTGTCGGAAGCCGACGGCCGACGACTGCGCCTGTCCGAACTCGCCGCCGACGCCAACGCCTCCCTGTCCCGGCTCTCCCACGTCGTGACCCGCCTCGAGAAACGCGGCTGGGTGCGCCGCGACACGGTGCCCGGGGTGCGGGGCGCGTTCGCGGTCCTCACCGACGACGGCATGGCGACGGTCACGGACGCCGCACCCGGGCACGTACGCACCGTCCAGGCACTCGTGTTCGAAGGCCTGGACGGGAACCAGGTGACGCAACTGGCGGAGCTCGGTACCACCCTGATCGGTCAGCTCGACCGCGGCATCGCCGCCGGCACCGGCAAGGCCTGAGACCGGCTCCGCCCAGCGGCTCGCCGCCGTGTCATCCCAGCGGCTCGCCGCCGACACCCCAGTGTTCGCGGGGCACCTCGGTGATCGTCACCCACACCGACGACGCATTCTTCCCGGTGGCTTCGGCGTACGCCGCGGTGACCGCGGCGATCGTGGCGCGCTTCTGCTCGGCCGTCAGGCCCGGGGTCTGGCTGATCTGAATGAGTGGCATGGCGGAGATTGTGCCAGTGGCCGCCGGGTTTCCCGGGGCGGCGGCGCGGGTATCCGACGAGGGTTCCTGCGGAAGGAGTCCGTCATGATCGTGCTGGGTTTGATCCTGTTGCTGATCGGCTTTCTCACCGGTGTCTCGATCATCTGGACGATCGGCATCGTGCTGCTCGTGATCGGCGTGATCCTCGCCCTGATCGGTGCCACGGGCAGGGCGGTCGGTGGTCGACGGTACTGGTATTGACGACTACTCGGACGTGTCACCCGCATACTGCCGCACGCTGCGGGCGGTTACTGCACCGAACGCCGAGTCGTGTTCGCAGCAACCGCCCGCATCGGGCTTTCGGCGGCCGTGCCCGCAGCCGTCACCCCACTCCGGCGACCATCAGGATCAGCCCGATCGCGACGACGGTGAAGACCACGGCGATGGCACCGACAGCGACGGTTCCCGTCGTCGGGAAGCCCCGACCGATCTCCGGTTCGTGTCCGGCAAGGTCCGAGATACCTTCGGATTCGGGGGGTGTCGAACCGATCGGGACCCCGCCGCCTGGCTCGAGGTCGGGGATGTGTCCCGGTTCGGGATCCGGGTTGTGTTGCGGGCCGGACTTCTGCAGTACTTCGGTCATGACGTCCTCCGGAAGGTCGGGGCGGACGGGGAGTTCGAACCTCGATGCCACCGTAACGCGGTCGGGCCCGAACAATCGACCCTGTCTCGTGGGACGCTGGTGACGACACCCCGGTGTGTCCAGGTGTTTGGAATCGGCCCGGACGGGGAATCTCTGCAGCGCGGGCAGCGACGATCGGGCGCTGCGACGGAGACGACGGAGTCCAGCGAGGAGTCATGACGCGAACCTGCGCAACCACGACACGGCCGGACGAACTCGACCCGGTTCTCGAGCTTCGGGCGCCGGCGGACCCCGTGCACCTGGGCCCGCTGCGCGGGGTCGCGACGGCACTGGCCGGCCAGTGCAACATGGATCTCGACCGGCTGGCCGACCTCCGGCTCGCCGTCGACGAGACGTGCAGCACGCTGCTGCGGATCGCGCTTCCCGGCACCGACATCGTCTGCCGGTTCCGGTTGTCCCCCGACTCGTTCCGGCTCGCGGCCGCCGTCTCGGCGCCACCGGAGGAGGCGGACGCCCCGGTGGAACGGAAGTTCGGCTGGCACGTCCTGCGCACGCTCACCGACGAACTCGAGATCACCCGCGGTCCGGGAGCCGGCCCCGACCGGACGGCCGTCACGATCGCGTTCACCATGTTCGGCGGGGACGCCGTGTGAGCCGCCGCACCGTCGACCGATCCGACGAATACAGCGACGTGTTACCGATGTTCACGACGTTGCGTTCACTCGGGTCCGACGATCCGGCGCACGCCGAGGTGCGGCAGGCCATCATCACCCGGTGCCTGCCGCTGGCCGAGCACATCGCCCAGCGGTTCGACCGCCGCGGCGAACCGTTCGACGATCTGCTCCAGGTGGCGAGCCTGGGCCTGGTCAATGCCGTCGACCGCTTCGATGCCGACCGCGGCTGCGAGTTCCTCGCGTTCGCGGTTCCCACCATCATGGGCGAGGTGCGTCGGCACTTCCGGGACACCGGGTGGGCAGTGCGGGTTCCGCGGCGGCTCAAAGAACTCCACCTCGAGATCACCAAGTCCGCCGCGGCCCTGTCCCAGCGGTTGGGGCGCTCGCCGACCACCCACGAGATCGCCGTCGACCTCGACGTCGCCGACGACGACGTCGTGCAGGGCCTGCAGGCCGCGACCGGCTACCACACCCTGTCGGTCGACGCGGCCGCCGGCGGCACCGATACCGGTGCGACCCTCGCCGACGTGCTCGGGGAACGCGACGGCGACCTGGCCGGGGTCGAGGACCACGAGACGATCCGGGTACTCCTCGGGACGCTGCCGGCGCGGGAGCGCACCGTCCTGCTCCTGCGGTTCTTCGGCGACCAGACCCAGTCGCAGATCGCCGAACGCATCGGCGTCTCGCAGATGCACGTGTCCCGCATTCTGTCCGACACCCTTGCCAGGCTCCGGGAGCAGGCCGAACAGTGATCTCGCGGCCGGCCGCGGAGCGCGATGGCCTGTACAGCGGACCGGTTCGGTGTTAGGAAAGGTTGACGTGGGTCGAGCACGCAACCCGGCTTCGCCGCTCGGCGAAGATCCTCATGCCCACTGACCTCGACGGTTCGGAGGCACGACGTGTCCCACCATTTCCTCTCCACCATTCCGCGTGTCGACGACGTCTCGGACGCCCCGGACTCTTCGGGCCGGCCCGGTCGTCCGGTGTCGACGGCGGCGGTGATCGTGGAGTCCGCCCCGAACCTCGACATGAACACCGTCGACGATTTCCGTCACGCCTACCGGGCCGCGTTCGACGCCCTCACCGAACGCGGGGTCACTGCCGGGGACGTCGTCGTCCTCGACCTGACCCACACCGATTTCGTCAGTGTCGACGCCGCGCGTGCGCTGGCCGAGGCACACGATCTGGCCGCGCACCGCGGCATCGAGTTCGCTCTCGTGGCGGTGACACGCGGCATCGAACGTGCCCTGACCGTCACCGGGGGCGACCGCCTCCTGCCGTGCCATCGCACCGTCGATGCGGCGATCGCCTACACGGGTGCACAGTGAGCGAACGTCTCGCCCACCTCGCCCAGATCACAGGACGAGCCGTGGCCACCGCGGAATCCCTTACCGGGGGCCGTATTTCGTGCCTTCTCGGCGCCTCGCCGGATTCGTCCCGATGGTTCCGGGGTGCCGTCGTCGCGTACGCCCGCGACGTCAAGTACGAACTGCTCGGTGTCCCTCCGGGGCCGGTCGTCTCGGAGGTCAGCGCGCGGGCCATGGCCGGTCGCACCGCCGAGTTGTTGGGCGCCGACACCGTGATCGCCGTGACCGGCGCCGGTGGCCCCGACCCGCAGGACGGTCAGGACCCGGGCACGGTGTGGTTCGCGCTGTACGACCGGGGGACGGTGCGTGCCGAGAAACTCGTCTTCACCGGTGAACCCGACGCCGTCGTCGAGCAGACCGTCGAGCACGCACTGGCACTGCTGTCCGGCTGCATGGAGTGAACCGTCAGGGCTCGAACAGGATCTTGACCGCGCCGTCCTGCTTCTTCTGGAACATCTCGTACGCGTGCGGGGCGTCGGCCAGCGGCAGGCGGTGCGTGGCGAACGTGTCGACACCGAGTGGGTCGTCGTCGGTGAGCAGCGGCAGGATCTCGCCCGCCCACCGCTTGACGTTCGCCTGCCCCATCCGGAGCCGGATCTGCTTGTCGAACATCGTGAACATCGGCAACGGATCGAGCGCGCCACCGTAGACGCCGACGATCGAGACCGTGCCGCCGCGGCGGACGATCTCGATCGCCGCGTTCAGTGCCGCGAGCCGGTCGATGCCGGCGTGGGTGAACAACGGTCCGGCGATTGCGTCCGGCAACAGGCCGGTCGCCTGCTGGACCACCCTCGAACCGGGGGAACCGTGGGCTTCCATTCCCACCGCGTCGATGACGGCGTCGGTGCCACGGCCGTCCGTGAGATCCCGGATCGCGGCGGCGAGGTCGTCGTGCTCGCGCAGGTCGAGAACCTCGATGCCACGGTCCCGCAGCCGGGCCAGCCGCTCCGGCACCAGATCGACCCCGACCACCCGGACCCCGCGGTGGGCGGCGATACGGGCCGCCATGTCGCCGATCGGACCGAGCCCCAGGACGGTCAACGACTCGCCCTCTCGGACGTGGGCGTACTCGACGGCCTGCCACGCCGTGGGCAGGACATCGGACAGGTAGACGAACCGGTCGTCGGGCGGGCCGTCGGGCACCGCGATGTGCGTGAAGTCGGCGTGCGGAACCCGCAGGTACTCGGCTTGCGCGCCGGGTACCGCGCCGTACAGTTTCGAGTAGCCGAACAGGGCCGCCCCGGTGCCCTGCTCCCGCACCTGCGTCGTTTCGCACTGGGTCGGCATGCCCTGCCCGCACATCCAGCAGTGCCCGCACGCGATCTGGAACGGCACCACCACGCGGTCCCCGACCGCGAGTCCGTCGATCTCGCTGCCGACCTCCTCCACGATGCCCATCGGCTCGTGCCCCAGGATGTCGCCCGGATTCATGAACGGCCCCAGTAGTTCGTACAGGTGCAGATCCGACCCGCACAGATTGGTGGTCGTCAATCGCACGATCGCGTCGGTGGGCTGCTCGATCCGGGGGTCCGGGACGGTGTCGACGCCCACTCGACGCTTGCCCTGCCATGTCACCGCCTTCACAACGGTCTCCTCACAGTCGGTCGTTCCCGACGGATACCCTCCGATTCCCGCCGCAAACACCGGTGCCGTGCAGACCGTGACCGGACGAGCGAGAATTCCGGTAGGAGAACCGAACTCGACACGGGAGGTTCGAATGGACAACACACATCCCTCGCAGGATCCCCGCGATCTCGCGCACACCACCCGGGAGCATCCCGGCGAAGCGATCGCCGATTCCCGCAACTGGCCCGGATACGCGCTGATCGGTATCGCGATCGTCACCCTCGGCCTGACCTTGGTGGCCGCCGGCTACGGTTTCGCCGGCTGGGCTTGGATAGCCGGAATCGCCTGCGCGGCAAGTCTTGTCGTCGGAACGCTGCTCGTACTGGCGGAGCATCGCCGGGTGAAGCGTCTCGACGAGGCCGGGTTGACCGACCAGCGGGGACACTGACCGCGCCGCGCCGGTCCCGGTTCGGGGTTTGCGATCTCCCCGCCTCGGGTATCCGGTCGCCGCAACTGCTCCGCACTCGGAAGGACTGTGGTGACCATGGCGGACGAGAGCGAGTCGGGACCGGTGGAAGGCATCGAGGGCGTGAAGGCCGAGGCCGACGAGGCCCGCCAGCGCGCCGAGCAGGGCGACTGAGGACCGGGACGCGGGTCGCGCCATGGTGATCAGACGACTCGAGGACGCTACCGACCGACCGGCCGTACGTGTTCCGCCCCGATTGTGGCGACTGCCGGGCGTGTACGCGCCCCAGTCGGACAGCTACCTTCTCGCGCGCACCTTGTCCTCCGAGCCGCGGGCCGTCGACGCGAGGATCCTCGACATCGGGGCGGGAACGGGACTGCTGTCCGTATACGCGGCTCTTGCCGGGGCCGCGCACGTGACGGCCGTCGACGTACATCGCCGGTCGCTGCTCAACACCCGGCTGAATGCGGCACTCAACCGCGTGCGGGTGCGGACCGTACACGGCGACCTCACCGAGGCGTTGCCGGGTGCCCGGTTCGACGTGGTGGTGTCCAACCCGCCCTACGTCCCGGCGCCGGACGACGTCCTTCCCCGCACGGGGCTGGGACGCTGCTGGGATGCCGGTCGGGACGGGCGCGCCTACCTGGACCGCATCTGCCGTGATGCCGCGGACCTGTTGACGCCCGGCGGAGTGCTGCTGCTGTTGCAGTCGGCCGTGTGCGGGGTGGATCGGACCCGGGCCATGCTCGAGGCCCGGGACCTCGACGTGACGATCGCCGCCACCGCCCGCATCCCGTTCGGTCCGGTCCTCACCGAGCGGGCCGACATGCTCCGGAAGCGTGGCATGCTCGCACCGGACGCCGACCGCGAAGAACTCGTCGTGTTCCGGGCGGCATCATGACTGCGGACCCCGACGTGATCGTCGGGACGGAGGCGTCGATCACGGTCTGCCCCGACGGCCCGCTGCTGGTGCGCGGCCCCGTCACGATCGTCGACGGGGCGGGCCGCTCGATCACCCCACCGAGCCGCATGTGCGCGCTGTGCCGGTGCGGGCGCACGTCGCGGACACCGTTCTGCGACGGCACCCACAAGAAGCGCAAGCGTGTCTCCCCGGCCGAGGCGTCGTGACCGCGCTGCGACACCCGAGCAGGCATCCGCGCACGATCGAGCCGATGCCGGAGCCTCAGGCTCGGGGCCCGCTCAGCGCGGCCGTGCTCGATGTCGTGACCGGCCGTTCCCTCCCCCGCGAGTTCCCGGCCCCTCCCCTGCCCGACGCCCCCGACGTCCTCACGGACGACGATCTCCAGTTGACACTCACGGTGCTGTACGAACTGCATCTGGCCGGCATCGTGGGTGTCGACGCGTCCTGGGAGTGGGATCCGGCGCTCCTGGCGTTGCGCCGGCGACTCGAAGCGGTGTTCGACGGTGCACTGCACGCACTTTCCCACTCCGCGGTCACCACCGCCCGCACCGAATTCGGCGACGATGTGGCGGCCGCCCTGTGGGACATGACCGCCCCCACCACGACGCCGGGCCTGTCCGGGTTCCTCGCGCACGACGCGGACCCGGAACAGTTCCGGGAGTTCCTCGTCCACCGCTCCCTCAACCAGCTGCGGGAAGCCGACGTGCACACGTGGGGCATCCCACGCCTGCAGGGTCCACCGAAGGCGGCCCTGGTGGAGATCCAGTCCGACGAGTACGGGGGTGGACGCTACGAGCACATGCATGCGCGGTTGTTCGCGAACACGATGCGTGCGCTCGGCCTGTCGCCGGGCTACGCCCATTATGTCGACGCGACGCCCGCCGTCACCCTGTCCTCGTTGAATGCCTTGTCGTACTTCGGTTTCCACCGCCGTCTCCTGCCCGCACTGATCGGGCACCTGTGCGCGGTGGAGACCACGTCGGCGCTGCCGGCGAAGAAGATCGCGGCGGGACTGTCGCGGCTCGGGTACGGCTCCGATGCGACGACGTTCTTCGACGTCCACGTCGAGGCGGACTCCGCGCACGAGCAGATCGCCGTCCGGGAACTGGCGGGCGGCTTCGTCGCCGGCGCCCCGGACAGCCTCGACGGCGTCCTGTTCGGCGCCGCCACCTGCCTGGGCCTCGACGATCTGGTGGGCGAGCACATGCTCCGGTCGTGGTCCGGGAGCGAAAGCTCACTACGCCGGCCGCTGTGATCAGGAGAGGGCAGGCCGCAGCTCGTCGGTGAAGAACCGGAAGAAGCCGTCGACATCGGGACCGGCGTTCACGAGTGCCAGATGGTCGAAGCCGGCGTCGGCGTAGGTGCGGATCCGCTCGAGGTGCCGGTTCACGTCCGGCCCGTATCCGAAGCTCTCGGCGATATCGGATTCACGCACCACGGACGCGGCCGCCTCGAAGTTGACGGGATTCGGCAACTCGGCCTGCACTTTCCAGCCGGCCGCCGAGAACCTGAACAGCTTGTGGGCGGAGGCGAGGGCCTCCTCGTCGGTCGACGCCCAGGCGAGGGACACTTCGGCGTAGCGCGGGCCGTCGCCGCCGGCCTCCCGGTACCGCGTCACGAGGTCGGGGTCCGCCTCGGTCGCGAACAGTCCGTCACCGAGTTCGGCGGCGACGGCGACCGCCGGGCCACCCGATCCGGCCACGACGATCGGCGGCAGCGGGTCGGGCAGATCGAACACGCGCGCATCCTCGAGCAGGATGTGACGGCCACGGTAGCTCCGGTACCCGCCGCCCCACAGCAGCCGGATCACCTCGATGGACTCCCGGAGCATGTCGGTGCGCGTCGACGCCGCCGGCCAGCCCCGGCCGACCACATGCTCGTTGAGCCGCTCCCCACTGCCCAATCCGAGAGTGAAGCGGCCGTCGGACAGCAGTGCCGTCGTCGCGGCGGCCTGCGCGACGATCGCCGGGTGATAGCGCAGGAACGGGCACGTCACCCCTGTCGCCAGACCCAGCGTCGACGTCTTCGCAGCGATCGACCCGAGGATCGACCACGCGAAACCCGAATGGTTCTGGTCGTGCAGCCACGGATGGAAATGATCACTGATCTCGACGAAGTCGAAACCCGCCTGCTCCGCCAGCACCGCCTGCCGCACGATCTCGACGGGCCCGTAGCCCTCCGCGAACAGCTTGTACCCGATTCTCACCGCACGTCCCCTTCCCTGGCGTCCGACGCGGAACGGGACGACAGACCGGCGGAGTTCTTCCGCAAGGCACAGACCGGATCCCGTAAGGGCGGTCGACTGGGCAAGGAGCTCCTGGCCCGCCGCCTGCCCCGATCCGTAGTGTCCCGCACTCAGTGCGACGGTCGCGGGGTGGCATGCGTGCCACCCCCGAACGGATGCTTCCAGGTGCGGGACGCGGTGTCGCGAACGGCCGGTTCATCAGTGCCGACGGCGTCGACGGCGACCCGGCTGCGCTGGTCCTGGCGGCGCACGTGCCGTGCCGCCCGCCGGTTGCTGCTCGCACCCGCGACGAGCAGGCTCAGGCCGAGCATCCCTGCCGCACCGACGACGATTCCCGCGAGATACAGGGCGCCGATCGATCCGGTCAGATGCACCCCGAACACGGTGAGGTCCGTGCCCGAACCGAAGACTGCGCCACCGTTGGCGACGACACCGGCGACACCGATCGCGACAGCGGCGACGAGAAGGAGGATTCCGAGAACGATCATGAGGACTCCTGGGTCGAAGCGTGCCCACTTGTCACGACGGGATACCCGATTGCCGGAGCGGCGAAACACCGGTGATCCGTCAGGCCGCGTCGCCCTGGGACCGCCCCCGCATGCGCTGCAGCGACTGCCGCAGGATGCGGGACACCTGCATCTGGGACAAACCGACGACCTTCGCAATCTCCGACTGCGTCAGGTCGTGGAAGTATCTGAGGCCCACGATCTTCCGATCACGCGAACTCAGCTTCGACAGGAGCCACCGCAAGGTCTGGCTGCAGTCGATCCGATCGAATCCGCTGTCCAGTTCCCCGATCCCGTCGAGGAGTGTCCGGTCCTCCGTGACCGGCCCGTCGAGCGAACTGCTGGTATAGGCCTGTCCGGCCAGTGCGGCCTCCGCCGCCCCGGCCCGGTCACATCCCACGGCGGACGCCACCTCGGCCGCGTCGGGTTCGCGGTGGAGTTCCTGCCTGATCCGGTCGGCCTCCCGTACCGACGCGAGATGCAGTTCCTGCAGCGACCGCGGCACCCGGACCGCCCACGTGTGGTCGCGGAAGTAGCGCCGCAACTCTCCGCGCATCGATGTCACGGCGTACGCCACGAAGTCGGTGCCGCGTCCGGGGTCGAACCGGTGCACTGCCGCGACCAGTGCAGTGGCCGCCACCTGTTCGAGGTCGTCGAGGGGGACTCCTCGATCCCGGTAGCGGCGCGCCACCCGGCGGGCGATCGGGAGGCAGTCCACGCAGACCGTCTCCACGCAGCGCCGGCGCCGCTCCCACTCCACCGTGGGGTCGTTGAACTCGGCTATCGCCGCCGCGAGATGTTCGCGTAACAGCACGTCGTCCCGGGACGGGGACGGGGACGAGCACGATTCGGATTCCCTGCCTTCGATCAGGCCTTCGGACAGCACCATGGAGCACATCACCTTCGATCCCGACACCCGATCACCGGACCGGGCTACGTTCAGAGGGCCACTGCAATACCGAACTCTGCCCGACGCTAACCCGATAATCTGATCAGCGCACAGCAGATTTCCTGTATGACTCGAAGGTGAATTTAGTGAGGTCCCGTCAGCGCCCGGCGGCCCGTCGGACCAGATCCGACGTTACGGTCGGATCGTCCGAATCGACGACGGGGAAGCCCTCCCCCGGCGCTCCCGCCCAGTGCAACTCGACACCCGGATTGTGAACATCCGAGCCGTCCGCGAGGAAGAAGTGCGGGCTGCCCTGCACCCGGTCCCCGCGGGTCCGGTAGTCGCGCATCATCGTCGCCCGCGCCGTGCCCTCGTCGAGATTCTCGGCGAGCGCGTCGACGTCCACGTGCCGGCACGTCGCCGCGATCTCGTACAGCTCGTAGACCAGATGGATCGGCCGGCTGTCCCGGAAGAAGGCGAGCCGGATCGCCATGTCGAGTTCCTCGGCCGCCGCGAGCGACTGCAGCTTCGCCGCGTGCACGGCCTCGTTCGCAGGCAACGACGTTCCCGGCCACCACGACGGATCCTGCTGCCACGGCGTCCACCCGATGTCCGGTTCGAGTGCGCCCAGCGTCGCGAGTTCCCCGTCGACGAGAGGCTTCGGCACCGGCCGCCGATCGACGTCCTCGAGCGAGAACAGCCGGTGCTCGACACGGACCGCGTCGGTCAGTCCCGCCCGTTCCCGCTCGCGGTAGAAGCGGTGCAGTGCCACCGTCGCCCAACCGCACACCACATCGGTGTAGAGCACCACTGTTCCGGGTTCGACGTCCACGACCGCCCACCACCCTTCGTCACACGGCACGGACCCCTTCCGGGTACCCGTCCGTGCGCGAAAGATGCATGCTCGCGGGAACTACGCCTCCGGCGCGAGCAGCACGTCGGTGTCGAAGCACGTGTGCGTGCCCGTGTGGCATGCGGCGCCCTCCTGGTCGACGATCAGCAGGACGCTGTCTCCGTCGCAGTCGAGCCGCACCTCGTGCACGTACTGGGTGTGCCCACTGGTCTCGCCCTTGACCCAGTACTGCTGCCGGGACCGCGAATAGTAGGTGCCCTTGCGGGTGGCGAGGGTGCGGGCGAGGGCCTCGTCGTCCATCCACGCGACCATGAGGACGTCGCCGGTCGACTTCTCCTGAGCGACGGCACTGAACAGTCCGGCGTCGTTGCGCTTGAGTTTCGCGGCGATCGCGGGGTCGAGACTCATCGGACCACGATCCCTTCCGCGCGCATCGCGTTCTTGACGTCGCCGATCGTCATCTCCCCGAAATGGAAGACACTCGCCGCGAGGACCGCGTCGGCGCCGGCCTCGACAGCCGGAGCGAAGTGTTCGACGGCCCCGGCGCCGCCGCTCGCGATGACCGGCACGTGCACGGCCGCGCGGACCGCACGGATCATCGGCAGGTCGAAGCCGGCCTTGGTGCCGTCGGCGTCCATCGAGTTCAGCAGGATCTCCCCCACCCCGAGCTCGGCGCCGCGGATCGCCCACTCGACGGCGTCGATTCCGGTGCCCCGCTTGCCGCCGTGCGTGGTGACCTCCCACCCGGACGGCGTCGGCTCCTGCCCGGCGGGCACGGTGCGGGCGTCGACGGACAGCACGATGCACTGCGACCCGAACCGCTCCGACATCTCCCGCAGCACCTCGGGGCGGGCGATGGCCGCGGTGTTGACGCTGACCTTGTCGGCACCGGCACGCAGCAGCCGGTCGACGTCGTCGACGGTGCGGACGCCGCCGCCGACCGTCAGCGGGATGAACACCTGCTCGGCGGTGCGGGTGACGACGTCGAGCATCGTGCCGCGGTCACCACTGGACGCCGTCACATCCAGGAACGTCAGCTCGTCGGCGCCCTGCGCGTCGTACGTCGCCGCAAGTTCGACGGGATCGCCTGCGTCCCGCAGGTTTTCGAAATTGACACCCTTGACGACGCGTCCGGCGTCGACATCGAGACACGGGATCACCCGCACAGCCAGAGTCATCGTGGTGGCCCTCCTTCAGGCCGCGTCTCCGGATCACCCAGAGCGTGAAGTAGATCGAGCAGTTCGGTGTGGACGCCGGGCGACGCCGCGAGAACGGATTTCGAACCGACGTGCCACTCGTCGCCGTGCAGATCGGTGACGACGCCACCGGCCGCCCGCACCATCGCCACCCCGGCCGCGTTGTCCCACAGGTGGTGACCGAACACGATTGCACCGCCGAAACTTCCGGCCGCGGTGTAGGCGAGGTCGGCGCCGGTGGAGCCGCGGATCCGGATCCGGGACGACACCCGGCTCAGCTCCCCGAGCAACGCGAACCGGAACGGGCCGGGGAACCGGCCACGGCTGTCGAGGTTGAACGCCCCGAAACTGATCATCGACTCGGCGAGGGTCCGCTTCTCGAGCCGCGGCAATGCGACCCCGTTGCGGTAGACCGGGCCGCCCACGGCGGCCGCGAACGTCTCCGCGGTCAGCGGCAGCCATGTCAACCCCAGGATCGGGACGCCGTCGCGCAGCAACGCCAGCAGCATCGCCGCCGTCGGTAGGCCCGCCGAGTAGTTGAACGTGCCGTCCACCGGATCCAGGATCCACACGTCACCCCGGTTCGGGGCCGGGCCGCCGTACTCCTCGCCGTGGACCTCGATGCCGGTACGACGTTCGAGTTCCGCGGTGATGGTCCGCTCGAGTTCCAGATCGACTTCGGTCGCGAAGTCCTGAGGCCCCTTGCTGACGGCGCTCGGGGCGCCGAGGCCCGTGACGAACCGGCCCGCGACACCGTCGAGGACGTCGCCGGCGATCGCCAGCAACTCCTGCGGGTCGCGGGTCCGGTTCATCGCGGTCGTCGTCCTAGCGCGAGACCGCGGCGAGGGCCTCGGGCAGGGTGAATCGTCCTGCGTAGAGCGCCTTTCCGACGATCGAGCCCTCCACACCCTCGCCGACGAGACCGGCGATGGCCTCGAGGTCGGCGATGGTCGAGACACCACCGGACGCGACGACCGGCGCATCGGTGGCCGCGCACACGGCGCTGAGCAGTTCCAGGTTCGGGCCCGTCAGGGTGCCGTCCTTGCTGACGTCGGTGACGACGTAACGCGAGCAGCCGTCGCGGTTGAGGCGCTCGAGGACCTCCCACAGGTCGCCGCCGTCGGACACCCAGCCGCGGCCGCGCAGCCGGTAGTCGCCGTCGATCAGCTTGACGTCGAGGCCGACGGCGATGCGCTCGCCGTGCTTGGCGATGGCACGCGCACACCACTCGGGGTCCTCGACGGCCGCGGTGCCGAGGTTGACGCGGGCGCACCCGGTCGCCAGGGCGGCCTCGAGGGAATCGTCGTCGCGGATACCGCCGGACAACTCGACCTTGACGTCGAGTTCGCCGACGACGGCGGCCAGCAGCTCACGGTTGGAACCGCGACCGAACGCGGCATCGAGATCGACCAGATGCACCCACTCGGCACCGTCGTTCTGCCACGCCAGGGCGGCGTCGCGGGGCGCACCGTAACTGGTCTCGCTTCCCGCCTCTCCCTGAACGAGGCGAACAGCTTCACCGTTGGCGACATCTACAGCAGGCAAAAGGACCAGGCTCACCGCGCCGATCCTAGTGGGTCACCGGTCGCCGTAGGCGCGGCGGGTCATCCGTGTCGACACCACACCCATCGCCGCGATCGCCGCGACGATCCCGACGAGCGCGATCACCAATCCCACGACCGGGCCGGGCGTCACGATCACGACGACGACCGCGGTCACGACGAGCACCGCGGCGCCGGTGCCCATCGTGGCGAGCGCGAGCCGCGCGATCGACAGATCCCGCTCGTCGCCGCCCCGGTCACGGTCGCGGGTCACAGGCTGCGGACCCAGTTCTCCAGCAGCTGGGCGCCGGCGTCGCCGGACTTCTCGGGGTGGAACTGGGTGGCCGACAGAGCGCCGTTCTCGACGGCGGCGAGGTACCGGTCGCCGTGCTCCGTCCACGTCAGCTTGGGCGGGGCGAGCCGTTCGGGTTCGGGTAGTTCCCATCGGCGGACGCCGTACGAGTGCACGAAGTAGAAACGGGTGTCGGCGTCCATGCCGGCGAACAGGGTGCTGTCGGCGGGCGTCTCGACGGTGTTCCAGCCCATGACGGGCAGCACGTCGGTCTGCAGGCGTTCGACGGTGCCGGGCCATTCACCGCAGCCGTCGGCTTCCACCCCGTGCTCGACGCCGCGGTCGAACAGGATCTGCATGCCGACGCAGATCCCCAGGACGGGGCGGCCCCCGGCGAGGCGTCGGCCGATGATGCGGTCGCCGCCGACCGCCTTCAGGCCCTCCATGCATGCGGCGAACGCGCCGACACCGGGGACGAGCAAACCGTCGGCGTTCACGGCGGCGTCGAAGTCCGACGTCACCTCGACGTGGGCCCCGGTGCGGGCGAGGGCGCGCTGCGCCGAGTGCAGATTTCCGGAGCCGTAGTCGAGGAGGGCAACCTTGCGTGCGGTCATGCGCAAAACTCTATCGGCCCCGGCAGCCGGCCCCTGCGGGCGGTTCGGGAGGTTGGTTCGGGAGGTTACTGCGTTCCGCTCTCGGGCGATGCCGCAGCAGCAGCCCGCGGCCACACCGCGACCGGGGTCACGGCGAGCACCACGATCGCGGCGAGCCAGAACACCGCCGGATACCCCGCCGCCCCGGCGACGAACCCGAGCGCGAGCGACCCGATGCCGGTACCGCCGTCGTACGCGATGTTCCAGGCAGCACTGGCCGCACCGACCCGCTCGGGACCCGCAGAGTCGAGCAGCGCCAGCAGGGACTCGTTCTGGACCGCCCCGAAGGCGAGACCGAACGCCGTCGCACCCGCGATCAACCCGACGTTGCCGCCCACGCCCGCCACCGCCCCGGCCAGAGCGGCCAGTCCCGCGGCACCGACGAGCAGCGCCGGCACGAGGGTGCGGCC
This sequence comes from Prescottella sp. R16, assembly GCF_030656875.1. Lineage (NCBI taxonomy): Bacteria > Bacillati > Actinomycetota > Actinomycetes > Mycobacteriales > Nocardiaceae > Rhodococcus > Prescottella sp. R16. The sequence continues at coordinate 2,581,374 of NZ_CP130943.1, forward strand.
CACCGCGGTCCGGTCGGCGATCACACCGGACCCGTAGCGGCCGACGAGCATGGCACCGGCCGACGCCGCCAGCGCCGCCCCGACCGGCCGGTCGGCGACCGCGATCGACAGCAGCGACGACATGCCGCCGTAGGCGGCCGACACCGCGAGCATCGCGATGCACGGAATCAGCAGCACCGAGAACGGGATGCCCTTGCGGCCCGCGGGCAGGCCCGGTGCGCGCACGGCCGGCAGCAGTGAGATCGACAGCAGCGACAGGGTCGGAATCACCGCGCCCAGCACGAACACCACCGTGGCGTGCCCCGAGTCGTACAGCGCGAGCCCGAGGGGCAGCACGATCATCTGGGCGGCCGCGATCGCGACCCCGTTGGCGCCGGTGACCCGGCCCAGGAGGTTTCGCGGTGCGAGTTCGGCGAGCAGTCCGATCCCGGCGACGGTCACCAGACCGAAACCGATGCCGCGGATCGCCGATACGGCGAGCGCGGGGACGGTGTCGGTGCTCCACACGAACACCAGGGACGGCGGGCCGAGCAGCAGACAACCGACGGCGAGTACCGCCCGGTAACCGAACCTGCGCAACAGGGCCGGCACCCGCAGCTGGGTGGCCACCGTGGCCGCCATGAAGATCGCGGTCACGCCACCGGCCGCGGCGGCCGATCCGTCGGCGTCGGCGACGGCCCGCGGCACCACCGGCAGCAACAGCGACCAGCCGCCGAACGTCGTGGCCCCCATCAGCAGGGCGATGAGGATTCCGCGGGTCCGGAGCAGCTCCCGCATCAGATCAACCGCAGGATTCCCGACGCTGCGGCGAGGATCGCCAGGGCCAGAAGAACGCCGGAGGCGAGCTTGTTGACCTTCCACATCGCGTAGGCGCCGCCGATCGCGAAACCTGCCGCGAGGAACAGGATGTAGAGGAAGACCGTGCTCATGCCGTCACACCGTTCGTTCCGCAGGCTCCGCTCACAGCGCGCCCTTGGTGGACGGGATCCCCGTGACCCGCGGATCGGGTTCGACGGCCTCCCGCAGCGCGCGGGCGACGGCCTTGAACTCGGCCTCGGTGATGTGGTGCTGGTCGCGGCCGTACAGCACCCGCACGTGCAGTGCGATGCGCGCGTTGGACGCGATCGACTCGAACACGTGCCGGTTGATGACGGTCGAGTACGGCACGCCCGGGTAGCCGCCGATGACGGCGTGCAGCATGTGCTCGGGTTCGCCGGTGTGCACGCAGTACGGCCGGCCGGACACGTCGACGGACGCGTGCGCGAGGGTTTCGTCCATCGGGATGAACGCGTCACCGAAGCGGCGGATGCCCTTCTTGTCGCCGAGTGCCTGCCCGAGCGCCTGCCCGAGCACGATCGCGGTGTCCTCGACGGTGTGGTGGGCGTCGATCTCGATGTCGCCCTTCGCGTGCACCGTCAGGTCGAAGCTGGCGTGCGCGCCGAGTGCGGTGAGCATGTGGTCGAAGAACGGGATCCCGGTGGAAATATCGGTCTTCCCGGTGCCGTCGAGGTTCAGCTCGACGACAATGCTCGACTCCCGCGTCGTGCGTTCGACGCGTGCGATCCGATCACTCATCACAGGTCCTTCGGTTCGGTGGCGGCCAGCAGTCGGCTGACCCGCAGCAGTTCGTCGTTCTCGGCGGCCAGGCCCACGGTGGTCCGCAGGTGCCCGGTGATGCCGACGTCACGGATGAGGACACCCTCGTCGAGATAACGCTGCCATGTGGCGGCGGCGTCGGCGAAGCGGCCGAAGAGGATGAAGTTGGCGTCGCTGGGGACGACGGTGTAGCCCATCGCGGCCAGTTCCGCGCTCACCCGGTCCCGTTCGGACGCGAGTTCGGCGACGCTGCCGAGAGTCTCGTCGGCGTGCCGCAGCGCTGCCCGCGCGGCGGCCTGGGTGACGACGGACAGGTGGTACGGCAGCCGCACCAGCAGCACGGCGTCGACGAACGCGGGCGCGGCGACGAAGTAGCCGAGCCGACCGCCGGCGAACGCGAACGCCTTGCTCATCGTGCGGCTCACCACGAGCTTGGTGGGGTACTCGTCGATCAGGGTGACCGCGGACGGCACCGACGAGAACTCGGCGTATGCCTCGTCGACGATCACGATGCCCGGTGCCGCGTCGAGGATCGGCTTCAAGTCCTCGAGCGGGATCGAGTGCCCGGTCGGATTGTTGGGGCTGGTGACGAACACGACGTCGGGACGGCGTTCCTCGATCACCGTCACCGCGGCGGCGGCGTCGAGGGAGAAGTCGGCGCGGCGCGGCGCCGGCACCCATTCGGTCTGGGTGCCGGTCACCAGCAGCGGATGCATGGAGTACGACGGCACGAACCCGAGCGCGGTGCGGCCGGGCCCGCCGAACGCCTGCAGCAGCTGCTGCAGGACCTCGTTGGAGCCGTTGGCGGCCCACAGGTTCGACACGTCCAGCTCGACACCGGTCTGCCGGGTCATGTACTCGGCCAGGTCGGTGCGCAGCGCGACGGCGTCCCGGTCCGGGTAGCGGTGCAGGTCCGCGGCGGCGGCCCGGACGGCCTCGGCGACGTCGTCGACGAGCGCGCGGGACGGCGGGTGCGGGTTCTCGTTGGTGTTGAGCTGCACGGGAACCGTCAACTGCGGTGCGCCGTACGGGGATTGGCCGCGCAGGTTGTCGCGGATCGGCAGGTCGGCCAGTCCGATGCCCGAGCCGGGAACGGTACTCATTCGGTTTCTCCGGTCAGCGACTCGAACCGCAGCCGGACGGCCTCGCCGTGCGCGGGCAGGTCCTCGGCATCGGCCAGGTTGATCACGTGCCGGGCGACATCCTTCAACGCGTCCTCGCTGTAGTCGACGACGTGGATGCCGCGCAGGAACGTCTGGACGCTCAGGCCCGACGAGTGCCGCGCGCAACCGGCGGTGGGCAGGACGTGGTTGGAGCCGGCGCAGTAGTCGCCGAGGCTGACCGGCGCCCACGGGCCGACGAACACGGCACCGGCGGACCGCACCCGGGCGGCGACGGCGGACGCGTTCTCGGTCTGGATCTCGAGGTGCTCGGCGGCGTACGCGTTGACGACACGCAGGCCGGCGGCGACGTCGTCGACGAGGACGGTGCCGGACTGGCTGCCGCGCAGCGCGGTCTCGACCCGCTCACGGTGCTTGGTGTATTCGAGCTGCGCGGCGATCGCCGTATCGACGGCGTCGGCCAGGTCGACGCTGTCGGTGACCAGGACCGACGCGGCCATGACATCGTGCTCGGCCTGGCTGATCATGTCGGCGGCCACGTGCACGGGGTCGGCGGTGCGGTCGGCGAGGATCGCGATCTCGGTGGGGCCGGCCTCGGCGTCGATGCCGACGAGGCCGCGGCACAGCCGCTTGGCGGCGGTGACGTAGATGTTGCCGGGCCCGGTGATGAGGTCGACCGGCGCCAACTCGTCACTGTCGGTGTCGGTGCCGCCGTAGGTGAGCAGTGCGACGGCCTGGGCACCGCCGACGGCCCACACCTCGTCGACGCCGAGGAGTTCGGCGGCGGCGAGGATCGTCGGGTGCGGCAGACCGCCGAACGCGGCCTGCGGCGGCGACGCGACGACGAGCGATTCGACGCCCGCGGCCTGCGCCGGGACGACGTTCATCACGACGGACGACGGGTACACCGCGTTGCCGCCGGGCACGTACAGGCCGACGCGGTCGACCGGCACCCAGCGCTCGGTGACGGTGCCGCCGGGGACGACCTCGGTGACGGTGTCGGTGCGGCGCTGGTCGGCGTGGACCTTGCGGGTCCGTTCGATCGCGACTTCGAGGGCGGCGCGGACGTCGGCGTCCAGTTCGGCGAGCGCGCGCGTCAGTTCCTCGCGGGGAACGCGCACGGTGGCCGGGCGGACACCGTCGAACTTCGCGCCGTACTCGAGTGCCGCCTCGACACCACGGGCACGAATGTCCTCGACGACGGGGCGTACCTGATGCAGCACCGCGTCGACGTCCACTCCGCCTCGGGGCAGCGCGCCCCGGAGCTCGGCGATGGACGGGGTACGACCGCGCAGGTCGGTGCGGGCAAGCATGAGAGGTCCTCTCTGGAGAACGGGGTTCGCCTCGATTATCCGTGATCGGCGCACGGCGGTCGCCTTCCGGTCCCTTCTGCGGGCCGAGCAGCGGGTGAACTGCCGCTACCCGGAAAGATACCCGCTCGGACGGGGACGTTCCCGACCGTGCCCGGCCCTGTACTGTCGCTCCGTGTCGTGGCAGCTCTGGTCGGCGTTCTTCGGCGCCGCCTGGGTGATCAGCCTGTCGCCGGGGGCCGGCGCGATCGCGTCGATGTCGACGGGCCTGCAGCACGGGTTCCGGCGCGGCTACTGGAACATTCTGGGACTGCAGCTCGCGTTGCTCCTGCAGATCGCGATCGTCGCCGCCGGGGTGGGCGCACTCCTGGCCGGCTCCACCACGGCGTTCCTGGCCGTGAAATGGTTCGGCGTCGCCTATCTCGCGTATCTCGGTGTGCGGCAGTGGCGTTCGACGCCCGCCGAGATGGAGGTGGCGGCCGGGGACGGGCGGGCGTCGGCCGTGGCGCTGGTGACGCGTGCGTTCCTCGTCAATGCGAGCAACCCGAAGGCGATCGTGTTCATGCTCGCGGTGCTGCCGCAGTTCCTGGACCCGTCCGCCCCGCTGCTGCCGCAGTACGCGCTCATGGCCGCCACCATGGTGGCCGTCGACGTCGCCGTGATGACGGGCTACACCGGGCTCGCGTCCAGGCTGCTGCGCCTGCTGCGGTCCCCGCGCCAGCAGCGCGTCACGAACCGGGTGTTCGCTGCCCTGTTCTTCGTCGCCGCCGCGGCCCTCGCTGCGGCGGTGTGAGGGCGCCCGACCCGACGGCTACCGCACGAACGTCGCCGCCGTCAGCGCCGCGACCTCGTCGAGCCACGCCGCCCGTTGCGCGTCGTCGGCGTCGGTGACCGGGCGCAGCACCCGGCGGACGAACACCGGATCGCCCAGATACGGGGCGAGGCAGTTCCCCCAGATCGCGGCGAGCGGATCGCCGAACACCGCGTCCTCACGCTCGGCGGTGGTGTCCGACGTGTTCACCACCAGCATCTGCCGGACCGTGACCAGACTCTCGGGCACGCCGGTCGCATCCGGGAGCCGGTACGCCACTCCGGGCACGACAACCCGGTCCATCCAGCCCGCCAGGATCGCGGGCGGCTTGCCCCACCAGTTGGGGTGCACGACGACCAGTCCGGCGGCGTCCCGGAGTTCGGTGCGGTGACGTCCCACCACCGTGTCCGCCTCCCGGGCCAGATACGACTCGACGGACTCCCCGGTCGTGTACGCCTCCTCCGCGGACACGACCGGATCGAACCGTTCCGCGTACAGGTCGTGGAACCGCACGTCGAGGCCGGATCCGGTGAGCACCGTCCGGATCCGGTCCGCGAGCGCGTGACAGTAGCTGTCGCTCCGCGGGTGTGCGAGGAGCAACATCACATGCGACACCGACGGCGGCCCTTACATGTCCAGGCCGAGGTCGAGCACCGTCACCGAGTGGGTGAGCGCGCCGACGGCGAGGTAGTCGACGCCGGTCGCGGCGTAGTCGGCGGCCATGTCGAGCGTCAGCCCGCCGGAGGACTCGAGCTTGGTGGACGGCGAGACCGTGTCGCGCCGCTGCACCGCGGTCTGCGTCTGCCACAGCGGAAAGTTGTCCAGCAGAACGAGTTCCGCACCCTCGGCGAGGACCGCGTCGAGCTGTTCGAGGGTGTCGACCTCCACCTCGCACTCGAGATCGGGGGCCGCGGCCTTCACCGCGCGCAGCGCCGCCACGATCGACCCGGCCGCCACGACGTGGTTGTCCTTGATCAGCGCCGCGTCACCGAGACCCATCCGATGGTTGACGCCGCCCCCGGCCCGGACCGCGTACTTCTGCAGCCCGCGCAGCCCGGGCAGCGTCTTGCGGCTGTCCCGGATCTTGCAGTCGGTGCCGTCGACGGCGTCGACCCATGCCGCCGTCGCGGTCGCGATCCCGGACAGGTGGCACATCAGGTTGAGCATCGTGCGCTCCGCGGTGAGCAGCGCCAACGTCGGCGCCTTCACCGTGAGCACGGCGTCGCCCGGCGCGACCCGGGTGCCGTCGGCGACCCGATGGACCACCTCGTAGTTGCCGGCGCCGATCACCTCGTCGAGCACCACCAGACCCACGTCGACACCGGCGACGGTGCCGGCGGCACGGCTGACGACGGACGCCGCGGTGACCGCGTCGGCGGGAACCGTGGCCACCGACGTGACGTCCGGGCCGTAGCGGAGGTCCTCGTCGAGCGCGGTGCGCACCAGCGCGAGCGTCTCCTGCGGATCGAGGCGGTCCTGCGTGTCGGTCACTGTGCTCCTATCGATAGGGGTGTGTCGACGTCGACCACCTCGAGTTCGCCGTCACGGTCGATCCGAACGGGAAGGCTGCGCCGGAACATCTCGGACGTGTCCGGGTGGTCGACGCGAGTATGACAGCCGCGGCTCTCCCTGCGCGCTGCCGCCGCCAGCACCAGTGCGGACGCCGCGACCGTGAGCGCGGTGTCCTCGAGTACCCGGCCGTTGCCGGCGGCGGTGACCGTCCCGGACCGCAGTTCACCGGCCACCGCGTCGAGGCCCGCCCCGTCGCGGACGACGGACGCGTGCGCGGTCATCAGGGACTGCAGTCGCTCGCGGGGAGCCCGCCTCCGGAACGGCAGCAGCAGATCGTCCGCCTCCACCGCGAGACTCGCCCGCTCCACCGCGGCGTGCCCGACCCGCTCCCCCACGACCAGGCCCTCGAGGAGGCTGTTGGACGCGAGCCGGTTGGCGCCGTGCAGACCGGTGCGGGCCACCTCTCCGGCCGCGAACAGCCCCGGGATCCCGGTGCGGCCGTGGACGTCGGTGACGATCCCGCCGCACGAGTAGTGCGCGGCCGGGGCGACCGGGATCAGCTGCTGCGCCGGGTCGATGCCCGCCTCCAGGCACGACGCGGTGACCGTCGGGAACCGGGCCGCGAACCCGGACAGGTGCCGGGCGTCGAGGTACACGTGGTCGGCCCCGGTCTCCCGCAGCCGGCGGGCGATGGCTCGGGAGACGACGTCGCGGGGCGCGAGATCACCCTGCGGGTGCACGCCCTCGGTGACCGAGCGGCCGTCGACGTCGACGAGCCGGGCACCCTCACCGCGCACGGCCTCGCTCACCAGCGGGCGCCGTCCGGTGCCGCCGGCCGCGAACAGCACCGTGGGATGGAACTGGACGAATTCGAGGTCGGCGACCGTCGCGCCCGCCTCGAGCGCGAGAGCGATACCGTCCCCGGTCGCACCCTCCGGGTTGGTGCTGCACGAGTACAGCTGGCCGAGTCCGCCGGTCGCGAGTACCACCGTCGGCGCATGGACCACCCCGAGTCCCTTGTCGGACACCACGATCACACCGGTGACGCCGTGGGCGCCGGTGGTGACGCGGGCCGCGGCGGCGCCGAACATCACCGGCATGCCGGCGGCGTTCAGGGCCCGCTGCACCTCGGCGCCGGTCGCGTCGCCACCGGCGTGCACGATCCGGCGGGTGCTGTGCCCGCCCTCGCGGGTCCGGGAGACGGCGCCGTCGGACCCGGTGTCGAACACCGCGCCCAGCGCGGTGAGCGCCGCGAACGCCTCCCGGCCGGCGGACACGATCGATCGGACCGCTGCCTCGTCGCACAGTCCGACACCCGCGACGCACGTGTCACCGGTGTGCGAATCCACCGAGTCGGTGCGCGGATCCCCCACCACCGCGATGCCGCCCTGCGCGTACTGCGTCGCGGTGTCGGTGGGGCCGCCCTTGCTCAGCACGAGCACCTTCAGTCCCCGCTGGGCGGCGGTGCGGGCCGCGGTCAGGCCGGCGACCCCGCCGCCGACGACGACCAGGTCCGCACGGGCCTCCCACTGCACCCCGTCGTTCCCGGCCGCGGCGACCACTACTCGCCTCCGCCCGGGTTTCCGATCTCGATCATGCGCTGCACGGACTTGCGGGCCCGATCCGCGACGTCGGGGGCGACGTGGACCTCGTCCTTGTTCTCCACCAGGCAGCGCAGCAGTGCGGCCGGGGTGATCATCTTCATGTACGGGCACGACGCGCGATCGTTGACGGCCTGGAAATCGACGTCCGGCGCGGCCTTGCGCAGCTGGTGCAGCATGCCGACCTCGGTGGCGACGAGAACCTGCTTGGCGCCGGTCTCACGGGCCGCGTCGAGCATGCCGCCGGTCGAGAGGATCTTGACCTTGTCCTCGGGCACGAAACCCTCACCTGCGAGGTACAGAGCCGAAGTGGCGCAACCACATTCGGGGTGCACGAACAGTTCGGCGTCCGGGTGGCTCTTCGACTTGGCGGTGAGCTCGTCACCGTTGATGCCGGCGTGCACGTGGCACTCGCCCGCCCAGATGTGCATGTTCTCGCGGCCGGTGACGCGCTTGACGTGGGCGCCGAGGAACTGGTCCGGCAGGAACAGCACCTCCCGGTCCGGGTCGATCGATGCGACGACGTCGACCGCGTTCGACGACGTGCAGCAGATGTCCGTGAGGCCCTTCACCTCGGCAGTGGTGTTGACGTACGACACCACCAGCGCGTCCGGGTGCTCGGCCTTCCACTCGCGCAGCTGGTCGGCGGTGATCGAGTCGGCGAGCGAGCAGCCGGCCCGCTCGTCCGGGATCAGCACCGTCTTCTCGGGGCTGAGGATCTTGGCGGTCTCGGCCATGAAGTGCACGCCACAGAACACGATCGTGCCCTCTTCGGCCTCGGCCGCGATACGCGAGAGCGCCAGCGAGTCACCGACGTGGTCGGCGACGTCCTGGATCTCGGGCAGCTGGTAGTTGTGCGCCAGGATCGTGGCGTTGCGTTCCTTCGCCAGACGACGCACCTCGGCCGCCCACTCGGGTCCGGCCTCGACGCCGGTGTATCCACCGGGGCCGTCCTGGATCTGTTCGGTTGCACCCGCCCACACCGTCGATGTCATGGCCACTCCTTGTTCGTGGGACTGCCCGGCAGTCCTGTTGCTCCAACCCGGGCGGGCCGGCTCGAATTTCCGAAATCGAGGTTTTCGACTTAGGATCGAAAACATGCCACATGGTAGCACCGTCCACGAAGTCCTCACCGCGGTGTTCCAGGTTCGCCCGGCATCGGGCGGCGTCACCGCAGGTGACGAGCTCATGGTCCTGCTGTGGCAGCGCGCACTCGACCCGCAGTCCGGAACGTGGTCGCTGCCCGGTGGAACCCTCGGCGACGACGAGGACCTGGCCACCTCCGCCCGGCGTCAGCTCGCCGAGAAGGTCGACGTCCGCGACGTCGCGCACCTCGAACAACTCTCGGTGTTCAGCGACCCGCACCGAGTGCCCGGTGACCGCCGCATCGCGTCCACCTACCTGGGACTGGTGCCGCTGCCCGCGGACCCCCAACTCCCCCCGGACACCGCCTGGCACCCCGTGTCCGCGCTGCCGCCGATGTCGTTCGACCACGGCACCGTCGTCGAGTACGCCCGCACCCGCCTGGCCGCGAAACTGTCCTACACCAACATCGCGTTCGCCCTCGCGCCGGACGAGTTCACCCTGTCAACCCTGCGCGACATCTATTGCGCCGCACTGGGATACCAGGTCGACACCACCAACCTGCAGCGCGTCCTCACCCGGCGCCGGGTCATCACCGCCACCGGCCACACCGCCCGCTCCGGCCGTTCCGGTGGCCGGCCCGCCGCGCTCTACCGCTTCACCGACGCCCGCCTGCGCATCACCGACGAGTTCGCGGCCCTGCGTCCGCCGGGCTGAGCGCGCGGTCGACGACCTGCCCGACGAGCTCGTCCGTGTCGACGCCCGGGATCGCGAGTCCCAGCGAACCGGTCGACGCCAGTACCGCGATGCCGTGGACACCCACCCACAGGGTCGCGGCGGACGCGTCGGCGTCGTCGACGCCGGCGCCGTTCTCGATGAGCGTCACGAGCCACCGGAAGAGCGGGCGGGACACGTTCCGCAGTTCGGCACCCGCCCCCTCGAGCAGGTCGTGCCGGAACATGAGCGTGAACATCGCCGGACGCCGCACCGCGAAGTCGACGTAGGTGCGGGCCACCTCCGTGACGGCATGGTCGGACCGCTCGGCCGTGGCCGCGAGTTCGCCCGCGAGATCCCGCAGCCCGACGTCCGCGATCGCTGCGAGCAGGCTGCGGTGCGTCGGAAACCAGCGGCGCGGTGCACCGTGCGAGACGCCCGCCCGGCGCGCGATCTCCCGCAATCCGATGTTCGGGTCTCCCGACTCCTCGAGCAGTTCGACGCCGGCCGTCACCAGCGCATTCCTTGTTTCTCCCGGCTGCACGTAGACAGTGTCTCCCACTTCACGTAGACAGTGTCTATGCCTTCTCGATCAGACCTCTCGTACGCGCTGTGCCGATACGTCCTCATCGGACCGGCGTTGCGCCTGCTCGGACGCCCCCGCATCGTGGGCCGCGAACACATCCCCCGCACGGGCGCGGTGATCCTGGCCGCCAACCACCTGGCCGTCTCGGACTCCTTCTATCTCGCCCTCGCCGCGCGGCGGCCGACGATGTTCCTCGCCAAAGCCGAATACTTCGAGGGCACCGGGACGATCGCGGCCGTCCGGCGACGGTTCCTGCACCTGCTCGGCCAGATTCCCGTCGACCGGCGCGGTGGCCATGCGTCCGCCGCCGCCCTGGACGCGGCCGTCGACATCGTGTCCCGAGGCGGCGCGTGGGGCATCCACCCCGAGGGCACCCGCTCACCGGACGGGCGCCTGTACCGGGGGCGCACCGGCGCGGTCCGGGTGGCGCTGGAGACCGGGACACCCCTGGTCCCCGTGGCGATCACCGGCACGGCACGACACCCTTCGGTAACGCAGCAGCGACGCCGGGTGGTCGTTCGGATTCTTCCGCCCATGGATCTGACACTCTTCCGCGACATGGGCTCTCCCGGGGTCCGGGCCGCCACCGACACCCTCATGCGCACGATCGGCGGCCACACCGGACAGGAACAGGTCGACGAGTACGCGAAATCGTGGACGCAGTGATCTACGCCGCCGCATTGCGGGAGAGACAATCGTCCTCGACGACGAGGAGGGCGGCTTCGAGTCCGACGGCTCCGTCCGATGGCTTCAGAAGAGGGGGACGAGCTCCTCACGGATCCAGCTCCGCAACGGGGTCGGTGTGGTGGTGACCATCGAACGGTCCTGCTCGGGTACGAAGCCGTCTCGCAGGCCGGTGGACATCCCCAGCACCGCGTCCGCCATGGCGGGCGGCATGCCCATCCGGAGATACTGCTCGCGCATCCGCTCGTCGGCGATCCGCTCGACGCGCACCTCCCGACCGAGCTCTTCTGTGAGAATCTTCGCGACCTGAGCCCACGTCAGGTCTTCGGGGCCGTGGACGGCCTGGATGCGGCGTCCGCTCCACTCGCCGCTCAACAGGGCGAGCGCAGCCACCTCGGCGATGTCCCGCGGGGCGACCCAGCTCATCGGGGCGTCGAGGGGCAGCACCGTCCGGAGCAGCCCGGCCTTCAACGACTCCGTCTCGAACAGCAGGTTGGTGAAGAAGTAGCCGCACCGCAGGTGCGTGACGTCCGCGCCGCAGTCGTCGAGGGCGACTTCCGTTTCCGCGAGGCCGTCGATCTCCCCCGCCCCGTGCCGCTTCTCCGCACCGACACTGCTCTGGAACACGACCCGTCCGATCCGGTTCGCCTCGACGGCGGCGACGACGGACTCCGTCGCGCGGCGATAGTCGGCCAGCGGATCGGAGGACTCGGCGGGCGGATCGACCCAGTAGACGGCGTCGACGCCGGCGGTGGCGGAGACGACCTGGCTCGGCTCGCGCGAGTCCATCGCCACCAGGTCGACGTGCTCGGCGACGGCGGCGGGAATGTTCTCCGGGTGGCGGGTGAGCAGTATCGGCCTGACGTCGGCCTGGACGAGCATCCGCGTCAGATGCCGACCCACATTGCCTCGAGGTGTCGTGACAGCGATCTTCATGGGGTTCCTTTCCTCGTTCGTGCTTCCACGCTAGAAGCAGATGCGGCCTCCTATCGGCCGCATCTCGAGCGATCATGGATCCATGGACTCGCCCTCGACACGGTCGCTGGAGCTGCTGGCGCTCCTCCAGTCGGGACGGCGCTGGACCGCCCGCGACCTCGCAGTCCGGCTACGGGTCAGCGAGCGCACCGTGCGCCGGGACGCGATGCGTCTGCGCGACATGGGCTACGACGTCAGCTCCCGCCCAGGCCCAGGCGCTGTCTACGCGCTGCGGCCGAGCATGAAGATCCCGCCGCTGCTGCTCGGTGCGGACGAAGTCTCGACGATCGTCACGAGCCTGCTGGTCCTCGAAGCATGGCTACCCGACGACGCCACTGCCGCGACCGCACGCACGAAGCTCGAACAGGTACTGCCCGGGAGGCTGCGGCGGCGCGCCGCCGCGGTGGCTTTGTCGACGCAGGTCCTGCGCGAGGCTCCGGCATCGGTGGACTGGGAACTCGTCGGCACGATCGCCGACGCTGTCGCGGCGGGTGCGCGCCTCGCGTTCGACTACACGGATCGGCAGGGTCGTCGTTCTCGCCGCACGGTCGAGCCCTATCGACATCTCCTGCGGCAGCAGCACTGGTATCTCGTCGCCTACGACCTCGACCGCGACGACTGGCGTCTCTTCCGACTCGACCGGATTCAGGTCCCCGCCACCTTGCCCGGGCCACACGGGCGTCACTCCTTCCCCTGGAACTCGATTCACGACTGGCTCGCGAGCAACTTCGGCGCGAACGAGCGACGCTCGGCCGATACCTCCGGTCGGCACCCCTAGATCGCCCCTGTCTCCCTGCGACACCGACGCACAGAAGTACCCCGGGCCTCCTCCGATCGGATCGACGTCCGATGCCCGACTCTCCGTCGTCGGCGTGCGGGACCGCTTCCCTCTCGATATCGTCCCCAGTCCGAGTGGTGTCACCCACCACCTGCTCCGGGGAAAGCGAGACGACCACCGTGACGACACTGCGCGACATCGCCCGACTGCGCATCGTCGCGCAGCGGATCGCCGGGCCGGGCTTCGGAACCGCCACCGATACGGTGCGATGGTTGACGGCCGTGCAGGCCCAGGATTTTCCCGGCGCCCGCTCCTCCGTCGCGCTGCGCTCCGGCGCGGACGGCCACGTGTCACTGCTCGACGCCCTGAACACCGGTGCCGTGGTCCGGTCGTGGCCGATGCGGGGCACGTTGCATCTCGTGGCCGCCGAGGATCTGCCGTGGATGCTCGCGCTCACCGGGGCCCGCACCCTGTCGAGTGCCGCCGCCCGCCACCGTCGCCTCGGCATCGACGACGGCGTCGTCGAGCACGCCCGCACGGTCGCCCGCAGCGCTCTCGACGAGGGGGCCCTCGCCCAGCCGGATCTGATGCAGGCGTGGGAGGCCGCGGGCATCGCGACCGCCGACCAGCGGGGCCGGCACCTGCTGTGGACGCTCGCGCTCACCGGGGACGTGTGCCTCGGACCTGTTGCCGACGGGAAACAGCACGTCGTGCTCGTCGACCGGTGGATCCCCCGACCCCGGCGCCTCGATCCCGAGGACGCCGTCGCCGAGTGGGCGCTGCGCTACTTCCGCAGCCACGGTCCCGCGACACTCGACGATTTCGTGTGGTGGACCAAGCTGACCGTCCGGCAGGCGCGGGCCGGGTTGGCGCAGGCGAGCGAGCACCTGGATCGGATATCCGTGAACGGTGTCGACTACTACCTGGATCCGGGCACCCCGGCGCTGCTCGAACAGCATCGCGGCCGTGTCCGGGGCACGTCCCTGCTCCCCGGATTCGACGAGTTCGTGCTCGGCTACCGGGATCGCACGGCCGCGATCGACCCGGCATTCCTGGAGCGACTGTGCCCCGGCGGCAACGGCATGTTCTCACCGACGGTCGTCGACGACGGCCGGATCGTCGGAACCTGGAAGAGGGGCCGCGGCCCGGCCGTGGAGGCACGCCCGTTCACGACGTTCACGGCACGAGCGGAGAAGGCATTGCAGGTGCCTCGTCCGGTTCGGTGACGCCGTCGACGTCGAGGTCGTCGTGCGGGCTCGTGCCGGCCAGCAGCAGGTAGGTCAGGGCCGCGGCCATCGGCTGCACGATCAGCACCATCGGCGTTCCGATTCCGGGCGCGAGCGCCACGATCGATCCGACGGCGGGTGCATCCGCGACCGGGAAACGCAGGGCCGTCACAGCCGAACCGGTGAGGGCCGCGGCGCCCGCAGCTGCCAGGGAGCCGGCCACCGAGGTCGCCACGGCGGCCGGGCCGCGCACCCGGCGCACACCCCACACGACCACCGCCGAGAGCACCCCGACCACCAGACCGATCCCGCAGAACAGAGCCGCGGCCACGAAATGATGCTGCGACTCCCCGGTGAGCACCACACCCTGGTCCTCGTCGACCACCAGCATCCGCACCGACGGTACGAGCAGCGCCCACACGATGCCGGCGAGCGCCCCCGCCGCCGTGAGCATCCCGGCGATCCGAACGAGGGCACGCCGAGGGGACCGTGGGGATGTCGTCACCCCGGCGACGTTACCGGCGGGTGCCCGGTCACCGACGTTCGGACGTCACCGAGTCGAGGACACCGTGCCGCGAACATTTCGCCCACCATCCGTCGGGGCTGACCTGGACGACCATGCGCCGGCCGCAGTCCTCGCAGAACCGGGGCGGTTCGAGCCCCAGCCGGGCGGCGTCGGGCACGGCGGCGTCGGTGGCGGGCCGGCCGGTGAACGGGTTGTAGGGTCCGGCGTCAGATCGTGGCATTGAGGGCCTTGATGGGCATCTCGAGATCGACGAGCAGATCGAGGTCGGACTCGGCGGGCCGACCCAGGGTCGTCAGGTAATTGCCGACGATGACGGCGTTGATGCCGCCGAGCATGCCCTGCTTGGCACCCAGGTCACCGAGGGTGATCTCACGGCCACCGGCGAACCGCAGGATCGTGCGCGGCAGCGCGAGCCGGAACGCGGCCACCGCCTTGAGCGCCTCGGACGCGGGCAGCACGTCGAGGTCACCGAACGGTGTACCCGGACGCGGGTTGAAGAAGTTCAGCGGCACCTCGTCCGGTTCGAGGGCGGCGAGGTTCGCGGCGAACTCGGCGCGCTGCTCGAGCGTCTCCCCCATCCCGAGGATGCCGCCGCAGCACACCTCCATGCCGGCCTCGCGAACCATGCGCAGCGTGTCCCACCGCTCCTCCCACGTGTGGGTGGTGACGACGTTCGGGAAGTACGACTCGGCGGTCTCGAGGTTGTGGTTGTAGCGGTGCACACCCATCGCGGCGAGCTGGTTCACCTGCTCCTGCGTGAGCATGCCGAGCGAGCACGCGATCTGGATGTCGACCTCGCTGCGGATGGCCTCGATACCGGCCGCGACCTGCGCGAGCAGCTTCTCGTCCGGGCCGCGGACGGCGGCGACGATGCAGAACTCGGTGGCCCCGGTCTTCGCCGTCTGCTTGGCGGCCTCGACGAGGCTCGGGATGTCGAGCCACGCCGACCGCACCGGCGACGTGAACAGTCCGGACTGCGAGCAGAAGTGGCAGTCCTCGGGGCAGCCGCCGGTCTTGAGGCTGATGATGCCCTCGACCTCCACCTCCGGGCCGCACCACTGCATGCGGACGTCGTGGGCGAGAGCGAGCAACTCCTCGAGCCGGTCGTCGGGCAGGCGCAGTACCTCGAGCACCTGTTCCCGGGTCAGGCCCTCACCACGGCCGTGGACCTGGTCGCGGGCGAGCTCGAGAATGTCGGGGGCCTGGGTCACTGCGCGCTCCTCATAAGACTTGAACACCGTACAAGTTGAACGTCGTTCACGTTAGAGCGGCGGTGGATTAGTGTCAAAGGACAATCCGTCAGGCGAATCGGCAGGAGCGAAACGGTGCAGCTACGACGCGGTGACGTCCTCGACGGCGCCATGGCGATCCTCGACGAGTACGGCCTCGCCGATCTCACGATGCGCCGCCTCGCCACATCGCTCGGCGTGCAGCCGGGCGCGCTCTACTGGCACTTCCCCAACAAGCAGACGCTGCTCGGCGCGATGGCCGACCGGATCCTCGACGGCGTCGACGCCCCGGTGTCGTCGCAGCGGTGGGACGACGGGATCACCGAACTCGCGCACCGGCTGCGCGACGCACTGCTGGCACACCGGGACGGGGCCGAGCTGGTGGCCGCGACGTACGCGTCACGGATGACGTCGAACCTGGCGCGGGAAAGTTTCGTCGGCGCCGGCGTGCGTGCCGGACTCCCCCGCGCCCACGCCGAACTGGCCGCCTACACGCTGCTGTACTTCGTCCTGGGCCACACCGTCGACGAGCAGTCCCGCGCCCAGATGGCGGCGCTGGGCGCACTCACCCGGACCCCGGCGTCACCGGACACCGAGACGGCCGCAGACCTCGGATCGGACGACGAACTCCTCGACGGGGACCCGCAGGTGCGGTTCGACTTCGGGCTCACATTGTTCGTCGACGGGGTGCGGGCGCGGCTCGGTGAAGAGGCGACGCGCCGCTGACGGCGTCCCCCGGATCGGGCACCGTGATGCCGAGCGGGACGGTGCGGCGCGGTCAGTGACCGAGCTGCTCGCGGAGGTGTCGGTGTTCGACGTGCTTGACGTGCGTGTGCTCGGCGACCACGAGACCGATGCCCACAGCGAAGGAGGACACGCACACCACGGCCGCGATCAACGCCCACCCGTTGAATCCGTAGCCGGCCGCCGCGAGGGCCATCCCCAGTGTCGCGATGCCCAGCGCGATCAGGCCGTACCCCGGCCAGTTCATCTCGTCGTCGATCGCTTCGCCCGCATGTTCGCGGAACGTGTTCGCACGATCGATCGGTAACCGGTGCCTGCTCATCTTCGACTCCACTTCTGCGTGACTCCAGCATGCGCGTAAACCACCCCGAACGAGTCACAACTGCATCACCGGTACGACACGTTTACCCACATGTCGACCTCCCGGCGTCTCATATCCGGACGCCGACCTCGGCCAGCCGCCCCCGCAACCGACGGACATGGCCGCCCGGCCAGTAGAAGCGACCACACGAGAGGCACCGCCGGAACCGGATGTGCTCGCCGAGCACCGATTCCGGCACGTCCCCGCGGGCCGGGGTGGCGTCCGCGAGGCGCCCGTTGCAGCGGGTACATCGGGTCAGCGGCGCGGTGTGTTCCTGGAGGTGGAACCGGTCGAGGACTTCGCGGACCTGCCGGCGCGGATCGGTCTCGTGTACGAATCCGCCGTGGACGACGGCCGCGCGGCGCAGCAGTCCGACGTCACGGCTGAGCAGGGTGCGATGCTCGGTCCGCGACATCTCGACGAGGGCGTCGTCCGTGGCGTCGTTCGCGTAGGCGCAGTCGAAACCGAGCAGCCGCAGATAGCGGGCGAGGGCACCGAGGTGCACGTCGAGGACGAACCGGTCCGGTGGCGTCGACCGTAGCCGCGGCAGGCCGTCGAGCCGCTGGAAGGTCGGGTACACCGCGACCCGCTCGCCGCCGCGCAGCCGATGCTCGAAGCCGACCGCTCCGCCGTCCACCAGGATCAGATCGACCTCGGTGTGCGGCACCCCGAACGACTCGATCCGGTCCTTCACCGAGGGGGTACCGTCGAACGCGTGCACCACGGTGCGCCGCCGCAACGGCGGACGCAGGAAGTCGTTCAGCTCGCCGTAGAAACGAAAATCGCAGTGGTGGGACATGACGGCAGCTGTCCCCGCGCTACCCGCCCAGGCTCTGCCCGACGACGGGGCCGACGTCGGCGAGGGCGTCGGCGGTGGTGAGCCGGTTGTGGGGCCAGTCGACCGGGTACGTACGGATGTCGCCGGAAATGTATTCGCGCCAAGGGTTTTCGCCGACACCGTCCGCTGCCGCGATGTAGGTCAGGTCGCCGTCGAACACGGCCGGTCGGTAGTGGTTCGCGAGCGTGACGGTGTGCAGGTAGTCGTCGTAGATGCGGTGGACGTCGTCGTCGGACAGTTCTGCGCGCAGTCCGCGGTCGGTGCCGGCGAACTCGTCCTCGAGCATCGCGAGGGTCGGGGCGGGGGCGTCGGCGGGGACGGAGTCGGCGGTCCGGGTGTCGAGCATGATCAGGGTGTCGACGGTCTCGCCGAGTGCCCGTAGCCGCACCGCCGCCGCGTGCGCGATCGCCCCGCCCACCGAGTAGCCGAGCAGCCGGTACGGGCCGCGGGGCTGTACTCCACGGATCAGGTCGACGTACCGGGCGGCGAGGCCCTCGATCGTGTCCGCGGGTGCGCCGGCGTCGACGATGCCGGGCGACTGGATCCCGTACACGGGGGTTCCGTCGGGCAGATACGGCAGCAGCCCGCTGTAACACCAGGTGACCCCGATCGCCGGATGCACGCAGAACAGGGGCACACCGTCGCCGGAGCGCATGCGCACCAGCAGCTCCGAACCGGGCTCGGTGTCGGGCTCGGTGCGGGACGACAGCCGTGCGGCGATCGCGGCCGCGGTGGGGTCGCTCATCATCCACTGCATCGGCAGGGCCCGGCCGAGCCGTGACTGCACCTCGGCGACGACGCGGACCGCGCTGAGCGAGTTGCCGCCGAGTTCGAAGAAACTGTCGTCGACGCCGACGCGTTGCGCCCCGAGGACGTCGGCGAACACCTCGACGAGCACCCGTTCGACGTCGGTGCGCGGCGGCCGGTAGGCGACGGTGGTGAACGCGGGGTCCGGCAGGGCGGCGCGGTCGAGTTTGCCGTTCGCGGTGAGCGGCACGTCGTCGATGATCGTGATCGCCGACGGCACCATGTACGCCGGGAGCCGGGTGGCCGCGAACTTGCGGAGTCCGGCGGGGTCGGTCACGGAATCGGGCTCGAGCCGCACGTACGACACCAGGACGGTTTCGCCGTGGCCGACGTCGTAGCCGAGGGACACCGCGAAGTCGACGTCCGGGTGCGCGGTGAGAGCGGCGTCGACGTCGCCGGTCTCGATGCGCAGTCCGCGGATCTTGATCTGGAAGTCGGTGCGGCCCACGTACTGCAGGCCGCGGTCGCCGGTGCGGCGCACCAGGTCCCCGGTCCGGTACATGCGGGAGCCGGGTGTCCCGAACGGGTCGGCGACGAACCGTTCCGACGTGAGGGCCGGCCGGCCGCGGTAGCCGCGGGCCAGGCACGGACCGAACAGGTACAGCTCCCCTTCCCCGCCGTCCGGGACGGGCCGCAGCCACCCGTCGAGGACGACGGCCCCGACACCGGACCGGGCGACGGGGGACCCCATCGTGATCGGCTCGCCGGGGGCGAGGGCGTCGCTGGTGGTGACACACACGGTGCATTCGGTGGGGCCGTACGCGTTGAGCAACCGGACGTGGCCCGACCAGGTGTCGACCAGGTCGGTGCCGAACATTTCCCCACCGACTTCGGCGACTTCGGCGTCGGGTAGCGCGTCGGGGTCGAGGGTTCCGCACACGGCGGGGGTGACGAGCAGATGGGTGACGTGTTCGTCGCGGGCGAACCGTTCGAGTTCCGCGCCGGCGTAGACGTCCGGGGGCGCCACCACGAGCGTCGCGCCGGCCGCGAACGTGAGCGTCAACTCCAGGATGGAGACGTCGAAACTGGGCGAACACACGTGCAGGACACGGGAATCGGGGGTCATGCCCTGGTAGGGCACCTGTGCGGCGGCGAGCAGCGGCAGCCCCGTGTGGGTGACGGCGACGCCCTTCGGTGTGCCCGTCGACCCGGACGTGTACAGCAGGTAGGCGGGGTCGTCGGTGCGGATCGGATGGGTACGGTCGCCGTCCCGGATCGGTTCGGTGGAGTATCGGTCGAGGTCGAGGGTGTCGACGGCCAGCCAGTCGAGGTCACCGGGCAGGTCGTGGCCGTCGGTGGCGGTCAGTCCGACGGCGGCACCGCAGTCCGCGAGCATGTAGCCGATGCGGCCGCTCGGCAGGCTCGGCTCGATCGGGACGGGCGCCGCCCCGGCTTTCGCAACCGCCCACGTCGCGGTCACCGAGTCCGCCGAGCGTGGGATCGCGACGGGCACGAAGTCCTCCGGGCCGACGCCGCGTTCGACGAGTGCGCGGGCCAGGCGGGTGGACCGCTCGTCGAGTTCCCGGTAGCTGACGTCGTGGCCCTGCCAGCGGAGTGCGACGGCTCCGGGGTCCCGGTCCACCGCGGTGGTGAGGACGTCCGCCCACGTCCGGGCGGGGGTCGGGCGGCTGTCTGCGACATCGATCAGCGATGCCCGCCGGTCGTCGCCCAGTGCGTCGATGCGGCCGACGAGGCTCCCGGGGTGCTCGGCGATCGCGGTGACGATCCGGGCGAGCCGGCCGGCGACGTCGGCGGCCGTGCCGGGGTCGATCGCGTCGGGCGCATAGCGGACGAGCAGGTGCAGGTCCGGGTCCTCGACACCCATGAGCGACAGCGGGTGGTGGGTCGAATCGTTGCCGACCACCCCGGTGACCTGCAGGCCGGTGCTCTCGGCGAGGCGGGCCGCCGCGGTCGGGTCCTGCGGATACGACTCGAGCACCATCGCGGTGTCGAACAGGCCCGCGAACCCGGACGCCTGGGCGATCGCGGTGAGACCCAGATGTTCGTGCGGCATGAGGGCCGCGCGCTCGGCCTGCAACCGCGTCAGCAGGTCCCGGATCGGTTCGGCCGGGTCGAGCCGGACCCGGACGGGGATCGTGTTGATGAACAGTCCCACCATCGCGCCGGCCCCCTCGACGGACGGTGGACGTCCCGAGATCGTGGTGCCGAAGACGATGTCGTCACCGGACGTCCACTGCCCCAGCAGGATTCCCCATGCGGCCTGCAGAGCGGTGTTGAGGGTGACCCCCAGTTCGCCCGCGATACCGGTGAGGGTCCGGGCGGTGTCCGCGGACAGTGGGACGGCGGCGCTCGCGGTCGCCGACAGTTGCCGGCCGGCGGTGTGCGGCGCCACCAGCGTCGGCCCTGGAAGACCGGACAGCGCTGTCGCCCAGGCGCGTTCGGCGGCGGCGGTGTCGCGTCCGGTGAGCCACGTCAGATAGTTGCGGTAGGCGGGGACCGGGCGTTCCAGGGGGGCGCCGCCGGTGACGTACAGGTCGAACAGGTCGGCCACCAGCAGCGGCATCGACCAGCCGTCGAGGACGATGTGGTGGTTGCCGATCGCCAGCCGGTAGCGGCGGTCGTCGAGGTCCACGAGCAGGAACCGGATCAGCGGCGGGGTCCGGAGGTCGAAGTGCCGGGCCCGGTCCGCGGCCAGAACGGTGTCGGCCTCGGCGTCGGACGCCACGGCGGTGACCGTCCATTCGACGTCGACACGGCCGAGGACGAGTTGGGCGATGGTGCCGTCGTCCCGGTTGTCGAACACGGTGCGCAAACTCGCGTGCCGGTCCACCAGGGCTCGGGCCGCGGACCGCAACCGGTGGACGTCGAGCGGTCCGGAGAAGTCGAGTACCAGTTGCACGTGGTAGGCGTCGACATCACCGTCGCCCGCGAGCAGCGCGTGGAACAGCAGCCCCTCCTGCAACGGTGTCGGCGGCCACACGTCGACGAGGTCCGGGTGGGTCGTCTGCCAGCGCTCCAGTTCGGTGTCGGTGGCGGTCACGAGGTCGAGGTCCGCGGGGGCCAGACGGCCTCCGGCCGTGTCCGCGAACCGGGTGATCGTCTCGCGCCACAGTGCGGCGTAGGCGTGCGCGTCGGCCTCGTCGAGAACGTCTGTGGCGTACCGGATGTCCGCGCACAGCCGGGGGCCGTCGGCGGTGTCGGCGACGTACGCGTCGACGGCGAGGGGTGCCGCTGCCGGTCCCCGGCTCGCGGCGGCGGTGCGGGGGTCGGGGCGGGCCGCGTCGAGGGCCCAGCCGCCGGACCGGTCACCGCCCAGCCGGCCGAGATAGTTGACGGCCAGGTGCGGTGACGGAAGGCCGTCGAACACGGCCGCGGTGTCCCGGTTCAGGTGTCGCAGCAGGCCGTAGCCGATGCCGTGGTCGGGGACGGTGCGCAGCTGCCGGGCGACGACCAACGGGGCGTCGGCGTCGGCGATCCCGGTCAGGTCGAGGCGCAGCGGGAACATCGACGTGAACCAGCCGACAGTGCGGGACAGGTCGGCGCCGGGTGCCACGGTTTCCTCGCGGCCGTGGCTCTCGACGGCGACGACGACACATTCGATTCCGGTCCACCGGCGCCGCAGGGCTGCCGCGGCCGTCCCCAGCACGGCGTCGGCGGGTGTGGTGCGGCGCGGCCGGTCGAGGAGCGCACGGGTGACGTCGGCCGGGAGCTGCACCGGTATGTGCCCGGTGGGGGCGTCCGGGGCGAAGGGGATGTCGTCCTCGTCCCGGCCGATCGGGGCGAGAACGCCCGTCCAGTAGTCGAGTTCGGCGATCCGGTCGGGATCGTGGGCGAGCCGGTGCAGCTCACGCGTCCACGTCCGCATCGACGTGCCCACCGGCGCCAGGTGCACGTCGGCACCGGATCGCGTCTGCTCGCACGCGGCGACGAGGTCACCGAGCAGGATCTGCCAGGACACGCCGTCCACGACGAGGTGGTGGGCCGCGACGGTGAGGCGCCCGGGACGGTCGGGGCCGGCGTCGCACCATGCGGCCTGCACCATCACGCCCGCATCGGGGTCGAGTCGGCCCACCGCGTCCGCCCGCTCCCGCACCGCCGTGCCCGTGACGTCGGCGTCCGGCCGGGTGCAGTCGACGCGGCGCAGACAGGTGGCCGCGTCGACCGTGCCGGGTTCCCCGACGGCGAGGTGTGTGCCGGTGCGGGTCGCCCGCAGCAGGTCGTGCCGGTCGAGGACCGCCTGCAGGGCGCGGGTGAGGACGTTGCCGGTGGTGCCGGCGGGGACGGTGACGACGACGGACTGCGCGAAGTGGTTCCACGTTCCGGGGCATCCGGCGAGCCACACCGCCAGCGGTGTCGGTGCGATGTCCCCGACACCGTCGTCGGTGGTCCCGGCGACGTCGGAGGAGACGGATGCGACGGTGGCGAGTCGTTCGACGGTGGGGTGCTCGAACACGTCCTGCGGGGTGAACACGATCCCGGCGGCGCGGGCGCGGGAGACGAGGGTGATGACGGTGATCGAGTCGCCGCCGAGGGTGAAGAACGACGTGTCCGCGGCCACCTCGGGGACTCCGAGGGTGTCGGAGAACAGTGCGGTCAGTCGCTGCTCGACGACTCCGACGGGGCCGCGGCCCTGTGCCGCGAACGCCGCGAAGTCGGGTTCCGGCAGCGCGTTCCGGTCCACCTTGCCGTTGGCGGTGACCGGCAGCTCGTCCAGGACGACGATCGCGGCGGGCACCATGTACGACGGCAGCATCTTCTCGAGGTCGTCGCGGATCGCGACGGGATCGGGTTCGGTTCCGGGCTCGGCCACGACGTATCCGATGAGTCGGTCGCCGCCGGCGGAGTCGGCGGAGTCGCGGCGGGACGCGGCGACGGCGCGGTCGACCCCGGCGCAGTGCAGGAGCGCCGATTCGATCTCGCCGAGTTCGACGCGGAAGCCGCGGATCTGCACCTGGAAGTCGCTGCGGCCCAGGTATTCCAGCTGTCCGTGTGCCCCGCGTCGGCCCAGGTCGCCGGTGCGGTAGCGGCGTCGCCCGCCGGGGGCGGCGACGAACCGGGACGCGGTCAGTCCGGGGCGTCCCCGGTAGTCGCGGGCCAGCGCCGCACCCGACAGGTACAGCTCGCCGACGACGCCGTCCGGTACCGGGTGCAGTCGGGTGTCGAGGACGTCGACGTGCACTCCCGGCAGCGGCGTGCCGATCACGGACGGCGGCAGGTCGGCGAGTGTGCCGCGGGGCAGGTCGGCGCAGGTGTCGATGACGGCGGCCTCGGTGATCCCGTACATCTCGGTGACCGGGGCGGCGTCCGGGTCGGCGTCGTACCACCGTTGCACGGCCGCGAGCGCGAGTTCCTCTCCGCCGACGAGGACGTGCCGCAGCGCGAGGCCGCGGCCGGCGCCGTGGTCGACGAGCTGGTAGAACGCGGCCGGGGTCTGGTTGAGGACGGTGACCTGCTCGCGGGCCAGCAGGGTGACGAGTTCGTCCGGGGCGCGGGCGGTCTCGGGAGGCACCAGCACCATCGCGGCGCCGGTCGTGAGCGGCCCCCACACCTCCCACACCGACACGTCGAACGCGAGTGCGTGGAACACCGCCCACACGTCGTCGGCGCCGAACCCGAAACCGGTGCGCGCGTGTGCGAGCAGTCCGGTGATCGCACGGTGCGGCACCTGCACGCCCTTGGGTCGGCCCGTGGACCCGGACGTGTAGATCACGTAGGCGATGTCGTCGGGGTGCGGCGGGGCGAGTGCGCCGGCCGCCGTGTCCGCGTCACCGTCCGGTTCGGCGAGGTCGGTGGCGGTGAGCACGCAGGTCGGGTGGGCGTCGGCGAGAACGAACTCGATGCGGTCGCGTGGTGCGGCGTCGTCGATCGGCAGGTAGGCGGCGCCGGCGAGGACCGCCCCGACGATCGCGACGACCGTGTCCGCGCGGCGGGGCAGGACGAGGGCGACGACGCTGCCCGGGCCGACGCCGCGCGCGGTGAGACGTCCGGCGAGGCGGTGGGCCCGCGCATCGAGTTCGGCGTAGGTGAGGCGGTCCGTACCGTCGACGACGGCCGGCGCGTCCGGGTGGGCGGCCACCGACGCGGCGAACAGGTCCGCGAGCGTGGTGTCCGGGCCGGGCGCCGGTACCCCGGTGTCGAGGGCGGCCCGCTCGACGCCGGTGAGCAGGTCGAGGTCGCCGACGGGCCGGTGCGGGTCGGCGGCGACCGCGGTGAGGATGCGGCGCAACCGGTCCGCGATCGCGGCGGCGGTATCGGCGTCCCACAGGTCGGTGGCATAGCCGAGGTCGAAGGTCGCCCCGGCGGGTTCGCCCGCCGCCGTGCGGTTTTCCGACACACTGAGCTGCAGGTCGAACTTGGCGACCGGGAGATCCTCGTCGAGGGGCTGCACGTCGAGGCCCGGCAGCCGCAGATAGTCGCTCATGTCGGTGCGGTACTCGACGAGCACCTGGAACAGCGGCGCGTACGACGTCGACCGTGTCGGCGCCAGTTCGTCGACCAACCGTTCGAACGGGAGATCGGTGTGGGCGAACGCCGCCAGATCGGTGTCCCGGACGGCGGCGAGCAGGTCGGTGAACGGGGCACCCGGGTCCACCGGGGTGCGCAGGACGAGGGTGCCGACGAACATGCCGACCATGTCGTCGAGGCCGGCCTCCCCGCGGCCGGAGACGGGGGTGCCGATCACGACGTCGTCGCTGCCGGACAGCCGGGCGATCAGCACGGCCAGCGCGGTGTGCGCGAGCATGAACATCGTGGCGTCGGCGCTGCGGGCGAGCGAGGTCAGGCGGGTGTGTACCTCGGCGTCGAGCGTGAAACCGGTGGTGGCGCCGCGCAGCGACAGACGGGTCGGCCGCGGCCGATCGGTGGGCAGGGCGACGACATCGGGGATCCCGGCGAGCGTGGTACGCCAGTAGTCGAGTTGCCGACGGTACAACGAGTCCGGGTCGTCGGGGTCGCCGAGCAGGTCCCGCTGCCACAACGCGAAGTCGGCGTACTCCAGTTCGGGCGGCCCCCAGTCCGGGGGCCGGCCGCGGCGGCGGGACTCGTAGGCGCGCATCACGTCCCGGGCGAGGGTGCGCATCGAGAAACCGTCGGCGGTGATGTGGTGGGCGACGACGACGAGAACGTGGTCGCTGCGGGACAGCCGCAGCAGCCGCGACCGCACCGGCACCTCGCGGGCGACGTCGAATCCGGCCGACGTGAGGTCGTGCAGGTACGCGTCCAGGTCGGCGGCGGCGATCGACCGCAGCTCGGTGGCCGGCGCGTCGCCCGGGTCGAGGACATCCTGCACGGGCGCCCCGTCGGGTGCCGGATACCGGGTGCGCAGGGTGGCGTGCCGGGCGACGACGTCACCGACCGCCGCGATCAGGGCGGCCTCGTCGAGGCTGCCGTGCAGCCGCACCGCCGTCACGATGTTGTAGGCGGGCGAGGCGGTGTCGAGCTGGTTGATCGACCACATCCGCAGTTGCGCCGACGACGGCGGGACCACCTCGGGGCGGTCGTAGCGGCGCAGTGCGGGACGGCGACCGGCGGCTGCGCCGCGGCGGGAGCGGGCGGCGAGGCCCCGCACGGTGGGGGTGTCGAACACGGCGCGCACGTCGAGGTCGGCGCCCAGGACGGTGCTCACCCGCCGTGCCAGCCTGGTCGCGGTGAGCGAGTTGCCGCCGAGGTCGAAGAAGCTGTCGTCGGGGCCGACCCGGTCGATGCCGAGGACGGTCCGCACCTCGTCGGCGACGATCTGTTCGGCCGGGGTGAACGGGGCGTGTCCTCCTGCCGCGGACGGGAAATCGGGGGCCGGGAGGGCCCGGCGGTCGAGTTTCCCGGCGGGAGTGAGCGGCACCTGCCCGACGGGGACGATCAGCGTCGGCACCATGTGCGACGGGAGCCGTTGCGCGACATGGTCGATCAGCTCCGACGAAGAGACGGCCGGTTCGTCGCCGGAGCGGACGTACGAGACGAGGACGGTCGCCCCGGACGGGGCGGGGACCGCGACGGTGGCGGCGAAGTCGACCGCCGGATGGTCGGCGAGGACGGCGTCGATCTCGCCGAGTTCGACGCGGATACCGCGGATCTTCACCTGGAAGTCGCTGCGCCCCAGGTATTCGAGGGTGAGGCGGCCGGCGACGTCGCTGCGCCAGCGGACGATGTCACCGGTCCGGTACAGCCGATCACCGGGCAGGGTGCCCTCGTCGGCCTCGGTGGGGCGGTCGGTGGCTGCGACGAACGGGCTGGCGACGAACCGTTGCGCGGTCAGCCCCGGACGGTCGTGGTAGCCGCGGGCGATGGCCGGTCCGCCGAGATACAGCTCGCCGGGGGTGCCGATCGGCACCGGCTGCAGTCGCGCGTCGAGTACCAGTTCCACGAAGCCGAGGGTCGGGCCGCCGATCGTCACCGGTTCCCCCGGGGCGAGGGGGCCGGCGAGGTTCGACATGATCGTCGACTCGGTGGGACCGTACGCGTTGAACATGCGTCGTCCCGACGCCCACGCCTGCACGGTCTCCGGTGGGCACACCTCCCCCGCCACCGTCAGCGACTGCAGGGTGTCGAGGCCGTCCGGGCTCAGGGTGCCGACGACGCCGGGGGTGAAGAACGCGTGCGTCTCGTCCCGGTCGGCGATCACGTCGGCGAGGGCGTCGCCCGCGATCACGTCCGGGGGCGCGACCACCAGGTGCGCACCGGACCCGAACGCCATGAGCTGCTCGAACACCGACGCGTCGAAACTGGGGGACGCGAACTGGGACACCCGGGACTCGGCGGTGACGGCGAGGCTCTCGCGTTCGGCGGCAACGAGGTTCGCCAGTCCACGGTGGGTGAGGACGACCCCCTTCGGCACGCCGGTCGACCCCGACGTGTAGATCAGATAGGCGGGGTTGTCGATGCGCAGCGGCGCGGTGCGGTCGGCGTCGGTGACCGGGCCGGCCGGATACCGTGCTGCCGTGTCGCGCCACCCGTCGGTGTCGATGCAACGCCAGGAGATACCGGACGGCAGCCGGTCCCGCCAGCGGGACACCGTCAGCCCGATCCGGGCCCCGGAGTCGCCGAGCATGTGCTCGATGCGGGCCGCCGGATACGTCGGGTCGACGGGGACGAACGCGGCCCCGGTCTTGGCGACCGCCCACACCGCTTCGACGAACTCGATCGACCGGGTCGTCGCGAGGGCGACGACGGCCTCGGGGCCGAGCCCGTCGGCGACGAGCAGCCGCGCCGCCCGGTCGGAGCGCTCGTCGAGGTCACGGTAGGTGACGGTCCGGTCCCCGCACGACAGGGCGGGCGCGTCCGGGTCGATCCGGGCGGCCGCGGCGAGAATGTCGGGCAGGGTACGGGGTGCCCGGCCGGGCCGGCCGTGGACCGGGGCCAGGCGCGCGTACTCGGCGTCGGACAGCAGGCGCAGGCTCGCGAGAGTCCGGTCCGGGTGGTCGGCGATCGCCAGCAGCACCCGTTCGAGCCGCTCGGCGACGGCGTCGACGTCCCGCGCGTCGAACAGGGCGGGCGCGTAGTCGATGCGGATGTCGAGTCCCCCGGCCACGGTGGCGCCGAGCGCGAACGGGTAGTGCGTGGCGTCGCGCACCGTGACGTCGGTGACCCGCAGGCCCGCGATGTCGGTGTCGGCGGTGAGGCCGCCCCGGTCCACCGGATAGGACTCGAACACGGTGACGGTGTCGAACAGGGTGGCGGCGCCGGTGGCGTGTTCGATGTCGGCGAGCCCGACGTGCTCGTCGTCGAGGAGGGCCGCATGATCGGTGTGGCAGCGGTCCAGCAACTCCCCCAACGTTTCCGCCGGATGCAGCGTGACCCGGACCGGGACCGTGTTGATGAACAGGCCGATCATCGATTCGATGCCGTCGACCTGTGGGGGGCGTCCGGACACGATCGCCCCGAACACCACGTCGTCACGGCCGGTCCACGCGCCCAGCACGATCGCCCACGCCACCCGCACGATCTCGGCGAGCGTGACACCCCGCGCGTGGGCGACGGCGTCGAGCCGGGCGGTGTCGACCTCGGTGAGCCGCAGATGTTCGGGGCGGGCCGTGGTGGGCAGCTGCCGGCCACGTTCCACCGGTCCGAGGAGCGTCGGGCCGTCGACGCCGGCGAGCGCGTCACGCCAGTGCGCGAGCGACGCTTCCCGGTCCACTCCGGCCAGCCAGGACAGGTAGCGGGCGAACGACGGGGAGTCCGGAAGGCGGTGAGCGGTGTCGGTGACTCGGGAACCGGCCGCGTACCGGGCGAGGAGTTCGCGCACCAGCAGCGGCACCGACCAGCCGTCGAGCAGGATGTGGTGGTAGGTGAGCACGAGCCGGTGCCGGTCGTCGCCGGTGCGTACGAGCAGGCCCCGCACCAGCGGTGGACGTGTCATGTCGAAGCCGCGGGCCCGGTCCTGCGCGAGGAGTCGGTCGACGTCCCGCGGATCGGGTAGGTCGGCCACCGTCCACGGCACGGTGACGTCCCGCGAGATCGGTTGCAGTGGTTCACCGTTCGCGTCCACGGCGAAGGCGGCCCGCAGGATGTCGTGGTGGTCGACGAGTCCCTGGACGGCGCGCCGCATCCGGTCGGCGTCGACGGGGCCGCGCAGCTCGAGGAACGTCTGCACCAGGTAGGGGTCGGTGTCGTCGCCGGCGGCGGCGAGTTCGGTCTGGAAGAGCAGTCCGGCCTGCAACGGGGTGGGCGGCCACACGTCGGCGAGGGACGGGTAGGCATCGGACAGGTCGTCGAGGGCCTTCTGGTCGAGCCGGACGAGAGGCACGTCCGACGGGGTGAGCCCGCCCGCGCCGGGCGCGGCGGCCGCGGCGGCCAGCTCCCCGCACACGGACTGCCAGTGCGCGGCGAGGTCGTCGACGTCACCGGCGTCCAGGATGCGGGTCGGGTAGGTGACGGCCATTCTCAGCGTCGGCCCGGCAGCGTGGTCGACGGGGTCGACGGGGTCGACGGTGAGGAGGTTGACGTCGAGGACCGCGGACAGGGGCATGGCGGGGCCGACGATCTCACCGAGGTCGCCGAGGTCGTCGACGGGCTGCCAGTCGCCGGCCCCGCCCCCGTGTTCCACCGCCATCCGGCCCAGATAGTTGACGCTGACCTGCGGGTCCGGCAGGCCCGCGCACGGGTCGTCGGCGCCGAGATGCCGCAGCAGCCCGTAGCCGATGCCGTGGTCGGGGGCGGCCCGCAGCTGCTCCTTGACGCGCTGCAGCGCGGCGATCGGGTCGGCCGGGGCCGGCCCGGTCAGGTCCACGTGGACGGGATGGGTAGTGGTGAACCAGCCGACGGTGCGGGACAGGTCGGCACCCGGCACCACCTGCTCCTCACGGCCGTGCCCCTCGAGCAGGATCGTGCACGACGGCCGGTCGGGGTGCCGCCACCGCACGAGCGCGAGTACCAGGGCGGTGACGACGGCGTCGTCGACGCGGCCGTGGACGCTGTCGGGGACGGCGGTGGACATCGCGGCGGTCACGTCGTGCGGCAGGTCGACCGTGACGGTGGCCGCGGTGGCGGCGGTGTCGCGGGCTGGGTCGAGGCGCCGCGGCGCGAGCGGCCGGGTGGGTGCGGTGAGGACCGTCCGCCAGAAGGTGGCGTCGTCGCGTGGTGCGGCGGCGAGGGCGTGCGACCACGTCCGCATCGACGTCCCTACCGGCGGCAGGACCGGGGCGGTACCGGCCCGGGCCTGCCGCCACGCGGACGCGAGATCCGGGAGCAGGATGCGCCACGACACCCCGTCGACGACCAGATGATGGATCACGATCAGCAGCCGTCCGGGGTCGCCCGGACACCAGGTGACCGCCACCATGCGACCGGCCTCGGGGTCGAGGCGGTCGGCGGTGGCAGCGCGGGCGGCCTCGAGGTCCGTCGTGTCGAGCCTGCACACGACGTCGCCGGCCGCGACCACGCCCGGTGACGGCACCTCGAATGTGGCGGTGTCGCAGCGGAATCGGGCCCGGAGCATGTCGTGGTGATCGAGGACGGTCTGCACCGCCGTCTCCAGGTCGGCCGCGGTGAGGTCGGCCGGCACCGACACGCACACCGACTGCGCCAGCCGGCGCCACCCCTGACCCTGCCCGGCCAGCCACCGCACGATCGGGAGGGCTGCGACCTCGCCGAGGCCACCGCCGGGCAGTTCCGGTAGCGCGGGCGGCTCCCTCGCAGCGGTGGCGACCGCGGCGAGACCGGCCACGGTGAGCCGGTCGAACACGTCGTGCGGGGTGAACACCACCCCGGCCTCGCGAGCGCGGGACACCAACTGGATCGCCATGATCGAGTCGCCGCCGAGCGCGAAGAACGACTCGTCGGCGGACACCGCGTCGACCCCGAGGAGCTGCGCGAACAGGCCGGCGACGGTCTCCTCGACGCGGCCGGACGGTGGGCGTCCGGCCGCCGCCCCGGGATCGGGCGCCGGCAGCGCGCGGCGATCGACCTTGCCGTTGGCGGTCAGCGGCAGCCGGTCGAGGACGACGACGGCGGCCGGGACCATGTACGACGGCAGCAGCCCGCCGACGGCGCCGCGCACCGCCCGCGGATCGAGGACCGCCCCCGGTTCGGGGACGACGTACGCGACGAGCCGCACCGGGTCGGCGGTGTCCCGGTGCGGCACCACGACGGCGCGCGCGACACCGGGGCGGGACGCCAGTGCCGCCTCGATCTCCCCGGGTTCGACGCGGAAGCCACGCACCTGAACCTGGAAGTCGCTGCGCCCCAGGAACGTCAGTGTGCCGTCGGTGTCGGCGCGGGCCAGGTCACCGGTCCGGTACAGGCGGGCGCCGTCGGCCGCGAAGGGGTCCGCGACGAACCTCTCGGCGGTGCGGCCGGGGCGGCCGCCGTAGCCGCGGGCCACCTGATCACCGCCCGCATAGATCTCCCCCACCACCCCGGCCGGGACGGGCCGCAGCCGGCGGTCGAGCAGATGCAGGCGCACCCCGGGCAGCCCACGGCCGACGAGGTTGCCCGGGGCCGCCGCGGTGTGGGCGCCGAGGACCGCGCCGGTGAGGAACACCGTGGTCTCCGTGATGCCGTACACACTGATCAGCGCGGATCCGTCACCGGTGTGCCGGTTCAGCCACGGCACCGTGCGGGACTGGTCGATGTCGTCGCCGCCGACACAGATCCGGCGCACCCCGAGCGTCGGGCGGCCGTCGCGTTCGGTGTCGGCCAGGTTGAGGAACGCCGCCGGCGTCTGTCCCACGACCGTGACGTGTTCCCGGGCCAGGAGATCGGCGAACGCGTCCGGGGTGCGGGCGGTGTCGCGGTCGACGACGACGAGGGTGCCGCCGGAGGTGAGCGCACCCCAGATCTCCCACACCGAGAAGTCGAACGCGAACGAGTGGAACAGCGTCCACACCTCGCCGCCGGGAATGTCGAACGCGGCCGCGGCGCGGGCGACGAGCGCGGTGACGCTGCGATGCGTCACCTGCACCCCCTTCGGCCGGCCCGTCGACCCGGATGTGTAGATCGCGTACGCGAGACGGTCGGGGCGCAGCGGGCCGCCGCGTTCGGTGTCGGTGACCGGGCCGGACGGCAGGGCCGAGTCGTTTCCGGCTGCGACGGCGTCGACATCGGCGACGTCCGCAGCGGTGACGACGCATCGGGGGTGCGCGTCGGCCAGGATGTGGTCGCGGCGGTCCGCGGGGGTGTCCGTGTCGACCGGAACGTAGTGGCCGCCCGCGGTGAGGACGCCGAGGAGCGCCACGATCTGGCCGATTCCGCGGTCGACGAGCACCGCGACCGGCGTCTCGGGGCCGACGCCGCGGCCGACGAGGCAGCGGGCGAGGCGGTTCGCGCGGGCCACGAGGGTCCGGTAGGTGATCGACTCGTCGCCCGCGACGACCGCGACCCGGTCCGGGTCGTCGGTGGCCCGGTCCGCGACGAGTTCCGGCAGCGTCCGTTCCGGTGGCCGGACGCCGGTGTCCGGCCACGACGCGACCGGTGTGGGGTGCGCGGTGAGCGGCAGATCTCCCACCGGGGCGGTGGGATCGGCGGTGAGAAGTTCGCGGAGCAGTCGGGTGAACCGCGCGTAGTGGGTGTGCAGGGACGGCTCGTCGTAGAGCTGCGGGTTCGCCTTGAAGTCCAGCCGGATCGGGGCCGTCGGGCCGTACCGGTAGACGTTGACGAGCAGATCCTCGACGGGGCCGGACGACAGCACGTGCAGCGTTGATCCGGCGTCGCCGAAGCGCAGCTCGGCCGGGAACAGCATGAGGTTGAGCAGTGGCCCGGTGAATCCGCGGCCGGCACTGCGATCCCCGCCAGGACCCCCGCCGCGTTCCCGG
Organism: Prescottella sp. R16; assembly: GCF_030656875.1. Lineage (NCBI taxonomy): Bacteria > Bacillati > Actinomycetota > Actinomycetes > Mycobacteriales > Nocardiaceae > Rhodococcus > Prescottella sp. R16. Next base: position 2,614,080 of record NZ_CP130943.1, read on the forward strand.
AGCAGTTCCTCGTGCCGGAACCGCTGGTGCCGCAGCGCCCCGGACAGCGTCCGGCCCACCTCCGCGATCAGGTCGCCGACGGTGGCGGCGGCACCGATCGTGACCCGCAGCGGCACGACGTTGGCGAGGGTGCCGCCCGAGCGGCGCAGCACCGCGGTGGTGCGGGACGACACCGGCATGCTCACCACGACGTCGTCGGTGCCGGTGTGCCGCGCCGTGTAGGCGGCGACGGCCGACGCGATCAGCACCGCGATGCTCACCCCGTACCGGTCCTGGGCGGCGGCGAGGGCCGTCGCGGTGTCCGGGTCGAGTTCGCCGCCGACGTCGCGTCCGAGCGGCCGGGCAGGCGCGGACCGGCCGGCGAGGCTGCAGTGCTGCGGCATCCCCGACGTCCGCTCCAGCCAGTAGTCGCGGTCGGTGTCGTGGCGGGCCGACGCGAGATAGTCCGTCTCGGCGGCCCGGACGACGTCGAGGTCGGCGGCCCGGTTCGGCGGCGGTTCCCGACCCTCGGTGGCGGCGTTGTACAGGTCGGCGGTGCGGTAGAGCAGGGAGGCGGCGCCGACGCCGTCGAGCGCGATGTGGTGGATGCGGCTGTACCAGTACCAGTGGTCGTCGGCGAGACGCAGCAGCACCGAGACGGCCAGCCGGTCCCGGACCGGGTCGAGCGGTGCCGCGACGTCGCACCGCATCCAGGCCAGGGCCGCGGTTTCCGGATCGGGGTCGTCGCGCAGGTCGACGATCCGGGTGCCGGTGTCGAGCCGCGGGTCCAGGATCTGCTGCGGGCGAGAATCGGTGTGTACCAGACGAATCAGACCGGACCCGAGTTCCGTGGCCGCCTGTGACACGGCGTCCGAGAGCCTGCCCGGGTCGAAGGAACCCGCGGCGTCACGAATGTCGGCGTACAGTGCCTCCGACTGCGGGACCGCCGGATCGAGCTGCTGGGCGAGCCACTGCCCCCACTGTCCCGGTGTGAGCGGGGCCGGGGCCGAATGCCCGTCCGGCGGATCGTGCAGAACGGGCAGGGGCGGGCCGGCGTCCGTGCTGCCGGACGCCGCATCGGCTCGGAACGGCAAGTCCATGAGCATGAAACACGACAGGACGTCGAGGACGTCTCACATGCCGGGTGCGTCGATGGTCGTCATTGCTCTCACGATACGACCGGTGCACGGTTCGGTGCGAGTGACGATTTCGTGTCGTTCGGTGACGATCAGCGGATCGTCACCAGTGCGGTCCGGCGATCAGGAGGAAGACGAGACCGGCGATGACGCCGAAAGTTCCGGCGAGGATACCGAACAGCGCCTCGAGTGACGACCGTTCGTCGTCCACGGCGGCCTCCGAGCGGGACGCCACGATGCCCACGCCGATCGCGGCCACACCGAGCACGATGCCGATCCCGAACGTCCAGAAGGTGACGATCGACAGCGCACCCAGCGCGATCGACGTATCGCTGCCGGAACGGCGTAGCCAGTCGAGCAACCGCGACACCGGTCGCGGATCGTCGGGGCGGGGATCGGGTTCCGAGGTGGGACGGTCGGCGACGACGGACATGATGACGATGCTCTCTTCGGGGCGCCCTTGTGAGGCTGTTGATCAAACGTTTGTGATCATGAAGTTTACCGACGCCCGGTGGGGTCGCCAACTATCGTCGTCGATGTTCGCGCACAGCAGAGCGGTCACGAAAATTGTTGGGGCACAGCACTCACGGACGCACCGGCAGACCCGCGGGAAGTCCGACATCGTAGATCGACAGAACATCGGTGACGCCGCGGAGAGCGTCGACGACACAGGCTGCCGGAGACGTGAACAACGTCGGATAGTCGACCTCGCCGAGCGCAGGATCGACCGGCCACGCCAGCCGTTCCGCGCCGAGCGTGAACCGGGCGTCGATGCCGGGCTTGTTACCTCGGGGATCCTGCCGATGCCAACCGCCGTCCAGATGGACGGCGACCAGTCCGTGCAGGACGTGACCGTCGCCGTGCGCGAGCCGCTGATAGCACAGTCCGGTCGGCACTCCCCCGACCCGCAACAGCGCCGCCAGCAGATGAGACTTCGCGTAGCACAGGCCCACCCGATGCTCGAGCACCTCACCGGCGGTCAACGTCACCCGCGGATCCCCGACATCGTACGAATGCCCCACCTCGTCGCGCACCCATTCGAACGCGGCACGCGCGAAATCGATTTCACCGTCCGACCGCTGCCGCAACGATCGGGCCAGCGACCGGACATTCCGATCCTCGATATCGACGAACTCGTCGCCGGCCAGAAAATCGGACGGGGATGCCGCGTCGAACATCATTTCCGCACCACCATCGCGAACGAGAGCGGTATGCGCGGCAGCCCGGACCGGAGCTCCCATCCTCGCGGGCACGGCACGAGGTCGTCGAATGCCGGCCAGTCCATGTACGGCAGTTCGTGAAGTGCCTCGATCGTCAGACCGGCTCCACGCAACGCGCCTGCGACCTCCCCGAGATCGTGCCGCCACTCGTAGTTGGTGACATGGGTGATCTGCCCGGCCGAATCCTCGGTGTAGGTGCCCGAATCGTCGTAGGTGCGGTGACCGCCACCCCCGAGGTAGTCGTCGCTGATCGCCCACGGCCGATGGTCCATCGCCCCGAGGATCGGGTGGTCGTCACGGATCACGAACACGCCTCCCGGTTCGAGGAGATCGTGGATCGACTGCGCCCACGCCGTGAGGTCCGGCAGCCACACGATCGTGCCGACACTCGTGACGACGACATCGAAACGGCGGTCGATGTGCGCCGACGCGAACCGGGCATCCGCTTCCACCCAGACGATGTCACGGCCGTCGGCCGCGGCGATGCGAGCAGCATGGGCCAGCGAGTTCGGGGACAGGTCCAGCCCGTGGACGTCCACCGCACCGAGACGAGCCCACGAGATCGTGTCGACGCCGATGTGACACTGCAGGTGCAGAAGACTCCGGCCCCGGATCCCGGCCGCTGGCAGATGCGGTTCGAGCACCGCCAGATCGTTGAGGACGACCTGCGAAATCGTGGCGGGCTCGGCGAGAAATCCGTCGACGTCGTACATCGCCGACCGAACGTGTACGTCCGCCCGATCGTTCCAGTTCGCCCGATTGGCTGCGATCACGTCCGCACTGTCCATGCCGTACCTTCCCCGATGCCGTGTCCGTCGTCGGCACAGTCCACCACGGGCACCCGCTTCCGGCACAGCGATTTTCGGGCCGAACAGCTCAGGTCTCCCAACGCCCGGCAGGGAACGTGCCCGCGGCGACATCGGCGAGCGCATGCGCAACCTCGTCACGGGTCAGGACGTACTGCACAGGATAGTCGACGGCCTGCCCGCCGACCGTGAGATCGACGGTCCCGGCCTCCGACCGCCCACCGGTCACCGCGTTGGCGACCCGGTCCGCCGACGTCGCCGTGACCACGAAACAGTCCGGGCCGCCCCCGACCATCACCTCCCAGACACCGAACTGCCGTGCCACGAGCGTGCACGTGAGACCGTCCAGGAGATCGATTCTGCGCACGAACTCTGCAGCATCGGCGGCACCGGATTCCATGGCGCCGATGCTAACCGGAGTTCCGGACGGCGCCGGCGTCATCGTGGTTCAACGGTCGGCAGAGGCCAGGATGTCGCGCGTGATCTCGAGTTGCCCGAGATGCTGTGACAGCTCGCGCACGATGTGCAACAGCATCCAGGTGGCGCTGGCTTCTCGATCGGTGGCGTTGCGGGTCGTGCCGACGGTGGTCCGGTCACGCACCCCTTCGGTCAGGGCGATTGCTGCATGCCCGGGAATCAGTCGGCGGATCCGGCCGAGTTCGACGCACAACTGCTGCGGATCCCCCTGAGCACGAAACTCGCTGTCACGGTCCCGAGGGATGCGCAAGCCCGCGATCAACGAGCCGCCCCAGTAGTCGGCCATGCCCACGCAGTGAGCACCGATCGCATACGGACTGTTGGCACCGGGCAACGCCGGGGCGCGATTGGCCTGCTCGCTGGTCATGCCGGACAGAATCGCCTGCATCGCCGACAAGGACTCGTCCGCGATGGACACGACAGCCTCGTACGTATCGTTGTGGTCTCGAATTGTCATAGCAGGCAGGCTAAAAGACCGACCGAGACGACTCGGGATCCCCCACGGCCCGTGGTCGCGGCCGGTGGCCTCCTACCCCGGACGCGCAGCAGCCACAGGGGCGCAGCCACCACTTGCCAACCTGCTCGTCCAATCGACCCCGGGGCATGTCCAATGCCTGGGAACTACATCCAGGGCGTCCAGGTGCTGCGACCACACGTGCCGGTAAGGCTCCAGCCATCGGCCGATTCCGAGCAAGGGGGCGGGCCGCAATGAGTACACCCGCCGTTTGCCGTATTTCCGCGAGGTCACCAGGCCGGCCTCGCGCAGCGCCTGGAGGTACTGGGAGACCCCCGGCTGACTCAGATCGAGACGGCCGACCAGATCCCCGACGGCATGCTCACCGCCACGCGGGATGTCAATGGATCCCTTTGGGGCGATATACGCGCCCGAAGCTGCGCGGGCTGTCCTCGAAGATCTCCACCAGTTCCCACTCGACCCTGCGGCCGCCGGACACATCGAAGATCCGGGTGCCGTCGCCCAGGAAGACGGGCGCGACGAAGACCTGAAGTTCGTCGATCAGATCGCGTTCCAGGGCCTGGCGAGCGATGTCGGCGCTGATGATCTGCACATCCCTGTTTCCGGCGATCTTCTTCGCACGGTCGATGGCCTCCTCGACATCGCAGTTCATCGCGACAATGGTTGGGTCGTCGGCAATTTCCTCCGGCCGGTGGGTCAGGATGAACTCGGCTCCCGACCATGCGCCGCCATAGGCTTGCGACGTGGTCTCGTCTCGCTGACCGTGCTGCGCTTTTGCGGCGTCGTAGCCGGACCTACCGGAGATGATCACCGCGACTTGCCCCGCCATCTTCTCGATAGTGCCCTCAGCGAGCGGTTCGGCCGCGGACATCCAACTCATGTCATGACCGACCCCCGCGATGAACCCGTCGATCGAACATGTGAAACCCCACATCACCTTGCTCATGCCCACTCCTCACCGCCGGCGACCATCCGTAACCCCGGCTCTTGTCGGTAGCCGCCGCCCCTACGACGGCCTTAGAGGTATCGACCGCCGGGCGCATCCGAATTCATCGCCCCGATCGTGCGTGCGGACTGGTTGCCGGCCAGGTTCGGTGTGCCGCACCCATCAAAATCGCCGAGATCCTCGGCGTCGGCCGCCCTGCTCTGCATCAGTACCGCGGTCCACAGAAGAGGTGGGAGAAGCGCTGATTCAGGGTGGGCCGGGACTCAGGAGTCGGCTATGCAGTCGCGGAGCAGGTCGGCAGAGAGTTCGACGATCGTGCAGGAGGCTCTGCGCCGGCCGGGTCCGCCACCGAACCGGTCCTGCGACGAGTCGACCAGCACGTCGACGTCGTTCGTGCCGGCCATCACCCGCAGGTAGTACACGATGGGGTCGCCCTCGGTCGTGTATAGGGTGAGAGCGAACTCGCCGCCGTTACGTTCACGACCGGCCGACAGGCAGTCGATCACCGATGGGGTGAGTGGCTCCTGCAGCTCGGCCCCGGGGCGGAGCGCTGCGTCACCGCAACTCGGCAGCGGGGAGCGCCGGGCGATGTCGGCAGGCGTCGGCCTGGCCGGAGGTTCTTGACTGAAATAGGCAACCGCAACGATCGTGGCGACAAGGATCACGAAAGGCGTGCATCGCACCGCTACCCGCATCGTCCGCGCCCCCTGCGATCAGGCTGACACCAGTGTCTGTCGCTCCGGTGTCAGCGAGTGAAGAAGCGTTGCAGCAGCTGCCCCAGGGATCCCTCGTTCAAGCGGGGGAGGATGTCCGTCCACACGCGCACCGGCGGCCGTCCGATCATGGGAACGTCGACGAACACGAGGTCACGCTGCGGTGAGGACCAGTGCCAGTCGAGTGTGGCGCACCCGGGCGGCGATTCGTAGCCGCTCACGCAGTACACCGTTTCCCCGGGCCGGACCGGAGACAGGAGACACGGGTTCCGCGAACGTCGGGGTTCCAGAAGCCGGGGTCCTGCAGGCCGAGCACGTCGTGGACAGCCGCGAGGCCGCCGCGGGGAATCGACGGGCCGGCGGGATCGGCACCGGCGGTCGGCGCGCCGAGCACCACCGCGGCACCGACCAGCGCGAGAACGACACCGGCACGTCGTCCGTGGGGAATCGGCAGGACCATCGGGACTCCTCGATCAGATGGAAGTGTTCTCCCGTTAGCCGTTGTGCGGCTTTTCCTATCCTGAGGCGCCTGGGACAGAGACACGGGTGGCTCTGCGTGGATGCGGGGCCACCGGCGTCTCTGCCCTGCGGTAGTCGGCGTGTCCTGTTGTGGGTCAGTGGTTCTGGTCGGCTTGCTGGAGGATCAGGTACTGCGCGGAGATCTGCTGGTCGACATCTTTTTTGTTGTCGACGCTGGAGGCATCCCCAACGTCATGGCCGATGGCGGTAAGCGGTGATCCCCAGCTCGGTGACGTCAACGGTGACGAACGTACTGTGCTGACCTTCCGTCGGCTCTTCCCGCGCCGCGTGTCGGCCTCCAACCCTTGAATACAAGCTAAAGTAGTATTATCTACTTATTCTTGTATTTGCTGGAGAGGGGGTGCCCATGGGGGAGGAATCGCGGATCTTCTCGGATGCGCTCGAGGTGCTGCGCCGGGCCGACATCCGCATGGTGTCGGGCTCACTGGACACCATGGAGTTGGTCTTGCCTGATGGACGGGGAGTGTCCGCGGCGGTGACGGTGCACCGGCGGCCGCCGACACCGTCCGACCTGGTCGGCCTGCGCACTGCGACAGCCGAGGCTCGACGGTTACTCGTGGTCACGCCCCATGCCACACCGCATCTGCGGCGGCTCTCCTCCGAGGGGGAAGTGGATGTGATCGGCACAGACGAGGACCTGGTCGTGGTGGACGGTGCGCGGTACCGCGTCGAGGGCGGTGCGCCGCGGCCTGTTCCCGCACCCACGGCCGCGCGGGGACGGCGGCCGTGGGTGCGGTGGGCGCTGGAACGACTACTGCTGTTCACCCGTGACCCGATGACACAGCGGGAGTTGGCGGTGCTGCTGGGGGTGTCCCAGCAGGCGGTGTCACTGGCATTGCGGCAGTCCCGGCATGCCCGCCGGACCACTGGCGGATGGACCGCGTCCAGCCGCGAGGACCTGTTGTCGGAGCATCTGGCCGACTATCCGGGCGCCGGTGGCGCCACCACATACTGGTACGGCGTGGACGAGGTGATCGCGCAGGCGACCGCCGCGGTCGAGTTCTGCCGCGACCAGGGTGTGGAGGTGCTGTTGAGTGGGGATGCAGCCGCGGACGTGTACGCGCCGTGGCGGTTACCGGCGCGCGCGGTGCTCTACGTTCCCGAGTTCGTCGATCTGACTGCGGCCGGGTTCGCTCCGGCCACCGCGGAAGAACACACCCTGGCGATCCGGGTGCCGGCCGATCCGACCCTGTGGCGCACCGCTGCCGCAGCGGGTAAGCCAGTGTTGCTGGCAGATCCGGTGATCACCGCGCACGATGTGCGCCGCAGTGCCGGTGCCGACGCCCACGAGGCCGCCGAACGTCTACTCACCGCGATCCGTGAGGAGGCACTGTGACCGAGATCGAGATCGAGGTCGTTGCGGCGTCGAATGCTGCCGATCGGGGTTTGCGCGCCCTGGCCGATCTCGCGGCTGCGGCACGGGGCAGCAACTATCGGGTGATCGGTGGGCACATGGTGCATCTGCTCGGCAAGGTGTATCCGACGTCGGAGACTGTGGCGCGGGTGACCGCCGACGCCGATGCGGGGATGGAGACGGTCGTCGCTGCCGATGCGGGGCTGCATGTGGCCCTTGTCGAGCGTGGGTATCGGAGGGTGACGGGTAATCACTACGAAGCCCCGTCGGGTGGTGAGACGCCGCTGGCCGTGGATCTGCTGGTACCCGGCACCAGCGGGCGCCGGCTCGAGCGAGTCGAGTACGCCGGTCGCGGGTTCGATGCCATCCCTGGGCTGAATCTCGCCCTGGCAAGTGATCCCGTCGAGGTGCGGGTGCGGGCGCAGCTGACTACCGGAGAGGCGGTGGCGTTCGAGGTGCCGATCCCCGACGTCGAGCAGGCGGTGGTGCTCAAAGCCCTGAGCTGGCGTAGTCGTCTTGCGGCGAAGGATGTCACCGATCTGTGCACGCTGTTGGTGATCGCACACGAGCACCGCGGTCAGCTTCCCGGTTGGCGGCTCGACACCCCGCGCCGGGGTGCCCGCGGCGATGCGGCCCGGGCGCTGTACGAGTTGGTGTCGATGGTCGATCGACGCCGGCTGGTCGACGGACTGGTCGTCCCTGCGGGCCGTCTGTCTGCACTCATCCGCAGACATGTCGCTGACCCCCAGGCCATCCGTCCAGAACAGCGGTCGTCTCGTGCGACGGGCGGGCACGACGCGTTGCTGTCCGCGCTGGCTGCGGCCGCCCATCCACGCACATTGACGTCCCCTGCAGCCGACGCGTCGCCCACCGGTGGCCCGCATGCAGTCGAGTCGGACGCCGACACGGGACCCGAACAGGAGCTGTGACGGCGCGGTGCGCCAGGAAACATCCCGCTCTTCAGGTGACGTGGCGGGCACAGGACCGGGGCGAGTTGCCGCAGCGGTGTACACCGGTGGCCGACGCTTTCGATCCTTCGCTCGACCCGGCTACATGACGTCCTCTACCGACTCTGCCTGTCGCGCATACCGTCCGATCATGGGTGAACTACATCTATCGGGGGACGTAGTCGGTGTACTGCGGGCAGTAGGCGGCCACGGCGGCGCCGACGAAATCCTGCGCTTCCGGGCGGGTCAGGCCTGCGGTCGTCGCGAAGACGTCGGTGATCGTCCGGAGTTCGGCCGCCGGATCGGAGTGGACCGAGTCGCAGACCGTGCCGGCCGACCAGATCGCGTCACCCACGGTGCCGTAGTCGATGCCCTTGTCGTCGAGGGTGCGGATGAATACGGCATCAGCACCGGAACCCTGGTTGTCGTCGTCTTCCGCTCTGCTCGTCGCGACCGACGTCGGCGCATCCCGGTCCGCGAGGAACCAGATCCCGCCGACCACGACGGCGGCGACCAGAACCGCCGCAGCCAGAACAGCGGTGACCCGTCCACGACCTGCCCGCGAACCGCGTCCCACACGGACCATGCCCCACCTCACGAAAACCCGACTACCGAACCCGGACGGCAGACACCGACCTGGTTCACCCTGCGGCACATCAATCGGCAGGTCAGCGGCCGCCGTTACGCCTGCAGTCACTGTCCCGGCCGCAGGACCGATTCGCGTCCTGATTCGATCGATGTCAATATCGACGTATGTCGATACAGTATGGCCGAGGTGACGAGCCGTGTTGTGCACCGTTGACCCAGAAGTCGTTGAACGAGGACCGGGCGGGTGATCTTGCCCGGATGTTCAAGGCTCTCGGCGATCCCGTCCGGCTGCGGATGCTGAGCCGGATCGCCGGTCACGAGGGCGGTGAGGCGTGCGTCTGCGACATCTCACCGGCGTTCACGCTGTCGCAGCCGACGATCTCGCACCACCTCAAGGTGTTGCGTGAGGCCGGCCTGCTCGACTGCGAGCGGCGTGGCACCTGGGTGTACTACCGGGTGATCCCGTCCGCGCTCGCGCAGCTGTCGGCGATCCTGTCGTCCGAATCCGGCGTCGTCGAAAGCTCGGCCTGCGTGTCGACCGATGCCGTCGTGGCCGCGGAGGCGGTCCGGTGACCGAGACGACCACCCCTCCCGCTGTCGTCGGCAAGCTCTCGACCCTGGACCGGTTCCTCGCCGTGTGGATCGGCGTCGCGATGGCCGCCGGGCTGCTGCTGGGCCGGATGATTCCCGGCCTCGGCGACACCCTGTCATCGGTGGAACTCGACGGCATCTCCCTGCCGATCGCGCTCGGCCTTCTGATCATGATGTATCCGGTGCTGGCGAAGGTGCGCTACGACCGACTCGACACCGTCACCGGCGACCGGCGTCTGCTGCTCGGCTCCCTGCTGCTGAACTGGGTGCTCGGGCCGGCGCTGATGTTCGCCCTCGCGTGGATCTTCCTACCCGACCTGCCCGAGTACCGGACCGGGCTGATCATCGTCGGCCTCGCCCGCTGCATCGCGATGGTCATCATCTGGAACGACCTCGCCTGCGGCGACCGCGAGGCCGCCGCCGTGCTGGTCGCGATCAACTCCGTGTTCCAGGTGATCATGTTCGCCGTGCTCGGCTGGTTCTACCTCTCGGTCCTGCCCGGCTGGCTCGGGCTCGAGCAGACCACCATCGACACCTCCCCGTGGCAGATCGCGAAATCGGTGCTGATCTTCCTCGGCATCCCCCTGCTCGCCGGATTCCTCACCCGCCACTACGGAGAGAAGGCCAAGGGCCGCGAGTGGTACGAGGAGCGGTTCCTGCCGAAGATCGGGCCGTGGGCGCTCTACGGGCTGCTGTTCACCATCGTGATCCTCTTCGCGTTGCAGGGCGAGCAGATCACCTCGCAACCCCTCGATGTGGTCCGGATCGCGATCCCGCTGCTGGCATACTTCGCGCTCATGTGGGGCGGCGGCTACGCCCTCGGCGCCGCAATGGGCCTCGGCTACGAACGCACCACCACCCTCGCGTTCACCGCCGCGGGCAACAACTTCGAGCTCGCCATCGCGGTCGCCATCGCCACCTACGGCGCCACCTCCGGGCAAGCCCTCGCCGGTGTGGTCGGCCCGCTGATCGAAGTGCCGATCCTGGTCGGCCTCGTCTACGTCTCCCTCGCGCTCCGCAAACGCTTCACCCGCACCCCGGCGCCCACGCAGCTTCCCTCGTAATCGCACGACCGACTTCCCTTGCTTCCGAAAGGTTCTCGATGACCACCGCATCCCCGAACACCACGCCGTCGGTCCTGTTCGTCTGCGTCCACAACGCCGGCCGCTCCCAGATGGCCGCCGGATTCCTCACCGCACTGGCCGGTGACCGGATCGAGGTCCGCTCCGCAGGCAGCGCCCCGGCAGACCAGGTCAACCCGGCCGCGGTGGAAGCGATGGCCGAGATCGGTATCGACATCTCCACCCAGTCCCCGAAGATCCTCACCGCCGACGCCGTGCAGGCCTCGGATGTGGTGATCACGATGGGCTGTGGCGACACCTGCCCGGTGTTCCCCGGAAAGTCCTACCGCGACTGGACCCTCGACGACCCGGCCGGCCAGGGCGTCGACGCCGTCCGGCCGATCCGCGACGAGATTCGAGTGCGCGTCGAGGCGCTGATCGCCGAACTGACCACCGGGACCTGACGATCCGCTGCGGGCGTTTGCTGCGCCGAACACCGAGAGGAGTTCGCAGCAACCGCCCGCAGCGGATCGTCTCTGGTCTCCTTCAGCAGCAGGACTCTTCCACCGGTCCCTGACCGAACGTCTCCGAGTCCGCCAGGACCGTGTAGATCTCCCACTTCTCCCCGGCCGGCCCGGTCACCCACACCTTGTCCTGGGTGGCGAAGCAACAGGTCGTGCCGATCTCCTCGTCAGTGAACAGCCCCTCGTCGGTGAGACGTGCGATCTCCGCGTGCACCTTCTCCGACGATTCGACCTCCACACCGAGGTGGTTGATCGTGCCGCCCTTGCCCGGGTTCTCGAGGAGCACCAGCTTGAGCGGCGGCTCGGCGATCGCGAAGTTCGCGTATCCCGGCTTCAGCTTGGCCGGCTCGGTGCCGAACAGCTTCGAGTAGAACGTGACCGCTTCCTGCAGGTCGTCGACGTTGAGTGCAAGTTGAGCGCGTGACATGACAGACCACCTATTCGATATATGGCGAAGACCTTCCCCCCAGGATGATCCACCTTTTCGACATATGTCAAGGAGGTTGGGTAGGGTTGTTGCCATGCCGAAAGCTTTGCCGGTCATCGACGTCAGCGCACCGATCTGCTGTGCGCCGGTCTCGGCCGGGCCGATGAGCGACGACGCCGCACTCGAGGTTGCGCTGCGGCTCAAGGCTCTCGCCGACCCGGTCCGGATCAAGCTGATGTCCATTCTGCTCACCACTGACGCAGGCGAGGTCTGCACCTGCGATCTCGCCACCGGCGTCGACTTGGCCGAATCGACCGTCAGCCATCACCTCGGTCAGCTCCGCAAGGCCGGTATGGTCGTGTCCGCACGCCGGGGAATGAACGTCTACCACCGCGTACGCACCGAAGCTCTCGACGCCCTGCGCGCGGTCCTCGACCCGAACTGCTGCCGCTGACGACCGACCGCGACGAGGCGGCTCAGCTCCGCCGGGTCCCGATCTCCACGACGTGAGCCCACTCCGGTGGCCGGTCCGGAACGTAGTCGTCGTCCGGCCACATCGTCGGACGCGTCCGCGGGAACAGTCCGATCACCGTCCGGCATCCCGGGCGGCTGCCCGGCCAGGGGGTCTGCCCGTCGGTGAGGACGACGACCACGTCGGGGCGGGGCCGAGCCTGCAGCGCCCGCTCGAATCCGGCCCGCAGATCCGTCCCACCACCGCCGAACAGTGGAATGTCCTCGGCCCGGCACAGCGGGTGCACCACCCGGGCCGCCGCATCACACGACAGCACCGTCACCAGGTCGCGGCGTCCGCCCACGGCCCGAGTGATGGCCGCCACCTCGAGCAGGGCGCTGCCCAGATCGGCGTCGCTGACCGACCCCGACGTGTCCACGACGATGCCGACCCGGGGCGGGGTGCGCCGCAGGCTCGGCAGGATCGCGCCCGGCACTGCGGCGGAGCGTCGCGCCGGACGCCGGTAGGTGTAGTTCTCGCCGGTACCGGACGACGAGGTCGCGGAGCGGATCGCCGCGCCCAGCAGGGCTCGCCACGGCTGCGTCGGGTGCAGCGCCTCCTCCGCCCACCGCCGCCAGCCGTGGGGCGCATCCCCGGGGCGGCCGACGATACTGTGCGCCACCCGGAAACGGACGGCGTCACGTTGCTGATCGCTGAGCCCGTTCGCCCCGTCCGGACCCAGTTCCCATTCCCGGTGCAGCCCGTCGGCGCCGCTGCCGCAGTCGAGCCACGTCAGACCGTCGGTGCCGGGGCCGAGACGGAACCGGCGCAGGTAGTCCTCCATGAGCTCACCGCCGGGCAGGCCCAGGGTCGACGGCAGGACGGCGTCGTCGGGTGTCGGCAGTCCGTCGCCGAACGTGTCGTCGTTGATCTCCGCGTCCGCGGCCAGATTCATCCGGAGTCGCTCGGCGTGGCCGGTCAGGTCGTGTGCGCGGGCGTACCGGTCGCTGCGGCCGTGGTGGTCGCGCAGCAGATGCGACACCCCGTGGACCAGATGCGATGCCAGTTCCTCCACCGGCCGCTGGGCGACGAAGGCCGGCGAGACGTAGCAGCGCCAGTACCGGTCCACGCCGATGGTCGACACCCGCGGCGTCGCGACGATGTGCAGCGCATACAGGGCGGCCGCCAGATAGGGCCGGGCGCGGACCGCGTGCAATCGGGCGGCGTAGATCCTGTCTGTGTCCAGGCCTAGGGCCGCGAGCTCCGTGACCGTCGTCATCGGCCGACCCGTGCGGCAACACGATCCCCGACCCGGTCGGCGGTCCGGGACACCGACACGACTCCGGCGAGGTCGTCGATCGCCGCGGGCACCTCCCAGTCGTCTCGGCGCAGGGCGGCCAGGGTGGTCGCCGGGACGACCACGAGGTCCGGCGGCCCGGTCTGCACCGCGGTGACCAGGACCGTCCACGCCGCGTCCCAGCGGGACTTCTCCGGCCGGCTGCGGACGGCCGCGACCACGGCATCGAGCACGGCCTGACGCAGGTCACCGCGCTCGGGCAGGACGGCGGCGGCCGGATCGGCGAGCAGTGTCTCGGGGTCCGGAAGATCCATGCGGTCCATAGCAGCCAGGAGCTCGAACCCGGGGCCGTCGCCGACCGCACCCCGGACCAGCAGGGACAGCACGTCCGCCGACGACGCGGCCGCGGTGGCGAACGCGACCAGCCGCACGGTCATGTCCCAGCTCCGCGGCGACGGCCACGCGCCGCCGCGGCGGGTCTGACTGCCGGGGAGCTGGTGCACGAGCGCGGGACGGGCCGCGAGAAGTTCACAGACCGCACGCCGGGCGAATGTCACTGCGTCGGAGAACTTTTCCGGGTCGAGTCCGGGCAGGGTCGCGCGCGGCCAGGTGCCACCGAGACCGCGGACGACCACGTCGTGGTCGTGGGTCCAGTTCAGGTGCACGAAACGGTTCGCCAGCGGCGGGCTCAACTCCCAGCCGTCCGCCGCCGAGGACGGCGGGTTCGCGGCGGCCACGATACGGACACCGGCCGGCAGTTGCAGTGCCCCGATGCGTCGTTCCAGGACGAGACGCAGCAGGGCCGCCTGCACGGCGGGCGGCGCCGTCGACAGTTCGTCGAGGAACAGCAGCCCCCGCCCGGCCTGCACGAGCCGGACGGCCCAGTCCGGCGGGGCCATCGGAACCCCCTGGGTTGCCGGATCGTCCCCGAGGACGGGCAGACCCGAGAAGTCCGACGGCTCGTGCACGCTCGCGATGACGGTGGTCAGCGGCAGGTCCAGGGCGTCCGCCAGCTGGGTCAGGGCGGCGGTCTTGCCGATGCCGGGTTCGCCCCACAGCAGGACCGGCAGGTCCGCTGCCACCGCCAGAGTGAGGGCCTCGAGCTGGTTGTCGGGACGTGGTTCGGTGGTGACGGTATCGAGCATCGCCGACAGTGCTGCGGCGCTGTCGAGTTCGACGGTCCGGGACCGGTTCGGAAGAAGAATGGAAGACATGTGCATCACCTGTGATGTCGGAAGGAGTCGCAGACGGCCGACCGACCGTACTGCAGGACAGAAGTTTTCGAGAGAAGAGATCAGTGCGAGAGGGTGCGGCGCGACCGCCGGCGGCTGCGATGCGGCCGCGAGGTGGGCGGCGAATCGGCCGGTGTGGAACGGAACCGCTCGTACGTGGCACGGCGGTCCGCGGCCGCCCGGAGTTCGTCCAGCAGTGGACCCTCGCGCAGGACGGCGTCGTGGCCGAGGAGCTCTTCGACGACGGCCAGCGCCCCGGTAACGTCTCCGTGGTCGAGCCGTTCCCGGACGCCGGTCAGGCAGTCCGGGTGCCGATGTGCCCGGTCGATGGCCTGCAGGCACGGTAGCGGGGTGCCACCCAGTGCGACGAGCAGTTCTTCGCGCCGGATCTCGGCGGGATCGTGGTCGAGTGCGGTCAGGGCGCCGTCGACCAGCGCGATCCGGTGCTGTTCGCCACGGCAGTCGACCACGCGAATCCCGCTCTCCCGGTTCGCCGTTCCAGGATGCCCCGGCGATGCCCCCGGTGCCAGCGCGGCGGCGACCAGCGGATGCAGCCTGTCGGCCGTGATCGCGCCGGACCGGAGTAGCTCCAGGTCGGGCAGCACCCAGGTTGCGGCGTCGGGCAGCACCGGCAGCGCTGCTCGCCGCCCGCGCGGGTGGTCGTCGACGAGGCGCAGCACGGCAGCATCGGCACCGACCCGCTCCACCACCAGGTCGGACCGTCCACCGCACCGCACCCGCACGGGCCCGTCGCGCTTCCCGTCCACGTCGAGCAGGATGCCGATCTCGGCTGCCCAGCGGTCGACGGCGCAGCCCTCCGGCAGCACCTCGGACAGTGCCGGGTCGAATGCCGTACCGTCGGGCACATATCCTGTCCCGCACCGTGTTCGGAGTTCATCGGCTGTGCGGGCGTCCCACAGGTGCCGATGGAGATCCAGCCGGTAGCGCCGGTTGGGACGCGGGTGCGGATGAGCGTGGCGAGCGGGTTCCGTGCTGCCCCACAGGGTCAGCACGATCCGCTGCCCGGCATCCGCCCACGACGGCGCGGTCCGGGCCACAAGGTACACGGAACCATTTCCGTCGCAATGTTTTCGATGGCCCCGCGGCCCGTAACGGGCCAGTGCGACGGTCAGTCCGGGCCGGAGCAGTCCGTCGGGGGCCACACGGGGCAGATGCCATCGCAGCAGGTCGGGTGCCAGATTGTGCAGATCGGCCAGGAGTTGTTCCGCAACATCGTGGCCGTACGTTCGGGCCACTACCCGCAGATCGATGTCTGGATCGAAACCCGCTGCGGCACAAGCCCCGAGCCAGTCGCCTTCCCGGCGCCGATCGGTTGCGGTTTCGATCATGGAGGGCGGCACGGCGAACTCGCGCACACGCCGCCAGAAGGACAGTCGGGGATCGGTCCCGTTCACGGTCGGTAGGTGCATCAGCACTCACCGCAAGTGAACTGGGCCCCCAATCTTGGATCAGAGTGATTCGTCATCGGCGCAATGCTAGCGCGGCTCGACGATTCCGGCCAGTGCAGCATCGGCGCCAAAGAGATCCTCCGGCGATCCGCGTAGCGGAGGCGACCCCGGATGTAGACTCATCGGCAAGGTAGCCCCGCGCCCGACGGCGTCGACCGTCGGTTCCCCGAGTGCGTGGGGTTCGACAATGATTGCCGCACCGGCACATCGCACACTCACGGTGTTCGTTTCCCGCTGGATCCTCGACAACAGCCCACTCACCCCGTATCTCCATGCACCGCTTCGCCACTCATGACGATCCTGTGGATGATCGAGGATCTCGAACCGTTCCCCGACCAGCCCGAGGTGGGGGACGTGTTCGAACCGACGACGTACTGGACGGACACGGCGCCGGATGAATTGGTGACCGAGGTCGCGGCCCGGATCGAGAAGGTCACGGCCGACGACCGGATCGAGCGTCTCGCCGATCTCGGCGACGGCTTCACCACGATCGTCCCGAGCTACATCGACGCAGCCGGCGAGACCGTACTGTCCGGGTGCTTGATGTGGGACCGCTACCTGTGGATCGACTACCACACGCAGCCCACCGGACGGGTGCAGTTGATCGAGCGTGTACCACTGTTCCAGCATGTCGTGCGCACGCCGACCCAGTACCCGAACTGGTACAGCGTCACTTACGACGGGCCGCAGAGCCTCCGCCCCGGGCACACGCACCTGGACGACTACCAGGTCGCCGCGTATGCGCTCCGGGTGCGGACACTGCCACTACCTCCCTAGCGCCCCGACCCAGTCCTGCTCGAACCAGTCCGCTGCCGCGGCGGTGAACACCGCCGCGTCCAGCCGCCCGGAGCCTTCCGGGATCCGGCCGACGAGTGGTGCGCCGGTGACGGCGGGGAGGTCGTCGAGGTTGCAGCGGGCCGCGAGGTCCGGTGTGCCCGGCCAGGATCCGACGACGAATCCACTGCACGACACGTCGCGGGAGGCGAGGGCTTCCGCGGTGAGTGCGCAGTGGTTCAAGGTTCCGAGTCCGGCGGCCGCGACCACGACGACCGGGGCACCGAGGTCGGCGGCCACGTCACGGATCGTGAACCCGTCGTCCCCGAGCCGCACCAGCAGTCCCCCGGCACCCTCGACCAGGACGATGTCGTGGCGGGCCTCGAGTTCCCGGACCGCCGCCACCACCTGGGCCCGGTTCAGTGGCGGCAGTCCGGCGCGGCGGGCCGCGGTGTCGGGGGCGAGCGGTTCCGGGTAGCGGGCCAGCTCGACGGTCGTGGTGACACCGGTCAGTCGCGTCACGTCGGCCAGATCGCCGGGCTCGCCGGGCGCGACACCGGTCTGTCCGGGTTTGCACACCGCGACCGAAAGCCCCTGCGCGGCAAGCACGGCCACGAGTGCTGCGGTGACGACGGTCTTGCCGACGTCGGTGGAGGTGCCGGACACCACGAGCACGGTCATGCCGCGGCCTTCGACCGGTGCGCCTCGAGTACGTCGGTGAGGATCGATGCGATCCGCGCCATCTCGTCGGCGTCGATCGTGGCCCGGGCGGTGAGCCGCAGCCGCGACGTCCCCTCGGGGACCGACGGCGGCCGGAAGCATCCGACGTGCAGCCCCTGTTCGCGGCAGGCGACCGCGGCGTCGTACGCGACCTGTGGGTCGCCGAGGATCACCGACACCACCGCGGATTCGGGTACCGCCGCCCCGGTGATGCGGGCCAGGTCTCGGGCCCGGTCCAGGACGGCGGCGGCACGCTCGGGTTCCCGGATCAGGACTGCGAGGGCGGCGCGGGCGGCGCCGACGGCAGCCGGCGCGAGCCCGGTGTCGAAGATGAACGTGCGGGCCGCGTCGATCAGGTGCGCCCGCACCCGCTCGGACGCCAGCACCGCACCACCCTGCGCGGCCAGGGATTTCGACAGGGTCGCGGTCACCACGATGTCCGGCTGCCCCGCCAGACCCGCCTCGTGCACCAGGCCGCGTCCGCCGTGCCCGCGCACGCCGATGCCGTGTGCCTCGTCCACGAGGAGCACGGCGCCGTGCTCGCGGCACACCCGGTGCATGTCGAGCAGGGGCGCGAGGTCGCCGTCGGCGCTGAACACCGAATCGGTGAGGACGAGGGCCCGTTCCTCGGTGCGGCCGGCGAGGGTGCGGGCCAGGAAGTCGACGTCGGCGTGCGGGGCGACGACCACCCGCGACCGGGACAGCCGGCACGCGTCGACGAGGGACGCGTGCGATCCGGCGTCGGAGACGATCAGGCCACCCTTGCCCGAGAGTGCCGTCACCGCACCGAGGTTCGCGGCGTAACCGCTCGCGAAGACCAGGCCCGCTTCGGCGCCCACGAAGTCGGCGAGTTCGTGTTCGAGCCGGTCGTGGTCCGTGGTGGTTCCGGTGACCAGTCGCGAACCGGTCGCGCCGCCACCCCACCGCCGGACGGCGTCGACCGCACCGTCGATCACCTCGGGGTGCCGGACGAGACCCAGATAGTCGTTGGACGCGAGGTCGATCATCGGTTCCGACGGGTCCCGTGGCCGCAGTTCGCGGCGCAGCCCGGCCGTCCGCCGCTGCGTCTCGACGTCGTCCAGCCAGTCCAGTGCAGTGCCCTCGGCGCGTGTCGTACCCACGCCGAGCACCCTACAAGCCGACTTGAACGGCGTTCAAGTCGGGCGTCGGCGAACCCGGAACACCCGGATGTCCAGTTCGTACGCGACCACCGCGGCGACGGCGGCGACCACGATGCTCAGCAACGGGAACGTCAGCCACGGAGACGGGGACGCCGTCCCGGACGCCGGCGGCGCGGCACTCCACGCCCACGCGAAGCATCCTCCGGCGAGCAGCGCGGTGCCGGTCGTCAGCACGGCCAGCGGCCGGTAGCCGACGTCGCGGGCGCGCATCATCCGCCAGCCCTCCGCGTTCGCGCACGCGGCGACGAACCAGCCGATCAGCGCACCCAGCCCCGCCAGCAACGGCAGACTCGGCCACCATGCGGCCGAGTCCGCGCCGACGTACCACGCGAGCGCCGCCGTCGACCCCAGCAACAGGCCGACGACGACGAGCAGGCCGGTGACCGGGCGGGGCTGGGAGAAGGGATAACGGTCCACTCCCCGAAGGTAGCGACGCAGATCACACTCCGTGCCGGTTTCGCGGACTATCCCGCCTGGCTGCGAGCTGCCGCGACCATGCCGGCGGCGATCCGGTCGACGTCGTCGGGGGTGCACACGTACGGCGGCATCGCGTAGATCAGATTTCGGAACGGCCGCAACCACACACCGGCGTCGACGGCCGCATCGGTCGCGGTCTGCATGTCGACGGGCTCGGCGAGCTCGATCACCCCGATGGCGCCGAGTACCCGGACGTCGACGACGCCGGGCAGGTCGCGGGCCGCGGCCAGACCGTGTTCCAGGCGCGCGTTGACCATCGCGACCTCGGACCGCCAGTCCCGTGACAGCAGCAGCTGCACGGCTGCGACCGCGACAGCACAGGCCATCGGATTGCCCATGAACGTGGGCCCGTGCATGACGCCGCCGCCCTCCCCCGCGCTGATCGTCTCGGCGACCGCCGTGGTGCACAGCGTGGCGGCCAGGGTGAGGTAGCCGCCGGTGAGCGCCTTCCCGACGCACATGACGTCCGGCGACACCCCGGCATGGTCGGCGGCGAACAGTTCCCCGGTGCGCCCGAAGCCGGTGGCGACCTCGTCGAACACCAGCAGCAGATCGTGCTCGTCGCACATGCGACGCAGCTCGCGCAGGTACCGCGGATCGTGGAAGCGCATGCCCCCGGCGCCCTGGACGACCGGTTCGACGATCACCGCCGCCAGCTCGTCACGGTGCGCGAGCAGGAGACGCTCGAACTCGACGACGTACCCGGGATCGAAGTCGCGGGGCGGGGCGGGCGCGAACACCTGCCGGGCCAGGACGTCGGTCCACATCGTGTGCATGCCGCCGTCCGGATCACACACGCTCATCGGCGCGAACGTGTCGCCGTGGTAGCCGCCGCGCCACGTCAGCAACCGGTGCTTGCCCGGCCGGCCCTGCGCCCGCCAGAACTGCAGGCACATCTTCACGGCCACCTCGACCGAGACGGATCCGGAGTCGGCGAGGAACACCTTGTCGAGGCCGGCCGGGGTGACGTCGACCAGCAGCTGCGCGAGCCGGGCGGCGGGCGCGTGGGTGAGCCCGCCGAACATCACGTGACTCATCCGGCCCAGCTGGTCGGTGACCGCGGCGTCGAGCACCGGATGCCGGTAGCCGTGCACCGCCGACCACCACGAACTCATGCCGTCGACCAGCTCCGTCCCGTCGGCGAGCGTGAGCCGGGTGCCACGCGCGGACTCGACGACCAGTGGCGTCGTCGACGCCGGAAAAGCACCGTACGGGTGCCACAGATGGTCGGCGTCGAGTTCGAGGATGCGGTCGGAGGGCAGCTGCTGGAGGTTCACGCGGCCCGACTGTAGGCGTTCGGTCATCCGACAGAGTCGACAGGTAGCGTGGGATCGCCGTCCGCCCCAGCCCGCCCGAGAGGAACGTGTGTCCAGCAACACCACCGCCCTCTCCCCCGGCCGGCTGCCCACGACGACGCACGCCCCCACCGTCTACCGGCACGACCTGGACGGGTTGCGCGGTCTCGCGATCGGCCTCGTGGTCGTGTACCACGTGTGGTTCGGGCGGGTGTCCGGCGGCGTCGACATCTTCCTCACGCTGTCCGGGTTCTTCTTCGTCGGATCCCTCCTCCGGGCCGCCGAATCACCGCACCCGCTCGACCCGGTTCCCGTCGTGCGCCGCGTCGCCCGCCGGTTGCTGCCCCCACTCGTCCCGGTGCTCGTCGCGGTCGCCGTGTTCACGCTCGTCCGGCATCCCGCGACCGCCTGGTACGAGGCGGCGAAACAGTCGACGGCGTCGATCACGTTCCTCCAGAACTGGCATCTCGCGGACACGGCGAGCGACTATCTGGCGGCGGACCCGTCGGTCAGCCCGCTGCAGCACCTGTGGTCGATCGCGGTCCAGGGCCAGTTCTACGTCGCGGCCCTCGTCGTCGTGTTCGGGGCGGCGTGGCTGCTGCGGTCCCGTGGACGATCGGTACGCGGCCCCCTCACGCTCCTGCTCGCGGTGCTCGCCGCCGCATCCCTCGCGTACGCGGCCACCAGCGACACGCCACAGACCTGGCTGTACTACGACAGCGGCGCCCGGGCGTGGGAACTGCTGGCAGGCGGGCTCCTCGCATGTGCCGCCCCGTGGTTGCGGGTACCAGGACCACTACGGACCGTGCTGGCCGCGACCGGCCTGCTGATCGTGTTCGCGTGCGGGGCGCTCCTCGACGGCCGGGACCAGTTCCCCGGCCCGTGGGCGCTCGTCCCGGTGGGGGCCGCGATCGCCGTCGTCGTGGCCGGCGCCGGAAACCCACAGACCCCGAACCCGGTCTCCCGACTGCTCGCGACCCGACCGCTGATCCGGCTCGGATCGATCGCCTACGCGCTGTATCTGTGGCACTGGCCGCTGCTGATCGGCTACCTCGTCGTCCAGGACGAACCCCATGCCGGGCCGCTCGCGGGGCTCGCCGTGATCGCGGTGTCCCTCGTGCTCGCGGAGGCGACCACCCGGCTGATCGAGACACCGATCCGGCGCCCGTCCGGGACGGGACGCACCCGAACCGCCCTGATCACGATCGTGTCCGTGCTCGCCGTGACACTCACCTCCGGCACCGTCGCCTGGACCCGGTACATCGACCACCAGTCCGCACGACTCGAACATCCGGCCGACCTCGATCCGCGCACCCACCCCGGCGCCGCCGCGCTGCACTCGGACATCGACGTCCCCCACGCCGGGGAGCAGCCCTCCCGGTACGTCGCCCACTCCGACCTGCCCGCCCCCACCCTCGACGACTGCATGTCGCAGCCCGGGGACACCGACCCGCTCACCTGCACGTACGGCGACCCCGAGTCCGCCCGCAGCATCGCCCTCGTCGGCAGCTCCCACGCCGAACACTGGCTACCCGCCCTCGACGTCGTCGGCCGACGGCAGGGGTTCCGGGTGGAGACGTTCCTCAAGGTGGGATGCCCGGCCGTGCTGCCACCCGCCCCGGACGCCGACGTCGGAGAATGCGAGCAGTGGACGGCCGAGGTCGTCGACGCGTTGGACGACACCCGCCCCGACCTCGTGTTCAGCACCTCCACCCGGCCGCGCCCCGACGCCCCCGGCGACTACACCCCCGACACCTACCTCGCACTGTGGCAGGCGCTGGCCGACCGGGACCTGCCCCTCGTCGGGATCCGCGACACCCCGTGGCTCGAGCACGACGGTGTCCCGTACCGGGCCGCGGACTGTCTCGCGACCCGCGGCGAGGACGCCGGCACGTGCGGCATCGACCGCGGCCTCGTCCTGGCCGACGTCGACCCCGCACGGACAGCGGCCGAGGACTACGCCAACGTCCAGACGATCGACCTGTCCGACGCCGTCTGCCGGGCCGACCGCTGTCGCGTGGTCGAAGGAAACGTGCTGATCTACCGGGACTCGAACCATCTCACCGCGTCGTACGTGCGGACCCTCGCACCGGATCTGGAACGCGAACTGGGGGCCGCGAGCGGATGGTGGTGACGGCCGCTGCTACAGCGGCGCCGTGACCGGTGCCTCCGGTGCGTGCGTGACGTCGGTGGCGCCCGTCGTCAGATAGTCGACGATCGCGGTGTCGACGACGGTGTTGCCGCCCTGGATCGCGGCCCCGTGGTCGCCGCCCTCGACGGTGACGACGTGCGCGCCCATCGCCTCGGCCAGGCGCATGCCGCCTGCGTACGGGGTCTGCGGGTCACGCAGGCCCTGCAGGACGAGCGGCGGCGTCCCGAGCGCCGCACCGGACGGTGCCGGGACGGTGGTCACCGGGGGTGCGCCCGCGCACGACGCGCCCGCGCTGAAGCCGTAGCCGATCGACTCGAACAGGTCGCCGGTGACGAAGTTCGAGAACAGCCAGCCGGGGATCCGGTCCGGCCGCGCCGCCACCGCGTTCTCGTTGCACAGGACCAGCGCCTGCATCAGCTGTGCCGACACGATCATGTCGAGGGTGGTCTCGTCGGGCTGCGACTGCGGCAGCTCGTCGAGCCCGTCCCGGATCACCCGTGCGATCGTCGGCCAGCTGTTGCGGGCCGGCAGCACCTGACGGGTGAACAGGTACAGGCTCGACGCCGACTGGGTGTGCGACGGATCGAGCAGCCGGCGCACGAACGCCTCGAACTGCACGCGGGCCGGGCCGGTGAGGTCCACGCCCGCCCGATAGGCGTCGGCGATCGACGCGAGTGCGGGCGGCACGTCCCCGATCTGCGCGGGCGGTGGCGCGAGCGTCGGATTGCCGCCGGCCTCCTCCACGATCCGGTCCGACCAGCGCTGGTACACCTGCAGCGGCGTCGTGCCCAGACCGTAGACGTCGTCGTGGGCGGCGATCCAGTCCATGAGGTCGTAGAAGCGGCCCTTGTAGCCGTCGTTCTGCTGCCACAGAACCTCGTTCCACAGCCAGCCGCGGTCCACCGCCGAGTCGAGGACCATCCGGCCGGTGTGCTGCGGGAACAGCGTCGCGTACGTCGATGCGAGCGTGGTGCCGTAGGACAGTCCGTAGACGTCGATCCGGTCCTCGCCGAGCGCCCGTCGCACGGCGTCCCAGTCGCGGGCGGTGTTCTCCGTGGTCAGGTGCGCGGTGGCACCGGGGTTCGCCCCGTCGCACGCGAGCCGGGTTGCGCCACCGGCGAATCCGGCGCCGATCGCGGTCATGATCTCCGGGGTGAGCGCGCACTCGGGGGCACCCGCGTGCGGCAGGCCGCGCGGCTGCACACCGATCACGTCCCACTGCTGCCGCACCTGCTCCGGAAGCGCCTGCGCCAGCATGGAGTTCGATGCGATCGCATCACCACCGGGGCCGCCCGGGTTGGTGAACAGGACACCGCGGCGCGCCGACGAGTCCTCCGCGCGGTGCCGCGTGACGAGCACGTCGATCGTTCCGGCGTCGACGTTGCCGTGGTCGCGCGGCACCGTGACCGTCGCACAGTCCTCGGTCGCCGCGTCGAGTTCGTATTCGGCCGGGCACGCCGCCCAATCGAGTCCCTCGGCTGCCGACGCCGAAGAGGCTGCGCCGGAAGCGAATCCGACGGCCATCCCGACCGTCAACACCCCCGACCCGATCCGCTTGCCCACCGAACGCCGTGCACCACTGCCATTCCCCGGAATACTCACAAAGACGACAGTAGTGCAGGGCGTTCGGCACTGCCCGCCACAGTCAGTGCGCGACCGGGCAACCCCCGCCGTAGTCGACGCGCAGTTCCTTGATGCCGTTGATCCACCCCGATCGCAGCCGTCGCGGATCGCCGAGCTGCGTGATGTCCGGAATACGGTCGGCGATCGCGTCGAACATCAGCTGGATCTCCATCCGGGCCAGGTTCGCGCCGATACAGAAGTGGGCGCCCGTGCCACCGAAACTGAGGTGGTCGTTGTCGGTGCGGGTGATGTCGAACGTCAGCGGATCCTCGAAGACGTCCTCGTCGAAGTTGGCGGACGCGTAGAACATCACGACCCGGTCGCCCTTGCGGATCTGCTGCCCGCCGAGTTCGGTGTCCACCAGTGCCGTCCGCTGGAATCCGACGACCGGGCTGGCCCAGCGGATGATCTCGTCGACCGCACTGCCCGGACGCTCCCGCCGGTAGAGTTCCCACTGGTCGGGGTTGTCCATGAACGCCATGATGCCGTGCGTGATCGCATTGCGGGTCGTCTCGTTCCCGGCCACGGCGAGCAGCAGCACGAAGAAACCGAAGTCCTCCGAACTCAGCCCGTCCCCGTCGACGTCGGCCTCCACGAGCGTCGTGAGAATGTCCTTCGCGGGACACTTCCGGCGATCCTCGGCCATCGCATACGAGTACGCGAGGATCTCGGTGGATGCGGTCACCGACTCCTGCGCGAACTCCGGATCGTCGTAGCCCATCATCTGATTCGACCAGTGGAAAATCTTGTGGCGGTCCTCCTGCGGCACGCCGATCAGCTCCGCGATCGCCTGCAACGGCAACTCCGACGCGACCTGCTCGACGAAGTCACCGGTCCCGGCCGCCGCAGCCGCCGCGACGATCTTCTCGGCCCGCTCCTTCAACGCCGGCCGCAGACTCTGCACCGCGCGGGGCGTGAACCCGCGGGCCACGATCTTGCGGAGCTTGGCATGTTCGGGGCCGTCCTTGTTGATGAGGAGGAACCGCATCATCTCGACGGTTTCGCGGGGCGTGTCGTCCGCGAACCGAGCGATCGCCGTGTTCTCCCACGTCGAGAAGACGTCGCTGTTACGGGAAACCTCTTTGACGTCCTCGTGCCGGGTGACCGCCCAGTAGCCCTCGTCGGCGAACCCGCCCTTCGTCGGCGGCTGCGCCACCCAGTGCACCGGCGCCGACCGCCGCAGGGCCGCGAACTCCTCCCGAGGAAGCCGCTGCTCGTACACGTCGGGATCGGTGAAATCGAAGCCGTCGGGAACACCGGGAACTGCCATGTCGCACACCCTCTCTCGGAAATCGCCACCTGCGCATGCCATCGTCACACGGAGCGCGGCGCGGCCGCTTGGCCGATCGGCACAGCTCGGGAGCCGCCGCTTGTGCTCCGCGCACAGAGTGCGACGCTTGTTCCGTGTCGCCACTTCTCGATGACCGTCTCGTCCACGCCTCGCTCACGGGTAGTCACGCCCACCTGGCACGCACCGCCGGCCGCGCCGCCGTCTACGCCCCCGAGGTGGCGACCTTCTGCGCGGTACCCGCCGATGCGACGGCCGACGACTGGGACGACCTGGCACGTCTGCTCGGCAGCGGCGGGTTCGCCGACCTGTTCGACTGCCCGAGCCTGCCGCCCGCGCACTGGCAGCCGGTGTTCCGGGTCGACGGCCTCCGCATGGTGGGTCCGGCCACGTCGCCGCCCGTGCCGGAGCTCGCACCCGGCCGCGCCCTGGTCGAACTCGGCCCCGACGACCGGGCGGACATGCTCGAGCTCGTCGATGCGACCCGTCCCGGCCCCTTCTGGCCCCGCACCCCCGAACTCGGCACCTACCTCGGGATCCGCGAGCACGGCACTCTGGTCGCGATGGCCGGTGAACGCCTGCGTCCACCCGGATGGACCGAGATCAGTGCCGTCTGCACCGCGCCGGACGCGCGCGGGCAGGGCCATGCCGCCCACCTCGTCCGCGCCCTCGCCGGACGGATCACCGCGCGCGGCGATCGGCCGTTCCTGCACGTCGTCGACACCAACACCACCGCGATCGACCTGTACACCCGGCTCGGCTTCCGCGTCGACCGCCCCGTGACGTTCCGCGGCTTCCGCGTGCCGTGACCGGCGTCGGCCGTCGCGGGCAACGGGCCCGGGAGGGCCGGCTATCCGGCGAACGGGCCGTCGACCGCGAACACGTGCTTGGCGAAGCGTTCACCGATGAGGTGATGGGTGGCGGCAGCCGGGTGCAGTCCGTCGGGCAGCGGCAGCTCGGCGTGGTCGGCCTCACCGTAGAGGTCGAGCCCGTCGAGATAGTGCAGGTGCGGGTCGCCCGCAGACCGCTGGGCGACGATGCGCGCCAGTTCGTCCCGGACGTCGGCGAGCGTCAGCTTTCCTGCCGCCCGTTCGGCCGGATCACCGGTGGCGACGAAACGAACGCGTCCCTCGCGGAGCGCCTCGGTGTCGAACGCTCCCGGGCCGGGCGTGTTCTCGTGGATCGGGCAGTGGATCGGTGAGACGACCACCAACGGCGTGCTGGGGTGGCCCTCACGGACGGTGTCGAGGAACCCGTGCACCGCGGGCCCGAACGCGCGCCTGCGCATGAGGTCGGCGTTGACGACGTTGATGCCGATCTTGACGCTGATCAGATCGGCACGAATGTCTCGGAGCGTGCGCGCGGTGAACGGGTCGAGCAGGGCACTACCGCTCAGGCCGAGGTTGACCGGTTCGACGTCGCCGAGGGCCGCCGCCAGGGCCGGCCAGGTGGCCGACGGTCCGGCCGCACCGGAGCCGTGGCTGATCGAGCTGCCGTGGTGGACCCATGTCCGACGGCCGTCGTCCGGTGCCGGCTCGATCGGCGCATTCGCGCGGAGACGGACCAGTTCGGTTCGCTCGATGTGCGGCAGCCAGATCTCGACCGTGGCGAGGTGTCCGGGGAGGCCGGTGAACCGGGTCGTTTCCACGTCCCCGGGCTGCACGTGGGTGTCGCCGCTGGTCAGGTCGGTGGTCACGACGGTGCCGCCGGTCGCTGTCACCCGGCCGGTGAGCCGTCCGTCGACGAGCAGGTCGTAGACACCTCGCGGGCGCGGCGGAACGCCCACGTAACCCCATGTGGTGGGCAGCGCGTCCAGTTCCACGGTGGTGGCCCGGGTGCGGAACACCAGTCTCACACCCGACGGCTGGCTCTCCGCCATGGCGAGTTGCCCGTCTGCGCACTGGGCGCGTGCCCGGGCCGGTAGCCGGTGCGGCAGGACACCGCGCTCGGTGCGTTCGAGTTCGAGCGCGCCCCGGACGAGATGCTCGGTGACGGCGGTGGTCGCCCAGTCGGCGTGGTGGTCCATGATGCTCCGCTCCGCGATCGATTGCGGACGTGCCCCGCAATTCCTACATATAACGGTAAATTGCCTATAGGTGTTAGGCAATCGGGTTTCGAACACGAGGACAGGAGGGCCGGGCATGCCACGAGTGGGATTGACCCCGCACCGGCTGGTACAGGCCGGCGCCGAGTTGGCAGACGAGGTCGGGTTCGAGCACGTGACCGTCTCGGCCGTGGCCAGACGGTTCGGCGTCAAGGTGGCCAGCGTCTACTCCCACCTGAAGAGTTCACGCGACCTCGAGACCCGCATCACACTCCTCGCACTCGAGGAGATGGCCGATCGGGCGGACGACGCCGTCGCCGGACGCGCCGGACGCGACGCACTGATCGCGTTCGCGAACGTCTACCGCGATTACGCCCGGGAGCATCCGGGCCGGTACACGGCGGCCCGGGCACCGCTGGACCCCGCCACCGCGGCCGCGAGCGCCGGACCGCGCCACGCCCGATCGATGCGGGCGATCCTGCGCGGCTATCACCTCGCCGAATCCGAGGAAGTGCACGCGATCCGCTTGATGGGCAGCATCTTCCACGGCTACGCGAGCCTCGAAGCAAGCGGCGCGTTCAGCCACAGCACCCCCGATCCGGAGGTGTCGTGGGCGCGCATCCTCGACTCCCTCGACGAAACGCTGGCGAACTGGTCCACGCCGGCGTGACCGCCGGTCGACCGACACCTGGTCGTGAGGCCCCCTTGTCGACCGATTCGTCGAGAGTGCTGCAGGTCTCCCCGGCGGGCTGCCGTCTACCGGCCCGTCGGATCGTCGGGCACACCGAACACCGCAACCCATTCCAGGGCCAGTTCGAGTTTCAGCCGGTGCGCCGCCGGATCGCCGCCGAGAATCTCCTCGATCCGCTGCAGCCGGTAACGGACGGTGTTCTTGTGGACACCGAGACGGCGGGCGGCAGCCTCGTGATTGCCGTTGCAGCCCAGCACCACTCGCAGTGTGTCGCGCAGCCGGCCGGACGCCGGATCGTCGTCGAGCAGACCGCCGAGCTCCCGTTCGACGAGAGTCCGCGTCGCCTCCGGCTCGCTGGCCAGCAGTGCCACCACCTCGACGTCGGAGTAGTGGGTCAGCACCTCACCGGTCCGGCCGGTCTCCACGATCCGCTGCGCGGCCTCCGCTTCCCGGTGGCTGCGCCGGAACCCGTCGATACCGGGCGCGATGCCACCGGCCGCGACCCGCACCCCCGCCGGCACGACAGCAGGATCGAGCGTCCGGTCCGTCCCGTCGTCGTGGGCGATCCACGCCCACACCCCGCGTGCCCCCGACGGCACCGACAGGGTGCGCCGTCCGGCCGCCAGCCTGGTCACGACCGTGTCGAGCGATCCGGTGAACGTCCGGGGATCGTCGATCCAGGCGACGAGCGCGGTGTGCGGCAGCCGCAGCGGATACCCGAGCCGGCTCGATGCCTGCGCGACGTCTCCACCACCGTCGAGGAGGTCGCGGACCGTCTCGAGCCGGGACGCGAACGCGCCCTGCAGCAGTCGTTCCCGTTCCCGCGTGTAGGTGACGGCGAGTTCGTCGAGCATCGCGTTGAGCAGTTCACTGGTCTGCGACCACATCGTGGTGAGCACCTGCAGCATGAACCGCGGATCGAGGTCCTCCTGTTCGAGGAACGCGGTCGCGAATCCGAGCATCGCCCGGTGCCCGGCATGGTAGAGCTGCGACAGCACCCGTAGCTCCAGGCCTCGTTGCGCGACGGTGCGGGCGAGGGCGTGTGCCGCCGACGAGACCGGCGCGGTGGCCGGGCCGTCCGCCGACAACCGGCTCGCGTCGAGAAACACCGCGAGCTGGCTGTGCAGGGCGGCCCGCAGATCCCGCTGCAGTTCGGCGTCCGCCGCCAGCTCCGGAACGTCGGCGGTGAACGACTCTTCGAGCCCGGTGAGGAACCGGCGCAGGTCGCCGGACGTCAGTGTCGTCGTGATGTACGTCCGCAACCAGATGTCGGCGTCCGGTCGCTCCCCCATGCCTCGAACCTAGTCCAGTATCTGATCGGTCCCGGAACGGGCGAGGGCCACGAAGGTCCGGGTCCCGTACATCAGGGCATGCTCGTCGAGCGTGAATCCGGGCTGGTGCAGGTCCTCGCGGGGCGAGATCCCGTTCCACACACCCAGCCGGGCCATCGCTCCCGGCACCTGTTCGAGATACCACGCGAAGTCCTCCCCGCCGCTGGACTGCGACGCCTCCTCGAGACGGTCGTAGCCGACGGTCGCACCGATCGCTTCGCGCAGGTCCTCCGTGCAGTCGGGCTCGTTCACCACGGGCGGGACGCCCTGCCGGTAGGAGAGTTCGTGCCGCACTCCGTAGGGTGCGAGCAGCTGGCCGATCGTGCGGGACACGAGCGGTTCGAGGTTCGTCCAGGTGTCCCGGGAGGCGCTGCGCAGTGTTCCCACCAGTTCCCCCGACTCGGGCACCGAGTTGCCGACCTGACCGGCCGTCATCTTGCCCCACGTCAGGATCGTGGCCGTGCGGGCGTCGAGCCGGCGGTCCAGCACCGACGCCAGCCCGGTGACCAGCACGGCGGCGGCATGAATGAGGTCGCCGGTCAGGTGTGGGCGGGCGGTGTGTCCACCGGCCGACCACAGCCGCACCGTGACCGCGTCGTTGGACGACGTGATCGGTCCGGGACGCGTCGCCATCCGTCCCACCTGCAGGTGCGGATCGCAGTGCAGTGCAAAGATCTTCGCAACGCCGTCGAGGGCGCCGGCGGTGATGGTGTCGACGGAGCCGCCGGGCGTCGTCTCCTCGGCCGGCTGGAAGACCAGCCGTACCCGGTGCGGCGGCGGGCGCGCCGCCAGCACGGTCGCGGCGCCCATGAGCATCGCGGTGTGGGCGTCGTGCCCGCACGCGTGCGAGACCCCGGGAACCGTCGACGCGTACGGCAACCCGGTCGCCTCCGGCACCGGCAGCGCATCCAGGTCGGCGCGCAGCGCCGTGCAGTGCGATGCGTCCGGTCCGACGTCGCACCACAACCCGGTGCCGCCGGGGAGCCCCACCGGTGACAATCCCAGGGCGCGAAGGTGTTCGGCCACGACCTTCGTGGTTCTCCGCTCCTCGAACGACAGTTCCGGATGCGCGTGCAGGTCGCGCCGCCACGCGATCAACTGTGCTTCCGTGATCTCGTCCGGCGCCGCGCCACCCGGGGCGGACCGAGCCCCGGCACCGCGCCGGTGCCGATGCGCCGTGGCCGACGGAGCACGAACCTCGTCGACGGTCGCAGGCCGATCCATCGGCGTCTCCACGTCCCGATCGACGGTTTCCGCGATCAGCAGGTCGACGACGTCGGTGAGCCGTCCGCGGCGGCGCAGGGCCCGGCGCTGCCGTTCCGCGGAACTGCCGTCGCGCAGAGCGCGGGCACACAGATCCACGACAGCGTCCCAGTCGCCGGTGTCCTCGAGGCCCGGCCGGAGCCGATCGACGAAATCCCCGACCACCTCGGCGACGGGCCTCGGGACCGCACGCTCCACGTCGACCAGGACTCCCTCGAGCCCGGACCGGGCGGCCCGCCACAGCGCCGCCCGCACCAGTGTCGGGGCGATCGTCCGCGGCGGCTCGCCTCGGCGCACCGCGGCCGACTCGTGGTCGACCAGCGCCCGGAACAGGGCCGCGATCAATGTCACGATCTCGACGCGCGGACAGCTGTCGCACACCCGGAGTTCCAGGGTGGGCCGGTGCGCGGACGGACGGATGTCGAAGTACACCATCCCCGGATCGCTGATCACCCCACTCGAGATCAGGTCGTCGACGAGTGCGTCGTACTCGGCGGCCGACGCGACCGGGGCGGCCTGTCCGGTGCTGGGCCAGCGCGGCCACACCAGTGCCCGTCCGCTCGCGTACCCGGTGTCGCTACCGTCCGCCCAGAACGGCGAACTCGCACTGAGCGCCAGGAAAATCGGGAGATACGGGGCGATTCGTCCGGCCACCTGCACGGCCTCGTCCCGGTCCGGCAGCTCGACGTGTACCTGGGTGCCGCAGATCAGCTGGTCCCGGGCCAGCACCTGATAGTCGGCCAGCATCCGCCGGTAACGCGGTGACCCGGTGACCACCAGTTCGGTGGGCAGCGCCAGCGGCATCGCCCCCGCCGCGGCGACCCCCACACCGAGTTCTGCGGCGGTGTCGGCCAGCGTCCGGCGGTTGGCGACGAGATCCGTTCGGAGATCGGCCAGGCCGTCGAAGACACCACTGTTGACCTCGACCACACACCGCTGCAGTTCGGCGACGAACCGCTCCTCCGGCAGGTGCGCCAGCAGTTCCTGTGCGCGCGGGGTCAACCGCCGAGTCCGGGTGTCGACGAGGTGGAACTCCTCCTCGACACCCACCGTCCGGGGACCGCTCACCCTGCCAGCGTATCGCCGCCCGAACAGCTTCGGGAAGGACCGGGATCAGTCCTCGGGCTCGTCCTCGATCTGCCAGGTCTGCAGGTCGACGGAGAATTCGCGGCGTTCTCCCTGCAGATTCACGTAGTCCACCTCGAGTTCGGGGGTGCCGTCCTCGTCGTCGATCTCGATCTTCAGGATTCCCGGTGCGGGCGGGGCGTCCTGCGCGGCCGCCGGACCCGCACCCACCAGCAGGGCGCCCGCGCCGATCGCGACCGGGCCGACCAACGTGGCGATCCTGCGTGCCGTTCGTGTGTGGGACATCTTTCGCACCTTTCGGTTCCGCACGTTCTGCTCCACCTCACGGTAGCCCGGTACGACTACTGTTTCCGGGCGTGGGAGCCATCACCGCGACGTACCGGCTGCAGTTGCGCCCCGGCACGTTCACGCTCGACGACGCGCGTCTGCTCGCCGACCATCTCGACCGGCTCGGAGTCTCCCACCTGTACCTGTCCCCGATCCTCACCGCGACCACCGGATCCACCCACGGCTACGACGTCACCGATCCGACGACGGTGTCGACGGCGTTGGGCGGACGGCCCGCGCTGGTGGCTCTCGCCGCCGAACTGAGCGAACGCGGTATGGGGCTGATCGTGGACATCGTCCCGAACCACATGGGGGTGGCTGTCCCCCGGGAGAATCCGTGGTGGTGGGACGTCCTCACCCACGGTCGGTCGTCGGAGTTCGCCCACTGTTTCGACATCGACCGGCACGACGACAACGGTGCCGACGGCCGGATCGCGCTGCCGGTCCTCGACCGGGCCTCCGATCTGCTCGGCCTGCGCATCGACCGCGACGGTGACGCCCCGATGCTCGCGCTCGGGGACCGGCGGTGGCCGATCGCACCCGGCACCGAGGGTGGCCCGGCGGTCGAGGTCCATGACCGGCAGGCGTACCGCTTGGTTCCGTGGCGCGACGGACCCGTCGGCTACCGCCGGTTCCTCTCGGTGAACGAACTGGCCGCGGTCCGGCAGGAGGACCCGCGGGTGTTCGACGCCACGCACGCCCAGCTCGCGACCTGGGTGCGTGACGGCCTGGTCGACGGGGTGCGGGTGGATCACCCGGACGGGCTCGCCGATCCGGCCGGCTACCTGCGTCGGCTGCGGGGTCTGCTCGGACCGGATCGGTGGCTCGTGATCGAGAAGATCCTCGGGCCCGAGGACACCCTGGACGCGTCGCTGCCGGTCGACGGAACCACCGGATACGACGCACTCGCCGAGTACGACGGCGTGTTCCTGGACTCGTCCGGCGCCGCAGTCCTGACGGCCCTCGCCGCCCGCGCCGGCGCCGACGGGGACCGGGAGTGGTTGCGCCGCAACGGAGTCGAGGTGCGACGCCACGTCGCCCGCGGCGCCCTCGCCCCCGACGTGAACCGGCTCGTGCGCACTGCGCTCCGCGAATCCCCGGCGTTCTGCAATCCGGTCCTGTTGCGCGACACGGTGATCGAGATCGCAAC
The DNA here is from genome assembly GCF_030656875.1 of Prescottella sp. R16. Taxonomy (NCBI): domain Bacteria; kingdom Bacillati; phylum Actinomycetota; class Actinomycetes; order Mycobacteriales; family Nocardiaceae; genus Rhodococcus; species Prescottella sp. R16. The sequence goes on from NZ_CP130943.1 coordinate 2,647,715, forward strand.
ACACCACTGTGCGAAGCCTCCGGTCGCGGTGATCGCGGCACTCGTCGACGAACACCCCGAACGGGAGCCTGCGCTGACCGTGCTCGCCGGGGCCGTCGCGGCCGGTGAGGAAACGGAACCCCGGCTGCGGCAGCTGTGCGGCGCGGTCGCCGCGAAAGCCGTCGAGGACTGTCTGTTCTACCGGGCCGCCCGTCTCGCGTCGCTGAACGAGCTGGGGGCGGATCCCGCCCGCTTCGCCATGTCGCCGGCCGAGTTCCACGTCCGGTCCGCGGAGCGGGCCCGCCGGTGGCCGCGGACGATGACGACCCTGTCGACGCACGACACGAAACGCGGCGAGGACGTCCGTGCCCGCATCGGCGTCCTGTCACAGGTGCCGCAGCTGTGGACGCGCTGCGTCGCCGACTGGGAACGGGCGGCTCCGAGCCCCGACGGTGCGCTCGGACTGTTGCTGTGGCAGAACATGTTCGGCATCTGGCCGGTCGACGGACCCGATACGGTGCCGGCGACGTCCCCCACGTTCCGGGCCCGGCTGCACCGGTTCGCGGAGAAAGCCGCCCGCGAGGCCGGGATCCGTACCTCGTGGACCGCCGTCGACATCCACTTCGAGGCCGCACTGCACGCATGGATCGACCGCGTCGTCGACGGGCCCGTCGGCCGCAGCATCGGCGAGGTGGCCCGGCAACTCGCCCCGCACGGCTGGTCGGATGCGCTGGGGCGGACGCTGCTGCACCTGTGCGGGCCCGGTATTCCCGACGTGTACCAGGGCACCGAACTGTGGGAGGACTCCCTCGTCGACCCCGACAACCGGCGCCCCGTCGACTATCCGCGCAGACGGGAACTGCTGGCGTCGATGGACATTCCGGGAGTGGAGGTACCGGTGCTCGACGCGTCCGGTGCCGTGAAACTGCACGTGACGCGCAGCGCGCTGCGGTTGCGCCGCGAACGCCCGGACAGTTTCGTGGGCGGCCACTACCGGCCGGTGTTCGCCGTCGGCCCGGCCGCCGAGCATCTGATCGGCTTCGCCCGCGGCCCCGCCGACGAGCCGTCCGACGTCCTCGCCCTCGCCACCCGCCACAGCATCCGCCTGGACGAGACCGGCTGGGGCACCACCACTGTGAGCCTGCCGGCCGGAAAATGGTTCGACCGCATCAGCGGTGACGTGCACCGCGGATCGGTGTCCCTCGCTGCCGTGTTCGACCGGCTTCCGGTGGCACTCCTGGTGCGCCTGGACCGGGGGTGAGGCCGATGAGGCTTCAGCGTTTGACCGCGGACACCATCCACCGGTCGCCCGGCCGGACGGGACGACCGGCAGCCTCGGCGGACAGGGTGCGGCCGTAGCGGCGGGCCAGGTCGTCGGTGGGGACGGCGGTGGCGTCCCAGCCGTAGCCGTCCAGCCAGGCCTCGGGGTCGTCGGGGCCGTTCCAGTGCAGCAGGTCCAGCCATTCCTCGCGGCCGAGGGGGCCGTGCCGGAACGCGTCGGGATCGTTGCGGATCGCATCGACGTCGACGCTGGTGACGGTCGCCCCGATCTCGCTGCCCGGTGCGGACAGTTCACCGAGGCGGCGCATCAGGATGTCGACGGCGTCCTCCGGCAGGTACAGCAGCAGGCCCTCGAGGATCCAGGCCGTCGGGACGTCCGGATGGAAACCGGCGCCGGTGAGGGCGGCGGGCCAGTCGTCGCGCAGGTCGACCGGGACGACGACGCGGGCCGCCGTATCGGGGGTCGCCCCGGCGAGCACCGCGGACTTGAACTCCACCATGTCACCGGTGTCGAGTTCGTACACGGTGACCGGCGCCGGCCACGCCAGCCGGAAGGCGCGCGAATCGAGTCCGGCTCCGAGCAGCACCACCTGCCTGCATCCCCCGGCGACTGCAGCCAGCACGTAGTCGTCGAGGAACTTCGTCCGTGCCGCCATCCATGTGGACAGCATGTCGCGGCTCGCGGCGTCCATCGTCTCGGCGGTCGGCGCCCAGCCGGCGCTGCGGACGAACTCGCCCGCCCACGGATCGTCGAACAGGTGATCGTCCCGTTCGGATTCGAATGCGCGTCCCGCGGCGACGAACACCGCCGTCGCGCCCACGCCCTCGGGTCGGTTCACGGCCCTACCTCCTCGCCCCCGCACGGTCGGTCCCTCGTCGATTGTCCTCCCGGGAACCGGGTGCGGCCAGCACGTGTTCGGGGCATGCTGGGCGGGTGCGCACCTTCGACGACGCCGGCCCGGACACCGCATGGACCGGTCGGCAGCTCCCCGGGCACGTCCTCTACGCCCTCGACATCGGAACATTCACCGCAGCAGGGACATTCGACGCCGCCACCGAGCATCTCGACGACCTGACCGACCTCGGGATCGGGTTCGTGGAACTGGCACCGGTCACCGACGTCGACGCCGGGTTCGCGGTGGCCGAACGCTACGGCGGGCCGGACGGGATGCGACGCTTCGTCGACGCGTGCCACCAGCGGGGTCTGGCGGTGTCGGTCACCGTCGCCCACGAACCGGACACTGCACTGAACCTGGACGGGCCCGGCAGCCACGAGGTCCGACGCCGGGTGATCGACGACGTGCTGCGCTGGTTCCGCGACGGCGGGGTGGACGCCGTCCGGGTGGCGTCCGCGCACACTCTGGCCGACCACGGTGCGATCCATCTGCTCGAGGAGCTGTCGATCGACACGCATCGTCTGGCCGCGCACCTGCGCCGGCCCCTGACCCTCGTCGCGGACAGCGCCCTCGGCGACCCGAAGGTGATCACGGCCCGCGCGGCCGGCGGCTACGGGTTCGACGCGCTGTGGGCGGACGATGTCCATCACGCCGTCCACGCCGCGGTGTCCGGGGAGCGGCAAGGCTACTACGGCGACTTCGGTTCGATCCAGGCGCTCGCGCACACCCTCACGCACGGCTGGTTCCACGGCGGCGGCTACTCCACGTTCCACGGACGGAACCACGGACGCCCCATGGACATTCGACACATTCCCGCCGACGCGATGATCGCCTACACAGGCTGCCCACAGCGCACCGGGTCCGAGGCCGTGCTCGGCGACGGGCAGCGGGCCGTCGAGGCGGCACTGGTGCTGTGTTCGCCGTTCACGCCGATGTTGTTCGCGGGTGACGAAGCCGGACTGCACGACTGCTACCGCCGACTGATCGCGCTGCGCCGTGACCGCGCCGATCTCACCGATCCGTGGCTCGAGCACCTCCGCGTCGAGTACGACGAGGACGCCCACTGGATCGCCCTGGTCCGTGGCCGGCTGCGCATCGTCGGCAACCTCGGCCCCGACCGCGTCACCGTCCCGATCGGCGGCGAGCCGATCCTGTGGTGGGACGAGCCGCACATCGACGAGACGGCGTCCACGGTGACCGTGCCGGGGCACTCGTTCGTCGTACTCGACACACCGCCGCGGGCTGTTGCTGCGGCATCGCCCGAGAGGCGCGCACAGTAACAGCCCGCGGCGAGCGAACTCAGTGTTCGCGCAGCAGCTTCGCCACGAGAAGCGCCGACGCCAGCAGGACGATCGCCGTCGCACCGGCCGCGATGTGCATGCCGTCGACGAACGACTGCTGTGCGGTCTCGACGAGCCGCGCCGCCTGCTCGGCGGGCAGCGACTTCGCGACCTCGACCGCGCCGCCGAGGGTGCCCTGCGCGGCGTGCGCCTGCTCCCCGGTGAGCGCGGTGACGTCGAGGCCTCGCCGGAAGATCGCGAGCACGACGCTGCCCAGAACGGCCACACCGAGCGCGATACCGAGCTCGTACGCGGTCTCCGAGACAGCCGACGCGGCACCGGCCCGCTCCGGTTCGACGGCCCCGACGACGAGGTCGTTGGTGAGGGTGAGCGCGATACCGATACCGGCACCGGCCAGCAGGAAACCGAGCACGAACGCCTGCGGACCGCTGTCGGCGCGCAGCGCGATCAGGCCGGCGGCACCGATCGCGGACACGACCAGGCCGACGCTCAGGACGCGGCTCGGCGCCCACCGGCGCACCAGCCACGCCGCGGCCAGCGACGCGAACGCACTGACGAGGGTTCCGGGCAGCATCAGCAGGCCCGCCTCGAGGGCGCTGTAGCCGAGTACCAGCTGCAGGTACTGCGAGCCGAAGAACAGCACCCCGGCGAGCGCGAACACCGACAGCAGGTTCGTCACGACAGCCGTCGAGAACGCCGGTCGGGCGAACAGCGACAGGTCGAGCATCGGGTCGGCGAGCGACCGCTGGCGTCGGACGAAGATCCAGCCCGCGCCGACACCGACGACGCCGACCAGGGTGAACGTCCAGCTCGGCCCGTACACCGCGGTCTCCTTGACCGCGTACACCATCGGCACCAGGGCGAGCATCGACAGTCCGGCACTGATCAGGTCGAAGCGGCCCGGGTTCGGGTCCTTCGACTCCGGGATCACCAGCGGGCCGAGCAGGAGGAGACCGATCATCACCGGGAGGTTGACGAGGAACACCGACCCCCACCAGTAGTGTTCGAGCAGCCAGCCGCCGACGAGCGGTCCGGCTGCGGCGCCGCCACCGGCCATCGCCCCCCACACGCCGATCGCGGTGGTGCGCTGGCGCGGGTTCACGAACATCGTGCGGATCAGGCCCAGCGTGGCCGGCATCAGCGTCGCACCCGCGACACCCTGCAGGACGCGCGCGACGATCAACATTTCCGGGCTGGACGACCAGGCCGCGATCAGCGACGCCAGACCGAAGCCGAGCGCGCCGATCAGCAGGAGCCGGCGGCGGCCGATCCGGTCCCCGAGCGTGCCCATCGTGACCAGTAGACCGGCCAGGACGAACGAGTAGATGTCGATGATCCACAGCAACTGGGTGCTGCTGGGCGCCAGGTCCTCGCTGATGAACGGCAATGCGAGGTCGAGCACCGTCGCGTCCACCGAGATCAGCAGCACTGCGAATGCGAGGACGACCAGTCCGAACCAGTCCTTGCGGGTCGCGATCACCTCGCGCGGATCCTGCAGCGCGTCCACGGACATGCTTCTACTCCCAGAATTTTCTCGTTCGATGAACAGGAACCGACCAGGGAGTTAACCGTCCAGCCGGTACAGTGTCGACACCAGAGTAGCAGGCAACCGTCCAGCCGGTACAGTCGCGGCTATGGCATCTGACACACGCGACCGGATCCTCGACGCGCTCGAGACCCTACTGCTCGACGTCGGCGTCACCCAGGTGACCCTCGAGGCGGTGGCCGGGGTCGCTGGAGTTTCGAAGGGCGGCCTGCTCTACCACTTCCCCAGCAAGGAGTCACTGCTCGCGTCGATGGTGCGCCGACTCGGGGAACGCTCCGACCAGTATCTGGCCGACGCCGTCGCGCAGGGTCGGACCGTCTCCGAGACGTACCTACAGAGCCCGATCGGCGAGGGGGCGCCGGAAATCTCCATCTACCGTTCGATGCTGGCGTCGATGCGCAGCGCCGACGGGCAGCACGACGAGGTCCAGCAGGCGATCGCCGACGTGATGCGCTCGTGGGACGCCGGACTGCTCGCCGAGTTCGACGACCCCGTCCAGGCCGAGATCGTCCGGCTCGCCGGCGACGGCCTCTACCTCGCCGCACTGCTCGGTCTTCCCGACCCCGACCCGGACCTGCATCGCCGGGTCGTGCACCGACTGCTCGGCACCGACCCGGCGAACTGATCAGGTCAGGTAACGGTAGGCGGGCGTGCCCGGTTCGAGCTGCTCGACCTCGATGCGGGAGCACCGCATCCGCTCGAGCAGCGCCGACAGGCCGTCCGCCGAACCGAGCTCGATACCGACCAGCGCGGCACCCGTCTCCCGGTTGTTGCGCTTGACGTACTCGAACAGCGTGATGTCGTCGTCCGGTCCGAGAACCTGGTCGAGGAAACCGCGCAGCGCACCCGGCTCCTGCGGGAAGTCCACCAGGAAGTAGTGCTTGAGGCCGAGGTGCACGAGCGAGCGCTCGAGGATCTCCCCGTACCGGGAGACGTCGTTGTTGCCGCCGGAGATCAGGCACACCACCGTCGACCCCGGCTCGACGTCGAGGGACGCGAGCGCCGTCACCGACAACGCGCCCGCCGGCTCGGCGATGATGCCCTCGTTCTGGTACAGCTCGAGCATCGCCGTGCAGATCGCACCCTCGTCGACCTGCGTCATCACGAACCGGTCCCCGGCCCGACCGGCCGCCGTCCCCTCGATCAGCGGCAACTGCGAATGCGACACCACGTGCGCCCCGAACCGCGCCATCACCGCATACGGCAGCTCCCCGACCCGCTTGACGGCGGCGCCGTCGACGAACGGATCCACATCCGGGAGCGTGACCGGCCCGCCCGCGACGAGGGCCGCCGTCATCGACGCCGCCCCCACCGGTTCGACGCCGACGATCGCGGTCTCCGGTGCCCGCTCGTCGAGGTACGTCGCGATGCCGGCGATGCAGCCGCCGCCGCCCACGGGGACGACGACGGTCGCCGGCGCCTCCCCCAGCTGCGCCAGGATCTCCGCGGCGATCGTGCCCTGCCCGGCGGCGGTGCGCGGATCGTCGAACGGCGGCACCATCGTCGCGCCGGTGCGCTCGACGTCGGCGGCCGCGGCGGCCGCGGCGGCGTCGTACGTCTCCCCCGTCGGGATCAGTTCGACGAACCCGCCGCCGTGCACCATGATCCGGTCGCGCTTCTGCTTCGGGGTGTTGGCCGGAACGTAGATACGGCCCCGGATCCCCATCGACCGGCACGCGAACGCGACCCCCTGCGCATGGTTACCGGCACTGGCCGTGACCACACCGGCGGCGCGTTCGTCGGCGTCGAGCTGGACGATGAGGTTGTAGGCGCCCCGGATCTTGTACGAGCGGACCATCTGCAGGTCCTCGCGCTTGAGGTAGACGCGGGCCCCGGTCAGCGCCGACAGCCGCTCACTGAACTGCAGCGGCGTCGCGTCGATAATGTGCGCAATTCGCTTCGCGGCCGCATCGATGTCGTCCGCGGTGAGCGCGGACGAGGTTACCTTCGGATCTGCAAGCTTCGGCGAATGAGACACTCCCGCATTTTCCCACTTCACGTGAGGCGCCGCACAACCGGGCCGATCGACGACCGGACGCGTCACCCGCGCGGCGAGAACTGCGACGGTCTCGGCACGTTGCGCAGATTCGACTTCGCCATCCGCACCGCCTCCCCGACACCGCCGTTCATCACCACCTTCGACATCGCGAGCGCGAATCCGCGGACCTGCCCGCCGGTGATCTCCGGGGGCAGCGACAACGCGTTCGGGTCGGTGACGATGTCGACGAGGGCGGGCCCGTCGTGCGCGAACGCCTCCCGCAGTCCGGCCTCGATATCGGCCGGATTCTCGATGCGCCGGGAGAAGATACCCAGCGCCGCCGCGACGGCCGCGAAGTCGACCGACGGCACGTCCACCCCGAAATCGGGCAGACCGTCGACGAGCATCTCGAGTTTCACCATCCCGAGCGTCGAATTGTCGAACACCACAAGTTTCACCGGCAGCCGATACGCGGCGACGGTGATCAGTTCACCGAGCAGCATCGACAGGCCGCCGTCGCCGCACATCGCGACCACCTGCCGGCCCGGCTGCGCCACCTGCGCGCCGATCGCGTGCGGCAGCGCGTTCGCCATCGACCCGTGCAACGCCGACGACAGGAAGCGGCGCCGACCGTTCGGGGTGAGATAACGCGCCGTCCACACGTTGCACATGCCGGTGTCGGCGGTGAAGACCGCGTCGTCGGCGGCGACGTCGTCGAGGACCGACGCCGCATACTCCGGGTGGATCGGGATGCGCTGTTCCACCGGGTCGGTGTAGGCGCCGACGATCTTGTCCATGAGCATGCGGTGCCGGTCGCGGCTCTTGTCGAGAAAACTGCGATCGGCCTTGCGCTGCACCAGCGGGATCAGGGCCCGCAGCACCGAACGGCTGTCGCCGTGCACGGCGAGGTCGACGCCGGTGCGACGGCCGAGGGTGCGGGCGTCGACGTCGATCTGCGCGGTGCGCACGTCGTCGGGCAGAAACTGGTCGTACGGGAAATCGGTGCCGACCAGGATCAGCAGGTCCGCGCCGTGCATGCCGTCGTGCGCGGCCCCGTACCCGAGCAGCCCGGTCATTCCGACGTCGAACGGGTTGTCGTACTGGATCCATTCCTTGCCGCGCAGACTGTGCCCGATCGGCGCACCGACCAGCTCCGCCAGTTCCAGCAGCTCGTCGCGCGCGCCCCGCACCCCGGCTCCGGCGAAGATCGCGACCGCCGCCGCCGCATCGATCGCGTCCGCGAGCGCCTGCACGTCCGTGACGTCCGGCACGAGCGCCGGTGTCCCGGTCCGCACCACCGGCGGCGGGGTGCCGTGCGCAGGCTCGGCGGCCACGTCACCGGGCAGTGTGACGACCGCGACGCCCCTTCCTGCGATCGCATGCTGGACGGCGCTCTGCACGACACGCGGCGACTGTGCTGCACTGCTGATCATCTCGGTGTACTGCGCACATTCGACGAACAACCGGTCCGGATGCGTCTCCTGGAAGTATCCGGTGCCGATCTGCGTGCTGGGAATGTGCGACGCGATCGCCAGCACCGGCGCGCCGGAACGGTTCGCGTCGAACAGCCCGTTGATCAGATGCAGATTCCCCGGCCCGCACGACCCCGCACACACCGCGAGCTCCCCCGTGACCTGCGCGTCCGCTGCAGCCGCGAACGCCGCCGCCTCCTCGTGCCGGACGTGCACCCAATCGATCCCGCCCCGCTCGGCTCCCCCGGTCCGCCGGACCGCGTCCACCACCGGATTGAGACTGTCCCCGACGATCCCGTAGATCCGCCGCACCCCGGCGTCGACGAGCTGGGAAACAAGTTGATCCGCAACAGTTCTCGATGCCATACCGAACCTCCACGCACTGGAGTGGTTCACGAACCGGTCGTGCCGAATGCTACCCGCGACGACCCGATGTGTGCTCGACTCGAACTCCACCCGACCGGGAGGACCGACCCATGGCCAGGCACCGAGCCGATTCCGACGGCGCCGGCCTCCCGCTGCTGTGCGTGATCGCTCTCGCCGGCGGGGTGGCGATCGGGTTCGTCGGTGGCGCGTTCCGCTGGTGTCTGCAGGTGGCGGACCGGTGGCGGGTCGATCTGCTCGGGTGGGCGGAGCGGGCTCCCGGACCGGGTTGGCTGGTACCCGTGGCGGTCACTGCTCTCGGTGCCGCCCTCGCGGCCGCGATCGTGCGGACGGTGCCCCTCGCGTCGGGCAGCGGCATCCAGCACGTGGAGGCCGTGGCCCGCGGCGAGGCCGCCCCACCACCGCTGCGGGTGGTGCCGGCCCGCTTCGTCGGGGGTCTGCTCTCCATCGGTTCCGGTCTCGTTCTCGGGCGGGAAGGGCCGACCGTGCACATGGGTGCCACGATCGGCGCCGCCGCGGGCCGGGCCGGGCATCTTCCCGACGACGACATGCGCCTGTCCCAGTCGGTCGTGGCGGGTGCCGGTCTCGCGGTCGCGTTCAACGCGCCGATCGGAGGAGCCCTGTTCGTCGTCGAGGAGGTGACGAAATCTCTCGCCCTACGGGTCGTGGTTCCCGCGCTGGTCGCGGTGACCGCGGCGGTCTCCTGTTCGCGGCTGGTCCTGGGCGACCACCCGGATTTCACGGTCGACCTCGGTGCGGCACCCACGGTGGTGTGGCTGCCGCTGTTCGCGCTGTTCGGGCTCGCCACCGGAATACTCGGTGCGCTCTACAACCGTGCCGTCCTCGGTTTCCTCGCCGCCGCCGACCTCCTGCGGCGGGTGCCGCGGGTGGTGGTCGCCGCCGCTGTGGGCGCGGTCGTCGGACTGCTGCTGGTACTCGACCCGTTCACCGCCGGAGGCGGCGACGCCGTCACCCACCGCATCCTCGACGGCGACGGCGTCGTGCTGACGACCGCCGCCGGGCTGCTGCTGATCCGATTCGTCGCCGGACCGCTGTCGTACGCGGCGGGCACCCCGGGCGGGCTGTTCGCGCCGCTGCTCGCGGTCGGCGCCCTGTGGGGAGTGTTGTTCGCCGGCGTCACCGACACCGTCCTGCCCTCGGGCACAACGGTTCCCGTCGTCCCGTTCGCCCTGGCCGGTATGGTCGCGTTCTTCGGGGCGACGGTGCGGGCCCCGGTGACGGGGATCGTGCTCGTGACGGAGATGACGGCGACCGCGACACTGACCGTGCCGATGGCCGCGGCGACCGCGGCCGCCGTCCTCGTCGCGCACCTCGTCGGCTCCCTGCCGATCTACGACAGTCTCCGGCAGCGGATGGAGCGGACGGACGTGCGGTCTACGACTGCGGAGTGAGCACGAACACCGGGATCTGCCGGTCCGTCTTCTTCTGATACTCGGCGTAGTCGGGCCACGCGGCGACGGCCCGTTCCCACCACTGCGCCTTCTCGTCACCGACGACCTCGCGCGCGACCATGTCCTGCTTGACGGGACCGTCCTGCAGTTCGACGTGCGGATCGGCGACCACGTTGTGGTACCAGACGGGGTGTTTGGGGGCCCCGCCGAGCGACGCGACAACCGCGTACCGGCCGTCGTGTTCGACGCGCATGAGCGGCGTCTTGCGGAGCTTGCCGGACTTGGCGCCCTTCGTCGTGAGAACGACGACGGGCTTGCCCTGCATCATCGTCCCCTCGGTGCCGCCGGAACGCTCGTACAGATCGACCTGGTCCGCGGCCCACGAGGCGGGGCTGGGTTCGTATTCACCGGTGAGTGGCATACCCCGAGTACACACCCACCGAATGATCTTCACCACCCGAACACCGGGAACCAGCAGTTTTCGTAACCCTCCCCCATTTGTTCGGTAGACCGAACTCGAAGACGCGGCTAGGGTGAAAACATGACCGGCACCGTCGACATCGCGGGCACCGCGTGGCCCCTGTACAAGCTCGAAGCGATCGCCTCCGCGCTCGCCGTGTTCGTGCTGGTCCTCACCGTCGGCCAGGTCCTGCAGACCGCCGTGCTCACCGCGGCCGGCACCGCCGTCGCCGTGTGGTGGGTGCGGCGCGCGATGCTCACGCGCCGCACCGACTGATCCGCCTCAGCCCGCCAGGCAGCTCGGCCCGAGCAGGGCCTTGAGGTCACCCATGAGCGACGACGACGGTTCCACCCGCAGTCCGTCGTCGATCTTCCACAGCGACGTGCCGCGCGACCCGATGAGTTTGACGTGCACGTCCGCCGTACCGGGATGCCGGGACAGCACCTGCCGGAGCGCGCCGAGCTTCTCCTTGGTGCACTGACGTACCGGCAGGTTCACCGCCACCGGCTTCGCCACCCCGATCGCCGAAAGGTCCGGCACCGCAAGATCGTTCGCGATGATCGACAACCGCTCGTCACGAACGTTGACCCGGCCCTTGACGAGCACGACGGCATCCTCGGCGATGTCCATGCCGAACGCCGAATAGGCCTGCGGGAAGAAGATCACCTCCACCGAGGCGCCACCCACCCCTTCGAGTTCGGTGGCGGCCCACGTCAAACCGTTCTTGTTGATACGTCGGGTGACGGACGCGAGGATGCCGCCGATGGTGACCTGCGCACCGTCGGAGGCCTGCCCGTCGAGGATCGCCGGGATCGACGTGTCGGTCTGGGCGGACAGCACGTGCTCGACACCGTCGAGTGGATGCCCGGACACGTACAGGCCCAGCATTTCCCGTTCGAGGGCGAGTTTGTGTTTCTGCTCCCATTCCTCGTCGGGCACCCTGACGTTGAACACCGAGGCGATCGACTCGTCGGCGTCGTCGCCGCCGAACAGGTCGAACTGGCCCATCGCCTCGGCCTTCTTGGTGCCCATGACCGCGTCGATCGCGTCGGCGTGCACCAGCAGCAGGCCCTTGCGGGGATGCTCGAGGGAGTCGAATCCGCCTGCCTTGATGAGAGATTCGGTGACCTTCTTCGAACACGCCAGCGCGTCGATCTTGTTGAGGTAGTCGGAGAAGTCGGTGAAGCTGCCCTTCTCCTCCCGGGCCGCGATGATCGAGCCCACCACGTTGGCGCCGACGTTGCGGACCGCGCCGAGACCGAACCGGATGTCCTCCCCGACCGAGGCGAAGTCGACGCGAGAGGCGTTGACGTCCGGCGGCAGCACCGTGATCCCCATCGACCGGCAGTCCGCCAGGTAGATGGCCGACTTGTCCTTGTCGTCACCGACGGACGTGAGCAGGGCCGCCATGTACTCGGCCGGATAGTTCGCCTTGAAATATGCGGTCCAGAACGACACCAGTCCGTAGCCGGCGGCGTGCGACTTGTTGAACGCGTAGCCGGCGAACGGAAGGACCGTGTCCCACAGGGCGGTGATCGCGGCCTGTGAGAAGCCGTTGTCCTTCATGCCCGAGGCGAACCCGTCGTAGGCCTCGTCGAGGATCTCCTTCTTCTTCTTGCCCATGGCTCGGCGGAGCAGGTCGGCCTGTCCGAGCGAGTAGCCGGCCACCTTCTGCGCGATCTGCATGATCTGCTCCTGGTAGACGATCAGACCGAACGTCTCGGACAGGATCTCCTTCAGGGGCTCCTCGAGCTCCGGGTGGATGGGTTTGACCTCTTGCAGCCCGTTCTTGCGTTTCGCGTAATCGGTGTGCGCGTTCACGCCCATCGGACCCGGCCGGTACAGCGCCAGGACGGCGACGATGTCCTCGAAGCCGGTCGGCTTCATCAGCTTGAGCAGCGACCGCATGGCGGTGCCGTCGAGCTGGAAGACACCGAGGGTGTCGCCGCGCGCCAACAGCTCGTAGGTGGCCGGATCGTCCAGCGGCAGCGCGTCCAGGTCGATGTCGATGCCGCGGTTGTTCTTGAGGTTCTCGATCGCGTCACCGAGCACGGTGAGGTTGCGCAGACCGAGGAAGTCCATCTTCAGCAGACCGATGGCCTCACACGACGGATAGTCCCAGCCGGTGATGATCGCGCCGTCCTGCGCGCGTTTCCACACCGGGATCGCATCGGTGAGCGGCTCGGACGACATGATCACCGCGCACGCGTGGACGCCCGCATTGCGGATCAGACCCTCGAGGCCCTTCGCGGTCTGGTAGATCTTCGCGATGTCCGGGTTCGACTCGATCAGCGCCCGAACCTCGGCGGCCTCCTTGTACCGCTCGTGGTTCGGATCGGTGATCCCGGACACCGAGATGTCCTTCGCCATGATCGGCGGCGGCAGCGCCTTGGTGATCTGGTCGGCGATCGCGAACCCCGGCTGCCCGAACTGGACACGCGCGGAGTCCTTGATCGCGGCCTTCGTCTTGATGGTGCCGAACGTGATGACCTGGGCAACCTTGTCGCTGCCCCACTTCTCGGTGGCGTAACGCACCATCTCACCACGACGACGATCATCGAAGTCGATATCGATATCGGGCATCGACACACGCTCGGGGTTGAGGAACCGCTCGAACAGCAGACCGTGCGGAATCGGGTCGATGTTCGTGATACCCATCGCATACGCGACGAGCGACCCGGCAGCCGAACCACGACCCGGGCCGACCCGGATACCGACCTCCTTGGCGTGGTTGATCAGGTCGCCGACGACGAGGAAGTAGGCCGGGAACCCCATCTCGTTGATGACGCTGATCTCGTAGTCGGCGCGCGCGAGATACTCCTCCGGCACCGGATCGTGCGGGAACCGGGTCTCCCGCAACCCCCGCATCACCTCGTGCCGCAGGAACGACTCCTGGGTGTGCCCGTCCGGGACCGGGAAGATCGGCATCCGGTCCCGGTGCTCCCACACATCCTCGTACGGCTGCACCCGCTCCCCGATGAGCACCGTGTTGTCACACGCCCCCGGAACCTCCGCATCCCAGATCGCCCGCATCTCGTCGGCCGACTTCAGGTAGTAGCCGTCACCGTCGAACTTGAACCGCGTCGGATCCGACAGCGTCTTACCGGTCTGGATACACAGCAGCGCCTCGTGGTTCTCCGCGGCATCCTTGGTCACGTAGTGGCAGTCGTTGGTCGCCAACGGCGGGATCCCCAGCTTGTTACCGATCTCGAGCAGACCCTCACGGACGCGGCGCTCGATCGACAGCCCGTGGTCCATCAACTCGAGGAAGAAGTTGTCCTTGCCCCAGATCTCCTGCCACTTCGCGGCCGCCTCGAGGGCCTCGCGGTCGTGGCCCAGACGCAACCGGGTCTGGATCTCCCCCGACGGGCAGCCCGTCGTCGCGATGATGCCCTCCGCATGCTGAGCGATGAGCTCCGCGTCCATCCGCGGCCACTTACCGAGCTGGCCCTCGATCGACGCCAGCGACGACAACTTGAACAGGTTCCGCAGACCCGTCGAGTTCTCCGCGACCATCGTCATGTGCGTGTACGCGCCCGAACCCGACACATCGTCCGACTTCTGACTCGGATCACCCCACAACACCCGCTTGGTGTTGAACCGCGACTCCGGCGCCACATACGCCTCGATCCCGATGATCGGCTTGATCCCGTGCTTCTTCGCCGAGTTGTAGAACTCGCTCGCCCCGTACATGTTGCCGTGGTCGGTCATCCCGACCGCCGTCATCCCCAACCGCTCCGCCTCGTCGAACAACGGACCGACCTTCGCCGCCCCGTCGAGCATCGAATATTCGGTGTGATTGTGAAGATGAACGAAGGAGTCAGCCACGCACCGAGTGTAGGCGGTACCGGCGACGGTCCCGGCCGTCAGACGGCGGCCACTCGCGCAGCCGTCCCCCGGACGACGAGTGCCGGCTCGAGCTGCACGCTGTGAACGTCCTTGCCGCCGATCAGATCCTGCAACGTCTGCAGGCCCCTCCGGCCGATCTCGCGCATCGGTGAGCGGACGGTGGTGAGATTGACACCGGCCGCCAACTGGGTGTCGTTGAACCCTGCGAGCGCGACGTCGTCCGGTACCCGCAGGCCGCGTTCCTGGAGCACCCCCAGGGCGCCGATCGCCGCGAAGTCGTTGACCGCGAAAATCGCCTCGGGAACGTCACCCCGTTCGAGCAACCGGATCGCCGCCCGCTGTCCGGCCGGGGCGTCGAAGCCACCGTGGACGATCCGTTCGGCCGGCACTTCGAGGCCTCGCTCGGCCAACCCGTCGACGAACCCGCGGACACGATCACGCGCGGTCGACGTCGACGCATCACCCGCGACGACCCCGAACCGGGTTCGCCCCGTCTCGGCGAAGTGCTCCGCGACCAGCCGCCCGCCCAGGTAGTCGTCGCACGTCACGGCGGGATGGTCCCCGCACGTGCGGTTGATCAACACGAACGGAACCCCGCGCCCCCGAAGTTCGTCGAAGTACGGGTCGGTCAGATGGGCGTCGCCGAAGATCAGGCCGTCGACCCGCCGGTCCAGCAGCATGTCGGCCTTGACGCGCCGGGTGTCGGCGACGTCGAGCGAGTTCGCGACGACAGTGAACAGGCCCTGTTCGTTGGCCGCCTCGTCGACACCTTCGTACATGGTGGCGAGCACGATGTCCTGAAGGCGGGGAACGATCACCCCGATCATGTCGGAGCGCGCCGTCCGCAACGACGCCGCATGCGGGTTCCGGGTGTAGCCCCGCTCGTTCGCCAGCGCCAGAATTCTGGCGCTGGTCTGCGGTGACGCCCACCGCGAGTCCGCCCCCGCCGGGTCGTTGAGAACCCTCGAGACCGTCGAGACGTTCAGCCCGAGCTCCCGGGCGAGCGTCTTGAGCGTCACCGATTCCGCGCCGGCCATGTTCCCCGTTCCGTTCCGTTGCCCCGCCATACGACTGCCGTGGGGTGTTGCATATCACAGCCACTGCCCATACTATCTTGCGCAACGCTACACAAACGTTTGCGGCATACGTTTGCGTCACCCGTGAACGTGATCAACTCGGAACAGAAGGAGCGACGAGCGGTGGCTCACATCCAGATCCTGGGAACCGGCGGCACGATCGCGTCACGGTCCGGCACCACGATCGGCGCCGTCGCCTCCGACCGGGCCGAGACACTGCTCGACGGTGTACCCGGCGAGCACACCGTCGACACCCTCGACGTCCTGACGACCGGCAGCTACCGCCTGACCCTGGCGGACCTCCGCCTCATCGCCGAATCCGTGCGCACGACCGCGGCGGACGACCGCGTCGACGGCATCGTGGTGACCCACGGCACGGACACGATGGAGGAAACCGCGTTCCTGCTCGACCTGGTACACGACTCCCCCCAGCCGGTGGTGCTCACCGGCGCGCAGAGGACCGCGGACAGCCCCGACCCCGACGGCCCGCGCAACGTACGGGAGGCCGTACTGGCCGCGGCGTCCCCGGAACTCCGCGGCACCGGGGCCCTGATCGCATTCGGGGGGATCGTCCGGACCGCCCGCGGGGCCCGCAAAGCACACACCACCGCAGCCGACCCGTTCTCCGGTGGCAGCGAACTCGCACACCTGACCGGTGACGGCCTCGTCGTGACGGCCCTACCGCGTCGACGGCCGGCCCTGCCACCACCCGGCCCGTCCTTCGACACCGGCCGAGTGGAGATCGTCACCGCCTATCCGGGCGCGACGACCCACCTGTTCGACGCCGCGGTCGCCTCGGGGGCCGACGCCGTCGTCCTGGCCGGAACCGGGGTCGGCAACGCCGGACCCGGCTTCACCGAGTCGGTCCGTCGGGCCGTGCAGGCCGGTTGCCCCGTCGTCCTGAGCACCCGCACACCGTGGGGGCCGGTGGTCCCCCGCTACGGCAACGGCGGCGGAACCGACCTCGTCGCCGCCGGGGCCGTCCCGTCCGGGGACCTCAACCCGTTCCAGGCCCGGATCCTGGCGGCCCTGCTGCTGTCCCACGGAACGTCCCCGACCCGTTTCCCCGACACCTTCACCCGCTACCGCTGACCGCCCACCCACCACATCACAGGAGGCATCATGTCCAAGAAGATCTACGTATCCGTCGGAATCGACGTCGACGCCGTCGGCGGCTGGCTCGGCTCCTACGGCGGAGAAGACTCCCCCGGCGACATCTCCCGCGGCCTGTTCGCCGGCGAGGTCGGCGTCCCCCGACTCCTGAAACTGGCCACCGACCGGGGCATCCCCGTCACCTGGTTCTGGCCCGGCCACTCCGTCGAGACGTTCCCCGAACAGTTCGAGGCCACGGTCGCCGCCGGGCACGAGGTCGGTATCCACGGGTACAGCCACGAGAACCCGATCGCGATGACCCGTGAGCAGGAAACCGAAGTCCTGGACCACTGCATCGACCTGTTCGCGTCCCGCACCGGCAGGAAGCCCGTCGGCTACGTCGCGCCGTGGTGGGAGTTCTCCCCCGTCACCAACGAGATCCTCCTCGAACGCGGATTCCTGTACGACCACTCGCTGATGCACAACGACTTCACCCCCTACTACGTCCGGGTCGGGGACAGCTGGACCAAGATCGACTACGACGCCCCGTCCGCCCACGACTGGATGAAACCCCTCGTCCGCGGCCAGGAGACGGACCTCGTCGAGATCCCCGCCAACTGGTACCTCGACGACCTGCCTCCCATGATGTTCATCAAGGGCAGCCCCAACAGCCACGGTTTCGTCAGCCCGCGTGACGTCGAACAGCTCTGGAAGGACCAGTTCGACTGGGTGTACCGGGAGATGGACTACGCCGTCTTCCCCATCACGATCCACCCCGACGTCTCCGGACGTCCCCAGAACCTGCTCATGCTCGAACGTCTCTTCGACCACATCGAACAGCACGACGGTGTCGAGTTCGCCGCCATGGAAACCATCGCCCGCGACTTCGTTCAGCGCTACCCCCGTTAAGGAACCCCGGCATGTCCACCCAGACCGTCTCACCACCACCACCGCCACCGGTGGCCACGTCCACCGAGCCGTGGAACACCCCCATCACGAAGAAGACCATCACCTACGTCTCGGTCGTCTGTTTCCTCGCCTGGGTCGCCTCCGTCTACGACTTCACCCTCTTCGGCACCCTGCTGCCCGTCATCAGTGAAGACTTCGGCTGGTCGACCGCGCAGGCCACCGCGATCAACACCTTCGCCACCATCGGCGTGTTCGTGGTCTCCCTCGTCGTGGGCACCATCCTGGATCGGATGGGGCGGAAGAAGGCCCTGATCCTCCTGATGCTCGGTGGTGCCGTCGCCGCCGGACTGACGGGTGTCGTGATAGGTGCCGTCAGCCTGATCATCGTCCGTTCCTTCTCCGGATTCTCCATGTCCGAGGAAGTGGTGAACGCGGTCTACCTCAACGAGATCTACAAGAGGGCGAAGAGCCGGGGGCTGCTCTACAGCCTCGTCCAAGGCGGCTGGCCCGTCGGCGCACTGATCTCCGCAGGACTGTCCGCCCTGCTCCTCCCCGTCATCGGCTGGCGGTGGAGCTTCGTCGTCGCCGCAGTCCTGTCCCTGGTCGTCGTCGCGATGGCCACCCGACTGCCCGAATCCCCCACGTTCGCGGCCATGCAGGAAGTGAAACGGCGCCGCGCCGCCGGCGACATCGCGGGCGCCGACGCGCTGGCCGCCGAACACGACCTCGAAATCGGTAGCCACCGGCAGGCCCGGATCCGGGACGTCTTCACCCCGCAACTGCGCCGGCACACCATCTGCCTGTCCCTGGCCTGGTTCGCCAACTGGATCGGCATCCAGGTGTTCGCGGTCCTGGGCACCACGGTGCTGGTCGAAGCCAAGCAGGTCTCCTTCGACAACGCTCTGGTGATCCTCGTCCTCGCCAACGCGGTCGGCTTCTGCGGCTACCTCTTCCACGGGTGGCTCGGCGACCGGATCGGCCGCAAACTGACCGTCGTCCTCGGCTGGATCGCCGGCGGAACGATCAGCCTGATCATGCTGCTCGGCCCCGGCACCAGCGCATTCATCATCCCGATGTACGCCCTGACCCTCTTCTTCCTGAGCGGCCCCTACTCGGCCCTGCTGTTCTACATGGGCGAATCGTTCCCGGCACACGTCCGCGGCACCGGGGTGAACGTGGCACACGTGATGGCGCCCATCGGCGGCATCGCCGGATCCGGTCTGCTCAGCATCCTGCTGTCCGCAGGAATCTCGATGGGCACCGCCGCGATCCTCACCGGCTCGCTGTTCATGGTGCTGTCCGGCCTGTTCATGATCGGCACCCGGAACACCGATCACCCTGCCACCCAGGAGGTTTCGGCATGATCCGCGACGACGGACTCGAAGGGAAGGTCGCCGTCGTCTCGGGCGGCGGAAGCGGCATCGGACAGGCATTGGCAGTCGCGTACGCGCGCGCCGGGGCACATTCGGTGGTCGGCTACCTCCCGAACGACCCCCACGACGTCACCGACACGGTCCGGGCGGTCGAAGCCGCCGGCGGCACCTGTGTTCCGGTGCCGGTGGACGTCCGCGACCTCGCGGACACCGATGCCCTCGCGCAGGCCGCACTCGACACCTTCGGCCGCCTCGACATCGCCGTCGCCGCAGCCGGCATCCTCCGCCGGGCCGCACTCGACGAGATGACCGACGAGGCCTGGGACGACATGCTGGCCGTGGACCTCTCCGGTGTGATGCGCACCTTCCGCTCGTGTGCCGCCCGGATGACCGGCCCCGGCGCGATGGTCGCAGTCTCCTCCATCGCCGGCGGCGTCTACGGCTGGGAAGACCACAGTCACTACGCGGCCGCCAAGGCCGGACTGCTCGGCATGTGCCGCTCGCTCGCCGTCGAACTGGCGCCGCGCGGAATCCGGGTCAACACCGTCGTCCCGGGCCTCATCGAGAGCCCGCAATCCCTCGACGGCGTCAACTCCTTGGGGCCGGACGGCCTCGAGGCGGCCGGTCGGATCATCCCGTGGGGTCGTGTCGGCCACGTCGACGAGGCGGCCCGGGTCATCCGTTTCCTCACCGGCGACGACTCGGTCTACGTCACCGGTCAGCAGTTGATCGTCGACGGCGGACTGACCGTCCGCTGGCCCAGCTGACCCTCACACACGGAACGGAGCACGACATGAACCAACTCACCGGCAAGGTCGCGGTGATCACCGGTGCAGGCAGCGGTATCGGTGCCGCGATCGCACGACTGTTCGCACGCGAGGGTGCCGCGGTGGCACTGCTGGATCTCCACGAGGACACGTGCCGCGACGTCGCGGCCGAGTGTGCGGAGTCCGGCGCCGACACCTCCGTCCACGCCGTGGACGTCACCGACAGCGACGGCATGCAGGCTGCGATGGCCGCGGTGGTCACCGAGCACGGCGGCATCGACATCCTCGTCAACAGCGCCGGCATCCTCGACGAGACCCCCTTCCTCGAGATGAGTCCGGACACGTTCGACCGGACCGTCGCGGTGGACCTGAAGGGTGTCTATCTCGGCTGCCGTTGGGCGGCACCGGCAATGGTGGAACGCGGCGGCGGCCGGATCGTCAACATCGCCTCGCAGCTCGGCATCAAGGGCGGTGTCGGGCTCGCCCACTACACGGCGGCCAAGGCCGGCGTCATCGGGTTCACCAAGTCGCTGGCACTGGAGCTGGCGCCGCACGGAATCCTCGCCAACGTGATCGCTCCGGGCCCGATCGTCACCCCGCTGATCGAGGGACTGTCTCTCGACTGGAAGACCGCGAAGCAGGAGGAACTGCCGATCGGCCGATTCGGGCGGGCCGACGAGGTGGCCCCGACGGCGCTGCTGCTGGTGTCCTCCCCCGGCGGGGACCTGTACACGGGTCAGACACTGGGCCCCAACAGCGGCGACGTGATGCCGTAACCGGAAAGGAACCACGATCGTGTGCGGAGCCTGCCCCGGCGGGGCCGCCGTCCCGAGACTGACGGCGTACGCGAATCTCACCGGTATCACCGCCGAGGTGACCACCGTCCTGCAACGGGCCGCCGGAAACCGGGTCCGGGTGACCCGGTTCGCCGATCGGTGGCTGCTGCGCAGCCGCACCGGCGCCCAGTCCGTCGCAGCCGACCTGGAGCAGGTCGCGGGCCACCTCGTCCGGCACGGGGCGGTGGACTGGGCCGGCCTCGGGACGTCGACGGCGATCGGGGTGGACGTGGATCCGGACGGGAGGACGCGTTCCTGCCCGTACGACGCCGAACTGCGCCGGATCGAGTCGGTCCCCGCCCGGCACGTTCGACCGACGCTGACCGCATCCCAGTTCGCGGTCGCACTGCTGGTGCGGGCCGGCAACTCGGCCGTCGCCCGGAAGGAGACGCCCGCCGCGCTCAGCTGAGTGCGGGCTCGCGCTGTTCGAGCTGCACGCCGTGCGCCGCCCGACTCCGCCGGGCCCGCACCAGCGCGTCGGTCGTGAACACCACGAGCGCGACCCAGATGAGTGCGAAGCCGACCCACCGCGACGGCGGCATCACCTCGTGCATCACGGCGACACCCCATACCATCTGCAGCGCGGGCGTCAGGTACTGCAGGATGCCGAGCATCGTCAACGGGATACGTTGCGCCGCAGCCCCGAACAACAGCAGGGGCACCGCGGTGACCGGACCTGCCGCCACGAGCAGCAGACTGTGCCCGGCCCCCTCCCCGAAGAACGTGCCGGTGCCGGTGGCTGCGAGCACGATCAGGTAGCCGACCGCGAGTGGTGCCGCAACGATCCCCTCGGCCGTCAGGCTCGTCCGCGGATCGAGCGGGATCACCTTCTTCACCACCGCGTACGTCGAGAACGACAAGGCGAGCGTCAACGCCAGCACCGGCGGCTGCCCGTAGTCGACGGTGATGATCACCACCGCGATCGCCGCGACGACGAGCGCCGCGATCTGGGCGGGCCGCAACCGCTCCCGGAAGAAGATCACCCCGAACAGGACGCTCACGAGCGGATTGACGAAGTAGCCGAGCGCCGCCTCCACGACATGCCCCGAGACGACCGCGTAGACGTACACACCCCAGTTGATGCCCACCGCCACCGTCGCGGCGGACACCAACAGCCACATGCGCCCGCCCAGTCCCCGTAGCGTGCCGAGCCGGCCGAAGACCGCGAGAACGATCAGCATCGCCACCAGCGTCCACACCATCCGGTGCGCGAGAATCTCGAGGGCACCGGCCGGGGCGAGCAGCCCGAAGAAGATCGGGAACGCCCCCCACAGCAGATACGCTCCGAATCCGGAGAGCAGGCCGGTGGATTCCTCGGAGCGGTGCCGCTGTATCACGTCCGGCCACGATAGCCCCCCGGCTACTGTGACAGGTCACACGCCGGACACCGGCGTCGACCGTATCCGTTGCGAAGGAGTCCCGTGACCAGTCCCCGACGCCGACGCCCCGGCCTGCGAGCCGTCGGTGCCGGCGTGGCGCTGACCGCGGCCGCCGTCGCCGCGTTCGCCACCAGCCCGTGGCCGGGTGCGCTGCTCGTGCGCTTCGTGTTCGACCGCGACGCCCGCAGGACCACCGCCGCACTCACCGCCCGCGACCCCGGCGGCATCGCGTCGATCACTTGTCTGCAGTACCGCGACGGCGACACCGACGCCTTCCTCGACGTCCACTTCCCCGAGTCCCTGACCGGCACGACCGAGGTGCTGCCGGCGGTGATCTGGACGCACGGCGGCGCGTGGATCTCCGGCCACCGCGCCGATCACGCCCCGTACTTCCGACTGCTCGCGGCCGCCGGATTCACCGTGATCTCGCTCGACTACTCCCGCGGCCCGGGCCGCCGGTACCCGACTGCCGTCCACCAACTACGGGACGCCCACGCCTACATCCTGGCGAACGCCGAACGCCTGCATGTGGATTCGGATCGCATCGTCCTCGCCGGCGACTCCGCCGGCGCCCAGCTGTCGAGTCAGCTCGCCGTGATCGCCACGAACCCCGACTACGCCCACGACGTGGGGATCGCGTCGGCCCTGCGTCCCGACCAGCTGCGCGGGGTGGTCCTGAACTGCGGTATCTACGAGATCACCGACATGGTCGGCGGGCCGGGTGTGATCGGCTGGGGCACCGAGCAGTCCATCTGGGCGTACACCGGCAGCCGAGACGTCACCCGGTCGGCGGCGGTCGCGCAGATGTCGACGCTGCGGCACGTCACCGCGGATTTTCCACCCACCTACGTCTCCGGCGGCAACGCCGACGGGCTCACCGCGAAGCAATCGAAGGCCCTGGCCGCACGGCTCACCGATCTCGGAGTGGACGTGACCACACTGTTCTATCCCGACGACCACACCCCGGCACTCGCACACGAATACCAGTTCGACCTCGATACTGCCGACGGCCGCACCGCACTCGACCGGACGATCGAGTTCCTGCGCAAACACACCACCGACAGGTAGGTTCCCTACCGTTCCGGCCGGTGGAGCTCGGACGTTCGCAGGATGCGCGCCCCCAGGGCGAAGGATCGGCGGTACCTGCCGCGTCGGGCACGGCTCCGGCAGGTGGCCCGCACGGTGACGCCGACGCCGAGCCCTCCTGCGGCGAGGAGAACCGATTGCGGCACATGAGCGTTCATGGCGATGTCCTGTCGGTGGGCGTCGACGGTACCGGTCAGGCGACAGCGGGTACAGGGCGCACCCGCGCACCGCCTCCGATCTGTCGGCCGCGCCGGCGGGAGCGGGTACCACGTTCACGGCCACACCGACGGCACCCACAGCTGCGGTGACGACACCCGGCCGAGAGGACGACAGGCGGCTCGAAGAACCACACGACATCCGACCGGGCTCAGCTGCCCGGCACCGGCCCGTCGTCGGGTCCCGGCACCGCGACCACGGTCTGCGACGGCAGCAGCGGCGTCACCGCGAACGCTCCGGCGACCGCGTCCGCGGGCAGTGCCTCGACGGCCCGTACCCCGGCGCCGTCGGCCACCGGCCGGAGCCGATCGGGTGTCGCGCGCACCACGGCACCGACCACGCACGCGCACCCCTCGGACAGCCGCGCCGCCGAATACGTCGCCACGGCGGACTGCCGGTCGTCGCCGGCCACCGCCGCGGACAGCCGCGCCGACGCGACCGCCGGGGCGCGGCGCACCGCCTCCGGATCCGCGCCTACCGGGACCGCCACGATCGGCGTCTGTACCCGGTCCAGCGGCACCCGCAGCAGCACCTGCGACACCCGGATGTCCCCGACCGCATCCAGGAGCGCCCCGACCGTCACCGGAGTGTCGAACGAGACCAGCGCCCAACGCGGGAACGCGTCGTCGCCGGTGAGACTCGTCCGAGCCCGATCCACGTACTCCGGCACCGCCTCACCGGTGTCCGGGCCGAGCCGGTCCGTCGAGATCCGCGCCGCCGGAACAGGATTCGCGACACCCAACCACACCACCACGGAGAACAGGACACCCACGACGCCCGCGGTGACGGCGACCGATCTCGCGGCGTCCGACCTCACGACGCCCGCAGGACCCCGAGAGCGTGCTGCAGATCCGCCGGATACTCGCTGGTGATCTCCACCCAGCGCCCGTCCGCGGGATGCGCGAACCCCAGCGACCGCGCATGCAGCCACTGCCGTTCCAGACCGAGGCGTTCCGCGAGCCGCGGATCCGCACCGTACGTGAGATCACCACAGCACGGATGCCGCAACGCCGAGAAGTGCACCCGGATCTGATGGGTGCGACCCGTCTCGAGATGGATGTCGAGCAGGCTCGCCGCCTGGAACGCCTCCACCGTGTCGTAGTGCGTGACGCTGGGCTTGCCGTCGCGGGTGACCGTGAACTTCCAGTCGTTGCTGCGGTGCCGGCCGATGGGCGCGTCGATCGTGCCGCTGCTCGGATCCGGATGCCCCTGCACCAGCGCGTGGTACCGCTTGTCGACCGTGCGCTGCTTGAACGCCCGCTTGAGCACCGTGTACGCGCGCTCCGACGTCGCCACCACCATCACCCCGGACGTGCCGACGTCGAGGCGGTGCACGATGCCCTGCCGCTCGTGCGCACCGGACGTCGAGATCCGGAAGCCGGCCGCGGCGAGACCACCGATGACCGTCGGGCCGGTCCAGCCGACACTCGCGTGCGCCGCGACCCCGACCGGCTTGTCGACCGCGACGACATCGTCGTCGGCGTACAGGATCTCCATGCCCTCGACCGGCTCCGGCGTGATCGTCAGCGGACGCGGCGGCTCCGGCAGTTCCACCTCGAGCCACGTGCCGCCGGCCAACCGATCGGACTTGCCCACCGCGGCACCGTCGACCACGACGGCGCCTTCCTCGGTGAGTGTCGCCACCGCCGTCCGTGAGAGCCCGAGCAGACGTGCCAGACCGGCGTCGACGCGCATACCGTCGAGCCCGTCGGGAACCGGCATCGAACGCATTTCCCTCATGCCGCATCCCCCTTCCGAGAAGTCGTTCCGCCGCTCGGTTCGATACCGAACAGCGTGAGTGCCACCAACAGGATCGCGCCGCACACGATCGACGAGTCGGCGACGTTGAACACCGGCCACCAGCCCACGGAGACGAAGTCCACGACGTGGCCCTGCAGCGGTCCGGGCGAACGGAAGATCCGGTCCACCAGATTACCGAGCGCGCCACCGAGCACGAGGCCCAGGCCCAACGCCCACCAGCGTGAACTCAGGGTGCGGCCGATCCGCACCACCCCGATCACCACACCGACCGCGACGAGCGTCAGCAGCCACGTCATGCCCGTCGCCATCGAGAACGCGGCACCGGGGTTGCGGATCAGCGTCAACGTGACCGTGTCGCCGATCAGCTCCACCGGGTTGCGTGGATCGATGAACGCCACGGCAGCGATCTTCGTCACCAGATCGAGCGCGAACACCACCACCGCGATACCGAACAGCAGCAGCGTCATCCGGCGGGGCGTGACCGACACGGCCGACCCGGCCGGACGGACGGGATCGTCGGGTTCGGGGGCTGTGGGTTCGGGTACTGCGGGTTCGGGTACGGCGGGGTCGGGATCCGGGGTACGGTCCTCGCGGTCGTCACTCACCCCGACATCATCCCCTACCCGGGCGACAGACCGGACATGCCGTCCACGCCGACTAACCTGGTGGCGTGCCACTGCAGTCGAAACTTCGCTCCTCCGGACCCGCGCTCGTCGCGGCGACACTCTCCCTCTCCGTGCTCGTCGCCGGCTGCAGCAGCGGCGGTGATGCCGCCCCCGTCGGCCTCGACGCCGTCGGTGCAGCGTCCGACGAGGTGACGGTGCCGGTGACCGCCGCGACCACCGAGATCCTCGACCCCGGTGCCGAGCCGCGCGCCGTCGTCCAGTTGCGTCCCACACAGGGCACCCGGCAGCAGTCGCAGCTGGTGACCACCGCGACCGTGACGCAGCAGATCGACGAACAGGCGCCGCAGGACTTCTCCAATCCCGAAATGACCATGCCGCTCACCGCGCTGGTGACCCAGGCCGCGACCGACACCACCCCCGCGACCACGATCGATCTCACGCTCGGCACGCTCACCACAGCGGACCCCGACACGACTGCCCTCCTCGAACCCGCCACCGGCTCGCACGCCGGGTTCACCGTCGACGTCTCCGGCGCGATCACCGCACTGCGGCTGCGACCCGACCCCGACGCCGAGAACAAGGCCCGCGCCCTGATCGAGCAGGCGTTCTTCCAGGCCGTCTACCGGGCCGTCGCCTTCCCCGCCCAGCCGATCGGGGTGGGCGCCGTGTGGCGGATCCATCAGCAGGTGATGAGCGCGGTCGCCCTGGACCAGACGACGACGGCGACACTCGTCGCCCGTGACGGGGACCGGCTCACCGTCGACGTCCAGGTGGAACAGACGCCACAGTCACCGGTGTTCGAGCTGCCCAACGGCGCCGGCACCCTCAACGTCGACGCGTACTCGCTGCACGGATCCGGCACCGTCGTCCTCGACCTGACCGCTCCCCTGCCCGTCGACGGGACGGTCACCGTCGAGGGCAGCCAGTCCTACAGCGACCCCGCCGACGCCATGCACCTGCGCCAGACCACCCGCGAACAGGTGCGCTGGACCAGCTGAGCACATCCGAGAACGACGATGCCGGTGCCGCCCCGGACGGGGCGGCACCGGCATCGGTGGTCTGCGGGGCTGCCTACGCGGGGCAGGCCGGCGACGTCAGCTGCGCCATCGCGACCAGCTGGCAGGCGTACGCCTGCGACATCTTCCAGACACCGTTCTCCGACACGAAGTCGACGGTCGCATCGTTCGGCTGGCCGTTGACCGTGAGCACCACACCGGCGGTGACGGTGTCGGCACCGGTCGGCGTCACATCCTTGACCTCGATGGTGGCGCCGGCATCCTTCGCGGCCTGCGCAACCTGGTTGACGAGCTCCGGATCCTTCTCCGCGCCCTGCACCAGCTGAATCTTCTGCTCGACCGGGACGGCCGGGTCGAGAGCCTGCGTGATCGCGTCGTTGAGCTCCGCAGCGGTCGGCGGCGCGACGTCGGGGGCGGTGACGGTGGTGGAGGCCTGGGTGGCGGTGGTGCGGGTCTCGCCGTCGTCACCGTCGCTCGAGCAGGCGGTCATCGTCAGGGCTGCCGCGATCGCCACGGCGGCGACGGTCATCTTCCGGAGCTTCAAGTGCTTGTCCTTTTCTTTCTCGGTCGTCGTACTCGATCGATATCGGCGGAGCCGCGGCCGGGATCGGTCGTCTCCCCCAGCCGTGACCCGCGCTCACAGCAAGAGTACCGGCGATCACCGAGAGCACTGCGGGCGCCGACGATGTCGTGTCGTGGTCACCGCGTGCTGTCGATCGGATCGGCGACCACCAGGTCGGTGTCGGTGTCGGGGAACGTGCGCGCCGGCCCCGGCCCGGTGCTGCGGGTCTCGAACCGCACCGTCACCACCCCGTGTCCGGCGCCCTGCACCCAGCCGTGCCCGAACTCCGGGTGCGTCACGTCCAGGCCGGGCCGCCACCAGGTCGCCACCCCCACCCGGGGAGACGAATCATCTTGCTCCCCAGCATCTTCCGATCCTTCTCCGGTCTCCGAATCCGGTATCATCTGGTCGAGCTCGGGAAACAACGAGCCTTGGCTGGCCGCGGACAGCCCACCGAACCCGACACCGACCAGCCGGATCGGGCCGAGCTCGAGTGGATCGATCGCCTGCCGCTGCGCGGTCGCGGTGAGCGTCTGCAGATCGGTCGTCGCGTACGGCAGCGTCGACGACCGCGTCACGATGCTCATGTCGGCCTTGCGCAGCTTCAGCACGACGGTCCGCGCCGACCGGCCGTCCCGCTCGAGCCGCCGGAACGCCGCCGCCGCACTCGCGTCCACCGCCCGCCGCAACGCCGCCATCGTGACGATGTCCTCCGCGTACGTGGTCTCCGCACTCACCTGTTTCGCGTCGGCCCGCTCGGCGACCGGACGTTCGTCGATGCCGCGCGCCATCCGCTGCAGCCCCGGCCCGATCGTCGCCCCCAGCACCGACACGACCTCGACCTCCGGCAGCGCCGCGAGCGCCCCGATCGTGCCGATACCGAGCCGCTCGAGTTTCGCCTCCGCGACCGGGCCGACACCCCACAGTTTGCGCACCGGCAGACCGCTCAGCAGCTGCTGCTGCACATCCGGGGACACGACGGTGATCCCGTCCGGTTTCGCGAGCCCCGACGCGATCTTCGCCACCTGCTTCCCGGCGCCCGCCCCGATCGACGCGACCAGGCCCGTCTCCTCGAGTACCAGGGCCCGCAGCTGCGCGCAGTACCGCTCCACGTCGGCGCGCCCGGCACCCGCCAGCTCCGCCGGCTCCGCGAACGCCTCGTCCATCGACAGCTGTTCCAGCACCGGCACTCTCGTACGCAACGCGTCGAACACCCGGCCGCTCACGTACCCGTACAGGCTCCCTCGCGGTGGCAGCACCACCGCCGACGCCCCCACCAGTCGACGCGCCTGATGCATCGGCATCGCCGACCGGGCGCCGAACACCCGCGCCTCGTAACTCGCGCCCGCCACCACTCCACGCCCGCCGAGACCGCCGACGAGCACGGGGCGGCCCCGCAGCGTCGGCCGCGTCAACTGTTCGACGGACGCGAAGAACGCGTCCATGTCCAGATGCAGCACCCAGCGCCGGCTGCGCGTGGGATCGACGGAGGTCATGGGAGAAAAAATACGCCGGGCGGGCGACAGGAACCCCCTGCCGCCCGCCCGACGTGGTCCTACTCGGTTCGAGCCCCGACGATCACACCTTGACGATCGCGACCCGCACGCCCTCACCGAGCTCCACGGCGTCCGGGCCCGCGTCCCCCAGCTCGAGGGTCGTGGCCAGGATCTCCCCGGCGATCAGCTCACGGTGCCGGCCCGCCCACTCGAGGCGATCCTCCGGAACCTGCAGTGTCACCGAGATCCGGTCGGACACCTCGAGTCCCGCGTTCCGGCGCGCGTCCTGCAGCTCCCGGACGCGATCCTTGGCCCAGCCCTCGGCCTCGAGCTCCTCGGTCACCCGCGAGTCCAACACGACCAGGCCGGCACCGTCCGGCAGTGCCGCCGTGGACTCGGGCTCGGCCGCGACCAGACGCTGGGTGTACTCGGAGGGCAGCAGCTCGATACCCGCGGCAGGAGCGGAGCCTGCGGAGCGACCCGGCCAGACAGTGACGACGCCGCCCTCCTCGGTCCAGTCGCCGGACTTGACCGCCTTGATGACGGTCTGCACGTCCTTGCCGAGACGCGGACCCGCGGCCCGCGCGTTGACGACCAGTTCGAACCGGCCGTGCACGTCGACGTCGTCGGTGAGGTCGACCTTCTTGACGTTCACCTCGTCGGCGATCAGACCCAGGTACGGACGGATCTTCTCCGCATCCGGCGCGGCGACGGTGACCTCGGGCAGCGGCAGCCGCACCCGCAGGTTCTGCGCCTTGCGCAGGCCGAGGACCGTCGAACACACACCCCGGACGTCGTCCATCGCGCCGACCAGATCGGCGTCGGCCGGCAGCTCGGTCTCGGTGGGCCAGTCGGTCAGGTGCACCGACCGCCCACCGGTCAGGCCCCGCCAGATCACCTCGGACGCCATCGGCAGCAGCGGCGCCGCCAGGCGGGAGACCACCTCGAGCACCGTGTGCAGCGTGTCGATCGCATCCTGGTCCTCGTCCCAGAACCGGCTGCGGGAGCGGCGCACGTACCAGTTGGTGAGCGCGTCGCAGAACGTGCGCAGCTCGTCGCACGCCCCCGCGATATCGGTGACCTCGAGCGCGTCGGTGATCGCGTCCCGCGTCGCCGCCAACTTGGCGAGGATGTACTTGTCGAGCACGTTCGGCGAATCCGTGCGCCACCGGCCGGGCTTCGACGCGTACAGCTGCAGGAAGCTCCACGCGTTCCACAGCGGCAGCAGTGCCTGCCGGACGCCCTCGCGGATGCCCTGTTCGGTGACGATCAGGTTGCCGCCGCGCAGGATCGGCGACGACATCAGGAACCACCGCATGGCGTCCGAGCCGTCGCGGTCGAACACCTCCTTGACGTCCGGGTAGTTACCCTTGGACTTGCTCATCTTCAGACCGTCGTCGCCGAGGACGATGCCGTGCGCCGCAACACATTTGAACGCGGGACGATCGAACAGCGCGGTCGCCAGCACGTGCAGCGTGTAGAACCAGCCGCGGGTCTGACCGTTGTACTCGACGATGAAGTCGCCCGGGTAGTGCGTCTCGAACCAGTCCCGGTTCTCGAACGGGTAGTGCACCTGCGCGTACGGCATCGAGCCGGACTCGAACCAGCAGTCGAGCACCTCGGGCACCCGGCGCATCATCGACTTGCCGGTCGGATCGTCCGGGTTGGGACGGACCAGATCGTCGATCATCGGCCGGTGCAGATCCGTCGGACGCACCCCGAAGTCCACCTCGAGCTGGTCGAGCGAACCGTAGACGTCGACGCGCGGGTACGACGGATCGTCCGACACCCACACCGGGATCGGGCTGCCCCAGTAGCGGTTACGGCTGATGTTCCAGTCGCGCGCCCCCTCGAGCCACTTGCCGAACTGGCCGTCCCGGATGTGTTCGGGCACCCAGGTGATCTCCTGGTTGAGTTCGACCATGCGGTCACGGAACTTGGTGACCGCGACGAACCACGACGGCACCGCCATGTAGATCAGCGGCTGGCCCGAGCGCCAGCTGTGCGGGTACGAGTGCTCGATCGTCTCGTGCCGCAACAGCTTTCCGGCGGCCTTGAGGTCCTTGATGATGACCGGGTTGGCATCGAACACCTGCAGGCCCTCGTACGGCGGCACCATCGAGGTGAACCTGCCGCCCGGGTCCAGCGGCTGCACGATCTCGATGCCGTTGGCCGTCGCGCACTCCATGTCCTCCTCACCGAAAGCCGGTGCGAGATGCACGATTCCGGTGCCGGAGTCGGTGGTGACATAGTCCGCCGACAGCACCCGGTGCGCGTTCTCGTGACCCTTGCCGGGGCCGTGGAAGAAATCGAACGGCGGCGTGTAGGACAGTCCGACGAGGTCGGCGCCCTTGTACTCGCCGAGCACCTCGGGCGCCTCACCGAGCTCGCGGGCGTAGTGCCCGACGCGGGCCGCCGCGAGGAGGTAGGTCTTGCCCTCGGCGCCGGCGACATGCACGTAGTCGACGTCGGGGTGCACCGCGATCGCGAGGTTGGACGGCAGCGTCCACGGCGTGGTGGTCCAGATCAGCGCGTTCGCTCCGTCCAGCGGCGAGCCGGGCGCGGTGATCACCATGTCGACGGTGACCGCAGGATCCTGACGCATCTTGTAGGCGTCGTCGAGCCGGGTCTCCTGGTTCGACAGCGGCGTCTGCTCGTACCAGGAGTACGGCAGCACCCGGAAGCCCTGGTAGATCAGACCCTTGTCGTACAGCTCCTTGAACGCCCACATCACGGACTCCATGAAGTCCAGATCGAGGGTCTTGTAGTCGTTGTCGAAGTCGACCCAGCGGGCCTGGCGGGTCACGTAGTCGCGCCACTCGTCGGTGTACCGCAGCACCGACTGCTTGCAGTACGCGTTGAACTCCTTCAAGCCCATCGCGTCGATCTGCGACTTGTCCTTGATGCCGAGCTGCTTCTCCGCCTCCAGTTCGGCGGGCAGACCGTGGCAGTCCCAGCCGAAGCGGCGGTCGACCTTCTTGCCGCGCATCGTCTGGAAACGTGGGACGACGTCCTTGACGTAGCCGGTGAGCAGATGCCCGTAGTGCGGCAGACCGTTCGCGAAGGGGGGACCGTCGTAGAAGACGAAGTCCTCGGCGCCCTCACGGTTCGCGATGGACGCCCGGAACGTGTCGTCGGCGTCCCACGCGGCGAGCACCTTGCGCTCGAGGTCCGGGAACGAGACGGAACCGGTCGCGCGGCCGCCGACGAGGTCGACACGCGGATACCCGGCGTTCTGCTGGGGGGAAGTGGATTCGTTGCTGGTCACCACAGGGTTCTCACGGCTCCTCGTGCCCGTCTACCGGCACGGGGACGACGACGACGCCCTTTGCGTCTCCGCCGCGGTACCACCCCGCTTGCCCACCGCGACCGACAGCCGCGACGAGCCTCTCTGACCGGGCTGTGACGGGCCCACCCGTTCGGGTCTAGTGAGTACGACGCCTGCGCGCCGTACCGTTCTTCCGAAGGCTCCCCGGTGATGGCCGGATCACTGCCGTGTGTGCGTTCAAGTCTAGCCCGGACCGGCCGAGTCGTCGGAGTCGCCGTCGGGCGCCGCCTTGCGACCCGCCAACGCACTGACGAGAAGCAGGACGGCGCCCGCGACACAGACCACGATGCATCCCCACGCCCACACGACGGAACCCGTCGTCAGGGCGATCACCAGCAGCATGAAACCCACTGCCGCGAGGACCAGCGTCAGAACCAGCACGATTCACCCTCTGTTCGAGTGCGGGCCGGTGTCGGCTCGGTCAGTTGTTCCCCTTGGCGAACGACTGGTTGAACCCCGACTGACCGAAGGCGTCGTCGCCGCCGTCGACCGGGACGGCCGACCCACGCTGCTCGAGCTCTTCGAGCTGCGACTCCAGGTACGACTTCAGACGCACCCGGTACTCGCGCTCGAACGTCTTCAGCTGAGCGATCCGGCCCTCGAGCACCGACCGCTGCTGATTGATCGTCGCCATGATCTCGGTGTGCTTCTTCTCGGCATCCGCCTGCAATGCGTCGGCCTTCTCCTTGGCCTGACGCAGCTGGGTCTCCGAGCGGTTCTGCGCGTCGGACAGCAGCGTGTCCGACTTCTTCGTGGCCTCCGCGACCATCGTCTCCGACTTGCGGGTGGCGTCGGACACCATCGTCTCCGACTTCTGCTTCGCCTCGGACACCATCGTGTCCGACTTGGTGCGCGCCTCGGTCACGAGACGCTCCGAATTGGTCCGGGCGTCGCTGAGCAGCTGCTCCGCCTCGACCTTGGCGTCGCCGGTGAGGCGATCGGCCATCTCCTGCGCCAGACCGAGCACCTTGGCCGCCTGCATGTTGGCGTCCTCCGACGGACGCGGCGCAGCGGCCGGCACCGGCTCGGGCTTCGGCTGCGGCGCAACCGCGGCAACCGGCTCCGGTTTCGGCGCGGGCGGCGGGACCGGGGCGACGGACCGCGGAGCCTTCTTCGCCTCGGCCAGCTCCTGATCGAGCTCGCCGACACGCTGCCGAAGGTCGGCGTTCTCCTCGATGAGCCGCGACAGCTCCTGCTCGACGAGGTCGAGGAACGCGTCTACCTCGTCCTCGTTGTAGCCACGCTTACCGATCGGCGGCTTGCTGAACGCGACATTGTGCACATCAGCTGGAGTCAGCGGCATGGAAGGATCCCTTCACGCGTCAATTGGCGGTCTAGCACGCATTCAGTTCTAGCGCGGTGCGCGTACTCGTTAACCATTTCGTTACCTGTCCCACTGTAACTGCGGGCCATAACTGCGGGCCATTCTGTCACACCAAACCCGACGGTGACGCCAGCCCCGAGACGACCTGCATCAGGATGAACAGCAGAAACATCAGCACCATGATCGACAGATCGAGGCGAACACCACCGAGGGAAATCGGCGGAATCAACCGGCGAAGCAACTTCACCGGAGGGTCTGTCACCGTGAAAATCGCTTCGAGCACGACCACGACGACACCCGTCGGCCGCCAGTCCCGAGCGAAGACCCGGATGAACTCGACGATGATCCGTCCGATGAGCAACAACCAGAAGATGAACAGGATCACGTAGATCACCGAGAACACGGCCACACCTTCACTCTGCCTGACGACAACCGGTCGGACAAAACCATCGGACACCTCGAGGTGCGCGTCACACCCGTCCGGGTAATCACGCGCACATCGAGTCCGCAGCTACTTCTGGTTGTAGAAACCGGTCTCGGCGATCCGACGACGCTCCTCCGCGGAGACGTCGATGTCGGCAGGCGACAGCAGGAACACCTTGGTGGCGACCTTGTCGAACGATCCCCGCAGCGCGAACGCCAGTCCGGCCGCGAAATCCACCAGGCGCTTGGCGTCGGCGTTGCTCATCTCGACGAGATCCATGATGACCGGGCTGCCGTCACGGAACCGCTCACCGATCGTCCGGGCCTCCCCGTAGTCACGCGGACGCAGCGTCGTGATCTTCGACAGCGGGCCTGCGTCGTCGACGGCCGGACGACGGCTCTCGAGCCGGTCCATGCGCGGATCGACCGCGAGCGCACCGCGAGTCGTGGCACGCGGTGCGGCGGGGCGCGGCGCGATCGACTCGACCCGCGGGGCCGGGCGGGCCGGCGGCTCGTAGCGATCGAAGTCACTGTCGACGTCGTCCCGGCGTCCCGATACGTACCCGGGCTCGGCGTACTCGCGGCGACCCGGAGCGGGCTCGTCGATGTAGTCGTCCTCGAAATCTTCGAGGGGGACCATGCCGAAGTAAGCCTTGAACTTGTGCAGGCTGCTCATTGATCGACCTTCCTGGGCGCGGCGGACTTGTAGTGATGATTGGAACTGCGATCTGCCGCAGCTGTCCCGGTGTGCCTGATGTTTCCGGTGTGACTGGTGATCATTGCGAGACTATCGGTCGACGGCCGAGGATGGCGGTTCCGACACGCACACACGTCGAACCGTGCCGGATCGCCGACTCGAGATCCCCGGTCATCCCCGCCGACACGACCGTCGCGGACGGATGATCCCGGAGCAGTCCCGCATGCACCTCCGCGAGCCGCGCGAACTCCACCTCCACATCGGAACCCAGCGGCGGCACCGCCATGACGCCCCGCAGGACGAGATTCGACGACGCCGCCACCCGCTCCGCGAGCACCGCCACGTCGTCCACCGGCACACCGCCCCGCGCCGGATCGGTGTCCAGACTCACCTGCAGGAGCACATCGAGAGAATTCTCACGTTCCCCCGCGTCACGAGCCGCACCGACCGCCGTATCGAGCGCATCGGCCAACCGGAGACTGTCGAGCGAATGCACCACCTGCGCCCAGCGCGACACCGTCTTCACCTTGTTCCGCTGCAGACGGCCGATCATGTGCCACCGGATCGGGTCGACCACGGCGGCGTCGGCCCGCAACCGGGCGACCTTGCCGCTCGCCTCCGGCTCACGCGACTCCCCGAACTCGCGACATCCGAGATCGTAGAGAATCCGCACGTCCTCGGCGGGAAAGAATTTCGTCACCGGCAACAGCACCACGTCGGCCGGATCCCGCCCGGCCGCGCGGCACGCCGCATCGACCCGGCCGCGCACCGCAGCCAGCGCCGCGGCGATCTCGTCGTACCTGCTCACCGGCGGCTGCTCGTCGAACATCACTCGAACCGTCTCACACGTCCTCGGCGGGATCCATCCAGATCACCGCGGCCAGCCGGCCCGTCGGAGCACCCCGACGATGACTGAACAGCGTCGGATCCTCGATGGTGCACCGGGGATCCTCCGCGACACCCGACACCCCGGCCGCCAGCAGCTGACGACGCAGCCCCGCCCGCAGATCCAGGCCCGGCGTGCCCTTGGCCGTGCGGGTCGCGCTACCGGGCAGAAACTTCTCGACATCGGCCTGCATCGCCGCCGGCACCTCGTACTGCCGACCGCTCGCCGCCGGACCGAGGAACGCGCCGATCCGTTCCGGGCGTGCACCCAGCTCGATCATCGTCGTGATCACCTTGGGCACGATACCGATCCGGGCACCGATCCTCCCGGCGTGCACGGCCGCGATCACACCGGCCTCGTCGTCCGAGAGGAGCACCGGGACACAGTCCGCGCTGAGCGTCACCAGCGCCAGACCCGGCACCGTCGTCACCAACGCGTCCGTCGCCGGAACCGGACCGTCGACCGGACCGTCGACCACCGTCACGGTGCGACTGTGGATCTGCTCCATCCACACCAGCCGCTCGAACGGCAATCCGATCCCGTCGGCGAGCCGACGCCGATTCGCGTCGACCGCCGCCGGATCGTCACCGACATGGTCCCCGAGATTGAACGACTCGTACGGCGCCGCGGACACTCCACCCGCTCGGGTCGTGACGACCCGGCGGACCCGCACGCCCGTCACGGTGTCCCCGCTCAACGACGCATGAAGGAAGGCACGTCGACGTCGTCGTCGTCACCTTCGTCGTGACCGACCGGCATCGTGCGCGACCCGGACCCGCCCAGCGGCGGCAGGCTCGCACCACCGGTGGGCGTGCCCACCGGCTCACGTGTCGGGGTGGGGGCCGGGGTGGGAGTCGGGGGCGTGGTGGGAGTCGGAGCCGGAGCCTGCTCCGCCGCGGCCGGAGCCGCAGCACGCTGCTCGGACTGATTGACCTCACCGGCACGTCCCGCACCGATGTTCGAGCGGCCGATCGCCGACTGCACCTCGAGCGGGCGCTTCACCGGCGCGCCCCCCTCGAAACCGGCAGCGATGACCGTCACGCGTACCTCGTCCCCGAGGGAATCGTCGATGACCGTGCCGAAGATGATGTTGGCGTCGATGTGCGCGGCCTCCTGGACCAGCGACGCCGCCTCGTTGATCTCGAACAGGCCCAGATCGGAGCCGCCGGCGATCGACAGCAGCACGCCCCGCGCACCCTCCATCGATGCCTCGAGCAGCGGCGAATTGATCGCCGTCTCCGCGGCCTTGATCGAACGGCCCTCACCCCGCGACGAGCCGATACCCATCAGGGCGCTACCCGCACCGGACATGACGGACTTGACGTCCGCGAAGTCGACGTTGATCAGACCCGGGGTGGTGATCAGGTCGGTGATGCCCTGGACACCGTTGAGGAGGACCTCGTCGGCGCTGCGGAACGCGTCCATCAGGCTGACGGCGGCGTCACCGAGCTGCAGCAGTCGGTCGTTCGGAATGACGATCAGGGTGTCGCAGGACTCGCGCAGCGCGGAGATGCCGGACTCGGCCTGCGCGCCGCGACGCTTGCCCTCGAACGAGAACGGACGCGTCACGACACCGATCGTGAGGGCGCCGAGCTTGCGGGCGATGCTCGCCACGACGGGCGCGCCACCGGTACCGGTGCCGCCGCCCTCGCCTGCGGTGACGAAGACCATG
Source organism: Prescottella sp. R16 (assembly GCF_030656875.1). Lineage (NCBI taxonomy): Bacteria > Bacillati > Actinomycetota > Actinomycetes > Mycobacteriales > Nocardiaceae > Rhodococcus > Prescottella sp. R16. The sequence continues at coordinate 2,684,798 of NZ_CP130943.1, forward strand.
TCGGCACCCTTGAGGACCTCTTCGATCTCGTCCTTGTGGTCCTCGGCTGCCTTGCGACCCACCTCGGGGTCGGCGCCGGCACCCAGGCCACGGGTCAGCTCGCGTCCGACGTCGAGCTTGACGTCGGCATCGGACATCAACAGCGCCTGCGCATCGGTGTTGACCGCGATGAACTCGACTCCCTTGAGTCCCTGCTCGATCATGCGGTTGACCGCGTTGACGCCGCCTCCGCCGATACCGACGACCTTGATGACGGCGAGGTAGTTGTGCGGGGGCGTCATGGGCTCTCGCCTTCCGTGAGTGATTTCGCGCTCGTTCTGGGGGAAATAGGAAAACCCTCAACCTCAACCATAGGGTCAAAGTTATGTCAAGTAATTCCTCTGGTGCGAAACGCTATGTAGTACCGCAGCGTTCCGCCAGCAGGCGCGCCGATGCACACCAAGTTTTTGTGGGGCCGACCCCGGAAACCGAGAGACCCCGACCCGATTCCCGTACCGGTCGTCGCATCACCCGTCACTTTACTGTGGGCAACTCGGGACTCGACACATCGAACCTCTGGCCTGGCTGCGTCAGCAGTACCGAGACGACAGCCGACTTCCTCTCGGAACTGTCGGCGTTGCCCCACACCACGACGCGGCCGTCCCCCAGCGTAACCGAGACACTCGAAATCGTCGGTGCCACAACCTCGGACACCTGGACCCGAATGGACTCCGGCAACGACGTCAGCACCGCGAGCGCGGCCCGCGTCGCATGATCGTCCCGACCCGGGGTCGGCGTGACGAGCCTCGGCACCCCGAACGGCGGCGGCTCGATCGCATAGTCGACCCCGTCCGCGTCCAGCAGATGCGGGCCCTCCGGCGAATCGAAGAACACCACCGGCACCCGCTCTGTGACCGTGAGCCGGATCGTCGACGGATACTGTCGCTGCACCCGGGCCTCGGCGACCCGGGGAATCCCCGCGACCCGCCGCGCCGCCGCAGCCGTGTCCACCCGCAGCAGCGGCGTCCCCTCCGCGACACCGAGAACCCCGAGCGCCTCCTCCTCGGTGACCACCCCGTCACCCGAGTAGACGATCGACCGGACCGACATCAGCGGACTGAACCACAACACCGCGACCCCGACGACGAGAACCGTCCCGATCGCAGCCCCGATCAGGAACACCTTGCGGCGCAACGCACTCGCACGTTCCCGGTCCGCCGTGGCCCGGCGGCCGGGCCGGCCCGCCGGATCCGGCGCCGCCGTCTCCCCCACATCCACCGCCGCATCCGGGCCCGGCCGCTCGCTCGACCGGGCCCGCGGACGGGCCCGACGGTCCCGCCGGGCATCCGGACGGCCCCGACGGGACCGGTCACGACCGTCGACGGTCATCGCGACTCCGGACCCGATTCCGCCGGACGCCGCCCGTGCCCCGACTGCGCCCGCAACGCGTCGAGAATCGGCCCGCCGAGCATCGTCACGTCACCGGCACCCATCGTGATCACGACGTCCCCCGCCTCCGCGAGACCCGCCACCTGCCGCGGCAGCTGCGACCGATCCGGCTGATAGTGAACGGGTTTCGACACCGACTGCGCCACCAGGGCACCACTGACCCCCGGGATCGGTTCCTCCCGGGCGCCGTACACGTCGAGCACCACCACCTCGTCGGCGAGACTCAACGCCTCCCCGAACTCCCGCGCGAACGTCTCCGTACGCGAATACAGGTGCGGCTGGAACAGCACGATCACCCGGCCGCCACGCGGATCACCGGCCACCAGTTCGCGGGCGGCACCGAGCACCGCCCGCACCTCCGTCGGATGATGCGCGTAGTCGTCGAACACCCGCACGCCGCGTTCCCGCCCCGTCAGCTGGAATCGGCGGTGCACGCCACCGAACCCGGAGAGCCCCTCGAGCAGTTCCTCGACGGGCGCACCCGCATCGAGGGCGGCGAGCAGGGCGGCGAGCGCGTTGAGCGCCATGTGCCGTCCCGGAATGTTCAGGTGCAGTGCGCGGGTCCGCTCCTCCCCTGCGAGCCGGATGTGCGCCACCCCGCCGACGTCACGGGCCTCCCACGACACCAACTCCACCCCGACCGGGACCTCCGGCAACGACGCAGCGGCCGCCTCCGACGTCCCGTACCCGACCACCCGGACGTCCTGCCGAGAATCGAGAGTCCGGCGCGCCAACTCGAGAGCCCCCGGATCGTCGAGGCACGCCACCAGCAGGCCGCCCGCCCCGATCCGCGCGACGAAGTCGTCGAACACCTGGACGTACGCCTCGTCGGTGCCGAAGAAGTCGAGATGGTCGGCCTCGATGTTGGTGACCACGACGATGTCCGGGTCGTACTGCAGCAGCGAGCCGTCGCTCTCGTCGGCCTCCGCGACGAACACCTCACCCGACCCGTGATGGGCGTTGGTACCGGCCTCGTTCAACGTGCCGCCGATCGCGAACGACGGGTCGAACCCGCAGTGCTGCAACGCCACCACGAGCATCGACGTCGTCGACGTCTTCCCGTGCGTGCCCGACACCAGCAGCGTCCGATGCCCCTGCATGAGCGACGCCAGGACCGCCGGACGCAGGATCACCGGGATACCGCGGCGGCGCGCCTCGACGAGCTCCGGATTGTCCTTCGGGATCGCCGCGTGCGTCGTCACGACCGCCGTCGGACCACCCGGCACCAGATCGAGTGCACTCGCATCGTGCCCGATCCGGACCACTGCACCGCGGGCCCGCAATGCGAGCACTCCGCGGCTCTCCTTGGCGTCCGAACCGGACACCTGTCCCCCGCGGGCCAGCAGGATCCGCGCGATCCCGGACATGCCGGCACCACCGATACCGACCATGTGCACCCGTTCCAGGTGCGCGGGCAACGACTCGCTCATCGGTTTCCTCTCGCTTCGTCGACGACGATCCGGGCGACCGCGTCCGCCGCGCTGCGGTGGCCGGCCCCGGCCGCAGCCCGACCCATCTCACCCAGCCGTGCCGGGTCACCGAGCAGTGGGACGACGGTGTCCGCGACGTACTGCGGCGTCAGGTCGGCGTCCGCGACGAGCGCGCCGCCACCGGCAGCGACGACGGGCCGCGCATTGAGTTCCTGTTCACCGTTTCCGTGTGGCAACGGGACGTAGAACGCGGGCAGCCCCACCGCCGACACCTCGGCGACCGTCATCGCCCCGGACCGGCAGATCACGGCGTCCGCCGCCGAATACGCCAGATCCATCCGGGACAGGTACGGCACCGCGACGTACGGCGCCGCAGCATCCGAGGTGACCTCCACCGAATTCTTGGGCCCGTACGCGTGCAGCACGGAAATCCCCGCCGCCGCCAGCGCCGGCGCCGCCCCGACGACCGCGTCGTTGAGGGAGCGGGCGCCCTGCGAACCACCGAACACCAGCAGCACCGGCCCCTCCGCAGGCAATCCGAAATGCGCGCGGGCCTGCGCCCGCAACGCTGCCCGGTCCAGCCCGGTGATCGACGCCCGCACCGGGATACCGACGATCTCCGCGTCGCTGCGACCCCGCGCCGCGACCCCGGACCCGGCCACCGCGGCCAACACCCGCCGGGCCCGCCGGGCACCGATCTTGTTCGCGATACCGGCGCTCGCGTTCGCCTCGTGGACGACGATCGGGATCTTCCGCCGCCGCCCGAACAGGCCCGAGCCCGCCGCCAGATACGCCGGCAACGCCACATAGCCGCCGAACCCGACGATCACGTCCGCGTCCGTGCGGTCCAGGACCGCCCGCGTCGCAGCCACCGAACGCCGGACCCGGCCCGGCAACCGCAGCAGATCCAACGTCGGCTTCCGCGGCAGCGGCACCGGTGGAATCAGCTCCAGCGGATACCCCCGCTCGGGCACCAACGTCGTCTCGAGACCGCGTTCGGTCCCCAGCGCGGTCACCGTCGCCGCCGGGTCGAGGGCGCGGATCGCGTCCGCGACGGCCAACGCCGGCTCAATGTGACCGGCGGTTCCACCGCCCGCCACCACCACGGACAGTCCCGCCTTCTCACGGTTGTCGCCGTTCACCTACGCATTCCTCGCTCTCCAGAACGGGCGCTCCGTGGTGGAGTGGCCCGTCCCCGTTCCGAACCCGGGACCCGTCCCCTGTGTCCTCGTGGTTCCTGCTGTCCCCGCTGTGTTTGCCTGACCGGTGTCCGGGCCGGTGCCGACGTCCGCGCCGGGGTCCGTGCCCGGGTCCCCTGCGAGAGTTGCGCCCGCTGCGGCGCCGCCGCGATCCGTTGCTGCGCCCGGGCCCGCTGCCGAGGCGCCCCGAGCCGCGGCGGCACGTACGCCACCGGCTTCGGCAGCCGCAGCAGCCGCGACACCCGGCCGTCCTGACCACTGCCCAGCGCCGCGACCGCCTCCGGTTCGTGCCGGGCCGCGTTCGCCACCAGACCGAACATCAGCAGCGTCGTGGCCGTCGACGTGCCACCGGCCGACACCAGCGGCAGCTGCAGACCGGTGACCGGCAGCACCCCGACGACGTACCCGATGTTGATGAACGCCTGACCGGTGATCCACGCGGTCGCCGTGGCGGTGAGCAGCTGCAGGAACGGATCCGACGACCGCCGCGCGATCCGCAGCCCCGTGTACACGAACAGCCCGAACAGGCCGATCACCGCGGCCGCACCGATGAAGCCGAGCTCCTCGCCGATGATCGCGAAGATGAAATCGTTGTGCGCGTTGGGCAGGTAGCTCCATTTGGCGCGGCTCTGCCCGAGTCCCTCGCCGAAGAAGCTGCCGTCGGCGAGCGCGAACTTGGCCTGCCGGGCCTGGTATCCGATGCCCTGCGGGTCCGCCGCCGGATCGAAGAACGCCTGTACCCGCGCCGACCGGTACCCGGCCGTCAACGCGAGTGTCACGGCCGCCAGCGCGCCCGCACCCAACGTGAAGAGGAAAATCTTGAACGGCAGGCCCGCGAACCACAGCAGGGCCAGCAGGATGATGCCGAGCGAGATCGTCGTTCCGAGGTCCGGCTGCAGCACGATCAGCACGAACACGATCATCGCCGCCGGCACCAGCGGGATCAGCATCTCCTTGAGCGACTGACGATCCCGACGCCGGGTCGCGAGCAGATGCGCGCCCCACACCGCGAAAGCGATCTTCGCCAGCTCCGACGGCTGCAGCGAGATCGGGCCGATCACGAACCAGCCGCGGGTGCCCTGCGACAGGGTGCCGATGCCCGGGACGAGGACCAGCACCAGCATCACGACCGTGGCCCCGAACGCCCACAGCGACCACTTCCGCATCAGCCGGACCGGGATGAGCAACGCCACATAGAAGATCACGAACCCGAGCGTCGCGAAGATCAGCTGCGAGACGAACTTGCCGTACGCCGACCCGTCCGCCGCAACCGACTCCACACTCGACGACGACAGCACCATGACCAGACCGAGCACCGTGAGCAGGAACGCGATCGTGACGACGAGATGGAACGACGTCAACGGCCGCGCCAACCACGTACCGATCCGGGTGCGCGGCCCGCTGTCGGCCTTCTCGGGTCTCATCGACGGGATCCGAACTCCCCACTCGTGATCTGCTCCGCGGCGACGCCGCGCGCGGCGGCAGCGAAACTGCGGCCACGGTGACCGTACGAATCGAACATGTCCAGGGACGCCGCCGCCGGCGCCAGCAGCACCGTGTCTCCGGGCGCGGCCATCGCCGCCGCCACCCGCACCGCCTCCGCCATCACCTCGTCGGCACCGGCGCCGACCAGATCCAGCCGAGTGGAGTCCGGGTTGTGCACGCCCATGCCTGCATCGTCTCCCGACCGGACGTGTACGACCGGGACCTCGGGCGCGTGTCGCGCCAGCGCGTCCGCGATCGCCGGGGCATCCCGTCCGATGAGCACCGCACCGGCGAGCCGGTCCGCGACCTCCGCGATCAGCTCGTCGACCCGGGCGCCCTTGAGCAGGCCGCCGGCGAGCCACACCACCGACTCCTGCGCGACGATCGACGACCGTGCCGCGTGCGGGTTGGTGGCCTTCGAGTCGTCGACGAACCGCACGCCCGCCGTCTCGCACACCAGTTGCGCCCGGTGCGGGCCCACCCGGTGCGCCCGCAGACCGGCCCCGACCACGTCCGCGGGGATCCCGGCGGACCGGGCCAGCGCGGCCGCGGCGAGCGCGTCGCACACCCCGGCCGGGCCCGGCGGACTGACCTCGACGGCCGGCAGCAGCGGGGCCGCAGCAGCATTTTCGGTGAACGCGCGATCGACCAGCACACCGTCGGCGACACCGAGCTCACCGGCGGCCGGTGCACCCAGCCGGAACCCGACGGTCCGGCCGTCCCGGGGACGATCGGCGAGCGATGCCGCGGCCGCGTCGTCCAGTCCCACGACCGCGACGTCACCGTCCAGCGCGTGCGCCTTCGCGTCCACATAGCCGGGCATGCCGCCGTGCCAGTCCAGATGGTCCTCGGCGATGTTGAGGACGACCCCCGCCGCCGGACGCACCGACGGCGCCCAGTGCAACTGGAACGACGACAATTCGACCGCGAGGACGTCCGCGCGCGGCGACTCGGCCCGCAACGCGTCCATGACGGGTAGGCCGATGTTGCCGCACGCCGCCGACCCGATCCCCGCAGTCTCGAGGATCGACTGCAGCATCGACGTCGTCGTGGTCTTGCCGTTGGTCCCGGTCACCACCAGCCACTGTCGCGGCGGACCGTACAGGCGGGCCCGGTCGACCCGCCACGAGAACTCGACGTCCCCCCACACCGGCACACCGGCGCCGGACGCGAGAGTCACCAGCGGGGCGTCCGGCCGGAAACCGGGGCTGACGACGACGAGCGCGAAGCCCGCCACCCGGGCCGGGTCCGCGACGACGTCGTCGATCGGCACCGTCGCCGCACCGAGCTCGGCGCACGCGGCGAGCGCGGCCGCATCGGTGTCGGCGACCGTCACCCGCGCGCCGAGGTCGTGCAGCGGCCCGATCACCGCCCGGCCCGAGATACCGGCCCCGGCGACCAGCACGTCACAGCCGTGCAGGCCGTCCAGACCGGCCTGCACGAGGTAGCGCTCGCCTGGCTGCATGCGTCAGTCCCCGATCGCCGCGAGGTACTCGCTGTAGAACAGGGCCAGGCCGATGGCCGACGCGATCGCCGCCAGCAGCCAGAACCGGATGATCACCTGGGTCTCCTGCCAGCCACCGAGCTCGAAGTGGTGGTGGAACGGCGCCATCCGGAACACCCGCCGGCGGCTGGAGCGGAACACCGCCACCTGGATGACCACCGACGCGGCCTCCGCGACGAACAGCGCACCGATGACGACCATCAGCAGTTCGGTGCGGGTCGTGATGGACAGACCGGCGAGCATGCCGCCGAGCGCGAGCGACCCGGTGTCGCCCATGAAGATCTTCGCGGGGGCGGCGTTCCACCACAGGAAGCCGATGCACGCCGCGGCGCCGGCCGCGCACAGCAGCGCCAGATCCAGCGGATCACGCACGTCGTAGCAACCCTTGGCCGGTCCGATGCTGCCCGGGCCGGTGCTGCACGCGTTGCGGTACTGCCAGAACGTGATGATCACGTACGCGCCGAGGACCAGGCTCATCGAACCGGCGGCCAGGCCGTCGAGACCGTCGGTGAGGTTCACGGCGTTCGACCACGCACTGACCAGCAGATACACGAAGAAGACGAACACGACCGAGCCCATGGACACGGTCGCGATGTCCCGCACGTACGACAGGTGCACGCTGCCCGGGGTCAGGCCGTTCCCGCCGCGGAACTGCAACGCCAGGATCGCGAACACGACCGCGGCCACCAACTGGCCGACGAGCTTCGCGGTCTTGTTCAGACCCAGGTTGCGCTGCTTGCGGATCTTGATGAAGTCGTCGAGGAAGCCGACACCACCGAGCGCGGTCGTCAGACCGAGCACCAGCAGACCCGACGCCGACGGCCCCTCCGCGTCGTAGCCGATGCCGATGAGGTGCGAGCCGAAGTAGCCGGCCCAGATGCCGGCGAGGATCGCGACACCGCCCATCGTGGGGGTGCCCCGCTTGGCCTGGTGACTCGCCGGGCCCTCGACGCGGATCTCCTGACCGAACCCCTGCCGGGAGAAGATCTTGATGAGGACCGGGGTGAGCAGGATGGAGACCGCGAGCGCGATGCCCGCGGCGAACAGGATCTGCCTCACTGCACGGCCCCCTCACCCGTCGACACCGAATCGGCGACCGGTGCCGCGAGGACCGCATCCGCGACCTCCCACAGACCGACGGACTGCGACGCCTTCACCAACACCAGATCTCCCGCCCGCAGTTCCTGTTCGAGGAAGGCGATCGCGGCGGCCGTGTCGGGCACGTGCACCGCCTCGTCACCCCACGACCCTTCCATGATCGCGCCCTGGTACATCGCCCGGACCGGACGTCCCGGACCGACGATGACCATCTTGGTCACGTCGAGGCGGACCGCGAACCTACCGATCGCATCGTGCTCGACCACCGCATCGTCCCCGAGTTCGGCCATCTCCCCGAGCACCGCCCACGTCCGGCGCGGCGCCCCGGCGGCGGACCGGGCCATCGTCACCAGCGCCTTGATCGCGGCCCGCATCGAATCCGGGTTGGCGTTGTACGAATCGTTGACGACGGTGACACCGTCGGCCCGGTCCCGCACGTCCATGCGCCGGCCGGACACCGCCCGCGCGCCGCCCAGCGCGGCCGCGATCTGGTCGAGGCTCGCACCGCATTCGAGGGCGACGGCCGCCGCGGCGAGCGCGTTGCCCACGTGGTGCTCGCCGTGCACGGCGAGCGTGACCGGGACGGCACCGGCCGCGCATTCGAGCGTGAAGCTCGCACGGGCCTGCTCGTCGAGGTGCACGTCGGTGGCCCGGACGTCGGCGTTGCTGGAGAGCCCGACCAGCACGACGCGGGCCTTGGTGCGCGACGCCATCGCCGCGACCAGCGGATCGTCCGCGTTGAGGATCGCGACACCGCCGTCGGCGGCCGACGGCAGCGACGCCGGCAGCTCACCCTTCGTCTCCGCGATGGCCTCCCGGGAACCGAACTCGCCGAGGTGCGCGGTACCGACGTTGAGCACGACACCGATCCTCGGCGGCGCCGACTTCGCGAGAGCCGCGATGTGCCCGCGTCCGCGCGCGGACATCTCCAGTACCAGGAAACGGGTGTCGCCGTCCGCGCGCAGCGCCGTCCACGGATGCCCGAGCTCGTTGTTGAACGATCCGGGGGGTGCGACGACGGCACCGAGCGGCGCCAGCACCGCGGCCAACAGGTCCTTCGTCGACGTCTTGCCCGACGACCCCGTCACACCGACCACCGTGAGCCCCGACTCCGCGGTGAGCCGGTCGACACTCGCCCGGGCCAGCCGCGCGAGCGCCTCGAGCACCGCGGCACCCGAGCCGTCCCGGTCGTGCTCGAGGGCCAGTGCACCACTGCCCGACGCACCCAGCGGTTCGACGACGATCGCCGGCACCCCGACGGGCCGCGCCGCGAGCACCGCGGCCGCACCCGACGCGACCGCACCGGCCGCGTGGTCGTGCCCGTCGGTGTGGGCACCCGGCAGCGCCAGGAACAGTCCGCCCGGAGTCACCGTGCGGGAATCGAACTCCACCGTTCCCGTGACGGTGGCCGACGGGTCGTCGACATCGTGAAGCGTCCCGCCGACCGCCTGAGCGATCTGGGCGAGCGTCATCGGGATCATGCGTTTCCTCCGTGTGCGGGGCCGTCTCCGGAGACGATCCGATCGATCGCCTCTCCCAGAACCTCGCGGTCGTCGAATGGGTACTTCACCCCGTGGATCTCCTGGCCGGTCTCGTGCCCCTTGCCGGCGACCAGCACGACGTCACCGGGTCGCGCCCAGCCGGCAGCGGCGGCGATCGCGTCCGCCCGGTCCCCGATCTCCCGCACCTCACCGCGTTCGGCGGCCGGGACGGCCAACGCTCCCGCGGTGACGGCGGCCCGGATCGTCGCCGGATCCTCGGTGCGCGGATTGTCGTCGGTGACCACCAGCAGGTCGGCACCCCGGGCGCCGGCCTCCCCCATGAGGGCACGCTTGCCGGTGTCCCGGTCCCCGCCGGCCCCGACGACGACCGCGATCCGGCCGCAACTGTCGGCCACCTGGCCGCGCAGGGTCGCGATCACGGCCTCGAGTGCGGCCGGTTTGTGCGCGTAGTCGACGACGGCCAGGAAGTCCTGCCCCCGTTCGACGCGCTGCACGCGGCCCGGTACGTCGACACCGGCGATCCCGGTCAGGGCCGCGTCGACGTCCGCACCGGCCGCAGCGCACACCGCGACCGCGAGGGACGCGTTCGCCACGTTGTAGTGGCCGGGCAGGCGCACCGACACCTCGCGGGTGACACCGTCGGGGCCGGTGAGTGGGAACGTCTGCGTGCCCGAGAGAGCCGACACGCTTCCGCCCGCACGCCAGTCCGCGACCGGAGTCCCGGTACCGACCGTGACGACGGAGCCGGGATCCGCCGGATACGCCGAACGGGCGACGTCCGCCATCCGCCGCCCCCACTCGTCGTCGACGCAGATCACCGCACGCTCCGCGCGTACCGTCGAGTCGGCCGCGAACAGCCGGGCCTTCGCCGCGAAGTAGTCGTCGAAGTCCTTGTGGAAATCCAGGTGGTCCTGCGACAGGTTCGTGAACGCCCCGAGCGCGAACCGCACCCCGTCCACGCGGCCCAGCGACAGGGCGTGACTCGACACCTCCATCACGACGGTGTCGATGCCGCGCTCGAGCATCGCTGCGAACAGGGCGTGCAGTTGCGGTGCCTCCGGCGTGGTGAGCGCGCTCGGCACCCGGTCCCCGGCGACACGCGTCTCGATCGTGCCGACCAGACCGATGCTGCGGCCGGCCGCCGCCAGACCCGCCTCGATCAGATACGACGTCGTCGTCTTCCCGGACGTGCCGGTGATCCCGACGACCTGCATCCGCTGCGACGGATGCCCGTACACGGTGGCCGACGTCGCACCGAGCACCCCGCGCGGATCCGGATGTACCAGCACCGGAAGCGGATTCGCGAGAGCCCCCGCCTGCTCCCGGATCACGGCGAGCCCGGCGTCGTCGGTGAGGACCGCGACTGCGCCCGCAGCGACCGCGTCGACCGCGAACCGGGCACCGTGCGTGTGCGCGCCCGGCAGCGCCGCGAACAGGTCGCCGGGGCGGACGGACTGCGCCCGCAGTTCGATACCGGTCACCGACCTCGGCGCCGGCGAATCGGGGCCCACCTCGTCGAGCCGGGCCCCGATCGTCTCGGCGAGGACCGCGAGATCCGTCGAAGGCGGATTCGCCGGGCGCAGACCGCCGCTCGGCGCCCTGTCCGGCGTGGCAGGCTGCGGACTCGGAAGCACGGGCAGCGGGTCCTTTCGGTTCGGCGGAAACTCTCGGGTCGGGCACTTACAGATCGACGTGTCAGATTACCGGCGGCAACGCCTGCGACACGAGTCACCACGTCGGACGCGCGCAGCGGGGTGTCCGGCGTCACTTCCCGCGCTGGTCAGTCGACGTCGGCTTGGAGTATCAGCCGTCGACCCGGATCCGGTGACATCGGCACACTGTCGCGTTGCAGCAGCCACGACGCGATGTTGTGGAACAGCGGCGCCGCCGACTGCCCGCCACCACCGTCCACACCGCGCACCGGGGCGTCGAGCATGATGCCGATGACGTAGCGGGGATCGTCGGACGGGGCGATACCGGCGAACGTGATCCAGTAGTTGGAGTTCGAGTAGCAGCCGCACGCCGGATCGACCTGCTGCGCGGTGCCCGTCTTCCCGCTGATCTGGTAGCCCTCGACCGCGGCCTGCGTCCCGGTGCCCTGCTGGTACCCCATCGGGTCCGCCTGGGTCACCGACCGGAACATGTCCCGGACCGTGCGGGCCGTCTCCTTGCTCACCACGTGGACCGGATCGGGCCGCTCCGTCTCGGTGCGGGTGCCGTCCGGTGCGACGGTGGCCTTGACGATGCGCGGCGGGATCCGCTCACCGTCGTTGGCCATCGCCTGATAGATCCCGGTCATCTGCAGCAGCGTCATCGACAGGCCCTGCCCGATCGGCAGGTTCGCGAACGTGCCACCCGACCAGTCCTCGAGGGCCGGGACACTGCCGGCGCTCTCGCCGGGCAGACCGACACCGGTGGCCTGCCCCATCCCGAACCGGTGCAGCATGTCCGCGAACCGCTCCTCACCGACCCGCTCCGCGAGCATCAGGGTGCCGACGTTCGACGACTTCCCGAACACACCGGTGGTGGTGTACGGCACCACGCCGTGCGCCCACGCGTCCTTGACGGACACGCCCGCCATCTGGATCGAGCCGGGCACCTGCAGCACCTCGTCGGGAGTGGTGAGACCGTATTCGACCGCGGCCGCCGCCGTGATGATCTTGTTGACCGAGCCGGGCTCGAACGGACTGGTGACCGACAGGTTGCCCATCCGCGCGTCGGGCGGGTTGTTGCCGACCCCGATCGCCGGGTTGAAGGTGCCGTCGTTGGCCATCGCCAGCACCTCGGACTTCTTCGCGTCCAACACGACGACGGACGCGTTCTTCGCCCCCGACAGATCCTTGGCCTGCTGCACCTGCTGCTGCACGTAGTACTGCAGATCCGAGTCGATCGTCAGCTCGACGGTCTGCCCGTCGACGGCCGGACGCTGATCCCGGCGACTTCCCGGGATGACGGCACCGTCGGAGCCCCGGTCGTGGGTCTCGGAACCGTCCTCACCGGCGAGGACGCCGTCCATCGAATCCTCGAGGCCGAGCAGACCGTGACCGTCCCAGCCCGTCGCACCGACGATGTTCGCGGCCAGCGACCCACCCGGATACTCGCGGATGTCCTGCCGTTCGAGACCGACCTCCGGGAACTCCTCGGCGATGTCCGCGGCGACCGCCGGATCGACACTTCGAGCCAGGTACACGAACGTCTCGTTACTGCGCAGCTTGTCGAGAAGGCCCGATTCGGGCGCGGCGTCACCGAGCCGGTCGTGGATACCGGCGGCGATCTCCTTCACCCGGGTCTGCGAGTCCGGCTGCGTGTCGTCCTTGGCGTGCAGCTCGTCGATGTTCTTGCGTTCCCGCACCGGCTGGAACGTGAGCGCCTTCGCGTCGAGCGTGTAGGCGAGCTTGTTGCCGTTCCGGTCGACGACAGAACCCCGCGTCGCAGGCAGCGTGACGACGGTGGTGCGTTGGTTCGCGGCCTCCGCGGACAGCCGCGGCGCGTCGATGCCCTGCACCCACAGCAACTGCACGGCGACGACACCGAGCGCGATGAGCATGACGGCGCGCCCGTACTTGAGCCGGAACGCGAACGCATCGCTGCGCCGCCGCGCGGGCCGACGCGGTTTTCCCGGCCGGGCCCGGCGCTGCGGTTGCGGCGCCGGACGACGGCGGGGTGCCGGGCGACGTCCGCCGGGGGACGTCACTGCCGCGTACCTGCCGGGGGCTGGTTGACGACCGTGACGGGTGTGGGCTGTTCACCGCGGGCTTCGAGGCGGCCCTCGACGCTCTGTCCGGGCAGCGGCGCGGCCGGGGTGTTCTGCTGCGGCGGCGCGGGCGCGGTGGTCCGCGGTGCGGGTGCCCGGTCCAGCGGCGGGACGGGAGTGCCCTCGGCAGGTTTCGGGGTGCCGACGACAGCAACGGCACCGTCGGTGCCCAATACCAGACGCGCCGGATCCTTCGCCGGGATCAACCCCAGCTCCGCCGCCTTCGACGCGAGTACCGGCGCCGAGTTCCCGGCGGCGACCTCACGCTGGACGGCTGCCGTCTGCTCACGCAGGCTCTGGTTGTGCGCACGAGCGTCCGCGAGTTCGTACGAATCCTCCGCGGCACGCGTCGTCAGCAGCAGCGTCGTCGCCAGCCCCAGGCACAGCAGCGCAATGATGGTGGCCACGAACGGAACCCGCGCCGAGATACGCCGCGCCGACGATTCCTGCGAGGGCACCGGCCGGGCGGACGCCGCGGGACGCTGCTCCGGGCCCGAGGCACGCTGCCGACGCCGGTCGTAGGCACGTTGCGCCGCCGTGGACCGCCGGACCCGCACGGTGGGAGCCGCTTGGACAGTCATGTCGTCGTCCTCCTCGCGATTCGCTGCGCCGCCCGCAAACGCACGGGTGCAGCTCTCGGGTTGTCCTCGATCTCCTGCTCGGACGCGCGTTCCGCACCACGGGTGAGGATGCGGAACTCCGGCCCCATACCGGGAAGTTCCACGGGCAGACCCTCGGGGGTCTTGGACTTCGAGAGGGGCGTCAGTTCCTGCTTGACGACCCGGTCCTCGAGCGACTGATAGGACATGAACACGACACGGCCCCCGACATGGAGGGAGTCGAGTGCCGCCGGGACGGCGGCCCGCAGCGAGTCCAGCTCGCCGTTGACCTCGACGCGCAGCGCCTGGAAGGTGCGCTTGGCGGGGTGCCCGCCGGTACGCCGGGTGGCCGCCGGGATGGCGTCGTAGAGCAGTTCCACGAGCGCCGCACTGGTGGTGAACGGCTGCTTCTCACGGCGGCGCACGATCTCCGACGCGATCCGGCCCGCGAACCGTTCCTCACCGTAGGTGCTGAGGATGCGCGCGAGTTCGCCGTGGCTGTAGGTGTTGAGGATCTCGGCGGCGGTGAGCCCGGCGGTCGGGTTCATCCGCATGTCGAGCGGCGCGTCGACCGAGTACGCGAAACCGCGGTCGGCCTCGTCGAGCTGCATCGACGACACCCCGAGGTCGAACAGGATCGCGGTGACCGTGCCGACGGGTGCGAGTCCGGCCTGGTCGAGTGCCTCGACGATCCCGTCGTAGCGGGTGTGCACGAACGTGGTGCGATCCGCGTACGGCGCCAACCGGTCCGACGCGATCCGCAGCGCCGCAGGATCACGGTCCAGCCCGATCAGGTGCAGACCGGGATAGGTGCGCAGGAAGTGCTCCGAATGACCGCCCAGACCGAGTGTGGCGTCGATCATCACCGCGCCGGCACCGGACGGGTCGTCGGCCGTGATCGCGGGACCGAGCAGTTCGTCCGCCCGATGCAGCAGGACCGGCACATGACCGAACTCGTCGGGGACCGACCGGGTGTCGTCCTCGCCGTCGACCATGTGTCCTCCGGTTCGTGCTCGTGCGCTCGCGCGCGGTACTGGTTGTTCGGAGGTGGCGAATGCCTCGGGGTCCCTGTCCGATCGAGGAGCCTGGCACTGGGGAAGAGTGTCAGGTTCCCGGTGGTGATCCTGGCGCTGGGGAAGTGCGTCAGGGTCACACTCGGGCAGAGGCCTCGCGGCACTCGCCGGCAGCCGGGGGCTAGAAGATCCCCTCGAGTGCCTCGTCTCTGGCTTGCGAATAGCTTTCTTCGTGCTCCGCGAGGTAGTCCGCCCAGGCCTGGGCGTCCCATATCTCGAGGAAGTCGACCGAACCGATCACCACACAGTCCTTGGACAACCCCGCATAACGGCGGTGGTCCGCAGACAACGTGATCCGGCCCTGGCCGTCGGGGTGCTGCTCGTCGGTTCCGGAGGCGAGCCCACGCACGAACGCCCGCGCCTGGGGATTGCTCCGCGAGGCCGCAGCCGCACGACGTGCGAGTGCGGTGAACTCCTCACGGGGGTACACCGCGAGGCTGTGGTCCTGCCCCTTCGTGACCATCAACCCTCCCGCCAGCGCATCCCGGAACTTCGCGGGCAGCGTGAGCCGCCCTTTGTCGTCGAGCTTGGGCGTGTAGGTCCCGAGAAACACTCGACACCTCCCGCCGGGGCCCTGTGACGACCATGCGCGCAGCACTTCCGAAATTTTCCGTCGTGCCGTTCACATTTCTGGCGGGTCGCCTCCACGATCCGCCGTCCGCCACTTTACCCCACTTTCCACCACTTTCAATCCGAACCACCGGGCGATTTGACAAGCAACGGCCGATAATTGCAGCTCACAGCGGGGGCACGGAGTGGGGGACGAATCGGCGCGTGACAGCAGACACCCGAAACCGAGGAACCGCCCCCATGCCACATTCGGCACGAATCGGCTGCGACACGCCCGTCGAGACCACCTCGAACCCGGCACAGACCGGGCACAGACCGGGCACAGACCAGCCGGTGGGGAGCGGTGGGGAACGAGCAAACCCCAGGTGGGGTGGGTCGACGGCCGGCGGAAACGAGGAACGACGGGCGGCCGCACCGACCGCCCCGGCACACACGAACGCGGCGGCGCGACCGTTGTGGTCGCGCCGCCGCGTTCGAACGAGTTCGGTTACTTACTCCTGCTCGAATCTCCTCCGGAAACGATCCTCCATACGGGACGAGAATCCGCCCGTGGACTTCTTGCCACCATGGGACTTGCGGGGATTCGCTCCCCCCGCCCCCCGTGACGTGTCGTTCCCTTCGGGAACCGTCGCCGAACTTCCCTTGCCTCCACCGAGAAGGAAGAGAATTCCGGCACCGAACATCACGACGAATCCGATCAGACTGATGATCGGAAACTCGCCCAACCGCACATTGAGAGCCACGCCCGCGACAAGGAGAACGAGGCCCAGAACGAAGAGGGCCACCGCCTGCAATCGACGCTTCCCGGACGGGGCGCGCATACGCCCGCCCCGCACAGTGGACGCGAACTTGGGGTCCTCGGCGTAGAGCGCGCTCTCGATCTGGTCGAGCATGCGCTGCTCGTGCTCGGAGAGTGGCACGGTACCTCCCCCGGCACTAAGAGTTGACACCTCGCCGCGGTGCGGTGAGGCGGGTAACGGCTGACGGTTACCTGAACTCGATAATACGAGGTGCGCCCGCGGCGTACCACCTACTCCGCCGACAAGTTCCCGACGAATCGGTGGTATCCGGGGGTTGCCACCGACGACAAGCCCGTGACCTGCCGAAATGCGGCGTACCGGACACTCGGTGTTCGCTACGCGCCGACACCGCCCCCGCCCCGCACCACCCCGGTGAGCAGATCGTCCACCGCGATGAGGAACCGTCCGACGTCCGCGTAGAACCGATCCGCTGCGGAGCTCTCGACCGAGCGGGTCACCCCCGATTCAATCGCGGCCCGGAGCGCGGAGTGCTCCGCGAAGTAGTCGGCCCAGTCCGCGAACTCCGGTGCCGCGCGCGCCATGAGCACCCAGGCACTGCGCGAACGCGGACGTCGCCCGGTCGCCGCCCGGGCCGCACCGTCACAGGCCGCCAGTACCGCGGCGGCCCCCTTCAACGCGGCCAGATACGCGCACCGGAACCGTTCGTCGGCCCGCGACGCACCGGCAGCCTCCGACAGCAAGCCGTCCGCGCGCCGCAGCAACACCGTCGCCCGGTACGGCGCCGACATCGGCGAACGCACGGCCGCCGCGCACCCACCTGCCGGCACCACCGGACTCGACACCACCCGTGCCATGACTCAGAGCACCTCCCACGGCTGCCGAGTTCCCGGTGATCCGGTGATGCATCGCTTCCCCACAGAACCACCGACACATCACCGGATCACCATCATCGAACACCTGTTCGACATATTCAATATAGCTGGCCCCACCGACACGTCGTCAAGGGAGAGATCAAGAGTGAGCCCACAGACGGACTCCGAGGACCGCTCGGACGGCACCGAACCGAGAATCGTGGATCTGCCCGCGGCCGACATGCGTTCCCGGTTGCCCGAGGCACTCGCGATCTACGTCGCCGCCATGGGGTATCCGAAAGGCACCGAATACCACCGCGCACCCATGTGGTCCGAGCACATCGCTCGGCCCGGCTGGCGTGCCGTCGGTGCCGTCCGCACCGACCCCCACCACCCCGACCGGCCCGCGGAGCTCGTCGCGATCGCCTACGGCTACCGCGGCGGCCCCGACCAGTGGTGGCAGCAGCAGGTCCGCCACGGAATGCGCGCGACCGGTTGGAGCGGCGAGCAGGTCGACTTCGTCCTGGGGAACTATTTCGAGCTGACCGAACTGCACGTCCACCCGGACGCGCAGGGCCACCGACTCGGCGAACAACTGCTCCGCCGACTCCTCGCCGACCGCCCGGAGCGGGGCGTCCTGCTGTCGACCCCCGAGGTCGATCGCGAGGACAACCGTGCGTGGCGGCTGTACCGGCGCACCGGATTCCGCGACGTCGTCCGGCACTTCACGTTCGCGGGCGACCGGCGTCCGTTCGCGGTTCTGGGCCGAGGGTTGCCGCTGTGACCGCGACTCTCGACGCCGTCGTCGTCGGATCGGGGCACAACGCACTCGTGTCCGCGTGCTACCTCGCCCGTGACGGCTGGTCCGTCGAGGTCCTCGAACGGGACACGGTGCTCGGTGGTGCGGTGTCGACCGTCGAGAGGTTCCCCGGGCACCGGATCGACCGAGGCTCGTCGGCGCACATCATGATCCGGCACTCCGGGATCGTCGAGGAACTCGGCCTCGCCGCCCACGGGCTGCGCTACATCGACTGCGATCCGTGGGCGTTCGCGCCCGCGCCGGCGGGGTCGGATCGTCCGGGCATCGTGTTCCACCGCAGCCTCGACCGGACGTGTGCGTCGATCGAGGCTGCGTGCGGCGTCGCCGACGCGGACGCCTACCGGCGGTTCGTCGGCACGTGGGGGCCGCGCAGTGCCCGGGTCATGCGCGCGTTCGCGGCCCCGCCGACCGGCGGGCACCTGCTGCGCTCGTTCTGGGGCCTGGACACGTCCGACGGGGCCGGCGCGCTCTCCCGCGAGTTCATGACGACGGGTGACGCACTGCTCGACGAGTACTTCGACAGCGAACCGCTCAAGGCGGCGCTCGCCTGGTTCGGTGCCCAGTCCGGTCCCCCGATGTCGGAGCCGGGCACCGCGCCGATGGTGGGGTTCGCGGCGCTGATGCACACGCTGCCCCCGGGCCGCGCGGTCGGCGGCAGCGGGGCGCTCACGGCGGCGCTGGCGTCGCGTCTGGAATCGGACGGCGGCACCGTCACACTCGGTGACGGGGTCACCGAGTTGCGTCGCGACACCGACGCCTGGACCGTCGTCACCGCGTCGGGCCGCCGGGTGCGGGCCCGCACAGTGATCGCGGGCTGTCACGTGCTCACGACACTCGACCTGCTCGAACGAGGCGGCTACGACCGGGAGACACTCGCAGGCTGGCGGCGGCGGATCCGCGTCGGCCCCGGAATCGGGCTGGTGCTGCGGCTCGGGACGGACGCGTTGCCGTCGTACCCGAGCGTGCCCGACGGCGAGACCACTGTGTCGTCCACGTCGGGGCTGCAACTGCTCGTCACCGATCGGGCGCAGCTGCGGACCGCGCACGGCGCTGCGCTGGCCGGTGAGCTGCCCCCGGATCCGGCGGTGCTGGCCATGAGCTTCAGCAGTATCGATCCGACCATCTCCCCGGCCGGGGAGCATCAGGTGACGTTGTGGTCGCAGTGGCAGCCGTACGCACTGTCCGGCGGCCGGAGCTGGGCCGACATCGGCGAGCGGGAGGCCGACCGGGTGATCGCGGGCGTCGACGCCCTGGCCCCCGGTTTCGCCGGCAGCATCCGGCACCGGCACGTGCAGACGCCCGCGGACATCGAACGCGAAATGGGGCTGCTCGGCGGCAACGTGATGCACGTGGAGATGTCGCTGGACCAGATGTTCATGTGGCGGCCGATCCCGGAGCTGTCGGGGCAGCGCGTCCCGCACGCGTCGGGGCTGTATCTGACCGGGGCGTCCACGCATCCCGGTGGCGGCGTGTCCGGGGCCAGTGGGCGCAGCGCGGCCCGGATCGCGCTCGCCGACGCGCGCGGCGGCCGGGTGCGGCGTCTGCTGCGCGGCCGGCTGCGGTGACGAGCACCGTCACCCGGTCCCCGCTCGTGCGGGTGTCCGCGGTGCTCGCGGCGGCCGCCGTCGCGGCGCAGATCGTCTATCCCCTCGTCGACGGACGTGCCCGAGATGTCGTGACGGTCGTGGTCGTCGCACTGCTGGCGGCGGCGTCGATCGTGCACGCCGTCGCGGTCCGGGGCGGCCGGTGGGCGGTGGGCCTGGTAGCGGCGACGGCCGGGATCGGGCTGGTCTCGGAGATCGTCGGGACGGCGACCGGCTACCCGTACGGCTGCTACGCGTATGCGACGGACCGGCTCGGCTGGGCGATCGCGGACGTCCCGGCGGTGGTGCCGTTGGCGTGGACGGCCGGCTTCTACCCGGTGTGGTGTGCGGCGTCGCTGGTCACCCGGACGCGGGTGGCCCGGATCGTACTGACGACGATCGGCGTCGTCGGCTGGGATCTGTACCTCGATCCGCAGATGGTCGCGGACGGCCAGTGGCGCTGGTGTGTCGTCGACGCCGGACTGCCCGGTATCGCGCACATTCCGCTGACCAACTACGCCGGCTGGCTGCTCGTCGCGGCCGTCATGGCCGTCGTCGTGGATCGACTCGATGCCCGGCTCGATACACGACCGGGCTCGTCGCCGCCGTCGCCCGCTCGGGACGCGGTCCCGTTCGCGCTGCTGTCGTGGACGTGGCTCGGGTCCGCGCTCGCGCACGCCGTGTTCCTGGACGCGCCCGAGTTGCGGTATTCGGCGGTCTACGGGTTGCTCGCGATGGGGGCCGTCGGGGTGCCGCTGCTGGTGCGGCTGGCACGCCGGAACGTCGACACCTGACACCGGCGGCGGGCTGCGCCTGGCAGGATGCCGATGTGCTGTCGTCGACGCCTGCCCCGTCCTCCCGTCCCCGTTCCGTCCGCGCGGCCGCGGTCGCGATTCTCGCGATTCTGCTGATGCCGCTGCTCGCAGGCTGTCTGCGGGTGCAGGTGACGATGGGTGTGTCCACCGACGACAAGGTGTCCGGGCAGATCGTCGCCGCCACGGTTCCCAAGGACGAGAACGACAAGGGTCCGCAGCTCACCCCGCCGGACTCGCTCGCGCCGCGGATCCGGGTGGAGGAGTACCGCAAGGACGGCTATGTCGGTACGCAGGCGTTCTTCAGTGATCTCACGTTCGGGGACGTCAACGACCTCGGTTCGATGTACGGGCAGACCGGTGGCGTACTGCAATTGGCGTTGCGACGGGCCGGTGACCAGGTGACCCTCGACGGCCGGGTCGACCTCGAGGACATTCCCGCGCAGGGCACCGACGTGCAGTTCACGATCGCGTTCCCCACCCGCATCACCACCACGAACGGTGTCCGCAACGGCGATTCGACGGTCACCTGGACGCTGCCCGCCGGCGACGTCAGCACCCTGCACGCCGAGGTCCGCTACCCGGACCCGCGGACCCGCAGCTTCGCCGGCTGGGCGGGCATGGCCGGGGGTGTGGCCGTCGCGGTCGCGGTGATCGTCGGGGTGATGGCATGGCGTGGACGCAATCCCGCACCGCGTCCCGCGCAGGCGGAGACGGAGGCTACCGACGACGCGACCTCCGAGACCGTCCGGCACTGACCCGCGTGACCGCCGTGCCCCACCCGTTCGGTGTTGCGGTGCGCGCCGGTGCCGCCCTGGCACTCGCCGGGGTCGTCGTCGCCGTGGCCAACGTCGTCGCGCTGCCCCGGCTGCGGCCGCGCGGCGACACGGTCACCGAGCCGGTGACGGTGATCGTCCCGGCCCGTGACGAGGCCGACCGGATCGCCGCGCTCGTCGCGGACCTGCGGGCCCAACGTGGTCCGACGGCACTGCGGATCCTGATCGTCGACGACGATTCGGCCGACGACACCGCGGCGATCGTGGCCCGCGCGATCGACGGAGACGACCGTTTCACCCTGATCCGTACGACGGGGCCGCCGACACCGGGATGGCTCGGCAAGACCGCCGCGTGCGCGCGTGGCGCGGATCATGCTGCCCGGCAGGCGGATCCGGGCCGGCCAGGGGTGCTGGTCTTCCTCGACGCTGATGTCCGGACCCACCCGGATGCGGTCGCGGCCGCGGTGGCCGAGTTGCGGCGGCGGAACGCCGCACTGCTGTCGGCGTGGCCTCGGCAGGTTGCGGTCACGGCCGCGGAACGGCTGGTCCAGCCGCTGCTGTGCTGGTCGTGGTTCGCGAGCCTGCCGGTCGCGGTCGCGCACCGCAGCCGCCGCCCGTCGATGGCAGTCGCGTGCGGCCAGTTCCTGGTGTTCGACGCCGCCGCCTACACCCGGGCGGGCGGGCACGCCACGGTCGCGGGCGCGGTCACCGAGGATCTCGCGATCGCGCGGGCACTGCGGCGGCGGGGCGAACGCACCGTGGTGGCCGCGGCCGGTGCGGTGGCGTCGTGCCGTATGTACACCGGGGCCGGCGCGGTGCGCGACGGCTACACCCGCTGGTTGTGGTCCGCGTACGGCTCGCCTGCCGGGTCGGCCGCGGTGTCCGCGGTCGTCGCGCTCGGATACCTGTTGCCGCCGGTGGCCGTCGTGGTGGGACGCGGACGGATCCGCCGGTGGGCGCTGGCCGGGTACGGTGCGGCCGTGGCGTCCCGCGCGGCGGCGCGGGCCGTCGAAACCGGGCGGCGGCCCGGGCTCGGGGACGTCGTGGACGCCGCGGCCCACCCGCTGTCGGTGGCCGGGTATCTGTATCTGACCGCTGCGTCGCACGTCGGCCGGCGGCGTGGCCGGCTGCGGTGGAAGGGTCGAGGAGTCGGCTGACGGTCTCCGCTCAGGCGGTGGCCGCCGCGGGCGTCGACAGTCCCAGGTTGGCGAGGACCTCGCTCGTCGCCCGCGCGAAGTTGAGGGTGATGAAGTGCAGGCACGGTGCGCCCTCGGAAATCAGCCGCTCCGCCATCTCCGTCGCCACCTCGATACCGACCTCGCGCACGGCTGCCCGGTTCTCCTCCGGGCCGTCGCCCGCGGCCCGCACGAGACGTTCCTCGAGCGCCACCGGCAACCGTGATCCCGACAGCTCCAGGCTGCGCCGCGCCGACCTCAGCGACGTGATCGGCATGATCTCCGGGATGATCGGCTTCGCCCCCTGCTCGGCGTCGAACGCGACGACCCGGTCCCGCAGCCGCAGGTAGTCGTCGACGTCGAAGAACATCTGGGTGATCGAGTACTCGGCACCGGCCCGCAGTTTCTGCACCAGGTACTTCGTGTCGTGCTCGAGATCCGGGGCCCGGTAGTGCCCCTCGGGGAACGACGCGACACCGACGTGGAAGTCGCCCATCGCCCGGACCAGCCGGACCAGTTCCTCCGCGTACTCGACGCCGTCGGGATGTTTGACCCAGTCGCCGAGCGGATCGCCCGGCGGATCACCGCGCAGCACCAGGATGTTGCTGATGCCGCGATCCGCGTACGCCCCGCACATCGCCCGCAGCTCGTCGATGCTGTGTCCGACCGCCGTGAGGTGCGCGACCGGCAGCAGCGTCGTCTGATCGGCGATCTCCCCGGTCACCCGCACCGTTCGGTCCCGCGTCGAGCCGCCCGCGCCGTACGTCATCGACACGAACGCCGGATTCATCCGCTCGAACGCGCGCACCGCACGCCACAATCGAGCCTCGGCCGCCTCGTCACGCGGCGGCGAGAACTCGACCGAGAACGGGATCCGGTTGCTCCCGGAGTCCGCCGAAGAACGAATACGGTCCACGATCGAAGGGGTCTGGGTCACCCAACCTGCGCTGCTGCGCCCCCGAACGGCATCGAATGTCACGCACCCAGCATAGGTTGACCTGCGTCACCCGACCTCATCGTGTCGCCCGAATGGTCCGGGTAGGTGGGTGCCGGGCGGCGTCTAAGGTGGGGCCAGATGTAGTCCCACTGCATGTCGCGATCACCTTGGAGGCAGTCCTGTCCCCCCGCCCCGCTCCGTCCGTCCCGCCGCTCACCGATCTGGTCGAAGCATCGCTGCGGGAGTTCTTCGCGTCACGCGCCGACACGGTTCGTTCCGTCGGCGGCGGCTACCCGGACGCCGTCGCAGCGTTGGAGAGTTTCGTGTTGCGTGGCGGGAAGCGGGTCCGTCCCGTCTTCGCGTGGACGGGCTGGCTCGGGGCCGGTGGTGATCCCGACGGTCCGCAGGCGGCCGCGGCGCTGCGAGCGGCCTCGTCCCTCGAGCTGGTGCAGGCCTGCGCGCTGGTGCACGACGACATCATCGATGCATCCACCACCCGCCGAGGTTTCCCGACCGTGCACGTCGAGTTCGCCGGCCGGCATCGTGCGAACGGCTGGAACGGTGACGCCACCGGGTTCGGTCACGGTGTCGCGATCCTGCTCGGGGATCTCGCACTCGCGTGGGCCGACGACATGATCCGCGACTCCGGGCTCGATCCGACGGCGTCGGCGCGGGTGTCCCCGGTGTGGTCGGCGATGCGCACCGAGGTGCTCGGCGGCCAGTTCCTCGACATCACCGGTGAGGTGAGTGCCGACGAGTCGGTCGAGGCCGCCCTGCGGGTGAACCGGTTCAAGACGGCCGCGTACACGATCGAGCGACCCCTGCACCTGGGTGCGGCGATCGCGGGGGCGGACGCCGCCCTGGTGGACGCGTACCGGCGATTCGGCACCGACATCGGGATCGCGTTCCAGTTGCGTGACGATCTGCTGGGTGTGTTCGGCGATCCGGAGGTGACCGGCAAGCCGTCGGGTGACGATCTGCGGGCCGGGAAGCGGACGGTGCTGTTCGCGGTCGCACTCGCGCGGGCCGACGCCACCGACCCGGCCGCGGCCGCGGTGCTGCGGGACGCGATCGGGACGGACCTGTCGGAGACGCAGGTGGAGCGGCTGCGGTCGATCATCACCGAGTTGGGTGCCGTCGACGACGCCGAACGGCGGATCACCGACCTCACCGACAACGCGCTGGCCGTCCTGGACGCCAGCACCGCCACCGACGACGGCAAGCGCCTGCTGCGGGAGATGGCCGTGGCCGTCACCCGGCGGAACGCCTGACGTCGTGCGGACCGTGCGGGGCGCGACCGACCACATCGTGGTCGTCGGCGCCGGGTTGGCGGGGTTGTCCGCGGCCCTGTACCTGCGGGGTACCGGCCGGGACGTGACGGTCCTCGAACGCGACGACCGGCCCGGCGGCCGGGTGGGCGTGTACGACGACGCCGGATATCCGATCGACAACGGGGCGACCGTGCTGACGATGCCGGAGCTGGTGCGCGATGCTTTGGCCGCCGTCGGCGCGGACACCGAGTCGACGACGCCGCCGCTGCGCCTGCACCGGCTCGAACCGGCGTACCACGCCCGGTTCGCGGACGGTTCGACGATCGACGTGCACTCCGATCCGGAGAAGATGGCGGCCGAGGTCGCGCGGGTGTGCGGTCCCGGTGAGGCCCAGCGGTATCGCCGGTTGCGCCGCTGGCTGGCGCGGGTGTTCGACGCCGAGTTCGACACGTTCATCGACGCGAACTTCGATTCGCCGCTCGATCTGCTGTCCACCCGCCGATCGGCGGCCGACCTGGCCCGGCTGGTCGCGGCGGGCGGGTTCGGCCGGCTCGGCGGCCAGGTGGCCCGACGGATCAGCGATCCCCGGCTGCGCCGTGTGTTCACGTTCCAGGCCCTGTACGCGGGCGTGGCGCCGGCGAAGGCGCTCGCCGTCTACGGGGCGATCGCGCACATGGACACGTCGCTGGGGGTGTCGTTCCCCGAGGGTGGTATGCACACGATCGCGGCGTCGATGGCGGACGCCTTCACCACGGCCGGTGGCCGGCTGCATCTCGGTGCCGACGTCGTCCGGATCGAACGGGACTCCGCGCGGGCCGACGCACGGGCCCGGGCCGTGCACACCGCCGACGGCCGTGTCTTCGCATGCGACGCACTGGTGCTGACCCCGGACCTGCCGGTCGTCGACCGACTGCTGGCGACGCGGCGGCCCCGCCGATTACGGATCTCGCCGTCCGCGGTGGTCCTGCACGGCACGGTGCCGCGGTCGACCACGGCCCGGTGGGGCGCGCCGCACCATCACACGATCGACTTCGGTGACGCGTGGGAACGCACATTCACCGAGATCACCGCACCGCGGGGCCGGGGCCGGCTGATGAGCGACCCGTCGCTGCTGATCACCCGGCCCGCGGTCACCGATCCGGGCCTGGCGATCGTGCGCGACGGCGTCGACCACGAACCGCTGTCGGTGCTGGCGCCGTGCCCCAACCTCGACAGCGCCCCCCTGGACTGGACCGCACTGGGCGGCGCGTACCGCACGGAACTGCTGCAGACCCTCGAGTCCCGCGGCTACCCGGGCATCACCACCGACTATCGCGTCGATCACATCGACACCCCGGCCACGTGGGCCCGGCAGGGCATGGCCGCCGGCAGCCCGTTCGCGCCCGCACACGTGTTCCGTCAGACCGGCCCGTTCCGGCGCCGGAACATGGCGTCACGCACGACGAACATCGTGCTCGCCGGCTCGGGAACCACCCCCGGTGTCGGTGTCCCGACCGTCCTCGTCTCCGGGAAACTGGCCGCGCAACGCATCTGCGGGCAGGCCTTTGCCGGAGATTCACCGACGACCCACTAAACTGACTCTCCGTCCCATGCCGTCCGACCGCCACGACACCGTCGGACACCGCCGTTCGATCCTTCCGGGGGAGGAACCTGCACCGATGTCGGCCTCTTCCGTATCCGTCGGCACCACCACATCCGTACGCACTGCGACCGATCCACGGTCCCGGCTGCGCACGAGCGCCGACTATCTGCGCACCCCCGCCGGGCACGCGTCGCTGCTCGGCTTCCTCGGTGCCGCGATGATCACGTTCGGCGGGTTCGGGGCCGGCAGCGTCCGGCGTCACGATCCCCTGCTCGAGGAGATGCGGCTGTCGTGGCTGCGGTTCGGGCACGGCTACGCGCTGTCGACGATCGTCGTGTGGGGCGGTGTGCTGGCGATGATCGCCGCATGGGTCCGGTTGGGCCGCATCGCACTCCGTGGCGACGTCGGACTGCGCGGCGTGCTGTGGACGGTCCCGGTGTGGACCGCCCCGATGCTGCTGGCGGTCCCGATGTTCAGCCGGGACGCCTATTCGTATCTGGCGCAGGGCGCGCTGCTGCGGGACGGCTTCGACCCGTATGCGGTCGGCCCGGTCGTCAACCCGGGCCTGCTGCTCGACAACGTCTCCAACGTGTGGACGACGACGACCGCACCGTACGGTCCGGTGTCGCTGCTCCTCGGGCAGGGCATCACGACGATCACCGGGGACAACGTGGTCGCGGGCACGATGCTGCTGCGACTGGTGTTCCTGCCCGGTCTGGCGCTCATGATGTGGGCGTTGCCGCGGCTGGCCCGGCAGCTCGGCGGCGATCCGACGATCGCGGTGTGGCTCGCGGTCCTCAATCCGCTGGTCCTGATCCATCTGATCGGGGGCGTCCACAACGAACTGCTCATGGTCGGGTTGATGGTCGCCGGCATCACGCTCGCACTCGACCGCAAGCATCTGGCCGCGGTCGCGGTCATCGCGCTCGGTGTCGCCGTGAAGGCCATGGCCGGTATCGCGCTGCCGTTCATCGTGTGGATCTGGATGATCCACGAACGCGACCGGGCCCTCTCCGAGGGCCGCGAACCGGTGTCTCCGCTCGCGTCGTTCACCCGGACCGCCGGAACCGGGGTCGCGGTGTTCGCGGCGATCTTCGCGGCGGTGTCCGCGATCGCCGGAGTCGGTCTCGGCTGGCTGACGGCGCTGTCCGGGTCCGCGAAGATCATCAACTGGCTGTCGCTGCCGACGATCCTGGCGCACATCGTCACGGTGGGCACCGGCTGGTTCACCGGGCTGCGATCGGTGGATGCGGGTTCACCGGTTCTGGGGGTGACGCGCACGATCTCCGCGGTCGTCCTCGCGAGTCTGCTGGTATGGATCTGGTGGCGGTTCCGCAAGACGGAGCGGGACGCGGTGATGGGCATCCTCGTCGCCCTGGTGGCGATCGTGATCCTGTCCCCGGCCGCACTGCCGTGGTACTACTCGTGGCCGCTCGCGATCGCGGCCGGTTTCTCGATGTCGACGCGCACCCTGCAGATCCTCGTCGGCCTGTCGACGTGGCTGATGCTGGTGTTCCAGCCGGACGGGTCGATCGGCCTGTACACGTTCGTCCACGTCGCGCTCGCCACGTTCGCGGCCGTCGTCGCCGCGGTGTCGCTGAAGGTGGTCGATCCGCTGCGGCTGCGGGCGGTGTCCGATCGGGCGGCAGCACCGGCCCCGGAACCGATTCCGGAACCGGTCGCGTCGGCCGCGTCGGAGCGGACCGCGTCGCCACGGTGACCGTTCCCCGTCCGGCCGACGATCTGGCGTCGGCGTACGAGCAGTGCCGCCGGATCGCCGCCGAACACGGCCGCACCTACTATCTGGCGACCCGGCTGCTGCCGGCCGAGCGTCGGCCCGCCGTGCACGCCCTGTACGGGTTCGCGCGGGTCGTCGACGACATCGTCGACGTGGCACCCGACGGCGGGCAGTCGGAGGCGCTGGACACCGTCGCGGCCCGGTTCGAGTCCGTGCTCGCCGGCCGTCCGGTGGACGATCCCCGGACGGGACCGGTTCTCGCGGCGCTCGCCGACACGATCGACCGGTACGGGATCGACGTCGCCTACTTCCGCGCGTTCCTCGATTCGATGCGGATGGATGTTCCCGGGTCGCCGTCGTTCCGGGCGGGTTACCCGGATCTGGCGGCGCTGCGGGAGTACATGTACGGGTCGGCCGCGGTGATCGGGTTGCAGATGCTGCCGATCCTCGGCACCACGGTTCCGGTCGCGGAGGCGCAACCGTATGCGGCGGCGCTGGGGGAAGCGTTCCAGCTCACCAATTTCCTGCGGGACGTCGGTGAGGATCTCGGCCGCGGCCGCGTGTACCTGCCCGCCGACGAGCTGGCGGCGTTCGGTGTGGATGCAGGTCTGCTGCGGCACTGCCGGGCCACCGGGACGACGGATCCGAGGGTGCGGCGGGCGCTGGCGCATCTCGTCGCGCTCACCCGTGACGTCTACCGCCGGGCCGAACCCGGGCTCGAGATGCTCGAGCCGCGGGTCCGGCCGGGGCTGCGGGCCGCGTTCGTGCTCTACCGCGACATCCTCACCGAGATCGAACGTGACGGTTACCGGGTGCTGGACCGTCGGGCGACGGTGCCGCGACGCCGCCGTGTGGCGGTCGCGGTGCCGTTGCTCGCCCGGTCGGTCCTGCGCACCGGATAGCCCCGGACGGATCCGGTTCCGGGTCAGAACGCCATCGACTGGGCGCGGCGGACCACTTCGCGGGCCTGGTCGGTGTGCATCGCGTCGATCGGGGTGCCGGTCAGGGAGTCGTCCTCGGTGAACAGCCACTGCAGGATCTCCTCGTCGGCGAATCCACCGTCCCGCAGGACCGTGATCAGCCCCGACAGGAGCCGGACCGGCTGCCCGTCCTCCCCGAAGAAGGCTTCCGGGACACCGGGAACCCGGTCCCGCTTGACGGCGATCAGACGGTGGTCGCGCAGCAACTGGTGCACCCCGGTGATCGGGATACCCATCCACTTCGACACGTCCGGCAGCTGCAGCAGCGGAATCGACCGGTCCAACACGTCATCGCAGTAAGGGAGTGCACTCACTCCCGCTACGTTATCGGGTCCCGCCGCGTCCTTCGACCACCACCACCGTCTGCCGCACCTCGCGGAGTCGGGGTTGTCCGGGCGGCTGACTACGATCGGGGGGAATCTGTATCCGTCGAGACGAGGGGCTCGGGCTTGAATCCAGGAGGTCGAGGGTTGATCGGTGTGGTGCTCGAACGGCGCTATCGCATCGACGCGCCCATCGCTCGCGGTGGCATGTCCACCGTGTACCGCGGCATGGATCTGCGGCTGGACCGGCCGGTCGCGATCAAGGTGATGGATCCGCAGTTCGCGGCGGACCCCCAGTTCCTCGCCCGTTTCGAGTTCGAGGCCCGCGCCGTGGCCCGGCTCGCGCACCCCGGCCTGGTGGGGGTGCACGATCAGGGCCGCGACGGCGAGCACGTGTTCCTGGTGATGGAACTCGTCGAGGGCGGCACCCTGCGGGAGTTGCTCCGCGAACGCGGCCCGATGCCCCCGCACGCCGTGGCCGCGGTGGCCCGCCCGGTACTCGAGGCGCTCGCCGTCGCACACCGGGCCGGACTCGTGCACCGCGACGTCAAACCCGAGAACGTGCTCATCTCGCACGCCGGCGACGTCAAGATCGCCGATTTCGGTCTGGTCCGGGCGATCGCGGCGTCGAACACCACGTCCCGCAGCGTCATCCTCGGCACCGCGCAGTATCTGTCCCCCGAGCAGGTCACCACCGGGACCGCGGACGCCCGCAGCGACGTGTACGCCGCAGGTGTGCTGATGTTCGAGATGCTCACCGGTGCCACCCCGTTCACGGGCGACACGTCGCTGTCCATCGCCTACCAGCGGATCGACAACGACGTCCCGGAGCCGAGCAGCCTCATCGACGGGGTGCCCCCGGCGTTCGACGAGCTCGTCGTCCGCGCCACCGAACGCGACCCGGGCGACCGGTTCGCCGACGCCGGCGCCATGGCGGCCGAACTGCGCTCGGTGAGCGCCCGACTGCAGTTGCCCGAGTACCGGGTGCCGGCGCCGCGGCGTACCGCTCCCCCCACGCCACCCCCCGCCTCCCCCCCTGCCGCAGCGCCCACGGCCGCGACCACACGGGTACCGACCGGGCCGGCATCGGCGTCCCCCGAGAGCACGACGCCCCGGGGAGACGCGACGACCGTGCTCGCGACAGCCTCCGATCCCGGTTCCGGCGTCCAGCACACCAAGGTCGTCACGACGATGACCCCACGGCCCGCGCTCGAGTCCGAGGCCGTGCCCCCGCCCGAACCCCCGCGGCCCTTCGGCGCCGGGCCGGCGCGACTGCACCGGTCCCGCCGCACCGTCGTGGCGTGGCTGCTGGTGGTGCTGCTGCTCGCGGCCGCGGTCGGTTTCGGCGGCTGGTGGCTCGGGTCGGGCCGCTACATCGCGATCCCGGTGATCGACGGGCAGGACAAGGCCACGGCGACCGCCACCGTCGAGGCGGCCGGGCTGAGCGTCGACACCGTCGGCCGCTACTCCGACACCGTCGCGGCCGACGCCGTGATCGGCACCGACCCCGATGCGGGCGCGGAGGTGACCCGCGGATCGTCGATCAGTCTGCTCGTCTCCCTCGGCCGACCGGCCGTCCCCGAGGTTCCCGGCCGCGGTGACGCCGCCGCCGTCGAGGCGAGCCTGAAGGAACGCACGTTCGAGCCCGTCGACGGCGGTGAGACGTTCAGCGCCCGCGTCCCGGTCGGGGCGATCGCCGCCCTCGACCCCGCCCCCGGCACCGTGCTGCCCGTCGGCTCGCAGGTGCGGATGCTCCGCAGCAAGGGCGCCCCGCCCATCGACGTCCCCGACGTGTCGGGCATGTCGGAGGACAAGGCCCGCAAGGCTCTCGACAAGGCCGGGATCACCGTCCGGGAGGTGCAACTCGTGTTCGACGCCGGCGTCGACGCCGGGGACGCGATCGGCACCGACCCGGCGACCGGTGCCAGCGTCACCGCCGGCACCAGCGTCGTGCTGAAGGTGTCCAACGCCGTGAAGGTGCCGTCGATGCTGGGCCGCTCCGTCGGCTCCGCGAAGAACGAACTGGACCGCCTCGGCCTGCCCTACGAGGTGCGTCAGATCATCAGCTCCGACCGCTCCCTCATCGTCTCCCAGGATCCGAGCTCCGGATCCCGCGTCGCCCCGGGCACCACCGTGACGCTCACGTCGCTGCTCTGACCGTGTGCTCGGCTCACAGCCGAAGGGACCCTTCGGTCGCCCGGGGCGATCGAAGGGTCCCTTCGGCTGTGGCGGCGGGAGTGCCCCGCCGGCGGGTGGAGTCGGAGATCAGCCGCGCAGCATTTCGGCGACGAGGAACGCCAGCTCGAGGGACTGCTGGGTGTTGAGGCGCGGGTCGCAGGCGGTTTCGTAGCGGCCGGACAGGTCGAGGTCGGAGATGTCCTGGGCGCCGCCGAGGCACTCGGTGACGTTCTCTCCGGTGAGTTCGACGTGGATGCCACCGGGGTGGGTGCCGAGCCCGTTGTGGACCTCGAAGAAGCCCTGGACCTCGTCGACGATGCGGTCGAAGTGGCGGGTCTTGTAGCCGGTGGTGGCCTCGTGGGTGTTGCCGTGCATGGGGTCGCACTGCCAGATGACCTGGTGGCCGGTGGCCTGCACCTTTTCGATGATGGGGGGCAGCAGGTCGCGGACCTTGCCGTTGCCCATGCGGGAGATGAGGGTGAGGCGGCCCGGCTTGTTGGTGGGGTCGAGGCGTTCGACGTATTCGACGGCCATGTCCGGGGTGGTGGACGGGCCGATCTTGAGGCCGATGGGGTTGGACACGAGCTCGGCGAACGCGATGTGCGCGCCGTCGAGCTGGCGGGTACGGTCGCCGATCCACAGGAAGTGGGCGGACAGGTCGTACAGCTTGGGGTGGTCGCCGCTGTCGTCGAGACGCAGCATCGCGCGCTCGTAGTCGAGGACGAGGGCCTCGTGGCTGGCGTAGATCTGCGCGGACTGCAGGTTGGGGTCGGTGACCCGGCACGCGTCCATGAACTTCAGGCCGCGGTCGATCTCGGCGGCGAGGGCCTCGTAGCGGGCACCGGCCGGCGAGTTGGCGACGAATTCGCGGTTCCAGTCGTGCACGCGGTGCAGATCGGCGGTGCCGGAGCCGGTGAGGGCGCGCACGAGGTTCATGGCGGCGCTGGCGTTGGCGTAGGCGCGCACGAGCCGCGACGGGTCGTGGGCACGGACGGCCTCGTCGGCGACGATCGAGTTGACCATGTCGCCGCGGTACGACGGCAGTCCGAGGGCGTCGGTGTTCGACGAGCGCGGCTTGGCGTACTGGCCGGCGATGCGGGCGACCTTGACGACGGGCAGGCTGGCACCGTAGGTGAGCACGACGGCCATCTGCAGCAGGGTGCGGATGTTGCCCTTGATGTGCGGTTCGGTGTTGTCCGCGAAGGTTTCCGCGCAGTCACCGCCCTGCAGCAGGAAGGCTTCACCACGAGCCACTTCGGCGAGCCGCGCGGACAGCGCCTCGACCTCGCCGGCCACCGTGATCGGTGGCACGGATTCGAGGACGGTGCGCATGGCCGCGGCCTGGTCGGCAGGCCACTGCGGCTGCTGGGCCGCCGGCTTGGCGAGTGCGGCGTCGAGCTGATCGCGCATCACGGCGGGCAGCGGCGGCAGTTCGGGCAAGCGATCGATCGGAACATCGACAGTCCAGTTCACGACTACAGGATATTCTCCTCGTCACATCCGGGGCCGAGAAGGCTCCCATTCACAAAGACCACCCCCGGGAGCCCCGGCTCACCGCAGTCGGCGGAACGCCTCGATCGCGTCGAACTTCGCAAGGTTGTGGCGGGCGTCGGCGAGGGCGTCGTGGGCGTCCTCGGGGACCGGCGGCAACGGCGGGCAGCCGTGGAATTCCCAGTGCTGACGCAGTTCGCGGGTGTAGCGCGGCATGCTCGACGGCAGTTCGGTCATCGCCCCGAACAGCTGGCACAGCGCGACGTGGTCGTATGCGGCGACCCACGCCCACAGTTCCGGTTCGATGCCGGGGCGCGGGATCAGGAACGCCATGAGGTCGTCCCGGATCCGGGTACGCGACTTCCACAGCGGCGACGACGGCGGCGGCAGTTTCGGCAGGACGTTGCGGCGCACCCAGCGTCCGGCACGGTCGGGATCGAACTCGGTGGAGACGGCGTAGAACTCGCGGCCGTCCTCGCACACGACGCCGATCGAGACGAGCTCGATCGTGCGGCCGTCCTCGATGAATTCGCAGTCGTAGAAGTAGCGCACCGTGGGAGCCTATGCTCCCGTTCAGCGGGCTACTCCACACGGGAGCCCCGGTTCGGGGCAGGATGGTTCGGTGCGCACCCCCTCCCCCGATACTGCCGATCGACCGTCCGACACCGGGCGGCCGGTGCCGTCGTGGTGGCAGTCGCCGTTCGGAGCCGTGGCCCGGGTCGTGATCGCGGCGGGCGCGTTGTTCGGCGCGACCTTCTACCTGATCGGGATTCCGGGGCTCCGCGACGTCGGCCTCCACTACCGCATCGACCTCGACGTGTACCGGCTCGGGGGCGCGGTGTTCGCGGAGGGAGGCCCGCTGTACGGGTCGCTGCCGAAGACGGCGTCGGGTGATTCGCTGCCGTTCACGTATCCGCCGCTCGCGGCGGTGGTGTTCTCGCCGATGTCGGCGATCTCGCTGGACGCCGCCGGGGTGGTGTTGACGGTGCTGACGGTGCTGGCACTGTTCGCGTCGCTCGCGCTCACGCTGGCGTCGATCGGGGTGCGGGTGCGCACGATGCTGGCGTGGACGGCGCTGGCGGCGACGGCGGTGGCGTTCACGCTCGAGCCGGTGCGGTCGACGTTCGACTACGGGCAGGTCAACATTTTGTTGATGGCGTTCGTGGCGGCGGACTGCCTGCCGAAGCGGACGCCGTGGCCGCGGGGGCTCCTGATCGGGTTCGTGGCTGCGGTGAAGCTGACACCGGCGGTGTTCGTGCTGTTCTTCCTGGTGCGCAGGGACGTTCGGGCGGCGGTGACGACCGGGGTGAGTTTCGTGGCGTTCGGCGCGATCGGGTTCGTGCTGACCCGCGCCGACTCGTGGCAGTACTGGACGGAGACGCTGTTCGAGTCGAACCGGATCGGGACGCCCGCGTATCCGGCGAATCAGAGCATCACCGGCATGCTGGCCCGCCTCGGGGTGGACGAGTCGCTGCGCAGTGTGCTGTGGCTGGGTCTGAGTGTCGTGGCGCTCGGGGTCGCCGCGATCGCGATGCACCGCGCGTTCGCGGCGGGGGCGACGGCGCTCGCGCTGTGCGTCAATGCGCTGTTCGGGCTTCTCGCGTCTCCCGTGTCGTGGTCACACCACTGGGTCTGGGTCGCCCCGCTCCTCACGCTCACTGCGGTCGAGGCATACCGGCGTCGCAGCGCGCTGCTCGGGGCCGGCGTCGTCGTGAGCTGGCTGCTGTTCGTGATCGCCCCGCACTGGCGGCTCGGGCCGGGCCGCTGGGACGGGGCCGGATGGCCGCTGTGGGACCAGTTCCTCGCCTCGTCGTACGTGTGGTGGGCGGTCGCCGTGATCGTCGTGGTCGCGTGCGGGGCCGGGCTCGGTCGGCGGCGTGCCGACCGGCCCGACGACGCCGTCGCGCAGCCGGTGCCGGTGTCCTGATCCGGCCTCGATCGGCGTCGGCGCACGGTCACGCCGGAGCTGCACGTCGACGACGGTCACCGGATCGTCCGGTGGTGACACCACTTTCGGTTCGGTCAGCTCACCTGGGTGTCGGGGATCCTGGCGGCGTCACCGGCCGGAGCCTCCGGTGCCGGGTCCTTGAGGGTGGCGGCGTAGATGTCGACGTACTCCTGGCCCGACAGGCGCATCAGCTTGTACATGACCTCGTCGGTGACGGCGCGTTCGACGAACCGGTTGCCGCCCATGCCGTCGAAGCGGGAGAAGTCGATCGGCTCGCCGATACGGATGGTCACCTTGGCGGGCTTCCACAGGCGCGACCCGATCGGGTTGACCTTCTCGGTACCGATCATCGCGACGGGGATGACCTTGACGCCGGATTCGAGGGCGAGCCGCGCCATACCGGTCTTGCCCTTGTAGAGGCGACCGTCGGGCGAGCGGGTGCCCTCCGGGTAGATGCCGAGGAGCTTGCCCTGACCCAGGACCCGCAGGCCCGCGTCGAGAGCGTCCTTCGCGGCCGACGCGCCGGTGCGGTCGATCGGCACCTGCCCGACCGCGGAGAAGAACCACTTCTGGAAGGCGCCCTTGGGGCCGCTGCCGGTGAAGTACTCGCTCTTGGCGAGGAACGTGATGCGCCGCTTGACCCGCAGTGGCAGGAAGAACGAATCCAGCACGGCCTGATGATTACTGGCGAGAATCGCCGGTCCGTCCAGTGGAATGTTCTCGGCGCCTTCGAGTTTCGGCCGTCCGAGGAGCCACAGCTGGGGGCCCAGCAACACGTACTTGAACAGCCAGTACCACATGTTGTCCTTCCGGCCCCGGGGCTTGTCTCTGTCCAAGACTGTACTCAGCAGTCTCGGCAGCTGCCACACCGCACCACCGCGTCCCCGGGGACGTGCCCGAGACTCGCCGCGGTGTGCCCGCGGCATGTTCGAGGACGGCGGGAACACCGTCCGACGTGCGTCAGAGCACGGCCCGGGCCAGGTCCGCGGCACCGATCACGGCCGCCGATTCCCCGAGCAGGGTGTGCCGGATCCGGGCCAGCGGGCGGTGACCGGAGCCGGTGACCAGCCGCGCGTAGTGCTCGCGGGCGTCGTCGAGGAACAGCGGCGCCGAACTGCCGGCGCCCCCGCAGATCACGACGAGATCCGGGTCGAACACGTCGGACACGGTGGCCAGGCCCACACCCAGCCACCTCGCGAAGTCGGCGAACGTCGCCAGCGCCAGCGGGTCGCCGTCGGCGGCGGCCGCCGCGATCCGGCGGCCGGTGAGTGCACCGGGGTCGACCGCGACGGCGCGCGCCAGGACGGTCGACTCCGAGGGGTCTGCGGCCAGCAGGTCCAGGGCCGTCTCGACGAGTGCGGTGCCGCTGCAGTACCGCTCCCAGCAGCCGCGTTTGCCGCACGCGCACGGCCGGCCACCGGGGACGACCTGCAGGTGCCCGAGTTCCGGTGCCACCCCGAAACTTCCGCGGTAGAGCCGACCGTCGATCAGCAGGGCCGCGCCGATACCGGTGCCGATCGCGACGACGACCACGTTGCGCCCGCCGGCCGCGGCCCCGAACCGGGACTCGCCCCAGCCGGCGGCGTTGGCGTCGTGTTCGAGGACGACGGGCAGCCCGAGCCGCTCGGCGAGAATGCGGGCGACGGGTGCGTCCACCCACGGCAGGTGCGGCGCGAATCGCACCGTCGTGCGGTCCGAGTCGACGAATCCGGCCACGGCGAGGCCGACGGCCGCCACCGGGTGCCGCGCGGCGAGTTCCCGGACCGCGCGTTCGATACCGCGTTCGAGGGCGTCCGCGGACTGGGGTGTCGGCGCACGCACCGAGTCGAGCACCTCGCCGCCGGAGTCGACGACCGAGGCGCGGATGCTGGTGCCGCCGACGTCGATCCCGACGGTCGGCGGATCCGGGTGCGGAGCGTTCACGTCCTGATCGTCACATCGATCGGCGCGAACACCGACCGGGGCGGTACCGGATCGCCGTCGGCGGGAGCGGCCGGCGAACCCGCGGCCGCGGTGCGCTCGTGGGCGTCGCGCATCTCCCGCAGTGCCGCGATCAGGGTCGACGCCTGTCCGGCCACGAGGGTCACGAGATCGTGCTGCTCTCCGCGGACGAGGGCCGCCAGCGCACACAGGGGACACCACGAGCAGCTGCTGCAGCCGCCGGAACCGTCGGCGGTCGCGGCAGATCCGGCGGCCTGCTGCGCCTTCGCGAGGATCGGGTCGAGACGGTCGAGGACCGTGTCGGCGAGCGCCCGCAGCTCGGCGATCAGTTCGGCGTGCTCCCCCGTCACTGTGGCCACACCGCCGGATCGGGGACGAACCGCACCACCAGGTCGGTGCCGTCGAAGTCGGCCCCCGTCACGGTGCAGCGCCGCAGCACCGATGCCAGCCGTATGCGACGCCGTCGGCCGTCGGCCCCCACCAGCAAGTCGTCCTCCACTCGTCCCAACGTCAGTGTTCCCGGGTCGACGACCGGGAGGTGCATCCGCATGGCGTACACCGATTCCACGTCGCCCGAACCCGATTCCCGCGTCACCCGCACCGACGGTTCGGCTGCCGCCGTGCCGGCCGGGTCGACCGGATCCACCGGGTCGCCACCGGCCTCGGGGTACACCGAGGCGGCGAGAGCCGCGAGAGCGTCCCACCCTATCGGTTCGGTTCCGGCCCGTGCGGCGGCGAGGACCGGAGCCGCGTCCACCCTGCTTTCGGCCATCGGATCGTCCTGGCGCGCACTGTTGTTCATGATCACGGCGTCGACCCGCAGGCCCGTGAGGGCGGCCGCGGACAGCACACGTCGGGTCTCCGCGGCCGCAATCCGTCCCGGCGCCGACACGACGCGCAGCGCCGTCCGGTCCCGGTCCGCGAGCAGCCGCGCGGCGGCATCGGCGCCGTCGACCACCCGGTCGACCAGTGCGGCGGCGAACGCCGCCCGGGGATCGGAGGAGGTCGCGGCGGCGACCCGGCGGTGCTGCGGCCACAGCCGCTCGACGTATCCGGTGACCGTGCCCGGCAGGGCCAGTGTGCGCAGCGCGTCGGCCGTGGGGGGACAGTCCACGACGACGACGTCCCAGCGCCCCTCCCCCGCGAGCCGGACGATCTCCCCGAGGCCCAGGAGGTCCTCGACACCGGGCAGCCCGGTCAGTTCCTCCGGCGCCAGATCGGTGAACCGGTCGCCGTGGTCGTGGCTACCGGCGACCGCGAGCAATGCGATCAGGCCGCGGTACCGCTGTTCGAGCAGTCCGAGGGTGTCGATCTCGACGGCGTCGAGCCCGCCCCCGATCCGGGTCTCCGTACCGCGTCCGACCGGTCGATCGAGCACGTCGGACAGTGCGTGCGCCTGATCCAGTGAGGCCAGCAGCACCCGCCGGCCCGCCGCGGCGAGGGCGACAGCCGTGGCCGCGGCCAGCGTCGTCCGGCCCGCACCGCCCTTGCCGACGAACAGCCGGACCGCGGCCCCCGGGCTCGCGGCGCTCAGCCCTCCACCCGCTTCTTGAGCTCCTCGAGGGCGGTGCCGGTGATGACCTTCTCCGCCTTCCGTTTGAACAGGCCGATCATCGGGATCGTCAGGTCGACGGTCAGCTCGTAGGTGACGCGTGTCGATGCCCCGCCACCCTCCGAGCTCTCGGGCTCGAGCACATACGAGCCGTGCTGCGCCTTCTGGATCTCCCCGGACACGAGGTCCCACTCGACCGACAGCCCGTCGGGCGCCCACCGGTACCGCAGCACGTACGTGTCCTTGACCATGCCGGCGTCGAGCACGAACCGCACCTGCTCGGCCCGTCCGTCGGTGCCGGTCGCGAGGACCTC
Organism: Prescottella sp. R16; assembly: GCF_030656875.1. NCBI lineage: Bacteria > Bacillati > Actinomycetota > Actinomycetes > Mycobacteriales > Nocardiaceae > Rhodococcus > Prescottella sp. R16. Next base: position 2,723,473 of record NZ_CP130943.1, read on the forward strand.
GACGGACTTGGCTGCATCCACCCACTCCGGGTAGGCGGCGAAGTCGGCGATCACGCCCATCACGTGTTCGGCGGGTGCGTCGACGGTGATCGACCGCCGGGTCTTCTCGGCCATGCCTCGGACGCTTCCTTTCAGAACGAACGGATGCGGTGGTGCCGCACCCGTCCATCACACACGAACCCCCGGGCACCGCACAATTCTCTCCGTGCCCCTCTCCGTGCCGCTGCGGCCTCTACGCGGCGGGCGGTTCCCCCGCCGGGCGCCCCGACTCGAGCTGCCGTTTGATCTCGAACGTCATCTCCTTGCCGGCGACCCGGCGGGCGTGGTTCATGCCGGCCAGGTCGAGGGACGCCAGATTCTGCGGGCTCACCCCGGTCGGTTCGGCGTGCAGGAAGTAGTGCACGACGGTGCCGTCCATCACCGGTTCGAGCCACACTTCCATCGTGCCCGTCAACGGTCCGGCGACGGTCCAGCGGATTCCCTTCTCCCCGCGGTCTTCTCGGACGTCGAGGGCGAGGTCCGGCCACCAGGCCCGCCACCGCGCGCGCACGGACACACGGGCGGCCACCTTCTCCGGGGCTGCGGCTACGAACGTCTGGTCGGCGACCTGAATGCTGCTCACTCCCACAGCTTCACACACCGGCCCCGAGGCCGGTGACCCGGATTACACTGGACGACGGTCCACTTCCCGGCCACCGAGCCGACGGCAGTGCCGCACGTCACTCTGCGGCGGTCTATCGTGGGGACCAGCAAAACTTACTCGTCAGTATTTTCAGTGCCGGAGGTTGTCGTGCCCGAGTTCAGCGTTCCTGCCACCTTCACGATCCCGGAGGACGCGTCCGCAGTCGACTCCGTCTTCGAGTTCGCAAAGACGAAGCCCGGCCACATCGTCTACCGGCGCCTCGTGAACGGCACCTGGACCGACGTGAACGCGCGCGACTTCGCCGAGCAGGTCACCGCGGTCGCCAAGGGCCTGATCGCCCGCGGCGTGCGTCCGGGCGACCGGGTTGCGCTCATGTCGGCGACCCGCTACGAGTGGCCGCTGCTCGACTACGCGATCTGGGCCGCCGGCGGTGTCACGGTGCCGATCTACGAGACGTCGTCCGCCGAGCAGGTGCGATGGATCCTCGAGGACTCGGCCGCGGTCGGGCTGATCGTCGAGACCGCGAAACATTCGGCGACCGTCGCCGACGTCGCCGCGGCCGCACCCGAACTGCGCGCGGTCCTGCAGATCGACCCGTCCGGCACCGATGCCGGAGCCGTCGCGATCCTCACCGCGGACGGCGCCGACGTGTCCGACGACGACGTGCAGACCCGGGTGCGGGACCTGAAGTCCGCCGACCCGGCCACGCTCATCTACACCTCCGGCACCACCGGGCGCCCCAAGGGCTGCCAGCTCACGCACTCGAACCTCATCGCCGAGTCGAAGGGCATCGTCGCCTCGACCCTCGGCGGCCTGCTCACCCAGCCCGGCGTGAACACACTGATGTTCCTGCCGCTCGCGCACGTGCTGGCCCGCGCGGTGTCGATCGCCGCGTTCGACGCCGGCGCCGCCCTCGGGCACACGAGCGACATCCCCAACCTGGTGCCGACGTTCGCCGAGTTCCGGCCCGACTTCATCCTGTCCGTTCCGCGCGTCTTCGAGAAGGTGTACAACACCGCGCGGCAGAAGGCGCACAACGAGGGCAAGGGCAAGATCTTCGACATCGCCGCCGCCACCGCCGTCGAGTGGAGCGAGGCCCAGGACACCGGTGGTCCCGGTCTGCTGCTGAACATCAAGCACGCGATCTTCGACAAGCTCGTCTACTCGAAGCTGCGGGCCGCACTCGGCGGGAAGTGCCAGCTCGCGATCTCCGGTGGTGCACCGCTCGGCGCGCGGCTCGGGCACTTCTTCCGCGGCCTCGGCGTCACCATCTACGAGGGTTACGGCCTCACCGAGACGACGGCCGCGTTCGCCGTCAACACGATCGGCAACCAGAAGATCGGCACCGTCGGGAAACCGTTGGCCGGCAATGCCGTCCGTGTCGCCGACGACGGCGAGATCCTGCTCCGCGGCCCGGTCGTGTTCGGCGGCTACTGGCGCAACGAGGCCGCGACGGCGGAGGCGATCGAGGACGGCTGGTTCCACACCGGCGACCTCGGCACCGTCGACGCCGACGGCTACATCACGATCACCGGCCGCAAGAAGGAGATCATCGTCACCGCCGGCGGCAAGAACGTCGCTCCCGCACAGCTCGAGGACCATCTGCGGGCGCACCCGCTGATCAGCCAGGCCATCGTCGTCGGCGATCAGAAACCGTTCATCGGTGCCCTCATCACGATCGACGCCGAGGCCCTGCCCGGGTGGAACGAACGCAACGGCAAACCGTCCGCCACCACGGTCGCGGACCTGCTCGCCGACGCCGACCTCGTCGCCGAGATCGACGCCGCCGTCGCCGAGGCCAACAAGCTGGTCTCGCACGCGGAGTCCATCAAGAAGTACCGCATCCTGCCCGTCGACTTCACCGAGGAGACCGGGGAACTCACCCCCACGATGAAGCTCAAGCGGAACGTCGTGCACACGAGCTTCGCCGCCGACATCGAGAAGATCTACGCCGGATAGCCGACCTCGTCCCGCCCGGACCGAGGCATGCAACGTAGTTGCAACCGTCCGGGTGGGACGCTCGTCGCGAGGTGTTCCCACACGTCGGGGGTGGGAAGACCTCGCGCGTAGCGGTGCTCGAGCCCCACGTCGGGGGTTGGGCTCGGGCACCGCGGACGCCGATCAGGCCAGCAGCGCGCGCAGACGCGCGCCGAGCACGTCCCACCGCCAGTGCCCCTGCACCCACTCCCGCCCGGCCGCACCCATCGCGGCTGCCCGCGCCGGGTCCGCCAGCACGGCGATCACCTTCTCGGCGACATCCTCCACCGACGTCCCGTCCACCACGAACCCGGTCTCGCCCTCGACCACCGTCTCCGGTGCGCCACCGGAGTTCCCGGCGACCACCGGGACGCCGGACGCCGACGCCTCCAGGAACACGATGCCCAGTCCCTCGACGTCGAGTCCGCCGCCGCGGGTGCGGCACGGCATCGCGAACACGTCCGCGATCGTGTGGTGCGCCGCGAGTTCCGCGGCCGGCACGCCGCCGGTGAACACGACGTGGTCGGCCACCCCGCACTCCCGGGCCAACGCGTGCAGTCGCTCCGCGTACGGGCCGCCGCCCACGATCACCAGAACGGCGCCGTCGATGCGGCGCCGGATCGACGGCAACGCCCGGATCAGCTGGTCCTGGCCCTTGCGGGGGACGAGCCGGGACAGGCACAGGATCGTCGGCCGGTCCCCCAGCCCGTAACGGGCACGCAGGTCGGCGCGGGCGGCCGGATCCGGCCGGAAGGTGTCCGGGTCGACGCCGGGCGGCAGATGCTCGAGCGCGGCGTCCGGACCGAACGCGGACGCGAACCGGCCCCGCGTGTACTTGCTCACGAACGTGACGACGTCGGTGTGGTCCCCGATCCGCCGCAGCGCCTGCCGGGCGCCGGGGATCATCGACCAGCCCACCTCGTGCCCGTGCGTGGACGCCACCACGTGCCGCGCTCCGGCCCTACGCACCGCGGGGGCCAGCAGCGCCAGCGGCGCCGCCGCCCCGAACCACACCGTGTCGCACTCGTAGCGTTCGACGAGCGTCGCGGCCCGCCGCGCGACGAACGGCGTCGGCAACATCAGTGTCGTCGGGTGCCGCACGACGTCGTACGACTGTTCGGCGTCGAAGCGGATGTGGCTGTCACCGCGCCAGCGGGGGGCGTAGACCACGAGCTCGTCGGCGGGCAACCGGCCGGCGAAAGTGTGCAGGTACGACTGGATGCCACCCGGCCGGGGCGGAAAGTCGTTCGTCACCAACAGGGTTCGACGCATGTGTCCACCGTAGGGTCCGGGGCGCCCGGCCCGGGAGCCGGGTCACCGGACCTGGTCGTCGACCCACGTCCCCCACGAGCGGGCCAGTTCGCCGGCGCCCTCACCGAGAGCGTCCCGGATGCGGGAGTCGACCCGGTCGGGGGTGGATCCGCCCTGCGCCAGGTCGCGGTACAGCGTCCCGAGCCGCTGCTCACCGTATTCGCTCGCGACGAACGCGGCCAGCGACCACGACGCCTCGTAGGCGCGGCGGGCGACGTCCCCGCCGGCCCGGAAGTCGGCGTCGGCGGGCAGCGACGTCGGCGGGCCGTCCGCCGACACGGCGGCACTCAGCGTGGGTGCGAGCGCACCGAACGTCGCCTCCACCCCCCGGTAGCCGATGTAGTCGGCGTAGCCCTCGAGGATCCACAGGGGGGATCCGTCCGCGGTGACCGGCCGGGCCGCGACGTGCGTGAGCTCGTGTCGCAGCACCGCGACCCGGGTGAGGTCGGTGAGACGGGCGGCCGCGTCGGGGCTGAACACGATCCGCTGCCCGGTCGCGGTCCGGGCACCGAGATCGACGGCGTCCGAGACGGCGACGGCCGCGATGTCCGCCCCGCTGTGGGCGTCCCCCACCAGGGACGCGAACTCGTCCCGCGACCCGGCCACCACCACGACGGCGCGGCGCGACCAGTCCTCCCCCCACACGTCGGTGACGTGGTCGACGGCGTCGCCGATCTCGGTTGCCAACTGTTCGATCATCGCGGACTGTTCGGGATGACCCAGCACGATCGACGATCGGCCACCGGAGCCGGGTACCTCACGAACCATGAGCGGACCGAAATCCCATGGTCCGCGCCATGTTTCACGATCCGATCCGGCGACAGCGGTGTCACTGACGAGGGTCCAGGCGTCACCGCGGCGGGCCAGGAGCAATGCGACAGGTTTGCGGGTCGCGGCGTCGTCCGCACCCTCGATGGCATACCGCAGGTACACCGTCGGTGCCCACACGTCGGACGCACCGATCCGGTCGGCCACCTCCGGCGGAACCGGCGTCTCGGGGTCGGACCCGATGTCGTACCCGAACTCGGCGAACGGCACCGCCGCCGCGCTGCGGGCCCGACGGATCTCGGCGTCGAGGAAGCCGGGGTCGGCCGCGGCATCGAACAGGGCGGGCAGGGCCGCGGTGTCCCCGGCGCGGACGGCCCGCGCCCACTCGTCGAGGACCGGCTGCACCGCCGCCCGCCGGCCGTCCTCGTACGGGTTGGCCGCCGAGGTCTCCGGCACGTCGTCCCTGACGTCCGGGTCGGTAGCCGACTGTCCGAACGCCGTCAGCGACAGCACCACCGCCATCGCGACACCGAGACCGCCCACGCCGGCCCATTCCCACCGGCGCACACGGCGCACGGGGGCGAGGTTCGGGGGACGGTCGTCGGCGGGCACGCCCGAAAGTGTAGGAGGCGCGCCTCACACCGGGTGCACGCGGTCAGTACCGGCGTGCCCCGTGGAACGGCATCGACGCCATCGAATCGACCTTCACCGGCGTCCCGTACGTCGACGCGTGCAGGACGTTGCCGTCACCGGCATAGATCCCGACGTGCGACACGTCGTCGTAGAACAGCACGACGTCGCCGGGCTGCAGTTGCGAGCGGTCGACGGGCGTCCCGCCCTGCGCCTGCGCCTGACTCGACCGCGGCAGGTCCTTGCCGATCTGCCGGTAGGCCCACACGACGAGCCCCGAGCAGTCGTACGCGTCCGGCCCGGTCGCACCCCAGCTGTACGGCTTGCCGACCTGTGTCAGCCCCGCCTGCAGCGCCGCCGAGCCGGCACCCGGGGCGAGGTCGGCGAGGATCCGGCCGGCGTCGAAGCCGGGCGGGAACGTCGAGCCCGCGAGCTGCGCCCGCTCGGCACCGGTGAGCCGGTCGAATGCGGCCGTGACGGCGTCGATCTGCTTCTGCAGTTCGCTCTGCTCGTGTTGGAGCTCGTCGCTGACGAGTTTGGCCTGGTCCGATGCGGCGCGGGCCTCGTCGGCGGACACCTGTGACGCGTCCGCTGCCGCCCGCGCGTCCGAGGCGGCCTGCCGGAACTGTGCGACCGCCCGCGACGTGTCGGTCGAGATGGCGTCGAGTGCCGACATCTGGTCGAGCAGTTGTTGCGGCGAGTCGCTGGTCATGACCGCGAACAGCCGGTTGGTGCGGGCCCCCTGGTAGCTCGCCGCCACCAGCTTGTTCACGGTCGGCCGGAACTCCTCGAGCCGGGCCCGGGCCGCGTCCAGGGCATCCCGGTCGGCGGCCAGCCGGGCCTCGGCGTCCCGCGCCGCCGTCTGCTTGCTCTCGAGATCGATCTGCGCGTTGTGCAGGGCTTCGGTGGTCTGCTCGGATTCGCGGGACAGGTCCGCGAGCCGTTCCAGTGCGGCGGTCGGATTGTCGACGACGGGGTCGGCCGCCGCCGTGGAACCGGGCAGCCCGACGAGGGCCAGCGAGACCATGCCCGTCGCCAGGGCGGTGCACATCGAACGTTTGATCGTCAGCGACGGTTTGGGGGCGGGCACAGCAGCACGACTCTCCGGTTCTGGGGGATCGTTCCGCCCGCGCGGCCGACGCCGGCGACGGAATCAAAGGTCTCGATCAGGTTACGGAACGGCATCGTCTCATGTCCACCGACCCGGACGAACAACGCAACAGGGGCGGCTCCGACACACGTCGGAACCGCCCCCGGGGCGTGGAACAGGTAACGCGTCAGGCGTAGCGGCGCGCGCCGTCGAACGGCATCGACGACACGGGCGCGTACTTGACCGGCTGACCGGACGTCGACGCGTGGATGACGTTGCCGTTGCCGGCGTAGATGCCGGAATGGCTGCCGTTGTAGAACGAGACCACGTCACCGGGCTGCAGATCGTTGTACGAGACCGGGGCGCCGGCGGCGGCCTGGTCGTAGCTCGTGCGCGGGAGGTTCAGGCCGGCCTGCTTGTAGGCCCACTGCACCAGACCCGAGCAGTCGAAGGCGTCCGGGCCCGCGGCGCCGTACACGTACGGGGAGCCGAGGCGCGACTCGGCGGCCTTGACGGCCTGCTCACCGAGGCTCGAGACAGGCGCGGGGGCGGCCGGGAGTTCCGGTGCGACGCTGCCGGTTCCGAGCTGCTGGGCGACGCCGGGCGCGATGGCGCCGATCGCGGCGTCCACCTGGGCCTGCGTGACGCCGGGGACGTCGACGGTGCCGACACCGGGCACGTCGATCGGATCGGCGAGAGCCGGCGCTGCGGTGACCGTGACTGCTCCGACAGCGAGTGCGCCGGCGACGGCGGCGCGCCGCGCGGAACGCTTGAGAGTATGTGACGCCACGAGAAAGAGAACTCCGTTTCTTCCGTTCGTCCGCCGACCGAGTTAGCTGACGGGTTCGGGCTGGGAAGATCAGCCCTACCCGACGACACCGCGAGGCGGCTTCGACGGGATTCACCCCAAAGAAAACGTGGGTTCCCGGCACGTCCCCTCCGAGGAGGTTCCGATTAGGCGGTCCCAGCGATGCCGCTCCGGGTGGGACGGCAAGACTCCGCTAGGTCTCGAGAAGATTACGAAAGCGCATCCCTCGTGTCGACTCGGACGCGCGGAAAATGCCGCCGATGCCCTATTTATCCCGATTAGCCGCGACACCCCGACCGCTGTGTCACGACGCGATAACGACCGGTTCGGTTCGTGGACCGCACCCGCTCCGCCCCTGCTCCGGCGGCACCGCGCGCACCGCACCCCCGTTTCCCGTACGGCGGACCGCAGACCCTGCCACGGCCACCGCCACGAAGACACTGTGATGCTCGTCTCTCCCGGCCCCGATCCCCGCCCGGGACCGCCGCCACCGCCCTGTCGGTGGGCCCCTCTACTGTCTGCAGACGTGAGTGCGCCACCCCGGAAGCCGTCACCCCGTGATCACGGCGACGTCGACCGACAACTGTCCTTCGACGAACTGGACGCGCCCCTGCACGACGTGACCTTCGTCGTCGTCGACCTCGAGACGACGGGGGGCAGCGCCGAATCCGATGCGATCACCGAGATCGGTGCGGTGAAGGTCCGCGGCGGCGAGATCCTCGGCGAGATGGCGACGCTCGTCGACCCCGGACGGGAGATCCCGCCGTACATCGTCGAACTCACCGGCATCACCACGGCGATGGTCCGGGAAGCTCCCCGGATCGACGCCGTCCTTCCTGCGTTCCTCGAGTTCGCCCACGGCGCTGTGCTCGTCGCACACAACGCCGGGTTCGACGTCGGCTTCCTGAAGGCCGCCGCCGCCCGCCTCGGGCTGCGCTGGCCGCCGTTCCAGGTGCTGTGCACCGTCAAGCTCGCTCGCCGTGTTCTCGACCGGGACGAGGCCCCGTCGGTGAAACTGTCCGCACTCGCCCGACTGTTCGGCGCCGACACCACACCCACGCACCGCGCCCTCGACGACGCCCGCGCCACCGTCGACGTCCTGCACGCCCTCATCGGGCGGGTCGGCAACCAGGGGGTGCACAGCCTGCCCGAACTGCTCGACTACCAGCCACGGGTGACGGCGGCACAACGCGCCAAACGTGCTCTGGCGAACGATCTGCCCCGTACCCCCGGCGTCTATCTCTTCCGTGGACCGTCCGACGAGGTCCTCTACGTCGGGACGGCCGTCGACCTGCGGCGGCGGGTGCGCACCTACTTCACCGGATCCGACACCTCCGGACGCGGCAGCCGGATGACGGAGATGGTCGCGCTCGCCACCCGGATCGATCACGTCGAGTGCGCCCACGCCCTCGAGGCCGGGGTCCGGGAACTACGCCTGATCGGCGCGCACGTCCCGCCGTACAACCGGCGGTCGAAGTTCCCGATGCGCGGCTGGTGGGTCACCCTCACCGACGAAACGTTCCCGCGACTGTCCGTGGTCCGCACCCCCACCGTGGACGCCCTCGGCCCGTTCCGGGCCCGCACGGACGCCGCCGACGCCGCCCTCACGATCGCGGAGTTCTGCGGACTGCGGACGTGCACCACCCGGATCGGGAAAGGGCAGCGACACGGACCCAAGTGCCCGCCCCGGGAGGTCGGCGGCTGCCCCGCCGTCGCCGACGATCCGGACGGCTACCGGATCGCGCCCGAGCGGGTCCTCGCCCTGATCCGCGGCCACGACGACACCCCCCTGTACCGGATGCGGGACCGGATCGAGCAGTTCGCCGCCGACCAGATGTTCGAGAGCGCGGCGCGACTGCGCGACCGGGTCGCGCTCCTCGTGACGGCGCTGCGACGGATGCAACGACTCGCCGCGCTGGCCGTCGTGGACGAACTGGTCGCCGCGAAACCGCAGGACGGCGGCGGCTGGGAGTTCGCGGTGATCCGGGCCGGTCGGCTCGCATCCGCCGGCGTAGCGGCGCGCGGCGTCCCCCCGATGCCGGTCGTCGACGCCCTCACCGCGGCCGCCGAGACGGTCCTCCCGGACGCCACCCCCCTGCGCGGCGGCTCCCCCGAGGAGCTCGCACTCGTCGCCCGCTGGCTCGGCGACGACGGCGTCCGGCTCGTCCGGACGAGCCACGGCTGGCACGAACCCGTCCACGGTGCCGGAGCCTGGGCGGACTGGTGTGCACGCGCTCGCGACGCTCGGCCCACGTCCGCGCGGCCCGCGCGGACGCCTACTGTGTTCACGGAACGTCAGAACACGCGAGGAGCCACATGATCAACGCGATCGTCATGATCCATGCCGAGTCCGACCGGATCCCGGAGACCGCGCAAGCGGTCGCCGACGTGGACGGCGTGTCCGAGGTCTACTCGTGCGCCGGAGACGTCGACCTGATCGCGATCGTGAAGGTCCGCGATCACGCCCGGATCGCCGAAGTGGTCACCGAACGCATCAACAAGGTGCCCGGCGTTCTGCGGACCGCGACGCACATCGCGTTCCAGTCCTACTCGAGCGCCGACGTCGAGGCCGCCTTCTCTATCGGCGAGTAGCCAGCTCCGCCGTCAACGACGCCCACCGCTCGAGCAGCGCCGAGGCCGCCCCGGAATCGATCGCCCGGGCGGCCTTGGCCATGCCGGCGGCGAGCGCCTCCTCGAGATCGCCCTCGAGACCGTCGAACGCCGCGATCGCACCGGCCGCGTTGAGCAGCACTGCGTCCCGCACCGGACCGGTGTCGCCGGCGAAGATCCCCAGCGCCACCCGCGCATTGTGATCGGCGTCGCCGCCGCGCAACGCGTCCAGTGGCACCCGGGTGATCCCCAGATCGGTGGGATCCAGCTTCTGCGTCCGCACGACGCCACCGGACACCACGTGCACGACGGACGTCGTCGACGTCGTCAACTCGTCGAGGCCGTCGTCGCCCCTGACGACGAGCGCCGAGTTGCCACGTTCGGCGAGGACCCCGGCGATCACCTCGATCAGGTCCTCGAACGCGCACCCGATCAGACCCGCGCGGGGCTGGGCCGGGTTGGTCAGCGGGCCGAGCACGTTGAACACGGTCGGGATACCGATCTCCTTGCGCGGCGCACCCGCGAACCGCAGCGCCGGGTGGAACACCGGGGCGAAGCAGAAACCGATACCGGTCTCCTCGACGCAGCGGGCGACGGCGTCGGCCCCGAGATCGATGCGCACACCGAGTGCCTCGAGCACGTCGGCGCCGCCGCTCTTCGACGACGCGGCCCGGTTGCCGTGCTTGACGACCCGCACTCCGGCTGCTGCCACCACCACCGATGCCATCGTCGAGATGTTGACGGTGTTCGACCGGTCCCCGCCCGTGCCGACGATGTCCACGACGTCCGGGGACACCGGCACCGTGCGGGCGTGCCCGAGCATCGAGTCCGCGAGACCCCGCAGTTCGCCGGGCGTCGCACCCTTCATCTTGAGGGCGACACCGAACGCTGCGATCTGTGCGGGCGTGGCGTTGTCGGACATGATCTCGTCCATCGCCCACTCGGTGTCGTCGGCTGTCAGATCCCGCCGATCGGTGAGGGCACCGAGAACCGCAGGCCAACTCCGGTCGCCCGCGCCCGTCACTCGCTGTGTGCCCTGCGCTGCCGACCGTCGCTCCATCACGACCCCTTCTGCTCCCTCGTCCACCGGCCGCCCGGTGATCCTCGTCGCACCGCAGCTTAGTGCGCGGTCATTCCGGAACCGGCGGCTGCAGTCCTTCCCACCCGATCGCGGTACCGCCGTGGCGCTGGGCCAGCCCCGCCATCCGCGAACGCTCCTGCGAGCAGTGCAACGCGTCGAGCACCTGTACCCGCTCCAATCGGAGCCGGACGGTGCCGTCGGTCGTGCCCGCGTCGCCTGCATCGTCCGTGTCGTCACCGGGATCCGCGACGGGCACGTAACCGTCCTGGGCCGCGATCGCGATCACCTCCCCGACCGCCGCCGGCGGCACCTGCAGATGGTGCCGCAGGACGGCCTCGGCGTCCGCGGTCCATCCCGGCGTCCCCGCAGCGCCGCGTTCGAGCGCCGACGAGCACGACTCGACGTCGTCGAACCCGGAGACGACGACCACCAGGTCGGTTCGGGTCCGGTCGAGGGCCTCCGGACGCCCCCCGGACAGAAGTCCACGTATCCAACGAGCGACACTGCCACCGAGTTCCATGCGCCCACTGTGTCACGTCCCCCGACCACCGTTGCGACCGCGACCGAACCACCTCTGACATGCACCGACGCGCCGATGCCGGACCCGGGTGGCTTTCCTTTACGACAAGGCGTCATACTTCTCAGCGTGACGAGCGCAGTAGGGACTTCAGGATCGGCAATCACCCAGCGCGTGCACTCGCTGAACCGGCCAAACATGGTCAGCGTCGGCACCATCGTGTGGTTGTCAAGTGAGCTCATGTTTTTCGCAGGGCTCTTCGCCATGTATTTCGTTGCGCGGGCCCAGGCAGGCGACAACTGGCCGCCGGAACCCGTGCACCTCAATCTGGCACTCGCCGTGCCCATCACCACGGTGCTGATCGCGTCTTCTTTCACCTGCCAGATGGGTGTTTTCGCGGCGGAAAAGGGTGACGTCTTCGGCCTCCGACGGTGGTACCTGCTCACCCTGGCGATGGGCACGTTCTTCGTGCTGGGCCAGGGCTTCGAGTACTACCAGCTCGTCAATGAGGGCGTGACGTTCTCGAGCAGCGTGTACGGCTCGGTCTTCTTCATGACGACCGGCTTCCACGGCCTGCACGTCATCGGCGGTCTGATCGCGTTCGTCTTCTTGATCGTCCGCACCAAGGTCAGCAAGTTCACGCCTGCACAGGCCACTGCGGCGATCGTCGTTTCGTACTACTGGCACTTCGTCGACATTGTGTGGATCGGCCTGTTCGCCACGATTTATTTCATCCGTTAGCCAGCTGAACGACCAGGCAGCCCCCTGACGCTTCAGTCGTCCCGACATACCCAAAGGGATACAGATGAGTTCATCCCCCCCTCCCGCATTCGAGGGTGACATGCCCGACCGCACCACAGCCGGATCCGCCAAGAAGGCGCGCCGCCAGCGCAAGCTGCGTCGGCGCGTCACCGGTGCGCTGATCCTCATGCTGGGTCTCGTGAGCGCCGGCTTCCTCGCCTCCGCCCTGACGCCTGCCCCGCAGGTCGCCACCGCGAGCGACGATTCCGCAGCACTGATCCGCGAAGGCAAGCAGCTCTACGACACCTCCTGCATCACGTGCCACGGCGCGAACCTGCAGGGTGTCCAGGACCGCGGCCCCAGCCTGATCGGTGTCGGTGAAGCAGCCGTCTACTTCCAGGTGTCGTCCGGTCGCATGCCTGCTGCCCGCAACGAGGCGCAGGCTTCGCGCAAGCCGGCCAAGTTCGACGCCCGGCAGACCGACGCCATCGGCGCGTACGTGCAGTCGCAGGGTGGCGGCCCGACCGTCATCCGTGACGAGAACGGCGAGATCGCCCAGTCCTCGCTGCGTGGCGGCGACGTCGCGCGCGGCAGCGAGCTCTTCCGCATGAACTGCGCGTCGTGCCACAACTTCACCGGCCGCGGCGGCGCTCTGTCCTCCGGTAAGTACGCCCCCGTTCTGGATCCGGCCAGCGAGCAGCAGATCTACGCCGCCATGGTCACGGGTCCCCAGAACATGCCCAAGTTCTCCGATCGTCAGCTGACGCTCGAGGAGAAGAAGGACATCATCGCCTACGTCAAGCAGTCCTCGGAGGCCAAGAACCCCGGTGGGTACGGTCTCGGCGGCCTCGGCCCGGCGTCCGAGGGCCCCGCGATGTGGATCATCGGCATCGTCGCTGTCGTCGGCGCTGCACTGTGGATCGGAGCAAGGTCATGAGTGACGCCACCAACGGCGGCACGCCGAAGAACTACACCGACGACGAACTCGATCGGATGAGCCGGGACGAGCTCGTCGAACTCGGCACCAACCTCGACGGTGTGGACGTCGTGTTCGAACGCGACCGCTGGGCCGTCAAGGGCACCAAGGCCGAGAAGCGCGCCGAGCGTTCGGTGGCCTTCTGGTTCGCCCTGGCCGGCGTCTCGGCGCTGGCCTTCGTCGGCGTCTTCCTGTTCTGGCCGTGGGAGTGGGCCGGCGAGGGTGAAGACACCTACGGTGCGTACAACCTGTACACCCCGCTGCTCGGCCTCACCATGGGCCTCGCCATCATCGGTCTCGGTGTCGGCGCGGTGAAGTTCACCAAGAAGTTCATCCCCGAAGAGGTCTCGATCCAGGACCGCCACGACGGCGGTTCCGCCGAGGTCGACAAGCGCACCCTCGCTGCGCAGCTGTCCGACACCCTGGACAAGTCGACGATCGGTCGTCGCAAGATGATCAAGCGCAGCCTGATCTTCGGTGGCGGCGCGATCGGCATCATGTCGGTCATGCCCCTCGGCGGCATGATCAAGAACCCGTGGGCCAAGGGCGACCAGTCGCCGCTGTGGGTGTCCGGTTGGACCCCGCGCTACCCCGGCGAGACCATCTACCTGCGTCGCGACACCGGACGCCCGAACGACGTCGTTCTGGTTCGTCCGGAGGACCTCGACGCCGGCGGCATGGAGACCGTGTTCCCGTTCCGCGAGTCCGATCGTGGCGACGAGCACGCGCTCCTCGGGAGCCTGCGCGGCATCCGCAACGCCGTCATGCTGATCCGTCTGCGCACCGAGGACACCGAGAAGGCTGTCAAGCGCAAGGGCCAGGAGAGCTTCAACTACGGCGACTACTTCGCCTACTCGAAGATCTGCACCCACCTCGGCTGCCCCACCTCGCTGTACGAGCAGCAGACCAACCGAATCCTGTGCCCCTGCCACCAGTCGCAGTTCGACGCTCTGCAGTACGGCAAGCCGATCTTCGGTCCCGCCGCTCGCGCTCTTCCGCAGCTACCTATTACTGTGAACGAAGAGGGCTTCCTCGTCACCAACGGTGACTTCATCGAAGCCCTCGGCCCGGCATTTTGGGAGCGTCGCCCGTGAGTACTGCAACCCAGTCCCGTGTCGCGGAAGCTGCCGAGAACGTCGACTCTCGGTACCATCTCGCGGCGGGCATGAAACGCCAGATCAACAAGGTCTTCCCGACCCATTGGTCGTTCATGCTCGGCGAGATCGCGCTCTACAGCTTCATCATCCTGCTGATCTCGGGTGTCTACCTGACGCTGTTCTTCGACCCGTCGCTGGCACACGTCACGTACGACGGCGCGTACGAGCCGCTGCGCGGCGTCACCATGTCGCGTGCATACGAGACGGCGCTGGAGATCTCCTTCGAGGTCCGCGGCGGTCTGTTCGTCCGCCAGATCCACCACTGGGCCGCACTGATGTTCGCCGCGTCGATCATCGTGCACCTGCTGCGCATCTTCTTCACCGGCGCGTTCCGTCGCCCGCGTGAGGCGAACTGGGTCATCGGCTCGCTGCTGCTGATCCTGGCGATGTTCGAGGGTTTCTTCGGCTACTCGCTGCCGGACGACCTGCTGTCCGGTACCGGTCTGCGCGCCGCGCTGTCCGGCATCACCCTGAGTGTTCCGATCGCCGGCACCTGGCTGCACTGGCTGATCTTCGGCGGCGACTTCCCCGGCGAACTGATCATCCCGCGTCTGTACGTTGCGCACGTGCTGCTCGTTCCGGGCATCCTGCTGGCCCTGATCGCCGCGCACCTCGCGCTGGTGTGGTACCAGAAGCACACGCAGTTCCCCGGCCCCGGCCGCACCGAGAACAACGTCGTCGGCGTCCGCATCCTCCCGGTGTTCGCGATGAAGGGCGGTTCGTTCTTCGCGTTCACGTTCGGCATCCTGGCCCTGATGGGCGGCCTGCTGCAGATCAACCCGATCTGGAACATCGGCCCGTACAACCCGGCGCAGGTGTCGGCCGGTTCGCAGCCCGACTTCTACATGATGTGGACCGACGGCATGGCCCGCCTGTGGCCGGCGTGGGAGATCTACCTGTTCGACCGGTACACGATCCCCGCGGTGTTCGCAGTCGCGTTGATCATGGGCATCGTGTTCGCGCTGCTGATCGCGTACCCGTGGATCGAGAAGAAGTTCTCGAAGGACGATGCTCACCACAACCTGCTGCAGCGTCCGCGCGACGTTCCGGTCCGTACCGGCATCGGTGCGATGGCCATCTCGTTCTACGTGGTGCTGACCCTGTCCTGCGTCAACGACGTCATCGCCTACCACCTGGACATCTCGCTCAACGCGATGACCTGGATCGGTCGCATCGGCATGGTGATCCTGCCTCCGGTCGCGTACTACGTCACCTACCGGTTCTGCCTGGGCCTCCAGCGCAGCGACCGCGCGGTACTCGAGCACGGCATCGAGACGGGCATCATCAAGCGCCTGCCGCACGGTGAGTACGTCGAGATCCACCAGCCGCTCGGACCGGTCGACGATCACGGCCACCCGATCCCGCTGGAGTACCAGGGTGCTGCGATCCCGAAGAAGATGAACAAGCTCGGCTCCGCCGGCAAGCCCGGCTCCGGCAGCTGGGTCTCCCCGGACCCGGCCGAGCAGAGCCAGGCTCTCGAGGCCGCCGAGCACGCAGGCGAGCACGAACAGCTGCGCATCCTCTCGGAGTACCAGGACCGCAACCGCGGCATCACCTCCGGCGACAGCGAACACTGATCCGCCGGTAGCAACACCGGGAAGGGCCCCGAACCATTCGGTTCGGGGCCCTTCCCGTATGCGTTGCCCGTGGCCGATACCCTGCCCTGGTCAGCGCCCTGCCGTGCGCTCGTCGGCGAACCGACTACGGGCTGCCGAGAACAGCGTCACGCACACCTCGACCAGCATCGCCGGATCCTGTTCCCCGCCGCTCATCAGCCGGTCGACGAGCAGGTGGTTGACGGCACCGGCCAGTGCGACACCGGCCAGCGCCTCCCGCTGTGTCGGTTCCACGCCGGCGCCGACGAGTACGGCGGTGATCATGTCGGCGAAGCCGGCCAGGACGCCGTAGCGGGCCTCCTCGAGTGCCGGCGAGACACCGACGACCTCGACCAGGACGACGCGGGCCCGGCGTGGGTCCTCGGTCAGATATCCGACGAACGCCGCCAGTCCACGCTCCGCGGCGGCGTCGCTCCCCTCCCCCGCCTGTGCGACGGCGGTTCCGGTGACCGCGGTCAGGTCGTCCGCCAACTCCAGGTACAACTCGCGCAGACAGGTCTCACGGTCCCTGAACGACTCGTAGAAGTAGCGTTCGGTCAGGGCCGATGTGCGGCAGAGTTGTTTGACCGACGTTGCGGCATACCCGTCCGTGCCGAACCGGTCGAGTGCTGCGTCGAGGAGCGCGCGCCGGCGCAGCAGCGCACGCTCCGCCGGGGCCAGACCCGCATACCGCCGTCCTCCTGCCCGGGCCCGTGCGCCCGTATCCGTCATCTCGTTCCCTTCCCGTTCCACGTGCGTCGACCCTTCGAAGCATTGTGCACGCATATCTGACATGCAAACATGTCAGATACGAGTCGAGAGGTAACGGGAAGGGTGGTGAGCCGATGAGATCTGCGAGTTCTGTGAACGGCCGGATCGTTGCAGTGACGGGTGGCGCACGCGGAATCGGACGGGAGATCGCGGCGCAACTCGCGGAGGCGGGCGCGCACGTCGGGATCGGCGATCGTGACGGGGACGCGGCCCGATCGGTCGCCGCCGCACTGGGACCCCGAGCACGCGGCTTCGATCTGGACGTCGCCGACCGGGCGTCGTTCGCCGCGTTCCTGACGGCGGTGGAGGAAACGTTCGGCGCTGTCGACGTCCTTGTCAACAATGCGGGCGTGATGTGGGTGGGCCCGTTCGACCAGGAACCGGAAGCGGCGCGACGCCGGCAGTTCGACGTGAACGTACACGGTGTGATCAACGGCGTCACCCTCGCGGCGCCGGCGATGCGCAGCCGTGGACGCGGGCACATCGTCACCGTCGCGTCCGCCGCCGCGAAGCTCTCCCCCGCCGGCGAATCCACCTATGCCGCAACGAAACATGCGGTGCTCGGCTATCTGACCGGGGTGCGGTGGGAACTCGCCGGCACCGGGGTCGAGATCACCGCGATCATGCCCGGTGTCGTCGACACCGAACTCGCCGCCGGTACCGCCACCGGCGCCGCCCGCATGCTCGCGCCGGCCGATGTGGCGGCCGCGGTGCTCGCGGCGATCGAGAAACCTCGGTTCGAGATCACCATCCCCCGTTACGTCGGACCGCTCGTCGGCTGGGCGAACGTCCTGCCCCAGCGGGTCCGCGACGTCCTCCTGCGCCGCATGGTCCCGAATCAGGTCGACGCGGTGGCGGACAGTTCTGTGCGCAGCACCTACGAACAGCAGTTCACGAACCCCGACCAGTCAGGAGAAGCGCAGTGACCAACCCGTCCGATGCACCCCCGTCCACCGTCGTCCGTCCCATCCCCGAGTTCGACGGCGTCCACGACGTCTGGCCGCGTGGTGACCGGCTGACCGCGGTGCGCGAAGCCGCCGCGAAGTACCGGGAACGGTTCCTGTCCCAGGGCCGGGTCACGGCGATCAAGAGCTTCGACATCGCCACCGCGCCGTACCCCTCCCGGTTCGCGTTCCAGGGGTACTCGATCGGCGTCAACCCGTTCATCGGCATCACCAACCGGATGCTGGTGATCCAGTTCGAGGGCTTCGACGGCACGCTGAAGACTCTGGTGTGGGAGCCGACGGTCGCGGCGGGATCGGCGAAGGCCCCGTTTTATCACAAGATCCAGGAGCTGGGCCGACGGTTCAAGATCGAGAGGTTCTTCGCCGACTACATCAACGATCCCGACGACGTCCTACCGAGCCTCGGACTGACCAACGACGACGTCGACTACGTCAGCTTCGACCACCTGCACGTCCAGGACGTCCGCATGATCATGGGGTCGACGGAGCCGATCGAGGGCGAGAGCGAACCTCGCACGCCACTGTTCCCCAACGCGAAGCTGCTGGTCCATCGCAAGGAGCTGGGCACGTTCGAGTCGATGCACCCCATGCAGACGGCATGGTATGTGAACAAGGGCATGGACGGGGTTCCCACGGACCGGCTCGAGGTGTTCGACGGCGACGTCGAACTGGGTGTCGGGGTGAGCCTGCTGTGGACTCCCGGCCACACCGACGGTAACCATTCCCTGTGTGTGAACAC
The DNA here is from genome assembly GCF_030656875.1 of Prescottella sp. R16. NCBI lineage: Bacteria > Bacillati > Actinomycetota > Actinomycetes > Mycobacteriales > Nocardiaceae > Rhodococcus > Prescottella sp. R16. The sequence goes on from NZ_CP130943.1 coordinate 2,741,852, forward strand.
CCCCGACGGCGTCTGGGTGCAGTCCGAGAACGGGATGGCCCCGGACAACTGGCAGCCCGAGCTGTCGAAGATTCCCGGTGTTCGGCAGCAGGCCGCGTTCTACGGACGCGAGGTGGTGCTGAACTCCAACACGCTCGAAGATCCCCAGGACCAGTACGACTCGATGGTCAAGGAGAAGACGATGGCCTCGCGGTCCGTGCGCGATGCACGGTGGCTGCAAGTGATTCCGTCGTCCGAGTGCACGAACTCCAAGCGGCAGTGGCCACTGGTCCCGACCTACAGCCACGGCAGCCTCGACTACGGCACGATCGTCGCACCGCAGCGCTAGAGACATCGCAGCGCAGGGGCGTCGACCGGAAAACGCCGAAGGCGCCGAACCCCGCACGGGTTCGGCGCCTTCGGCGTTGTGGTGCTAGTGCTTCTCGGGTCCGAGGTGGTACTCGAAGACCAGACCGGCAGCGGCGGCGATCACGAGGATGACCGCGATGACGATCATCCATCCCTGGTAGAACGCGAGGGCCAGACCACCGCATGCGGCAGCGCCGGCGAGAAGGATCGGCCAGAAGCTACCGGGGCTGAAGAAGCCCAGGTCGCCGGAGCCGTCGGAGACCTCGGCCTCCTCGTAGTCCTCGGGACGGGTGTCGAGGCGACGTGCCACGAACCGGAAGTAGGTTCCGACGATCAGGCTCAGACCGGCCGACAGGACGATCGCGGTGAGGCCGGCCCACTCGATTCCGGTGCGCGACATCGAGGTGAAGACACCGTAGACGATCGCGACGAGAATGAAGAACACCGTCAGGATCTCGAAGAGCTTGGCTTCGATCTTCATATCAGTTGTTGTCCTTGCTCAGTGGTGCTCGACGGTCAGTTGCCGGTGGCCGAAGCCTCGCGCACGGTGCGGTCGGTGTTGAACGGCGCGGTCGAGGTCGCCATGGGCGCCTCACCGATCGATGCCAGCGCCTCGGCGGTGCTCAGGCCCTGACCACCGTCCTCGACGGACTTGCGCGCCTCGATGTACTGCTCGAACTTCTCCGGCGACACTGCACGGATCTCGAAGTTCATCATCGCGTGGAAGGTGCCGCACATTTCGGCGCAGCGGCCCACGAACGCGCCTTCCTTCTCGATCTCACTGATCTGGAAGACGTTGTCGGAGTGGTTCTCCTTCGGGTTCGGGTTCACGTCACGCTTGAACAGGAACTCGGGGACCCAGAAGGAGTGGATGACGTCGGAGGACGCCAGCACGAACTCGATGCGCTTACCGGTCGGGAGGACGAGGATCGGAACCTCGTTGCTGGTGCCGACGGTCTCGATCTTGTCGTAGTGCAGGTAGGACAGATCCTGCGGGTTCTTGCCGTGGATCGCACCGATCTTCTCGCGGCCGTGCTCGTCGAGGCCCTCGGGCTTCGACGCGGCGACTGCGGCTGCGGTGGCAGCCTCGTCGGTGCCCTCGTACTTGGCCGTGCCGTCACCGAGATCGATGGTGCGGTAACCGAACTTCCAGTTCCACTGGTACGCGGTCACGTCGACCACGACGTTCGGGTTGTCCTTCTTCTCCGTGACGTAGTTCTGCACGACCACGGTGAAGTAGAACAGCACGGCGATGATCACGAACGGAACTGCCGTGTAGAAGAGCTCCAGCGGCACGTTGTACGCCGTCTGACGCGGGAACTCCGGCGAGTCCTTCTTCTTCCGGTGGAAGATGACCACCCAGAAGGTGAGGCCCCACACGATGACACCCATGACGAGGGCGGCGATGACCGACCACGTCCACAGCTCGCGCATACGCTCGGCCTGCGGGGTAATACCCGATGGCCACCCGAAGCGAAGCACCGAATTGTCGATTGAACAACCCGACAGCAGCATGGCAGCTATGCCCAAAGATGCTGCCAGCCCGGCTCGCCGAAGGATCCGACCTTGCGCCACGTTCACGCCTTCCTGATCGCCGCAATTCCACTAGGGCACACCCGATGGGAAGGCCCAATTACTACGCAGCGTAGACCAACGGCGCCGATCCTCCATCCTCGGGTCGGCGCCCGTGTTGCAGTCGGGACCAATGTCCACCGAATGTACGCGCGCTACCTGGGATTGCGCTGAGAGCAACGCGGTCACGTGCTCCCCACGGACGCGGGGGACCCGAATGCTGCGGCATACTTCCGGAGGGAAACGGCGCCCTTCCGGTCCGCCGGCCCGAACGGGACAACCAACTCTGAATCGAGGTACTGGACGCTGTGTGCGGACTGCTCGGACTACTCACCACCGACGGCACCGGCGACGAGGCGGTCACGCGCGTCGGTGCGGCCCTGCACTGTCTGCGTCACCGCGGTCCGGACGAGCACGGGACGTGGCACGACGACGATGTGATCTTCGGGTTCAACCGATTGTCGATCATCGACATCGAGCATTCGCACCAGCCGCTGCGGTGGGGGCCTCCGGAGGCCCCGGAGCGGTATGCGCTCACGTTCAACGGAGAGATCTACAACTATGTGGAACTGCGAGAAGAGCTCACTCGCGACCACGGCGCCGAGTTCCGGACCGAAGGTGACAGCGAGGCGATCGTCGCCGCGTACCACTACTGGGGTGCGGACGCGGTACGACGGCTGCGCGGCATGTTCGCGTTCGCGGTGTGGGACACGCAGGAGCGGGAACTGTTCGTCGCCCGTGACCCGTTCGGCATCAAGCCGCTGTTCCTGGCGACGGGCACCGGTGGCACCGCGTTCGGCAGCGAGAAGAAGAGCCTGCTCGAGCTGGCCGACGTGATCGGTGTCGGCACCGAGCTGGATCCGCGGGCCACCGAGCACTACACGGTGCTGCAGTACGTGCCGGAGCCGGAGACGCTGCATGCGCAGATCCGTCGCCTCGAGTCGGGTTGCTACGCGCGTCTGACGCCGGGCAGCGCCCCGGTGGTGACGCGGTACTTCACGCCGACGTTCCCGGCGGTGCCGTTCGTGGCCGGCTCGGAGCAGGCCCGCTACCGGGAGGTCGCGGAGGCACTCGAGGATTCGGTGGCCAAGCACATGCGGGCCGATGTCACGGTCGGCTCGTTCCTGTCGGGCGGTATCGATTCGACGGCGATCGCGGCGCTCGCGATGCGGCACAACCCGAACCTGATCACCTTCACCACGGGTTTCGAGCGCGAGGGCTACTCGGAAGTGGACGTCGCGGCCGAGTCGGCGGCGGCGATCGGTGCCCGGCACATCGTCAAGGTGGTCTCCCCCGCCGAGTTCGCGGCCGCGATCCCGGAGATCATCTGGTATCTCGACGATCCGGTCGCCGACCCGGCCCTGGTGCCGCTGTACTTCGTGGCGAAGGAAGCCCGCAAGCACGTCAAGGTGGTGCTCTCCGGTGAGGGTGCCGACGAACTGTTCGGCGGCTACACGATCTATCGGGAGCCGCTGTCGCTGAAGCCGTTCGAGTATCTGCCGGCGTCGCTGCGCCGGGCGGCCGGGAAGCTGTCCGAGCGCATCCCGGACGGCACGCGCGGCAAGAGCCTGCTGCACCGCGGTTCGATGACACTCGAGGAGCGCTACTACGGCAACGCCCGCAGCTTCAACGATGCGCAGCTGCGGGCCGTGCTGCGCGACTTCCGCCCCGAGTGGACGCACCAGGACGTCACGGCACCGATCTACGCACAGTCGAAGGACTGGGATCCGGTGGCGCGCATGCAGCACCTGGACCTGTTCACGTGGCTGCGCGGCGACATCCTCGTCAAGGCCGACAAGATGACGATGGCGAACTCGCTGGAACTGCGGGTCCCGTTCCTCGACCCCGAGGTGTTCTCGGTCGCGTCACGGATCCCGCTGGATCAGAAGATCACGAAATCCACCACGAAGTACGCGCTGCGGCAGGCCCTCGAGGGCATCGTCCCGCCGCACGTACTGCACCGCGCGAAGCTCGGGTTCCCGGTACCGCTGCGGCACTGGCTGGCCGGTACCGAACTGTACGACTGGGCGCACGAACAGATCGCCGCGTCGGGCACGGACCACATCTTCGACAAGGCCGCCGTCACCCGCATGCTGCGCGACCACCGGGACGGGGTCTCCGATCACAGCCGCCGACTGTGGACGGTGCTGTGCTACATGATCTGGCACGGCATCTTCGTCGAGAAGCGCATCGAGCCGCAGATCCAGGAGCCGGCGTACCCGGTGAGCCTGTAGAGGCAGAGACGACTCCGCCCGGGTTCCTCGACGAGAGGAACCCGGGCGGAGTCGTACGAGTCGACGGGCCTTACGGCAGCAGAGCTGCGATCTCGTCGGCGGCGTCCTTGCCGTACGCCTCGGTGAGGCGTTTGACGGCGTCGTCGCGGTCGAGGCTCCATTCCTGGGTGCCGACGGTTTCGAGAACGTATACGGCAACCAGGGAACCCAGCTGAGCCGAACGTTCCAGGCTCAGGCCGGCGGCCTGGGCGTGCAGGAACCCGGCACGGAAGGCGTCACCGACACCGGTGGGGTCGACCTTGCCGCGTTCGGGGACGACACCGACGCGGATCCAGTTGCCGTCGGCGTCGACGATCTCGACGCCCTTGGCGCCGAGGGTGGTGACGCGCAGCCCGACCTGGGCGCGGATCGCTTCTTCGGACAGTCCGGTCTTCTGCTGCAGGAGGCCCCACTCGTACTCGTTGGTGAACAGGTACTTCGCGCCGGCGACGAGCTGGGCGGCCTCGTCGCCGGACAGCCGGGCGAGCTGCTGGGACGGGTCGGCGGCGAAGGGGATGCCGAGCAGGCGGCATTCGTCGGTGTGCCGGATCATCGTCTCGGGATCGTTGGCGCCGATCAGGACGAGGTCGAGTCCGTCGTGTGCCGCCGCGAGTGCGGCGAGTTCGATGCCACGGGCCTCGCTCATGGCGCCCGGGTAGAACGAGGCGATCTGCGCCATGTCGTCGTCGGTGGTGCACACGAAGCGTGCGGTGTAGGCGCTCTCGGAGACGAGGACTCCACTGCAGTCGACGCCGTTGGATTCGAGCCACGTCCGGTATTCGGCGAAGTCGACGCCGGCCGCACCGACGAGCAGCGGCGAGCCACCGAGCACTCCCATCGCGTAGGCGATGTTGCCGCCGACGCCGCCGCGGCGGACGACGAGGTCGTCGACGAGGAAGCTCAGCGAAATGTGTGCGAGCTGATCGGCGAGCAACTGATCGGCGAAGCGGCCCGGGAACCGCATCAGGTGGTCGGTGGCGATGGAACCGGTTACCGCAATGGTCACGCTCGGAGGCCTTTCGAAGTGATGGTGGGTGGAACGGTGCTGGCAGGTAGAACGCAGTCTGACGCGGAGCCCGCCAGGGTGGCGGACTCCGCGTCAGACGGTGTCGTTATGGGGTGCGGGACTCAGTTGAAGGAGTCGCCGCAGGCGCAGGATCCGGTCGCCTGCGGGTTGTCGATCGTGAAGCCCTGCTTCTCGATGGTGTCGACGAAGTCGATGGAGGCGCCCTCGACGTAGGGGGCGCTCATCCGGTCGACGGCGAGGCTGACGCCACCGAAGTCGACGACGAGGTCACCGTCGAGGCTACGGTCGTCGAAGAACAGCTGGTAGCGCAGGCCCGCGCAGCCACCGGGCTGCACGGCGATGCGCAGCGCGAGGTCGTCGCGTCCTTCCTGATCGAGCAGCGCCTTCGCCTTCGCGGATGCGGTCTCGGTCATCGTGACGCCGTGGGTGGCGGTCTCGTTCTGCACAGTCATGGGCTCTCCCTGTCGCTCGTGCCAAACCCGTGATCGCTTCAACGGTACTCTGCGTGCCCCTATTCCTCATGTATCGGGCCGGATGTATCGCGCCACGCCCGGGCCACGGTGGCCGCCAGTTCCGTGAGGTGTCCTGCCGCGTCGGCCATGGCGCGTTCGACGGATCCGGCGATGTCGGTCAGCGCGTACGTCGCCGTGATCCCGGCTGCCGCGGCGGCGGCCGGGTCGACCGCGGCCTGCCCGGTGAGGACGACGACGGGTGTTCCCGCACCGGATCCGAGTGCGGCGACCGCGACGGGGAGTTTGCCGCGCAGCGACTGGTCGTCGAACTTTCCCTCCCCGGTCAGGACGAGGTCGGCGGCGGCGATCCGCTCGCCGAGCCCGGTGGCGTCGGCTACGACGGCGGCCCCGGACTCCCGGGCCGCACCGAGCGCGAACAGGGCCGCCCCGAGTCCACCGGCGGCGCCGGCACCGGGCCGGTCGACGACGTCGGGGCCGACTGCGGCACGCAGTTCGTCCGCCCATGCGATGTTGCGGCGTTCGAGGAGGGTGACGGTGGCGGCGTCGGCGCCTTTCTGGGGTCCGAAGACATGGGCGGCGCCGTGTTCGCCGAGCAGCGCGTGTTCGACGTCGGTGGCGGCGATCAGGTCGATACCGTCCAGCAGTGCCCGGGCCCGGGTGAGTCCGCCGAGGGCGTCGAGTGCGCCGCGGCCACCGTCGGTGCAGCAGCTGCCGCCGAGTCCGACGACGATCCGGCGGGCCCCGGCGGCCACGGCGGCGGCGAGCAATTGCCCGACGCCGCGGCTGTGGGCCCGGCGGGCGGTGTCCGGGGTGGGCGGGCCGACGAGCAGGTCCAGGCCGACGGCCTGCGCGGATTCGAGGTAGGCGACCCGTCCGTCACCGGCGAGGACCCAGTGTGCCCGGGCCGGGTCGCCGAGGGGGCCGTCGACACGGGTGGTGTGGACGGTGCCGACCACACTCATGGCGTCGACGAAGCCGGGACCGCCGTCGGACTGCGGGGCGAGATCGAGCCGGTCGCCGGGTCGGGCGCAGCGCCAGCCGGCGGCGATCGCGGCGACCGCCTGGGTGGCGGTGAGGGTGCCGCCGAACGAGTCCGGCGCGATCAGGACGCGCATCCGCGCAGTCTAGGGCGGTGGTCGGTTTCGCCAGGACGACGGTTATCCCATAGCCTGGATGTGTGAAGCTGCTACGCCGAGGCGACTCCGACAATCCCGACAAGAACCACGTCGAGGTCACCGAGTCGTCCGCGTCGTCCTCGGAAACCACCGCCGAGACGGCCGGGAAGACCGCGTCGACCCCCGGTAAGGGGCGTCCCACCCCCAAGCGCCGCGAGGCCGAGGCCAAGCGCCGCGGCCCGGTGACCCCCGCACCGCTCACCGCGAAGGAGGCCCGGGCCCGCCGCAAGGCGACTCGCGGCTCCAAGGAGGAGCGCAAGACGGCCGCCGCCGAGCGTCGGGCCGACGCCGCCGACCGCCGGGCCCGGATGCTCGCCGGCGAGGACAAGTACCTGATGCCCCGCGACAAGGGCCCGGTCCGCGCGTACGTCCGCGACCTCGTCGACAGCCGCCGCAACCTCGTCGGCCTGTTCATGCCGCTCGCCCTGATCCTGATCATGGCGATGTTCCTCAATCCGATCATCCAGAGCTATGTCACGCTCGGCATGCTCGTGATGATGCTGTTCATGGCGATCGAGGGCTACGTCCTGGGGCGCATGATCAACAATCGCGTCCGGGAGCGTTTCCCCGACACCGCGGACGGCGGCTTCAAGCTCGGCTGGTACGCGTTCGTCCGCGCGTCGCAGATCCGTAAGATGCGCGCCCCGAAGCCGCGTGTCGGCCCGGGCGACGCCGTCTGATCCCCACGTCGTTCCGGGCCGGTCCGCGCACTGCGGGACCGGCCCGGTGCGGTTGATAGCGTCTATCCTCGTGTCCTCCCCCGATGTTCCGCGCCGCACGCTCGTACTCGGCGGCGCCCGGTCCGGGAAGTCTGCGCACGCCGAAGGACTGCTCGACGATGTTCCGGGCGATGTCCCGGTGCGCTATGTGGCGACCGCGCGCCGGTATCCGGGGGACACCGATTGGGATGCCCGGATCGAGCAGCATCGAGTCCGGCGTCCGGCCTGGTGGTCGACTGTCGAGACCGGCACCGACCTCCCCCTCTCGGACGTCCTCGCCTCCCCCGGACCGCATCCGCCGACCCTCGTCGACGACCTGGGCACATGGCTCACGGGCGAACTCGACGACGCCGACGCGTGGGACGCGCCGCGGGGCACGATCGCCGGGCGGGTCGACGCCCTCGTCGCGGCGGTGGCGGGATTCGACGGGCGTCTGCTGCTGGTGAGCCCCGAGGTGGGGCTCGGCGTGATTCCGGAGACGCGTTCGGGCCGGCTGTTCCGCGACGAGATCGGCGCGCTCAACGCGCGCCTCGCGCAGGTGTGCGACGACGTGGTACTCGTCGTCGCGGGCCTCCCCCTGACTCTCAAGACATCGCAGGCGTAGATGAAAGGTCCAGCGTGACAAGCGAATCCGTGAACCCGTCGGTGACCGACTTCGAGTTCCCCACCCCGCCGGACGCCGAGGTGCGGGAGCAGGCACGCCTGCGGCAGCTGCAGTTGACGAAACCCACCGGGTCGCTGGGCCGGCTCGAGGAGCTGTCGGTGTGGGCGTCGGCCTGCCAGGGCGTGTGCCCGCCGAAGGTGTTCGAGCGGCCGCGAGTCGTCGTGTTTGCCGGTGACCACGGGATCGCCCGTGGTGGGGTGTCGGCGTATCCGCCGGAGGTGACCGCGCAGATGGTCGCGAACATCCGCGGCGGCGGCGCCGCGGTGAACGTGCTCGCCGAGATCGCCGGTGCCGGGGTGCGCGTGGAGGACCTGTCGGTCGACGCGGACACCGACCCGTCCGTGTCGGCGTTCAAGGTGCGCCGCTCGTCGGGGTCGATCGACCGCGAGGACGCGATGACGCACGAGGAGACCGCGCAGGCGATCGCCGCGGGACGCGCGATCGCCGACCAGGAAGTCGACGCGGGCGCCGACCTGCTCATCGCAGGCGAGATGGGCATCGGAAACACGACGCCGGCAACGATTCTCATCGCCGCGATCACCGACACCGAACCGGTGGCGGCCGTCGGGCGCGGTACCGGCATCGACGACGCCGGCTGGATGCGCAAGACCGCCGCGATCCGGGACGGGCTGCGGCGCGCCCGCCCGTACACGCGGGACGCCGTCGGTCTGCTGCGGACAGTGTCCGGTGCAGACCTGGCGGCGATGGCCGGGTTCCTCGCTCAGGCGGCGGTACGCCGCACCCCGGTGATCGTCGACGGTCTGGTGGTGACGGCGTCGGCGCTGGTCGCGGAGGAATTGGCGCCCGGCGCCCGCGAGTGGTGGGTGGCCGGGCACCGGTCCACCGAGCCGGCCCACACGATCGCGCTGCGGCACCTGGGGCTGGATCCGATCCTGGGGCTGGACATGCGTCTCGGCGAGGGGTCGGGTGCGGTGACGGCGCTGCCGGTGCTGCAGGGCGCGGTCGCGACCCTGGCCCGGATGGCGACGTTCGATTCGGCGGGCGTGAGCAACAACAGCACCGACACGGAACCCGACAGCACCGACGGCACGGAATCGGCCTGAGCGTGCGGGGTGCGGTCACCGGGATGGCGTTGGCCCTGTCGTGGTTGACGGTGCTGCCGGTGCGCGGCCCGCACGACATCGGCCGCCCCGAGGGCCGGCGGGCGATCGCCGCGGCACCGGTGGCCGGGATCCTGCTGGGCGCGGCCGCGGCGGGGCTGTTGTGGCTGCTGTCGTGGGCCGGTCTCGAGCCGACGCTCTCGGGTCTGCTGGTGGTCGGTGCGCTCGCATCGGGGACCCGCGGCATGCACGTCGACGGTCTCGCGGACACCGCGGACGGCCTGGGCTGTTACGGGCCACCGGAGCGGGCGCGGGAGGTGATGAAGAGCGGCGGTGCCGGACCGTTCGGGGTAGCGGCGCTGATCGTGACGTTCGGGGTGCAGGCTCTCGCGTTCGGTTCGCTCGGCGCGCACGGGGCGTGGCTCGCGGTGGCCGTCGCGGTGGCGACGGGCCGGGTGGCCGCGGTGTTCGCGTGCCGCCGCGGAATCCGGGCGTCGGGGACGACGGGTTTCGGTGCACTGGTGGCGGATTCGCAGCCTCTTCCGGTGGCCCTGGCGTGGGGCGTCGCGGCTGCGGGCGCGGCGGTTCTGGCGGTGCCGGCTCTCTGGTGGCAGGGCCCGGTGGTCGTCGTCGCGGTACTGCTCGCCGCGGTACTGCTGGTGCGGCACTGTGTCCGCCGGTTCGACGGCGTCAACGGTGACGTGCTCGGGGCCGCACTGGAATTCACCGTCGCCGCGACGGCCGTCGGGTTCCTGCTCGGAGGCTGACCCCGACACAACTCGGGCCCTCCCACCGAAGTGGAAGGGCCCGAGCAGGTTTCGGCCGAGTGTCAGCGCAGCTTGGTCATCCACTCGTGGGTGTCGGCGAAGGTGCCGCGCTGGATGCCGGTGAGGGTGTCGCGCAGCGCCATGGTGATCGGGCCGGGCTCGCCGTCGGCGACGGTGAACTCGCCCTGCGCGGACTTGACGCGGCCGACGGGGGTGATGACGGCGGCGGTACCGCATGCGAACACCTCGGTGATCTCACCGGACGCGCACTTCTCCCGCCATTCGTCGGTGCTGATCCTGCGCTCCTCGACCGCGAATCCGGCGTCGGCGGCGAGGGTGAGCAGCGAGTCGCGGGTGATGCCGGGCAGCAGCGACCCGGACAGTTCCGGGGTGACCAGGCGGGCGTCGGGGCCGGAACCGAAGACGAAGAACAGGTTCATCCCGCCCATCTCCTCGACGTACGCGCGTTCGATGGCGTCGAGCCACACCACCTGGTCGCAGCCCTGCTCGGCGGCCTGGGCCTGCGCCACCAGCGACGCCGCATAGTTGCCGGCGAACTTCGCGGCACCGGTACCGCCCGGTGCGGCCCGCACGTACTCCCGCGACAGCCACACGCTGACCGGCTTGACGCCGCGCGGGAAGTAGGCGCCTGCGGGGGACGCGATCAGCAGGTAGCGGTACTCCGACGCCGGGCGCACCCCCAGCCCCGCCTCGGTGGAGAACAGGAACGGCCGCAGGTACAGCGACGCCTCACCGCCGGCCTCCGGCACCCAGGCCTCGTCGACGTCGAGGAGGGCCTCGATGGAGGCGACGAACAACTCGTCCGGCAGTTCCGGCATCGCGAGCCGGCGCGCCGACCGGCGGAGCCGTTCGGCGTTGGCGGTGACCCGGAACGACGCGATGCTGCCGTTCGGCTGGCGGTACGCCTTGAGGCCCTCGAAGATGGACTGCCCGTAGTGCAACACCATGCCGGCGGGGTCGAGGGAGATCGGCCCGTACGGCAGGACCTCGGCGTCGTGCCAGCCACGGCCCTCGGTGTAGCGGATCGACACCATGTGATCGGTGAAGTACCGACCGAACCCGGGCGCCTCGAGAATCTCGCGCCGCGCCTCGTCGGTCGCGGGAGAGGGATTCAGGGTGCGCGCGAAGTCGAGGCCGTCTGTCATAAGCCGTAATCCTATCTAACGAGGCTTTCGCCTTTTACCTGGCGTATCGGGGTCTATTTGGTGTGGACGGGCACGAACGGGGTGGTCACGACCTCGCAGCGCAGTGCACGTCCTCGCACGTCGACGGTGATCTCGTCTCCCACGGACACACCGGCCACACCCGCGGCGGTGTCGAGCAGCGCCAGCGCGATACCGACCTTGAGGGTCGGCGAGAACGTGCCCGACGTGGTCTCCCCGATCGGGGCGCCGTCCTTCGACACGGTCTGTCCCTGCCGCAGCACACCACGGTCGAGGGCCTTGATTCCCCACAGGCGACGGGCCGGGCCGGCCGCCTTCTCCGCGGTGAGGGCGTCGCGGCCCCAGAACTCCGGCTTGGACCAGCCGATGGCCCAGCCGCAGCGGGCCTGCAGCGGCGAGATGTCGAGCGACAGTTCGTGGCCGTGCAGCGGGTACCCGGCCTCGGTGCGCAGGGTGTCGCGGGCGCCCAGACCGGCCACCTGGCCGTCGCGGTCGCGCACGAGGTCGACGAGGACCCGGAACAGCGCCTCGGCGTCGGCCCACCGGGGTAGCAGCTCGTAGCCGTGCTCACCGGTGTAGCCGCTGCGGCACACCCGTACCGGGACACCGTTCCAGTCGGCGTCGACGAACGCCATGTAGTCGATGTCGGTGGGCAGGCCCAGTTCGGCGAGGACGTCCGCCGACTTCGGACCCTGAACCGCGAACACCGCGTAGTCCCGGTGCTGGTCGGTGATCGCGACACCGTCCGGCGCGGCGGCCTGCAGCCGGGCGACGACGTCGGCGGTGTTCGCGGCGTTCGGCACCAGGAAGATCTCGTCGTCGGACACGTAGTAGGCGATCAGGTCGTCGACGACGCCACCGGTCTCGGTGCAGCACAGCGTGTACTGCGCCTGCCCGGGCGTGACCTTGCCGAGGTCCGCGGTGAGCGTCGAGTTCACGAACTCCGCGGCACCGGGACCCGAGACGAGAGCCTTACCGAGATGGCTGACGTCGAACAGGCCGACCGTCTCGCGGACCGCGTTGTGCTCGGCGACGGTGCCCGCGTACGAGACCGGCATCTCCCAGCCACCGAACGGTGCGAACGTCGCACCCAGGTCGACGTGGACGGAATGGATGGGGCCCTGCAGCAGTTGCGCGTCGCTCATGAGGGACAACGCTAGCCCACCCGCCGCGAGCACTAACATCGGAATTCGGCAGCTACCCGCCTCCCCCTTCGACAGGAGATGTTCGTGCCCCCTACCTCTTCGCCCGTCCGACCGCTGGGTCCGACGCTCGCCCTGGCCGGTTCCCCGAGCCGTCGCGCCGACGTCCTGGTGATCGGTCTCACGACCGGATCCGACGGACCCGAGGTCCTCGTCGGTGCCGGTGTGGACGAGGAGGTCCTCGCCGGACTGCTCGACGCCCTGACGGCAGTCGGTGCGACCGGCCGCGCCGAGGAACTCACCCGGATCCCCGCCCCCGCAGACCTGCCCGTGTCGAGTGTGCTGGCCGTCGGCCTCGGTGCCGCCGACAAGATCGACGCCGAGCAGGTCCGACGCTCCGCCGGCGTCGCGGCACGCGCCCTGTCCGGGGTCGCGACCGTCACCACGACGCTGTCGTCGCTCGATCTGGGTGCTGCCGCGGAGGGCTTCTTCCTCGGCGCGTACCGGTTCGACGAGTTCCGGTCGAAGTCGGCGCCGGCCGCCGACGCGCAACCCCTCGGCCGCGTCGAACTGCTCGTCGAGTCGCCGCGCACGAAGGGCCCGAAGGACGAACTGGCCCGCTCGGTCGCGATCGCCGAGGCCGTCGCCACCGCCCGCGAATTCGTCAACACCCCGCCGAGCCACCTGTACCCCGCCGAGTTCGCCGACCGGGCGAAGGCCCTCGGCACCGCCGCGGGCCTCACCGTGAAGGTCCTCGACGAGAAAGCACTCGCGAAGGCCGGGTTCGGCGGCATCCTCGGTGTCGGACAGGGCTCGTCGCGTCCGCCGCGTCTGGTGCAGATGACCTACACGGCAGCCAAGCGTCGTGGTGTGAAGAAGGTCGCGCTCGTCGGTAAGGGTGTCACGTTCGACACCGGCGGCATCTCCATCAAGCCGGCCGCCGGCATGGAGAACATGACCTCCGACATGGGCGGCGCCGCCGCCGTCGTCGCGACCGTCGTACTCGCCGCGAAACTGCGTCTGCCCGTCGACGTCACCGCGTGGGTGCCGATGGCCGAGAACATGCCGTCGGCGACCGCGCAGCGTCCCGGTGACGTCCTCACCCAGTACGGCGGCACCACCGTCGAGGTCGTCAACACCGATGCCGAGGGCCGTCTCCTCCTCGCCGACGCCATCGCCCGCGCCTGCGAGGACCACCCCGACTACCTCATCGACACCGCCACCCTCACCGGCGCCCAGATGGTGGCCCTCGGCAACCGCACCGCCGGCATCATGGGCACCGACGAGTTCCGTGACCGGGTCGCCGCGATCTCGCAGGAGATCGGTGAGAACGGCTGGCCGATGCCGATGCCGGCCGAATTGCGTGCCGACCTCAACTCCCGCGTCGCCGACCTCGCGAACGTCACCCCGCACCGCTGGGGCGGCATGCTCGCCGCCGCGATCTTCCTGAAGGAGTTCGTCACCGACGACGTGCAGTGGGCGCACGTCGACGTGGCCGGTCCGGCGTTCAACACGGGCGGCCCGTTCGGCTACACCGGCAAGGGCGGCACCGGCGTCCCGGTCCGCACCATGATCTCCGTCATCGAGGACATCGCCGTCAACGGATAAGTGCTGTGCGCCTTTTTGGTAGTTGCTGCTACCGAAAAGGCGCACAGGCCGTCAAGGCCTTCCCGGGGACCTCGCACGACACGCCCAGGACATCAATGGAAGGATGGTGCGGGTGCGCCGCACGACGCGTCCGAAGCGCAGCACACCGCCTGTGTGAGGTGTTTCGGATCCGTCGTACAGCGTCACCGGAACCATGCTTGCCGAGCACTATGGTTTGCGACCACAAGTCGCTATAACTCAACAACCCGAACACAACCGTCGAGGAGTCGAAAGAAATGGCCTTCTCCGTCCAGATGCCAGCCCTGGGTGAATCCGTCACCGAGGGAACTGTCACGCGGTGGCTCAAGCAGGAAGGGGACACGGTCGCCGTCGACGAGCCGCTGCTCGAGGTCTCCACCGACAAAGTCGACACCGAGATCCCGTCCCCCGCTGCCGGTGTGCTGACGAAGATCGTGGCGCAGGAGGACGACGTCGTCGAGATCGGCGGCGAGCTGGCCGTGATCGGCGAGGCCGGCGAGGCTCCCGCCCCCGCCGCTGCTCCGGCTCCCGCCGCCGAGCCCGCACCTGCGCCTGCCGCCGAGGCTGCTCCGGCTCCGGCTGCTGCTCCGGCTCCGGCTGAGGCACCCGCCGCCGGTGCCGCGTCCGGCACCCCGGTCACGATGCCCGAGCTCGGCGAGTCCGTCACCGAGGGCACCGTCACCCGCTGGCTCAAGGCCGTCGGCGACGAGGTCGCCGTCGACGAGCCTCTGCTCGAGGTTTCCACCGACAAGGTCGACACCGAGATCCCGTCGCCCGTCGCCGGTGTGCTGCTCGAGATCAGCGCGCAGGAGGACGACGTCATCGAGATCGGCGGCCGGCTGGCCGTCATCGGCTCCGGCGCTCCCGCTGCTGCACCTGCAGCTCCGGCTCCGGCTCCGGCTCCGGCTCCCGAGCCCACTCCGGCTCCGGCTGCTCCGGCTCCGGCTGCTCCGGCTCCGGCAGCGTCCACTCCGGCCGCCCCGGCTCCGGCTGCTCCGGCTCCGGCAGCGTCCACTCCGGCCGCTCCCGCCGCCGCACCGTCCGGTGACGCCACCCCGTACGTGACCCCGCTGGTGCGCAAGCTCGCCACCGAGAACAACGTCGACCTGTCGACCGTCACGGGCACCGGTGTCGGTGGCCGCATCCGCAAGCAGGACGTGCTCGCTGCCGCCGAGGCCGCGAAGGCTCCCGCGGCCGCACCTGCTGCCGCCGCTGCGGCTCCCGCGGCCCCGGTCGCGACCGCCGGTGTGCGTCCCGAACTGGCGAACCTGCGCGGCACGACGCAGAAGGCCAACCGGATCCGTCAGATCACGGCGACCAAGACCCGCGAGTCCCTGCAGACCACGGCGCAGCTGACCCAGACCTTCGAGGTCGACGTCACCCGCATCGCGGCCCTGCGGGCGCAGGCCAAGGCCGACTTCGCCGAGCGTGAGGGCGTCAACCTGACGTTCCTGCCGTTCTTCGCGAAGGCCGTCGTCGAGGCGCTCAAGGTTCACCCGAACGTGAACGCGTCCTACAACGAGAGCACCAAGGAGATCACGTACCACGCTGCCGAGCACCTGGGCATCGCGGTCGACACCGAGCAGGGTCTACTCTCCCCCGTGATCCACAACGCCGGTGACCTGTCGCTGGCCGGACTGGCCCGCGCGATCGCCGACATCGCCAAGCGTGCCCGTACCGGTGGGCTCAAGCCGGACGAGCTGTCCGGTGGCACGTTCACCGTCACCAACATCGGCAGCCAGGGCGCCCTGTTCGACACCCCGATCCTGGTGCCGCCGCAGGCCGCGATGCTGGGCACGGGCGCGATCGTCAAGCGTCCGGTCGTGGTGCAGGACGAGAACGGCAACGAGTCCATCGGTGTCCGGTCGATGTGCTACCTGCCGCTCACCTACGATCACCGTCTGGTCGACGGCGCTGACGCGGGCCGCTTCCTGACCACGATCAAGCAGCGTCTCGAGGACGCCGCGTTCGAGGCCGACCTGGGCCTGTAGGGTCCCGTGTTCCATCCGCCGAGGGGCACCTTCTCCGTCCGGGGAGGGTGCCCTTCGGCGTTTCCGTCTCCGGGAGGAAAAACGTGCGCGTGTTCGTCGCCGGCTCGTCCGGCCTGATCGGTTCCGCGCTCGTGACGTCGCTGCGCGGCGGCGGCCACGACGTGACCCGTCTCGTCCGCCGCCGCGCGTCCGGGCCCGGCGAACTCGCCTGGGATCCCGAGCGCGGCACACTCGATGCCGTGTCGCTGCGGGGCGCCGACGCCGTCGTGAACCTGTGCGGTGCCGGTATCGGTGACAAACGCTGGTCCGGCGCCTACAAGCAGACGCTGCGAGACAGCCGGATCACCCCCACCGACGTCCTGGCGCGGGCCGTCGTCGACGCGGGTGTCCCCACGCTCGTCAACGCGAGCGCTGTCGGCTGGTACGGCGACACCGGGGACCGGGTCGTCGACGAACATGCCGCGCCGGGCGGCGGGTTCCTGGCCCGGTTGTGCCGGGACTGGGAGGCGGCGACCGCGACCGCGGCGGACGCCGGGGTGCGCACGGTGACGGTGCGGACCGCGACCGTCCTGTCCCCACACGGGGGGATGCTCGGGAAACTGTGCCGCCTGTACGCGCTCGGACTCGGTGGCCGACTCGGTAGCGGACGTCAGTACCTGTCGTGGATTTCGCTGGCCGACGAGGTCTCGGCCCTCGAATTCGTCCTCGCCCGCGACGACATCCGGGGGCCGGTGAACCTGTGCGCCCCGGAACCGGTCACCAACGCCCGGTTCACTGCCGCACTGGGCCGGGCACTGCACCGGCCCGCACCGTGGCGGATACCGGGCGTCGTGGTGTCGGCGCTGATCGGCGAGTTCGCCGACGAGGCCGTCCTGTGCGGCCAGCGTGCCGTCCCCGGGGTGCTCGCACAGGCCGGGTTCACGTTCCGTCGTCCCACGATCGACACGGCCCTCGCGGATGCGCTCGGGCGGTGACGAACCGTGTGGTCGGCGGGCGTAACGTCGTGCCCATGAGAAGCACCACCGCGTCCGCTCGATCCAGTTCTCAGCCGGTGTCCGTCGAACGTCTCGGCCGGATCGACTACATGGCGGCATGGGATCGGCAGAAGGTTCTGGCGACACGCCGAGCCGACGACGAGGGCCCCGACACGCTGCTGCTGCTCGAGCATCCGGCCGTCTACACCGCGGGCCGGCGCACCGCCCCCGAGGACCGTCCGGTGGACGGCACCCCGGTCATCGACGTCGACCGCGGCGGCAAGATCACCTGGCACGGTCCCGGCCAGCTCGTCGGGTACCCGATCGTCGGGCTCGCCGAACCCGTCGACGTCGTCGCCTACGTCCGGCGGCTCGAGGAAGCGCTCATCGAGGTGTGCACGGGCCTGGGTGTCGCATGTGGGCGCGTCGAGGGGCGTTCCGGGGTGTGGCTGCCGGCCGCGTCCGTCGACGGCCGATGGCTGCCCGAACGCAAGGTCGCCGCGATCGGGGTGCGGGTCCAGCGGGGCGTCACGATGCACGGGTTCGCCCTCAACTGCAATGCCGTCCTCGACGGGTTCGACAACATCGTTCCGTGCGGTATCCGCGACGCCGGTGTGACGACCCTGTCGCGGGAGCTCGGGCGGGACGTCACCGTCGACGATGTCATCGACGCGGTCACCACCGCCGTCCTCGCAGCCCTCGACGGGCAGCTTCCGGTGACGGTGCGTGATATCGAGCGCGTCGCAGCCCCCGAACAGGTTACCGGCGAGTTCGACCGTCGGACACCGGAGTTCACCACCGTCCGATTCGGCTGAGACACACCGGCCGGACCCGACAACGGGTTCGGTCACGCGTACCATCGCACAGGTGAGTGTCGCCCCAGAAGGACGGAAGCTGCTCCGCATCGAAGCTCGAAACGCGGAGACTCCGATCGAACGCAAGCCCAACTGGATCCGGACCCGCGCCAAGATGGGTCCGGAGTACACCGAGCTCAAGGGGCTGGTGAAGAACGAAGGCCTGCACACGGTGTGTGAGGAGGCGGGCTGCCCCAACATCTACGAATGCTGGGAAGACCGCGAGGCCACGTTCCTCATCGGTGGTGAACAGTGCACCCGACGCTGCGATTTCTGCCAGATCGACACCGGTAAGCCCACCGCCCTCGACCGGGACGAGCCGCGACGCGTCGCCGAATCCGTCCGGTCGATGGGCCTGCGGTATTCGACGATCACCGGTGTCGCCCGCGACGATCTGCCCGACGGCGGCGCGTGGCTGTACGCGGAAACCGTCCGGCAGATCCACGCCCTCAACCCGGGCACCGGCGTCGAGAACCTGATCCCAGACTTCAACGGCACCCCCGACCTGCTGGCCGAGGTGTTCGAGTCCCGCCCCGAGGTCCTCGCCCACAACCTGGAAACGGTGCCGCGGATCTTCAAGCGCATCCGGCCGGCGTTCCGCTACGAACGGTCCCTCGGTGTCCTCACCGCGGCCCGCGACTTCGGCCTGGTCACCAAGTCGAACCTCATCCTCGGCATGGGCGAGACCCCCGACGAGGTACAGCAGGCCATGGTCGACCTCCACGAGGCCGGCTGCGACATCATCACCATCACCCAGTACCTGCGCCCGTCACCGCGACACCACCCGGTCGAACGCTGGGTCAAGCCGGAGGAGTTCGTCGAACACTCCCAGGCTGCCGAGGAGATCGGATTCGCCGGCGTCATGGCCGGGCCCCTGGTCCGCTCCTCGTACCGGGCCGGACGCCTGTACGCGCAGGCCATGGCCCACCACGGCCGTCCCCTCCCCGACGGGCAGGCGCACCTCGCCGAGGGCGGCACCGCCGCACAGGAAGCCAGTTCGGTCCTCGACCGTCTCGCTCGCGCCTGACCGGGACGTCGTCCCTCACCGTGATCTCACGGTGACAGAGGTTCGTCACCTCACCGTGAACGCGATCGGGCACGGTGAGGGACGTATCCTGTGAGGTATGGCGAACGGCAGTAAGTCCGGAAAAGCGGGCAAACCCAGCAAGGAAGCGAAGGCGGCGGCGAAGGCGGCCCGCAAGCAGGCGTCGAAGGAACGTCGCACTCAGCTCTGGCAGGCGTTCCAGATGCAGCGCAAGGAAGACAAACTGCTGCTGCCACTGCTCATCGGGGCACTGGTCGTCAGCACCCTGGTGTTCTTCCTGATCGGCCTGATCTTCGGTATCCAGTGGTTCCTGCTGCCGATCGGTCTGCTCGTCGGCGTCATGCTCGCCTTCATCATCTTCGGCAAGCGTGTCCAGAAGACGGTGTACGGCAAAGCCGAAGGACAGGCCGGTGCCGCCGCCTGGGCCCTCGACAACATGCAGGGCGCGTGGCGCGTCAAGACCGCCGTCGCCGGCACCACCCAACTCGACGTGGTCCACCGCGTCGTCGGCCGCCCCGGCGTCATCCTCGTCGCCGAAGGCTCCCCGCAGCGCGTCAAGGGACTACTCGCGCAGGAGAAGAAGAAGACCGCCCGCCTCGTCGGCGACACCCCCATCTACGACTTCACCGTCGGCAACGGCGACGGCCTCGTCCCCCTGTCCCAGCTGGTCAAGCAGCTGAACAAGCTGCCCCGCAACATCGACACCAAGCGCATGGACTCCATCGAGGCCCGGCTCGCTGCCCTCGGCAACCGCGCCGGCGCCGCCATGCCGAAGGGCCCCCTGCCCCCCGGCGCCAAGATGAAGGGCATGCAGCGCACGATTCGTCGCCGCTGACGCTCTCTCCCGGCCCATCAGCTGAAGGGACCCTTTGTGCGCTACGAGCGCACAAAGGGTCCCTTCAGCTGTGAGGAGGAAGTGTCAGCGCACCCGCACGAGTGCGGTGCCGGTGGCGCGGTCGTGCATGCCGCGGCCGTCGACGTCGGTGATGACGGCGGGGACGATGAACACCATGAGGGCTTGGCGGCCGAGGGCGCGGAGGATGCCGACCTTGGTGGGGGCGTCGATCCGGGCGACCTGCAGGCCCATCATGTACTGGCCGGGGGTAAAGGAGAACAGGGTGACGCAGACGACGCCGACGACGAACCACAGCATCATGGTGTAGGTGCCGAGGCGGGGGTTCTCGAGGGGTGCGGATCCGATGAGGAGCAGGACGACGCCGGCGGAGGTGAGCCAGTCGATGGCGAGGGCTGCGACGCGGCGGCCGGTGGTGGCGAGGGATCCGGGGCCGTCGGCCGGCAGTCCGAGCAGTTCGCCGCGGTGGGCCTGGGGTTCGGTCTGATCCTTGGGCAGTGCCGCGGAGGGGCCGGAGAGCCAGGAGCCGATCATGCGTGCCATGCCGTCCAGGATAGGCGTCGACGTGCGGGAACCGTCCGGCCGGCAGGGAAGGGTGCGGCTCGTCACACCGCGGGCGTGGATCTGATCACAATTCACGCTGCGTCCATCGGTGAACACCGACGCGTAACACCGGTGAAACATAGGCTTGATTAGCGGGCAACACCGGCTCTCTACCGTCTTGCCTCGACGACACCGCCGCAACCCGACCGGCAGGTAACCGACTGAAGGAGCACACGTGGCTTTCTCCACGGCCGAAGAGGTCATCAAGTACATCGCCGACCAGGACATCGAGTACGTCGACATTCGCTTCAGTGACCTGCCCGGCGTCCAGCAGCACTTCTCGATCCCGGCGTCCGCCTTCAACCAGGACGTGTTCGACGACGGGCTCGCGTTCGACGGTTCCTCGGTGCGCGGCTTCCAGTCGATCCACGAGTCGGACATGATTCTGCTGCCCGATGTCTCGACGGCGCGGATCGACCAGTTCCGCAAGGCGCGCACGCTGAACATCGACTTCTTCGTCCACGATCCGTTCACGCGTGAGGCGTACAGCCGTGATCCGCGTAACGTCGCCCGCAAGGCGGAGGAGTACCTGAAGTCGACGGGTATCGCCGACACCGCGTTCTTCGGTGCCGAGGCCGAGTTCTACATCTTCGATTCGGTCCGCTACGACTCCGCCATGAACGGCGCCTTCTACGAGCTGGACTCGGTGTCCGGTGCCTGGAACACCGGCAACGAGGTCAACGCCGACGGCAGCCCGAACCTCGGCTACAAGGTGCGGGAGAAGGGCGGCTACTTCCCGGTCGCGCCGTACGACCACTACGTCGACCTGCGTGACGCGATCTCCACGAACCTGGCCAACGCCGGTTTCGAACTCGAGCGCGGCCACCACGAGGTGGGTACCGGCGGCCAGCAGGAGATCAACTACAAGTTCAACACGCTGCTCGCGGCGGCCGACGATCTGCAGCTGTTCAAGTACATCGTGAAGAACACGTGCTGGCAGTTCGGCAAGTCGGCGACGTTCATGCCGAAGCCGCTGTTCGGTGACAACGGTTCGGGCATGCACGTGCACCAGTCGCTGTGGAAGGACGGTAAGCCGCTGTTCCACGACGAGTCCGGTTACGCGGGCCTGTCGGACATCGCCCGCTGGTACATCGGCGGCATCCTGCACCATGCGCCGTCGCTGCTGGCGTTCACGAACCCGACGATCAACTCGTACCACCGCCTGGTGCCGGGCTACGAGGCCCCCATCAACCTGGTGTACAGCCAGCGCAACCGGTCGGCCGCGGTCCGTATCCCGATCACGGGCAACAACCCGAAGGCCAAGCGCATCGAGTTCCGCGCCCCCGACTCGTCGGGCAACCCGTACCTGAACTTCGCGGCACAGATGATGGCCGGCCTGGACGGCATCAAGAACAAGATCGAGCCGATGGCGCCGGTCGACAAGGACCTGTACGAGCTGCCCCCGGAGGAGGCCCTCGGTATCCCGCAGGCGCCGACCAGCCTGTCCGCGGTCATCGACCGGCTCGAGCAGGATCACGACTACCTCACCGAGGGCGGCGTGTTCACGTCCGATCTGATCGAAACCTGGATCTCGCTCAAGCGTGAGCAGGAGATCGCACCGGTCAACCTGCGTCCGCACCCCTACGAGTTCAACCTGTACTACGACTGCTGAGTCTCAGCACGATCCGGCGGGCCCGTCCACACCTCGTGTGTGGGCGGGCCCGTCCGTGTCGGGTCCGGGTCACACCATCACCACGATCCTTCCGGTCACGGTTCCCGATGCCATGGCCCGGTGGGCTGCGACTGCGTCGGACAGGCGATAGGTTGCGCCGATCCGGGGGCGCAGGATACCGGCGGCCGACAGCCGGGACACGCCGGTGGCGGCGTCGGCCAGGTCGGCGACGGACGCGTTGCTGATCGCGAATCCGTGCAGGCTCACGTCTCGGGTGTACATGTCGCCGACGGGCAGCACGGGTGCGGCACCGGAACCGAGTCCGGCGGTGACGAGGATCCGGCCGCCGCGCCGCATCAGGGGCAGGGTCGCGGCGAAGTCGTGGTGGCCGCTGTTGTCCCACCACACGTCGACGCCGTCGGGGGCGGCGTCGCGGATGCGGTCGTGCAGGTCGGCGCGGTGGTAGTCGAGGACGACGTCGGCGCCGCACGACCGGCACCAGGCGTCGCCGGACGGCGAGCAGGTCGCGATCACGCGGGCGCCGATCGTGGCCGCGAGCTGCACGGCGGCGCTGCCGACGCCGCCGCCCGCTCCCCCGACGACGACCGTCTCACCCGGCCGCACGGCACCCTCTCGGACGAGGCCGAGCCACGCGGTCGCGCCGGTGTGTGCGACCGCGACGGCGTCCTCGGCGGTGACGGCGTCCGGCAGCGGGTAGATGCGGTCGGCGGCGACCACCGCGTACTCGGCGAAGGCGCCCTGCCGGCCGTCGTGCCCGAGGCTGTTCGTCCACACCCGGTCCCCCACGGTCACCGAGCCGACGCCCTGGCCTGCCACGGCGACGGTGCCGACGAGATCGCGTCCGATGACGAACGGAAACGGGGTGCGGGTGCGGTAGGTACCCGAGCGGACGAACAGGTCGACGTGGTCGACGGCGGTCACGTCGGTGCGCACCAGGACGTCGGTGGGCCCGGGCTGCGGCACCGGGAGGTCTCCGATCTCGATAGGGCCGCCCGTCTCCCGGACGAACGCGGCCCGCATGGTCCCGGGAAACATCACCCCGTCTCCTCTCCGTAGGCCCCCGAGTGTGCCGGGAACGCGGAAGAGCCCGCCACTCGAAAGTGAGTGACGGGCTCGGGAAGGACGGGTGATCAGTAGCGGCTGGCACCTGCGAACGGCATCGAGTCGAGCGGCGACACCTTCACGACATCACCTTCGGTGGGGGCGTGGACGACGCGGCCGCCGCCGAGGTAGACGCCGACGTGCTCGGCGCCGTAGAAGGCGACGACGTCGCCGGGCTGCAGATTGCCCTTCGACACCGGGGTGCCGCCGCCGACCTGGTCGTAGCTGGTGCGCGGGACGTTGATGCCGGCCTGCTTGTAGGCCCACTGGACCAGTCCGGAGCAGTCGAACGAGCTGGGGCCGGTGGCACCCCACACGTACGGGGAGCCGACCTTGGACTGGGCGGCGTTCGCGACGGACTGTCCGTGCGACGCGACCTGGGTGGGTGCGATGTCGACGCTGCCGAAGGTGAACGGCTGCGCCATCGCGGGTACTGCGGGGATCATGAGGGCGCCGACCGTGACGGCTCCGAGCAGCAGCCCGCGGGCGGTGCGGGTCGGGCGGGTCGTCTTCTGGATGCGGTGGTTGGCCATTCGAGGTCCTCCGGGGGGTGTTGCGTGGTGGTCCGACATCATGTGGTATCGGTGTTCGGGCACCACCCAGAGTTCCGTCGTTATCGATCGGAAACATCCGTAGAACTACCCATGGGGGTACGTGAAACGGAATGCACGTATACGTGGCCGGGCAGGAACGGGGATACCTACACGCACACGAAAAACTCTCCTACCAGCTGAAACAGCAACCACGGGGGCGGACGGTGACGACCACTCGGTTCGTGACCATCGCCACCGTCACCCCGCCGCCGAGTCACGATCGGACCCCGATATCGGCGTCCACGACCGTTCGTGTCACAGCCCCGCAGCGATGATTGCGAGGCTGTGACCTTCCGGGCGTGTCGGGGTCAGGACGCCGATCCGGCGAGTGAGCCGAGCGAACCGAAGCCACCGGAGGCGGGAGCGCACCGGTAGACGGCGAGTACCGCCTTGTGGTCGGTGGGCCACGGTGTCGGGGACGCCACGAAGTTGTCCCGGCTGGTCTCGGTGACCCGTTCGCTGCGCACGATCGTCTCGCGCGGGCCGACGATGCCCGCGGACCGCAGTTCCAGTCGGGTGCCCGGTCCGGCGAAGACGTAGTCGATGCGGTCGCGTTCGTCGGACTCCGGCGCCCACGTCAGCTCCGATACCGCGACGTTCGGGTTGTCGGACGGCCACGTGAAACCCGGATGCGTCACCGGGTTCGGGTACGTCGCCCGGTAGGCGTCGACGAATCCGGCGTCCTCGAGCAGTCGCGTGGACTGCCACGGCACGACGGCACCGTGGTGGTCGAACAGCTCGCGGGTGTCGGCAGCCCAGTCGAGGTGGGACGGCTCGTTGAAGTCGCCACCCATGACCACCTGCCGACCCTTCTCCTGTTCGGCGGCCGCGTCCGCGAGGAACGCCTCGATCACCGCGGGACGTCCGGACGCCGCGTTGACCCGCAGCACGGTCTCGACGTCGGTGACCGGACCGGTGGGGATCTTGTTCCAGCCGAACTCCGCGAACTCTCCGCTCGGGATCCCGGCCCCGTAACCGCGGGGCAGGTACGTGGCGTACCAGCGGTACTCGAGGTGCGCGGCGTAGGTCGCGATCTCGAGGTCGTCGACGGCGACGACCGCCTTGACCATGTAGTCGAGCTTTCCGGTTTCCAGGATGGGGAACGCCGAGAGGATCCCCGTGTCCGACGAGGTTGCCGCCTCGAAGTGCAGGCCCTGGGCCGCCAGTCGGGTGGCGAGTTCGGTCGTGGTGTCCCCGGCTTCCGACAACAGTACGAGTTCGGCGCGGGTCGACCGGATCAGGTCGACGATCCGGTCGCCGCCGTTCGGAATCTTGGCGCCGCCGTGCCACGTGTTCAACGACAGCACCCGGATTTCGCGTCCGGGGCGGGCGCCGGCCGGTGCCGCGGTGGCGAGTGCACCGGCGCCGAGCGCGACCGTTCCTGCGGCCAGCGCCTTCATCGCCTGTCGCCGTGTCAGTACGTTCGTCACAGTTGTTCTCCTTTTGTCCCCTGCTCGGCCGATGCCATCAGGAGAAACTGAACGAACTGGCAATACGAGCCAAAAGGCACACAAACGTATCCGTACGTATGCGTGCGTGAGCGATGGCATAATCGGGAGGCTCCACGACAGAACCGACAGAGGGGACATGATGACGCGCGAGGACGACCCGGCGGATCTGGGTGTGCTGCTGCCTTCCGGCGCGTCCGGCCGATCCGATCAGACGTCGAAGCAGTACCTGCGGCTGCGCGCCGACATCCTCGACGGCACGTTCCCGCGCGGCGCCGCCCTGCACGAGACCCAGCTCAGCGAGACGTACGGCGCGTCACGCACCCCCATCCGGGAAGCCCTCAACTGGCTCGCACACGACGGCCTGCTCGAACGCGCGTCCCGCGGATTCCGGGTGCGGTCCGGCACCCCCGAGGACGTCATCGAGATCTACGCGGCCCGCGTCGCCCTCGAGGCGGAGGCCGCCGGATCCGCGGCGCTCCGGCACACCGAACTCGACATGGCCCGGCTAGAGCGGCTCCACGCCTCGTGCTGTCACACCGACGACGAGAGCACCGCCCAGGTCGACAACTTCCGTTTCCACGAGGCGCTGTGGCAGGCCGCCCACAACACCACCATCCTCACGCTGCTGGTGCGCCTGACCACCCAGCTGCGCATCTACGACAGCGGCCCGCCGTCCAACTACGGGGAACCGGAACTCCTCAACGCCGAGCACGAGCAGATCCTCGCCGCGCTGCGGGCCCGCGACGAGAAAGCGGCCCGCGAACACATGCGCAGTCACCTCGAGCGCAGCCGCGAACAGCGGATCCGCCTGTTCGCGGGCGGCTGAGCGTCACTCGCCGCCGAACACCCGCTGCACGACAGCCTTCGCCCGCCGGGTGACGCGCAGATAGTTGTCGAGGAACTCGTTCGCGTCACCGCCGGGCCAGCCGGCGACCTGGGCGACCGCGCCGAGTACCTTGCCCGGCCCGGGCAGCTGGTCGCTGGGCTTGCCGCGCACCAGGACCAGGGCGTTGCGGGCCTGGGTGGCGGTCAGCCAGGCGTCGCGCAGCAGTTCGACGTCGGTTTCGCTGAGCAGTTCGGCCGCGCCGATCGCGTCGAGCGTCTCGAGTGTCGACGTGTTGTGCAGCGACGGGACGTCGTGGGCGTGCCGCAACTGGATCAGCTGCACGGTCCATTCGATGTCCGCGAGCCCGCCCCGTCCGAGTTTGGTGTGGGTGGACGGGTCGGCGCCGCGCGGCAGCCGCTCCGAGTCGACGCGGGCCTTGATCCGCCGGATCTCGAGAACCGCCTGCTCCGACACGCCACCGGCCGGATAGCGGGTCTTGTCGATCATGTGCAGGAATCGCAGGCCCAGGTCGGCGTCACCGGCGACGGCGTGCGCCCGCAGCAGTGCCTGCACTTCCCATGCCTGCGCCCACTGCGCGTAGTACGCCTCGTACGACGCCAGGGTCCGCACGAGCGGGCCGCTGCGGCCCTCGGGCCGCAGCCCGATGTCGACCTCGAGCGGCGGGTCGGTGCTCGGCGCCCCGAGCAGGGACCGCACCCGGTCGCCGATCGTGTTGGCCCACTTGACGGCCCGCGTCTCGTCGGCACCCTCGCGCGGTTCGCACACGAACAGGACGTCGGCGTCGGAGCCGTACCCGAGTTCGCCACCGCCGAGGCGGCCCATGCCGATCACCGCGAACGTCGCGGGCGCCGGCTCCGCGGATTCGACCTCGCTCGCCCGGATCACCGCCGCCAGTGCGGCATTGAGGACGGCCGACCACACCGACGACAGCGCCCGGCACACCTGGGGGACGTCGAGCATGCCGAGGACGTCGGCGCTCGCGACGCGCGCCAGTTCGTAGCGGCGCAACGAGCGGGCGGCGGCGACGGCACGCACCGGGTCGACGTGGCGGGCCGACGACGACAGGATGCCGCGGGCGACGTCCGTCGGCTGCGGTTCGAGGAGCCGGGGGCCGGACGGGCCGTCGGCGAACAGCCGGATGACGTCGGGCGCCTTGATCAGCAGGTCCGGCAGGTAGGCCGACGAGCCGAGAACCGTCATGAGTCGCTGCGCCACCGACGCCTCGTCCCGCAGCAGCCGCAGGAACCAGGTGGCGTCGACGAGGGCGTCGGACAGCCGCCGGTAGGCGAGCAGGCCGGCGTCGGGATCCGGTGTGTCCCCGAGCCATTCGAGCAACGTGGGTAGCAGGAGCGCCTGGATGCGGCCCTTGCGGGACGCACCGGCGGTCAGTGCGGTGAGATGCCCGAGTGCGTTCTCCGGCGCCGAGTAGCCGAGTGCCGCGAGCTGCCGGACGGCGGCGTCCGGGCTGAGCCGCAACGCGTCCTTGTCGAGCCGGGCGACCGACTCGAGCAGGGGCCGGTAGAACAGTTTGGCGTGCAGGCGGCGGACCCGGTGGGCGTTGCGTTTGATCTCGGCGCGTAGCACTCCGAGGGCGTCGTTGCGGCCGTCGGGACGCATGTGGGCGGCGCGCGCGAGCCAGCGCAACGATTCCTCGTCGTCGGCGGGCGGCAGCGTGTGGGTGCGCCGGAGTTTCTGCAACTGCAGCCGATGTTCGAGCAGCCGCAGGAACTCGTACGACGCCGTCAGGTTCGCGGCGTCGTCACGGCCGATGTAGCCGCCGGCGGTGAGCGCGGTCAGCGCGTCGATCGTGCTCGCGACCCGCAGCGATGTGTCGACCCTTCCGTGCACCAATTGCAGGAGCTGGACGGCGAATTCGACGTCGCGCAGGCCGCCGCGGCCGAGTTTGAGTTCCCGTTCCCGCAGTTCCGGCGGCACCGAGTCCTCGACCCGGCGGCGCATGGCCTGCACCTCGGGGACGAAGTCGTCACGTTCGGACGCCACCCACACCATCGGTGCGACGGCCTCGGTGTACTGCCGGCCGAGGTCGAGGTCGCCGGTCATCGGCCGGGCCTTGAGCAGGGCCTGGAATTCCCACGTCTTGGCCCACCGCTGGTAGTACGCGATGTGCGAGTCGAGGGTGCGGACCAGTTCTCCGCGCTTGCCTTCGGGCCGCAGGGCGGCGTCGACGTCGAAGAACGCCGACGAACCGATCCGCATCATCTCCCCGGCGATCCGGCTCGAGATCGCGTCGGCCGGTTCGGCGACGAACACGACGTCGACGTCGCTGACGTAGTTCAGTTCCCGCGCACCGCATTTGCCCATCGCGATGACGGCGATCCGGGCGGGGCACGGCCTGTCGGGGCACACCGTCGCGACCGCCACCGCGAGAGCGGCGGTGAGGGCGGCGTCGGCCATGTCGGAGAGGTGCCGCCCGACCGTCACGTAGGGCACGACGGGTTCGTTCTCGACGGTGGCGGCCAGGTCGGCCGCGGCCAGGATCATCATCTGGTCGCGGTAGCAGGTACGCAGCGCCGCAACGGCGTCCGGACCGGTGACCGCAGCCCGGTGGAGCAGTTCCGACGCGTGCGGCCCGGTCTCGGGGGCGGCGTCGACGCACGCGAGCAGGGTCCGCGTCATCTCCGCCTTGGTGGGCAGCCGCATGTCGCCGGCGAGCAGCCGCCACGACTCCGGGACGGCCACCAGGTGGTCACCGAACGCAGTGGACGCACCGATCAGCCCGAACAGCCTGCCCCGCAAACCCTTGTCGACGCGCAGCGCGGCATCGAGCTCGTCCCACGACTCCCCCATCGCCTCCTGCAGACGCGCCAGGGTGCGCAGCGCGAGATCGGCGTTGGCGGCCCGCGACAGCGCCCACAACAGTTCGACACCCTCGAGGTTCGACCAGCCGAGCGCGGCGAGCTCGGCCGGGGCCGTGGGTTCGATCAGACCGAGCCGTCCCGCACCGGGAACGGCCGAACGTGCGTGCGGTGGCCTCACAGTCCGAGGTAGGCCTTCAACTCGAACGGCGTCACCTGATTGCGGTAGTCCTCCCATTCGCGCCGCTTGTTGCGGAGGAAGAAGTCGAAGACATGCTCGCCGAGCGCCTCCGCGACCAGCTCCGAGCGCTCCATCTCCCGCAGCGCCTCGGCCAGGCTGCCCGGCAGTGGCCGGTAGCCCATCGTGCGCCGCTCGGCGTCGGTGAGCGACCACACGTCGTCCTCCGCCTCCGGCGGCAGCTCGTACCCCTTCTCGATGCCGCGCAGGCCGGCCGCGAGCAGCACCGCGAACGTCAGGTACGGGTTGCACGCCGAATCGGGGCTGCGGATCTCGACGCGACGCGACGACGCCTTGTTCGGCGTGTACATCGGAAGCCGGATCAGCGCGGACCGGTTGGCGGCACCCCACGTCGCCGCGGTCGGTGCCTCACCGCCGTGGATGAGCCGCTTGTACGAGTTCACCCACTGGTTGGTGACGGCACTGATCTCGTTGGCGTGCTCGAGGATGCCGGCGATGAACGCCTTCCCGGTCGCCGACAGCTGCATCGGGTCGTCCGGGTTGTGGAACGCGTTGGTGTCGCCCTCGAACAGGCTCATGTGGGTGTGCATCGCCGAACCGGCATGCTCGCTGAACGGTTTCGGCATGAACGACGCGCGCACCCCCTCCCGCAACGCCACCTCCTTGACGAGGTACCGGAACGTCATCACGTTGTCGGCCATCGACAGGGCGTCCGCGTACCGCAGATCGATCTCCTGCTGGCCGGGCGCGGTCTCGTGGTGGGAGAACTCCACCGAGATCCCCATCGACTCGAGGGCGTCGATCGCGTGCCGCCGGAAGTTCGGGGCACTGTCGTGCACGGCCTGATCGAAGTAGCCGCCGTTGTCCGCGGGAATCGGCGGGGTGCCGTCCATGGGCCCGTTCTCGAGCAGGAAGAACTCGATCTCCGGATGCACGTAGCACGAGAACCCGAGATCACCGGCCTTGCCGAGCTGACGTCGCAGCACGTGCCGCGGATCCGCCCACGACGGCGTGCCGTCGGGCATCGCGATGTCGCAGAACATGCGGGCCGAATGCTGGGCACCGTCGTTGTGCGCCCACGGCAGGATCTGGAACGTCGATGCGTCCGGCTTGGCCACCGTGTCGGCCTCCGACACCCGGGAGAATCCCTCGATCGCCGAACCGTCGAATCCGATGCCCTCCTCGAACGCGCCCTCGAGTTCCGCGGGCGCGATCGCCACCGATTTGAGGTAGCCGAGCACATCGGTGAACCACAACCGGACGAACCGAATATCGCGCTCTTCGAGGGTGCGGAGCACGAATTCCTTTTGGCGATCCATACGCGCGAGCGTAGGCACACCGCGTTAAATCTGTGTTACTTCGTGAAATTCGTCTCGGGTCGATCCGCTCAACAGGTGAGATCCGGCGCCGGCGGTGTCAGGTCGACGAGATACTCCGTCACCGCCTCGTCGACGCAGTCGTGGCCGTCGAACGTCGCGGTGTGCTGCGCCCCCCGGAACGTGACGAGCGCGCCCCCGAGCTGCTTCGCCAGATCGACCCCGGCCTGGTACGGCGTCGCCGGATCCTGCGTCGTCGACACCACCACGACCGGCGGCAGCCCGTCGGCCGAGACCGTGTGCGGCGCACCGGTGTTCGGGACCGGCCAGAACGCGCACACGTCGAGCGGGGCGTTGCCCGTGCCGCGTCCGTCGTCGAGGAACGGTGCCGCCTGCCGGTAGCGCATGTCGGCCTCCCCCACGACGACCCGGTCGGTCACCGGCGGATCGTCCACACACCGGATCGCGTTGAACGCGTCGTCGAGGTTCGAGTAGCTGCCGTCGTCGAGGCGTCCCGCATACAGGTCGGCGAGCAGCAGCAGCGTGTCGCCGCGGCCGGACGCCAACTGGTTCAGCCCGCCGCGCAGCGAACTCCACAGGTTCGGCGAGTACAGCGCCTGCTGCACCCCGGTGATCGCGTCGCCGTAGCTCAGGCCCCGAGGATCCGTCGTCGCGGCCGGACGGTCGACGAGCGGGTCGACGAGCGCCCGGAACCGTGCGTTCGCGGCCGCCGGATCCGTCCCCACCGGACAGTCCGTGCTGCGCGCGCACTCGGCGGCGAACGCGTCGAACGCGGCCTGGAAACCGCCGCCCTGCAGCACCACCTCCTCGACCGGGTCCTGCTCCGGATCGAGGGCGCCGTCGAGGACCATCGCCCGCACGTTCCCCGGGAACGTCTCCGCGTACTCGGTGCCGATCCGGGTGCCGTACGACATACCCAGGTAGCTGAGCTTCGGGTCGCCGAGCACCGACCGGATCACGTCCAGGTCCCGCACCACCTCACGCGTTCCGACGTGCGCGAGCAGCGGCAGCCCCGACCGTTCGGCGCACAGCGCCGCATACGCACGGTTGCGGTCCTCGCTGTGTGCGATCCCCGCCGGGCTCATGTCGACCTCGGGGTCGGCGCGACGGTCGTCGGCCTCCTGCGGGGTCAGACACCGCACCTGCGGCGTCGACGCCCCCACCCCGCGCGGATCGAACCCGATCACGTCGAACCGGTCCGCGATGTCGGTGCCGTCCGCGATCGACGCGAGCGCCAGCCCCGACGCCCCCGGCCCGCCCGGATTGACCAGCAGCGACCCGATCCGTGCGCCCCGCGCCCTCGACCGTGAGATCGCCAGTTCGACGGTGTCGCCTCCGGGGTTCGCGTAGTCGAGGGGAACGGTCACCCGCGCGCAGTCGAGGTCGGGGCCCAGATCCTCGCCGTCGGTCGCGAAGTCGTCGCACGATCCCCAGTCGATCTGCTGCGTGTAGAACGCGTCCAGGCCCGCCGGGATCTCCCCCGCACCCGCGGCCGGCGGCTCTCCCACCGGCGTGCCGGCCACGTTCTGCGACGTGTCGGTCCCGCACCCGGCCACCAGCACGGTCACCGCCGCGATCGCCGTGACCAGGACGGTGCGCGGGCGCAGCGGGCGCAGTCGAAGAGCCATGCCGACGATCGTGCCACGGGCACACGGTGTGACGAACCGCACCGACAGCGCCCTTCGCGGCACCCGGGTCCGGTGGCAGACTGTGGGCGTCAGCACCCCCAACCCGGGGACCCGCAGCGCGGGCCTCGAGGCCAGAAAGGGACAACGATGTCCGACAACGCTGTCTACGGCGGTTCCGCCCCCACTTCCGACGCCCCCAAGCGCAAGACCCGGATCCATCACCTGCAGGCGATGAAGACCGAGGGCGTCCGATGGGCGGAACTGACCGCATACGACTACTCCAGCGCCCGCCTCTTCGAGGAGGCCGGCATTCCTGTGCTGCTCGTCGGCGATTCCGCCGCGAACGTGGTGTACGGCTACGACACCACCGTTCCGGTCACGATCGACGAGATGCTGCCGCTGGTCCGTGGCGTGGTCCGCGGCGCCCCGAACGCCCTGGTGATCGCCGATCTGCCGTTCGGCAGCTACGAGGCGTCGCCGCAGCAGGCACTCGAGACGGCCTTCCGGTTCATGAAGGAAGGCCAGGCGCACGCCGTGAAGCTCGAGGGCGGTGAGCGGGTGGCCCCGCAGATCGCAGCCCTGACCGCCGCCGGCATCCCGGTGCAGGCGCACATCGGTTTCACCCCGCAGTCCGTCAACGGCCTGGGCGGCTTCCGGGTCCAGGGCCGCGGTGACGGTGCCGAGCAGCTCGTCGCCGACGCCATCGCCGTGCAGGAGGCCGGCGCCTTCTCCGTCGTCATGGAGATGGTGCCCGCAGACATCGCCGGCCAGGTGACCCGCAAGCTCACCATCCCCACCGTCGGCATCGGCGCCGGCAACGAATGCGACGCCCAGGTACTGGTGTGGCAGGACATGGCCGGCTACACCAGCGGCAAGACCGCCAAGTTCGTCAAACGGTTCGGAGAGGTGGGTGCATCGCTGCGCGACGCCGCCGCCGCGTACGCCGCCGAGGTCCGCTCCGGCGCCTTCCCCGGCCCCGAACACAGTTTCTAGGCAGCGGAGCCTACTGTGCGCCTTTCCGGTGGTACCCACCACCGGAAAGGCGCACAGCACCTATTTCGAGGAGCATCAGATGACCGGACGCCGTCTCGCGGGCACGATCGCGACCACCGCTGCCCTGGCTGCAGTGGTCACCGGATGTTCGACCGGTGGTGACACTCCGGCACCCGGCACCGCCGCACATGCCACCGCATCCCGGGAACAGCCGACGTCCGCGTCCGCACCGGCGTCGGCGCCGTCTCCGGGGAACACGCTCGGGGTGTCCGACGATCAGGTCGCGCAGTTGTGCAGCGACATCGACGGCCAGCTGCAGAGCTGGCGCACGTACACGCCGACAATCGGCAAGGGCGGGCTCAACACGGCGGTGATCGGGTGGGCGACGTCGAACGGGGTGGATCTGTTGAAGCTTGCGGGTGACCGCGGACAGATCGACACGATCACCTCGGCGCAGTGCCCACAGGTGCGCGACGGCGCCCTGTACGCGCTCGAGATTCCGTCGCTGGCGTCGGCGCTGATCGGGTTCTGAGCGTGCGGACGCTGTATCCGCCGGTGTCACCGCACGAGACGGGGTTCCTGCCGGTCGGTGACGATCAGCGGATCTACTGGGAGGTGAGCGGGAATCCGTCGGGCAAGCCGGTGGTGTTCCTGCACGGCGGTCCCGGTGGCGGCACCGATCCGGCGCATCGCCGGTTCTTCGATCCGGACGCGTACCGGATCGTGTTGTTCGATCAGCGTGGGTGCGGCCGGTCGACACCGCACGTCGCCGACGGCGCGGACCTGTCGGTGAACACCACCGACCACCTCGTCGCCGACATCGAGGCGCTCCGAACGCTTCTCGGGGTGGAGCGCTGGCAGGTGTTCGGCGGCTCGTGGGGGTCGACGCTGGCGCTCGCGTACGCGCAGCGGTTCCCCGACCGGGTCACCGAACTGGTGCTGCGCGGCATCTTCCTGCTGCGCCGCAGCGAGGTCGACTGGTACTACAACGGCGGGGCCGGGCGCCTGTTCCCGGAGCGGTGGGAGCAGTTCCTCGCCCCCGTCCCGCCGGTGGAGCGCACCGGCGATCTCGTCGAGGCCTACCACCGGCTGCTGCACGCCGACGATCCCGACGTCGCGTTGCGGGCGGCGATCGCGTGGTCGGCCTGGGAGGGCGCGACGAGCACTCTGTTGCCGCACCCGGAGCGGGTCGAGGAGACCTCCGACCCGCGATTCGCGTTGGCGTTCGCGCGGATCGAGAACCACTACTTCCGGAACGCCGGTTTCCTCGACGAGGGTCAGCTGCTGCGGGACGCCCCCGCACTGGCGTCGATTCCGGGGGTGATCGTGCAGGGCCGCTACGACGTGGTCTGCCCGGCGACGAGCGCGTGGGAGTTGCATCGGGCGTGGCCGGGGTCGCAGCTGCACATCGTCGACGATGCGGGTCATGCGGCGGCGGAGCCGGGGATCACGCATCACCTGATCGAGGCGACGGACCGCTTCCGCGAGTGACGATTCCGGTCGCGCCGGTCGACGGGGTGACCACGCCGCTGGTAGACCTGGAGTCGTGGCAGCACGGACGACGGTCGCCGCGGTGCTCGTGCCGGCGACGCGCGGACACTACGAGCGGCTGCTGTCGCTCGTGGCCGAGGTGCGGGCCGACGCCCCCGACGCGGTGCATCGTATGCGGGTGGCGACTCGGCGGCTGCGCAGTCTGCTCGGCACCTTCTCCGACGCTTTCCCGCCGGCCGCAACGGTGACGGTGCGCGCCGAGTTGCGCTGGCTCGGCGGGGTTCTCGGGGCCGCCCGTGACGCGGAGGTCCTGGCGGAGCGGTTCGGGGATCTGATCGACGCGCAGCCGACGGATCTGCTGCTCGGGTCGGTGCACCAGCGTCTGGTGGGCACGCAGGAGGATCTGTACCGGGCGGCGCACGCCCGTGTCGTCGACGTGCTCGACGGGCCCCGGTTCGCGGCGCTGTGCGCGCTGCTCGACGAGGTCACCTCCGGCGGTCACGCCGTTCCCACCGAGACGACGGTGCGGGGCGGTCTGGACGCGGCCTACCGGAAGCTCGAGAGGGCCCGCCGGACGGCCCGGAAGACGACCCGGCGGACGGCCTCGGACTCATCGGGCGCCGATGCGGCGTGGCATCGGGTTCGCAAGCGTGCCAAGAGGTTGCGCTACGCGGCGGAGACGGTGGCTGCGCGGGACGCATCCGCGGCGGCCCTGGCGGCGGCCGCGGAGTCCGTGCAGACACTGCTCGGGGAACGCCAGGACGGAGTGCTGGCCCGTGCCCGGATCCTCGACGCCGCCCGGCAGGCCCGGGACGACGACGAGGACACCTTCGCGTACGGCGTCCTGTACGCCGTCGAGCGCGAGCACGCGGACCGAGCCCCGGACGAACTCGCCGACCGGTTGCGGTCGGTCCGGAAGGCCTACCGGGGTCTCGATTTTCGCGGCTGACACCGTTTCCGATCGGTCAGTTGTTCCAGTCCTCGTCGGCGTCGTCGGCCGCTTTGGTGCGCTCCGCCGCGATCTGCAACGCCCGTTCGGCGCTCGCGCGGTCGGGGTAGGGGCCCATCCGGGTGAACACGTCCGACTTCTTGCCCTGCGACACGGAGCCGTCGGACAGGTCGAAATACCACTGATCGTCGTCGCTCATGCCCCTCAGTGTGCCCCGTGCCGGGTCGCATCGGGGGACATCCGCACCGGCGACACGCCCGTTTTGCGAATATCGAACGCTACCGGTACGTACATCTGTGACAAAGCGCTCGAGACTGCTACTCTCTGCGCGTACGGCGCGCTCGCGTCGACGCATTCGCGTCACCGAAGCAGCGGTGCACCCTGTCAGTCATGTACCGACGCGCCCGCGTCACAGATCGGAGTCTCGCATGTCCTACATCATCTTCGATGCCCTGCTCCCGCACCTCGGCAAGACCGGAGCCGAGTACTGGGCCAAGCTCCTCATGATCAACCCGATCGGCGGCTTCTTCCCGCAGTAGGACGCGAACCCTGTAGAGACCACGAACGGCCCCCGGAGATTTCTCCGGGGGCCGTCGTCGTGGACGGGGCGGACGAGTCGGCGTGTAAGCCGGATCCTGTCCCCGGCACCGAAGCGCCGGGTGGCGACCATCCATCTGGGCACACCGTCGCCGGGTACCTCGAGCGGTTCACCCGCAGGCTCGGGCGAGCAGCCCTCGAACACCTGCGCAGCCGCACCGTCACCGGTGCGGCCTTCAACCTTGCTCCGGGCGGGGTTTACCGAGCCACCCCAGTCACCTGGGGTGCTGGTGCGCTCTTACCGCACCTTTTCACCCTTACCGGCGCTTGCACGCCGGCGGTCTGTTCTCTGTGGCACTGTCCCGCGAGTCACCTCGGGTTGCCGTTAGCAACCGCCCTGCTCTGTGGAGTCCGGACTTTCCTCGGCGTCGGGCCTGGTATCTCGATCGATACCGGTTCCCGCTGCCGCGGCCGCCCGGCCAACTCGTCCGCACCGGAAACAATACTGGGTGTGTGCTCCGGTTCCGAACCCGCGGTGTCGGTACCGGACACTATCGTCGGCGCATGACCCGTTACGTGGCACTGTTGCGCGGCATCAACGTCGGCGGTATCCGGATCGCGATGGCCGATCTGCGGCGCGTGTTCACCGATCTCGGTTTCGGTGACGTGAAGACGGTCCTGGCGACCGGCAACGTACTGTTCGACGCCGATACGGCCGACACGGCCGCGTTGAAGTCGACGATCGAGTCCGCCCTGCGGTCGGAGTTCGGCTACGAGGCGTGGGTGATCGTCCTCGATGTCGGCACGGTGCGACGCATCGTCGAGGCGTACCCGTTCGATCCGGACCGGGACGGTCGGCACCCGTACGTGCTGTTCACCACCGATCCCGGCGTGGCGGCCGGTCTGCTCGCGGGCCAGCCGGACCTCGACCCGGAGATCGAGCGCGTGCAGGGCGGCGAGAACGTCGTGTACTGGGAGGTCGAACGCGGGCGGACCCTCGACAGCCCGTTCGGGAAGAGCACGGGAAAACCGAAGCTGAAGGCCTTCACCACGACCCGCAATCTGCGCACCCTGGTGAAGCTGCTGGCCTGATTCCGGCGCCGGGCACGACGAACGGCCCGAACTCGGTACCCACCGGGTTCGGGCCGTTCGGACGCTCCGCTCAGCGGGCGGCGGCGAGGTCCTCGTCGGCGAACGGATCACCCTGGCGCGGTGCGTTGTACAGCGTCTCGTCGAGAATCTTCTCGCGCTTGGCGACGATCGTCGGCACGAGCGCCTGTCCGGTGACGTTGACGGCGGTGCGGCCCATGTCGATGATCGGTTCGACGGCGAGCAGCAGGCCGACGCCGGCGAGCGGCAGGCCCAGCGTGGACAGGGTCAGGGTGAGCATGACGGTCGCGCCGGTGGTGCCGGCGGTGGCGGCGGACCCGATCACGGAGACCACGACGATGAGCAGATAGTCGGTCAGGCTCAGGTTCACACCGTAGAACTCGGCGACGAAGATCGCGGCGATCGCCGGGTAGACAGCGGCGCAGCCGTCCATCTTGGTGGTCGCGCCGAGCGGCACCGCGAACGACGCGTATTCGCGCGGCACCCCGAGATTGCGTTCGGTGACCCGCTCGGTGAGCGGCAGGGTGCCGATCGAGGAACGCGACACGAAACCGAGCTGCGTCGCCGGCCATACACCGGAGAAGAAGTTCTTCACCGACAGTCCGTGGATACGGACGATGGCCGGGTACACGCCGAAGAACACGATCGCGAGACCGATGTAGACGGCGAGAGTGAACATGCCCAGCTGGCCGATCGCGTCCCAGCCGTACGTGGCGACGGCCTTCGCGATGAGGGCGGCGGTGCCGATCGGTGCGAGGCGGATGATCCACCACAGCACCTTCTGCACGATCGCGAGCAGGGAGGCGTTGAAGTTCAGGAACGGCTCGGCCTTCTCGCCGACCTTGAGGGCGGCGATGCCGATCGCGATCGCGACGACGAGCAACTGCAGGACGTTGAAGCTCAGCGACGTGGTCGCGCTCAGGGCACCCGACGCGCTTTCGGTGACGGTCGTCTTGGCGCCCAGGCCGAGGAAGTTCTGTGGAACGAGGCCGGTGAGGAACGCCCACCACGAGCCGCTGCTCTTCGGCTCGGTCGCCTTGGCGGCGTCCACGGTGGAGTTGGCGCCGGGCTGGGTGATCAGGCCGACCGCGATACCGATCAGCACCGCGACGAACGCGGTGATCGCGAACCACAGCAGCGTCTGCACGGCCAGACGCGCGGCGTTGGCGACGTTGCGCAGGTTCGCGATGGAGGAGACGACGGCGGTGAAGATCAGCGGGATGACCGACACGGTCAACAGCCCGACATAGCTCGAGCCGATGGTGGTGACGGTACCGACGAGCCAGTTCGGGTTGCCGTCGGCGGCGTCGGGCATGGCGCGGGCGACGAGGCCGAGGACGATACCGAGGATCAGACCGGCGACGATCTGGGGTCCGAACGACGTTGCCCACGTGGGCAGTGCGCGCCGGGGCGCGCCGAGGGTGGGGGCCGACATGAGGGCCTTTCGCGATGAAGACGGTGGAGCGGCGGCGCACGATCGGTGCGCGTTCTCCGACAGGGACGCAGGGACACACGGGGCACCGGGACATCACCGGGGATGTCCGGGCCTACCCGGACGCGAGTGGTCGGGGCGTGGTCAGGAGCGACAGACGGCACTCGACTGCAGACAGTTGTCGACCCAGCGTCGACAGGTCAGCAGAGTGTTCACAGCGGACACACTACGCCCGCCGTCGCCACCGAATCCAATCGACTGTTCGTTCGGCTACCGATCCGGCCCGGTCACAGGTGCGACGTGTCGTTGACCAGCCGCACCGACGACCCGCCGTCCGGATAGAACTCGGCGATGCTCAGCGACGCCAGATCCAGGTGCAGCCGGTACAGCAGCGACGGCCCCACCCCGAGGGCGAGCTGCAGCAGCGTCTTGATCGGGGTGACGTGCGTGACGACGAGGATGTTGCTGCCCGCGTACGTCGCGGTCAGGTCGTCGCGCACGGTCTCGATCCGGGTCCGTACCTGGTCGAAGCTCTCCCCGCCGGGGGGCCGCACCGACGTGTCCGACAGCCAGCGGCCGTGCACGTCGGGGTCGCGTTCGGACGCCTCGAGGAAGGTGAGCCCCTCCCAGGCACCGAAGTCGGTTTCGATCAGCCCGTCGTGCACCGTGACCGGCAGTCCGAGGGCACCGGCGGCCGCCTCCGCGGTCTCGCGGGCCCGGCCCAGCGGCGACGACACGACCGCCGCGATCGCACCCTTCGCGGCGATCCGTCCGGCCGCGGCCCGCGCCTGCCCGCGACCGAGGGCGGTGAGCGGCGGATTGCCGCGGCCCGAGTAGCGGCGCTCGACGGACAGTTCCGTCTGCCCGTGCCGCAGCAGCAGCATCCGGGTGGGGGCGCCGACCGCGCCGGTCCAGCCGGGTGCCGGCGTCGCCGACTCCTCGACCACATCGGTGCCGGAGTCGACGCCCTCCTCCTCGAATCCCTCGGAGAATCCGGACGTGATCGCGTCGTCGCCGTCCATCGCCTCGTTGGCGAGGCGGTCGGCGTGACCGTTCTCGCTGCGCGGAATCCACGTGTAGGTGACCCGGTCGAACGCCGACGCGACCTCCCGGGCCCGCTGCGCGAGCGGGATCATGTCGGGGTGCTTGACCTTCCAGCGTCCCGACATCTGCTCGACGACGAGCTTGGAGTCCATGCGGACGTCGACCTCGCGGGCGCCGCCGTCGCGGGCCGCGGTCAGGCCCGCGATCAGACCGCGATACTCGGCGACGTTGTTGGTGGCGACGCCGAGGAACTCGCGCCGCTCCGCGAGCACCCGGCCGTGGGCGGCGTCGAACACGACCGCGCCGTAGCCGGCCGGGCCGGGATTACCGCGCGACCCCCCGTCCGCCTCGACGACGACGCGGTCGGTCACAGACCGGATTCCTTGGTGCGCACCATGATTGCACCGCATTCGGGGCAGCGGACGACGACGTCGGCGGGGGTTCCGGCGATACGGGCGATCTCGCCGCGGTCGATCTCGATGCGGCATGCACCGCAGCGGCGGGCCTGCAGCAGTGCCGCCCCCACACCCCGCTGTTCCCGCTGCTTCTCGTAGATCGCGAGCAGCTCGTCAGGGAACAGGCCGATCAGCGCGGCCCGGTCCGCGTCGCACCGCTCCTGCGCCTTCTGCAGGTCGGCGAGGGCGTCGTCGCGGCGACGTTCGGCGTCGATCATCTCGTCCTCGACCTGCGTCAGCCGGGCACCGGCGTGGTCGTGGTCGGCCTGCGACGCCTCCCGACGCTCCATCACCTCGAGCAGTTCGTCCTCGAGCACGGACTGGCGGCGTTCCAGGCTGCCGAGTTCGTGCTGCAGTTCGGTGAGCTGCTTGGGCGCCAGGGTGCCACCCTCGAGGAGCTTCCGGTCCCGCATCTCCCGCTGACGGACGGCGTCGACCTCACCCTCGAGCTTCCGGATGTCGCGGTCGAGGTCGTCGAGCACGATCTCCACGGCCACCGCCGCATCCTTGCGGCCGACCCGCTCGGCCTCGAGCCGCTCGACTTCCTGCTGCTCCGGCAGGGTGCTGCGACGGTGCGCGAGCCGCGTCGACTCGGTGTCCACACCGGCGAGCTGGAGAAGCTTGGACTGCACTGAAGGGTCGACGTTCACGCGTGAAAGCTCCTGCTGTGTTCTTGTACATCGGGGCGCTCGGGTGACCCGAGATCGAGTGTCAACCGTACCCGGCCCGGTCAGTGACAGGCGACGGTCCACGGATCGGTCCGCAGGTCCGTCACCCGCACGTCCCAGCCGTCGACACCGGAGAACCGGGCGTCGAGGACATCCTTCGCCTGCGCGCACCACGGCTGCTCGCTGGCCCAGTGCGCGACGTCGACGAGGGCGGGCCCGCCGGTGCGCAGGTGCTCGTCGGCCGGATGGTGCCGCAGGTCGGCGGTCACGTACGCGTCGGCGCCGAGCCGGGACACGGTCGCGAGGAGGGAATCCCCGGACCCGCCGCACACCGCGACGGTCTGGACGATCCGGTCCGGGTCACCGGCCGCCCGCACCCCCCACTCGGTGCGGGGCAACGCGTCGGCGACGCGGGCGGTGAACGCACGCAACGTCGTCGGCTGCGGCAGCGTCCCGATGCGGCCGAGACCGCGGCGTCCGGGGAAGTCGACGGTCTCGAACACGTCGAAGGCCGGCTCCTCGTACGGGTGCGCGGCACGCAGCGCGGACAGGAGCCGGGTCCGCGCCGTTCGCGGAGCGATCACCTCGACACGGTCCTCACGAACGTGCTCGACGGCACCGACCGAACCGAGGGCGGGGTTCGCACCGGGCATCGGACGGAACTGTCCGTCACCGGTGACGGTCCAGCTGCAGTCGCGGTAGTCGCCGAGTTCCCCGGCACCCGCCGCGAAGAGTGCCTCGCGGACCCGGACGGTGTCGGTGGCCGGCACCGTCACCACCCACTTGTCGGTGGCCCGGTCGGGGATCGGGACGAGCGGGCGGGTGTCGACGAGGCCGAGAGCGGCGGCGAGGGCGTCGGACACACCCGGATCGGCGCGGTCGGCGTTGGTGTGCGCGCTGTACAGGGCGCATCCGCCGCGGATCAGCCGGTGCAGCAGCGCCCCCTTCGGGGTGTGGGCGCCGACGGTGTCGACGCCGCGCAGCAGCAGCGGATGGTGCACCAGCAGTAGCTGGGCGCCGGTTGCGAGGGCCTCGTCGACGACGGCCTCGGTGGCGTCGACGGCGACGACCACCTTCCGCACCTCGTCGGCCGGGTCACCGGCGACGAGTCCGACGGAATCCCACGATTCGGCGAGGGCCGGCGGGTAGGCGGCCTCGAGGGCGGCGATCACGTCGTCCAGGGTCGGAACGGTTTTCGGCGTGGTCACGGGATCTCCTCCAAGACGGCGATCAGTCGTTCGGTCATCGCCTGCGGGCGCACCGCGATCCGCAGGACGTCCGGCCCCAGTCCGGGGAACGTGTCACAGCGACGGACGGCGATGCCGTGCTCCCGCAGCGCGGTCCGCACCCGGTCACCGCCGGGCACGCGCAGCAGCAGGAACGGTGCCGACGCCGGGGTGTGCACGTCGATCCCCGCGGCCCGCAGCAGGTCGACGGCGACGTCCCGGTCGGCGGCGATCCGGCGGGCCTGTCCGGCGGCCTCGGCGACCGCGTGCGGTTCGCTGCACGCGGTGATCGCCTCGAGCTGCAGGCTGCCGACGGGCCAGTGCGCACGCCCCCGGGTGAGGCGCGCCAGTACGTCGGGGTGTCCGAGCGCATAGCCGCAGCGCAGTCCGGCGAGCGCCCACGTCTTGGTGAGGCTGCGCAGCACCAGCACGTCGGGCAGAGACAGGCCGGCCACCGACTGCGGTTCCCCGGGCACGGCGTCCATGAACGCCTCGTCGACGACGACGATCCGGCCGGGCCGGCGCAGCGCGAGCACGTCGGCGGCCGGGTGCAGCACCGACGTCGGGTTGGTGGGGTTGCCGAGCACGACGAGGTCGGCGGAGTCGGGGACGGCGGCCGGGTCGAGCCGGTAGGGCGCGTCGAGGACGACGTGGGTGACCGGGACCGCGGCCTCGCGCAGCGCGAGTTCCGGTTCGGTGAACGACGGGTGGATCAGGGCGGCCTCGCGGGGGGCGAGCCGCGGCAGCATCGCGAATCCCTCGGCGCCGCCGGCCAGCGGCAACACCTCGTCCGGGGTACGGCCGTGACGGGCCGCGACCTGTCCGCGGGCCCGGCGGTCGGCATCGGCGCTCGGATACCTGCCGAGGGCTCCGACCGCGGCGGCGAGCCGGGCCCGCAGCCATTCCGGTGGCCCGTCACCCTGCACGTTGACCGCGAAATCGAGGAGGCCCGGACCGGTCTCGGCGTCGCCGTGGTGCCGCAGTGGCGCGAGCGTGTCCGATCCGAGGTCCATGACCGCCCACCCTACGACGCGGGCCGACCGGGACAATGGCACGGTGACTGATGCGGTGACCGATATCTCGACCCCCCTCGCTCCGGTGCTGTTGTTCGACCTCGACGGCACCCTCACCGATTCCGCGCTCGGCATCCACAACGGGTTCCGACACGCCCTGTCCACGATCGGCCGTCCCGAGCCGACCGCGGCGATGCTGGCGACGGTGATCGGGCCGCCGCTGATCGAGTCGATGCACGCGATGGGCCTCGACGAGCGCGACACCGCCGCCGCCCTGGCCGCGTACTTCGAGCGGTACGACGCCGTCGGCTGGTCGGAGAACGCCGTGTACGACGGTGTCGAGGAGGCGCTGATCGCGGCGCAGGCGTCGGGCGCCCGGCTGGCGGTGGCGACGTCGAAGACGGAGACGTTCGCGATCCGGATCCTCGAGCACTTCGGGCTCGCCGGCTACTTCGAGACGATC
This sequence comes from Prescottella sp. R16, assembly GCF_030656875.1. Lineage (NCBI taxonomy): Bacteria > Bacillati > Actinomycetota > Actinomycetes > Mycobacteriales > Nocardiaceae > Rhodococcus > Prescottella sp. R16. Next base: position 2,785,189 of record NZ_CP130943.1, read on the forward strand.
GGCGGGGCGAGCCCGGACGGGTCCCGGCGCGCCAAGGCCGACGTCATCGGGCACGTGCTGGGCGGGCTGGGCCTGACCGCGGTCCCGGGCGGCACTCCCGACGTGGTGATGATCGGGGACCGCGAGCACGATGTGCACGGGGCCGCGCACTGGGGCATTCCGACGGTGTTCGTCGAATGGGGGTACGGCTCCCCCGCCGAGGCTGCCGGTGCACGCTGGACGGCCGCGTCGACCGCCGAGCTGACGCGGGTGCTGGCGAGGTGACCTGCAGCGAACCAGTACCGTGGAGGCCGTGGGCAGGCTGAAATTTCTGTTGCGACCGGGATGGTTGGCGTTGGCGGCCGTCGTCGCCGGGTTCGCCTTCATGTGTTTCACGGTGCTGGCACCGTGGCAGCTGGGCAAGAACACCCGGACGTCCGAGCGCAACACCCTGCTCGAGGAGTCGATCGACGCCGACGCGGTCCCGATCGACTCGCTGATCGGCGGTACCGGTCCGGCCCCGCAGGACGAGTGGCGCAAGGTTCTCGCGACCGGAACGTACGTCCCGGACACCGACGTCCTGGTCCGGTTGCGGTCCGTCGGGGATGCACCCGCCTACGAGGTGCTCACGCCGCTGACGTTGACGGACGGGCAGACGATGCTCGTCAATCGTGGTTACGTGCGGCCCGTCCAGGGCACGCAGGCCCCGCCGATTCCGCCGGCCCCGTCCGGGCCGGTGACGGTCGAGGGCCGGATCCGCATGTCGGAGGGCACCGTTCCCGGGAAGGATCCGATCACCGAGTCGGGCACCCGGCAGGTCTACTTCATCGATTCCGGGCAGGTCGGCGCGTTCATCGGCACCGACCTGGTGAACGGGTATCTACAGCTCGACGACGGTCAGCCGGGTGGCCTGGGCACGATCCCGCTGCCGCAGATGGACTCCGGACCGTACCTGTCGTACGGGTTGCAGTGGCTGGCGTTCGGCATCATGGCGCCGTTGGGTCTCGCGTACTTCGTCCGCGCCGAACTCCGGGAACGTCGCAAGGCCCGCGAGAATGCCGTCGGCGGTGCGGCGGCGACGCCGGAGACCGCACCCGACGACATCCCGGCCGTATCCGACATCCCGGCCGTACCCGACGTGCCGGCTGTGGTCGACGGGACGACCCCCGACGACGAGTTCCGGCTGCCGACCAAGCGCACGCTGCGCAGGAAGAAGTCCGACGCCCCCGCCGCACCGCTCAGCGCGTCGGAGGCGAAGCTCGCGGACCGCTACGGCAAACGGTGACGTGACCGCCGCGCGCCCAGCGCGAGGACTGCCGCGACCGCCGCGGCACCGGTCTGGACTGCGGTGGACAGTCTCGCGGCCCGGCCCAGGTCCGCGACGACCGGTGCCGGCCCCGTCCCGAGGGTGGGACGCATCTCCACGCCGTGCGGGTATTCGGTGCGGCCCCCGAGCTGCACACCGAGTGCCCCGGCCGCGGACGCTTCCGCGACTCCGGCGTTGGGGCTGGGATGGTTCGCGGCGTCGCGGCGCCACGCCCGCCACGCGCCGCGCGGGGAGCCGCCGACGACGGGCGCCGCGGCCACGGTGAGGACGCCGGCGAGCCGGGCCGGGGCCAGGTTGACGACGTCGTCCCAGCGGGCCGCAGCCCACCCGAAGTGGCGGTAGCGGTCGTTGCGGTAGCCGATCATGGCGTCGAGGGTGTTGGACGCCCGGTAGCCGAGCAGTCCGGGCACACCCGCGACCGCGCCCCAGAAGAGTGCACCGACGGTGGCGTCGGAGGTGTTCTCGGCGACCGATTCGAGGCTGGCGCGGGCGATCCCGTCGGCACCCAGGACGCTCGGGTCGCGTCCGCACAGCGACGGCAGCAGATTCCGCGCGGCATCCAGGTCACCGCGGTCGAGGTGGCCGGCCATGGCCCGCCCGGTCCCGGCGAGCGACGTGCCACCGAGGACCGTCCAGGTGGCGGCGGCGGTCACGGCCGTCTCCCCCACCCAGCCGAACCGGGCCGCGGCGCGTTCCGCGAGTATCCCACCGGCGACGGTCGCCCCGACGAGGACGGCGGTGTGCACGGCCCCGGCGGGTCGGCTGTCGGCGTACGTCAGTGTCTCGAACGAGGCTGCGGCCCGGCCGAATCCGGCGACCGGATGGAACCGGCGAGGATCGCCGAACACCCGATCGGCGACGTAGCCGAGGAGCAGTCCCGCCGCCCGGGCCGTGGGATGGGGGCGAGGGGCCGGTCGGTGGGTGGGGCGCAGCACGCGCCCAGTTGTACCACCGGTTCCGGTCAGCGTTCGAATCCGCGGCGCATGTCGTCGACGATGTGCGGGCGGTCGAGCGTCGACGGTGCGAGCAGGCGACGCTGCCGGTCCAGCGGGAATCCGCCGGCCGCGGCGAGGGTGGCCTCGTCGAGGAATCGGCGGGGCGCGGCATGCGGTGACAGCGACAGCCCCGGGGCGGGCCCGACCTGGGCCAGCGCATACCCCCAGTCCCCGAAACTCGGTACCAGCACGTGGTACGGCGTCACCCCCAGTCCGACGGATTCGACGGTGCCGACGGTCCGCCAGAACGCGTCCGGCGTCGAGTACGGGCTGCCCGCCTGCACCACCATCAGCCCGCCCGGCGCGAGCACGGTCGACGCGACACCGTAGAACTCGGTCGAGTACAGCCGCCCCAGCGTCGGGGTGTCCGGGTCGGGCAGGTCGACGATCACCGCGTCGAACTCACCGTGCGTGCCGTCGCGCAGCCAGCGGAACGCGTCGTCGACGACGACGGTGACCCGGGGATCCTCGAGCGCACCGCCGTTGAGGCCGCGCAGCCGGGTGTTCGCGACGTCCAGGACGGCCGGGTCGAGTTCCACCTGCACGATCTCCCGGACGCTGTCGTGGCGCAGTATCTCGCGGGCGGCGAGCCCGTCGCCGCCGCCGAGGATCAGCACCCGCTGCGGGTCCCGGGCCAGCGCCGGGTACACGAGGGACTCGGTGTAGCGGTGCTCGTCACGGCTCGAGAACTGCAGATCGCCGTCGAGGTAGAGGCGCACGTCGCCGGCGCGTTCGGTGACGACGATCTCCTGGTACTGCGACCGCTGCGCGTACACGACGGGGTCGGGGTAGAGCCGCTGCCGGGACGTGGTCTCGATGTCGGACGAGCGGGCCAGGAGGACGGCGAGCAGGGCGGCGGCCAGCAGCAGGGCGAGCACGGCGACGGCCCGGACGGCCGGACGCAGGTGCCCGCGCAGCAGGAACAGTGCGGCGATCGCGGCGGCCGCCAGGTTCACCATGCCGGTGAGGGCGGTGCCGCGGATCAGGCCCGCCGCCGGCAGCAGCAGGAACGGCCATGCCAGCCCGCCGACGAGGGCGCCCGCGTAGTCGGCGGCGTTGAGGTTGGCGAGGACCTTGCCGGTGTCGGCGGCGTCACCGCCGCGTCCGGTCTGCAGCAGCGTCATGAGCAGCGGCACCTCGGCGCCGACGAGCATGCCGATCGCGGCGGTCGCGAGGACCAGCACCCAGGTCGACGAGCCGAGGAACGTGAACGACACGTACAGGGCGGCGGCGCTGACGCCACCGACGAGCCCGAGCACCACCTCGACGCCGACGAACGCCGGGCCGGCGTGCCGCAGCAGCGGTTTCGCGGCGAGCGCACCGAGGCCGAGCGCGGCGACGTAGCCGGCAACGATCAGCGACGTCTCGGTGATGCCGCCGCCGGTGAGGCTCGCCGACAGGGTCAGCAGCGCCAATTCGTAGACGAGGCCGCACGCCGCGCAGGCCGCGACCGCGGCGAGCAGCACCACCCGGGCGCGGCGGCCGAGCGCCCGCGGGACGGCCGGGGCGGCCGGGATCACGACAGTGCTGCGGCGTTGACCAGGCCCACCGAGAACAGGGTGATCGCGACGGCCCAGGCCGCACCGCACATCCGCGGCTCGCCGACGAGGGTGACGAGCCGGCCGGGCAGCAGCACGTTCATGATCGCGAGTGCCGCAGCCTGCAGTACGACACCGACGACGCCGTACACGAGCGAGTCGACGATGCCCTGTGCGAAGCCGTCGGAGCTGGTGAGGATCGCGGTGATCACGACGATCGCGAGCGCGAGATGGTTGGCGCCCAACAGGATCGCCGCGTTGGGGTTCTTCTCGACGTACACCTGTCGGCGCAGGTTGCCCGGGGTGAGGGCGTCGAGCATCGCGAAGCCGGCGGTGAGCACGGCGATACCGACGGCGAAGAACGCGAGGGTCGCGGCGACCCCGCCGACCATCGGCCCCACGTGGACGGATCCCATCTCGGTGGTCACGGCGAGGTTCGTGACGGTCATGTGTGTGCTCCCGGAAAACTGTGTGGGGGTGATCATTTCGCGGATCCCGATCCGCCGGAGACGTTGCCGGCGGCGGGCGAGCCGGGACTGAACCCGGGTCCGAGGTAGGTGAAGTGCCCGCCGTTGTAGCGGCCCAGGTCCTCGACGGTGACGGTGCTGCCGCCGCCTGCGGCCGGTCCGACGGTGACGATGTCGTCGGGGTAGCGCAGGTATTCGTTGTTGCCGTCGGCGCGGCGGGCGGACGGTTCGTCGTCCGCCACGATGCGGGAAACGGTGGTGCCCACCGGATCCTTCGAGTGGTAGGTGACGACGCTGCCCGACGTCGAACGGTGCTCGAACCGGTCGCCGAGGTGCTCGCGGACGCTGCCGCCGCAGCCGGCCAGCACAGCGGCCACGACCACCAGCATCGATGCGAGGGCCGCGCGCCTCACGGCCGCCACCTGCTCTCGGTCGTGACGACGGTGCCGCTGTCGCCCCCGGGATACAGGTGCCAGGTGCGCCAACGCCATTCGCCGGAGTACGCGGTCGCGGTGAGGACGGTCAGGGCGTCCGGGTGGCCGGGGAAGCCCGCGCACACCCAGTCCGCTGCGGTGGCCCGGTCACGCAGGTCACGGGCCCGTTTCCGCAGTTCGGTCCCGCTCACCCGTTCGACACGGGACGAGAACCGATAGCCGTGCCGCTCTTCGGTTTCCGGCAGTGCGCGGCCCCCGGACCGGACGGCGTCGCACGACACCTGTTCGGTGAACCGGGTGCCGTCGGCGTCGGCGACGACGACGTGCGAGGCCCCGAGCACCCCGAGGACGACGGTCCCGGCGACCGGATCCGACAGCCGCAGGTCGGCGAGGGTGTCGGGGGCCGGGGCGTCCAGCAGCAGCCCGAGCGCATCGGCGGAGATGTCGGTGGGCACCACGTCGAGTACGTGGACGCTCACTGCACGGGACCGGAGTGGATGACGTTCAGTTCACCACGGGTGACGGCGCGGCCGGTGGAGACCTCCCACGACGACGACCGCGTCCACCGCTCGAAGCCGAGCAGTCCGGTGCCGTCGGCGGTCGCGTAGTCGACATAGTCCATCGATCCGGTCGGGGCGGTACCCGTCGTGCCCTCGGCGGTGAACCGGGCCGAACCGGACTCGATCTTCCGGTAGACGCGGTCGTCGAGGACGACGTCGCCGCCGGGCTCGAGGCCGGTGCCCTCACGCCGCATCCACAGCGTCAGTTCGAGTTCGCCCTCGTCGTCCTCGACGGTGAGCCAGCGCCGCCCGGTGGACCCGTCGAGGAGGTGTTCGTGCCACCGGTAGCCCTCGTCGTCGAGGACGATGGTGCCGCGCACGACATGGTCGATACCGGCGTACGTGACGATGTCGCCGACACCGATCCGGTGCGGGTCGTACACCTCCGGGTAGTCGGCGAGCGGGTCGACGCGGCGGGGCCTCCGGGAGGCGGCAGCGGACCGCTCGGCGCGGACGATCACCACCGCGACCACCACGAGCACCAACAGGACGAGTAGAGCGATCACGACGAGCATGCGAACAGGCTTCCCCCATATTCGTGACTTTCGGAACGCTCCGACCCTACTGGTCGTCGTCCACCTGCTCCGACAGCAGCCACGCCTCGAACGTCTCGTTGCACAGGCAGGCCGGGGATCGCCGCAGCCGCAGCAGTGCGATCGCCCCCGCCGGGTCCGCCTCCCCCGACAGCACCATCGCCCGGGCCGCGACCAGGCTCGACCGGTTGAGCCCGACCTGGCAGTGCACCAGCACCGGCCCGGTCTCCCGGCACACGTTGACCCACGAGGCGAGCGCGTCGACCTGCTCGAATCCCTGCTCCACGCTGTCGTACATGCGCACGTACACCTCGGAGTCGACGGCGTGCCGGATGTCGTACTGCTCCCACGGATACAGGGAGACCAGATGGGTGACGAAACTCGGCAGGATCAGCCCGTCCCGGCAACCGCCCTGCCACAGGTTGTGTGCGATCTCGCTGACCACGGGAACGTCGAACGGCAGGTGCCCGTGCGCGGTGATACCGACCAGATGCCGCCGCATCGGGTCGAGGTCGATGTCGATCGCCGTCGGATCGACGTACTCGTCGTTCACGCGGGACGTCCGTTCGTTGCGGGGACGGGACTCCAGTATCGCCGCGAACGGTGGCGGCGCGGCAGTTTTCTCCCTCGCCTGCCACCCGGATCGGCGCCGCGGGTGCGAGGATGCCCGAGGACAGCACTACGAGGTGTGGTTTCCACGACGAAGGGAGTCGCCGGAAGTGCCGACGACGACGGTGAAGAACGCACGCAAACGGTTGGGCTCCCTCGTCCGCGCGGTCAACGACGACACCGTTGCGGTCGAGATCGTCGGCAGACGCGGCGCGGCGGTCCTGATCTCCAGTGAGCGGTACGCCGCACTACAGGAGGCGAGCTTCCTGCTCCGCTCCCCCGAACTGATGGACAGCCTGCGACGCGAGATGGCCCGCACCCGCCCCGCAGCGACGAACCACGGGAAACGCAGTAAACGCAAGGACGCCGCCGTCTAGGGTGTGGCGGCGGGCCCGGCCTGTGGCCGGCGGGGGCGCACGACGACCTCTGCGGCCAGCGCACCGATCTTGGTACCGATACACAGGCTGACGAATGTTGCCGGAGTGCTGTGCAGGGCGGCGGCGTCGAACGCGGCGAGTGCCACGAGACCGACGGTGCCGGGCACCAGCAGCAGGAACGCCGGCTGGAACGAGACCGTGGCCGGGACGGCAACGGTCAGGTTCTCGAGGATCCGGGCGGTGACGAACAGGACACCGGCGGCCAGTCCGGTCGCGGCGACGCCGCCGATCAGTGGGGTGGCCCCGACGAGGACCGCGTAGGTTCCCGTCATGACGGCCACGCCCAGCAGGGTGAGCCGGAGGCCTGCACCGAACGCGACACCGATCCCGAGTGCGAGCACCACGACACCGACCCAGGACATCCACAGCGGCGGCAACGCGAGCCAGCCGCCGGTGCCGTCGACCGACCCGATCTCGCCGAGCAGGGCAGCGGAGTCCGGGTCGATCCGCAGACCCGTCACCTGCGCGCCGGCGGTGATCCCGGCCGTCATGAACCCGAGCATGATCAGGCCGTAGAGCAGTCGCGAGGATCCGGTCACGATGTCGGTGGACGTCAACTCCAGCAGCGCGTTGGTGATCACCGCACCCGGCACCAGGATCGCGACGGGCGCGCACACCGCGAACAGGGGCACCGGCCCCAGGTCGAGGACGGTGCCCACGACACCGACGAGCACGGTGGACAGGAATGCGGAGACGAACGGCACGATCGCGACACCGTCCCGCGCCCGGTCCAGGATCGAGGTGACCACGCCGACGAGCGCACCGACCGCGGCCGCGGCGAGGATCGACCACCACGGGCACCGGAACACCAGGGCCAGTCCTCCGGCGATGAGTGCACTGCCCACCGCCCAGGACGTCAACGGGTACGGACGGGTCATCGCCCGCACCTGCGCGATGCGCGCGGGCAACTGCGACAGCGGGACCGCCGCCGCGACGATGTGGTGGAGCAGCCTGCTGGCGTGCGCGGCCTGACGGAACGACAGCCCGGCCCCGCCGGAACGCAGCATCGTCACCGCCCCGGTGTCGTCGGTGACGATGACCGAATCGGGCAGAACGGCGAACGCCAGGTCACCGCCGCCACGCCGGCCCGCGGCCGGCACCGATTCCAGGGAGGCGCGGACATCGGTGACCGACAGTCCGGCGTCGAGCAACAGGACACCCAACTCGCCGAGTTGCCGGGCAGTGGTGGGATCGCTGCCGGGACCGGCTCCGCGGGTCGGACTGTGCACCGGGGAAGGGTACGTGGGTGGGCGCGGAGGGTTTCGAACCCCCGACCGCTGGTGTGTAAAACCAGAGCTCTACCACTGAGCTACACGCCCGAATTCCGGCGGCGGACGCCGCCGGAATCGCCTCAGGACTGTAGCGCGGTGAGCGCGTTCTCCCAAGCTCCCTGGTCACGGGGCTCGCCGGGGCCGTTCATCTCCGCGAACCGGATGATGCCGTCCTTGTCGATCGCGAACGTGCCGCGGTTGGCGAAGCCGAAGTCGTCGTTGAAGACGCCGTACGCCTGCGCGACGGCACCGTGCGGCCAGAAGTCGGACAGCAGCGGGAACGTGTACCCCTGTTCGGCCGCCCAGATCTTGTGGGTGGGCGACGGGCCGACGGAGATCGCGAGGATTTCGGCGTCGTCGTTCTGGAACTTGGGGAGTTCGTCGCGTACCCGGCACAGTTCGCCCTGGCACACGCCGGTGAAGGCGAGCGGGTAGAAGACCAGCAGCACGTTCTTCTTGCCGCGGAAGTCGGACAGCGTGACTTCCTGGTTGTTCTGATCCTTGAGGGTGAAATCGGGCGCGGTGGCGCCCACTTCGAGAGGCATGTGTCGTCCTGACGATCGGGGGATGGAGGATCAGCGCTTGGGTGCGCGGGCCTTGGGCTGGACCAGGCGGCTGCCGCTCCAGGCCCCCAGGTTCGCGGCCGAGGTCTGCGTGAGGCCGGCGGTCGGCGCCGACTCGGCGATCTCGCTCGGCTCGACGTGCCCGGGCTGACCTGTCTTGGGGGTGAGGACCCACACGAAACCGTCGTCGGACAGCGGACCGATCGCGTCCATCAGTGCGTCGACCAGGTCGCCGTCGCCGTCGCGCCACCACAGCAGCACGACGTCCACGACCTCGTCGGAATCCTCGTCGACCATCTCTCCACCGATGGCCTCTTCGACAACGGCGCGTAGCGCGTCGTCGGTGTCGTCGTCCCACCCCAGTTCCTGAACCACCATGTCGTGGATGATGCCGAGCTTCTGGGCGTAGTTCTGGGCGTCGGCCGCGGCGACCACGGTGGTGTCCTCCTCGAGTTCGTGGTGCTCGTGTCCGTCCGGCACGTCGTCCGGTCGTCGTCGCGCATCCCGGTCGGGATCGAGCGTGCGTCGATCAATAGTGGAAAGCGAACATGGTCGGAGCCGTTCATGCAAGCCGACGACCGTGAAAATTTCGAGAAAGCCGAACCGAGACCGAGCAAACCCTGCTGATCAGGACAAATGCGGACGCCCGATCAGGGTTTCGACGCGCCGGGAAGGGAAGCCGGGAGCCGGGGTGCCCCGGCACTGCGGATGGGGGAAGATGAGGGCTGCGCCATATTCGTATGGAAACCGGGCCGGCCCCGACCAAGGACCGTCCGGATGGAGTGGATGCGACAACCGAGCGTCCCCACCACAATGAGGAGCACACCTTGTCAGACCTGATCCAAGGGCCCGCGTCTTCACCGAACGCCGACACCACAGGCGTCACCGGAGGGTCCACGTCACCCGCAGCTCCCGGCACCGACGGCCGGGTTCGCGTCATTCGCGAGGGGGTGGCGTCCTATCTGCCGGACATCGATCCGGACGAGACCAGCGAATGGCTCGAATCGTTCGACGGTCTGCTCGACCGGGCCGGAGACTCCCGTGCCCGCTACCTGATGCTGCGTCTGCTCGAACGCGCCGGTGAGCGGCACGTGTCGATTCCCGCCCTCACCTCCACCGACTACGTCAACACGATCCCCACCGAGAACGAGCCGTGGTTCCCCGGTGACGAGGAGGTCGAGCGCCGCTACCGCGCGTGGATCCGCTGGAACGCCGCGATCATGGTGCATCGCGCGCAGCGTCCCGGAGTCGGCGTCGGCGGCCACATCTCGACGTACGCGTCGTCCGCCGCCCTGTACGAGGTGGGCTTCAACCACTTCTTCCGCGGCAAGGATCATCCGGGCGGCGGCGACCACATCTTCGTGCAGGGTCACGCATCGCCGGGCATCTACGCCCGTGCGTTCCTCGAGGGCCGGATCGGCCCCGACCAGCTCGACGGTTTCCGGCAGGAGGCCAGCCACGCGAAGAAGGGCGGCGGCCTGCCGTCGTACCCGCATCCGCGTCTGCTCCCCGACTTCTGGGAGTTCCCGACGGTGTCGATGGGCCTCGGCCCGATGAACGCCATCTACCAGGCCCGTTTCAACCACTACCTGCACGACCGCGGCCTCAAGGACACGTCGCAGCAGCACGTGTGGGCGTTCCTCGGCGACGGCGAGATGGACGAGCCGGAGTCGCGGGGTCTCGCGCACGTCGCGGCCACCGAGGGCCTCGACAACCTGACGTTCGTCGTCAACTGCAACCTGCAGCGTCTCGACGGCCCGGTCCGCGGCAACGGCAAGATCATCCAGGAACTGGAGTCGTTCTTCCGGGGCGCCGGCTGGAACGTCATCAAGGTCGTGTGGGGCCGCGAGTGGGACGCCCTGCTGCACGCCGACAAGGACGGCGCGCTCGTCAACCTGATGAACGCGACGCCGGACGGCGACTACCAGACGTACAAGGCCAACGACGGCGCGTTCGTGCGCGAGCACTTCTTCGGCCGCGACCCGCGGACCAAGGCTCTGGTCGCCGACATGACCGACCAGGAGATCTGGAACCTCAAGCGCGGCGGCCACGACTACCGCAAGGTGCATGCCGCGTACGCGGCCGCGATGGCGCACAAGGGCCAGCCGACGGTGATCCTCGCGAAGACCATCAAGGGCTACACCCTGGGCAAGCACTTCGAGGGCCGCAACGCGACCCACCAGATGAAGAAGCTCACCCTCGACGATCTCAAGCGGTTCCGCGACATCCAGCGCATCCCGATCTCCGACGCGGAGCTCGAGAAGGATCCGTACCTGCCCCCGTACTACCACCCGGGCCCGGACGCGCCGGAGATCCGGTACATGCTCGACCGCCGTACGGCCCTCGGCGGGTTCCTGCCGTCGCGCAACACCGACGCCGCCCCGCTGACCGTGCCGGACGACAAGGTGTACGCCCCGGTCCTCAAGGGGTCCGGCAAGCAGGAGGTCGCCACCACGATGGCGACGGTCCGCGTACTCAAGGAACTGTTGCGGGACAAGGAGGTCGGCCCGCACATCGTGCCGATCATTCCCGACGAGGCCCGCACGTTCGGCATGGACTCGTGGTTCCCGTCGCTGAAGATCTACAACCGCAACGGTCAGCTGTACACGTCGGTCGACGCCGAACTGATGCTCGCCTACAAGGAGAGCGAAGTCGGCCAGATCCTGCACGAGGGCATCAACGAGGCCGGTTCGGCGGCGTCGTTCACCGCGGTCGGCACGTCGTACGCGACGCACGGCCTGCCGATGATCCCGGTGTACATCTTCTACTCGATGTTCGGGTTCCAGCGGACCGGCGACAGCCTGTGGGCGGCCGCCGACCAGATGACCCGCGGATTCGTGCTCGGTGCGACCGCCGGCCGCACCACCCTCACCGGTGAGGGCCTGCAGCACGCCGACGGTCATTCGCTGCTGCTGGCGTCGACGAACCCGGCGGCCGTCACCTACGATCCGGCGTTCTCGTACGAGATCGCGCACATCTTCAAGGACGGCCTGCGCCGCATGTTCGGCGGCACCCCCGGCGAGGCCGGGTTCGGTGGCGAGAACGTCTTCTACTACCTCACCATCTACAACGAGCCGTACGTGCAGCCCGCGCAGCCGGAGGACCTGGACGTCGAGGGCCTGCTCAAGGGCATCTACCTGTACAAGCGGGCCGAGAACACCGGGCCGAAGGCGCAGATCCTGGCGTCGGGTGTCACCATGCCCGCCGCGGTGAACGCGCAGGAGATGCTCGCCGCCGAGTGGGGCGTCGCCGCGGACGTGTGGTCGGTGACGTCGTGGGGCGAACTGCGCCGCGACGGCGTCGAGTGCGAGCGGCTCGCCCTGCACAAGCCCGGCGAGGACGCGCCGCAGCCGTACATCGCGCAGGCGCTGGCCGGCACCGAGGGCCCGTTCGTCGCCGCGTCCGACTGGATGCGGGCCGTCCCGGACCAGATCCGGCAGTGGGTGCCCGGCACCTACACGACGCTCGGCACCGACGGTTTCGGTTTCTCCGACACCCGTCCGGCGGCCCGCCGGTTCTTCAACGTCGACGCCGAGTCGATCGTGGTCGCGGTCCTGTCCGGGCTCGCGAAGGACGGCAAGCTCGACCGGTCGGTTGCCGCCGAGGCGGCGGCCCGCTACCGGATCGACGACGTCGACGCCGCCCCCGAGCAGACCTCGGATCCCGGTGTCGCGTAACCGGTAGGCAGCGCACCCGGTAGACGGAGCGTTCCTCGGACGCCCGTCGTCGGCACGGTCCACGGACCGTCGTGCCGACGGCGGGCGTCCGTCCGTCTGCGGCGTATGTTCCTCTCCATGTCCACCGAACAGCCGGATCCCCCGGATCCGACGCCCGGCCCGGCGCCCGCTCCGACCTCCACGCCGGCGCCCGCTCCCCGGCGGATGCGCTATCAGCCGCCGCCCCCGAACGTCTCGGGGCGTCCGAGCCGGGACTCACTGCCCGATGCCCTGCTGCGCCGGGTCAAGCAGTTCTCGGGTCGGCTGTCCACCGAGGCGATCGCCTCGATGCAGGACGAGTTGCCGTTCTTCGCCGACCTCGATGCCGAGCAGCGGGCCAGCGTGCAGATGATCGTGCAGCGGTCGGTGGTGAGCTTCCTCGAATGGCTGACCGATTCGGATGCCGACATCCGGTTCAGCATCGACGCGTTCCAGGTGATCCCGCAGGATCTGGCGCGCCGGCTGACGTTGCGGCAGACCGTCGACATGGTGCGGGTGGCGATGGAGTTCTTCGAGCAGCGGTTGCCCGCGCTCGCCCGCAACGACCGCCAGCTCGTGGCCCTGACCGAGTCCATCCTGCGGTACGGCCGCGAGCTGGGGTTCGCGGCGGCGGCGGTGTACGCGAGTGCCGCCGAGTCCCGCGGCGCGTGGGACACCCGGCTCGAGGCACTGGTCGTCGACGCCGTGGTGCGCGGCGACACCGGCACCGATCTGCAGTCCCGGGCCGCCACACTGAACTGGAACGCGGCGGCTCCCGCGACGGTGATCGTCGGCACTCCCCCACCCGAGGAGAGCGTCGCGGTGATCGGCACCGTGCACACGACGGCGCGCCGGCACGATCGGGCGGCGCTGGCGGTGGTCCAGGGCGAGCGACTGGTGCTGGTGGTCAGCGGCGAACTCGTCGGCAGTAGGCAGGCCCACGAGTTCATGACCGAGCTGACGGCGAGTTTCTCCGACGGACCGGTCGTGATCGGGCCGACGACACCGAGCCTGCGTGCGGCGCACTCGAGCGCGGTGGAGGCGCTGGCGGGGATGGACGCCGTCGCGGGGTGGCGGGGCGCGCCGCGCCCGGTGTTCGCGGTGGATCTGCTACCCGAGCGGGCCCTGCTCGGGGACGCTGCCGCCGTCGAGGCCCTGAACGAACGCTTGATTCGTCCGCTGTCGCTGTCCGGCACGGCTCTCGCCGAGACCCTCGACACGTATCTGGACTCCGGCGGGGCCATCGAGTCGTGCGCTCGTCAGCTGTTTGTTCATCCAAATACGGTCCGGTACCGGCTGAAGCGAATTTCGGAAATCACCGGACGTGATCCGACCGACCCGCGCGACGCGTATGTGTTGCGCGTCGCAGCGACCGTCAGCCGACTTGCCCAAACGCACGTTCAAAGACCGACTTCCGACACATCTGTAACTAAATTCGCATTTCGGAACATTGAACCGTAACGCGGAGGTGCCCGACTTCGATGCCGTCCTCCGACGTGGAATTTTGTAGAAAACCTACAAAACACGTGTCCAGGTTTCATGAGTGACAACATCTCCGGCACGGGCGGCGACGGTGTTCCCTGGAGGGCGTGATTTCGTTGCTCGCCCCGGGTCAGGGCTCACAAACTCCCGGCATGCTCAGCCCCTGGCTGGACCTGCCGGGCGCACACGATCGCGTCGCACTGTGGTCGAAGGCCGCCGGCCTCGACCTCGTGCGTCTGGGCACCACCGCCACGGCCGAGGAGATCACGGACACCGCCGTGACCCAGCCGCTCGTGGTGGCGTCCGCTCTCCTCGCCTACGAGGAGCTCGAGCGCCGGGGACTCGTCCCCGCCGACACCATCGTCGCCGGCCATTCGGTCGGTGAACTCGCGGCCGCAGCCGTGGCCGGGGTCCTCTCGGCCGACGACGCGGTGCGGCTCGCCGCGATCCGCGGCAGTGAGATGGCGAAGGCGTGTGCGCTCGAACCCACCGGTATGTCCGCGGTCCTCGGGGGCGACGAGGATGCCGTCCTCGCCCGGCTCGAGGAGCTCGATCTCACCCCGGCCAACCGCAACGCGGCCGGTCAGATCGTCGCGGCCGGACGGCTCGACGCGCTCGAGCAGCTCGCCGCGGCCCCACCGGAGAAGGCCCGCGTGCGGGCGCTTCCGGTGGCGGGGGCATTCCACACCCGGTTCATGGCACCGGCCCAGGACGCGGTCGCCGAGGCCGCGTCCCGGATCACGCCCCGGAATCCGATCCGACCGCTACTCTCCAACTCGGACGGCGCGCCGGTGACCTCCGGCGCGGACGCCCTGTCCAAGCTGGCCGCACAGGTGACCCGACCTGTGCGCTGGGACCTGTGTACCGCGAGCCTGCGGGACGCACAGGTCACGGCAATCGCGGAGCTCCCTCCCGCCGGCACCCTGATCGGGATCGCCAAGCGCGAGATGCGCGGCACACCGACCGTCGCGCTCAAGGAATCCGACCATCTTTCCGCACTGACGGAATTCATCTGAGAAGGAAGAAGGGGAACCACCCAGTGGCAACCAACCAGGAAGACATCATCTCCGGCCTCGCCGAGATCATCGAAGAGGTCACCGGCATCGAGCCGTCCGAGGTGACGATCGACAAGTCGTTCGTCGACGACCTGGACATCGACTCGCTGTCGATGGTCGAGATCGCGGTGCAGACCGAGGACAAGTACGGCGTGAAGATCCCGGACGAGGACCTGGCCGGGCTGCGCACCGTCGGCGATGCGGTCTCCTACATCCAGAAGCTCGAGGCCGAGGGCGGCGACGCCGCCGAAGCTGCCAAGGCCAAGCTCGACGCCGCGAAGAACGACAACGAGTAGGCCACCCGTGACTTCCGCTTCTACCCGAGGGAGGATTCCCAACATCGTCGTCACCGGCCTCGCGGCCACGACGTCGGTCGCTGGAGATGTGGATGGCACGTGGAAGGGCCTGCTGGCCGGCGAGAGCGGTATCGACGTTCTCCACGGCTCGTTCGTCGAGGAGTTCGATCTGCCGGTGCGTTTCGGTGGCCAATTGAAGGTCCCGTTCGACGACGCACTGAGCCGGGTCGAGATCCGCCGGATGAGTTTCGTGGAGCGACTCGCTCTCGTGATGGGTCGGCAGGTCTGGCAGAACGCCGGCAACCCCGAGGTCGACAAGGATCGTCTCGGGGTTGTCATCGGCACCGGAATCGGCGGCGGTGAGGCTCTCATCGACGCGTCGAAGAAGCTCGAGGAGGGCGGTTACCGCAAGGTGTCGCCGTTCGCGGTCCAGATGGTGATGCCGAACGGTCCGTCGGCCACCGTGGGACTCGAGCTCGGCGCCCGCGCCGGTGTCATCACGCCGGTATCGGCGTGTTCGTCCGGGTCGGAGGCCATCGCGCATGCGTACCGCATGATCGCGTTGGGCGACGCGGACATCGTCGTCACGGGCGGCGTCGAAGGAAACATCGGCGCCATTCCGATCGCGAGCTTCGCCATGATGCGCGCGCTCAGTACCCGCAACGACGACCCGAAGGCGGCCTCGCGCCCCTTCGACAAGGACCGGGACGGATTCGTCTTCGGTGAGGCCGGTGCCCTCATGGTTCTCGAAACCGAGGAGCATGCCAAGGCGCGTGGGGCGACGATCCACGCCCGCCTGCTGGGCGCCGGGATCACCTCGGACGGTTTCCACATCGTGGCGCCAGACCCGGAGGGGACCGGGGCGGGGCGCGCCATGACCCGGGCCATCGAGACCGCAGGTCTCACCAAGTCCGACATCAAGCACATCAACGCGCATGCGACGGCGACCCCGATCGGCGACCTCGCCGAGGCCGCAGCCATCAAGGCCGCGGTCGGTACGCATCCCGCGGTGTATGCGCCGAAGTCGGCACTGGGCCACTCGATCGGTGCCGTCGGCGCCCTCGAGGCTGTGCTCACGGTCCTGAGTGTGCGTGAGGGTGTCATTCCCCCCACGCTCAATCTCGACAATCAGGATCCGGAGATCGATCTGGACGTCGTGAAGGGTCAACCCCGTTACGGCGACATCGATTTCGCGATCAACAATTCGTTCGGTTTCGGTGGGCACAACGTCGCGCTCGCCTTCGGTCGCGCATAACCGGCCCGACCCATTCGATCGTCGGGTGGGGGCTCCGCACCCGGAGTCCCCACCCCGAAATCTCGCCCCGCGCGGGCCCTCGTTCAAGGAGAACACGATGACCGTCACGGCTCCCGCGACGCCTTCCGAAGCAACCAGCGATCCGCGTGATCCGCTCACCCGGCTCGCGAATCTGTTCGACGCCGGCACCGTCACCCTGCTGCACGAGCGTGACAAGTCCGGTGTCCTCGCCGCCACCGGCGAGATCGACGGTGTCCGCACCGTCGCCTACTGCTCCGACGCCACCGTCATGGGCGGCGCGATGGGCGTCGACGGCTGCAAGCACATCGTCACCGCCATCGACACCGCCATCGCCGAGGAAGCCCCGGTCGTCGGCCTGTGGCATTCCGGCGGCGCCCGGCTCGCCGAGGGCGTCGAGGCCCTGCACGCCGTCGGACTGGTCTTCGAGGCCATGGTCCGCGCCTCCGGTCTCGTCCCCCAGATCTCCGTCGTCCTCGGGTTCGCCGCCGGCGGCGCCGCCTACGGTCCCGCCCTCACCGACGTCGTGATCATGGCGCCCGAGGGGCGCGTGTTCGTCACCGGCCCCGACGTGGTCAAGTCCGTCACCGGTGAGCAGGTCGACATGGCCACCCTCGGTGGCCCCGATACGCACGGCAAGAAGTCCGGTGTCGCGCACGTCATCGCCCGCGACGAGGACGACGCCTACCACCGCGCCCGCCGCCTGGTGTCGATGTTCAGCGAGCAGGGCACGTTCGATCAGGCCGCCGCCGAGCACGGCGACACCGATCTGCGGGCCCTGATGCCCGCGTCGGCCAAGCGCGCCTACGACGTCCGCCCGATCGTCCACGAGTTCCTCGACAACGTCGAGGGCGAGTCGAGCTTCGAAGAGTTCCAGGCCGGCTGGGCCCGCAGCATCGTGACCGGGTTGGGCCGTCTCGGTGGCCGCACCGTCGGTGTCATCGCCAACAATCCGCTGCGTCTGGGTGGCTGCCTCAACTCGGAGAGCGCCGAGAAGTCGGCCCGGTTCGTGCGCCTGTGCGACGCGTTCGGTATTCCGCTGGTCGTCATCGTCGACGTTCCCGGCTACCTGCCGGGTGTCAGCATGGAGTGGGAGGGTGTCGTCCGCCGCGGCGCGAAGCTGCTGCACGCGTTCGCCGAGGCCACGGTCCCCCGCGTCACGCTCGTGACCCGCAAGATCTACGGCGGCGCCTACATCGCGATGAACTCGCGGGCGCTCGGTGCCACCGCCGTGTACGCGTGGCCCGACTCGGAGGTCGCGGTCATGGGCGCCAAGGCTGCCGTCGGCATCCTCCACAAGCGGACTCTCGCGGCCGCCCCGGAGGAGGAGCGCGAGGCCCTGCACGAGCAGCTCGCCGCCGAGCACGAGGCCATCGCCGGTGGTGTCGGACGGGCCATCTCGATCGGTGTCGTCGACGAGACGATCGATCCGGCGAAGACCCGCAGCGTCATCACCGCCGCCCTCGCGGCAGCGCCCGCGAATCGCGGACGGCACAAGAACATTCCGCTGTAACGGTCCCTGTTCTCCGGACCCCGAGGGCTCACTCCACCGCCCGGTGGAGTGAGCCCTCGTCCGTTCACCGCCCCGACACGTTTCCGTCAGTTCCTTCGTCCACGATCCCCTGACCCCGTTGTGATCGCTCGAAGGAGTTTTCGTGAACCCTCGCCTCGCCGTCGTCGGTGTCGCTGCCGCCCTGACCGTCGTCCTCACCGGATGCAGCCGGTCGACGGCCGACGTCCCGGACACTCCGGCGGTGTCCGCCACGACGACGGCATACGCGGCCGCACCCACGCCCCGGCTCGCCTCGATCGACAACTTCCGCGATCTCGCCGGACCGGACGGCGGCTACACCACGGCCGACGGACATCGCGTCCGTGCGGGCGTGTTCTACCGGTCCAATGCGCTGACCACCGATGATGCGGACGCCGCCGTGCTGGACACGCTCGGTATCGCCCGGGTATTCGATCTGCGGACCACCGCGGAGATCGAGAAGGACCCGGATCGGGTTCCGGCCGGCGCCGAGTACACGAACGTCGATATCGTGGGGGACACCTCCAGTGGTGCGGTCGCCGCGTCCGTCGATCTGTCCACACCCGAGAGTGCTGCGGCAGTGCTCGTCGACGCCAACCGGCAGTTCGTGACGAATCCGGCGATGCGCGACCGATTCGGTGCGTTGCTGACGGAGATGGCGGCCACCGACGGCCCGCAGTTGTTCCACTGCACCGCCGGTAAGGATCGGGCGGGCTGGACGAGTGCGATGCTCCTGACGATCGCCGGGGTCGACCGGGACACCGTGATGGAGAACTACCTGTCGACGAACGAGTACTCGAAGGCGTCGATCGATGCGAAGGCCGCCGCAGTCACGGCCGCGAAGGGCGAGCAGGCCGGTGCGGCGATGCGGGTCCTGATGGGCGTCTCCCCCGAGTTCCTCACCGCCGGCTTCGATGCGATCGACGCCCAGTTCGGGAGCGTCGACCGCTACCTCACCGACGGGCTCGGCCTGTCCGACGCGACACTCGAGACGCTTCGGGCGAAGCTGATGGTCTGATCCCCGGCTCCCGGCCCCGAGGGTCCGGCCCCCGGCGCCGGGGGCCGTTCAGCCGACGTCGCGGCGCAGCCAGGTCACGGCGGCTCCGCTGCCGCAGCGCAACGGTTCGAGGACGTCGTCCCATGCAGTGCCGAGTGCGTGTTCGAGGGCTGCCGTGACGCTGTCGGTGCCCCGCGCGAGGAGCGCACGCAACCGCATCTCCCCCACGACGACGTCGCCGTTGGCGCTCGTGTTCCCCCGCCACATGCCCAGCCCGGGGGCGTGACTGAAGCGTTCGCCGTCGACACCGGTGCTGGCGTCCTCGGTGACCTCGAAGTACAGCAGCGGCCAGGCCCGCAGGGCTTCGGCGATCCGGGCGCCGGTACCGACAGCGTCCTCCCAGTCGAGTGTTGCTCGCAGTGTGCCACCGGCGGCCGGTTGCGCAGACCAGCGCCAACCGGGGCGGGCGCCGAGGATCGACGTCAGCGCCCAGTCGATGTGCGGGCACAGGGCCGCGGGCGACGAGTGGACGTAGATCACTCCGGTCGTCACATCCGCGAACTGGTTCAACGAACGCACTACAGCACCTCCGGCTTCGACGAGGGACGTCTTCCCCAACGACCTCGTGCGGAGCACGGACCGATGCGCGCCGTGTGATGTACAACACTGCAACACACCGATGATCAGTGTGCCTGTGTTACCCCTGTTACGCCAGTGGTAGAGCGAAAGTGGCCGGTCAGGGACGGCGGAGTTCGTCGAGTACACCGTCGCCGAGCTCGGTCCACAGTGGTTTCGCCCAGTCCCCGAAGTCGCGGTCGGTGAGGACGATGCAGGCCGCGTCCACCTGCGGATCCACCCACAGGAACGTCCCGGACTGGCCGAAGTGCCCGTAGGTGGCCGGGGAGTTGCCGGCGCCGGTCCAGTGCGGGTGTTTGCCGTCGCGGATCTCGAAGCCGAGACCCCAGTCGTTGGGGCGTTGCGTGCCGTAGCCGGGGAGCAGGCCCGCCAGCCCCGGGAACTGGACTCGGGTGGCCTCGGCGTGGGTCTGCGGTGAGATCAGGGTGGGCCGGAGCAGTTCGGCGGCGAATGCGGCGAGGTCGTCGAGACTTGCCTGCGCGCCGTGCCCGGCCGGTCCGACGAGGGCGGCGTCGCGCATGCCGAGCGGCACGAAGACGGCGTCGGCGAGGTAGTCGGCGAACACGATTCCGGTCTCGTCGGCGATGAGGTCGGCGAGGATCTCGAATCCGGCGCTCGAGTAGATGCGCTTGACGCCGGGGGCCGTCTGCACGCCGCGGTCACCGAAGGCGACGCCCGACGCGTGCGCCAGCAGGTGTCGCACCGTGGCGCCGGGAGGTCCGGCGGGCTGATCGAGATCGATCGCCCCTTCCTCGACGGCGACGAGCGCGGCGTAGGCGCACAGCGGTTTCGTCACCGACGCCAGCGGATACACCCGCCGACTGTCCCCGGCACGAGCAATGCCTCGGCCGCCGTCGTAGACGACGGCGGCCGAGGCATTGTCCACCGGCCATTGCCCGATCCGATCGAGAGTCTGCACCCGATCAGACTAGGCGGGGTCCGTTCGGGTCGATCTACCAGTCGGCTTCGGTGTAGCGGATGACGCCGCGCAGGTTCTTGCCGTCGAGCATGTCCTGGTAGCCCTCGTTGACCTGTTCGAGCGAGTAGGTGCGGGTGACCATGTCCTCGAGGTTGAGCAGGCCCGCCCGGTACAGGTTGAGCAGGTTCGGGATGTCGACGCGGGCGTTGCAGCCACCGAAGATGTTGCCCTGCAGGTCCTTCTGGAGCATCGCGAACAGGAACGAGTTGAGCTTGACGTCCATGTCGGCCATGTGGCCCATCGCGGTGACGACGCAGCGCCCGTTCTTCGCGGTGAGCGTCAGTGCGGGGTCGATGTACTCGCCGCGCATCTCACCGACGGTGATGATCGTCGTCTGGCACATGCGGCCCCACGTGATCTCCATGATCGGGACGATCGCCTCCTCCATCGAGGCGAAGGCGTGGGTGGCGCCGAACTTGAGGGCCTGCTCACGCTTGAACGGCACCGGGTCGATCGCGAATACGTGGCGGGCACCGGACGCGACCGCACCCTGCAGGGCACTCAGGCCGACGCCACCGACACCGATGATCGCGACCGAGTCCCCGGTCTTGATGTCGGCGACATGAGTGGCCGAGCCCCACCCGGTCGGGACACCGCAGCCGACGAGGGCCGCGAGCTCGAACGGGATGTCCTTGTCGATCTTGACGACGGACGACTCGTGGACCGTCATGTACGGCGAGAACGTGCCGAGCAGGCACATCGGGATGACGTTCTCCCCGCGGGCCTGGATGCGGTAGGTGCCGTCGGAGATGGCCTGCCCCTGCAGCAGCCCCATGCCGAGATCACACAGGTTGGAGTGGCCCTCGGCACAGGACGGACAGCGACCGCAGGCCGGGATGAACGACAGCACGACGTGGTCGCCGACCTCGAGGCCCGTGACGCCCGCACCGACCTTGGTGATGACGCCGGAGCCCTCGTGTCCACCCATGACCGGGTAGGACGGCATCGGCGTCGCACCGGTGACGATGTGGTGGTCGGAGTGGCACATGCCCGCAGCTTCCATGCGGATCTGCACCTCGCCGGCGACCGGATCACCGAGTTCGATCTCCTCGACCGACCACTTCTCGTTCACGCCCCACAGCAACGCGCCCTTGGTCTTCATGACAACCGCCCTTCCCTGGCTTACTTCCGGTTGGCTGTGACGATAACCACAAACCGGCAAAATTGGAACCTGTTCTAGGCGTCGAGTAATCAGGCGACCCACTCAGCGGGAGATTTACACAGGTCGGAGCGATGTAACGCGCCGAAAATCGGTTCGGCAGTCGAGCGTTCACGACGGCGACGACACCCCCACCCTGCTGGACACTTGTCCGACAGGGGTGTCCTCCCACCCCGTCGGCCTCCGGATGCCGCCGGCGGAAGAAGCGGTGCGGACGTGGGTGTTTCAGATCGGAAACAGGGAAGAGCGGTGGTCACCATCCGGCGACTGCGGTCCCGTCCCAGGCCGGATCGGTGAGCAGTTCGGGAGCGGGGCCGGTGAAGGCGCGGGCGGCGACGGTGGACCGGTGCTCTTGTTGCGCAGCGTTCACCGTCGCGGGTACCGCGGCGAGTGCCGGTGCCGCCGTTGTTGCCGGAACCGCGATCACGGCCGCGAGCAGCTGCGCCCGGATTGCGGACGCATGGTTACCGGCACGCTCGTTGATGCGTTCCTGTCGCAGACGCGCGCCGTGCACATCATGCACATCGCGGACGGTTCGGGCATCGGATGTGCCTCAGTCGAGCTCGTCCCGACGCAGATACGCAAGCACGGCCAGCACCCGACGGTTCGTGTCGTCGGTCGGTGGCAGCACCAGTTTGTTGAAGATGTTGCCGACGTGTTTGCCCACCGCCGATTCGGTGATGAACAGCTGCGCGGCGATCGCCGCATTCGAATGCCCCTCTGCGATCGCGGCGAGCACCTCGCGTTCGCGCGGCGACAACTGCGCCAAGGGATCCCGCCGTCGGCGGAACAACTGCTGTACGACCATCGGGTCGATCACGGTGCCGCCGGCAACCACTTGGCGCAGGGTGGAGGCGAAGTCCTCCACATCGACGATGCGATCCTTCAACAGATAACCGACCCGCCCGCCTTCCGCGCCCAGGAGTTCGTCGGCGTAACTCAACTCGACATACTGGCTCAGCGCGACCACGGCAAGCCCCGGGTAGATTCGTCGCAGCGTCACTGCTGCGCGCAGACCCTCGTCGGTGAAACCGGGCGGCATCCGCACGTCGGTCACGACCAGATCCGGATGATGCTCGGCGACAGCAGATTCCAACGTCACGGCATCGGGGACCGCGGCCACGACCTCGAACCCGAATCGTTCGAGCATCGCGGCGAGGCTTTCGCGCAGCAGTGCACCGTCCTCGGCAAGGACCACTCGCACGGCAGTCAGTTCTCGATCCACGGCAACTCCACACGGACAACGGTGGGCCCGCCGGGCGGGCTGGACAGCAGCATTCTGCCGTCGATCGCCGCGACCCGGTCGGCCAGGCCGGTCAGGCCGCTCCCCCGTTGCGGATCCGCACCGCCGCAGCCGTCGTCCACGACCTCGACGACCAGCAGGTCCCCGGTGCGGCGGACAGCCACATCGACGGCCGTCGCATCCGCATGTTTGGCGACGTTGTTGAGCGCCTCGACCACCACGAAGTACGCCGCGACCTC
This sequence comes from Prescottella sp. R16, assembly GCF_030656875.1. Lineage (NCBI taxonomy): Bacteria > Bacillati > Actinomycetota > Actinomycetes > Mycobacteriales > Nocardiaceae > Rhodococcus > Prescottella sp. R16. The sequence goes on from NZ_CP130943.1 coordinate 2,808,487, forward strand.
GACATCCGGGGCCGGGCGGGACGGGAGGTCCGCGGTGACGCCGACCGGGGCCACGAAGTCTTCGGTCAACGCACGCAACGCGTCGGGCAGGCCACGGTCGGTGAGGACCCTGGGGTGGATTCCCCGAATGAGTTGCCGCAGTTCCGCCATCAACTGCTTGGCCTGGTCATGCGCCTGCGACACGCTTTTCGCGGCTGCAGAGTCCGGCGGGAGGTCGAGTTTGGCCATACCCAACTGCAAGGTGAGGTTGACGAGCAGCGACTGTGCACCGTCGTGTAGATCCCGCTCGATCCTGCGACGTTCCGCCTCGAAGGAATCGACCAGGCGGGCCCGGGACCGGGACACCTCCACAAGTCGTGCGCGAAGCGCGTCCGGGTCGTCGCCGCACAACAACGATCGGGCGAACGCACCGTGCAGTCCCGCGATCAGTGCAATTGCGTACGGGATCGACGGCAACAGAAGCAGACCTGCGATCGCGTACGGGACGGCCTGGTCGACCGACGTGATCTGGCTGAAACCGAGCGCCACTGCCTCGTCGCCGGCACCCACCATCAGGGGGCTCACCACCATCACCACGATGAGCCCGACGATCACCGCACCTGAGAGCCACACGGCGGGCACCAGCGTGAGCATCAGGAATGTGTAGCCGAGCTCCCTCCATGTCGCGACCTCGGTGTAGCGGGTGCGCACCCACGCCCACAGGCCCGCTGCCGGAGGGGCACGATGAGCCGAGGGCGCCCGGTCGCGGCTCACCAGGCGCAGGCGCGTTCGTTCCAGGGCGGCCAGCGGTATCGCCACCAACGGGCCGAGCCCGAACACCAGCACTGCGCCGAGGACACCGAGGAACAACACTCTGCCGAGCGGTTGCGGATACATGCCGTCGACGGCCCATACGGCCAGCACGAGCCACGGGACGCAGAACGCTGCGAAGGGCAACGCCACCACGCACACCACCGGGACGGTGGTCAGCACATGGCCCAGCGACCGCCACGGCCAGCCGGTCAGCAGGAAGTGCCGCCGTGTGATCGCGGTGAGCACCGTGGTCGGTTCATCGGAGGGCACCGAGTGAGCCTATCGACGCGGCCGCTGCTTCAGGATGAGGCGGAGTGCAGCCGAAAGGTGGTGCTGGCACCACCTTCGATCCACCGTGTGGACCCAGTGACCGCACCACCGGTCGAATGGTCGGCTGAAGTCATGCAACTGGAGCTGAACAACGTCACCAAAACCTATCGGGGGAAACAGGCCGTCACCGACGTCAGCCTGCGGATCGGGCCCGGGGTTCTCGGACTCCTCGGCCCCAACGGAGCCGGTAAGTCGTCGCTGATGCGCATTCTCGCCACGATCACCCGCCCCACCACCGGTACGGTCGTGTGGAACGGTATCGACGTCGTCGCTCGGCCGGAGCCGCTCCGACGCGTCCTCGGTTACCTTCCGCAGGATTTCGGTGTCTACCCGAATCTCGGTGCCGGAGAGTTCCTCCGGTATCTCGCCGCAGTCAAAGGTCTGACTGCGCGGTCGGCCAGGGATCGGGTCGACGAGCTGCTCGAGCTCGTCAACCTGACGGACGCCAGATCGCGACCGGTGGGGACGTTCTCCGGTGGCATGCGCCAGCGTGTCGGTATCGCCCAGGCGCTCCTGGGCGACCCCGAGCTTCTCGTCGTCGACGAACCGACGGTCGGACTGGACCCCGAGGAACGCATGCGGTTCCGCAACCTGCTCGGGGATCTGGCGAACGACCGGATCGTCATCCTGTCCACCCACATCGTGTCGGACATCGAAGCGATCGCCGACGACATCGCGATCCTCACCGCCGGCGAACTCCGTCGGCGTGGCACGCCCGAGGACCTTCTCCGTTCCGCGGACGGTCGGGTGTGGGAAGCGACGGTCCCGGTCGATGCCGTGGCCGAGATCCGGCACCGAGCGACGATTACCCGCACGGTCCGAACGGCACAGGGTGTGCGTGTCCGTGCGGTCGCTCATACACCTCCGATGTCGGGGGCTCGTCCTGTCGAGCCCGATCTCGAAGACGCGTACGTCGACGCGGTCCACAGCCCGACGGCACCGGCCGGGGTGACCCGATGACCGGCGCCGTCGCTGCCGTCGCGATGGCCGACTTCCGGGATCGTTCGCGGCGTCCCGCGTTCCTGGTGACGGTGCTCGGCGCTGTCGCACTCGGCTATGTTGCCGTCCCGCCGGTATCGGCGACGTACGCGATGGTCAAGGTCGGATCGTTCCGGGGACTGTACGACAGCGCGTACATCGGCATGTTGCTCGCCATGATCGGCAGCCTGTGGTTGCCGCTGTTCGGCTTCTACGTCGTCCGCAGCAGTATCGCGCGCGACATCTCCACCGGCGTAGGCGAAGTGCTTTCCGCCTCCCCGTTGCGCATGCCGATGTATCTGCTGGGCAAGTATCTGAGCAACGTGGCGGTGCTCGCGGCGATGGCTGCCGCACTCGCTCTGATCGCACCCGTGATGCAGCTTCTCCGCGGGGAATCCTCGAGCCTCGACATGACGGCGCTCTGGCTTCCGATCGTGCTGTTCTGTCTTCCTGTCCTGACCGTGGCCGCAGCAGCCGCCGTCGTCTTCGAAACGGTCCCGTTCCTGCGAGGTGGTGCGGGAAACATACTGTGGTTCTTCGTGTATCCGTCGATGTTCCTCGCCGGGATTCCGCTGGTCTACGGATCAATTACCGCAGGGTTCCAGGCAGACCTGGCAACGCAGCACCCCGGCATGGATGACGAGATCTCGATCGGGCTCACCGCGGAGTCGGGCGCGCTCGGGCAGTTCACGTGGTCCGGGATGGACATCGACACGACTCTCGTCGCCGGGAGTGTGGGGTTGATTGCCGCCTCGACGATCGTCGCCGTCCTTCCCTCCCTCTGGTTCGGCCGGTTCGACCCCGCACGGTGGCAACGCACTCCTTCGCATATGTCTGCCGCACCTGCAACCGCGGCCCCCGTTGCACCGGCGTTCGCACAGAGTCCGCGAACGCTGTCGCCGGCCGAGCGTGGACAGTCGTTCCCGGGGTTGCTGCTCGGTGAGGTGCGCATTCATCTCGGAAGCGTGTCGCGGTGGTGGTGGCTCACGCTCGCGATCGTGACGATCGCAGCCCTCGTCGTCCCCGCTGATCGCGTCGGCACCGCACTGCTCTTCGCGTGGTTGTTGCCGGTGCTGGTGTGGTCACGTCTCGGGACACTCACCTACGAACAGGGCGTCGCTCCCCTTGTGCAGTGCGGTGTCTCGTCTCGCATCAGACTCGTCGCCGAGTGGGGTGCAGGCGTGCTCATCGCGGTCATCGCGGGTGTCGGTCCGCTCGTGAAAATGCTGCTTGCAGCGGACGCGACCGGCGTCGCCGCGTGGGTTGCGGGCGCGACGGTGATTCCTGCCCTTGCGCTGCTGATCGGTTCGATCGGCCGGAGCGCACGCGCGTTCCAAGCTGTCTACCTGGTGATCTGGTACGCCGTGCTCAACGGGGTCGCTGCGGTCGACGTCATGGGCGCGCTCCGCACCGATGAGTCGCTCGCCGGCCCGTCCCCACTGTTGTCCTTCGGCGTCGGCGCCGCGCTGATCGCCGCCACCGCACTCGTTCAGGAGATTCGCCATGCCCGTCGTTGAAACCGCACCCCGGAAGTTCCGCCTCCCCGTCAGCGTTGCGGCACTGGCACTCTCGTCCGTGGCGCTCGCCGGCTGCACTGCCGATTCCACGAGTCACGAACAGCGGAACGACAGCTACAGCGGCGCCACGGCCGTCACACTCGATTTCGATGATGCGGGTGCCAAACAGTTCGGTGTGACCACCGCGGCCCTGAGCGCTCAGGTGATCGGCTCCGACCGCGACGACATCGAGATCCGGCGCTCATTCGAGTTCACCGACGGCGACAAGCCCGATGAACGCATCGACACCAACGGGTCCGGTCTGACGATCAGCGCGAGTTGCCCCGACAGATTCGCCGTCGGCCGCCCCACCTGCGTCGCCCTGTACGAGATCGCCGTCCCGTACGGGACCGTCGTTCGAGGGAGTTCGCAATTCGGCGATCTGACGGTGACCGACACCCGGGCCGCCGTCGACCTGAACTCCCGCTACGGTGACGTCACGCTGGTCACGGGCCCGGGCGGTTATGCGGTGGACGCCGTGTCGGCGACGGGCCCGAGCACCGTCGAGGTGCCGCAAGATCGCGCCGGCATCCCGGTGCGCCTACGGTCCGGAGATGGCGCCGTCTCCGCAACGACGGACCCTCGCTGAGACCAGAGCGAAGTACCCAGAGTGAATGCACGCCTCGCAGGGACGCTTACTACCAGGCAGCCACTCGATGTATGTGGTATCGGTCGTCGTCGATCTCGCCGCGGGCCAACCACTGTGCGAGGAGCTGCTCAGGAGTATCGGCGTGAGGATGGGGCGGCTGTGTGTCCGGGCGAGTACTCGAATCACCAATCACCGCGAGGACGATCAACACCCCGAACGCGATCATCATCGCGAAGATCATGAGCGCGTAGCCCCACCCATTCATGCTGTTGGCGTACCAGAACATCATCGGCGTGCCTCTGCATTGCGCCAGATTCGTCGCTCTTCAGGCAGCCCGCGCCATCGCGATCTTCACCCGGGTCCGGCGCACGAGTTCGGCGCGGCCGGCGTCGGTGCCGCGAGACGGCCCACACCTGCTGTCTCAGCGATCGCATCGGGTGGCACTTCACTCGCGCCCGCTCTACTTTCTGTTGATTGGCGTCCAAGTACGCCGAGGCGTTCTTTCAAGGACGCGATGTCATTGTCCTGCTTGAACATCTGCTTGCGGAGACGGGCGAGCTCGGGGCGTTCCGCTGCAGTCAACCGCTCATCGCCGGTCGTAGTTGCTGCTTCGATCCGGTGGCGTTCATCGGCGACCCAGCGGCCAGGGCCCCGGCAAAGTCGCATAGCTGCATGTCAGGCGGCATGAAGTAGATCGATCGGACGATGCGGGTCGCGGCCGTGATGCCGTAGCGCGGCTGCGATGTTGTCGTGGCCGGCCAACCGCAGGACGCTGACGACGGTGTTGCGGATGGTGGCCATCACCTGCGGACCGGTGCCGGTGCGGACGGCGGAGCGGTCTTCGTCGAAGGTGACGTCCCGGACCCAGTGCAGGCGGTTCTCGATCGCCCAATGCCCGCGAACCCAGCCGGCGACCTGCAGCGGAGCGGCAGAGGTCATCGGGATCGAGGTGACCAGGTAGACGACCTCGACGGATCTACGGCCCTTCCTGGTGACGGTGCGACGCACCTGCAACACCTGGCAGGCGTGTGGAAACCCGAGCCCACCGGCGACCTCGGTGGCCTTGATCGTGCGCTGCTCCCGCCGCCCGTGACCATACCCACCGGTCGACGACGAGACAGGAATCGCGTTCCACGGCAACGACTTCAACAGATCCCGCAGGACCTTCTGGTTGTTCTTGACGGTGAACACGTAATGCCCCCCACGATGCCCCGCCCCGACCGACGATGTACTCGGCGGTGGCCCGCTGACAGTGCAGGGCATCCGCGGTGACCACCGCGTCGGTGAGGTCGAGTGGGGCGAGGAGGTCGGTGATCAGCGGGATCTCGTTGGTCTTCGCACCGACCTCGACCTGTCCGAGGACCACCCCGCTGCCGTGGTCGAGGGCGGCCAGCAGATGGGTGAGATGCCCGGCCGCGTCCCTCGCGCCTCGCAACGTCTTGCCGTCGACGGCGATCACCCGGCGCCCGTCGACCACCCGGGTTCGTAGCCACGCCCACATGCCGATGACCTGGTCCAACACGGCCGCGTCGACGCGGGCGAGGGTGCGGCGGATCGTCGATTCCGACGGCACCCGATCGGCCACACCCAGCTTCCCGAGCGCGTCTGCCGGCGCATCATGGACCCACTCTGCGATGGCGGTGAACGAGCGCGCGCCGGCGCACACCGCGGCCAGGGACACCGACAGGATCACCGTGAGCGGGTGCCGGACCCCACGCCGGGCCCGTGGATCGGGCACCCAGTCGAGCGCGTCGAGGATCCCGGTGTCGGACACTGGAACAGGCGTGGGAGAAGATGAGGCTGCGGGCACGACTCGTTCCTGGTTGTGACGATTGTGTAGGAACTTGAATCATCGCCGAGGCGGTCGTGCCCGCCCCAATCCGCGCTCTCGTCGAGCGTCATCTCGCACTGAAACCCCAGCTCAGCGTGTATCACTCACGACTTTGCCGGGCCCCTGCCCTGCGGTCCCTATGTGAGCAGCGTCGCACGTTGACGATCTAAGAATTAGACCTTATCGTTGCATCGTGAGTGAACCTGGAGCGCGCCAATTGATGATTGATGCTGCAGAAAAGATAGTCGCTGAGCAGGGCATTGCTGCCATGACATTAAATGGCGTCCAACTTGCAGCGAATCAGGCTAATAAATCTGCGGCGAAATATCACTTCGGATCCAGAGAAGGGCTCCTAGAAGCCGTCGTGGAGGCGCGTATGGCTGCAGTAAATTCTCGACGGCAGGAGATGCTGAACAACTTTAGGGTGGGAGGGGGCTCCATCACACTGCGGGACGCTGTCGAGGCATTGGTCCGACCGTTCGCAGCTGAAACACTCGGGCGACCTGGCAGCCGATACGCGCGGTTTGTCGTGCAAGCTTTGACCGATCCCGCCCTCGGGGAGATCATGCCGAAACATTTGATGGCGGAAAGCTATCGGTCCACTCATCGGATCATGATCGAGCTCTGCCCCGCAGCAGATGGAACCGCGCAGCGTCGAGCTAACAACGTAGTAATGCTCACTATGGCCGCACTCGCGACCCACGAAGGGCGTACGCGCACGGCCTCAGACACAGACGAAATCGTGGCAGATCTCGTCGACAGTTGCGTGGCCATCCTCCAAGCCCCGTTTCGAAATCGAGAAGAAGCGTCTCGTCGAGCCACAGAAGGCCGCGTCGAGTCGCTCTTTGATCGACAGTCAACGTAGGTCAAAGTTCGAAATCTTCGCCGAATGGCCTTGCGAAGGTTTGATGACCCCATCCAGGCCGCGGCCGGAGCCGGAAGCGCCTCGGGGCGATGCGAAATTGCCGTTATCTCTAAGTTCGCCGCGTGGACCGTGTAGCAGTGACATTGATCAAATCCAGTTAATGTCACTGCTACACGGACGCAGGAATGACCCGGCGACTATTCTCGCATCACGCGCCGTGCGGCGTTCGGTTGCTCAGCACGCGGGTCTGTAGGAACTCTTCGATCCCAGCGGCGCCACCTTCTCTGCCGAACCCACTGGCCTTCATGCCGCCGAAAGGCAGCTCAACTTCGACGGCGTTGTGCTGGTTCACCCACACGCTTCCGGCTTCCAGTTGTTCGGCGACTCGGATGGCTGCGGCTTCGTCGCTTCCCCACACCGATGCGCCGAGACCGAACTCTTGACCATTGAGGGTGTCGATCACTTGATCAAGTGAGTCGTATCCCACCACCGGAAACACGGGGACTGCCCCGAGTTCAGTTGACTCGCGGGGTGTAGAGGTTCAGGCCGCGAGTGGGGCCTGATTGAGGGTCTCATACTCGACCGGGGTGAGCTTGCCGAGGCCGCGTTGACGACGCCGACGGTGGTAGGTGCGTTCGATCCAGATCACGATCGCCATGCGGAGTTCGTCGCGAGAAGCCCAGCGCTGCCGGTCGAGGACATTTTTCTGCAGCAGCGAGAAGAACGACTCCATCGCCGCATTGTCGCCACACGCCCCGACACGCCCCATCGAACCCCGTAACCCTTTGGCGGACAACAGTTCCACGAATCTTCTGGAACGAAATTGACTGCCCCTGTCGGAATGCACGATCGTCCCCGCCGGGCCACGGAGGGCGATCGCGTTCCGCAACGCCGCCACTGCCAGCTCGGAGGTCATGCGGGAATCGATCGAGTAGCCGACGATCCGGCCCCCGAAGCAGTCCTTGATCGCACACAGGTAGAGCTTGCCCTCATCGGTGTGGTGCTCGGTGATGTCGGTCAGCCACAGCTTGTCGGGCCTGTCCGCAGCGAATTCGCGGGCGACGAGGTCGTCGTGGACTGGCGGTCCGGACTTGCGGCTCAGACCGCGTTTCTTCGCGAAGGCCGACCAGATCCGCTGCTGTGAGCACAACCGCTGCACCCTGTTCTCGCCGGCGGTGATACCTCGGCTCGGGAGCTCGTCCGCGATGAACCGGTACCCGAACGCCGGGTCGTCGGCGTGGATGGTGAAAGCGGCGTTGATCAGGTGGGCGTCGTCCCAATCACGCTGCGAGACAGGGTCCTGGCACCACTTGTAGAACGCTTGGGTGGAGAATCCGAGCACCCGGCAGGTCACCGCGACGGCGATGCCGTCGGCGGCAAGGTCGAGGACCAGCGGGTAGGTCATTTTGGGGGCAACTCGCGGGCGAAGAACGCCGCGGCCCGCCGCAGGATCTCGTTCTCCTGCTCGAGCAGGCGGTTGCGTTTGCGCAGTTCACGCAGCTCGGCGGACTCCTGCTCGGTCACGCCGGGACGGACACCGTCCTCGATGTCGGCCTTCTTGAGCCAGTTGTGCAGTGTGGCCTCGGAGATTCCGAAGTCCTTCGCGATCCGGGACAACGGCGCATCGCCCTTGCGGGCGACGGCGACGACGTCGCGGCGGAACTCTGCGGGGTAGGGCCTGGGCATGATCAATGATCCTTCCAGGTGAGGATCAATCCTCACCGGTCAGGAGTCAACCAAAGCCGGGGCAGTCCCACGGGTCCGAACTGTTCAAGGGCGACGATCTCGGAAGAGTCGTCGACGTCTCGTACGAGGGTTGGTTCGAGGAACCACCCCGGCAGGTCGGTGCCGCGCCCGCCTCCGGTGACCACCGTTGCTCCGTTCGCGGTCGCCTTGTCCAGCAATGATCGAACGAAAGCGTGTTGCGCTTCGTTGTGCAGTGGTCCCATTCCTGTTGGCGGGTCAGCGCCGTTCCCCACGCTGATCTTTGAGGCAACGGCGGTGAATGCTTCGCAGAATTCGTCTAGACGAGCGTGGGGAACGTAAGCACGTTTGGGTGCGACGCACATCTGCCCCGCGTTGAAGAACGCAGAACGGGCCAATGACGTTGCTGTCTGTTCCATATCGGCGTCGTCGAGGACGATTACAGGGTCGTTTCCGCCGAGCTCGAGGGCGACCGGGGTGATCGTCTGGGCAGCCTGCTTCATGATTTGTCGCCCCACCCCAGGGGCCCGGCAAAGTCGTGAGTGATACACGCTGAGCTGGGGTTTCAGTGCGAGATGACGCTCGACGAGAGCGCGGATTGGGGCGGGCACGACCGCCTCGGCGATGATTCAAGTTCCTACACAATCGTCACAACCAGGAACGAGTCGTGCCCGCAGCCTCATCTTCTCCCACGCCTGTTCCAGTGTCCGACACCGGGATCCTCGACGCGCTCGACTGGGTGCCCGATCCACGGGCCCGGCGTGGGGTCCGGCACCCGCTCACGGTGATCCTGTCGGTGTCCCTGGCCGCGGTGTGCGCCGGCGCGCGCTCGTTCACCGCCATCGCAGAGTGGGTCCATGATGCGCCGGCAGACGCGCTCGGGAAGCTGGGTGTGGCCGATCGGGTGCCGTCGGAATCGACGATCCGCCGCACCCTCGCCCGCGTCGACGCGGCCGTGTTGGACCAGGTCATCGGCATGTGGGCGTGGCTACGAACCCGGGTGGTCGACGGGCGCCGGGTGATCGCCGTCGACGGCAAGACGTTGCGAGGCGCGAGGGACGCGGCCGGGCATCTCACCCATCTGCTGGCCGCCCTCGACCACGGCAGCGGGGTGGTCCTCGGACAGGTCGAGGTCGGTGCGAAGACCAACGAGATCCCGCTGATCACCGACCTCCTCGCCCCACTCGACCTCACCGACGCGGTGGTCACCGCGGATGCCCTGCACTGTCAGCGGGCCACCGCCGAGTACATCGTCGGTCGGGGCGGGCATTACGTGTTCACCGTCAAGAACAACCAGAAGGTCCTGCGGGATCTGTTGAAGTCGTTGCCGTGGAACGCGATTCCTGTCTCGTCGTCGACCGGTGGGTATGGTCACGGGCGGCGGGAGCAGCGCACGATCAAGGCCACCGAGGTCGCCGGTGGGCTCGGGTTTCCACACGCCTGCCAGGTGTTGCAGGTGCGTCGCACCGTCACCAGGAAGGGCCGTAGATCCGTCGAGGTCGTCTACCTGGTCACCTCGATCCCGATGACCTCTGCCGCTCCGCTGCAGGTCGCCGGCTGGGTTCGCGGGCATTGGGCGATCGAGAACCGCCTGCACTGGGTCCGGGACGTCACCTTCGACGAAGACCGCTCCGCCGTCCGCACCGGCACCGGTCCGCAGGTGATGGCCACCATCCGCAACACCGTCGTCAGCGTCCTGCGGTTGGCCGGCCACGACAACATCGCAGCCGCGCTACGGCATCACGGCCGCGACCCGCATCGTCCGATCGATCTACTTCATGCCGCCTGACATGCAGCTATGCGACTTTGCCGGGGCCCTGAGCTACATCGGGATCAACGTTCTCGACGAATCTCCCTACGTGCGGATGTACGGCAACCTGCACAGCGATTCGACGTCCAATGTCCTCGGCTACAAGAATCCCGACATGGACGCACTGCTAGGCGAGCTGAAGACTGCCCCGACTGCCGATGAGCGCCGACGCGTTCTCGAAAATATTCAGACGCTCGTCAACGAGACTGCGCCGATCGCCGTCATGGGAGCCGGCAAGTACTTCATTCCGTGGAGTCAAGATGCACACGGAATCGTTCCCAGTGCGGACGGAATCATGCTTTTCGAAAAGGCCTGGCTCGCAACTGATTCCGCTTCCTGAGTCATCTGCCGCCTTTAGATCCCCATCCCGATCCGCGGGGCCTGTTGGCTCCCCGATGTGTTGGAGGATTCCCTCCAAGCTCACCCAGCGGCTGCCTCAGGTCTCGGGGTTGCCATGGTGACGCTCCCGTTGCCAGCTGGAACCGTAGTGCTCACCGGCCTGCGCATGCGGTCGGTCCGAACCAGACATGTACTGCGAGGCGATCCTGGGCCATCCTGCGGGTCGGTGTCGCGGGGTCGAACCTGCGGCGTGCGGCGAGCGATCTTTGCTGACATGCATGTTTCCTCGTGAGAGTGGAGTTCAGCAGTGTTGGTTGTGGAACCTTCGCTCACGCTGTTGACACGTTAAGGTTTTGCCCTTAACGTCGTTGCCGTGATCCACACCACGTCTTCGGGCAAGCCGATCGGTACCGACTGCGTGGTCGTTGATCGCTCGCATAGCCGACTCCGCTGACCGTCCGAGTCCGCTGAGTGGTCCTTTCCCGGAGAGGACGCGCACTTTGGCAGCGTCGAGCAACCAGATTCATTCGCGACCGATTCGACTCGACGCGCGGCATCGGTATCGCGCCACTGAACCCATAGGAGTAAGCAGATGACGTACGCGCTTCCCGCCACTGCGGTGCCCACCCCGACTGATCCCCTCGCCTGCTTCGGGCCGATCGTCGCCCCGCGGACCGCAACCGGTACCGAGGATCGCCCCTACGAGTTGTTCACTCTGGACCCGCATAGCCCGACTATCGGCGCCGAAATTTCGGGGATCAGGCTCGGCGGCGACCTGTCCGACGAGGTGATGGCCGAACTTCGCCGCGCGCTGCTCGAGTGGAAGGTGCTGTTCTTCCGGGATCAGGACATTTCCCGCGCCGAGCACCGCGCGTTCGCCGCTCGCTGGGGCGCATTGGAACAGCATCCGTTCTTCAAGTACACACAGCCTGGGCAGAGCGACATCGAAGTCGCGACGCTAGCGAAGGATGCGACTGCCGTGGGGGCCGAGAACATCTGGCACAACGACGTCACCTGGCACGAGTTTCCGTCGTTTGCAGCAGTGCTGCGCGCCGTCGAGATTCCTGCCGTGGGCGGTGACACCCTCTGGGCAGACATGGGCGCTGCCTACGATCTGCTACCGGACGACATCAAGACTCACATCGACACCCTTGACGCCGAGCACGACTGGATCAAGTCGTTCGGCTCCGGAATGCCTCAGGACGCCATCGATATGTTGCGTCCGAAGTTCCCGCCAGTCACCCACCCCGTCGTGCGCGTCGTCCCGGAGACCGGTCGCCGTGTCCTGTTCGTCAACGCGGCGTTCACTCAGCGCGTCCTCGGTGTCTCGGAGAGCGAATCCAACGAGCTGCTGCGTCTGCTCTACCGCCATGCCATGCGCCCGGAATTCCAGGTGCGTCTGCGCTGGAAGCCGAACACCATCGCGTTCTGGGACAACCGGACGTGTCAGCACTACGCGTCGAGCGACTATTTCCCGGCCCGCCGGGTGATGGAGCGCATCTCGATCGTCGGCGACAAGCCGATCGGGATCACCGCCTGATTCGAGAGGCAACGAAAACTAGTGAGTACACACGAATTGCCGATGACCCGAGGGCGGATTGTTGCCGTTCTCGCACTGATCATTCTCCTCTCCGAAATCGCAACGTTCGAGATTCTCATGGTGCTGCCGGCGTTGCCGCATATAGCCCCTGAGTTCCAGACGCTGAGTATCGCGTGGGTTGTCTCGATCGTGACCTTGGCGGGAGCAACGGTGATGCCGTTGGTCGGCAAGGCCTCGGACAAATGGGGCAAGAAGCGGGTGATCATCGTGCTCGCGCTGGTGTTCGTCTTGGGCAGCGTTATTTGTGCGGCGGCCACATCCTTTGCCGTCCTCTTGGTGGGCCGCGCACTGCAGGGATCTCTGATGGGGATCGTGTCGATCTCGTACGGTCTCGTGCGCGACATCATCCCTCGAGATGTCGTTCCGTTGGCTCTAGGCGCCGTTGTCACCGGGGTCGGAATGTCCGCCATAGCAAGCCCGTTCGTTGCGGGCTGGCTGATCGACAGCACCGGGTACCAGGGCATCTTCTGGTTCATGGCCGCCTACGTCGCCGTACTGCTGCCGTTGTATGCGCTGGTCGTTCCGGAGAGCCCCATTCGGCTCGATCGCCCAGTCGACTATCTCGGCACCATCCTGCTGGGCCCGGGTATCGGCATGCTGCTTCTCGGAGTCTCGAAAGGAGCGCAGTGGGGTTGGACTTCGCCCTGGACCCTGATCTGTTTGCTCGGAGGGATAGCGATGCTCGCCGCGTTCATCGCGTGGCAGCGCATCACCCCGAATCCGCTCATTGACCTGAAGGTTCTGCTGGGTCCGAAGTTCGGTCCCACAGTGCTCGCTGTGGCCTGCATTTCGTACATGATGAACGCGCACGCGCTCATCATTCCGACCATGTTGCAGACTCCGAGTGGGTTGCCGGGCGTGAGTTACGGATCGGGTCTGTCGGCCACACAACTGGCGATCTGGACGTTCCCAGTCGGACTCGTGTCAATGATCATGGGCCCTGTCGGTGGCGTGCTGTGTAAACGCATCGGCGGCAGGTACGTGCTGATGACCGCGGGCGTGCTGTTCCTCGTCGTCATGTTCCTGGGCTCGCGCCTGTTCACCATCCAGTGGCAGGTCGCCATCATGAGCGCAACCGCGGGTCTCGCCGTAGGCCTCGTTCACTCGTCCAATGCGAACCTTGTGCAGGACGCCCTACCCGCTTCGCAGGGAGGCGTGGGCAACACGATTGGCGGTATGGGAGCCCTTCTGGCCGGTGGCATCGCCACCACTCTCACCGGAGTGGTGATGTCGAACCACGTTCTTGCTGTCGACCCAGTGACGCATGCCGTGTTGTACGCCGACGTAGCGATCACCCGCAGTTACCTGTACGCCGCCGTAGTCGGCATCGTGGGCCTGATCGTCGTTCTGGTCATGAGGCACGGACGCGAACCGGCACAGGGCGGACTGCAAGCAGAATCCGCGAACGGAGCTGCAGCGCCAGCGCAGGACTCGGTGACGCTCCCGGCGTAACGAACTGCCCAACACCGTCCGCATAACTGCGCTCACCCGAACCGTTACCGTCCAGCTTTGTTCCAGGAGAATCATCGTGTCCGACATATCGGCCCTCGACGCCCGCATGGATCTTCGGTCCCTACTCGACACGCGCCGCAGTTGCCGCGCCTTCCGTCCGGACCCGGTCCCGCGGGAGACCATCGAGCAGATCCTCGAACTGGCGCAGCGCACCCCATCCTGGTGCAACACCCAGCCCTGGCAGGTCGCCATCACCGCCGGCGAAGCGACTGAGCGCTTTCGGAAAGGCCTCGCCGACTACGTACGGTCCTCACCGCAGTCACCCGACTTCCCCTTCCCGGGCGAATATAGAGGGGAGTACGGCGCGCGACGCAAGGAATGCGCGATGCAGTTGTATGCGAGCGTAGGCATCGCCGCCGAGGACCGCCAGGCGTCGGCAGCGCAGACGATGAAAAACTTCGACCTATTCGACGCGCCGCACGTTGCAGTCATCACCACTGACGCGGCGCTCGGGGTCTACGGCGCCGTCGACTGCGGGTTGTACGTCAACACCTTCCTGCTGGCCGCACACAGTCTCGGTGTGGCGACCGTCCCGCAGGCCGCGCTCGCCGGCAGTGCACCCTACCTTCGTAGCTTCTTCGACCTTCCGGCCGACCGAAAAGTGGTGTGCTCGATCTCATTCGGATACGCGGACGAAACCCACCCCGCAAACAGCTTCCGCACCGCCCGAGCAGACATCGCCGCAGTTGCCACCTGGACGTCCTGAGCGGGGGTCGCTCTTTTCCCTTGTCGGCGGAAAACGGCCGACGTCTCCTCCATCTAGTTCAAAGGATCATTCTTCATGTCGTTGAACCTCGCGGACCTCTTCGAGGCCGTCGTCGACGAGATTCCCGACCGGCCGGCCCTGGTGTGCGGCGACGAACGCCGCTCGTTCCGCGAGCTCGATCGGCGAGCCAATCAGCTAGCGCATGCACTCACCGAATGGGGAATCAGCCCCGGCGACCATGTCGGCATCCACATGCGCAACAGTGTGCAGTTCGTCGAATCCATGCTGGCCTGCCTGAAAGTTCGCGCAGTGCCTGTCAACATCAACTATCGCTACACAGAGTCCGAACTTACCTACTTGTACAACAACTCGCAGGTTGTCGCTGTTCTCGCCGACAGTGAGTTTCTCCCGGTGATCGAGGCGACCCTGCCGGCTTGCCCTCGTGTCGCCACCGTCGTGAAGTTCGGACCAGCGGCCGCCTCGCAGCGTGCGGCCGTCGCGTACATTGATTTCGAGGAGGCCATTGCCGGAAAGCCAGTCGCGCGGGGATTCGCTCCACGTAGCGACGATGATCGCTTCATCATCTACACCGGCGGCACCACAGGCATGCCCAAGGGCGTCGTATGGCGCCAGGAAGATTTCTTCATGGCCGCCCTCGCCGGGGGCAACCACAACGGCCCGCCGTTTACCGACAGCCGAGAACTTGCTGCAGCGGCGGCATCCAATCCTCATCCCATGACCCTGATCCTGCCGGCACCGCTGATGCACGGAGCTGCCGTCTACTCCGTGTTCAGCGGTTTCTTCGGCGGCGCTACCCAAGTGTTGATGCGCGCTTTCGACCCGGTTGAAGCACTCCGGCTCATCCAGGATGAGCAGGCGTCGTGTATCACCGTTGTCGGCGATGCGATGGCCCGCCCGCTCGCCGATGCGATTGCCCGACTGGGGTCCTCGTACGACCTCAGCTCGCTGCTGATGGTCAGCTCCGGCGGCGCCCTATGGTCCCGTAGCTCCAAGGACCAGCTGCTCGAACTCATGCCGCATCTCCTTCTGCGGGACGGCTTCGGCGCTTCCGAGTCCGGCGTGGACGGCACCCTCGAGACCGATGCCGACGGCAACATGCGGGTCGTGGGCAACCCCAGCATGTCGGTGGTGGACGAGAAGCTGCGTCCGGTCGAGCCCGGATCCGGAGAACTCGGATACATCGCGCGCAGCGGGCACGTGCCACTGGGTTACTTCAACGATCCGGACAAGACGGCGGAGACGTTCCCGGTCGTCGACGGGGTACGGATGTCGATCCTGGGCGACATGGGCCGGATCGACGCGGACGGCTCGATCGTCCTGCTCGGTCGCGGTTCGGTGTGCATCAACACCGGCGGCGAGAAGGTGTTCCCCGAGGAGGTCGAGGCAGCCGTCAAGAGCCACCCGGCTGTCATGGACGCCGTCGTCGCCGGCACCCCGCACGAGCGGTACGGTGAGCAGGTTTCCGCGGTTGTCCAACTGCGTGAGGGCGCCGGTGACATCGATCTCGACGAGATCGCAGAGCACTGCCGGGCCGCGATCGCGGGCTACAAGGTTCCGCGTTCGATAGTGGTCGTGCCTGCGGTCGTGCGTTCGCCGGCGGGAAAGGCTGATTACCGTTGGGCCCGAGGCGTGCTCGCAGAGTCGGTAGGGGCATGAGCGTTGTCGAAGAGCAGCGGGGTCGAATCCTAATCGTCCGTATCGACCGCGAGGCGAAGCGCAACGCGATCGATCGCGCCACCGCAGACGGAATCGATGCTGCTCTCAATCGTCTCGACGACGATCCCAATCTATGGGTCGGGGTCATTACGGGATCGTCGACAATCTTCAGCGCGGGCACGGACCTGAGTGCTGGGGTCGATCTCCGCACCGAGCGCGGCGGCGAATACGGGGTTATCAGACGCGAACGCACGACACCGCTGATCGCCGCGGTCGAGGGTCCAGCCCTCGGTGGAGGCTTCGAGATTGCGCTCGCCTGTGATGCCATCATCGCCTCTTCCACAGCGATGTTCGGACTACCAGAAACTCGCCGCGGACTTGTGGCCACTTCAGGGGCCCTGTTCCGTGCCGCACGAGCGTTGCCCCCGAATGTTGCACGAGAACTACTCATCTCGGGACGCACTCTGGGACCCGAACGCGCCTACGCACTGGGCCTAGTCAACGAGGTAGCCGAAGCCGGGAGGGCGCTCGAGCACGCTATCGACTTCGCGGAAGACATCTGCCTTTCCTCCCCGATGGCGGTGCGCGAAACTTTGCGTGCGGTCCGAGCCCTGACTGCGGCGGACGACGTTCTCGGTTGGCGGGCAACACAGGAGGCAATCGAGGTATTCATCGCCTCCAACGACATGAAGGAGGGCATCAGCGCATTCTTCGAAAAGCGCCCGCCCCGATGGAGCGGTCACTGATACGCCGCATGTACACGGCGACGACGAGTGCCCTACCTGTTCGACAAATGCACCGCGGAAACGCAGTAGCGCCCCCCGCGGTAATGCAGCTAGTAGAAGTGATCGACGAGCGGATCCTGGGTCTGCCGCGCGATCCCGATCCCGATCCCGGAAAGTGAGTTCCACACGCATGAGTAATCGCACGTTCGTCGTCGGCGTGGGTATGACCAAGTTCGAGAAGATCGAGTCTCGTGACTGGGAGTACCCGGACATGGTGTCCGAGGCCGTAGGTACGGCGCTCGCCGACGCCGGGATTTCGTACGAGCAGGTGCAGCGCGCCGCCGTCGGGTACGTCTTCCAGCCGTCGGCCGCCGGTCAGCGCGCACTGTACGAGACCGGTCTGACCGGCATCCCGATCGTCAACGTCAACAACAACTGCGCCACCGGCTCGTCGGCGCTCATGATGGCCCGCGAGTGGGTACAGGGCGGCATCGTCGACGTCGCCCTCGCGGTGGGCTTCGAGAAGATGACCAAGACGGCACTCACCGGTACCGGCGAGATGCCCAAGGTCAGCACGCTCGACGACCACCTGAAGGTGATGACCGCCAAGCACGAGTGGGGCCGCGGTCCCATGACGGCGCAGCTGTTCGGCAACGCCGCGCTCGAGCACATGGAGCGTTACGGCACCACCGCCGAGCAGATCGCGTCCGTCGCGGTCAAGAACCACAAGCACTCGGTGAACAACCCGTACGCGCAGTTCCGGGACGAGTACACGCTGCAGCAGGTGTTGGACGACAAAATGATCCACGCGCCGCTCACCCGATCGCAGTGCTCGCCCACCTCCGACGGTGCGGGTGCCGCGGTGGTCGTCAGCGAGCGGTTCGTGCGCGAGCACGGGCTCGAGGACCAGGCGATCGAGATCGTCGCGCAGGCCCTCACCACCGACACCGCCGAGGCGTTCGCGGACCAGTCGATGATCGACGTCGTCGGCGCCCCGATGACGAAGGCCGCGGCCGCCCAGGTGTTCGCGGAGTCGGGCCTGACCGTCGACGACGTCGATGTCATCGAGCTGCACGACTGCTTCGCGATCAACGAGATCATCACGTACGAGGGCCTGGGCCTGTGCGAGCCGGGCGAGGGCGGCAAGCTCGTCGAGTCCGGCGCCACCACGTACGGTGGCAAGTGGGTCGTCAACCCGTCCGGCGGCCTCATCTCGAAGGGGCACCCGCTGGGCGCCACCGGCCTGGCGCAGTGCGCCGAGCTCACGTGGCAGCTGCGCGGCCAGGCCGACGCCCGCCAGGTCGACGGTGCCCGCGTCGGTCTGCAGCACAACCTCGGCCTCGGTGGTGCGTGCGTCGTCACGCTGTACCGGGCCGGGACCATCTCCAAGCGTTAGGCGTCTGGCCGGCAGGCGCTCCGTGCGATCGACGCGCTTCCATTGGCTGCTGGGATGTAGATAACTTGATAGCACTGTTGGTGACTTCGTCGTCGAAGTCGCACCAGCACACTGCAAGCCCCGGGTGAGCGATGATTCTGGTCACTGACGTGCGAACTCAACGTTCGTATCACCGTGCAGGTCGGGCGCTCCCGTTGCGCGGCACTCTTCTGCACTCGACTACGAAGTCGCCGCGCCGTCATACCGACAGTATTCGGCTGTATCGGGAGGATCCCCGCCGAGCAGCTGTGAGATCGGCTGACACAGCTCGGCCTGCCGGCTCCAGTCGTCGATCCGGCGTTCCGCGGGGCAGGAGGCTGCGCCCGTCGCATGCCGATCTCACCCCGTAACCGGACGACCCGACAAACATACTTAACGTCGTCGAGTCGCGGTCGACGGGGACTGCACGCTGTGTTACTTGGTGACGAAAGTCGGCCCTACACCCCTAAGCGACTACGCAGCACCCGGCGACGTCCGGATGACGGACGTAATCAGCGGCCGACATTCGAGTTCTATGCAGCGCTGCTGCAGAACCCTGGATCCGTCGTCGCGAAACCGACGATGGAACAGCCCCACGTCGCATCGAGAAGGAATCAGGAATGCCCACCGCCGATGAAGGCATAGTCGTCGCCTTCGCCCAGCGGTGGGCCCCCTACTCTCCCGACGACTTCTTCGTGACAGTCGGCGTCCGTCGTCGCGAGATCGACCGACGTATGCGAGAGATCTGTAGACGCAGGCTCGATCAAGCTACTCCAACCCACCGTTCCGGATGGTGTGCCCGGTTACGGAAGGTTGCGCACGACTATCGGATGGCTACGCCGCCCCCCGTGCGCGGTGACCCTTCGGTCGATCGCTCCCGATCAACCGATGCCCGTGCAGATCCGTGCTGCCTAGGGCGTGACTCGCACCGCCGGCGAGACGCCGCGCCCACGTTGGCGTCAAATCATTTCAGCGCCTGGTTCACCTTTCGACGCATAGCGCCCGCGCTCTACGGCGCGTTTCGTGTAGACGGACCAGCCAGGCCTGCGAGCATGCGGGCAGCTACCGCGGCAACTTGCTCGTCGAGCTGTTCGGCGGAAACTCCGATTTCACGACTCATCTGTTCCCGAAAGATTGTGTAGCCGTAGTTCATTGCTGCCGTCATCGCGTGCGCGGCCACCGGATCCAATTCAGGGTGTAGCTGCCCGCTGTCCCGGTCGCGTTGCAGGTCGGTCCGGCTACGTTCCAGATGGGGAAAGAGTCGGACATCGGGATCGCCGTCCAGAACAAGCAACGTGGTCAGTTTGAGTGCTTCTTGCGCGTGGATCGTCTCTTCCAGTACACGCTCGCGCCGCTCGGTGAAAGGCAGCGCACGGTCAGCCTGGAAGACCGGAGCCTCTTCCCAGCTGTGCTGGGCAATGGCCGCCCGGAGCAATTCTCTTCTCGTTCCGAAGTATTGGTACACCTGACCACGGTTCACACCGGCCTCGTCGGCCACCTCGCGAAGGTTGAGTCCAGAGAGCACGCCGTCACGTGCGAGTAGTCGTCGCGCGGCGTCCAGTAGCCGTTGCTCTGTCGCCTTTCGGTCGCGGGTCCGACGAGGAGCACCGGTGATCTCGGTGTTCGATATATCGGTCATCGCGCCTCCTCCTGATGGACATAACGCTAACAGTTTCCGGCCGAGTCCTTCTCGCCAGTCTCCCGCAGATCTTGTAAATGAGGAAACGAGTTGCTAGCGTTCTGCTACTAACATTCTGCTAACTAGGTGGAGGATCTGATGCCGGTGCGTTCCCCTGATCGACGATGGCGTGCCCGCTCCACACGCTTCACCGTCGGCGCCGCAGCAGTTGTTGCACTCGTTGGCGCGTGTGCGCCCGGCAGCGCTGACATCGCCGCCTCCCCAGCGCGTGTCGTCGAGAACGGGATCGTCGGCGATCGACAAGAGCCGACTACCCCAACGCGCGGTGGCACACTGACGATGGCCGCCTACTCCAGCGTGACGACGCTGGACCCCACCAAGACACCGGCCCTGGGCTCGACAGGTGGCAACGAGATGGCCGCTGTGTACGACGTCCTAATGCGCTACGAGCCCAGCTCAGGGTCGTTTCTCCCTCAGATGGCCGAAGCCCTGACAGCTTCGCCGGACGGCCAGATGTGGACCCTGCAGTTGCGGGACGGGGTCACTTTCAGCAACGGAACTGGCGTCACGGCGCAGAACGTGATGTGGAGCATCGACAGGTACAACCAGGCCAACGGTCCGGGGAGCCAGCTATGGAAGGCGAATATCGTCTCCATGGCCGCCTCAGGCCCGCGTACCGTCACCTTCACGTTGACGCAACCGTGGACGGAGTTTCCCGCGATGCTAGCGGGCGGGCACGGCATGATCGTGGCACCGGCTTCGCTGGAGGGAGACCGGTTCACCCCCATCGGCGCCGGACCGTTTACGGTCGAGCGTTTCAGGCCGCATGAAGAACTCGCGCTAGCGGCGCGGCCCGACTACTGGGACGGGAAACCACATCTCGATACGCTTCGTTTCGTCGGTCTCACCGGTGACATGGAGAAGATTGAGGCGCTGGCAGCGAACGACGTTCAGGTCGCGTTCGTACGATCTTCCGAGGCCGTGCAACGTGCGCGGGAGAACGGCTACTCCAGCTACATCGAGACAGTCCCGCTCGGCAGCGTTGCCATGATCAACAATCGGCCGGGGCGTCCCGGGGCCGACATTCGCGTGCGCCGGGCAATCGCCCACGCGATCGACCGAAATGCCTTCGATGAGCGCGTCGACAAGGGAACAGGACTTCCCGGCTCGGTCATCTTCCCCGAATGGTCGCCCATGCACAGTGAGGTCGACGGACTCGAATACGATCCCGAAACGGCGAGTCGGCTACTGAACGAGGCGAAGAACGACGGATACGACGGCCACCTGACTTTCCTGGGTGTCGCAGCGGCGAAGTCGCAAACCACTGCGCTGGCGGTACAGTCGATGCTTCAATCGGTCGGCTTCACCGTGACATTGGACTTCCAAAGCAGCGCCGGCGATGTGACAAAGAAGCTTAATGTCGAGCACGACTACGACATCAGCTACTCCGCCATCGGTCTGCCTGCCGCCGCGCCGGTGAACAAGCTCACTGCAGCGCTGAACAGTTCGTCGAACAGCAACTATCTGGGCTACACGAACGCAGACATGGATGCGTTGTTGTCAAGGCTGCGGACAACCGGTGTCGACTCCGACGAACGCCGGGCGCTGAGCGGAGAACTGCAGACTTTAGTGAATGACACCGTCCCGTTCGTCACGCTGGGCTCCGCCCCCACCTTCACGCTCTGGGCCGACGACGTGCACGGCATCGAACCGACCACGGAATCCATCATGCTCTTCGGGAAGGCCTGGATCGGCGCCTGACCCGTCGGATTCGCCGATGCGCCCCCCATGAACAGATTTCGTCACTACCACTCGCGACACCCGACAGAAAGATGCTGGTGAACATGACCGAACTGCCCCTGGACGGAATACGGGTTCTGGACATCTCCGCAGTGATCGCGGCGCCCGTTGCCACCACATTTCTCGCCGACTTCGGCGCCGACGTCGTCAAGATCGAGGAGCCGACCACGGGCGACTTCCTCCGCAGCAACGCCGGCACCCCCGGACGTCGGTCGCTCCAGTGGGCACAAGAAGGGCGCAACAAGAAGTCGGTGACCCTGGACCTGAGACAGCCGCGGGGGCAACAGATCCTGCGCGAGCTCATCCCGAAGTTCGACGTAGTCGTAAGCAATCATCGACTACCCACACTCGAAAAGTGGGGCCTGTCCCCCGAGTCGATGCAAGCGCTCAACCCCCACGGCGTGTTCGTCTTCCTCACCGGCTACGGACTGACAGGACCGTATCGTGACCGCGGCGCGTTCGACCGGATCGCGAGCGCGTTCGCCGGGCTCACCTACGTGAGCGGTGAGCCCAACCGGCCACCGGTCCGAACAGGATTCGCGATGATCGACTACATGGCCGCATACCTGACCGCCTTCGCGACCGTGACAGCCCTCTATCACCGGGACGCCAACGGCGGGCAGGGCCAGATCATCGACTCCTCGCTCTACGAAGCGGGATTCCGGGCCAGCGAGGACGCACTACTGGCGTACTCAAGCACCGGTGCGATCCGGGAACGCAGTGGTAACCGCAATCCGGCGCTGGTTCCGGCAAGCGACTTCGACACCGCAGACGGGCGACGGGTCGCCGTGCACGCCGGCACCGACCCGCTGTTCCGGCGGCTCACACAGGTTTTGGGCAGCCCCGAACTCGCCGACGATCCGCGCTTCGCCACCCGCGCCGCACGCGCGGAGAACCCTGAACACCTCTATCAGTTGATCGCCGCGTGGGTCGCGGCAAGGACCGCGGACGAGGTGACCGTGACCCTCAGCGCAGCAGGCATTCCCGCATCGCCGCTGATGAACGTCGCCGACATCGCCGCGGATCGGCACTACCGTGAGCGGGGCACCATCGTGGACGTCACCGACCCGGACTTCGGTGAGATCTCGATGGTTGCGCCGCTGCCGCACTTCAGCAGAACCCCAGGCCGCATCGACGCCCTCGGGTGCGCACTGGGCGCCCACACCGAGGAGGTCTACCGAGAGATCCTGGGGTTCGACGACGAAGACTTCGCCGCGCTGCGCGCCGCGAAGGTGATCTGATGCCGATCGACGTGGCCGCAGCACTGTCAGCAGCGCCGACGGTGCAGACAGTGCAGTGGACCGAGCGCGACGTTCTGTTGTACCACCTGAGCATCGGCGCAGGCTCCGATCCCCTCGACGCCGCCGCGCAGAGGTGGATATATGAGCGAGACCTGCAGGTGTTTCCCACCTTCGCTGTCGTCGCCGGAAAGGGGGTCTCGACCGCCCGAACGCCGCGGACCGCGACGCTCCCGGGCATCGATGTGCCGCCATCACAACTGCTTCACGCAGGCCAACAGCTGATCGTGCACCGTTCCCTCGACAGGAGGGGTCCCGCAGTGGTCACATCACGGCTGACCGATATACGGGACCAGGGACGAGCCGCGATCATTGAGATGGAAGCGGCCGCCTGCGACCCGGCGGGCGAGCCCTACTGGACCAGCACGATGAGCGTCTGGGCCGCCGGGGCAGGCGGATACGGAGGCGCACCGCCGCAATCGGCTCCAACGGCACTACCCGATCGCGAACCCGACAGGATGATTCGCCGAACTACTCGGGACGACCAAGCCCTGCTCTACCGGCTGAATGGGGGAATGAACCCAATGCATGTAGACCCGGCAGTCGCACGACAGGCCGGCTTCGAGCGCCCGACCCTACACGGCTTGGCTACCTACGGTGTGACGTGCAAAGCGCTGGCGGACACGATGTTGGACGGCGATCCATCATCGATAGGCAGTCTGTCGGTTCGCTTCGCAGACCACATGCTTCCGGGTCACAGCCTCGATATCGCGGTCTGGGTCGAAGGTCAGGGCCCCGGCAAAGTCGCATAGCTGCATGTCAGGCGGCATGAAGTAGATCGATCGGACGATGCGGGTCGCGGCCGTGATGCCGTAGCGCGGCTGCGATGTTGTCGTGGCCGGCCAACCGCAGGACGCTGACGACGGTGTTGCGGATGGTGGCCATCACCTGCGGACCGGTGCCGGTGCGGACGGCGGAGCGGTCTTCGTCGAAGGTGACGTCCCGGACCCAGTGCAGGCGGTTCTCGATCGCCCAATGCCCGCGAACCCAGCCGGCGACCTGCAGCGGAGCGGCAGAGGTCATCGGGATCGAGGTGACCAGGTAGACGACCTCGACGGATCTACGGCCCTTCCTGGTGACGGTGCGACGCACCTGCAACACCTGGCAGGCGTGTGGAAACCCGAGCCCACCGGCGACCTCGGTGGCCTTGATCGTGCGCTGCTCCCGCCGCCCGTGACCATACCCACCGGTCGACGACGAGACAGGAATCGCGTTCCACGGCAACGACTTCAACAGATCCCGCAGGACCTTCTGGTTGTTCTTGACGGTGAACACGTAATGCCCGCCCCGACCGACGATGTACTCGGCGGTGGCCCGCTGACAGTGCAGGGCATCCGCGGTGACCACCGCGTCGGTGAGGTCGAGTGGGGCGAGGAGGTCGGTGATCAGCGGGATCTCGTTGGTCTTCGCACCGACCTCGACCTGTCCGAGGACCACCCCGCTGCCGTGGTCGAGGGCGGCCAGCAGATGGGTGAGATGCCCGGCCGCGTCCCTCGCGCCTCGCAACGTCTTGCCGTCGACGGCGATCACCCGGCGCCCGTCGACCACCCGGGTTCGTAGCCACGCCCACATGCCGATGACCTGGTCCAACACGGCCGCGTCGACGCGGGCGAGGGTGCGGCGGATCGTCGATTCCGACGGCACCCGATCGGCCACACCCAGCTTCCCGAGCGCGTCTGCCGGCGCATCATGGACCCACTCTGCGATGGCGGTGAACGAGCGCGCGCCGGCGCACACCGCGGCCAGGGACACCGACAGGATCACCGTGAGCGGGTGCCGGACCCCACGCCGGGCCCGTGGATCGGGCACCCAGTCGAGCGCGTCGAGGATCCCGGTGTCGGACACTGGAACAGGCGTGGGAGAAGATGAGGCTGCGGGCACGACTCGTTCCTGGTTGTGACGATTGTGTAGGAACTTGAATCATCGCCGAGGCGGTCGTGCCCGCCCCAATCCGCGCTCTCGTCGAGCGTCATCTCGCACTGAAACCCCAGCTCAGCGTGTATCACTCACGACTTTGCCGGGCCCCTGAGTCGTCAACGGCGTGGTGCAGGTAGGCGTATCCCATCCCCGATCGATTACGTCGCCCTGCCTGGCGGCCGAGTTTGCCGTGCCCTCCGCCGTCGGGGGATCCGGCCGAACTTCTTGATGTCGACGTGGACCAGGTCGCCCGGCTTGTCGTGTTCGTAGCGTTGCGCAGGCGCTTGCCGGATGGGCAGCCCGGTGGCCTGGTCGAGGTGCGCGAGTTTCGCCATCTTGTAGCGCCGCAGCACCGCCTCGGCCGTCGATTTCGCCAGGTGGAGGTGGTAAGCGATCCGGTGCGGTCCCCACCGCCTGGTGAACCGGATGTTGATGATTCGCCGTTCGGTTCGAGTCGGTGTCTGGAGCGGCAGGAGTGTGGACGGGAGGAGCGGTGCCGGCTTCATTTTCGACACGGAACCTGTCGGCCCACGTCTTCGCCGTTGACGGCGAGCACTGGAATCGTTCAGCAGCGCGGCGGACAGACCAGCCGTCCTCGACGACGAGCTTGGCGAGGGCCAAACGACCGCGTGGGGTCAAGAAGGCATAAACGTGTGACACGAGGACCTCTCGGTGGTCGGGGTGTGTGTGGTAACCACACCGATACCGGAGGTCCTCGCCTACTTCGTCACGCCACACCGTTCGCAACCTGCCTGGGAACTACACCTAGGACTCCTTCGAGAGGGTGCCGGACTTGTAGACCGTGACGACGCAGGCGCCGCCGAGTCCCAGGTTGTGCTGCAGCGCAACGGTTGCGCCCTCGACCTGGCGCTTGTCCGCGAGCCCGCGCAGCTGCCAGTTCAACTCGGCGCACTGAGCGAGACCGGTGGCCCCGAGCGGATGCCCCTTGGAGATCAGGCCGCCGGAGGGGTTGACCACCACTTTCCCGCCGTAGGTGGTGGCGCCGGACTCGACGAGCTTGCCGCCCTCACCCGCTGCGCACAGGCCGAGGCCCTCGTAGGTGATGATCTCGTTGATCGCGAAGCAGTCGTGCAACTCGATCACGTCGACGTCGTCGATGGTCAGGCCGGACTCCGCGAACACCTGCTCGGCGGCGGCCTTCGTCATCGGCGCACCGACGATGTCGATCATCGACTTGTCGGCGAACGCGGCCTCACTGTCGGTGGTCATCGCCTGCGCGACGATCTCGATGGCCTGGTCCTCGAGGCCGTGCTCACGCACGAACTTCTCGCTGACGACGATCGCGGCGCCGGCACCGTCGGAGGTCGGCGAGCACTGCGACCGGGTCAGCGGCGCGTGAATCATCTTGTCGCCCATGACCTGCTCGAGGGTGTACTCGTCCTGGAACTGCGCGTACGGGTTGTTCACCGAGTGCTTGTGATTCTTGACCGCGACGGCGGCGATCTGCTCGGCGGTGGTGCCGTAGCGCTCCATGTGCTCGACCGCGGCGTTGCCGAACAGCTGCGCGGTCATCGGGCCCTTGCCCCAGCCGAACTTCTCGATCATGATCTTCAGCTGGTCGTCGAGGGTGGTGACCTTCGGCATCTCACCGGTACCGGTGAGGGCGGTCTTGGTCATCTTTTCAAAGCCGACCGCGAGCGCGCAGTCCACGAAGCCGGCCTGTACCCACTCGCGGGCCATCAGCAGCGCGGTGGATCCGGTGGCGCAGTTGTTGTTGACGTTGTAGATCGGGATCCCGGTCAGCCCGGTCTCGTACAGCGCCCGCTGCCCCGCGGTGGAAGCCCCGAACACGAAGCCCACCGCGGCGCGCTGGACCTGCGAGTAGTTGATGCCGGCATCCGCGAGCGCCTTGCCGACGGCCCCCGTCACCATGTCCGGGTACTCCCAGTCCCGGCTCTCGATCTTCTCGAACTTGGTCATGCCGACGCCGACCACGAAGGTGCGATTGCTCATGTCTTGTCTACTTTCCGGGCTCGGGGTCGCGGGGCAGGCCCAGCATCTGCTCGCCGATGATGTTGAGCTGAACATTGGTGGTACCACCCGCGATCGACATGCACTGCGAGTTGAGGAACATCTGGGTGTCGGACGTGCGCGCCTGCTCACCGAGCAGCGAGGTGGGGCCGGCCCACTCCATCGCCACCTCCCACACCTGCTGGATGTGCTCGACCCCGAGCAGTTTCGCGATGGAGGACTCGGCACCCGGCTGCGCGCCCGTGAGCGAACGCAGTGTGGTGCGCAGGCCCAACAGTCCCCCGGACTGCGCGTCGCACAACACCTTTCCGAGTACGGTCAGCTGCTCGTCGTCCAGCCCGCCCGGCAGGTCCGCCGCCAGGTCCAGCAGCGCCTCGCCACCGGAACCGAGGGACGAGTCGTGTGAGAGCGAGACCCGCTCGTTCGCCAGGGTGGTGCGGGCCAGCTTCCAGCCGTCGCCCGGCTCGCCGACCAGACACTCGTCGGGAACGAAGACGTCGTCGAAGAACACCTCGTTGAACAGCGCCTCGCCGGTGATCTCGCGCAGCGGCCGGATGTCGAGGCCCTCGGAGTTCTTGATGTCGATCAGGAAGTACGACAGACCCTTGTGCTTGGGCACGTCGGCGTCGGTGCGGGCCAGGCAGATGCCCCAGTCGGCCTCGCGGGCCATCGACGTCCACACCTTCTGGCCGTTGAGCCGCCAACCACCCTCGACCTTGGTGGCCTTGGTGGACAGGCCCGCCAGGTCGGAGCCGGCGCCCGGCTCCGAGAACAGCTGGCACCAAAGGACGTCGCCGCGCAGCGACTGCGGCACAAAGCGCTCGAGCTGCGCCTGGTTGCCGTGCGCGATGAGGGTGGGGATCACCCAGTTGCCGATGATCATGTCGTGCGGCTTCAGCTCGGCCGCCCGCAGCTCTTCGGCGATGACGAGCTGGGTGCCGGCGTCCGCGCCCTTGCCCCAGGGCGTGGGCAGATGAGGTGCGGTGTAGCCGCGCTCGGCCAGGTAGGCCTTACACTCCGCACCCCCGAGCTCGATCGCCGGTGCCAGCTCGGCGCGCACGTCGGCGCGGATCTGCTCGGCCTCCGGGGGCAGCTCGATGCTCAGCGTCCGTCGCACGCCGTCGATGGTCAGATGCGCGACCCGACGCTTCCAGGAAGCGGTGGAGCCGAGCAGGATTCGCAACGACTGGGCACGGCGCAGGTACAGGTGCGCGTCGTGTTCCCAGGTGTAGCCGATGCCGCCGAGGATCTGGATGGCGTCCTTGGTGACCTGGAAGGCCGCGTCGGGCGCGACGGCGCCCGCGACCGCCGCGGCCAGCGAGGCCTCGGCCGACGCCACGTCCTCGCGCAGCGCGCGAGCGGCGTCCCACGCGGTGACCCGGGCCTGCTCGGTGAGGCTGAGCATGCGGGCGGCCTTGTGCTTGACGCCCTGGAACTGGCCGATGACCCGGCCGAACTGCTGACGCACCCGGGCGTAGTCCGCCGCGGTGGTGGTGGCCCAGTCCGCGAGGCCCGCGGCCTCGGCGGAGAACAGGGTGGCGGCGATGTCGAGGACCCGCTCCGAGTCGAGCGCGAGTACGTCGCCCTCGGCGAGTTCGATTGCGTCCGCGGTGACCTCGGCGTTTCGCCGGACCACATCGTAGCTGGGCAGCTCGGTGACCTCGAGGCGGTCTCGGGAAACCACGACGAAGCCGAGCCCGCCGTTGTCCTGCGCGGCCAGCAGGAACAGATCGCCCACCTGACCGCCGAGCACGTGGCTCGACGTGCCGGACAGCGTGACCGTCGCGCCGTCGCGGTTGATCCGCAGCCCGCCCGCCTGCAGCGAGACGGCGCCGAAGACGGTTCCGTCGGCCAGTGAAGACAGCTCCGCGGTACGACCGGCATCGTGCAGCACGGTCGAGACGACCGCGGTCGGCAGGAACGGACCGGGCACCATCGAACGCCCGAGTTCCTCGGTGACGATGGCGAGCTCGACGAGGCCGAAGCCCGCGCCGCCGACCTCCTCGGGCAGGTGCAGGCCCAGCATGCCGAGCTCGGCGAGCGCGCCCCAGTAGGTCGGCCGCATCTCGACCTTGGCCTCGACGGCCTCCCGGAGCACGGTCGGGGTCGCGTGCCGCGCGGCCCAACCACGTACCGAATCCCGCAGCTCGCGGTCCTCGTTGTTCAGTCCAATTGTCATTCTGTCCTCACTTTCTAGAAGGAATTGACAAGAAGGGGGCGATGGCCGCGCGCAGGCCCGTCAACGCCGCCCACTCACGTCCACCACCCGACGATTCCCGTGAACAACGCGCTGGTCAGCACCGCCGCCGTCACCCAGGCAGCAGCCGGCCGGAGCGCGTGCGCCTCCGTCACCCCTGCGGCCAGCTGCGCGCCCCGAACCCGCGCGGTGGCGACGGCGACCACCGCCGCCGCCACCGAGGCCACGCCTGGCACCGTCGCCATGCCCCACCCGCTCACCGCGGCGCCGCGCAGCATCAGCGCGGCCAACGCGGCCGCCGCGAGCGCGGTGCGATTCCAGGCCAGCGCTGTCCGCTCCGCCTGCAACCCTGCATCCCGGACCGGCGGCATCACGAGAGCAGGACGACGCCGCCGGCGATCACGGCCACGACCACAGCCCCCACCGCGAGCACCGGGACCAACGCCGAAGCGGGCAGCGGCTCGTCGCGACGCATCGCACGCTGCACCGACCGCCACCGCCAGTACGCACCCCCGGCCAGCACGACGGCCAGGCTCACGCAGCCGACGGCGAGCACGGTGTGCGTCCCGGCGATCCCGAGCGGCGGGGCCAGCTGGTGAATCACCACCGCCCCGGCGAGCAGGCCGAGCGCGGTCCGGATCCACGCCAGGAACGTGCGCTCGTTGGCCAGGGTGAAGCGGTAGTCCGGCTCCCGCTAGTCGACGTCCGACAACATCAGTCCCTACTTCAACGACACGTCGACCCGGTGCAACGTCCCCGTGAAGGCGAACGGCACGCGGTAGTCCTCGCTGACCGGGGTACCGGTGTCCAGCCCGACGTTCGTGCCCTCCACGTACGACATCCGCCACGGCACTGTGCGGCTCAGGTGCTCTCGGGCGCACGGATCGCCGTCGACCCGGAGCACGGCCGTGCCGCCGAGCCCGTAGCCCTGCCCGTCCGGCTCGAACGCAACCTCGAGCCGGCGGCGACCGGCGGGCACCGGACCGTCGGAGGTGACGGTGAAGCGCACGCTGCCCAGCAGGTTGTAGTGGTACACCAGTCGCCCGCCCAGCAGGTAGAGGGCGTGGCCGCCGAACCTGCCGCCCTGACCGAAGAGTACGCCCTCGGCCCCATCGGCGGGCACCTCCACCTCCGCGGCGACCACGAAGGACCGGTTCGCCAGGTCCGGTGCGCTGCCCGGCGGGACGCGATGGGTCCCCGGGTAGTAGGTGAACTCGTCGCTACCGCGGACCTCGCTCGGCTGCGCAGGCCCGACCCGACGACCGGTGCCGACGATGATCGGCAGCACCTGGTTGCGGGCGGCCTCGATCCAGAACAGGTCCTGCAGTTCGCGCAACCGCTCCGGGAACTGCGAGGCCAGGTCGATCGCCTGGCTGTAGTCGTCGGCGACGTGGTAGAGCTCCCAGTCGATCTCGTCGAGCTCCGGCGGCGGCATCTTGAACGCCCACGGCAGCTCGACCGGCCCGCAGGCCGCGACCCAGCCGTCGTGGTAGATCGCCCGGTTGCCGTGCAGCTCGAAGTACTGGGTGTTGCGCGCGGACTTCGCGTCCGGCTGCGCGAACGTGTAGCCCATGCTCACCCCGGCCATCGGTTGCTGCGCGACGCCGCCGACCTCGGCGGGGGCGCCGAGCCCGACCGCCTCGAGGATGGTGGGGGTGATGTCGACGACGTGGTGGAACTGGGTACGCACCCCGCCCACGTCGGCGATCCGGTCCGGGTGCGAGATCACCATGCCGTTGCGGGTGCCGCCGAAGTGCGAGGCCACCTGTTTGAACCACTTGAAGGGGGCGTCGAGCGCGTTCGCCCAGCCGACCGCGTAGTGGTTATAGTGCAGCGGTCCGCCGATCTCGTCGATATGCTCGAGCATGTTCTCCACGCTCTCCGACATCCCGTTCATGAAAAACGCCTCGTTGAGCTCGCCGTGCGGGCCGCCCTCCGCGCTGGCGCCGTTGTCGCCCTGGATGAACACCAGCAGCGTGTTGTCCAGCTCACCGAGCTCACGCAGCGCATCGACGAGGCGACCGATCTGCGCGTCGGAGAACGCGAGTGAGGCCGCGAAGACCTCCATCTGACGGGCGTAAAGGCGGCGCTCGGCGGCGGAAAGCGAGTCCCAGGCGGGGATCTCGTCGGGGCGCTCGGTCAGCAGCGTGTTCTGCGGGATCACCCCGGACGCCTTCTGCCGGGCCAGGGTCTGCTCGCGGACCGCGTCCCAACCCTGGTCGAACTGGCCGGCAAACCGCTCGATCCACTCCCGCGGCGCGTGGTGCGGGGCGTGCGCGGCCGCCGTCGCGTAGTGCAGGAAGAACGGCTTGTCGGGCGCGGCCGACTTCTGCCGGCGGACCCAGTCGATCGCCTGATCCGCCAGGTCCGCCTCGAGGTGGTAGTCCGCGTCGCCCAGTGGCGGCTCGATCGGCCGGGTGCCCTGGTAGAGGCCCGGCGAGAAGTTGTTGGTGCCGCCGCCGAGGAATCCGTAGAAGTGCTCGAAACCGAGGCCGGTGGGCCACCGGTCGAACGGGCCGGCCGGGCCGGACTCCCAGTCGGGCACGTTGTGACACTTGCCGATCAGGGCGGTGCCGTACCCGTTGCGGCGCAGGATCTCCGCGATCGTCGCCGCGTCCGGCGGGATCATCGTCGTGTAGCCGTCGTAGGCCATCGCGGACTCGGTGATGCGGCCGAAGCCGACGTCGTGGTGGTTGCGTCCGGTCAGCAGCGCGGCGCGGGTCGGCGAGCACATCGCGGTGGTGTGGAATTCGGTGTACCGAAGCCCGTTCTCCGCCAACGAGTCCAGCACCGGCGTGGGCACCGGACCCCCGAACGTGCTACACGTCCCGTAGCCGACGTCGTCGGTGAGGATCACGAGGACGTTCGGGGCACCGGCCGGCGCCTTCGGACGGCTCGGCCAGTCGGGCTCGTCGATGGATACCGGGATACGCCCGGGAAGGACTGTCATGACGTGTGCTTTACGCTGACCACGCGAATCTGGAGGAAGTCCTCGACGCCCGCTGCGCCGCCCTCGCGGCCGAAGCCGCTGGACTTCACGCCGCCGAACGGCAACTCGACCTCGAGCGCGTTGTGCTGGTTCACCCACACCGATCCGGCGTCGATTCGCTCGGCGACCGCGGTGGCGGCGGCCTCGTCGGCTCCCCACACCGAGGCGCCGAGGCCGAACTCCTGGGCGTTGATCGTGGCGATCACCTCGTCGAGGTCGCGGTAGGCGACCACCGGGAACACCGGTCCGAACTGCTCCAGGGCCACCAGCTCGGCCGAGTCGTCGAGGTCGCGGACCAGCGTCGGCTCGAGGAAGTAGCCGGGCAGCTCGGTGCCGCGGCCGCCGCCCATCACGACGGTGGCGCCGCCGGAGACCGCCTTGTCCAGCAGGGACTGCACGAAGTCGAGCTGCGCCTTGTTGTGCAGCGGCCCCATCGTGGTGCCGGGCGCGAGCCCGTCGCCAACCGACTTCGCCGCCATCAGCCCCGCGAAGATCTCACAGAACTCGTCAACTTTGTCGGCGGGCACGTACGCCCGCTTCGGCGCGACACACATCTGACCGGCGTTGAAGAACGCCGAGTTCGCTAGGTAGGCAGCGGTGTACGCGAGATCGGCGTCCCCCAGCACAATGGCCGGGTCGTTGCCGCCGAGCTCGAGGGTGACGGGCGTGATGACCTCGGCGGCCTGCTTCATGATCAGCTTGCCGACACCGGTCGACCCGGTGAAGGACACCTTGCGGACCAGCGAGTGCTCGACGAGCGCCTTGCCGATGTCCGGTCCGCCGTGCACGACCTGGATGACGCCTTCGGGCAGGATAGCCTTGAGGATGTCAACGACCTTGTCCACCACCAGCGACACCGACTCGGCGGGCTTTATCACGACGGTGTTGCCCGCGGCCAGAGCGGGCGCGATCTTGGCGATGGTCAGGAACACCGGAAAGTTCCACGGCACGATCGCCGCGACGACGCCGAGCGGCACCCGCTGCACACGTGCGGTCCGGCCGGCTACATCGGGGCCGAGTTCCTCGTCCGCCCAGTAGATCCGGGACGCGTGCGCGAAGGCCTTCGCCGAGATCCAAACCTCACCCGACGCCTCGGTCGCCGTCTTGCCCTGCTCAGCGACCAGCAACGGCACGATCTGCGCGCTCTTGCGCATCATCTCGAGCGCGCAGGCACGCAGCAGCCCCTGTCGGTACCCACGGTCGGTTTTCCAGGTGGCAAATGCGGTGTCCGCGTCACGGATCGCCTGATCGAGCTCACCGGTGGAGGTGACGCGAACACGGCCGATCTCCTGCAGCGTGGCCGGGTTGATCGAGATGAGTTCGTTCATTGTCTGCTCTCTTGTCGTCATCGTCGCTTCCTAACCCTGCGCTGCCGCGGCCATGGCCGGTGCGATGTAGTTGCGGAAAACCATTGCGCCCATGGCGCCGTCGACGGGCAGGTCCGCTCCGCTGATCCAGCTGGCCGCGTCCGAGACGAGGAAGACCAGCGCGTCTGCCACCTCTTCGGGCTTGGCGTGCCGACCTGTCCACATCGCGGTGCCGTTGATGCTCTCCTCACCCAGGGTGGTGATGAAGTCCGCCAGCAGCGGGGTTCCGACGGTGCCGGGCGAGACGCTGTTCGAGCGCATGCCGATCTGACGACCGTCCACCGCCATGTTGCCGGCATTGACGATCGAGATCTCCTTCGACAGGTCGTAGCACTTGGTGTCGAGTTCCGGGTAGTCCGCGAAGGTGTCCAGTGCAGCGTCCCAGTCGTCGATCGCCAGGAACTCGTTGATGGCAGCGAAGTTCTGCGCCCAGCCGAGGCCGGTCAGCGACGCGGTGGTCACCACGACCGGGTCACCGGCGAACTTCGGCACAAGCAGCCGGGTAAGGTCCCGCGGGGCCAGCGAGTTGATGGACAGGACCGTGCGCCACGGCAGGGTGCCCGCCACGCCGGCATTGTTGATCAGCGCGTCGATCGGGCCCTCGACGGCGTCGGCGATCGCCTTGACACCCGCGTAGGTCGACAGATCGCCGATGATCATCGTCGACACGGCGTCGTCGATACTGGCGACGCGATCGACACCGATCACCGTCGCACCCCGATCGGCCAGCTTGCGCGCCGCGCACGCGCCGATACCGGACGCACACCCGGTGACCACGACCGTCTTGTTGGCAAAATCATTCATGGTGAAGTTCCTTCGAGAGTATCGGTGGGGGAAGGTTTTTCAGCGCCCACTCCACTGGGTTTGATTAGTGGCCACGCCACTGTGGCGCCCGCTTTTCGAAGAAGGCACTGATGCCCTCCTTCATGTCTTCGGAGGCGAGGAACGCCTCTATGGCGGTGTCCGTGGCCGTCCAGCCGAGGGCGTCCTCGGCGTCGGTGAGGGTGCGTAGCGCCCGCAGGGTCTCGCGCGCCGACATCGGCGAGGACAGGCAGACGTCCTCGGCCAGGACCAGCGCCCGCTCCAGGGCACGGCCCGCCTCCGCCAGCTCGTTCACCAGGCCCAGCTGATGGGCGCGGTCGGCGTCGAGGGTGCGGCCCGCGACGAGGAGTTCACGCGCCACGTTCGGCGGCAACGCCCGCGCGGCCCGAAAGAGAGCGCCCGAGGTCGCGACGAGACCGCGGCGGGCCTCCGGCAGCCCGAACCGGGCGGTGCTGGACGCGACGACCATGTCGCAGGCGAGGGCGATCTCGAGTCCGCCGCCGAGAGCCGGCCCCTCGACGGCCGCGATCAGGGGGGTCTCCCGCACGCGCCGAATAATCCCGTACTCGCCGCCACGTTCGGTCTTCAGATCGACCTCGGCACTGAGATCCGTTCCGGCGCAGAAGATCCGCTCGGTTCCGGTGATCACGCCAACCCAGAGGTCCTTGTCGTCGTCCAGCCGGTTCAGCGCGGCGTCGATGCCCTCCGCCGTCGCGCGGTCGATGGCGTTGCGCTTGGCCTCGCGGTCAAGCCGGATGACCAGCACCCGACCGTGGCGCTCCTCAACGACAGTCACGACGCCGTGCCCTGTGAGACCGTGGCGCGGGCCCACCGGTAGTCGGCCTTGCCGGCGGGCGAGCGAACGATCAACGGCACCACGACGATCGAGCGGGGAATCTTGTACCCGGCGATCTCACCGCGACAGTGCGCGGCGATCTCGTCGGTATCCAGATCCTCGAAGCCCTCGCGCAACTGCACGACGGCCGAAACCTGTTCCCCAAGCCGCTCGTTCGGTATTCCGGCCACCACCGCGTCCAACACCGCGGGGTGGCTCTTGACCGCCGCCTCGACCTCCTCGGGGAACACTTTCTCTCCACCGGAGTTGATGCAGACCGAGCCGCGGCCGAGCAGCACGATCGAACCATCGTCCTCGAGCCGGCCCATGTCGCCGAGCACTGACATCCGGACACCGTCGACCACCGGGAAGGTCTCCGCTGTCTTCTCCGGCTCGTTGAAGTACTCGAGCGGGACGTGACCGGTCCGCGCGAGATAGCCGCTGGCGCCGGACCCCGGCGCCAGCGGCCTGAGCTTCTCGTCTACCACCAGCATGTTCGGGTTGTTCCGGATCCGCATGGTGCCGTCATCACCGATCTCGAGCGTGCCGTCCACTCCGGACTCGGACGCGCCGAATCCGTCCCGCAGAAACAGATTCGGCATCAGCTCGAGCAGTTGGTCTTTCGAACTGCGGGACCACAGGGCGCCACCGGAGCCGACCATCACCAACGAGCTCAGGTCGTACGAGGATCCGTGCCGGCGAATCGCATCGGTGAGCGGTCGGGCCATCGCATCGCCTACCACGGTGATGCACGACGCCTGCTCGTCCGCGATGAGTCGCAGGGCCTCGACCGGCTCGAACGCGTGCATCAAGACCTGCTTGGCACCGCTGAACAACCCGCTGAACACTGAGTACACGGCAGCGCCATGCATCAGCGGTGCCGGCAGGACGAACGTCATGGGACTGGCGTTGGCAGCCGCGGCGGCAGCCAACTCCCGACCGTCGGTGAACGGGGCACCGCTGTGATTTCCGCCGGCGAGTGCGGCCATGAAGAAATCTTCCTGACGCCACACCACGCCTTTCGGCATGCCGGTGGTGCCGCCGGTATAGATGATGAAGTGGTCGTCTTTGCTGCGCGCAGCAAAGCCTCGCGTGACTTGTTGTCCGGCGAGGGCCTCGTCGAAATCGACGTGCGTGACGGAGGATGCCTCGACGTTGCCGGCCGGGCCGAACGTCACCAGGGTGGAGATGGCAGGGCAGGCTGGCAGTGTTGCCTCGATGACGGGCAGGAACTCACTGTCGGCGATCACGGCGACGAGCTGAGAGTTGTTGTACAGGTAGGTGAGTTCGCTTTCGGTGTAGCGGTAGTTGATGTTCACGGGCACAGCCCGAATCTTCAGGCACGCCAACATGGACTCGACGAACTGCACACTGTTGCGCATGTGGATGCCGACGTGCTCGCCTGCCCGGATCCCCCGATCGGTCAGCGCATGCGCGAGTCGGTTCGCTCGTTGATCGAGCTGGGAGTAGGTGCGACGTTCGTCGCCGCACACGAGGGCTGCGCGGTCGGGAATCTCATCGACGACGTCTTCGAAGAGGTCTGCGAGGTTCAACGACATGAGAAAGATCCTTTGAAGTAATCGACGACGACGGCGGGACTGATCGCCGTCGACCGAGGTCGCGGGGGTGACGGAACCGCGTGTCAGGACACCCAGGTGGCGACCGTGCCGATGTCAGCCCGGGTGGTGCGGAACCCGTTGGCGGGATGGGATTCGTCGGCGTAGCCGAAGGAGATCGAGCAGACCACCTTCCGGTCGGCAGGAAGGTCGAAGAAGCTGTGTAGATAGGGGGCGCTGCCGGCGAGCGCGGCCTGTGGGACGGTGGCCACGCCGAGGCTGTGCGCAGCGAGGAGGAAGGTGTTGACGTACAGCCCGCAGTCGACCGCGCCGTAGACCCCGAGCGCCTCGTCCGAGGTGATGATCGCGACGTGGGGGGCGTCGAAGAGGTCGAAGTTCTTCATCGTCTGCTCGGCCGAGGCACGCCGATCCCCCGCCGCGATGCCCACGCTCGAATACAACTGCATCGCGCATTCCTTGCGGCGCGCGCCGTACTCGCCCTGGTACTCGGCGGGGAAGGGGAAGTCTGGTTCCTGCGGGGACGAGCGAACGTATTCGCCGAGCCCCTTCCGGAACCGTTCGGTGCCCTCACCTTCGGTGATCGCCACCTGCCAGGGCTGGGTGTTGCACCAGGACGGGGTGCGCTGGGCCATCTCGAGGATCCGTTCGATCGTCCCGCGCAGGACGGGGTCCGGGCGGAAGGCGCGGCAACTGCTGCGCGTGTCGAGCAGGGATCCCAGATCGGCGTGAAGGCTTGAGGTGGGCACTTCGGTCACGATGACACTCCTACTTGCGGGCGGGACAGGAAGCGAGTCCGGCATAGCGGTGATTCCCGAGATCCGCACATTGCCGGGCTTCGCCGTCATGATCGGACCGCGACAGGTCTGGACGAGGAAATTCGCGTAGCGGGCATCTGGAACGGTCGACCCTCGCACGCGTTCTTGAACGTCAGCGAGCGCCTTCGGCGTTCCGTGATGGCCCGTTCTCCAGCCTCAGCCTTCACCTGCGGAGCTATGGCCTGGATCACGCCAGTGACGTTAAGGGAACGCCCTTAAAGTGTCAAATACATCGCCGACGAAGCGGTTCACGATCCTTCTCTCGTGCAGCACACAGCGGTGCCACCACGTCGTAGCAACAACGTTCGTGGACGAGGGATTGCGAGTTGACGCGGAGGGCTTTGGCGTTCGCGGATCGACCGGACGTCGCGGTGGGGGTAGCTGCCGTTGTCCGACAAACGACACCTCGGAGAAGGTCGGCCGAGACCGGTCACTGGCATGACGGGAACGAAACACAACAGCACGCAGGACCAGGGGCCGACCGGCGCCGCCGACGGAGGGGCGGAGGCACGGCGCAAACGCGGCCGGACCTGTCCGTTGGACGGCGGGAGGGCTGATCATCGGCAGGGCTGGCACGACTACGGCCGCCACGTTGGTCGAGCGGACCAGTCGCTCCGTGAACCGCGGGTGCCGGACGCAAAGAAGGCCAACGCACTCGCTGACGTGCTCCTCGACAACGTCGCGGGGCCTCGTGCAGTTGGTCATCCGAAGCAGCTGTGGTGGTTCGCAGGGCATTGACCAGTTAAGATAAGAAACTTACTATTGCGGTCGTGAGTGAACCGCAGGGCCTCGACAAAGTCGCATAGCTGCATGTCAGGCGGCATGAAGTAGATCGATCGGACGATGCGGGTCGCGGCCGTGATGCCGTAGCGCGGCTGCGATGTTGTCGTGGCCGGCCAACCGCAGGACGCTGACGACGGTGTTGCGGATGGTGGCCATCACCTGCGGACCGGTGCCGGTGCGGACGGCGGAGCGGTCTTCGTCGAAGGTGACGTCCCGGACCCAGTGCAGGCGGTTCTCGATCGCCCAATGCCCGCGAACCCAGCCGGCGACCTGCAGCGGAGCGGCAGAGGTCATCGGGATCGAGGTGACCAGGTAGACGACCTCGACGGATCTACGGCCCTTCCTGGTGACGGTGCGACGCACCTGCAACACCTGGCAGGCGTGTGGAAACCCGAGCCCACCGGCGACCTCGGTGGCCTTGATCGTGCGCCGCTCCCGCCGCCCGTGACCATACCCACCGGTCGACGACGAGACAGGAATCGCGTTCCACGGCAACGACTTCAACAGATCCCGCAGGACCTTCTGGTTGTTCTTGACGGTGAACACGTAATGCCCGCCCCGACCGACGATGTACTCGGCGGTGGCCCGCTGACAGTGCAGGGCATCCGCGGTGACCACCGCGTCGGTGAGGTCGAGTGGGGCGAGGAGGTCGGTGATCAGCGGGATCTCGTTGGTCTTCGCACCGACCTCGACCTGTCCGAGGACCACCCCGCTGCCGTGGTCGAGGGCGGCCAGCAGATGGGTGAGATGCCCGGCCGCGTCCCTCGCGCCTCGCAACGTCTTGCCGTCGACGGCGATCACCCGGCGCCCGTCGACCACCCGGGTTCGTAGCCACGCCCACATGCCGATGACCTGGTCCAACACGGCCGCGTCGACGCGGGCGAGGGTGCGGCGGATCGTCGATTCCGACGGCACCCGATCGGCCACACCCAGCTTCCCGAGCGCGTCTGCCGGCGCATCATGGACCCACTCTGCGATGGCGGTGAACGAGCGCGCGCCGGCGCACACCGCGGCCAGGGACACCGACAGGATCACCGTGAGCGGGTGCCGGACCCCACGCCGGGCCCGTGGATCGGGCACCCAGTCGAGCGCGTCGAGGATCCCGGTGTCGGACACTGGAACAGGCGTGGGAGAAGATGAGGCTGCGGGCACGACTCGTTCCTGGTTGTGACGATTGTGTAGGAACTTGAATCATCGCCGAGGCGGTCGTGCCCGCCCCAATCCGCGCTCTCGTCGAGCGTCATCTCGCACTGAAACCCCAGCTCAGCGTGTATCACTCACGACTTTGCCGGGCCCCTGGGTGGGCATCGGATCTTCTCCTTCTTGCAGGTTGGTGTGGGTCTCGTTGCCCTCGATGCCCTGGCCGGCATCGGGGGCGTTTCTGATTTCGAGCTCGTCGAGCGGGATCGCCACCTCGAGGGGTGGGCATCCATCGACCTCGGGGAGTCGCACGAACGCGATTCGAGTTCCGTCCGTGTACTGCCCGTAGGCGAACACTTCGACGATCTGGCCGTCGTGGGCGGCGTACAGCTGCGCGGTCATGCTGCGCCGCCCGTGGCCTGTGCGTTCTCCCATGCGATGAGGTCGCTCATCTTGTAGCGGGCGTATCGGCCGATGACGCTGTACTTGGGGCCCTTCTTCTGGCTAGCCCACTGCGCGAGCGTCTTGACGGGCAGTTTGAGACGGCCGGCCACTTCCTCGCGGCTCAGCCAGTAGTCCTCGCTGGTGTGCATCTCACCCTCGTTTCCGTTTCAGGATCATATGATCCCCTTTCGGAACTCAGCATGGCTCGACATTGCCCGTTCGTCAAGTGGCAACTACCGTCTCCGATATGGAAACAGAACGTGGCGCACGGGTCCCGGACGTCATCGCCAAGAACATCGCCCGACTTCGGAAGCTACGCGGACTGACTGTCCGTCAACTCTCGGAACGGCTTACCGAACTCGGCTCACCGATGGTCCCGTCTGGAATCACCAAGGTCGAGAAGGGCACGAGGCAGGTCTCCGCAGAAGAGTTACTTCTGTTCGCGGCAGCCCTGAACGCCAGCCCGGCCGATTTCGTCGACGGAGCCGACCCGGACACAGCGGAGCCCATCATTGTGGCCCCAAACCTTCCCCCCGAAAAGCCTTTCGTGGTTCGAGCATGGTTCGCCGGCGAATGGCCGATCCCCGTGTCTGCCGACATGCAAGAGTTCCGGCAGGCAGCCCCCTCATGGTTCCGGGACAAGGAAGAACAGCAAGAACGAACCTTCCGTCATCCGGCGATGATGTCCCTCTCTAGCCTCAAGTCATTTCTGCACACAGCAGTCCTCGGTGAGGATGCCGGCGATCCACAAGCGCTCGCAAAAGCGATCAGGCAAGAATCCGACAGGCTTGCCGCCTACGCTTCACTGCTTGCAGACGAAACCGAACAGAAGGCAACCAATGGCCGGTAGACCTCCCCTGCGTATCGGTCAGCACGGCACGATCACCAGACGCGACCTCGGCGGCGGTATTTGGTTGGCGCACTGCCGCTTCCGCGACACCGACGGCGTCGTCCGTCGAGCCGAGCGGCGCACACCCGCTGGCCGACGAGATCAGCACGGGAAGATCGCCGAACAGGAACTACTCGACCACCTCGACACACGCCGAGCGCCAAGCGAGGAAGACGTCACCGACGCGACAACGATCACGGCGTTGGTGCGGACGTACCTCGGACGTTTGGAGGACGACGGACGATCGGCCGCGACGATGGACACCTACAAGTTCGCCGCCGGCAAGCTCGAAACGAAGATCGGCGGGGTCCGCGTCGGCGAGGCGACGGCCGGCCGAATCGACAGCGCGGTCCGGGCTATGACAAAGGCGCACGGGCCGACGATGGCGCGGCAGGCGAAGACGATCCTGCGCGGCGCTCTCGGTATCGCGGTCATCGCGGGGGCGCTCGACTCGAACCCCGTGCGCGACGTGGCGCCGATCAAGTCGAAGACACCACCGAAGGGAGCCCGACTGCTGACGGCCGCGGAACTGCGGGCCCTGCTCGGCGTGCTGGGTTCGTCGACGTTCTGCGCACAGAACGACCTCGTGGACCCGATCACCCTCCTGATCGCGACCGGACTCCGGCGATCCGAACTGCTGGCGCTGCGATGGACCGATGTCGATGACAAGGCCGGCACCGTGTCGGTGTCTGGGAAGGTGGTTCGAGCGAAGGGCGTCGGGCTACAGCGCGTCGAGGCAACGAAGACGGCCGCGGGACTGCGCACCATCGCGCTCCCCCGCTTCGCGCTCGAGGTGCTACAGCGGCGAGCGGCCGAACCTCAGCTCGGCAACCTCGGCGTGATCTTCCCATCGACGGCCGGCACATTGCGTGATCCGAACAACTTCGGGAAGCAGTGGCGGAAGGTCCGCGACGAGCTTGGGGTGCCCGACGCGACGACGCACAGCTTTCGAAAGGCGCTCGCGACGCTGATCGACGAAGAGGGGCTGTCGGCTCGTGTCGGTGCCGATCATCTCGGGCATCGGCACGTCAGCATGACGATGGATCGGTACATGAGCCGCGGCCGGACGCACGCGGTTGTGGCGGAACTTCTCGACCGGGCCGTTGCCATAAACGACGAATAAACGTCGTATTAACCAACTGGCGAAGGCAAAAACACCCTCTGACGTGGGGCGGGCGGGGCTCGAACCCGCGACCAATGGATTATGAGTCCACGGCTCTAACCGACTGAGCTACCGCCCCGGGGCGCGTGGTGTTCGCGCCGCCGTCGAAATCGTACCGTCCGCGGGTGTCCGTTTCTGTCGGTGGGGTGGCGTGCGTCGCACTGTCTGCGGTTTTGTCGGTGGGTGGGGGAAGACTCGTCGGCATGATGGGCGAGCATTCGGCTCTCCGTAAGAGTCGAAGGACCGTAGATGAGTGACTGGACGACCCGACCGATCTGTGCGTTCGATCTGGAAACGACGGGGCGCGATCCACTTTCGGCGCGGATCGTGACGGCGTGTGTCGTCACTGTCGACGACGGCGCACCTGTCGCACGGAATTGGATTCTCGATCCGGGTGTCGACATTCCGGGGGATGCGGCCGCGATCCACGGCATTTCCACGGCCTGGGCGCGCGAGCACGGCCGTGACTACGTCGAGGGGTACCGGGAGATCCGGGCGGCCCTCGCCGACGCCTGGAATGCCGGGTACGCGGTTGTGGCGTTCAATGCGGCGTACGACCTGACGGTGCTCGACGCCGAGGCCCGCCGGCTCGGGCTTCCTCCGCTCGACGATTACGGTCTCGTTCTCGACCCGTATGTCATCGACCGGGAGGTGGACCGGTATCGCCGTGGCAAGCGCACGCTCGGCGCGCTGTGCGAGCACTACGGGGTCGATCTCGGGGCGGCCCACGAGGCGCAGTCCGATGCGCTGGCCGCGGCGGAGTTGGCCCGGCTGCTCCCCCGGCGGTTCCCCGAACTGGCCCGGCTCGACGACATCATGGCCAGTCAGGCGTCCTGGCATGCCGCCCGGCAACACGATCTGCTCGAGTATCTGCAGCGGGTGGGCCGCGATGCCTCCGATGTCGACGGCCGGTGGCCGATCCGCACCGCCGCCTGAACCCTCGCAAACGAGACAAACGAGAAGGACCCCCACCCGGAATGGGTGGGGGTCCTTCTGGAAGCTCCCCCGGCTGGACTCGAACCAGCAACCCTTCGATTAACAGTCGAATGCTCTGCCAATTGAGCTACAGGGGATTACCTTGGCGGCACTGCCGTTTCCCGCGGTGCCTGAGAAACTGTAGCCCATACCCCCACCCAAGTACCAAATCGCCTGAACAACGGCCGATCGTGCAGGATGGAGGCAGGCTCTGCGAGAAGGAGGAATCCGGAAATGATGCGGTTGTTGGTGGGCGTCGCGGCAGGCTATGTCCTGGGCACCCGGGCGGGGCGGGCCCGGTACGAGCAGATCAGCAAGGCGGCGAAGGCGGTCGCCACGAGCCCTGCCACCAAGAAGGCCATCGAGGTGGGCCGGCAGAAGTTGTCGGACAGCCTCAGCACACAGCCGCGACTCGAGCCGATGAAGCCGATCGACGAGAAGACCACGATCCTCGTCCCGCAGGATCAGCTCCGGAAGAACTGACGGCGCCGGCGGCGTAGGTCAGGCGATGCCCTCGCCGCTGGTGTCGCCGATCGCCTGATCGCGCAGGCTGCGCCGATACTGTTCGAGTGCCATGAGGTCACCGAACAGCGAGTAGTACTCGTCGGCGTTGGCCTCCACGGAGATTCGCGACAGCTTCGACTTCAGTTCGGCCACCTGTTCGCCCACCCACACTTCCTGCAGGCGGGCGAGAACACCGCGAATGTAGCGGGGGGCGGTGTCGTCGTCGGCGGGCAGTGGATCGACCGCCAACTCCATCACCAGCGATTGCACGACGAGGTCGCCGGCGTTGCGGCCGACGGCGTCGACCCATTCGGCGCCGCCGAGACCCGCGGACGTTCCGCCCGCCTCGGCGACCGCGGCCCGTACCGCCGCGTACGCGGGATGGGTGAACGACTCCGCCGGGAGCGAATCGAACACGGTGCCGGCGATCGCCGGATACTGCAGTGCCGCTTTGAGAGCGTCGCGCTGCGGCCACAGCGTCGGATCGTCGGGGCGCGGCCGCGGCACCCCGGCCGGTGGCGCATCCGCCGATGTCTCTGCCGCGGGACGGCGTTTGACGGGTGTGCTGGTTCCGCCGCGTGCGATCCTGCGGGCCTCGTCCTTGACGCGCCGGCGCACGGCGGGAATGTCGTCCCAGCCGACCCAGCCGGACAGTTGCACGGCGTACCCGTCGCGCAGGGTCGATTCCTTGATCCGCGCCACCACCGGGACGGCGCGGCGCAGCGCCTCCACCCGCCCCTCGGCGGTGTTCAGATCATGTTCCGCGAGAATCGATTTCACGACGAACTCGAACAGCGGGGTGCGCCTGGCGACGAGGTCGCGTACTGCGGCGTCCCCCGACTGCTGCCGTAGTTCGCACGGGTCCATGCCGTCCGGTGCGATCGCCACGTACGTCTTCCCGGCGAGCTTCTGGTCGCCCTCGAACGCCTTCATCGCCGCGGCCTGGCCGGCGGCGTCACCGTCGAACGTGTAGATGACCTCGCCACGGAAGTAGCTGTCGTCCATGAGGAGTCGGCGCAGCATCGCAAGATGTTCGTCACCGAACGCGGTGCCGCACGACGCGACCGCCGTCTTCACCCCGGCCAGATGCATCGCCATGACGTCGGTGTAGCCCTCGACGACGACGGCCTGGTGGCCCTTCGCGATGTCCCGCTTGGCCAGGTCCAGCCCGAACAGCACCTGCGACTTCTTGTACAGGATCGTCTCGGGTGTGTTGACGTACTTGCCGGGCATGGTGTCGTCGTCGAACAGTTTGCGGGCACCGAAACCGATGACGTCACCGGCGAGATTCCGGATC
The DNA here is from genome assembly GCF_030656875.1 of Prescottella sp. R16. Lineage (NCBI taxonomy): Bacteria > Bacillati > Actinomycetota > Actinomycetes > Mycobacteriales > Nocardiaceae > Rhodococcus > Prescottella sp. R16. The sequence goes on from NZ_CP130943.1 coordinate 2,853,357, forward strand.
GGCCACAACAGCCGGCGGTGGAACCGGTCGATCGGGCCGCGTCGCCCCTCCTTCGACAGGCCTGCCGCCTCGAGTTCCTTGGCGTCGAACCCCTTCGCCATCAAATGTTTGGTGAGGGTGTCCCAGCCGGCCGGGGCGTAACCGCATCCGAACGCCACTGCCGCCGCCTCGTCGAAGTTCCGTTCCGTCAGATAGTCGCGTGCGGCCTGCGCGTCGGGTTCCCGTAGCCGGGCCGCATAGAACTCCTGCGCGGCGGCGTTGGCGGCCACCAGCCGGGCCCGGGTGCCGCGGTCCTTCTGCACCGACGGCCCGCCGCCCTCGTACGAGATCTGGTAGCCGACCCGATCGGCCAGCTGCTCGACGGCCTCGACGAAACTGACGTGCTCGATCTTCTGCAGGAACGAGTAGACGTCCCCACCCTCCCCACAGCCGAAGCAGTGGAAGTGCCCGTGGTTGGGGCGAACGTGGAACGACGGCGACTTCTCGTCGTGGAACGGGCACAGGCCCTTCATGGAGTCGCCGCCCGCGCGTTTGAGCGAGACGTACTCGCCGACGACGTCCTCGATCCGAGTGCGTTCGCGAACGGCCGCGATGTCTCTGTCAGGGATTCGGCCGGCCACGGGGCCAGTCTAGGCTCTGCGCCATGTCGTCTCCCCATCGCCGCTGGGTGCGCCGCACCCTGATCGGTGTCGCCGGCGCCGTTCCGGTCGTCGCCGTCGCGTTCTTCGCGTTCGCCCCCGGCATCGTCGAACGCGCCCAGAACAAGATCGAACCCGCCGATCTGCCGACGGTCACCACCCGGACGCAGGCCCTGCACGACAGTCTGCAGATCGCCGACATGCACTCCGACACCCTGATGTGGGATCGGAACCTGCTCGACCGCGCCGACCGCGGCCACATGGATCTGCCGCGACTGCAGGACGGCAACGTCGCGCTGCAGGTGTTCTCGTCGGTGTCGAAGTCGCCGCGGGGTCAGAACTACGACGCCAACTCGGCCGACACCGCCGACAACATCACGGCACTCTCGATCGCACAGTTGCAGCCGCCGCGCACGTGGGGGTCACTCCTGCAGCGGTCGCTGTACCACGCGCAGAAGCTGGAGCAGGCGGCCGCGGACTCCGACGGCACCCTGCGGCTGGTCCGCACCCGCGGCGACCTCGATGCGGTGCTCGCCGACCGGGCCGCCGGACGGGAGGTGACCGGCGCACTGTTCTCCGTCGAAGGCCTGCAGAACCTCGAAGGTGACATCGGCAACCTCGACGTCCTCTACGACGCCGGCCTGCGTATGGCCGGGTTCACCCACTTCTTCGACAACGAGGTCGCCGGCTCGATGCACGGCGAAGACAAGGGCGGGCTGACGGATCTGGGCCGGCAGGTACTCACCGAACTCGAGCGGCGCGGCGTCGTCGTCGACATCGCGCACGCCAGCCACACCACGATCGCCGAGATCCTCGACCGCGCCACCCGCCCCGTCGTCGCGAGCCACGGCGGCGTCCAGGCCACGTGCGACGTCAACCGCAACCTCACCGACGACGAGATCCGCGGTGTCGCCGCCACCGGTGGCGTGATCGGCATCGGCTACTGGGACGCCGCCGTGTGCGAACTGACCCCCGCAGCCGTCGTCGACGCGATCGAGCACGTGATCGAGGTCGGCGGCATCGCGACCGCCGCCCTCGGCAGCGACTTCGACGGGTCGACGACCGTCGGCTGGGACACCTCCCGGATCGCGGTGATCACCCAGGAACTCCACGACCGCGGATACAGCGACGACGACATCCGGGCCGTCATGGGCGGCAACACGTTCCGCGTCCTCGGCGAGGTGCTGCCACAGTAGGCGCCTACCCCCAGCTGGCCTGGGCACCGAGGCTCTGTTTGTCGATGCGTTCGAGGCGGCTCTCGGTGCAGGAGGCGATCTGGTCGACGATCACCCGGGTGCGGGCGGCGTCGTCGGTAGCGGTGTTCCAGGCGGGGAGGAACAGCGGGTCGAGGCCGGACGGCGCGGTTCGCAGCAGCCACTGTGCGACCCGGTGGATGCGGTCGCGTTGCCGGTCCTGTCGGGCGCGGTGGCCGGTGTCGGACATCACGTAGTGCAGGGCGACAGTTTTGAGGAGCGCCACCTCGGCGGCGACGACGGGAGGGATCTCGAGGTCCGCCCGGTAGCGGGCGAGGGAGCCCGGCCCGGCGATGTCGCGGGTGCCGGCGACGGCGGCGGACGCGAAACGGCCCACGAGTTCGCTGGTGAGGTTCTTGAGAGCGACGGCGCTGGTGAGGGTGCCGTCGTACCGGCCGGTGGAGGCCACCACCGGGAGCCGTGACAGCCGGGCGGCCGCCTCGACCAGTTCGTCGACGACCAGTCCGCGGAACTGCCGGGCGCCGAGTTCGGCGAGGGCCCGCACCTCGGTGGGGTCGGCGAGGGCGCGCAGGTCGATGCGTCCGGCGATGACGCCGTCCTCGACGTCGTGCACCGAGTAGGCGACGTCGTCGGCCCAGTCCATGACCTGTGCTTCCATGCACTGTTTCCCGTCGGGGGCGCCGTCACGGACCCAGTCGAGGACGTCGGCGTCGTCGTCGTAGGCGCCGAACTTGGCGCCGGGTGCGGGGCGGGTCCACGGATATTTGATCGCGGCGTCGAGGGAGGCGCGAGTGAGGTTCAGGCCGACGCTGCGGCCGTCGGTGTCGAGGATCTTCGGTTCGAGGCAGGTGAGGATCCGCAGGTTCTGGGCGTTGCCTTCGAAACCGCCGCACGGTGCCGCGACCTCGTCGAGGGCTTTCTCCCCGTTGTGCCCGTACGGGGGGTGCCCGATGTCGTGGGCGAGGCCGGCGAGGTCGACGAGGTCGGGGTCCAGGCCGAGGCCTTCGGCGATGCCGCGGCCGATCTGGGCGACCTCGATCGAATGGGTGAGCCGGGTGCGGGGGGTGTCCCCGTCCCGGGGCCCGACGACCTGCGTCTTGTCCGCGAGCCGGCGCAGTGCCGCCGAATGCTGGACGCGGGCCCGGTCGCGGGCGAACGCGGTGCGGTGCTGTGCGGCTTCCGCGAACGGCACCAGGGCCGCGGTCTTCGGCGTCTCCGACACACGCCGGTCCAGGTCGTGCGCGCTGTAGGTCACTGGCCCGCCGTGTACTGGAAGTCCGCGGAGAAGTGCGTCAGCTGATACCACAGCAATGCTCCTGTCTCCCTCGCGATTCCGTGTACCTGGGATTCACGGGTGAGGACTGCCGGCCCCTGCCGGGTGGGTGCGGTCCAGGCGTCGAGTCCGGCGTCGCGGGCCATGGTGCGGGTGCGCAGCGAATGCCACGGGTCGCTGACGAGGACCGCCGAGTGCAGGCCACGCTCCCCCATCTCGCGGCTGACGGCCTCGATGCTGAGCAGCGTGTCCGAGCCCTCCTCGACCGCGAGGATCGCCCCGGCCGGGACCCCCTCGTCGATCAGGAAGTTCTTGCCGGACGCGGCCTCGGTGTACGCGTCGCCCTCCTGCTTGCCGCCGACCGTGACGATCGTGGACGCCACCCCGCGCTCGTACAGTTTGCGGGCGTGGTCGAGCCGGGCCTCGAACACCGACGACGGGGTGCCGTCGTACTGGGCTGCGCCGAGGACGACGATCGCGTCGGCGGGGCGGGTGTCGTCGATGCGGGCCACCTGCCACACCCGGGCCGCGGTACCGCCGACGAGGATCACCCCGATCACCACGGCACCCACGATCAGCCGGCTGATCCAGCGGCCGATCGTGGCCCCGAACGAGCGTCGCGGCGCGGGCCGGGGCGGCACATCGGTCGGGCGGTAGCTGGGGGCGGTACTCACGGCCTCGATTCTGCCAGCCGGCCGTACCGACCACGGGTGACGACGCGCCCCACCGGATAGATTCGTGCCATGTCACGCGCTTCCCGTTCCGTCCCCCGGGCATTCGCCGCGTCGCTCGTGGGCACGCTGCTGTCGCTGATCGTGCTCGCGTTCGCGCCGGCGACCGCGTCGGCGGAGGCCCCGCTGCGGCTGCCCGAGCACATCACCGACCTGTCGGGGGTGCTCGACGACGGCCAGCGTGCCGACGTGCAGGACGCCCTCGACACGTTGTACGCCGACCACAAGGTGTCGCTGTGGGTGGTGTACGTGCCGGACTTCGACGGACTCGATCGGGAGACGTGGACGACGCGGACCGCGACGGCGAGTGCTCTCGGGAACCGGGACGTGCTCCTGGCCGTCGCGACGACGGACCGCGACTACATGCTGGACGTCCCGCAGGCCCTGTCGCAGATCAGCGACGCGGAGGTGACGTCGATCCAGGTGGATTCGGTGGAGCCGATGCTGCGCGACGACGACTGGTCGGGTGCGGCGATCGCGGCGGCGGGCAGCATCGACGACGCCCTGGCCCCGGGGACGACGGGCACGACGGTGCTGTGGGTGGGGCTCGGTGTGGCCGTCGTGGCGGGCGCCGTGGTGGTCGTCTTCACGCGCCGTAAGCGGAGGCGGCAGCAGGAGCAGGACGTGGCAGCCGCCCACCGGGTCGATCCTACGAACCCCGAAGCGCTTGCTGCCCTGCCGATTCCCGCGCTCGATGCACTCGCGAAGGAGGTTCTCGTCGAGACCGACAATGCGATCCGCACGTCCGAGGAGGAACTGGCCCTCGCGGTCGGCGAGTTCGGCGCCGACGCCACGGCCACGTTCACCACGGCGTTCGAGCAGGCACGGGCCGCGCTGGCGTCGGCGTTCTCGATCCGGCAGCGACTCGACGACGACATCCCCGAAACCCCGCAGCAGCAGCGGGACATGCTCGTCGAACTCGTCACGACGTGCGCACGGGCCGACAAGGAACTCGACGACCGGGTGGCCGAGTTCGATGCGATGCGCGATCTGCTGCTGGACGCCCCGGCCCGCCTCGACGCGCTCACGCAGGCGGTCGTCGCGCTGACGGTGCGGGCGCCGCAGTCCGACGCCACCCTGGCCGCGCTGCGCGCCGAGTTCCCGGCGTCCGTGCTGGCGACCGTCGAGCACAATCCCGCGATGGCGCGGGAGCGGATCGTGTTCGCGGAGCAGAACATCGCGGCCGGACGGGACGCGGTGGCGCTGCCCGCCGGCAAGCAGGGCCCCGCGGTGGCGGCGATCCGCGCTGCGGAGGCCGCCCTCGATCAGGCCCGTACCCTCCTCGACGCCCTCGACCGCGCGGACACCGACATCCGGCACGCGATCGCGACGCTGCCGGCGGCGATGGCGGACGTCCAGCGTGGCATAGACACTGCGGATGCCCTCGCGGCTCGGGGTGGTGCAGCGCTCACACAAGCGCGGGCCGCCGCGGCGGCCGCGTTGCGGGACGCGCAGGCCGCGAAGGATTCCGATCCACTGGGCAGTTTCACGAAGGTCGTCGAGGCGGATGCCGCCCTCGATGCCGTGCTGGCCGACGCACAGGAGGCGCAGCAGCAGACCGACCGGGCCCGGGCCCGCCTCGCCCAGGATCTGACGGCTGCCGAGTCTCAGGTGAGCGCGGCCGCGGACTTCATCGGCACCCGGCGCGGGGCCGTCGGCGCGGAGGCCCGCACCCGGCTGTCCGAGGCGCAACGGCATCTCGAGGCCGCCCGGCAACTCGCGCAGTCGGATCCGTCGCAGGCCCTGCAGCACGCGCAGGCCGCCACCCAGCTGGGCGCCAAGGCCCTGTGGGCGGCGCAGGCCGACGTGAACCGCTACCAGGATCAGCAGCGTCCGCCCGGCGGCGGCATCAGCGGTGGCTCCCGCGGGAATGCTGCCGGCGCGATTCTCGGCGGCATCCTCATCGACAGCATGCTGCGCGGCAGCCGAGGCGGGCACGGAGGCTTCGGCGGCGGCTGGAGCGGGCCGCGGCCCGGATCGTTCGGCGGCTCCGGCAGTTCCGGCCGTGTCGGCCGCGGAGGCGGGGGCCGGTTCTAGACATTTCAGGCCTGTTGTCGGAGCCCGCTGCTACGTTGGCCCGCGAATTCGATCCGACCCGACGAGGCCGGACGCGCCCTTGACCGAACCGAACCGAAAGCGGGAGTTCCGTGCTGATCAGTGAGTTGCAGACCGAGTTCCACGGCCTTCCCGTCGTGGAGTTCCCCACCGATACGGACGCCGCCCCACCGGCGGTACCGGAGGACGGGCGGGTGGCCTGGCGCCTGTCCGCCGACACCTACGAGGCGGAGATCGAGTGGCCGGAGGTGTTCGAGAAGTTCCGGGCCACGATCGACCCGTCGACCGTACAGGCGATCGTCGTCGGAAGCTGGTCCGATCCGTACGACACCAGTTCGGCCGAGGTGGTGTCGGCGCTCGTCGCGGCCGCCGGCGAGTTCCCGGCGCTGCGCGCACTGTTCCTGGGGGACATGAGCTTCGAGGACTGCGAGATCTCCTGGATCACGCAGTCCGACGTCACTCCCCTGCTCACCGCGTTCCCCCGGCTCGAAGAGCTGCGGGTCCGCGGCGGCACCCAGCTGGCCCTGACCCCGGTCCGGCACGAACAGCTGCGCACCCTGGTGATCGAAACGGGTGGCCTGCCCGGCGACGTGGTCCGCGCGGTCGCCGCCTCGGATCTGCCGGCCCTGACCGAACTCGAACTGTGGTTGGGCGACGAGAACTACGGCGCCGACTCCGGTATCGACGATGTCGCCCCGATCCTCGCCGGCGAAAAGCTTCCGCACCTGACGCACCTCGCGCTCTCCAACAGCGAGTACGAGGACGACATCGCGGCCGCGCTGGCGACGGCGCCGATCGTGCCGCGACTGCGTGTCCTGGACCTGTCGAAGGGGGTGCTGTCGGATACGGGCGCCGAGGCCCTGCTGGCCGGGCAACCGCTCACCCACCTCGAATCGCTGGACCTGCACCACAACTATCTGACGGACGGCATGCGGGATCGGCTGCGGGCGGCGCTCGAACCGTCCGGTGTGCAGGTGAACCTCGACGGCGACGATGCCGACGAGTACGAGTACGACGGCACGACGTACCGGTCCGTCGCGGTCGGCGAGTGACCCCACCCCGCCTGGCGGTGGTGGGCAATCCCGGGAACCGGCGCGTCACCCTGTTCCTGGACGCGGCGCGGCGGCGGGGCCTGCCCGCCCCGAGGGTGGTGTCCTGGCGTGACGTCCTCACCGCGGGCGGCGCCCGGTTCGCACCCGACGAGTGGGTGCGGCTCGAATCCCCCGGTGAGGATCCCGAGGTGGACGCACTACTGCGCGGCCCCGGCGACCCGACCCGGATCGCGTCCGGACCACGCTGGTACACAACACTTCTCGCTTCAGTCGGGACGCTGAACGGTGGGCGCCGGTGGACCGATCCGGCCGATCTGGCTGCGCTGTTCGACAAGCGGCGCTGCCACGGCGTCCTCGCGAATGCCGGTGTTCCGGTACCGGTGTCGCCCACGTCGGGCGCCGGTGCCCCGGTTCCACGGAACTGGCGTCAGGTCCGGGAACTGGCGGACACGGCCGGTCTGCGCCGCTTCTTCGTCAAACCCGCGCACGGTTCGTCGGCGGCCGGGGTGGTCGCGGTGGAGACGGCGTCCGGCGGCCGGGTGCAGGCCCGTAGCAGTGTGGAGATCGCCGCGGACGGGGTCCACAATTCGCTGCGCGTCCGCCGGCACACCGGCGACGCCGCGGTGGGTGCCCTGATCGATGCGCTGGCCGGCGAGGGACTGCACCTCGAGGCGTGGCTGCCGAAGCCCTCGGTGCACGGCCGGGCCGCCGATCTGCGCGTCGTGGTGGTCGCCGGCCAGGCGACGCACGCGGTCCTGCGCACCAGCGGGCATCCGATGACCAACCTGCACCTGGGCGGGCGGCGCGGCGATCTCGATGCCGCACGAGCAGGTTTCGACGCGGCCGGATTCGGCTGGGACCGGGCGCTCGCCGTCGCGGAATCCGCGGCCGCCTGCTTCCCCCACACCCTGTGCGTCGGCGTGGACCTGTTGCCGGCCGCGAACTGGCGGGGCGCCGCGGTCGGCGAGGTGAACGCCTTCGGCGATCTGCTCCCCGGCCTGGACGGGCTCGAGGGCCGCGCCGACGGACTCGACACCTATGCGGCGCAGCTGGCCGCACTCGAAGGATGGATCGGCGATGCCACAGTATGAGATGCCACAGCCCGACATGAACACCGTCGTCGGATCCGACGACATCCTGCTGGTCACCCTCGACACGCTGCGCTACGACGTGGCCTGCGAGCTCGCGGCCGCGGGCCGGATCCCGAACCTGGCGCGGCACCTGCCGGGCGGCCGGTGGGAGGAGCGGCACGCCCCCGGCAGTTTCACGTACGCGTCGCATCAGGCGATGTTCGCCGGATTCCTGCCCACACCCGTGGGGCAGGGACCGCATCCGCGGCTGTTCGCGGCAGAGTTCGGGGGCAGCGAATCCACCGCGGACGGGACGTTCGTCTTCGCGGAGTCGAATCTCGTTGCGGGCCTTGCCGCCACCGGCTATCACACGGCGTGCATCGGTGGGGTCGGGTTCTTCAACCGCCGGGGCGCACTCGGCTCGGTGCTGCCCGACCTGTTCGACGAGGCGCACTGGTCCCCCGACCTCGGCGTGACGTCGCCGACGTCGTTCGAGGCACAGGTGGATCTCGCCGCACAGGTGGTGGACCGGCTGCCCGCCGAGCGCCGGCTGTTCCTGTTCGTCAACGTCTCGGCACTGCACCAGCCCAACTGGTTCTTCGCCGACGGCGCCACCGCCGAGGACGGGGACACCCGCGCGACGCATGCGGCGGCGCTCGAATACGTCGACCGGCACATCGGGCGACTGTTCGACGTCGTGTCGAGCCGGCGCCGCTGTTTCGCGATCGTGTGCTCCGATCACGGCACCACCTACGGCGAGGACGGCTACACCGGTCACCGGCTCGGCCATCCCGTGGTGTGGACGGTGCCGTACACCCATTTCTTCCTCGAAGGACCCGCATGACCGCCACCGATCTACCCCTGCCGGTGCCGCTGCCGGCACCCGAGGCTCCGACGGATTATGTTGCGCCGTACCGGAACTACGTGTACGCGTATCCACACAAGACGGCGTACCGGCCGCTCGATCCACGTCCCGCCCTGACCGACCTGTGGGCGGACGAACCGCAGGATGCGCTGTCGCTGTACCTGCACATACCGTTCTGCGAGGTACGCTGCGGTTTCTGCAATCTGTTCACCCGGGTCGGCGCGCCGGACGAGCTGACCACCCGCTATCTCGACGCCCTCGAGCGGCAGTCCGAGGCGGTGCGCGAGGCGCTGGCCCCGTCGGCCCGGTTCGTGACAGCGGCGTTCGGGGGCGGGACCCCCACCTATCTGACGGCGTCCGAACTGGACCGGCTGTGCGACATCGCCGAGAGCATGGGCGCCGACCTGCGGGCGGTCCCCCTGTCGGTGGAGGCGTCGCCGTCGACGGCCACCGCCGACCGGCTCGCGGTGCTCGCCGCCCGCGGCACCACCCGGCTCAGCCTCGGTGTGCAGAGCTTCGACGACACCGAGGCCCGCGCCGCGGTCCGGCCGCAGCGCCGGGCGGACGTCGACGCCGCCCTCGGGCGGATCCGGGACGCCGCGATCGAGGTGCTCAACATCGACCTGATCTACGGCATCGACGGCCAGACCCCGCAGTCCTGGGCCGAGTCCCTCGACGCCGCGCTCGCGTGGCGTCCCGAGGAGCTGTACCTGTATCCGCTGTACGTGCGCCCGTTGACCGGTCTGGCCCGCCGCGGCGCCGGACCGGATCCGGACTGGGACGCCCACCGCCTGGACCTGTACCGCCGCGGCCGCGATCATCTGCTCGCAGCCGGCTACGTCCAGGAGTCGATGCGCATGTTCCGGCGTGCCGACGCCCCCGACCTCGGCCCGAACGACTACGCCTGCCAGACCGACGGCATGATCGGGCTCGGGTGTGGCGCCCGGTCGTACACCCGGGGCCTGCACTACTCGTTCGACTACGCCGTCGACGCGCGGGAGGTGCGCGCCATCGTCGACGACTACGTGTCGGGCACGGTCGACGATTTCCGCCGCGCCGTCGTGGGTCGTCCGATGACCGTCGACGAGTCCCGTCGCCGGCACCTGCTGCAGTCCGTGCTGCAGACGTCCGGCATGCCGGTGGCGGACTATCGGTCCCGTTTCGGCACCGACCCCCGCGAGCATTTCGGTGCGGAACTCGATCGGTGGGCCGGACGCGGCTGGCTCGTCGACGACGGTGACCGGCTCCGGTTGACCGCCGCCGGTATCGCCTATTCCGACGCGCTGGGACCGGAGCTGTTCTCGCCGCGGGTGCGGGCCGCGATGGCCGAGTACGAGAGCCGGTGACGATGCTGACGATCCTGTACCGGGGGCCGCTGGCGTCCTGCGACTACGACTGCCCGTACTGCCCGTTCGCGAAACGTCGCGACACACCCGAGCAGTTGCGCGCCGATCGTGCTGCGCTGGAACGGTTCTGCGCGTGGGTTGCCGAGCAGGACCACGAGGTGTCGATCCTGTTCACACCGTGGGGTGAGGGGCTGGTCCGGTCCTGGTATCGGCGGGCGCTCGTGGAACTGTCGCGGCTGCCGCACGTGCGCCGGGTGGCGATCCAGACCAATCTGAGTTGCCGCACCGGCTGGCTCGCCGACACCGACCGGGACACCGTCGCACTGTGGTGCACATACCATCCCGGTCAGACGCCGCACGACCGGTTCCTCACCAAGACAAGAGAATTGGCGGCGCTCGACGTCCGGTTCAGTGTCGGGGTCGTCGGACTGCCGGAACATCTCGACGCCGCCCACCGACTGCGGGCGGAACTGCCGGGGTCGGTGTATCTGTGGGTCAACGCCGCAGAGGGACACACCTACTCAGATACGGACGCGGCCGAGTGGTCCGCACTCGATCCGCTCTTCGAGTACAGCCGGCACCCGCACCGGACCCGGGGCCGGGCGTGCCGGACGGGTGAGACGGTGGTGTCCGTCGACGGCGACGGCACCGTGCGACGCTGCCACTTCGTCCCCGAGGTACTGGGAAACCTGTACGACGGCACCTATCGCAGCGCATTGCGGCTGCGGCCCTGCCCGCTGGAGGTGTGCGACTGCCACATCGGGTACGTGCACACCGAACAACTCCCGCTGTACGACGTCTTCGCCGGCGGGGTGCTCGAGCGGATCCCGGTGGAGTGGCCGAATGTCACACGCGTTCAGTCCAGCTGAACGCGTGTGACATTCGGCCGGGAACTCAGGAGCCGATCAGGCGCTGCGCGAGGTAGCCCTCCACCTGGTCGAGCGCGACACGTTCCTGTGCCATGGTGTCGCGTTCGCGGATGGTGACGGCCTGGTCCTCGAGAGTGTCGAAGTCGACGGTGATGCAGAACGGGGTACCGATCTCGTCCTGGCGGCGGTAGCGGCGGCCGATGGCGCCGGCGTCGTCGAACTCGATGTTCCAGTTCTGGCGCAGCGCGGTGGCCAGATCCTTCGCCTTGGGCGAGAGGTCGGCGTTGCGGCTGAGCGGCAGGACCGCGGCCTTGACGGGCGCGAGACGACGATCGAGGCGCAGCACGGTGCGCTTGTCGACACCGCCCTTGGCGTTGGGGGCCTCGTCCTCGGTGTAGGCGTCGACGAGGAACGCCATGACCGACCGGGTCAGGCCGGCTGCGGGCTCGATGACGTACGGCGTGTAGCGCTCGCCGGTGGTCTGGTCGAAGTAGCTGAGGTCGGTGCCGGACGCCTTGGCGTGCGTCGCCAGGTCGTAGTCGGTGCGGTTGGCGACACCCTCGAGTTCACCCCACTCGCTGCCCTGGAAACCGAAGCGGTACTCGATGTCGACGGTGCGCTTCGCGTAGTGCGACAGCTTCTCCTGCGGGTGCTCGAACAGGCGCAGGTTGTCCTTGGCGATACCGAGGCCGGTGTACCAGTCCATGCGGTAGTCGATCCAGTACTGGTGCCACTCCTCGTCCTCGCCGGGCTTGACGAAGAACTCCATCTCCATCTGCTCGAACTCGCGGGTGCGGAAGATGAAGTTGCCGGGGGTGATCTCGTTGCGGAAGCTCTTGCCGATCTGGCCGATGCCGAACGGCGGCTTCTTGCGCGCGGTGGTGAGCACGTTCGCGAAGTTCACGAAGATGCCCTGCGCGGTCTCCGGGCGCAGGTAGTGCAGGCCGGTCTCGCTGTCGACGGGGCCGAGGAACGTCTTGAGCAGGCCGGAGAACGCCTTGGGCTCGGTCCACTGGCCCTTGGTGCCACAGTCGGGGCACACGATCTCGTCCATGGAGACGGCGTCGGGGTCGTCGAGGCCCTTCTTCTCCGCGTACGCCTCCTGCAGGTGGTCCTGACGGTGACGCTTGTGGCAGCTGAGGCATTCGACGAGCGGGTCGGTGAACACCTCGACGTGGCCGGACGCCTCCCACACCTGGCGGGGCAGGATCACCGACGAGTCGAGGCCGACGACGTCCTCGCGGGCGGTGACCATGTTGCGCCACCACTGCTTCTTGATGTTCTCCTTGAGTTCCACGCCGAGCGGACCGTAGTCCCAGGCCGACTTGGTACCGCCGTAGATCTCACCGCAAGGGAAGACGAGGCCTCGACGCTTGGCGAGGTTGGCGACGGTATCGATCTTGGACTTGGGTGCCACTGGGCTGCTCTCCATCTGGGTAATAGATGCGTGGTTCACGTGCGGTTTTCGCGGGTCCAGCCTATCCGTAGGCGCAACCGCGTCCACTCGGGTGGTTGACATGCATATACGTGCATATCAAAATGGGATCGGTTTGCAATAACGATTCTGCGAGGAGCTGCCCGTGAGCGTCACCGAGTCGTGCACGGAGGGGCCTGTCACCCCGCTCCCCTCCCGGGAGACACTCACCGCTGCCGGCGAGATCCTGCGGGCCCTCGCAGCGCCGGTGCGGATCGCGATCGTGCTGCAGCTACAGGAATCCGAGCGGTGCGTCCACGAACTGGTCGGCGCCCTCGACGTCACCCAGCCGCTCATCAGTCAACATCTTCGGATCCTCAAGGCTGCCGGCGTCGTCCACGGCGAACGGCACGGCCGCGAGGTCATGTACCGGCTCGCCGACGATCATCTCGCACACATCGTCGTCGATGCCGTCGCTCACGCCCAGGAAGGACGATCGACCCCGTGACCGCCCCCCGAGGACGTGCCGTCGTCGGCGTCCGCTCCACCAAACAGCGCAGCGCGATCTCCGCGCTGCTCGACGAGATCACCGAGTTCCGGTCGGCGCAGGAACTGCACGACGAACTGCGTCGCCGCGGTGAGACCATCGGCCTGACCACCGTCTACCGGACCCTGCAAGCCCTGTCCGACGCCGGCACCGTCGACGTCCTGCGCACCGGCACCGGCGAATCGGTGTACCGGCGCTGCTCGTCCGGCCACCACCACCACCTGGTGTGCCGGCACTGCGGGTTCACCGTCGAGGTCGACGGCCCCGAAGTTGAGGCCTGGGCGCACACCATCGCCGAGGCCAACGGTTTCACCGACGTCAGCCACACCGTCGAGGTGTTCGGCACGTGCCGGGACTGCGCGGGACGGCCCTAGCCCAGCAGCCCCCGGCGTGCATCCTCCACGCCCGAGAGCACCAGCAGCAGCATCGTCGCGAGCGGTGCGTCCGCGAGCCCGGTGGCGGGGAACGTGTACCGCAGCAGTACGTCGGCGAGTTTGCCGCGGGTGATGACGTCGATGGATCCGAACTGCAGGCTCGCGTTCCGTTCGGCGACCCGCTTGTGCAGGGCCGGTTTCAGGGTCCGGTCCCATGCCAGGACCGCGGTGATCGACAGCACGTCGAGACCGTCGGCGAGGGTGACGGCCCGCAGCGAGCACAGCGCACCGCCGTACTCGAAACGCAGTGCGCCGTCGTCGTCCATCTCCACGGCCACGAACCCGGACAGGGCCGCCCGCGCCCGCTCCTGCAACGCCTCGGCGGGACCGCTCACTGGTACTTCACCCCGCCGAACCTGCGATCGCGGGACGCGTATTCGACGCACGCCGCCCACAGGTCGCGGCGATCGAAGTCGGGAAACAGCTTCTCCTGGAACACCATTTCCGCGTACGCCGCCTGCCAGATGAGGAAGTTCGACGTCCGCTGCTCCCCCGACGGCCGCAGGAACAGGTCGACGTCGGGCATGTCCGGCTCGTCGAGATACTTCGCGAACGACGCTTCGGTGATCTTCTCCGGGTCGATCTCCCCGGCCGCGGCCCGACGCGCGATTTCCCTTGCGGCGTCGGCAATTTCAGCGCGGCCACCGTAGTTGACGCACATCGTCAACGTCATGACGGTGTTGTCCTTGGTGAGTTCCTCGGCGATCTCGAGTTCCTTGATGACGCTGCGCCACAGCCGCGGCCGGCGTCCCGCCCAGCGGACCCGCACCCCCATCTCGTGCATCTCGTCGCGGCGACGGCGGATGACGTCCCGGTTGAAGCCCATCAGGAACTTGACCTCGTCGGGGCTGCGCTTCCAGTTCTCGGTGGAGAACGCATACGCCGACAGCCACTTCACCCCGATCTCGATACATCCCTCGAGGGTGTCCATGAGGACGGCCTCACCGCGTTCGTGGCCGGCGGTGCGTGGCAGGCCGCGGTCCTGCGCCCACCGTCCGTTGCCGTCCATGACGAGCGCGACATGGTCGGGGATCAGTTCGGGTTGCAGAATGGGCGGCTTCGCTCCCGACGGGTGCGGGGCGGGCGGGCGGATCACCCGGTCAGGCTGGGCTAGAGGCTCGCGGCGTCGAATCACGGTCTCCATCCTGCCCGACCGGGTCGTCGGCGCCGACCCCCGCATGCGGTCGATGCCGTTCGATGAGCGGCAGGGTCCGCAGCTGACGTTCGAGATGCCACTGCAGGTGCGCGGCGATGAGCCCACTGGCCTGGCTGCGCATCGCCGGAGTCGCGGTCTCGGTGTCCTGCCATCGGCCGCGGTCGAGCGCACACATGAAGTCCAGCACCCCGGCGGACGGGGTGGCCGCGCCGGGCGGACGGCAGTGCACGCACACCGCACCTCCGGCCGCGACGTGGAACGCCCGGTGCGGGCCGGGCGCCGCGCAGCGGGCACAGTCCGTCAGGGCGGGCGCCCAGCCGGCGTACCCCATCGCCCGCAGCAGGTAGGCGTCCAGGATCAGCTCCGGCGCCCGCACCTGTTCGGCGACGGCCCGCAGCGCCCCGACGGTGAGCCGGTGCAGCCGCGGCACCGGAGCCTTCTCCTCCCCCGCAAGCCGTTCCGCGGTCTCGAGGATCGCGCACGCGGTGGTGTAGCGGCCGTAGTCGTCGACGATGTCCGCGCCGAACGCGTCGACGGTGTGCACCTGGGTGACGATGTCGAGACTGCGCCCGGGGTGCAGCTGCACGTCGACGTGCGCGAACGGTTCGAGTCGCGCCCCGAACTTCGACTTGGTGCGCCGCACCCCCTTCGCGACCGCCCGCACCAGCCCGTACTGCCGGGTCAGCAGCGTCACGATACGGTCCGCCTCCCCCAGCTTGTGCTGGCGCAGCACCACCGCATGGTCCCGATACAACCTCACGCGACCAGTCTCCCACCGCCCGCCGACACGGTGCCCGCGCCACCACATCGGATGCCGGTCGGCAGCTCACTCGGAGTCGAGGCGCGCACCCACCGTGTGCACCACCTGCACGTCCGGTGACCACGGGACGAGTGCATCCACCGTGGCCTGCAGGTCCTCGATCGGTGGAAGTTCCACGGGTCCGAGCACGGACACCGTCGCGGTGTCCCCGTGCCAGCCGACGTCGGTCACCACCGCGCCCGGCACGTCCGCGAGCCACTTCTCGCCGGCTTCACCGATCTGTTTCGCCCACAACGACGACAACGTGTTCAACACCATCGGGACGGCGACGATCAGCACCCCGAGCCCCAGCATCAGGTAGGCGCCGCCGCGCCTGCCGACCGTCCCACCGTCCTCCGCGCCGTATCCGGCGAGCATCAGCACCGCCGTCGCGGTGACCACCAGGGCGAGCACGTTCGACAGGAACAGCACCGCCGCGCCCCAGGCGAGGGACGGCGCCCCGGAACCGAGACACACCCCGACCACGCCGAGCGGAGGGACCAGGGAAATGGCGATGGCCACGCCGGGCAGCACGTCACCGACGTCCCGGCGGGTGATCGCGACCGCACCGACCAGTCCGGTTGCCAACGCCGCGGTGAGATCCGACAGCTTCGGGGAGGTCCTCCCGGTGACCTGCGAGTTGGCCAGCACATCGGTCGGGTTCGGCAGTAGTTGAGCGAACACCGCCCCCATGACCACCACGAGGGTCGCCGCGGCGACCACCACCACGAGGCTGTGACCGATCAGGCGTCCGCGGCCGGTCGCGATCCCCAATCCGATGCCGAGGATCGGCGTCGACAGCGGAGCGACGATCATCGCGCCGATCACCGTCGCGGTGGAGTCCCCGACCACTCCCGCGACCGCGATCAGCCCCGCCAACGTCAGCATCGTCCAGAACGCCGACGACTTCGCGGTGCGGTCGCCCTCGGTCAGGTCGAGCCGCTCGTCGAGCTCGGCCCGCGTCCGCCGTTGACTGTCGGGCACCAGGATCATCCGGACCCCCCTTTTTTTCTTTCTCCCGGGAAGGTTCGCGTCAGTCCGGGGTGACGATCGCGAAGTCCGGGTCACCCGGATCCAGCACGGCGGCGAGCCGCGTCAGCACCGAGGTGTCGCCGTCGAGCCGGATACCCGCCTCGGCCAGCCCGTCGGCCGACATTCCGCCCAACGCGAGAGCCGGCAAGGTCCGCCGGGTCGCGGTCAGCGTGGCATCCGCCTCCCCCTTCTGGGGCCGGCCGCTGTAGGTGAGGACACCGTTCGCGAGCCGCAGCCGGTACCGCTCGTCGGTGTCGGTGAGGACGACGTCGACGGTGAACTTCTCGTCCCACGCCTCGGGCCCGTTCACCTGGATCGCGATGGCGTCGAACAGCATCTGCGGGGTGAGCGCGGAGACGACGTCCGCCGACGCCGACACCGTGGGGGTGCCGAACCGGCCCGCACGGAGTTCGGTGGTGCCGGAGAGGAAGATGTTGCGCCAGACACCGTTCTCCGCGCCGTAACCCAACTGCTCGAAGGTGTCGGCGAGCAGTGCACGGGCAGCGGTGTGATCGGGCTCCGCGAACACGACATGACTGAGAATCTCCGCCGCCCACCGGTAGTCGCCCTGGTCGAACGATTCGCGCGCCTTCGCCACGACGGCGTCTGCACCACCACCCAGCTCGACGTAACGCTTGCCCTGTTCTTTCGGCGGATGCTGCCACAGGTGCGCGGGATTGCCGTCGTACCAGCCCATGTACCGCTGATAGATGGCCTTGATGTTGTGGCTCGCCGACCCGTAGTAGCCGCGCGCGTGCCAGGCGTTCTCGAGGATCGGCGGCAGCGGAAGTTCCTCCGCGATCTCGATTCCGGTCCAGCCCTTGTTGATCAGGCGCAACGTCTGATCGTGCAGGTAGGCGTACAGGTCACGCTGCGCGGAGAGGAACGTCACCACCCGGTCGTTGCCCCACGTCGGCCAGTGGTGCGACGCGAACACGACGTCGGTCTCGTCCCCGAACAGGTCGATGGTCTCGGTGAGATAGTTCGACCAGGCGTGCGCGTCCCGCACCAGCGCACCGCGCAGGGTGAGCAGATTGTGCATCGTGTGGGTCGCATCCTCCGCTGCACACAACGCCCTGTGCTCCGGGAAGTACACGAGGAACTCGGCCGGCGCCTCGGTCCCCGGCGCCATCTGGAAGATCATCCGGACGCCGTCGACCGTCTCCTCCTGGCCGGTTTCGGTGACGATCAGGGTCGGCGCGATGAGCGTGATGTTGCCGGTTGCGACCGTCTGCGCCAGCCCTGTTCCCAGGCCTCCCTGCGGACCACGCGCGAGCGCGGCACCGAACATGTACGCCGAGCGTCGCGCCATCGCGGTGCCCGCGTAGACGTTCTCCGATGCGGCATGCTCCGTGAACTCGGCGGGGGCGATGATCGGAACACGTCCGGCATCGACGTCCTGCTGCGTCGTGACGCCACGCACCCCACCGAAGTGGTCGACGTGCGGGTGGGTGTACAGCACCCCGGTGACGGGCCGGTCTCCGCGGTGCTCGCGATACAGCGCGAGAGCCGCGGCCGCAGTCTCCTCGGTGACGAGCGGATCGAGTACCAGCACTCCGGTATCACCCTCGATGAACGACACGTTCGACAGGTCGAACCCGCGCACCTGGTAGATCCCGGGAACCACCTCGAACAGGCCCTGGATCGCGTTGAGTTTGGACTGCCGCCACAGGCTCGGGTTGACGGTGTCCGGGGCGTCGCCCTCGAGGAACGCGTAGGTGTCGTTGTCCCACACGACGTTCCCGGCCGCGTCGTGGATCGCGTTCGGCACGCGCCGGCCCACGAGACCGCGGGTGGCGTCGTCGAAGTCCTGCGTGTCGGAGAACGGAAGGCTCTCGAGGAGCGCCTTCTGCTGGCGGATGATGCTCTCGGATGCGGGCTTCTGCGTGGTGTCCATGCACATCAGTGTCGGGACACCGGTAACTCGCCCACCTCACCCATCGCGGGTGATTCCGGCGTGATCCGTCGGCGACGGCACCGAAACACCGGTGTGGTGCAGTACGTTTCGAGAACCGTTCCGACGCACGACGTTTCCGCGGCGAGGAAGGACATATCGGATGCGCACACTGGTCCTCGGTGGTGACGGGTTCTGTGGCTGGCCCAGCGCCCTGCACCTGTCCGCGCACGGGCACGAAGTCACGATCGTCGACAACTTCTCCCGGCGCCGGATCGACGACGAACTCGGGGCCCGGTCGTTGACCCCGATCCGGTCACTGGACGAGCGGGTGCAGGCCTGGCACGACGCGACCGGCCGCGACATCGGGTTCGCCGAACTGGACCTCGCCCACGACTACGACGACCTGGTCGACCTCCTGTCCACCGTGCGACCCGACGCCGTCGTCCACTTCGCCGAGCAGCGCGCGGCGCCCTATTCGATGAAATCACCGGCCCACAAGCGGTACACCGTCGACAACAATCTGGGCGGCACCCACAATCTGCTCGCCGCACTGGTCCAGGTGGGTCTCGACGCCCACCTCGTGCACCTGGGCACCATGGGCGTGTACGGGTACGAGTCTGTCCCGGTGGATCTGCCCGAAGGCTATCTGACGGTCCGGTACCCCGACCGTGACGGCCACGAGCACACCCGCGACATCCTGTATCCGACCCAGCCGGGGAGCGTGTACCACCTGACGAAGTCCTTGGACCAGTTGCTGTTCCAGTTCTACGCCCGCAACGACGGGCTGCGGATCACCGACCTGCACCAGGGCATCGTCTGGGGTACCCAGACGGACGAGACGGTGCTCGACGACCGCCTGATCAACCGGTTCGACTACGACGGCGACTACGGGACGGTCCTCAACCGCTTCCTGGTGCAGGCTGCGGTCGGGTATCCGTTGACCGTGCACGGTTCGGGTGGGCAGACCCGGGCTTTCATCAACATCCGGGACACGGTCCGCTGCATCCGATTGGCGGTCGAGTCCGGGGCCGAGGTGTCGGGCCGGGTGCGGGTGATGAACCAGGTGACCGAATCGCATCGGATCTCCGAACTCGCCGACCTGGTCGCGCAGACGCTCGGGGCCACCGTGGACCACCTCCCCAATCCGAGGGCGGAGGCGGACACGAACGACCTCTCCGCCCGTAACGACCAACTGCTCGGACTCGGACTGGAACCGACGAAACTCGCGGCGGGCCTACTCACGGAGTCGAGCGACATCGCCCGGAAATACTCCGACCGCATCGATCACACCCTGATCCCGTGCACCTCCTACTGGAACGACCGGCGCCGGGCCGAGGGGACCCGACCGTGAGCGGGGACGATCCGGACGGGCCGGAGCCGGAACCGACCGGCCCGGGCGATGACCGGGCAGAACCCGAGTATTTCGCCGGCGAGCACGGCCGACGTGTCCCCCGCGCGGCATGGCTGGTCCTGGGTGCCGCCCTGGTGCTCCTGCTGGGGTTCGTCGTCGTCCGGCCGTCGTGGTTCACCCGGGACGTCGACGACACCAGCCTGCACGTGCCCCCGGAACGGCACTTCACGAAGACACTCGCCGGATCCGGTCACCCGGACGGGGTCTGGCTGACCGACGACAACCCCACCACCAGCTACCTCGTGACCCTTCCCGCCGATTCCACCCCCAGCCGGACCCGGTTGCACCTGCTGGGATCCACCCGGGTCGCCGTGGACAGCACCGTCTTCCTGACGGTGAGCATGGACGGGCAGCAGGTGTACACGAACCGACTCGACACCGGCGACAACGCCCTCGACACCTTCGTCGACGTCCCAGGTCAGGCGGCCGCCGACGGCCGGGTGCGCATCCAGGTCCGCGTCGACGGCACCCGACACGACGAGGTCTGTACCCCCGACCACTCGGCGGGCATGCAGGTTCATCTCACCCCGGACACCGTCGTCGAAGCGGCCCTCGACGAGCCGATCCACACGGTCCGCGACGCGGTCGCCTCGTGGGACCGCGACGTCACCATCGTGCTCGCCGACCTCGCCGACGAGTGGCGCACCACCGCCGCACAGGCCGGAATGGCCCTGACCCGTGCAGGACACGACATCCGGTTCACGGACCGGCTGCCCGAGACCGACATGGGCAGCACCGTCCTCGTCGGCCCCGCCGACACCCTCACCACGTCCACCGGGTGGAGTGCCGACGACACCGGCGACGGGGTCGTCGTCGGCCGGGCCGGGGACACCCCGGTGACAGCGATCGTCACCCCGCAGGGGCACCTCCTCGCCACCTATCTGACGGAAGCGACCGTCGCGACCGCCGACACGGCCACCGCCGACCCCCGATCGGTCACCCCGGCCGTCCCGGCCGGCGACCAGGTGTCCTTCGACGCACTGGGCGTGGACACCTCGGTCGGCCGGATCACCGAGACCCGGCAGTGGCGGGTGCGGTACTCGCTGGCCGACCTGCCCGGCGGGCGGCTTCCCGACGCCGCCCGGGTGGTGATCACCCTGCCCGCGTCCCCCGACGACCTCACCTGGATCCTGAACGCCGACCTCAACGGCCGGTTCGTCGGCAGCCAACGGCTGAACCCGACGGCCGGGACCGTCACGGTTCCCCTGCCGGCGGAGAACCAACTGCTGGAGAACACCCTGACGCTCACCATCGAACGGGACCGGGACCTCGGCGGCTGCGACGTCCGGGTCACCGACTATCCGATCCAGCTGCAGGGCGAGTCGGCGCTGCTCCTCGGGGACGCTCCCGGCGCCGGATTCACGGCGACCGAGCGGCTGCTGGCACCCGGCTTCGCGGTCTACGTCCCGGACGCGTCCCCCCAGGACGCGATCGCACAACTCGACGCCACGGTCCCGGCGCTGACCGGTTTCGTTCCGGCCCACTACGATCCTCCGTTCCTGTGGGGCACCGCGCCACGCCCGGGACAGCCGTTCGTCGCGATCGGCGCGAGCCCCGACGTGCACCCGTCGGTGCAGATCCGGGACGGCCGTATCGTCGCCGGCGCCACGGGCGACACCCTGGACATCCCGTCGTTCGACGACGGTCTGGTGGTGGCGACCGCCACCGAATCCGGGGGTGGGGTCGGCATCGTGCTGCAGTACGCCGGCGCCCCCGGGGAGATCCGGCTCCCCGCATTCGGCTTCGAGTCCGCGCAGGTGGTGACCTCACAGGGCAGTATCGCTGTCGCCGCCGACGGTACGATCCCCGCGACGACACCCGTCCGCAGAATCGTTCCGAGATGACCGGGCTGACCGTCTCCCGCTCGAACGATGCGATCGCCGACCATTTCCGGTCCGTCGACAGCGCACCGAAAGGCTATGCCGTCGACCGCCCGGCCAGTGCCGCCAACGGCTTCCTGGTCACCCTCGTGGGTCTCGGGATCATCGCGATGTGCGCGCGCACCTACCTCGTGCACTCTGGTTTCTCGGACTTTCCCCGTGACCTCGTGCTGTTCTCCCGGGACCGGGGCAACGTGGTCTTCCCGCTACGGCTGTTCCTCGCGGTCTTCTTCGTGACGTACGCCGCGTTCGCCTACTCCAACCGGTGGCGGCGGCTCTTTCTCGGTCTGTCGCTGGTCGGGAAGTTCGCGGCATTCTGTGTCGTCGTCGACGTGATCGGCCGGATCCTCCACGACACCGGCATCGTCTCGGTGTCGGCGTTCGGTCTGCAGATGATCTCCGGGCTCGCCGCCCTCGCGATCTTCCCGCACACCGTCCTGCGGCAGGCGCATCTGCCCGCCCCGGTCGCGTTGCCGGCCCAGGCCGGGACACCGGCCCGGCAGTTCGCCGTCTGGTTCGGATGCCTAGCCGCATCGATCCTGGCCACCGCCGTCGTCGTGCACTTCCTGTCCGGTGTCGTCGACGTCCTCAAGGACTGGGCGATCCTCGGCGGCATCGGCGCCGGAGTGTTCCTGGTCCAACAGTTGTTCGCGTTCTCCACCGCGTTCTTCGGCCACCGTGCGCTGGTCCGGTCCCGCCGGGCCGGCCGCGGATACGCGCCCCCGGTCGCGGTCCTGGTCCCCGCGCACAACGAGGCCCACGACATCGGCGCCACCATCGCGTCGGTCGACGCCGCGGCCACCAGCTACTCCGGGAAGATCCGCATCTACGTCGTCGACAACGCCTCCGCCGACGACACCGCCGCCGTGGCCCGGAACGCCATCGACGCGTGCACCGCCATCACCGGGAAGGTCCTCGAATGCCCGACCCCCGGCAAGGCGATCGCCCTGAACCTGGGCATCGACCACATCACCGAAGAGTTCGTCGTACGCATCGACGCCGACACCGTCATCGGCCCCGGCTGCCTGGAAACCGCGATGTCACACTTCGTCGACCCGACGGTGGGCTCCGTGGGCGGCATTCCGTTGCCCGCCGAGGAGAAGACGTGGATCGACAAGGTCCGCCTGGTGGAAGTCTATGTGCGACACGGCTTCTTCCAGGTGTCACTCGACGGATATCAGGGGGTGCTGGGGGTTCCCGGCATGTTCACCGTCTACCGCCGGAGCAAACTCGTCGAGGTCGGCGGCATGGTCCAGGGCATGAACGGCGAGGACACCGACATCTGCATGCGGCTGACCGCGGCCGGCTACCGCTCCGTTTCGGATCCGACGGCGATCTACCACAGCGAGACCCCGGCCGTCTACGCGCATCTGAGGGAACAACGCACCCGATGGTTCCGCAGCATCTACCATCTCAGCGCACGCAACCGGGCCATCCTGTTCGACCGCCGCTCCATGACGGGCACCTTCGTCCTGCCCTTCCAGCTGGTCAACGCGGCACGCCGCGCGATGCTCGGCCCGCTCCTGCTCTTCGCCCTCGTCGCGGAAGTGTTCTTCGGTGCCACGTTCACCACGATGCGGTGGCAGCCGGTGGTCGCGACCCTGCTCGGCATGTCACTGTTCGTGACGATCACCGTCTGCCTGATCTGGCGGCCGAGTTCACTGAAATACGTTCCGGCCTACCTGTGCTTCCGGGTACTGCGCAGCTACTTCACGCTGCTGTCCGCGCTCACCCTCGTCTACCCACCGATGCGTCCGCGCCGGCACCTGCACCGGCGCGGACGCGGCGATTAGAACCCGAGCCGGCCCAGCTGCTTGGGGTCGCGCTGCCAGTCCTTGGCGACCTTGACGTGCAGGTCCAGGAAGATCTTCACACCGAGCAGCTTCTCGATCTGCTTGCGGGCCGCGGACCCGACCTCGCGGAGGCGGGCACCCCCCTTGCCGATGACGATGCCCTTCTGGCTGGGCCGCTCCACGTACAGCAGGGCGTGCACGTCGAGCATCTCGCCCTGCTTCTCGGTGCGGTCCTCTCGTTCCCGGATCTCCTCGATGACGACGGCCAGCGAGTGCGGCAGTTCCTCGCCGAGACCCTCGAGCGCGGCCTCCCGGATCAGCTCGGCCATGAGGGTTTCCTCGGGCTCGTCGGTGATCTCGCCGTCCGGGTAGAACGCCGGACCCGGCTCCATCAGCCCGGCGAGGACCTTCACCAGCAGCTCGACCTGCTCACCGGACTTCGCGGACACCGGGATCACCTCGGACTGCGGTCCCAGCAGCTTCGAGACCGCCATGAGCTGGGTGGCGAGCGCATCCTTGCCCACCTTGTCGATCTTGGTGACGATGCCGACCAGTGTCGTCTTGGGCGCCATCTGCCGCACCTGGTCGAGGATCCAGCGGTCGCCGGGGCCGATCTTCTCGTCCGCCGGGATACACAGGCAGATGACGTCGACCTCGGAGTACGTGTCGCGCACCAGATCGTTGAGCCGCTGCCCGAGCAGCGTCCGCGGCCGGTGCAGGCCCGGCGTGTCCACCAGGATCAGCTGCGCGAAATCGCGGTGCACGATGCCGCGGATCGTGTGCCGGGTCGTCTGCGGCCGCGACGAGGTGATCGCGATCTTCTCCCCCACCAGCGCGTTCGTCAGCGTCGACTTGCCCGTGTTGGGCCGTCCCACGAAACACACGAAGCCGGAACGGAATTCGTTGTCGGTCATCTTCACTCCTGGTTCACGTTTCCGTCTTCGTTCACGTCGTCGGCGGTCTCCGGGCCGGGGACCCGCTCGACGTACACGGTGCTGATCCGCACCCGGCCGCGCACGTCGGCGCCGCCCTCCCCGCGCAGGCGCAGCCCCGCGGTCACCACCTCGGATCCGGGCAGCGGGACCCGGCCGAGTTCGTAGCCGAGCAACCCGCCGACCGTCTCGACCTCGTCGTCGTCGATGTCGACGTCGAACAGTTCACCCAGGTCCTCGACCGGCAGCCGCGCCGACACCCGGTACGAGCCGTCACCGAGATCCTCGACGGGCGGGGTCTCGTCGGTGTCGTACTCGTCGGCGATCTCCCCGACGATCTCCTCGATGACGTCCTCGATGGTGACCAGTCCGGCGATGCCGCCGTACTCGTCGACGAGGAGCGCCATGTGGTTGCGCTGCTGCTGCATCTCGGCGAGCAGGCTGTCGAGCGGCTTCGAGTCGGGCACGAACACCGCCGGACGCATCACCTGCCGGACCGTGACACTGCGGCCACCGTCCGACGAATAGTAGGTCTGCTGGACGAGGTCCTTGAGGTAGACGACCCCGAGGACGTCGTCGACGTTCTCCCCGACCACCGGAATCCGGGAGTGCCCACTGCGCACCGCGAGCGACGTGGCCTGCCCGGCCGTCTTGTCGGCCTCGATCCACACCATCTCCGGGCGCGGCACCATCACCTCACGGGCGTTGGTGTCGCCGAGCTCGAACACCGACTGGATCATGCGGCGTTCCTCGTCGGCGACGACGCCACGTTCCTGCGCCAGATCGACCAGTTCCCGCAGTTCAATCTCGGACGCGAACGGGCCGGCCCGGAAACCGCGGCCCGGGGTGAGCGCGTTGCCGACGAGGATGAGGAGCCGGCTGAGCGGGCTCAGCAGCACACCGAGCGCCACCAGCGGCAACGACCAGGCCAGGGCCAGCGGGTAGGCGTGCTGCCGGCCCAGGGTGCGGGGGCCGACACCGATCGCGACGTAGTCGACGAACACCATCACCACGATCGTGACGACGACACCCCACACCGGGCCGATCCACTCGATCAGCGCCCCGGCGATCAGGACGGCCGCCGCGATCTCGCACAGGATCCGCAGCAACACCACGAGGTTGACGTAGCGGGGCCGGTCGGCGACGATCCGCATCAGCCGGGCCGCGCCGGGCCGCTCGTCCTTCGCCATCTCCTCCACCCGCGCGGGTGACAGGGTGTTCAGGGCCGCGTCGAGGGCGGCGAAGAGGCCGCCGATCGGCACCAGGACGACCGCGAGCACGACCAGGACGATCGCGTCGTTCACAGGTCACTCACCGATCGGCCGGACACTACTGGCCGGGACCATCGACGAATCCGGTCTTGCCGAGCAGACGCTGGTCGCGGTCCGCGAGATCCGCCTCGTGCTGCGCACGCCGCAGATCCTCGTACCAGTCGGCGAGCAGCTGGTTCTGCAGACCGAACATCTCCTTCTCCTCCTCCGGCTCGGCATGGTCGTAGCCGAGGAGGTGCAGGCAGCCGTGCACGGTGAGCAACGCCAGCTCGTGATCGAGGGAGTGACCGGCCTTCTGCGCCTGATCGGCCGCGAACGACGGACACAGCACGATGTCGCCGAGCATCGACGGACCCGGCTCGGGGGCGTCGGGGCGGCCGCCCGGCTCGAGCTCGTCCATCGGGAACGACATGACGTCGGTGGGGCCGGGCAGATCCATCCAGCGCATGTGCAGATCCGCCATCGTCGCCGAATCCACCAGCACCATCGACAGTTCCGCCGCCGGATGCACATCCATCTGCGCGATCACGAACCTCGCGACGCTGATCAGGTCCTCGTCGCAGACTTCCATCCCCGATTCGTTGGAGATCTCGATGCTCATCTACGTCGCTCTTTCGTCTGTCGCGGGCACACCCCGGCCACGGTCACGGCCGGGGTGCGGGGAGAACAAGGGGGCGGGCACAACCCTACCGCCGCTGTGGACGCTGCGATCCGGCCCGTCGCTGCGCCCGGTTACCGAACGCCGGACCGTCCCCACGATCGGCCTCGAACCGGTCGTACGCGTCGACGATGTCGGACACCAGCCGATGCCGGACGACGTCGCTGCTGTCGAGTTTCGCGAAATGGATGCCGTCGATGTCGTCCAGGATTTCCGTGGCCGCCCGCAGACCCGACCGGGCCCCGCCCGGCAGATCGACCTGCGTGATGTCGCCCGTGACGACGATCTTCGACCCGAACCCGAGACGGGTCAGGAACATCTTCATCTGCTCGGCCGTGGTGTTCTGCGCCTCGTCGAGAATGATGAAGGCGTCGTTCAGGGTGTTGTGCGTCAGCAGGAAATCCTCGGTGACGTACAGCGAGTCGGCGGCGGCGACCCTGATGCAGACCGCCTCTTCGGTGCCCCCGGATTCGATGCTCTCGATGTACCGCCGGGGCGTCTTGGAACCGGCCTCCGCGTACTTCTCGGCCTTGCGAGCGAGCCGGAACGGCGCGCAGCCCTCGGGTAGGCGGATGTCGACGACGTGCGCATCGTGCCGGTACTCCACATCGCGGCCACGCGCGTGTCCGGGCGTCCGGCCCTCGGCGGCGCGGGTGCGGCTGTAGGCGATACCGCCCAGTGACTGCACGAGGAAGATCACATCGTCACGCAACCGGTCGGACACGGTCGTGTACTGCACACGGCAGGTCCGTCCGGCCTGGGTCACCGGTCCGCCGTCGGAATCGAGCAGACCCTGCAGGACGGCGAGTCGGACCTCGGCGGCATTGTGCAGGTACTGCGTCGGCACGAACTTGGTGGGCGACTTCGAGCCCCACAGACCGAGTTCCCGCATCGCGTGGGTGACGGGGTTCTCGATGGTGATGACCTCACCCGGCGTCGTGATCCGGTTGAGGACGTAGTCCATGTCAGACTTGCGGCGCGCGACGATCCCCGGGATCGCGGCGGCGAGCGCCTCGGCCAACTCCGGATCGGCGGTGGTGAAGCTCGGCGTGGTCACACCAGCCATGCACCCGTCCCCGAGCATCAGACCCAGGGCGTACGGGTCCAGCGGCACCGGCACGGCGTCGAAGGCCACGGGCTCTGTGAGCAGCGGAAGCTCGTAGCGGTGGTAATGCGCGGCGCGGAGGTTCCCGATCATCTCCTTGGCCTCGAGCACCCGCGGTCCCTTACCGCGGCGGCGATCGTCGCGCGTGTACACCGACCACAGATGATCCGTCGAGCAGAGCGTCGACGCCCCGTCCTGGGTGGTCACCCGCACGATGTCCTTGAACCCCTGCGGGTAGACGCCGAGCACCTCGGTGGGTCGTCCGTCCGACCCGATCACCTCGTCGCCGACCTGCACGTCCCCGATCCGGCGGAAACCGTGCGGGGTCAACACCCGGGTGGACAGCGGCTGCGCCCGGCCCCGCATGTACGCCAGTGGCGCGACCTCGATGACCCCGGCCTGCATGAGTTTCGGGATGGCCTCGGGATCCATCATGTCGTGCAGGGCGTCGTGCAGCGGCCGCAGATACGGGTCGATCTTCTCGTGCAGGGTGCCCGGCAGGAAACCGAGACGTTCACCGGCTTCGACGGCCGGGCGGGTGAGGATGATGCGGGTGACCTGCTTGGTCTGCAACGCCTGCACGGCCTTCGCCATCGCCAGATACGTCTTGCCGGTGCCGGCGGGGCCGACACCGAACACAATGGTGTTCTCGTCGATCGCGTCGACGTAGTGCTTCTGGTTGAGCGTCTTGGGCCGGATCGTCTTGCCGCGCCGGGACAGGATGTCCAGGCTCAGCACGTCGGCGGGCGACTCGGACAGCCCCTGGGTGAGCATGCCGACGGTGCGGCGGACGGCGTCCGGGGTGAGGGACTGTTTGCGTCGCACCAGCGAGGTGAGCTGCTCGAACGCCCGCTCCGCCAGGGCCACGTCGGCCGGGGACCCGGTGAGGGTGACGGCGTTGCCGCGGACGTGGATGTCGGCGTCGAGGATGCGCTCGAGGGCGGTCAGGTTCTCGTCGGAGGCTCCGAGCAGCCCCGGCGCCACCTCGGGTGGGAGTTCCAGACTCGAACGGACGGTGCGTTCGACCGGCTGGGACGGGTTCTCCACTTGTTCACTCACGTGTGGGTTCAGGCCTACTTCCAGGTCCGACGGTTTCGCTGACGGTCCGCGACACGGGGTGCCGCGTGTGTTCGAAGTCTATCGCCCTTCCTGCCACTTCGACGCCTCCCCGACGACCTCCGCGGCCCGTTCCGGGGACAGGCCGAGCAGTACCAGGCCGACCGTCGCGAACGTCTCGCCGCTGTCGGCGATCTCCCCGAGGTTGGCGCGCTCGAGCAGCGTGAGCGTCATGCCCTCGTACATCGCGACCAGCAGGGGCGCCGGAAGGTAGCCGGAGAAGACGCCGTCCCGCTGACCGTGTTCGACGAGGGCGACGGTGCTCGCCCGCAGCGGTTCGAGCAGGTCGTGGATGCGGTCCTCGCCCAGTTCGCGACGGGCGAACGACAGCAGCACCCGGAACCGGTCCCCGATCGGCCAGGTGCGCAGTGCCAGCACCGCGAGTCCGAGGTCGGGTGAGTCCGGCATGGGCAGTCCGTCGACCAGCGATTCGGCGATCGCCGACGATGCCTCCGCCACCAGGCCTTCGATGAGTGCTTCCCGGTTCGGGAAGTGCGAGTACACCGTCCGGCGCACCACTCCCGCGGCCTTTGCGACGTCGTCCATGCTCGCGTCCTGGTCGCCCGCGAACGCGGAGATCGCCGCCTCGAGGATGCGGGCGCGGTTGGCCCGGGCCTGGGCGCGGACGGGGTGGGCGGTCTCGGCGGTCACCACTTCATTGTGGCCGGTATCGATCATGTGACGTGCGACACGCAGTTATTGCACACCGCTGTGCAAGAAACTAACTTGCACAGCAGTGTGCAAGCAGCCGTGCGGGGGTGGATCCGGCGGCACGTCGAGAGGCGAGCGACATGACAGTGACATTGATGCAGTTACCGGGCATCGCCCGCGTCCCCGTCGACCGGATGGATCGGCCCTACCCGCGCCGGTGGGCGGCCCTCGGAGTGCTGTGCCTGAGCCTGCTCATCGTCGTCATGGCGAACACCGCGCTCATCGTCGCGGCCCCCGACATGACCCGGGACCTCATGCTCACCAGCGCGGACCTGCAGTGGATCATCGACGGCTACACCGTCCCGTATGCGGCGCTGATGCTGCTGTTCGGTGTCATCGGCGACAAGTACAGCCGACGCGGCGCCCTCCTGACGGGGCTGCTCGTGTTCGGGGCCGGTGCCGTGTTCGGCAGCCTCGCCGACAGCACGACGACCGTCGTCGCGGCCCGCATCGTCATGGGTGTCGGTGCCGCGATCATCATGCCCGCAACGCTGTCGCTGCTGGTCGCGACGTTCCCGGCCGCGGAACGCGCCCGTGCGGTCGCGGCGTGGGCGGCCACGTCCGGGCTCGCGATCGCGCTCGGGCCACTGCTGGCCGGGTGGCTGCTCGACAGTCGGTCGTGGCATTCCACGTTCCTCATCAACGTGCCGATCGCGGCGGCCGCGGCGATCGGGGCGCTCGCGCTGGTGCCACCGTCGAAGGCGCACGGACTCGGACGCATCGACTGGCTCGGTGGGCTGCTGTCGGTGGTGACGATCGGGACGGGCGTGTTCGCGATCATCGACGGCTTCCATTTCGGTTGGGGCGGTAGGGCACTCGTGGCCGGGGCGGTGTCGGTGGTCGGGCTGGCACTGTTCGTCCGGTGGGAGTTGCGGCATCCGCAGCCGCTGCTGAACGTGCGCCGGCTCGGCGATCGGGCCGTCGGCGGCGCATCCCTCGCGGTGCTGCTGGTGTTCCTGGCCGCGTTCGGTGCGATGTTCTTCCTCGCCCAGCATCTCCAGTTCGTGCTCGGGTTCGGCGCCCTCGAGACCGGGGTGCGGCTGCTGCCGCTCGCGGCCGCGGTCACCGTCGGAGCCGGTGTCAGTGCACGGCTGGCGTCCCGGGTGGGGCTGCGGGTGATCGTGGCGTCGGGCATGCTCGTCGCTGCCGCCGGCGTTCTCGCGCTGGTCCGGGTCGACGCCGCATCCGGCTATCTCGACGTGCTGCCGACGCTCGTGCTGCTGGGTCTCGGTGTGGGCCTGGCGGTCTCCCCCGCGACCGACGCCATCATGAGCAGCTTCCCGGAGTCGGATCTCGGGGCGGCGGGCGGCCTCAACGACACCGCGATCGAACTCGGCGGCTCCCTCGGTATCGCGATCCTCGGTTCTGTCCTGGCCGCCACCTACAAGGACGGCATCGCCGGCTTCCTCGCCGCACTGCCGGTGCCGACCCTGTCCGGGCCGCAAGCCGATCTGCTGGCGCAGGGCCTGCAGGCGTCCGGAGAATCCGTCGGCGGCGCCGCGATCGTCGCGCAGGAACTGGCGACCAACCCCCTCGGCAAGAGTTGGTCGCAGCCCCTCATGGACGCCGCGACATCCGCGTTCGCCGACGCCGTCGTCCGCGCCGGGCTCGTCGGCGGGCTGGCGCTCGCGGTCGGCGCGGTCGTGGTGGCGGTGGTCATGCCGCCATATCGGGGGCGATGATCTCCATCTGTTCGAGGACGAGTTTGATGGCTGCCGGCTGCTGGTCCGGCGGGTAGCCGTGCCGGACCAGCAGTCTCTTGATCTGGGAGCGCAGCTTGGCTTTGACGTCGTCGCGTTGCGTCCAGTCGGTCTTGATGTCGCGGCGCATGACGGCGACGAGGTCGCGGGCGATGTCGGCGAGTTTGCCTTCGCCCTGCTGCTCGACTGCGGACGGGTTCTGGCTGACCGCGTCGTAGAAGGCGAGTTCGTTGTCGTCGAGCGGCGGGTCGAAGCGGTTGCCGCGGTCGGCTTCGCGTGCCACCTCCTGCGCCATCTCCACCATCGCGGCGATCACCTCCGCGGAGGTGAGCTGGCTGTTGGTGTATTTGCGCATCAACTCCTGCAGCCGCTCGGAGAAGGCGCGCTGGCGGACGATGTTGTGCCGGGCAGCTTTCCGGGATTCCTCGTTGATCAGGGTGCGTAGCGCCTCGATCGCGAGGTTGGGGTTGCGGGCCTGCTGGGTGCGGGTGATGAAGTCGACGTTGATCTCGGACAGTGACGGTTTCGGCATGCCGGCGGCGTCGTAGATGTCGAGGACTTCCCCGGATTCGACGGATGCCGCCATCAGCGTCCGCAGCGCGCGCTCGACGTCTTCGGGGATCACCTGGCCGCGGGCCGCCCGGTCCTCGGCGTCGAACTTGGCCATGTAGACGCGGACTTCTTCGAAGAACCGTGCGACGGGAGCCTGTTCGCGCAGTTCTTCCCGGCTCCCGCAGATGGCCCACATCCGGGACAGCTGTGACGAGAACGTGCGGTACCGGGCGGCGAGGGTCTCCTGCCCTGCTTCGACCTGGTTCTCGGGGTGCCGCGGGTCCCGCAGATGGTCGACGGCGCCGAGGGCCGCCCGGAGGTAGGACTGTGGGCCGGGTTCGCGGAGTTTCGCCCGCCAGTCGTATCCGTGCAGGATGTTCTCGAGTTTCGTGACGAGGTTCTTCGCGGTGTCGATCGCGGCGTCGATGTCACGGCCGAGCGGCTTGCTCTGCTTGTCGGATTCGGTGTACTCGGCCAGCGCCGCGGCGAGGTTGTCGGCGACCGGCGCGTACGCGACGAGGAGCCCGTCCCGTTTGCCGCGGAAGGTGCGGTTGACCCGGGCCAGGGCCTGCATGAGCAGGGCCCCCTTCAGCGGCCGGTCCAGGTACATGGTGTGCAGGGGCGGCGCGTCGAAGCCGGTGAGCATCATGTCCTTGACGATGACCAGTTCGAGTTCGTCGTCGATGTCCTTGAGCCGCTTCTTGATCACCGCGTTCGCCGAGTCGCGTCGCACGTGGTCGCTGATGGGCGGCTGGTCGGACGCGGTGCCCGAGTAGACGACCTTGATCCGGCCCTTGTCGAGGTCGTCGGAGTGCCAGTCGGGTCGCAGCGCGACGATCCGTGTGTAGAGGTTGGCGCAGATCTCGCGGGTGCCGCCGACGATCATCGCCTTGCCGGGCGCGGCCGGATTGTCGGCGTCTCCGACGAATTCGCTCATCGCTGCGCGCCGGGTCTCCCAGTGCTCCACGAGGTCCCGGGCGAGCTGGTCGAGGCGGGCGGGTGCCCCGTAGACGGCGTTGACGACGGCGACGTTGCGTTCGATCCGTTCCCGCTCGGTGTCGTCGAGGCCGACGGTGACCTCGTCGGCGGTGGCGTCGAGATCGGTTTCGGTGACGCCGTCGGCGAAGGCGACCTTGACGAGCCGGCTCTCGAAGTAGACGGGGACCGTGGCGCCGTCCTCGACGGCGCGGGTCAGGTCGTAGATGTCGATGTAGGGCCCGAACACGTCGCGGGTGTTGCGGTCCTCGAACGAGACGGGGGTGCCGGTGAACGCGATCAGTGCGGCGTGCGGGAGTGCATCGCGCAGATGCCGGGCGTAGCCATCGAGGTTGTCGTAGTGGCTACGGTGCGCCTCGTCGACCACGACGATGATGTTGCGCCGGCTCGACAGCATCGGATGCGCGGCGCCGGAGTCCTTCTCCTCCTTGGTTTTCCCGAACTTCTGGAGGGTGGTGAAGTAGATGCCGCCGGTGGTGCGGCCGGAGAGTTCGCCGCGCAGCTCCTCGCGGCGGCGGATCTGCCGGGGCTGTTCGGGCAGCAGCTGCGAACGCAGGAACGTCTCGTACAGTTGCCCGTCGAGTTCGGTGCGGTCGGTGATCACCACGATCGTCGGGTTCGCCAGCTTGGGGTGCCGGATCACCTGGGCTGCATACAGTTCCATTTCCATCGACTTGCCGGAGCCCTGAGTGTGCCAGACGACGCCGGCCTTGCCGTCGGATTCGACGGCGTGCACGGTGGAGGCAACGGCCTTGGTGACCGCAAAGTACTGGTGCGGTTTGGCGATCCGCTTGACCAGCCCGTGCTCACCCTTGTCGAAGGCGGTGAAGTTGCGCAGCAGCTGCAGGAAGCGTTCCTGGTTGTAGAGGCCGTCCATCGCGACTTCCATCGCCGCCGCGGAGGTGGCGGCGACCGGTACGCCGTCGTCATCGACGTTCCACGGCGAGAAATGGTTGTAGGCGGTGAACGGGGTGCCGTACTTGGCGGTGATCCCGTCCGACACGAGAGTGAAGACCACGAAACGGAACGCCAGCGGGAATTCGGCGACGTAGGTGCGCAGTTGGGCGTGGGCCTCGGCGAGGCCGGCGTTCTCGCTGCCGGCCCGTTTGAGTTCGATGATGCCGACCGGCATCCCGTTGAGGTAGAGGACGACGTCGAATCGGCGGTGGTGGTCTCCGCGGCGGACGGTGACCTGGTTGACGGCGAGCCAGTCGTTGTCGTCGGGGTTGGTGGACACCAGGCGGATCGTGGGCGTGACCTCGGCGCCGGTGTCGTCGGTGTAGGTGACCTTGCGCAGGCCTTCGGTGAGGTAGCCGTGAACGGTGTGGTTCTCGGCGAGCGCGTCCAGGGAACCAGCGGTCGCGACGATCGCGGTGGCCTGGTCGACGGCGTGCGGCGGCAACTCTGGGTTGAGGGCGGCGATCGCCGCGCGCAGCCGGGGGGCGATGAGCAGGTCGTCCCAGCCTGCGCGCTGGCCGGTGTCGGGGGCAATCTCCGCGCCCTGCACCGGCTTCCAGCCGAGTTCGCCGAGGGTTTCCAGGGCGAGATGCTCCCAGTCGGCCTCGGTCAGGCCACGGTCCGCCATGTCGACTCCCTCACTCATGGTCATCAATGTAGATGGGTGTGTCGACGGTCATTGCCGCCGACCACACGATCGTAGATTTCGGCAATCTTTTCCTGATCGAATTTTTCGATAACCCTCCTTATCGATCGAAAGATGGGTTCGATCCGTCGATGGCGACATGCTTGCGGCACACCACCGGCCAGGCCAGGAACCAACTGTCGACGGCCGCGTGGTTCGAGTTTCCCGCATCGAAAGGTCGTGTCATGTCCGAGTTTCAGGGGCCGAACCCCCAGCAGTTCCCGCCGCAGCCGGGTTACGGTGTTCCGCCGGTGCCGCCGAAGAAGAAGTCGCGTAAGTGGCCGTGGGTGGTCGGTGCGATCGTCGCGGTGTTCGTGATCGCCGGTGTCGCAGGTGGCGGCGAGAAGGATGCCGCCACCCCGAGCACGAAGGCGCCGGCCGCGGCGGCCGATGGGGCGCCCGCAGCAGCTGCCGAGGAGACTCCCGCGGCGGCGGGTGTGGGGACTCCGGTGCGGGACGGGAAGTTCGAGTTCACGGTGACGAACGTCGAATCCGGCCTGTCGTATCTGGGTGACAATCCCATCCTGGCGAAGAAGGCGCAGGGCCAGTTCGTGGTGGTGACGATGACGGTGTCGAACACGTCGGGTGAGCCGAAGGGGGTCAGCCCGAGTGACCAGAAGTTGTTCGACACGGAGGGCCGCGAATTCAGTGCGGACACCTCGGCAGCCCTGAACCTCGACACCGATGTCGCGTTCTGGGACAAGATCAATCCCGGTAACGCGGTCACGTTGAAGATGGTCTACGACATGCCGGCCGGTGCGGTTCCCGCATCGATGGAACTGCACGACTCCATGTTCTCCGGCGGCGTGGACGTGGCTCTGCAGTAGACGCTGTCGTGACGGTGCGGTGCGCTCACTGGAGGGGGGTGAGCGCACCGCGCCGCATCCATGTCGCCTGGTCACGACGGACGATTCGGGGTTCGTTCATCACGTTCGCGGCATCGACTCCGTCGACGGCTCACGACGGGCCGAGCATCGAGCAGTCAGAGAAGGCGGCGGTGCGCCCGGATCGTGCCCAGACAATCGACCAACGTCGGCTTGGTGCCGTACACCAACTCCATGGCCTGTCGGTAGCCGTCCTCGAGGGCTTCGGCGCCTGGATGTCGGTGGGCAACGAGTGGACTGTCCCCGAACCCCTCTGCGGGCCGGGGTGTATAGCTGAATTCAGCTTTCTCACTGTGTTCGTCCACGTCGACACAGAGCGCTGCTATCCCAGTCGGACCAAGCTCTTCGAGCGCTGTAACGACGTGGTCGTCAGCGAGCAAGCAGTGAATGTCGTAGAGATGTCGGGCGTTACGCCGCAACGCAGACAACGCCGCTTCGTCCGGGGCGCGACTGGCCGCGTCGTGCAGGGCAGCGAGCTTCTCGAACAGGGTCCGTTCCGGCGCCAGCACTTCTACCTCGAACGGCGCGAACTCCTCCCATGTGTCGGGCGTGTCCCCGAGTACGTCGATCGCGAAGTCCGCGATCAGAGATCTGATCCGGTGCTGCCGAGTGGGAAAGGTGCCACCGCGCGATCCCATCTCGAGCAACACCCCTTCGCTGATCGCCTGCACCGCAGCAGGGGACGGCGCGACAAGAGTCGGGTAGAGATAGCGCACATTGCGTTTGATCCCTGTCGTCGACTCCTTCGGAACGATCTGGTTGCTCTCCAAGCCCAGATGCTGTGCGGCTGCGTCCCTCTTCGCTTTGAGCGCCCTGTCCCGGCTTCCCGCTCCCATACCGATGTCAGGGAACACGAGCAGCACGTCGACGTCCTCGGAGAATCGTTCGATCAACCCGTAGGCCCGCGACAGCGACGTGCCGCCCTTGAAGATCACACGCAGCTCACCGGTACCGGCCGGGCCGGCCACCTCGTACGGGGCTGCGACTGATCGCAGGACCTCCATTGCCCAGAAATCCTTCTCCAGGAACGTTTGGTCCAACGACAGTTGTTCGGCGGCGGCGCCGATCAACGCCGTCAGGTCGTCGAGGTGCTCACGCAAACGAAGCATCACGCGACGACGCCCGACGCGCGTAGCCCGTCCTGTAACCGGGCCAGCGCTTCTCGCAGTGCCGACGAGTGTTCGTGTTCGGCTGCTGCGACGAGCTTGTTCCAGCGCAATTTTCGGGATGCCGTCGCCGCACCCAACGCGGACACCAACGCCTCCCACCCCTCGTCGACAGTGGTCTTCCAGTCGCCGCGCAACAGTTCCAACGCCGCGATTTCGAGGGGCCGCAGCGAAGCGCGGGCAGGGTTGGACCGCGTCGTTACCCGCACCGGCAGCCCCGCCGGAACACGGCGACCGGTCACGGCTATCGCCGGCTGTGCAGGCACCTGCGTCGTCAGCCCGAAAGCACGCGCCGCGGAGAATCCCGTCGGGCCGACTCCCGCAGTGCCCAGGACTTCGGTGACCACTGCGTCGGCGGTGGGGCGAGTCATGCCGTAGCGAGTCTTGACCCCCTTGAAGTAGAGGCCCTTGCGGATCCGAATCAGCTCACCACGTGCACGCGCACGCTTGACAGCCGAGGCTGCGGCATCAGCAGAGCCCGGTAGCTTCCTCGTATGCACGAAGGAACCGACCGGGACAGCCTGCAACGCCTTCCCCGCAGGACCCACAGCAACCGTCATGGGCAAAACTGTATCGAAAACATGTCACAAAAACCATCTCTACCAGCGATGTAGGGAATCACAGCGTGCACGAAGGACCGTCGACATATCTCTACCAATGGTTGATGTGGTTGAGCAGGCTCAGGTTGACGTAGTCGACCAGCCGGGAGGCGCATGAGCACCTTGGCCGAACAGGAACGCAAGCTCATGGAGTTACTCACCCGCCGCGTCCACCAGGCGTTCACCGACGCGGGAACGGTGCATCCGCATCTGGTCACCTTGTGGAAGATCCTGCGTGAGGCAGCTGACCCCGTGGACGTGCGCGGTGTGGCTGCGCAGCCGTTGCTGCGCGGGCACCGTGTGGCGAACAGCCCGTGGTGGTTCGCTTCTTCCGGTGGCGGCCGGTTCGATCTCGCTCTGCCGCGGGGCACCTGCTATCTCGCCCTCGACGAGGCCACTGCGATCCGGGAGACCGTCGGGGAGGCAGGTGACGCCAGCTGGCCGGTGGATCCGAGCCCCGAATCGTTCGCGGTGGCCGCACGCCGGCAGGGTTTCACCGTCGCCCGGCCGCCGCGGTCGGTGCGGATCGTCTCACCACCCAACTGAGCGGATCGAGAACTACCGACCCGACCAACGTGTACGCCTGCCTGGTTACTCGGCGGTCGAGGTCTCACTTCCTGTCGGCGCGAAGTCCAGGAGTCGTACCAGTAGCCGTGGAACGGTGCGGTTCTCGAACGCCTGCGCCAACGCCCCTCGCTGAATCGGTCCTGTCGGATCAGTGCGGTGAGGAGTCCCACGGTTTGCGCCCACGTCAATGTGTCCGGGTCGAAGGTTTCGCCGGCGACGAGTCGGCGGCCTTCCTCCCATTCCGGCCATGCGAACGGAACAATCAGACCCAGGTTGTAGATCGTCTGCACGGCCTCACGCATCAACTCGCCTGAGAACGCATATCCGAGCTTGAAAGAGTTGTCCCCTATCCGTTTCGGCGGGACCCACCGCGCGAACGGGCCGCCGTGTGCGGCGACCCGTTCGGTGATGTCACGCAGTCTCGACCAGTCGGCCGGAGCGAGGGACGCCCCCACCGCATCCGCCAACTCGACGAGTTCCCTCGTGACCTCGTCTGTCACAACGCAGCCTCCACCACACGCTCCGCATCGCGGACGCGGAGTTCACCCGACATCAGGCGTGGGAGGAGGGCGTCGCGGAGGGTGGAGAGGGTTCGGGATTCGACAGACAACTGGTCCTGGATACGCAGCAGTTCACCTGCACGCGTAGAGAATTTACTCATCCTCTGATCGTCGACAATCGGAATGCTCCGCCTCAGCGCTTGATCTCGATTCAGGCCCGGGACAGCCGAGTCAGAGTTGTACTCACTCCAATCCAGAGACCGCAGGAGGTAGTAGAGGTAGACGATCGTGCCCTCACTCACCGGAACGACAAAGAAGGTCGTATCAATCGGATAGGTCGGCACGTTCGACCAGTGCACTGCACCGATCGTGCCCTTCCTGCCAACAACAACTGCAGGACCATCGATCAGCGCTTCGTTGTGATATCCGGTGACACCACCACTGCCGATGACCGGCACGCCACCGCCCAACCGTTTGGTTGCCGGCAAGGCCTTTCCGTAGTTCAAGGACAGGACGTCACCCAACGCACCTGACGCTGCATCAAGCTGTGCGTGCCGAAACATTGCTGCAGCCAACTGATCGGAGGTCTCGGCCAGCTTCCGGTTCGCGGCGATCTTGTCGTCGAGGGCGCCGAGGACTTCGGCGATGGCGCGCTGCGACCACAAGTCCGGAAGTTCCGGGAGTTGGAAGTTCTTGACGTCTGCGACACGCAGATGCGCGACGGTTGAGCCCATTGCTCCCGAGACGAGGCGACTTTGCACTGTTGGACTGACAAGGAGGTAGTACAGGAAGCCCGGATCAACGATTGCAGGGTTAGCACGTAGATGGGTAGTTCTTTGTCCTGCAGCATATTTACCGCCGGCTGGAATTCGAATCACCGGCCCAACGGGAGCCTCCCGAGCGAGAAGTAGATCGCCCTCCACCGGCACGAGTCTGCGCGTCCACGTCGCAAAGGTATCCTTGGAGATTCTGCGTGCCTGCTCCAAATCGAGCATGTTGCCGCGCATGGCAGGAGTCCCAATAGCGAAGTACTCACCGTCGATCGTCTCCGGCGCCGTGCGATTTACACAATCAACTACCTCAAGGCACGCGTCGGCGAGCGAGATGCGCGTAGTCACTGCACCCTCCCCAACTGCTCCCGCACAACCTGCTGCAACCGCGCACTCTCGTCGAACTGGGCATACAGTTCACCGGTCAGCCGGGCAATCTTTTCTTCGATGGGTTCGCCGTCGTCTTCGATGGGGGCGGCACCGACGTAGCGGCCGGGGGTGAGTGCGTAGTCAGCTTCCTTGATCTCGGCGAGGGTGGCCGAGTAGCAGAAGCCTGGCTCGTCGGCGTAATCAGCTTGGGAAGCTGAAGACGTTCCGCGCCAGGCATGAACCGTGCCCGCAATCTTAGCGATGTCGTCGTCGGACAGGGCCCGCTCCGCACGATCCACCATGTGGCCGAGATTGCGGGCATCGATGAACAGCACCTGCCCCTGACGATCCACCTTGCCCTTCGGGCCGGCGGTCTTGTCCTTCGCGAGGAACCACACGCACACCGGGATACCGGTGGACCGGAACAGTTGGGTGGGTAGTGCCACCATGCACGACACCAGATCCGCCTCCACCAGCTGGGCCCGAATATCGCCCTCCCCACCGGAATTCGACGACATCGACCCGTTCGCCATCACAATGCCGGCGCTACCTCGCTCGGCGAGCTTCGAGACGATGTGCTGAATCCAGGCGTAGTTCGCGTTACCGGCCGGCGGAACACCGTACCGCCAGCGCCGGTCGTCCTCCTTACGCGTCCAATCCTTGATGTTGAACGGCGGATTCGCCAGCACATAGTCTGCCAGCAGATCCGGATGCTTGTCCTGCGCGAACGTGTCCTCCCAACGGTCCCCCAGATTGCCCGTCACACCGTGGATCGCGAGGTTCATCTTCGCCATCTGCCAGGTGCGCTGATTCAACTCCTGGCCGAACACCGACGCATCCTGCGGATTACCGCCGTGCTGCTCGATGAACTTCTCCGTCTGCACGAACATGCCACCAGAACCGCAACACGGGTCGTACACGCGGCCACCGAACGGCTCCAACACCTCCACCAGCACCCGCACCACACCGGCCGGCGTATAGAACTCGCCGCCCCGCTTACCCTCGGCGCGCGCGAACTTCTCCAGAAAGTACTCGTACACCTCCCCCAGCAGATCCCGCGCCTTCGACGCCCCCACACCCGTGAACCGGGTGTCGCCCAGCAGGTCGATCAACTCGCCCAACCGGCGCTGATCGACACTGTCGTTGTTGAAAATCGTCGGCAGCGTGCCACGCAGGCTCTCGTTGGCGTCCATCAACTGCCGCATCGCGGCGTCGATCAGGTCGCCGACAGTGGCGCCTTCGACGCCCGGCGCCTCCGCGATACCCTTCGCGTTCGCGGCCAGGAATTCCCAGCGGGCCGTGTCCGGAACCCAGAACACGCCACCCGCGCGGTACTCGTCCTCGTCGTCGATCAACTGCGCGATCTGGTTCTCGTCCAGACCGTCCGCTACCAGTTCCGCACGAATCTGCTCACGCCGCTCGGTGAACGCGTCCGACACATACTTGAGGAACACCAGCCCCAGGATCACGTCCTTGTACTGGGACGCGTCCATCGACCCGCGCAACTTGTCCGCAGCCTTCCACAGCGTGTCCTTCAGTTCCTTCATCGTCGACGGCGCCGCGTCGACGGTCTTCTTCCTGGGGGGCATCCTCAGCCTTTCTCCGGTTCCGACACAGTTTCCTCGGCGACCACCAACACGCCCCGACCCACCCCGTCCACGACGGTGTCGGTCAAGCGGTCGATCGTCGCCACCAATTCTTCGGCCGCCTGCCTGCGGCGGCGCAGATCCGCCAACGCCGCCGTCACGGCAGGCACACGGGACGGTTCGACGCGGGGAATCTCCCACGTACGCCACGGTTTTCCTCGACGCACCGCACCCGACGTGCGGTCCCCGATCCCCACTGCCCGCAGATGCCCGGCGATCAGCTCCGGCACCAGCCCCGAGGCGAGTGGATCGGCGACCCGCATGATCCGGGCCGGGGCGAGTACGACCGACGACCCCTCGACGTCGACCGTCACCCCGAACCCCGGAACGGTGCAGAACACGATGTCGCCGGGCTCGGTGTAGCGACCGTTCGGGTGCCGCGTCGTAAACACCAGACGGTCGATTCCCCGCTCCCCCACCGAACGACGGCCCAGGACCTCGTCGGGCCCGATCACCCGCACCACCCCCGCGGCGTCGTCGGCGCCGGATTCCGACAGATCCGCGGCGTCGATCCTGTTGCCCGGCACCACCGTCAACTCCCGCGACCGCGCCAGCAGACCAGCCGACACCGTCGGGGCGGCAGCGGACCGGTACTCGACCGGAACCGTCAGATGCGGGTCGATCCGCGCCGCCCGATCCCGGTACTCCCCCACCAACTGGACCACCCGCCCCGCCGCCTCCGCTGCCGGACGGCGCGGACGCGGCCCCCGATGCGGGCGCGGCGGCGCCAACGTCCCCGACGCCAGCAGCTCCGCCGTCCGATACACACCCCCCACCCGGAACGAGTGGGCGCGCAACGACTCCCAGGAGCCCATCGCGGCAAGCACATCGGACAGCACCGCCTCGGTGGTGTAGTCGTCGAGCTCCACCCCACCCAGATCCGCGAGTACCGTCCACCGGTCACCCGGCGCGATCGACGCGTCGGCGCAGCCCAGCACCCACAGCGCCATCGACAACCCGGGCCGGGACACCAACAGCCCCTCCGGCAACCGCACCACTGCGCGAATCCGATCCGACCGCAACAGCGCCGACCGCACCGACTCGGCCTCCCGATCGGCGAGCGGATCGACGAGCGCACTCGCCGGCCCGACGATCACCGCGACCTGGCCGTCCCGCATCTGCAACACCAGATCGTCGATCGCGGACAGGATCTCCATATCCGACAGGAACGGCGCACCCGATCCGGGGAACTGCGTCAGAAACGTCGCCGGCCCCGGAACGCCGTCGTCTTTCCCGGCCGAACGGATCCGCCACTGGTGCACGACCAGCCGGCGGTCCGCCAGCCGTGACGCCGCGGTGTCCGCCCCACCGGTGACCGCGACCGCGTCCGTGTACTCCGGCAGCATCGACCGCAACGTCACCAACAGGTCGCTCCCCGCATCCGACGGGTCGACGAACACCGCCCCCTCCGCGCCTTCTGTGCCCGACAGCACCATCGCGACCCGGGCCGCCAATTCGAGGGCGGCAGGCCGCAACACGGGATCACTCGAATCCTGCAGTCCGTGTCGAAACCGTTGCCGCATAAGCGCTTCGAACGCCTCCGCCGGCGTGTAAGCAGCATCGGACATGATGTCGACGTGCCCGGCGAGCACCTCGAGATCGTCCCCGAGCCGCTCCACCTCCCGGAACAGGAAACGATCGTCCGGGTCCAGACCGTCGACCTCGTCCAGCAAGTCCTCGGCATCCCACTCCGCGAGCTGACCACCGAGGAGAACCTTGACGCACAGCAGCGCCGTCACACCGTCCAGGACGGCATCCGACGGCAACGCCGACTCGTGCCCCAGCACCGCATGCAGGGCGAGATCCTCCACGACCGTGTCACTGTTACCCAGTCCACGGGCCCGGATCCACCGCACCACCTCGTCCGCCGCATAGTGCTCCACCCGGTCCCGCGTCGCGACCGGACTCGGGAACGGGAGCGCGGTCGACCGGTAGCGGTTGATCCACATCGTCACCACGGGCCGCCGGACCTTCGCCAGCTCGGCGATGGCCAGCTTCGACAGCAGCAGGGCCGGCATCACGCGATCGTCCATCGTGTCGTACCCCTTCCGTACCGTGCGGACTGTCGCCGGGAAACATTACCCGGAAATCAACTTATGTATTACACATCGTCGATAACCCCCGTTATCGCGTTCCTCTTGGCCTCCAAGACCGCTCCTGTCGCAGTGTTGTCTCAGCAATGACAACCGACAGGAGCCACCGATGACAGTCGCCGTGATCCACACCCGACAGAGTGCCGAGCACGATCTCACCGTCGCCGGCATCGCGCTGGCCGACGGTGACAGCGTGCGGACCGACGTGCTCACCCGGCCCGGCGCCGACGCCCAGGCCCAGGCCCAGGCCCAGCAGGCCACCGTCCTCGACGCCTTCGAATCGATCTACCGACAGGCCCTCGCAGAGCCGACCCCGCCGGTGCTGTACGTCGGCCACGCCGAAACCCGCGCCGCACTGACCGCCGTCGCTGCATCGTTCCCGGCGGTACAGTTCGTCACCACCACCCGCGGCCGGATCCCGGCACTGCTCCACACCGCGGGCACCGCCATCTCCGCACACCTCGCGTCCCTCCGGCCCGAACCGGAGCCGACCACCGCCCCGAAACCGGAACTGCTGGTGGCCACCGATGCCTCGAAGTGCACCCGCCGCCGCGGCGTCGGAGTCGCCTGCGTCAGCGCCGACGGCATCCACCGCCAGAAAGTGGTGGAGGACGTGCGTTCCGTCCTGCACGGCGAACTGCTGGCCATCGAACTCGCCGTAACCAGCTTCCCGAACCGTCCGCTGCACGTCCTCACCGACAGCAGAGCCGCACTCGCCTGCCTCGGTACAGACCGCATCGACCACGGCGACGCCTCGGCGACCGTCGACCGCATCCGCCACCGCACCCGGGGACTCGCCGTCCGCTACTCGTGGGTGCGCGGACACAACGGCCACACGCTCAACGAGGCCGCACACCGGCTCGCC
This sequence comes from Prescottella sp. R16, assembly GCF_030656875.1. Taxonomy (NCBI): domain Bacteria; kingdom Bacillati; phylum Actinomycetota; class Actinomycetes; order Mycobacteriales; family Nocardiaceae; genus Rhodococcus; species Prescottella sp. R16. The sequence continues at coordinate 2,896,975 of NZ_CP130943.1, forward strand.
GTGGCGGCCCGCCGTGGACACGAAGCCGACATCCCTCAGCAGATCCGGCATGCAGTGGCCGGCAACATCGTCGCGCCCCTGCTCACCCACGCCGCCTGACACCCACACACCACCGGCCCGCAGCAACACCGTCGCGGGCCCTCACCACCCATCGGAGGAACATCATGCGCACCATCACCGCCGTCCTCGGCACCACCCTCGCTGCCGCCACCCTCGCCGTCGGCGCCACCGGCACCGCGAACGCGGCCGCCACCAGCATCACCGGCGAAGGCACCTACATCGTCGGCGTCGACATCGAACCCGGCCTGTACGTCTCCGCCGGCGCCGTCGACACCGACTTCGACTGCTGGGGTACCCGCCTCTCCGGATTCAGCGGCGAATACGACGACGCCATCGCCTACGTCTACGGCAAGGACCGCGTCGTGGTGCGGATCGAACCCACCGACGCCGCATTCGACACCTGGAACTGCCGCACCTGGACTCGTCTCGCCGAAACCCCCGCACCGGCACCGGCACCGGCACCGGATCTGACGGGGCCGCTGGTCGGCTCGGCCGTCGTCGGCAGCGCAGTGGTCGGCAGCGCCGCACTGCCCACCGTCGTCGGCCTGATGGCCACCGGTTCCTGATATCGCCCACATCACGAGGAGCACTCGATGACGACCTTCACCCGCACCGCACTCGCGATCGGAACCGCAGTCACCGCACTGTCCGTCCTCACCGCCTGCGCAAACTCCGGTGCCGCGGACACCGCTGCCGCGCCGACCACCTCGGCCGCACCGACCGAATCCCCCGAGCAGGCTGAGGCCCGCCGGCAGGCGGACGCCGCCGCAGCCAAGGCGAGGCAGGAAGCGGCCGCCGCAGAAGCCGCGAAACGACAGGCCGAAGAAGCTGCGAAGAAGGACCCCGCCACCTACGAACAGCTCAGCACACGTGACTTCGCGCTGATCGCCAAGAATCCCGCAGCCGCGGTGGGCCGCAAGGTCGTCGTGTACGGCCGCGTCACCCAGTTCGACTCCGCCACCGGGACGAGCCAGTTCCTCGCCCGCACCGCACCCTCCGTCCCCGACAGCGTGTACGACTACGACCAGAACACCCTGATCGTCGGAGACACCACCGCCCTGGTCGAGAACGTGGTCGAGAACGATCTGGTCACCATGCACGCGGAAGTGCTCGGCTCCTTCACCTACGACACCCAGGCCGGCGGCAGCACCACCGTCCCGAAGCTGCAGGTCAACATCATCGAGGTCACCGGGTCGGCCCGCTAGGGAACCGATCCCACCGCCGTCGCGGCCGGCAACCACTACCCGAGCAGGATCTCCCGGGACAGCTTCCAGCTCACCGTGTTCGGGTCGAGGAACGCGAAGTGGTCCTCCCCGTCGATCAGGTGCAGTCGCACCGGGTCACCGGCCGCGACGGCGGCGTCGTGGTAGCGGGAGGCCACTTTCGCCGGCACCTGGGCGTCCTCGGTGCCGTGCAGGACCGCGACCGGCACCCCGATCGGGAGCCGGTGTTGCGGCGACCCCGACCGGTACAGGTCGGGGTCGGCGTCGAACGGCACCCCGAACAGGTCCTCGATGTAGTCGATGCGGCGGCCGCGTTCGCCGGCCGACGCCATGTCCAGCGCGCCGGCCTGCGACACGAACAGTTCCGGCCGGACCGTCGTATCGTGTTGCCCGGCAAGCCAGATCGCGAGCTGGCCGCCCGCCGAATGCCCCACCACCCGCACCCGGTCCAGGTCGAGTGGCACCGGCGACGCGTCCGCGACCGGCCCGGCGAGCGCGTCGAGGGCCGCGACGATGTCCGACGACATCTCCGGCCACCGCCCGCCCGCACCGAGGCGCCGGTACTCGACGTTCCACACCGCGACCCCGCTGCGCGCCAACTCCACCGAGAACGCGGTTCCCAGGTTGAGGTGGTACTTGCCGCTCCAGTAGCCGCCGTGGATCACCATCACCACCGGAACCGGCTCGGCCACAGGGTTTTCCGGGGCATAGAAGTGCCCGAACTGCTGCGACTCCGGGCCGTACTCGATCCGTGTCCTGGCCATGTCTACTGCACCGGCTCCGACGTCCAGCGGTCGGTGAGGACCCCGATGGCGCCGAGGGCGACGGCGGCGGCGGTGGAGGTGCGCAGGACGGTGGGGCCGAGCAGCACGGCGGTGGCGCCGGCGTCGGTGAGGGCGGTGATCTCGTCGTCGGACAGTCCGCCTTCGGGGCCGACGACGAGCATCGCCTCGGGGGCGTCGCGCCACGGCAGTGATGCGAACGGCGTCTGCGCGGATTCGTGGAGGACGGCGACGATCCCGCCGCGTGCGACGACTCCGCGGACCTGCTCGAGGATCTGCGGGGTGTGGTGCAGGTCGGCGACGTCGGGGACGAACGAGCGCCGTGACTGTTTGGCCGCGGCGACCGCCGCGTTGCGCCACCGGGTGACCCCCTTGGCCGTCTTGGTGCCTTCCCAGCGGGCGACGCAGCGCGCGGACTGCCACGGGATCACGGCGTCGATACCCGCCTCGGTGGCGAGTTCGACGGCGAGTTCGGAGCGTTCCGATTTCGGTAGCGCCTGCACGAGCGTCACCGCCGGGGTGGGCGGCTGCTGGTCCCGGCGGGCGGTCACCTCGAGGTCGAGGCGGTCCTTCCCGGCGGCGACGACGGTGGCGTCGGCGATGCCGCCGCGGCCGTCGGCGAGCAGTAGCCGTTCACCGGCTCTGATGCGTCGCACGGTCGCGGCGTGCCGGCCCTCGGGGCCGTCGAGCACCGCCGGCTGTCCGACACCTGGGAGCGGATCGAGGTAGAAGACCGTTGCGGCCATCGGTCGTCAGCGGCCGCTGAACGCGTCGCGCAGCCGGGAGAACAGGCCTCCGCTGTTCTGCGATCCGGTCGAGACGACCTCCGCGTGATCCCGGTCTCGGTGGTTCTTGAACTCCTGCAGCAGCTTGGTTTGCTTGCTGTCGAGGCGGGTGGGGACGACGACCTCGAGGTGCGCGTGGATGTCGCCGCGCACCGTCGTCCGCAGCTTCGGCATGCCGTGGCCGCGCAGCACCGACACCGAGCCGGGCTGGGTGCCCGGGTCGACGGTGATCTCGGTGAGCCCGTCGAGGACGGTGTCGAGGGTGACGGTGGTGCCGAGGGCGGCGTCGACCATGGGGACGCGGATGGTGCAGTGCAGGTCGTCGCCGTCGCGGACGAACACGTCGTGCGGCTGCTCGATGACCTCGACGTACAGGTCGCCGGCCGGTCCGCCGCCGGGGCCGACCTCGCCCTGCGCCGCGAGCCGGATCCGCATGCCGCCGGCCACACCGGCGGGGACCTTGACGGTGATGTCGCGGCGGGCCCGCACGCGGCCGTCGCCACCGCACTTGTGGCACGGGTCGGGGATGGTCTCACCGGCGCCGCGGCACGTCGGGCACGGGCGCGACGTCATGACCTGGCCGAGGAACGACCGCTGCACCGACTGCACCTCGCCGACGCCGTCACACGTCTCGCAGCGGATCGGCTTCGAGTCGCCGTGCGTGCCGGAACCGGCGCAGCCGTCGCACAGGATCGCGGTGTCGACGGTGACGGTCTTGGTGACGCCGGTGGCGCACTCGGCGAGCGTCAGCTTGGTGCGCAGCAGCGAGTCGGCTCCCGGCTGGACGCGGCCACGCGGACCTCGCGACGTGCCGCCGGCGCCGCCGCCGAAGAACGCTTCGAACACGTCACCGAGGCCACCACCGAATCCGGCGCCGCCGAATCCGCCCGCGCCGGCTCCGCCGCCCTGCTGCAGCGGGTCACCGCCGAGGTCGACGATGCGGCGCTTCTCCGGATCGGACAGCACCTCGTATGCGGTGGAGACCTCCCGGAACCGGGCCTGTGCGGCCTCGTCCGGGTTGACGTCGGGATGCAGTTCCCGGGCCAGCTTCCGGTACGCCCGCTTGATCTCCTGGTCGGTCGCCTTCTGCCCGACACCGAGGGTGCCGTAGTAATCCCGTGCCACTTCGGTTCTCTCGTCCTTCTCTATTTCGTTCGCATCACGCGGTGACCGGCCCGTCGGCGGCGCAGATCAGCGCTCGCCGAGGACCTCGCCGATGTACCGGGCAACGGCAGCCACCGAGGCAATTGTTCCCGGGTAGTCCATCCGGGTGGGACCGAGGACCCCGACACCCCCGAAGATGGTACCGGCGGCGCCGTAGCCGGTGGAGATCACCGACGTGCCCCGCATCTCCGCGACCTGTGTCTCCTCGCCGATCCGGACGGTGACACGGCCCGCGTCCTGTGTCGCGGCCAACAGTTTGAGGACCACCACCTGCTCCTCGAGCGCCTCGAGGACGGAGCGCAGCGATCCGGGGAAGCCGGCCTGGGCCGCGAAGTCGGCGGCGTTGCGGGTGAGGTTGGCGGTCCCGCCGAGGACGAGGCGGTCCTCGGGATGTTCGACGAGGGTCTCGACCAGCACGGTCGCCGACCGGACGACGGCGTCACGGATGTTGTCGGGGGCGTCCTCGGCCAGTTCGGAGACCGCGATCGACGCGGCCGCGAGCCGCTTGCCTTCGAGGGCGCCGCCCAGCAGGTCCCGCAGCCGGGCCAGGTCGTCGTCGTCGAGGACGTCCCCGAGTTCGACGATCCGCTGGTCGACGCGGCCGGAGTCGGTGATGAGAACCAGCAGCAGCCGGGCCGGGGTGAGCGCGACCACCTCGAGGTGCCGCACCGACGACGCCGACAGCGTCGGATACTGCACGATCGCGACCTGTCGGGTGAGCTGGGCCAGCAACCGGACGCCGCGGCGCAACACGTCGTCGAGGTCGACGCCGGATTCGAGGAACTGCAGGATGGCGCGGCGTTCGGCCGCGGACAGCGGTTTGACGTCCGCGATGCGGTCGACGAACTGCCGGTAGCCCTTGTCGGTGGGGACCCGGCCCGAACTGGTGTGCGGCTGGGTGATGTAGCCCTCGGCCTCGAGGACGGCCATGTCGTTGCGGACCGTGGCGCTCGACACGCCGAGATTGTGGCGTTCGACGAGAGCCTTCGATCCGATGGGCTCCTGCGTGGCGACGTAGTCGGCGACGATGGCCCGCAGAACCTCGAACCGTCGTTCCTCGGTACTCGACATCGCTGTGCACCTCCGTTTCGCCACGAGTGCCGGAATGACCCCGGTATCGAGTCTAATGGCCCGATGGGCGTCCACCGCCGCGGCCCGCGCCGGACAGGTGAGACGGGTGACGTGGCCGGCCCGTAGGCTCGCCCCATGATCTTCAAGGGTGTCCGGGACGGCAAGCCGTATCCCGATCACGGATTGACCTTGCGGGACTGGTCCCGGATCCCGCCGCGCCAGGTCCGCCTGGACGAGATCGTGACCACGACGAGGGTTCTCGAACTCGACCGGCTGCTGTCCGAGGACTCCACGTTCTACGGCGACCTGTTTCCGCACGCGGTGCTGTGGCAGGGCACGATCTATCTCGAGGACGGCGTCCACCACGCGGTCCGGTCGGCGCTGCGCAACCGGACGGTGCTGCACGCGCGGGTCTTCGACTTCGACGCCCTGAACCCGCCCACCGACTGAGCGGTCAGGCGAGCAGGTCCCGGACGACGGCGTCCGCCAGCAGCCGGCCACGGTCGGTGAGGACGAGACTGCCGCCGGAGACGACGGCGAGCCCGTCGGCGACCACCTGCTCGGCGGCCGCACGCTCGGTGTCCCGCAGGTCGGCCAGGGGTATTCCGGTGCGCAACCGCACCGTGAGCATGACCCGTTCGACGTGGACGTCCTCTGCGGTGAGGGTTTCGCTGCCGGCGACGGGCAACTCCCCCGCCGTCAGCCGGTCCGCGTACCGGGCCGGATGTTTGACGTTCCACCACCGCACCCCGCCGACGTGGCTGTGCGCGCCGGGCCCGGCACCCCACCAGTCGCCGCCGTCCCAGTAGCCGAGGTTGTGTCGGCAGCGGGCGTCGCCCCCGGCGGCCCCCGTCATATCCCCCGTCGCTCCGCTCGCCCAGTTCGAGACCTCGTACCAGTGCAGGCCGGCCGCGGACAGGCGTGCGTCGATCCGCTCGTAGCGGGCGGCGAGGACGTCGTCGTCGGGGGCGGGCAGTTCGCCGCGGCGCACCTTGCGGGCCATGGCGGTGCCGTCCTCGACGATCAGGGAGTACGCGGAGACGTGGTCGACGCCGGCGCTCAGGACGGCGTCGAGGGAGGCGTCCAGGTCGGCGTCCGTCTCCCCCGGCGTGCCGTAGATGAGGTCGAGGTTGACGTGGTCGAATCCGGCAGCGCGGGCCTCACGGGCGGCGGCGACGGCCCGGCCGGGGGTGTGGGTGCGGTCGAGGACCTTCAGGACGTGTTCGGCCGCGGACTGCATGCCCAGGGAGATGCGGGTGTAGCCGGCGTCGCGCAGGGCCGTGAAGAACTCGGGGGACGTGGATTCCGGGTTCGATTCGGTGGTCACCTCGGCTCCCGCGGCGAGTCCGAAGGTGCCGCGGACGGCGTCGAGGACCTCGGCGAGTCCGGCACCGCCGAGCAGTGACGGAGTGCCGCCGCCGACGAAGACGGTGTCCGCGGCCGGGGCACCGGTCGCGGCGGCGGCCAGGTCGAGTTCCCGCTTCAGTGCCTCGAGCCACGACTGCGGGGACGCCGAGGTCCCCAGCTCTCCTGCGGTGTAGGTGTTGAAGTCGCAGTATCCGCACCGGGTGGCGCAGAACGGAACGTGGACGTACACGCCGAACGGCCGCGATCCGACACCGGACAGGGCGGTACCGGGCAGGACGAACGGCGCGGACGCGGGGACGGAGGCCGGGACGGGGGAACCACTCACCCCACCAGTGTCCCAGCCTCCGGCGTGGGCCCGGGGCCGACGGGTGGAACCGAGCGTTGCCCGCATTCCACCCGCCGGCCAGGATGTGGTTTCGGTCACACTGCTGTCGGTGACCGGGTCGGCCCCTACTCGGTGTCGCGCTTGCTCTCGGACGTGTCGATCGGCGGCAGTGCGCCGCCCTCGTTGGCCCACCGGTCGAGCTGCTTGCCCTCCGGATCCGGGAGCCGACCCTTCCGTCGTTTGAGCAGATGACCGAGGGTTTCTGTGATCTTTCCCATACCCGAACCGTAGCCACCCTTCCCGGTCCGTGCAGGACGCCGCGCCGGTCCCGTCACCGGCCACCCGGTCGATCCTCCGCAGTGTCGTCCCGACAGCCGCCCTCCGGTCGCCCGCGGAGCGCCGCGAACGATTTCCCGCGTTTCCGCGGGAAATCCACGAACACCGGTCGGCGGCACCGGAATCCCGTGGCAGAATGGCCCGCATGACGGATACCGGAGTGCGATTGGTGGCGCGGCGCCACGTCGACCTCAAGCGTGTCTGCAGCTGTTGTTGTCTGCCTTGCGGCGCATAGCAGCCGGCGTCCTCCTGCCCTGAGCGCAGTCGACGCGCGTCTGCATTCTTCCCTCCCGTTCGGCCCGTATCACGCGGCCGGTCGAGGACGATTCCCGCGAGGATGCAGCCCTCCTCTCCTGTCTTCGACCGGTGCCCGTGACATTCACGACCCCAGGAGCACCCATGACGTCGACCACCGACGCCGTTTCCAGCACACCCCCGCCCGCTGCCGCCCGACCCGCGCGCCCGAAGAAGCGCGCGTCCGAGGGCCAGTGGGCGCTCGGCTACCGCGAACCGCTCAACGCCAACGAGCAGATCAAGAAGGACGACAACCCACTCAACGTGCGGGCCCGCATCATCGACCAGTACTCGAAGGGCGGCTTCGACAGCATCGACAAAGCCGACCTGCGCGGACGTTTCCGCTGGATGGGCCTGTACACGCAGCGTGAGCAGGGCTACGACGGCACCTTCACCGGCGACGACAACGCCGACCTGCTCGAGGCGCCGTACTTCATGATGCGGGTGCGCACCGACGGCGGCCGGTTGAACCGGGAGCAGATCCGGACGCTGGCCGGTATCTCCACCGAGTTCGCCCGCGGCACCGCCGACATCTCGGATCGGCAGAACCTGCAGTACCACTGGATCGAGATCGAGAACGTGCCGGAGATCTGGCGACGGCTCGAGGCCGTGGGTCTCGAAACGACCGAGGCGTGCGGCGACTGCCCGCGTGGCATGCTCGGATCCCCACTCGCCGGCCTGTCCCCCGACGAGGTGCTCGACGCGACCCCCGCCCTGGCTGAGATCAAGCGCCGCTACATCGGCAACCCCGAGTACTCGAACCTGCCGCGAAAGTTCAAGACCGCGATCTCCGGCCTGCAGGACGTGGTCCACGAGATCAACGACGTCGCGTTCGTCGGTGTCGAACATCCCGACCACGGCCCCGGCCTGGACCTGTGGGTCGGTGGCGGTCTGTCGACGAACCCGATGATGGCGCAGCGTCTGGGCGTGTGGGTGCCCCTCGACGAGGTTCCCGACGTGTGGGAGGCGGTCGTCGCGATCTTCCGCGACTACGGCTACCGACGGCTGCGGTCGAAGGCACGGCTCAAGTTCCTCGTCAAGGACTGGGGCGTGCAGAAGTTCCGCGAGGTGCTCGAGACCGAGTACCTGCACCGGAAGCTGATCGACGGCCCGGCGCCGGTGCCGCCGAAGCATCCGATCGATCACGTGGGTGTGACGCGACTGTCCAACGGGCGGAACGCCGTCGGTTTTTCGGCGGTGTCCGGACGACTGACCGGTGACACGCTGTTCGCGATCGCCGACGCGATGGAGCGGGCCGGTACGGACGACCTGCGGTTCACGCCGTACCAGAAGCTGGTGGTCGTCGACGTCGACGACGACAAGATCGCCGGACTCGACGCCGACCTCGAGGCGGTGGGGCTGAGTTCGCGGCCGTCGCGCTGGCGCCGCAACCTCATCGCCTGCACCGGCCTCGAGTACTGCAAGCTGTCGTTCACCGAAACCCGAAGCCGTTCACAGGCTCTCGTGCCGATTCTGGAGGAGCGTCTCGCGGATCTCAACGAGCAGCTGGACGTGCCGATCACGATCAACTTCAACGGGTGCCCCAATTCGTGTGCCCGCGTGCAGGTCGCGGACATCGGGTTCAAGGGCCAGTTGATCGCCGACGAGAACGGCACCCCGATCGAGGGCTTCCAGGTGCATCTCGGAGGCAGCCTCGGCTTCGACAGCGGGTTCGGCCGGAAGCTTCGGCAGCACAAGATCTTCGCGCACGAGGCCACCGACTACATCGACCGGCTGGTGCGCAATTTCATCAAGAACAAGAACGACGGCGAACGCTTCGCCGAGTGGGCGGTGCGTGCCGACGAGGAGGATTTGCGATGAGCGTGGATCTGAGTGCTGCGATCACCGACGAGCTCCGTCGGATCGCCGAGCAGGGGGCGGCGGACCTCGCGGGGGCGTCCGCACAGGAACTGCTGCAGTGGACCGAGGACACGTTCGGGGCCGGGGCGAGCGCAGCGACGGGGAGCGAGCGCAGCGGCTACATCGTGGCGTCGAACATGCAGGACGGTGTGCTGGTTCACCTTGCCGCACAGGTTCGTCCCGGCGTGGACGTACTCTTCCTGGAGACGGGCTACCACTTCCCGGAGACCATCGGCACCCGTGACGCCGTCGAGCAGGTGTACGGCGTGAACGTCGTGAACGCGTCGGCCGAGCACACCGTCGCCGAACAGGACGCGATGCTCGGCAAGAACCTGTTCGCACGTGACGCCGGTGAATGCTGCCGGCTGCGGAAGGTGGTGCCGCTGAAGGCGACACTGCAGAACTATCGGGCGTGGATCACCGGCATCCGCCGGGTCGAGGCCCCCACCCGGGCGAACGCGCCGTTGATCTCGTTCGACGAGGCGTTCGGACTGGTGAAGATCAATCCCATCGCCGCATGGTCGGACGACGACATGCAGGCGTACATCGACGAGCACTCGATCCTGGTGAATCCGCTCGTCGACGAGGGGTATCCCTCCATCGGGTGCGCTCCGTGCACCGTCAAACCACTCCCCGGCGCCGATCCGCGCAGCGGTCGGTGGGCCGGTTCGGCCAAGACAGAATGCGGGTTGCACGCCTCATGACCATCGACATCTCCCTCCCCGAGCCGCGACTCCAGCTCGACGGCACCACGTTCGACACCCTCGACGCGCTCGAGTCCGAAGCCATCCACATCTTCCGGGAGGTGGCGGGCGAGTTCGAGCGGCCCGTGATCCTGTTCTCGGGCGGCAAGGACTCGACGGTGCTGCTGCACCTGGCGATCAAGGCGTTCTGGCCGGCGCCGGTACCGTTCGCGCTGCTGCACGTCGACACCGGCCACAACCTGCCCGAGGTGCTCGCGTTCCGGGACCACGTCGTCGCCAAGTACAACCTGCGCCTGCACGTGGCGAGCGTGGAGGACTATCTCGCCGACGGCCGCCTCACCGAGCGTCCCGACGGGATCCGCAACCCGCTGCAGACCGTGCCGTTGCTCGACGCGATCGGCGAGAACCGGTTCGACGCGGTGTTCGGCGGCGCCCGCCGCGACGAGGAGCGGGCCCGCGCCAAGGAGCGCATCTTCTCGCTGCGCGACTCGTTCGGCCGCTGGGATCCGAAGAAGCAGCGTCCCGAACTGTGGAACCTGTACAACGGCAGGCATTCTCCCGGCGAGCAGGTGCGGGTGTTCCCGCTGAGCAACTTCACCGAACTCGACATCTGGCGCTACATCGCCCGCGACGACATCGAACTGGCGAGCATCTACTACGCCCACCAGCGCGAGGTGTACCAGCGTGACGGCATGTGGATGACCTCCGGGGTGTGGGGCGGCCCGCGCGACGGCGAAGAGGTACAGACGCTGTCCGTGCGCTACCGCACCGTCGGTGACGGCTCCACCACCGGCGCGGTGCTGTCCGAGGCCGCCGACAACGAGGCCATCCTGGCCGAGGTCGCGGCGTCCCGGCTGACCGAGCGCGGCGCCACCCGCGGCGACGACCGAGTTTCCGAAGCGGCCATGGAGGACCGCAAGCGAGAGGGCTACTTCTGATCATGAGCGACCTGCTACGACTCGCAACCGCGGGCAGCGTCGACGACGGCAAGTCCACCCTCGTGGGCCGGCTGCTGTACGACACGAAATCCGTTCTGGCCGACCAGATCGACGCCGTCACCCGGGCGTCGGTCGACCGTGGCCTGTCCACCCCCGACCTGTCGCTGCTCGTCGACGGCCTGCGCGCCGAACGTGAGCAGGGCATCACGATCGACGTCGCGTACCGCTACTTCGCGACCCCGAAGCGCAGCTTCGTGCTGGCCGATACGCCGGGGCACGTGCAGTACACCCGCAACACCGTCTCGGGGGCGTCCACCGCCCAGTTGGTGATCCTGCTGGTCGACGCCCGCAAGGGTGTCGTCTCCCAGACCCGCAAGCACGCCGCGGTGCTGGCCCTGCTGGGTGTGCCGCGACTGGTGCTGGCGGTCAACAAGATCGATCTCGTCGACGACCCGGCGCAGGTGTTCGCGGACATCTCCGCCGAGTTCCGGTCGCTGACCGGATCGCTCGGCTGGGACGACGCGGACGTCCACGCCATCCCCGTCTCGGCGCTGCACGGCGACAACGTCGCGATCGCGTCGGACGACACGCCGTACTACGACGGGCCGACGCTGATCGAACATCTCGAGTCGGTGCCGGTGGACAGCGACAGCCGGCGATCGATCGGACTGCGTTTCCCGGTGCAGTACGTGATCCGGCCGCGCACCGCCGAGTTCCCGGACTACCGCGGGTACGCCGGCCAGGTCGCCGCCGGTTCCGTCTCCCCCGGCGACGAGGTCGTGGTGCTGCCGTCCGGCACCCGCACCACGGTCACCCGGATCGACACGTACGACGGTGAACTCGACGTCGCACACGCCGGACGCAGCGTCACGCTGGTGCTCGCCGACGACGTCGACGTCTCCCGCGGCGACACGATCACCGCACCGTCGGACGCGCCCGAGCCGATCGCCGAGTTCGACGCCACCGTGTGCTGGCTGGCCGAGAAGCCGCTGCGTCCGGGGTCCCGGCTGCTGCTCAAGCACGGCACCCGCACCACGCAGGCGATCGTGGGCACGCTCGTCGAGCGTCTCGACGAGCAGGAGCTGACCTCGGAGCTGTCCCCGGAGAGCCTCGAGCTCAACGAGATCGGCAAGATCTCGGTGCGTGTCGCGGAGCCGATCGTCGCCGACGACTACACCGTCGACCGGCACACCGGCAGCTTCCTGCTGATCGATCCGGCGGGCGGCAACACGCTCGCGGCCGGTCTCGTCGGCGATGCGATCGCCGCCGTCGAGCTCGGTGAGCGGGTCTGAGACGGCGGCGGTGCCTCCCATGGTTACCGTGCCTCCTCCGCTCGTCGCTGTCGCGCACGGCAGCCGTGACCCCCGATCCGCTCGGGTGGTCGCGGCCGCCGTGACAGCGATGCGGATGCAGAGGCCTGATCTGGACGTCCGGCTCGCATTCCTCGACCTGAACGCGCCGTCGGTGGATCGGGTTGTCGATACCGTTGCTGCCGAAGGACATTCCTCGGCGATCGTGGTGCCGCTGCTACTCGGCAGCGCCTTCCACGCACGAGTCGATCTGCCCGGGATCCTGGCCGCGGCCCGCACCCGACATCCTCGACTCGAACTCGTCCAGGCCGACGTCCTGGGCGGCGACCGCCTGCTGCTCGACGCGCTCCGCGACCGGATCGCCGACACCGGTGCCGCGGCGGACGACCCGGAGACCGGGGTGGTTCTCGCGGCGGTCGGCTCGTCGAACGCCGACGCGAACCGTCGCGTGCACCGGCTCACGACCGTTCTTGGTGCCGGGACCCGGTGGCCGATGTCGGTGTGCTTCGCGACCGCCGCGCGGCCATCCGTCGAGCAGGCGATCTCGTCACTCCGCGTGCAGGGGGCACGGCGTGTCGTGATCGCCCCGTGGTTCCTGGCGCCGGGACTGCTCACCGATCGCCTCGGTGCGGCGGCCCTCGCCGCCGACCCGGGCGTGGTGTTCGCCGATCCGATCGGAGCGCATCCGAACCTGGCCGCGGTCGCCCTCGCCCGGTACGACACCGCAGTCCGGGCCGGATCGTACCGGACGAGGATCCCCGCCTGACCTCGGTTACAGCAGTTCGGCGCGCAACTGCTCCGGCGTCTTCGGCGACAGCAGTCCCGGGGCCACGTCGTACACGGTGTGCGCGCCGATCCGGCCGTCCGCGTTCAACCGGTGCACGGCCCGCGCGTACGCGACCAGGACGCTGGCGGTGAACTGCGGGTTGCTGCCCAGCGCCAGGCTGTACTCGACGGTCTGCACGTTGCCGTCACCGGTGGATCCGCTGCGGATCACGAAGCCGCCGTGCGGCATTCCCGCATGGTCGCGGTCGAGGGTGTCGGCGTCGACGAAGTTGACGACGGTGTCGTACTGGTCGAAATAGTCGGGCATCGTGACGATCGCCTCGCGCACGGTGTCGGCGTCGGCGCCGTCGGCGAGGACCACGAAGCATTCGCGGGTGTGCTTGTCGCGGGTGGACAGCTCGGGCCGGGCACCGCTGCGAACCTTCGCGATCGCGACGTCCGACGGCAGCGTGTACTGCACCGCGGCCGCGACACCCGGCACGCGGCGCACCGCGTCCGAATGGCCCTGACTCACACCGCGCCCCCAGAAGGTGTAGGTCTCACCGACCGGCAGGATCGCCTCACCGTACACGCGGTTGATCGAGAACAGGCCCGGATCCCAGCCCGTGGAGATCAGCGCCGTCCGGCCGGCCGCGCGGGCGGGGGCGTCGACCGCCGCAAAGTACTCGGGGATGCGGGCGTGGGTGTCGAAACTGTCGACGGTGTTGAACCGGGCCGCCAGTTCCGGGCCCTGCTGCGGCAGGTCCGTCTTCGAGCCGCCACACAGGATCAGGACGTCGATCTCGTCCTCGAACTCGGCGAGCCGGTCCCAGCCGAACACCTGGGTCTCGGCGCGTTCCGGCGCGACGCTGCCCGGATCCCGGCGCGTGAACACCCCCACCAGGGTCATGTCCGGGTTGACTGCCACGGCCGTCTCGACGCCGCGCCCGAGATTGCCGTAGCCGGCGATACCGACACGGATGTGCGCACTCACTTCGCGTTCCTCCTGACGCCCGACGACGGTCGCCGGGCAGAACGACCCACGTTACCCGCGTGGCGATCCGCCCACTGACCACACCACCGGACGACCCGGGATGAACGCCAAAACAATTGCTGCATACGCATATTCGGATACCACTATTTGTGCCGATCGAGGGTTCGCTGCATAGTCGTCCCGGGCATTCGAATCGAGCTCACCCGATACCGATGCAGATGTGGCCGACTCTGCACCGATCCGCAGGAAACATCCGAAAAAAGGAGTGCAGCAATGGGTTCCACCGAACTCGTCCCGATCTTCGAGTTCTTCGTCGACTTCGCCGACGCCACATCCGGGATGTTCGAGGCGTTCGGCTTCTTCGCCGGGTCCCTCGACACCGCCGGCCAGTTGTTCGGCTGAGATCCGGCAGCGGGCCGCACGAGCGGTCCGTGCACGGGAATGCCCGGCACCGCACTGCGGCGCCGGGCATTCCCGCTCTCGTCCCGATCTACCCGACGACGTCGGTGGGCCGCACGTACACCGTCTCGCCCTCACGCAGGCCGAGGGATTCGGCGTCGCCGCGGGTGATCTGCGCGGACAGCGCCTGGGCACCGGTCTTCGGCTGCAGCTCGACCCGCACCTCGAAACCGAGATGCACGACGCGGGACACGGTCGCCGCGAACGACTGCGGCAACTGGCTGCGGTCCAGGCGCAGATCGTGCGGGCGCACCAACCGGCCGTTGAGACGGGCGACCGGACCGAGGAACGACATCACGAAGTCGTTGGCCGGGGTGTCGTACAGCTCCTGCGGGGTGCCGACCTGCTCGATCCGGCCCTTGTTGAGGACCGCGATCCGGTCGGCGATGTCGAGCGCCTCCTCCTGGTCGTGGGTGACCAGGACGGTGGTCACGTGGACCTCGTCGTGCAGGCGGCGCAGCCACGTCCGCAGATCGTCGCGCACCTTCGCGTCGAGTGCGCCGAACGGCTCGTCGAGCAGCAGGACCTGCGGGTCGACGGCGAGGGCCCGGGCCAGGGCCATGCGCTGACGCTGACCACCGGACAGCTGCGCCGGGTAACGGTGCTGGAAACCGTCGAGCCCGACGATCCCGAGGAGGTCGTCGACCTTCTTCGCGATCTCGGCCTTGGGCCGCTTACGGATCGTGAGCCCGAACGCGACGTTGTCGCGCACCGTCATGTGTTTGAACGCCGCATAGTGCTGGAACACGAACCCGATGTCGCGCTTCTGCGGCGGAACCCCGGTGACGTCCTTCCCGGCGATCGTGATGGTGCCCGAGTCGGGGTGCTCCAGGCCGGCGATGGACCGCAGCAACGTCGACTTGCCCGAGCCGGACGGCCCGAGCAGCGCCGTCAGCGAGCCGGACGGGATGTCGAGGGTGACGTCGTCGAGGGCGGCGAAGTCGCCGTAGTTCTTGCGGGCTCCGGTCACGGTGATCATGTCGTGCTCCTCTTACGGTCGAGCAGAGTCATCAGCAGCAGGGCGACGAGGGCGATCCCCATCAGCAGGGTGGCTGCCGCGTAGGCGCCGAAGGTGTTGTGGTCGTCGATGTAGCGGGAGTGCACGAGCAGGGTCAGGGTCTGCGACTGCCCGGGGATGCCGGACGAGACCATGATGACGGCGCCGAACTCGCCGAGCGCGCGGGCGATGGTGAGCACGACACCGTAGGTGAGGCCCCAGCGGATCGCGGGCAGGGTGATGCGGGTGAACGTCTGCCACTTCGACGCGCCCAGCGTCGCGGCAGCCTGTTCCTGTTCCTCACCGATCTCGTGCAGGACGGGTTCGACCTCACGCACCACGAACGGGAGCGTGACGAAGATGGTGGCAATCACCATGCCGGGCAGCCCGAAGATCACCCGGAATCCGGTCGATTCGAGGCCGCCGAACCAGCCGCCGGCACCCCACAGCAGGATCAGCGAGACACCGACGACGATGGGCGACACCGCGAACGGCAGATCCACCACCGACTGCAGCAGCCCGCGGCCGGGGAACCGTCCGCGCACGAGTGCGAGAGCGGTGACGACACCGAAGATCACGTTGAGCGGGACGACGATCGCCACGATGATCATCGACAGGTTCAGCGCGGAGATCGCGGCCGGTGTGCTGATCGCGTGATAGAAGGTGACGGCACCGTGCTCGAACGCCCGGTACAGGATCACCGCGATCGGGCTGAGCAGCAGCACCGCGAGGTAGGCGAGAACGATCGTGCGCAGGGAAATCCTGGCGAACGGGGAAACCTTCACTGCGACTGCTCCTCTCGCCGCTGGTTGCGGGCCGCGAACATCCGCAGCACCAGCAGCGTCACGAACGCGATCACGAGCAGCGTCACCGAGACGGCGGCCGCGCTGGTCTGCCGGTCGATCTCGATCTGCTGCTGAATGTACTGCGACGCCACCTGCGTCTGCCGGGGAATGTTGCCGCCGATCAGCACCACCGACCCGTACTCGCCGATCGCGCGGGCGAACGCGAGACCGGCACCGCTGATGATCGCCGGAGTCAGGGTGGGCAGGACGACACGCCGGAAGATCGTCCAGTTGTTCGCGCCGAGCGACGCGGCAGCCTCCTCGACCTCCCGGTCGACCTCGATCAGGACGGGCTGCACCGAGCGGACCACGAACGGCAGCGTCACGAACGCCAGCGCCATCACCAGACCCGGCTGGGTGGCATTGAGGTGCACCCCGATCGGGCTCTGCGGGCCGTACAGCGACAGCAGCACGATGCTCGCCACGATCGTCGGCAGTGCGAACGGAAGATCGATGAGCGCGTTGATGATCCGCTTGCCGGGGAACTCGTCGCGCACCAGTACCCACGCGATCAGGGTGCCCATCACCACGTTGATCACCGCGACGATCACCGACACCAGGATCGTCACCCGCAGCGCGGCGAGCGCGCCCGGCGCGGTGACGGCGTCCCAGAAGCCGGACCATCCGTCGTCGAGGGAGGCCACCAGCAGCGCCGCGAGCGGCAGCAGCACGATCACACTCAGCCAGACGGCTGCGATACCGATGCCGAGCGGGCCGACGGCCCCGGTGACCGCGAGCCTGCGACGCAGGCGGGCGGTCCGACTCGGGGGTGGGGGTGTCGGTGTGGGCACGGAAGGAGTCGCCTTCGGAGTGGTGGCCGTGGGTGTGGGTGTGGTCGCTGTCGTCGTCATGAGGTTGCGTTCTCGTAGATGGCGGCGATCTTGCCCGAGTCCTGATCGAACAGATCCTGGTCGACGGTGTCCCAGCCGCCGAGGTCGGCGACGGTCCACAGCTGCTGTGGTTCCGGGAAGTCGGCGGCGTACTCGGCTGCCACGGCCGGGTCGACGGGACGGAACCCGGCCTCGGCCCACCCGCGCTGCGCCGGCGCCGTGTAGAGGAAGTCCCGGAACGTCACCGCGGTCGCCCGGTTGCGGCCGGTCGAGACGACCGCGACGGGATTCTCCACCTTGAACGTCTCGGGCGGGGTGACGTGCTCGACCGGATCGCCCTTGCGTTCGGTGAACAGGGCCTCGTTCTCGTAGCTGAGCAGCACGTCACCGGTGCCCTGCAGGAACATTTCGGTGGCCTCGCGACCCGACTTGGGTTGCACCGTCACGTGCTCGGTCACCAACTTCTCGAGGTAGTCGAGTCCGGCCTGCGGATCCTTGCCGCCGTTGCTCTCGACGGCATACGGCGCCAACAGGTTCCATTTCGCCGATCCGGAACTGAACGGATTCGGCGTCACCACCTCGACACCGGGCCGCAGCAGGTCGTCCCAGTCCCGGATGTTCTTCGGATTCCCCTCCCGCACCACGAGCGTGATGACCGAACCGAACGGCACCCCGCCGTACGCGTCCTCGTTCCAGCTCTCGTCGACGAGACCGGCGTCCACCAGCCGGGTGATCTCGGGTTCCACCGAGAAGCTCACCAGATCCGCATGCACACCGTCCGACACCTTGCGGGACTGGTCGCCCGACGGCCCATACGACGGATTGAAGCGCACCCCAGCCCCCTCGGGCGTTTCCGCGAACGCCGCGGTGACCTTGTCGTAGCCGGGTTTCGGCACGCCGTACGCGAACAGATTGATCGTGCCTCCGCTGCCGTCGGCACCGATGTCGCCACCGCCCATGACGTCGCTCGGCCCGCCGCTACACGCCGTCAGCACGGCGGCACCGATCGCGACCAGCACGGTCGGCAACATACGGGAGCGGTGTTTCATCGGGGGTCAACCTTCCTGCCGAGCGGATACGCGCGGGGATTCGGGCACAGCAAACTCGGATCGGACTCCGAGCGGGAGCGACGTCCGGGAGAAAACGAGCACAGGGCGGCTCCGCGTCCCGATGCGGGACAGCGGGCGACGGTCACACGGACCGGACTCGAAAAGGGGGGGAACGCCGAAACTGTTATCGACAACAGTGGATGTCGGCGACCGCTAAACCGCCGACCGCGATCAACGCCAGTTCATGGCGGACTCGGGGAGCGGTGACGTGCGGCACGGGGGCGACTCTAGCAGAGCCCGACCCCGTGCCCCACATCTGTACGGGCAGTGTCAGCGGGTGAAGAACCACGCGACGACGACCAGAACGATCAATGCGATCAGTGCGATGGTCACGCGGGAGCGCGGCATCTAGTAGTCCTCCACCTTCGTCTCGGCCGGCCGGCCGGTCGGGTCGACGAGCTCGCCGCGCCCCAGCAGTGTGAACACCGCCGACAGGGCACGGTCGAGCAACCATGCGATACCGAAGCAGGCCGGAATCATCACCGCGAGCACCAGGATCACCTGGGGGACGAACGGCAGGCCGGCGACCCACAGTTCGGTGCCGTCCCACCAGCTCGCGATTCGATCCACCCGGTCAGCCTACTTCGTCGCATTCTCGTAGACGACGGCGATGCTGCCGCTGCCCGGCCGGAACAGATCGGTGTCGACGGTGTCCCAGCCGCCCAGGTCGTCGATCGACCACAGCTGCTGCGGTTCCGGGAAGTCGGCAGCGTACTCGGCTGCCACCGCCGGGTCGACGGGACGGAACCCGGCGCGGGCCCAGAGCCGCTGCGCCTCGGTCGTGTACAGGTAGTCCCGGAACGCCGTCGCCCCGTCGATGTTCGGGCTGTTCGACAGCACCGCGACCGGATTCTCGATCGCGAACGTGACGGGCGGGGTGACGTGCTCGACCGGATCGCCCTTGCGTTCGGTGAACAGGGCCTCGTTCTCGTAGCTGACGAGGACGTCACCGGTGCCCTGCAGGAACGTCTCGGTGGCCTCGCGACCCGACTTGGGTTGCACCGTCACGTGCTCGGTCACCAACTTCTCGACGTAGTCGAGTCCGGCCTGCGGATTCTTCCCGCCGTCGCTCGCAGCAGCATACGGGGCCAACAGATTCCATTTCGCCGACCCGGAACTGAACGGATTCGGCGTCACCACCTCGATGCCCGGCCGCAGCAGATCGTCCCAGTCCCGGATGTTCTTCGGATTCCCCTCCCGCACCACGAGCGTCACCACCGAACCGAACGGAATCCCCCGGTATGCGTCCCGGTTCCAGCTCTCGTCGACGAGACCGGCGTCCACCAGCCGGGTGACGTCCGGTTCCACGGAGAAGCTCACGATGTCGGCGCGAGCCCCGTCGCGCACCTTGCGGGACTGGTCTCCCGACGGCCCGTACGACGCGTTGAACTGGACTCCCTGCCCCTCTTCGGTGTCCGCGAATCCAGCGGTGACCTTGTCGAATCCGGGCTTCGGGACGGCGTACGCGAACAGGTTGACCGTCCCGCCGCTGCCGTCGGAGACGGTCTCGCCACCGCCGGTGACATCACTCGAACCACCCGCGCACGCCGTCGACACGGCGGCGGTGATCGCAACGAGGGCGGTCAGGAACGAACGGGAACGAAGTCGCATGAGAGGAGTGCCTTTCCGGCAGGCCGAAGTGGTACGAGAGGACACCCGGCGGCAGGCCGGGTGACGGGGTGCAGGGAAACCGGTTCAGCGACAGAGAATGTCGGCTACCGCCAGGTCACCGACCGCGATCAACGCCAGTTCGTGGCGGACGCGGTGGGCGATGACGGTGGACACGGCGCAGACAGTAACAGAGGCCGGACCCGCCGCCGAGGGTTGAAATCGGACTGCGGCAAAGTACCCGTCGCCGGGGAATCGTGGACGCGGACTCGATGCCGGGTCGATGATGAACAGATGACGTCACTGCCCGAGCATCGCAGCGTCTTTCCACCGATCGACGACTACGCGTTCCTGTCCGACTGCGAAGTGAACTGTCTGATCGCCCGCAACGGGTCCGTGGAGTGGATGTGCGTACCCCGGCCGGACTCCCCCAGCATCTTCGGCGCCCTCCTCGACCGCAGTGCCGGACACTTCCGGATCGGCCCGTACGGCCAGAACGTCCCCGAGGCCCGCCGGTATCTACCGGGCGGACTCATCGTCGAAACGACGTGGCAGACCCAGACCGGATGGCTGATCGTGCGGGACGCCCTGGTGATGGGCCGCTGGCACGCCAACGAACAGCGCTCCCCCACCCGACGGCGGACACCGTCGGACTGGGACGCCGAGCACATCCTGCTGCGCACCGTGAAGTGTGTGAACGGCACCGTCGAACTCGAGATGAGCTGCGAACCCGCGTTCGACTACCACCGGGCACCCGCGGAATGGGAGTACACCGGCAAGGTGTACGAGGAGGCCACCGCCACGTGCCGGGCAACCGTCGGCGGCGACCATCCGACGCTGCGGCTCACCTCGAACCTGCGGATCGGGATCGAGGGACGCGAGGCCCGTGCCCGTACCCGCATGGTCGAGGGCGACAACGCGTTCGTCGCGCTCTCCTGGTCCGACGTGCCGGCCCCGCAGACGTTCGACGAAGCCGCCGCCCGGATGTGGCAGACCACCGAGTGCTGGCGGCAGTGGGTCACGATCGGCCGGTTCCCGGACCATCCCTGGCGCGGGCACCTGCAGCGCAGCGCCCTCACCCTCAAGGGGCTGACGTACGCGCCGACCGGCGCCCTCCTCGCCGCCCCCACCACATCGCTCCCGGAGACGCCGGGCGGCGAACGCAACTGGGACTACCGGTACGCGTGGGTGCGCGACTCGACGTTCGCGCTGTGGGGCCTCTACACCCTCGGCCTCGACCGGGAGGCGAACGACTTCTTCTCGTTCATCTTCGACTCGAGCCGCAGCGAGGACGGCTACCCGGCACCGCTGCAGGTCATGTACGGCGTCGGCGGCGAGCACACCCTCGTCGAAGAGGAACTCGACCACCTGCACGGATACGACGGCGCCCGCCCGGTCCGCATCGGCAACGGCGCCTACGACCAGAACCAGCACGACATCTGGGGCACCATGCTCGACTCGGTGTATCTGCACGTGCGGTCCCGCGACCAGGTGCCCGAAACCCTGTGGCCGCTGCTCAAACGGCAGGTCGAAGAGGTCGTCAAGAACTGGAGACAACCCGACCGCGGCATCTGGGAGGTGCGCGGCGAACCACAGCACTTCACGTCGTCGAAGATCATGTGCTGGGTGGCGCTCGACCGCGGCGCGAAACTCGCGGCACTGCACGGGGAGAAGAGCTACGCGCAGCAGTGGACGGACCTCGCCGACGAGGTCAAGGCCGACGTCCTCGAGCACGGTGTCGACGAACGCGGGGTGCTCACACAACGCTACGGGCACCCGTCCCTCGACGCGTCGCTGCTGCTCGCCCCGCTGCTGCGGTTCCTGCCCGCCGACGACCCCCGCATCCGGGCGACGGTCCTCGCGATCGCCGACGAACTCACCGAGGAGGGCCTCGTCCTGCGCTACCGGGTCGACTCCACGGACGACGGCCTGTCCGGGGAGGAGGGCTCGTTCACGATCTGCTCGTTCTGGCTCGTCTCCGCGCTCGTCGAGATCGGGGAACTGCCACGCGCCAAGGCCCTGTGCGAGCGGCTCCTCGCGTTCGCCAGCCCCCTCGAGCTGTACGCAGAGGAGATCGACCCCAAGACCGGTCGGCACCTCGGTAATTTTCCGCAGGCGTTCACCCATCTGGCGCTCATCAATGCCGTCGTCCACGTCATCCGGGCCGAGGAGGACGGGCACACCGGAACCTTCCAGCCCGCCCACGGGCCGATGTGACACGGATTGCCGGTGACGCGTGTCACTATCGGAGGATGCTGGATCATCTGGGAATCCAATGTGACGACACTGCGGCGAGTGCCGCGTTCTACGACAAGGTGCTGGCCCCGCTCGGCGCCGTCCGCATAGCGGAACACGGCCCGATCATCGGATACGGGATCCCACCGAACCCCGACTTCTGGATCAGCCCGCGAGTGCCCGCCGACGCCGGGTTCCGCGAGAACCACTTCGCGTTCGCCGCACCCACCCGCGCCGTGGTCGACGCCTTCTTCGCCGCCGCCGTCGACGCCGGCGCCGAGGTGCTGCACGAGCCGCGCGAGTGGCCGGAATACCACCCCGGCTACTACGGCGCGTTCGTGCGGGACCCCGACGGCAACAACGTCGAAGCCGTCTGTCACGCCCCGGAGTAGGGGCGCCGGTCAGTACGTGCGGCGCAGGAGGCGTTCGGCGTCCGCACCGATCTCGCGGACGACGTCCCCGGCCGGGCGGACCGAGGTGACGAGCCCCGCCGCCTCCCCCGCATACACGACACCGACGGTGGTGTCGGCGGGATCGTAGGCGGCGGCGAGGGTGGCGTTGTCCGCGCCCTGCCCGTGCCACCGTTCGGTGTACGCGTTGACGAGGGCTCGTCCACCCCAGCGCTGCGGCCACGGCTGGTCCCGGGCCTGATCGAAGATCGACGTGTAGACGGTGTCGGCGGAGTCGGCCTCGACGAGCCGCTGCCGCGCGAAGTCCGGTCCGGTGGTCTCCGGGCTCGCGAGCAGGGCGGTCCCGATCCAGCCGCCCGCGGCGCCGGCGGCGATCACGGCGGCCAGCCCGCGTCCGGTGGCGATACCGCCCGCCGCGATCACCGGCAGGTCGGTGGCCTCGAGGATCTGTTGCAGCAGCGGCAGTGTGCCGATCCGGCCCGTGTGGCCACCGGCCTCGGTGCCCTGCGCCACCACGAAGTCGACACCCGCAGCCTCCACCACCCGCAGGTCCTCGATCGTGTTGATCTGCGAACCCACCAGGGCGCCACACGCTTTCGCGCGCGGCACGAACGGCGCCGGATCACCGAACGACAGCGAGATCACGTCCGGCTCCTCGCCGATCGCGGCGTCGAGCAGGGCGTCGTCGTCGTACAGCGACCACGTCATGAGCCCGACACCGAGCTTGCCGCCGCCGAGTTCCCGGGCCACCGCGGACTCGGCGGCGATCCACTCCGGGGTGGCGTAGCGGGCGGCCCCGAGTAACCCGAGCCCACCGGCCCGCGTCACTTCCCCCGCCAGACGGCCTCCGGCCCGTCCACCCATCGGGGCACCGACGATCGGCACCTCCAGTCCCAGTTCCCGGGTCAGCCAGGTGTCGATCACGATGCTCCTTCCGAGCGGCTTCCGAGCGGCTTCCGAGCGGCGCAGCCGCCTACTTCTTCGGCTTGTCGGCCACCGACTCGTTCGACAGTGCCGCCACGAAGGCCTCCTGCGGCACCTCGACGCGACCGATGGTCTTCATGCGCTTCTTGCCTTCCTTCTGCTTCTCGAGCAGCTTGCGCTTACGGGAGATGTCGCCGCCGTAGCACTTGGCGAGGACGTCCTTGCGGATCGCCCGAATGTTCTCGCGCGCAATGATCTTCGAGCCGATCGCGGCCTGGATCGGCACCTCGAACTGCTGGCGCGGGATCAGCTCGCGCAGCTTGGTGGTCATCTTGTTGCCGTACGCGAAGGCCGCATCCTTGTGCACGATCGCACTGAAGGCGTCGACAGCCTCGCCCTGCAGCAGGATGTCGACCTTCACCAACGCGGCCTGCTGCTCGCCGGACTCCTCGTAGTCGAGACTCGCGTAACCCTTGGTCCGCGACTTGAGGGCGTCGAAGAAGTCGAACATGATCTCACCCATCGGCAGCGTGTACCGCAGTTCGACGCGGGTCTCGGACAGGTAGTCCATACCGCCGAGCTCGCCGCGGCGGGACTGACACAGCTCCATGATCGCGCCGGTGTACTCGCTGGGCGCGATGACGGTGCACTTGGTCATCGGCTCGTACACCTCCCGCACCTTGCCCTCGGGCCAGTACGACGGGTTGGTGACCTCGTGCTCGCTGCCGTCCTCCATCGTCACCCGGTAGACGACGTTCGGGGCGGTGGAGATCAGGTCGAGGCCGAACTCGCGCTCGAGCCGGTCGCGGGTGATCTCCATGTGCAGCAGGCCGAGGAAGCCGCAGCGGAAACCGAAGCCCAGCGCCACCGACGTCTCCGGCTCGTAGGCGAGGGCCGCATCGTTGAGCCGCAGCTTGTCGAGGGCGTCGCGCAGCACCGGATAGTCCGAGCCGTCCAACGGATACAGGCCCGAGTACACCATCGGCTTGGGGTCCCGGTAGCCGACCAGCGGCTCACTGGCACCGTTGCGGAAGGTGGTGACGGTGTCGCCGACCCGCGACTGGCGCACGTCCTTCACACCGGTGATCAGGTAACCGACCTCGCCGACGCCGAGGCCCTCGGTGGCCTTGGGCTCGGGCGAGATGATGCCGACCTCGAGCAGTTCGTGGGTGGTGCCCGTCGACATCATGGTGACCTTCTCGCGGGGACGGATCTTGCCGTCCACCACGCGCACGTAGGTGACGACGCCGCGGTAGGCGTCGTACACCGAGTCGAAGATCATCGCGCGGGCCGGGGCGTCCGACTGCCCTTCGGGCGCCGGCACCTGCTTGACGACCTCGTCGAGCAGTTCCCGCACGCCGACGCCGGTCTTACCGGAGACCCGCAGCACGTCTTCCGGCTCACAGCCGACGATGTGCGCGATCTCCGCGGCATACCTCTCCGGGTCGGCCGCAGGCAGGTCGATCTTGTTGAGCACCGGGATGATGGTGAGGTCCTTCTCCATCGCCAGGTACAGGTTGGCGAGGGTCTGCGCCTCGATGCCCTGCGCGGCGTCCACGAGCAGAACCGCACCCTCACACGCCTCGAGGGCACGGGACACCTCGTACGTGAAGTCGACGTGGCCGGGCGTGTCGATCAGGTGCAGCACGATCTCCTCGGTGGAGCCGTCCTCGTGCTCGACGGTCCACGGCAGGCGCACGTTCTGCGCCTTGATCGTGATGCCGCGCTCGCGCTCGATGTCCATCCGGTCTAGGTACTGCGCGCGCATCGCCCGCTCCTCGACGACACCGGTGAGCTGCAGCATCCGGTCCGCGAGCGTCGACTTGCCGTGGTCGATGTGCGCGATGATGCAGAAGTTCCGGATCTTCGTCGGATCCGTGAACGTCTTCTCCGCAAAGTTGCTGCTCAAGCCCAAATCCCTCGTCTCACTCGCACATCGTTCATCGACTCGGCACAGCGTCACCCGCGTCCCGTGCCACCCCATCATCCCTTGAAGGTGGGCGCACGTACACATCCAGGGTCGTCGCGGCCCACCCGGACGGGCCGCGGTCACCGTTAAGCTCGGGCGTCATGGCGAGCACGTGGGGCACCATCGGCAGAAAGCTCGGCGACTACGCGACCCGTGAGGGCCCGAAACTGCTGCGGCAACTGCGCACCAGCGCACCCGTCACCCGCGCGACCGCAACCGTGTCGGGGATGCTGTCCGCGCCGCAGCGTCCGGCGACGACGCCCGGCCGACCGGCGTCGCGCACGTCGGCGCCCACCGCGCACCGGGCGCGTCGCATCGACTACGCCCCGAGCCTCGACGGCCGGGCCGACCCCGGCGAGATCGTGTGGACGTGGGTGGCCTACGAGGACGATCCGCGGCAGGGCAAGGACCGTCCGGTCCTCGTCGTCGGGCGCGACGGCGACACCCTGCTCGGATTGATGCTGTCGTCGAACAGCCGGCGCGACGACGACCCCGACTGGCTGCCCCTCGGCGCCGGGACGTGGGATGCGGAGAACCGGCCCAGCTGGGTGCGCCTGGACCGGGTGCTCGACGTCCCCGAGGCCGGTATTCGCCGCGAGGGCGCGATTCTCGACCGCGGCCGCTTCGATGCCGTCGCCACCCGGTTGCGGGCGGACTACAGCTGGCACTGAGACCAGCTACGGTCCGACACCCTGCACCGGACGACGGCCCCGGCGCGAACCACGCACCGGGGCCGTCGTCGCCGGGTCGTCAGTCGTTCAGACGGTCGAACCGCCCGAACAGTGCCCGATAGAGCACGGCGCCCAGCGCGCCGCCGATCAGTGGGAACACGATGAACAGCCACAGCTGTCCGAGCGCGCCGTCCTGATAGAAGGCGACAGCGATGCTGCGGGCCGGGTTGACCGACGTGTTGTCGATCGGGATCGCGATCAGATGGATCACCGCGAGGGTGAACCCGATCGCGACGCCGGCGAGCGGAATGTCGGACAGCTGGTCGGTGGACGCGAGCACCACGAACACCAGCAGCGCGGTGAGAATGATCTCCACCGTCATCGCGGCGCCGATCCCGTACCCGGGTTCGACGAGCATCCCGAGCGGACCGGCCTCCGCCGACGGACTGTGCACACCCCACCCGTTGGCGGCGAGCCCGTCGGCCGCCCGGTCGTAGCTCGGCAGGCTCTGCGCGATCGCGAACACCGCGAGACCCGCCACGAGGCCCCCGATCACCTGCGACACCACATAGATCCCGGCCTTCGCTGCGGACAACCGGCCCAGGACGAAGTGGCCCAACGTCACTGCCGGGTTGACGTGGCAGCCCGAGATCGGACCGATCGCGTAGACCAGGAACAACAAGGTCAGGCCGAATGCGAGCGCGATCCCGAGCTGCCCGACGCGACCACCGGAGAACACCGCGGTACCGATCGCGGCGAACACCAGAACGAACGTGCCGATTCCCTCGGCGAGGTACTTCTTCAGATCCGAGATCGGTTCCTTTTCCGCAATCTCCTGTGCTGTCGACATACGTCCTCCTTCCGAACCACCGAACACCTGCCACTTGCGATCCGGACGTTACGTACGAGCTGGTCCGTTTCCGGGGATTTCACGGGCCCCCGAGTCCGAATCGGTATGTTCGGGAAGAAGTTCCGGACGCCCGGTTCCGCCGGCGTCGCGCACCCACCCGAGTTCCGGGGACGCCCGACACGGGACGTGTGCGAGGATGCGGTAGAGTCCGGAAAAGCCCTGGACGGCCACCGGTTTGAGATCATCTCGTGGGTACTGGTAGTGTCGTCGGTCGGCGCATACGTGCCCAGAGCTTTTCGACAGAAACCAGCAAAAGACGACAGGATTTTACGCGTGGCCAACATCAAGTCCCAGGTGAAGCGGATCCGCACCAACGAGCGCAACCGACTCCGCAACCAGTCGGTCAAGTCCTCGCTGCGTACGGCGATCCGTTCCTTCCGCGAGGCCGCGGCAGCCGGTGACAAGGACAAGGCCAACGAGCTCCTCGTCTCCACCAGCCGCAAGCTCGACAAGGCTGCCGGCAAGGGCGTCATCCACGCCAACCAGGCTGCCAACAAGAAGTCGGCGCTCGCGAAGGTCGCCAACTCCCTCTGACAGGTTTCTGACGGGTCCACCGTCGCAAGCTCTGTGGTGAAAGGCCCCCGATCATCGATCGGGGGCCTTTCGCCGTCCTTCCTGCGCCATATGGGAGCGCGGGCCGGTCAGCGACCGGAGGAATGCAGATCCACGATCCGGCGCACCGCCGCCTCGACGGCGTAGTCGGCATCCGCGGCCTGCCCCTTGACCTCACCGTTGAGGGTGGCCACCACCTGCAGCGCCTCCCCGATCGACGCGGAGTCCCAGCCGCGGGCCTGCTCCTGGGCCTTCTTGATCTTCCACGGCGGCATGCCCAGCTCGGACGCCATCTTGAACGGGTCGCCGCGGCCGACCGAACCGACCCGGGCGATGGTGTGGACGGCGTCCGCGAGCGCGTCGGCGAGCAGCACGTGCGCGACACCGCGGTGCATCGCCCAGCGCAACAACTCCAGCGCCCCGCGCCGGTCACCGGAAACAGCCTTGTCGGCGACGTCGAAACCGGACACCTCGGCCTTGCCCGAGTAGTAGCGCTGGACTGCGCCGGCATCGATCCGGCCACCCGTGTCGGCGATCAGCTGCGAGCAGGCCGCCGCCAGTTCCCGCAGGTCGGAGCCGACTGCCTCGACGACCAGTCCCAGCACGTCCGGGGCGACACGCACACCCGCGGCCCGGAACTCGCCGCGCACGAAACCGGCCAGTTCGTTCTGCTTGAGTTTCGCGCACTCGTGGACGGTGGCGCCGGCCTTCTGCAGCGCCCCGGCGAGCGCTTTCGCCCGGCCCGCACCCGAATGCAGCACGACCAGCACGACACCCTCGGGAACGTCGGCGGCCGCGCTCTGGACGAGGGCGACGGCGTCCTTACCGGCTTCACCGGCCGCCTCGAGCACGATCACCCGGTCCTCCGCGAACAGGGACGGGCTCAGCAGTTCCGCCAGTTCGGGAGCACTCGCGTCACCGGCCCGCAGCCGGGACACCGGGACGTCCTCCCCGTCCGGTCCGGCAGCAGCCCGTACCGCGCCGATCACCGACGTCACCGCGCGTTCCACCAACAGTTCCTCGTCGCCGAGGACGAGATGCAGCGGGGCGGGGCGGGTGGAGGTGGTCACCGGACGATGGTGCCATGGGAACGGCCCACGACGGCAAGTGCCCCGGCACCGGTCCGGGTCACCGCGACGTCGCCCTGCAGGTCGGTGCGGGCGACGACCGCACCGAGTGCAGTGGCCCGGTCCAGGATGCCACGGTTGGGGTGCCCGAACGGGTTGCCGGCACCGACACTGACCACCACCAGCCGGGGCCGCACGGCTTCGACGAATTCCGGTGCGGTGGTGCGCGATCCGTGATGCGGAAGCTTGAGGACATCCGCCCGCAACGTCACCCCGGACCGCATCAGGGCGCGCTGCCCGGCCTCCTCGACGTCCCCGGTGAGCAGGATCGTGCCGGCCCGAGTGTGCGCGCGGATCACCAGGGAGGTGTCGTTGGCGGCATCGTCGGCCGCGGCCGCGGTGCGCGGCGTCGGCACCAGCGGCCCCAGGATCTCCAGCCGCACCTCACCGAGGATCACCTCGTGTCCGGGGGTGAGCCGGACGACGGGCACCCCCGCCCGGTCCGCCGCGCCGGACACGAACCGCATACCACCCGCAGGCAGGTCGGACGGTCCGATCGCGACCGCGGCGACGGAGCGCCCGGACAGTGCGCCGTCGAGGCCGCCGTAGTGGTCGGCGTGCAGATGCGTCACGATCAGCAGGGCGATCTCGTCGACACCGAGTCCGCGCAGGCAGCGGTCGACGGGACCGGGTTCGGGTCCGGCGTCGACGACGACGGCCCGCCCGTCCCCCGTGGACAGCACCAGCCCGTCGCCCTGCCCGACGTCGCACGCCACGAACGCCCACCCGTCGGCCGGCCATCCCGGGGTCTGGATGCGGGTCGGCACCCACACCGCCGCGACCCCGACCACGAGCGCCACCAGGAGCCGCCGGGACCAGCGGTGCCGGACGGCGACCGCGGTGACGGCCAGGGCGACGCCGACGATCACCGAGCCGGCGAGTCCCCCGGCGATCGTGACGGTGGCACCGGGGATCGCGGCGGCCCGGTCGGCGACCTCGAGCAGCCACCACAGCGGCGGGCCCGCGGCCCGCACCAGCAGCGTCGCGGCGGGCAGCCACAGCATCGCCAGCACCGCGGTCACCGCCCCGATCACGGTGATCGGGGCGACGACCGGCGCGACGAGCAGGTTCGCGACGATCGACACGACACTCACCGTCCCCGACATGGCGGCGACGATCGGGGCGGTGACGACGAACGCCGCGACCGCGACCGCGCACATCTCGGCGAGCCACCGCGGCCACCCCCACGACCGCATCTTCTCCACCAGGATCGGGGCGACCACGATCAGGCCGGCGGTGGCCGCGACCGACAGCGCGAACCCGAAGTCGACGGCGAGGGACGGCACCACCGCGAGCAGCACGATCACCGACGCCGCCAACGCCGGCATCGCCTGCTTGCGGCGTCCGACGACGAGCGCCAGCAACGCGACGGCACCCATCACCGCGGCCCGCAGCACGCTCGGGGACGGTCGCGCGACGACCACGAACGCGACCAGCGCGGCACCCGCGAGGACCGCGCCGATGCGCGGCCCGATCCCGGCGCCGCGCACGAGCAGCAGCACGGCACCCAACACGACCGACACGTTCGCGCCCGACACCGCCGTCAAGTGGGTGAGCCCGGCCGCGGTGAACTGGTCCTTCACCTCCTGCGGCAGCGCGGAGACGTCCCCGACGACGAGGCCCGGCAGCAGCCCGGCCTGCGCGGGTGGCAGTGCCGCAGCGGCCGCGGCGGAGAGCCGGTGCCGGACGGTGCCGGCCCACCGCTGGTGCACCGGTGGGGGCCGGACCTCCGACGGTGGCCCGGCCGCGCGGAGCACCGCGACCGTGAGGTCCCGGCGCTCCGGTACGGCGAGTTTCCCGCGCACCGTCACCTGCTGTCCGGGCAGCAGGTCCTCCCACCGCTCCCCCTGGGCGAAGACGAGGATCGAGCCGCCGGCCCGGACGGTGCGGTCGCCGTCGCGCACCTCCCGCAACGACGCCCGCACCAGCAGTTGACGGGGTCCCCCGAAACCGGAGGCGCGCAACGGTTTCGGATCGTCGTCGACGACGACGCTCAGGGTCGCCGACGCACCTCGTGCTGCCGCGCCGGCGAGTGGATTTTCGGTCACCGCGTGGACCCGGAGGGCGGTGGCGGCCGCGAATCCGGCGCCGAGCAGGGTCGCGGCGATCAGGGCGGCCGCCACGGTGCGCCGCAGCGGGGCGGCACTCCGATACGCCGCCACCGTCGTGACGGTTCCGGCCGCGACGAGCCCGACCCCCACGACCGCGACCGGCCGCCACCCTGCGAGCAGCCCGGTCAGTGTCACCGCCCAGCACACCGCCGCGGACGGGACCAGCCGCAGATCGACCGGCCCGTCCGGATCGGTCACACCGTCACCAGGTCCCGCAGCTTCGCGAGCCGGCCGGGCCCGATGCCGTCGACCTCCCCCAACTGTTCGACGTCGGTGAAACGTCCGTTCGTCGCCCGCCAGGCGACGATCGCGGTGGCGGTCACCGGCCCGACACCGGGCAATGCGTCGAGCGCGGCCTCGTCGGCGGTGTTCAGATTCACCTTGCCGCCCGGCTGGGCCCCGGCTTTCGCGGCAGTTCCCGCGGCTCCCGCTCCCGATCCGATACGGGCACTGCCGACGGTGGTGGGGCCACCGTCCGGTGCCGCCGCCCCGACCAGGATCTGGTCGCCGTCGTCGACCCGTTCGGCCATGTTCAGGCCCAGGACGTCCGCGCCGGGCCGGGCACCGCCCGCCGCGGCGAGGGCGTCGGCCACCCGGGATCCGGGCGGCAGCCGCACCAGCCCCGACCGTTCGACGACGCCGACGACACTGACCACCAGTTCCTCGGCGGGCGCGGGTACGGGTGGCCCGGCGGACGACGGTGGTGACGGCGACGCCGGCTCGGTGTCGGGCAACGTCCCGGATTCGACGACGGGCAGCGGTGGTATCGCCTGTACGGCGGGCCGGTCCCGCCACACCGTCACCGCGGCGACGATCGCGGCGACCAGTCCGACCACCACGAGTGCGGCGATGCCACGTCGTCCCGGGTTCAGGCGCAGACCGCGCCACCGGTCCGGGCCCGGGAGCACGGCGTCGTCGTATCGGTCCGGACGGTCGTCGTCGGTGAGCCACCCGGGCTCGCCGCCGGTCGACGCCGCGGCCAGCCGGCCGCGCACTCTCGCTCGATCCTCATCGGTCCCCATGCCGCCGACCCTAGGGTCGCGCGGCCGCCGCGATACCGCTCGAACGGGCCGGGAGAGAAAATCTGTGGATCAATCGGGAGCTGTGGATCAATCGCCGGTAGACGCCCCTCCGGTGCAGGTCACGACACCGATCGTGCCCGGCCCCAGATGGACGCCGAGTACACTGCCGATCTCCGTCACGACCACCTCGGTCAGCGACGGGATCCGCTCCTCGAGCTGAGCGGCCACGGTGTCCGCCCGCTCACGGGCATGCACGTGGTGCACGGCGACGGCGGCCGGTGCGTCACCGACCTGCTCGGCGACGGCATCGACGAGCTTGGCGAGGGCCTTCGTCGACGTCCGGGTCTTCTCCCGCAGCACCAGTTTGCCGTCCACCAGGTGCAGCACCGGCTTCATCGCCAGTGCCGTACCGAGCAGGGCCGCGGCCGTTCCGATGCGGCCGCCGCGACGCAGATGATCGAGCCGGTCGACGACGATCAGTGTGCGCCCCTGCCCGGCCACGTCGACGGCCCGGCGGTACACGGCGTCGAGGTCGCCACCCGCGCGGGCCGTGCGGGCCGCCTCGAGCACCGGATATCCGAGTCCCATACCGGTGGACGCGGAGTCGACGATCCGTACCTTCTCACCGAGCCCGGCCGCGGCCTGCCGGCCCGCATCCCACGTCCCCGACAGGTGCCGGGACAGATGGATCGCGACCACGCCGTCACCGTCGCTGTCGGCGAGCGCCGCAGCATAGGCGTCGGCCAGTTCCCCGGGCGACGCCCCCGACGTGGTCACTCCGGTCAGGTCGTCGGGGATCGGGTCGATGCCCTCGCGGTAGTCGTGGCCGTCGTGCAGGACGTGCAACGGCACGACCCGGACCCCGAACCGGCCGACCAGCTCGGGGGTCAGGCAGGAGGACGAGTCGGTGACGACGACGACAGGCATCCGGTCAGCCCTGCTCGCTCTCGGCGGACTCCGGGAGTCGGCGCGCATTCTTGACGGCGTCGATCATCGCGGCCGCGACCTCCTCGTGCGCGTCCCACCCCCAGTGGATTCCGTCCGGGTTGGCCCGATCGGAGAACACGTTGCCGCGAACAGCGGCGGCCAGGTCCACCATCGGCACCTTCTTCTCCGCCGACCACGCCGCCAACGCCCGCACCGCAGGCTCCCGGCCCGTGTGGACCTGCCCGTAGGCGTCGCACCGGTGCACCGACGGGAACGTGCCGATCACCGGCAGCTCCGGCCGGATCGCGGCGAGAGCGTCCCGGCAGCTCTCCAGGTATTCGACGGACAGTTTCGGGGGCAACGCGACCGGGCGGCCCAGTTTCGACAACCGCGGCTGCAACCACTGGTAGCCGGAGCGGACCACGCGGCGCAGCGCCGGCGGACGAATGTACCGCAACTGCTCACGCAACGCGGTCGGCAGCGGCGACGGCAACGAATCCATGCCGCCGACCGCGAACACGACGGCGCCCGCACGCGGCACCGCCGCCCACACTCGCGGGTCCTGGGTGATCGCCCACCACGCGTCCCGGCTGGTCCAGCCGATACGCGCGACGAGCTCGACCCGCCAGCCCAGTTCCTTCGCCACCAGATTCGGCCAGATCCGCGGATCGTCCGCCGGCAGCCCACCCTTGGGCCCGTAGTAGGCGAGCGAATCCGCGACTACCAGCAGGACGGGCTGTTCGCCGTCGCGTTCCACACGTCCAGACGCCATACCGGATCCGTTCCCTCCCCAAGAGCGCTGAGTTCCACCCAGGCCGTGTTTCCGAGTCCACCGAGCACCGGCCACCGATCCACCGGCAGGTCCAGCAGCCGCGCCGTGAGAGCCGCGATCAGACCCCCGTGCGCGACGAGGACCAGGGGACGCTGCGCGTCCTGTGCGCTTCCCCGGGAGCCCCCACCGTCCGAGACGAAGAGCTCCTGTACCACCGGCAGGCTGCGGGCAGCGACGTCGATGCGGGATTCTCCGCCGGGCGGCGCCCAGGAGGCGTCGGTACGCCACTGGTCGCGGGCTCCGGGGGCGATCTCGTCGACCTCGGTGTGGGTGAGCCCCTGCCAGTCCCCGAGATGCGTTTCCTGCAGCCGGGGATCGGTGTCGACGGGCATGCCGAGGTGGTCGCCGAGCGCGAGGGCGGTGTCGTGGGCGCGGCGCAGGTCCGACGAGACGATCGCGTACGGGTTCTTCTCGGCGAGGGCCAGGGCCGCGGTCTTCGCCTGGGCCCGCCCCAGGTCGGTCAGGTCGGTGTCGAGCCGGCCCTGCATCCGGTTGGTGGCGTTGTATTCCGTCTGCCCGTGCCGCAGCAGGATCAGCCGCCGCACCCGGCGACCGGCCGTCACGACTGCGTCTCCCCCGGCTCCCCGGCCTCGCCCGCCTCGTCGGCGTCGTTCAGGGACAGGCTGCGCGGCTCGATGCCCTCGACGGGCACCACGGGGCAGTCCTTCCACAGCCGGTCGAGGGCGTAGAAGTTGCGTTCGTCGGTGTGCTGGACGTGGATGACGATGTCGACGTAGTCGAGCAGCGCCCACCGGCCTTCCCGGGTGCCCTCACGACGGACGGGCTTGTGCCCGGCCTCGCGGAGCTTGTCCTCGATGTTCTCGACGATCGAGTTGACCTGGCGCTCGGTGTCCGCGGATGCGATGACGAAGCAGTCGGTGATGACGAGCTGCTCCGAGACGTCGAGTACCACCACGTCGGAGGCCAACTTCTCGTCGGCCGCCAGTGCGGCGATCCGTGCCATGGCGATGGCGTCGTTCGATGCGCTCACTCAGTGTTCTCCCGGTTCTGCTGATGTTGACGATAGTGGGGTGGGCGCGGCGCCGTGGACACGACGATGCGCGGGGACGGGCTCGGACATGGTGGCCGCGCCGTCGGGTCGGGCCGCGCCGTGCGGCCGGTACAGGTTGCGTTTGCTGATGTACTGCACGACGCCGTCGGGCACGAGATACCAGACGGGCCGGTTCTCGGCGGCCCGCTGTCGGCAGTCGGTCGACGAGATCGCCAGTGCCGGGATCTCGATGAGGGTGACGGCGTCGGCGGGCAGCTGCTCGAGATGCGCCGCGAGATGCTCGGTGTGCAGTTCGTAGCCGGGCCGGGAGACGCCGACGAAACGGGCGAGCCCGAACAGTTCCTCCCAGGCCTGCCACGACAGGATGCTCTCGAGCGCGTCGGCACCGGTGATGAAGTACAGGTCGGCGTCCGGATGCTGGACGTGCAGGTCGCGCAGGGTGTCGACGGTGTAGGTGACCTTGTGTCGGTCGACGTCGACACGACTCACCGAGAACCGCGGGTTCGACGCCGTCGCGATGACCGTCATGAGGTAGCGGTCCTCGGCGGGGCTGACCTCCCGGTTCTCCTTCTGCCACGGCTGACCGGTGGGGACGAAGATCACCTCGTCGAGGTCGAACCGATCGGCGACCTCGCTCGCGGCCACGAGGTGGCCGTGGTGGATCGGGTCGAAGGTTCCACCCATCACGCCCAGGCGGCGCCGGGGGGTGATCGGTGTCGGCTGCTGCACGAGGATCCAGCTTACGGGCTGCGGCCGATCACACCGGCAGCAGTCCGGAGACGACGGCGGACAGTTGCTGCGCGGACCGGCACTCGTGCATGTCGATCACCTCGTTGTAGACGAGGGCGGCCGAGTCGCCGCTGCCCCACTGCCGGCGCGGTTCCGGGTTGAGCCAGTGGGCGTGCCGGGCCACCGACACCAGGTGCGTGAGTGCCGCCAGGCCGGGGTCGCGGTAGTTGTTGCGGCCGTCGCCGAGGACGAGCAGCGAGCTGCGGCTGGTGAGCGTGTGTGCGTACCGTTCGGCGAACACCCCGAGGGAATGGCCGTAGTCGGAGTGGCCGTCGTACGTGATCAGTTCGGCCTCGCGCACCATGCGCGACATCGCGACACCGAGGTCGGCGCCGGTGTCGAAGAACCTGGTCACCTCGTCGGTGGTGTCGATGAACGCGAACACCCGCACCCGCGAGAACTGTTCCCGCAGCGCGTGCACCAGCAGCAACGTGAAGTGCGAGAACCCGGCGACCGAGCCGGACACATCGCACAGCAGCACCAGTTCGGGGCGGGCCGGGCGCGGCTTGCGCTGCACCAGATCGATCGGGACGCCGCCGGTGGACATCGACTTGCGCAGGGTGCGGCGCAGGTCGATCGCGCCCGCCCGGGCCCGGCTGCGCCGCACCGAGAGCCGGCTCGCGAGGAGCCGGGCCAGTGGCGTGACGCTGCGCCGCAGGGCGACCAGTTCGGCGTCCGACGCCCGCAGGAAGTCGACCGCCTCCGCCAGCTTGGGCACCCCGTAGTTCGCGACCCGTTCGCGGCCGATCCGTTCGGCGGACCGGCGCCGGGTCTCGGCGTCGACCAGCTTCCGGAAGTCCATGATCTTCTGGATCGCAGCCCGCTTCGCGACCTCGGACGCGTAGTCGCCGTCGGCGCGTTCCTCACCGGGCTGGTTGCCGAGGAGCCCGGAGAGGATCTTCTCGAGCAGCGTGTCGGGGGCGACGTTGCGCAGCGCCTGGTACGCCGAGAACGACGCCCCGTTCGGGGACTCGTACCGGCCCAGTTCCTCCACCATGAGCGCGACGAGTTCCTCGAGCCGGTCGTGGGCGTCCGGGGAGTCGTCGGACAACAGTGCGGCGAGCAGTTCCTGCAACGCGTCGTGGTCGAGCTCGCCGTCCGGGGTACGCGGGAGCTGCTGCGGGTCGTCCGCGTCCGGGCTGCGGAGACCCGTCCCGGCCGGGAACCACAGGTCGAACAGGGCGTCGAACGTGGCGCGGTGGGTGGGCCGGCGCAGCAGCGCGCACGCGAGTCCTTCCCGCAGCGCGTCCCGATCGAGCAGATCGAGGACGGCCATCACCCGTCCGGCGTCGACCGTCTCCGACGGTCCCACCGCGATCCCCCGGCGGCGCAGCGCCTCGACGAACTCGACGAGATGCCCGGGGATGCCGTGCGGTGCGAGCGGACCTCCGGAACGCGCGAACGGTGCGACCATCGGCTCGGTCTCCTCAGTTCAGGCGCAGCTCGGCAGCGGCCCGCTGCTGGTCGGCGCGATGTTTGAGGACGACGCCCATCGTGGCGCGGACCGCGTCGTCGTCGAGGGTGTCGAGGCCCAGCGCGAGCAGGGTGCGCCCCCAGTCGATGGTCTCGGACACCGACGGCACCTTCGCGAGCTGCATGCCGCGCAGCACCCCGACCGTCCGGACCAGCTGGTCCGCGACCGCCTCGGGCAGTTCCGGTACCCGGCTCGCGAGGATGCGGCGCTCGAGGTCGGCGTCCGGGAAATCGAGGTGCAGGAACAGGCAGCGGCGTTTGAGTGCCTCGGACAGCTCCCGGGTCGCGTTCGAGGTGAGCACCGCGAACGGCTTCCGGGTCGCGGTGATCGTGCCGAGCTCGGGGATGGTGACCGCGAAATCGCTGAGCACCTCGAGGAGCAGTCCCTCGATCTCGACGTCCGCCTTGTCGACCTCGTCGACGAGCAGCACCGTCGGCTCGTCGCGGCGGATCGCGGTCAGCAGCGGCCGCGGCAGCAGGAACTCCTCGGAGAACACGTCCTGCTTCGTCGCGTCCCAGCTGTGATCGCTCCCGGCCTGGATGCGCAGGATCTGTTTCGCGTGATTCCACTCGTACAGGGCCCGCGACTCGTCGACGCCCTCGTAACACTGCAGGCGCACCAGTTCCGCCGCCGACGTCTGTGCGACGGCGCGCGCCAGCTCGGTCTTGCCGACACCGGCGGGCCCCTCGACCAGCAGGGGCTTGCCGAGCCGGTCCGCGAGGAACACCGCGGTCGCGGTGGCCTTGTCGGACAGATAGCCGGTCTCGGCGAGCCGGGCGGTGACATCGTCGACGCTCGCGAACAGCGGCGGTGTCGTCGGCAGTGCTCGATCCACGCTCACTCCTTGCTGGCTCTACCGGTTGTCACCGGTGATCGGTCATGCCGGGCGGGTGTGCCCGTCGCCCCACACGGTCCACTTGGTGGAGGTCAGCTCACCGAGCCCCATCGGGCCGCGGGCGTGCAGCTTCTGGGTGGAGATGCCGATCTCGGCACCGAAACCGAACTGCTCGCCGTCGGTGAACGCGGTCGAGGCGTTGACCATGACCGCGGCCGCGTCGACGCGGGCCGTGAACTCGCGGGCCGCCGCCAGATCGGAGGTGACGATCGCCTCGGTGTGGCCGGTGCCGTAGCGGTCGATGTGGGCGACGGCCTCGTCGATGCCGTCGACGACCTTGAGCGCGATGTCGAGGGTCAGGTACTCCTGCGACCAGTCGTCCTCGGTGGCCGGGACCAGACCGGGGAGATCACCGTGCACGGTGATGCTGTGCATCTGCAGCACCTGCAGCAACTGCGGCAGCGCGGTCTCGGCGATCGCCGAATCGATCAGCAGCGTCTCGACCGTGTTGCACACGCTCGGGCGCCGGGTCTTGGCGTTGACCACGATCTTCTCGGCCATCGCGAGATCGGCGGCCGAATGGATGTAGATGTGGCAGTTGCCGACACCGGTCTCGATGGTGGGCACGGTGGCGTCCCGCACGACGGCGTTGATCAGTCCGGCGCCGCCCCGCGGGATGACGACGTCGACGAGGCCGCGGGCCTGGATGAGGTGGGTGACCGACGAGCGGTCCTCGCTCGGCAGCAACTGGACGGCGTCCTCGGGCAGCCCCTGCTCGGCGAGGGCCGCGCGCAGTACCGCGACCAGGGCCGCGTTGGAGTGGGCTGCCGACGACGATCCGCGCAGCAGTGCCGCGTTACCGGACTTGAGGGCCAGCCCGAACGCGTCGACCGTCACGTTGGGACGCGCCTCGTACACCATGCCGACGACGCCGAGCGGGACCCGGAGCTGACGGATCTCGAGGCCGTTCGGCAGCGTCGAACCGCGCACGATCTCCCCGACCGGATCGGCCAGGCCCGCGACCTGGCGCAGGCCCGCCGCGATGCCGTCGACACGAGCCTCGGTGAGCCGCAGCCGGTCGAGCAGCGACTCCTCGGTGCCCGCCGCCTTCGCCACCTCGATGTCCTCGGCGTTCGCGGCCAGCACGGTGGCGGTCGCGGCGAGGACCGCGTCGGCGGCCGCATGCAGCGCGGCATCCTTCTGGGCGGTGGTGAGCAGGGCCAGCGTGCGGGAGGCGACACGCGCACGGCGGGCGGCGTCGTGTACCTGCCCGCGGATGTCCCCGACCTCGCTGGCGGCCGATGTGGTGTGCGTCGCGGCAGTCATGCGTACAGATTAGCCACTACCGGGAGCGCATAATCGTTCTGCCCATTCGCCGTCCGAGTAAGGAAACACCAGTGTCACCACACGAGACGGTCGATCACGCTCCGTCGGAGGGCTACAGTCGCGGGCTCAACGCGCGCACCGTACAGATGATCGCCCTCGGTGGCGCCATCGGAACCGGCCTGTTCTACGGCTCCGGCGGCGCCATCGAGGAGGCCGGGCCGTCCCTGATCCTCGCGTATCTGGCGGCCGGTCTCGTGATCTTCGTCATCATGCGCGCACTCGGTGAACTCCTCACCTACCGTCCGGTCTCCGGCAGTTTCGCCGAGTACGCGGAGGAGTTCCTGGGCCGGTTCTTCGGCTTCGCGACCGGCTGGGCGTACTGGGCGGTGTGGGCGGCCACCTGCATGGCCGAGATCACCGTCGCCGGCAAGTACGTCGAGTACTGGTGGCCCAGCGTGCCCGGCTGGCTCACCGCACTCGTCGTGCTGCTCGCCTTGTTCGGCGCCAACCTCATCTCGGTGAAGATGTTCGGTGAGGCCGAATTCTGGTTCTCCACCATCAAGATCACCGCGATCCTCGGCATGATCCTCATCGGCATCGGCGTCCTCACCCTCGGATTCGGTCACGCCACGAATCCGACCGTGACGAACCTGTGGGCCGACGGCGGCGTCTTCCCCAACGGATTCGGCAGTTCACTGATGGCCCTGCAGGTCGTCATGTTCGCGTACGTCGGTGTCGAACTCGTCGGCGTCACCGCGGGCGAGGCGGAGAACCCCAAGGAGACACTCCGCAAGGCGATCAACACGCTGCCGTTCCGCATCGGCCTGTTCTACGTCGGCGCGCTCGTCGTCATCCTGTCGGTCGCCGGCTGGCAGGACTTCCATGCCGGACGCAGCCCGTTCGTCGAGGTCCTCGAACAGATCGGCATCCCCGCCGCCGCCGGCATCATGAACTTCGTCCTGCTCACCGCCGCACTGTCGTCGTGCAACTCGGGTATCTACTCCACCGGCCGCATGCTGCGCAGCCTGTCCCAGCGCAAAGAGGCACCCGAGGTGCTCGGCCGGCTCAGCAGTCGCCAGGTGCCGTACGCGGGCATCACCATGTCGGCGGCCGCGATGCTCATCGGCGTCGTCGTCAACATCCTGTCCCCCAACCGCGCCTTCGTCTACATCACATCGGTGTCGACGATCGGCATCATCTTCGTGTGGGGCGTCATCCTCGTGTGCCACCTGCGCTACCGCCGGTTCGTCGCCCGCGGCATCCTGACCGCCTCCGACTACCGACTGCCCGGCGCCCCTTACACCAACTGGATCGCCCTCGCCTTCCTCGCATTCGTCGTCGTCCTGCTGTTCTTCACCGACACCGGCCGCATCGCTCTCGGCGTGGGCGTCGTGTTCGGTGGCATCGTCGGCGGCGGCTACTACCTGCTCCTCGGACGCGCGTCGTCCCGGCACTGAGTTCCCGCCAGGCGCTAGCGTGCGGATCGTGAGGCGCAACAGGGTGGTCGTCGTCGGCAGCACCAACATGGATCTGGTCGCGTCCGTCCCGCGGCCGCCCGCTCCGGGTGAGACGGTCCTGGGGACAGCGTTCACGACGACGCCGGGCGGCAAGGGTGCCAACCAGGCGATCGCGGCGGCGAAAGCCGGCGCGGACGTGGTGTTCGTCGGTGCGGTCGGCGACGACACGTTCGCGTTGGATCTGCGGCAGGCCCTGGTCGACGCCGAGGTCGACACCGAGAACCTGCGTGAGGTTCCCGGTCCCAGCGGAGTCGCCGCGATCACCGTCGACGCCGACGGCGGCAACGCGATCGTCGTGGTGCCCGGCGCGAACGCACAGCTCACCACGCTCACCGACGCCGACCTGCAGGCGATCGCCGACGCCGACGTGCTGCTGTGCCAACTCGAGATCCCCCTCGACACGGTCGTTGCGGCCGCGCGGCACGCCGCCGCGCACGACACGGTGGTGATGCTCAATCCGTCACCGGTCCGGCCGCTGCCGGACGCCCTGCTCGCCGCCGTCGACGTGCTGGTCGTCAATCAGACCGAGGCCTGGCAACTCGGGCGCGACGTCCTGGCCGCGGTACCGCACGTGGTGACCACCCTCGGCGCCGACGGCGTCCGGTACCGCACACACCAGTTGCTCCAGAGCATCCCGTCCCCGACGGTCGACGCCGTCGACACCACCGGCGCGGGCGATGCGTTCGCCGGGGTGCTGGCCTGTGAGTGGGGTGCCGAGCCGCTTGCCGCCCTGATCTTCGCGGGTGCGGCCGGGGCGCTGGCCACCACCCGCCGCGGCGCGAGCGTGTCGTCACCGACACGGGCGGAGATCGATGCGCTCGTCACCGCGTGGCCCTGACGCGTGGCACCGATCTGTCGGACGTCTCCGGCACGATGGGGGCATGACGACCGCACCGACTGCCGCCGACCCGACCGCCGCCGATCTGCGCGACGAAGCCGAACGGCTGCTGCGTGAGCTGGCCGGCCCGGACGCGCGGCTGCGGGAGGATCAGTGGACGGCGATCGAGGCGCTCGTCGTGGGCCGGCGCCGGGCGCTGGTGGTGCAACGCACCGGCTGGGGCAAGTCGGCCGTCTATTTCATCGCCGCGAAGCTGCTGCGCGCCCACGGGCACGGCCCGACGGTCATCGTGTCGCCGCTGCTGGCGCTGATGCGCAACCAGGTGGCGTCGGCCGAGCGGGCCGGGGTGCGGGCCGCGACGATCAACTCCGGCAACGTCACCGAATGGGACGAGATCCATCAGCGGGTCGCGGACCGCGAACTCGACGTGCTGCTGGTGAGCCCCGAGCGGCTCAACAACCCGGACTTCCGGGACCAGGTACTGCCGTCGCTGGCCGCCGACGCCGGGCTCGTCGTGGTCGACGAGGCACACTGCGTCTCCGACTGGGGGCACGACTTCCGTCCCGACTACCGCCGCATCCGCACGCTCGTCGAGGATCTGGGCGACGGCATCCCGGTCCTCGCGACCACCGCGACCGCCAACGACCGCGTCGTCGGCGACGTCGCCACCCAGTTGGGGGTCGGCGGCGCGGAGACGCTGGTGCTGCGCGGCACCCTGGAGCGGGATTCGCTGAGCCTGTCGGTGGTGCGCATCCCGGAGGCGACACAACGGGCGGCGTGGCTCGCCGAGCACCTCGACGACCTGCCCGGATCGGGCATCGTCTACACGCTCACCGTGTCCGCGGCCCGCGACCTGGCGAGCCTGCTCGCCGACCGCGGACACCGGGT
Organism: Prescottella sp. R16; assembly: GCF_030656875.1. NCBI lineage: Bacteria > Bacillati > Actinomycetota > Actinomycetes > Mycobacteriales > Nocardiaceae > Rhodococcus > Prescottella sp. R16. The sequence goes on from NZ_CP130943.1 coordinate 2,939,171, forward strand.
GGCCGCTTACACCGGGCAGACGGACGCCGCCGAACGTGAAGTGCTCGAACAGGATCTGCTGAACAACCGGGTCAAGGCGCTGATCGCGACGTCGGCGCTCGGGATGGGTTTCGACAAACCCGATCTGGGGTTCGTCGTGCACCTGGGCGCGCCGTCGTCGCCGATCTCGTACTACCAGCAGGTGGGCCGTGCGGGACGCTCCACCGACAGTGCCGAGGTGGTGCTGCTGCCCGGTCACGAGGACCGGCAGATCTGGAGCTATTTCGCGTCGGTGTCGTTCCCGCGGGAACATGTCGTCCGCCAGGTGCTCGACGTCCTCGACACCGAACGAGTGCAGTCGACGATGGCGCTCGAGCCGCTCGTGGAGCTGAACCGCACGCGCCTGGAACTGGTGCTCAAGGTCCTCGACGTCGACGGCGCGGTACGCCGCGTCAAGGGTGGCTGGGTGTCGACCGGGCAGCCGTGGACGTACGACGCCGACCGGTACGGTCGGCTCGACGCCGCCCGGCAGGCCGAGCAGCAGGCGATGCTGGACTACGAGACCACCGATGAATGCCGGATGACGTTCCTGCGCCGTCAGCTCGACGATCCCGGGCTCACCGCGGACAGCCGCTGCGGCCGCTGCGACAACTGCGCCGGGCCGAAGTACACCGCGGAGGTGGCCGCGGACACGGTCGCGGACACGCGGCGCCGGCTCGAACGCCCCGGTATCGATCTGCCGCCGCGCAAGCAGTGGCCGAGCGGCATGGCGAAGCTCGGGGTCGGCCTGTCCGGCAAGATTTCCGACGGTCCGGAACCGGGCCGGGTGCTGGGCCGGTTGTCCGATCTGGGGTGGGGGCAGCGGCTGCGGGCACTGCTCGACGGGCCCGATGCGCCGGTGCCGGACGCGGTCGTCGATGCCTGTGTCCAGGTGTTGGCGGCGTGGGACTGGGCGGAGCGCCCGGATGCGGTGATGTGCCTCGAATCGCCCCGGCATCCGGTGTTGATGCGGTCGCTGACCGCGCGGCTCGCGCAGGTCGGCCGGCTCACCGACCTCGGTGTCCTGTCGGAGCGTCCCGGTCGGCCGCCGGTGTCGGCCGCCAATTCCGCGTATCGGGTTGCGGGTCTGGTCGATGCGTGGGAGGTGCCGGATCTGGCCGATCGGACGCGTCCGGTGCTGTTGCTCGACGCCGTCACCGATTCGGGGTGGACACTGACGATGGCGGCTCGAACCCTCTGCCGGGCAGGTGTCCCCTCTGTCCTCCCTTTCGCTCTCGCCACCCCCAAGTGATACATCATGTGACGAGCATCACATTCACCGTCTCACCTGCACTGCAACAGGGTCTACTCTGCCCGATTTTCGCGGTTCCATGACATTGAGACCGGGGGTTGTTACGTTCGATTGGCAAGCACGTCAACAATACTGACGCCAACGCCTATGACCCCAACTGAACTGAGAGTTACCCCGACCACCGCGCCGGACGCGGTGAAGTTCCGTCAGCCCCAGATCTCCGACGGAGTCCGGCTCTGGGAGATCGCCAAGGATTCACAGGTTCTCGACCTCAATTCGAGCTACGCATACCTGCTCTGGTGCAGGGACTTTCGCGACACATCGATCGTCGCCACCGTCGACGACACCGTCGTCGGATTCGTCACCGGCTACGTGCGCCCCGAGGTGCCGGCCACCCTCATGGTGTGGCAGGTAGCGGTCGACGAGAACCACCGAGGCCACGGCCTGGCCGGACGTATGCTGTCCAGCCTCCTCGATCACGTTGCACTGCAAGGTGTCTGGAAGCTAGAGACCACGATCAGCCCGGGCAATGACGCCTCCGTCGCACTCTTCACATCCGTCGCACATCGACGTGGATGCACGATCACGAAGCAAGAACTGTTCTCCCCGAACGATTTTCCCGATGGGCACGAGGCCGAGGATCTGTACACGATCTCGCCGCAGAACGCCTCCTGAGGAAGGAGCACCCCATGACTACAGCCACGACCAGCATCTTCGAGGATCTCGAATCCGAGGTTCGCAGCTACTGTCGGAATTGGCCGACCGTCTTCGAGTCGGCGTCCGGCGCGTGGATCCGGGACGAATCCGGACGTGAGTACCTCGACTTCTTCGCCGGCGCCGGTGCGCTCAACTACGGGCACAACAACCCGGTGATGAAGGAGGCTCTGCTCGAGTACCTCTCCGGTGACGGCATCACGCACGGACTGGACATGTCTACCGTCGCGAAACGCCGATTCCTGCAGACATTCGAGCGAAACATCCTGCAGCCCCGGGGATTCGACTACAAAGTCCAGTTCCCCGGGCCCACCGGCACGAACGCCGTCGAGTCGGCACTGAAACTGGCCCGCAAGGTCACCGGTCGCGAGTCGATCATCAACTTCACCAACGCTTTCCACGGTATGACGTTGGGCGCACTGTCGGTGACCGGTAACTCGATGAAACGGGCCGGGGCCGGTATCCCCCTCGTGCACGCGACGCCGATGCCGTTCGACAACTACTTCGGCGGCGTCACCGACGACTTCCAGTGGTTCGAGCGTGTCCTCGACGACTCCGGCAGTGGCCTCAACCGGCCGGCCGCGGTGATCGTCGAGACCGTGCAGGGCGAGGGCGGCGTCAACGTCGCCCGCCCGGAATGGCTGCGCGCCCTGGCCGATCTGTGCACGCGCCGCGACATCCTGCTCATCGTCGACGACGTGCAGATGGGCTGCGGTCGTACCGGCCCCTTCTTCTCGTTCGAGATCGCCGGCATCACTCCCGACATCGTGACGCTGTCGAAGTCGATCGGCGGCTACGGCATGCCGATGGCCTTGACGCTGTTCAAACGGGAACTCGACCTGTGGGCTCCGGGTGAGCACAACGGCACGTTCCGTGGCAACAATCCGGCGTTCGTGACCGCGACGGCGGCGCTGGACCACTACTGGTCCGACGACGCCCTGCACCGTTCGACGCTCGCGAAGGGTGAGCGGATCAACCAGATCTTCGCCAACCTCACGGACAGCTTCGAGGGTGTGAGCACCCGGGGCCGCGGCATGGTCCGGGGCCTGGTGTTCGACGATCCGAGCAAGGCCGTCAAGGTGTGCGGTCTCGCGTTCGACGAGGGTCTGCTCACCGAGACGTCCGGGCCGTCGGACGAGGTGGTGAAACTGCTTCCGCCGCTGACGATCACGGATACCGAACTGGATCACGGGCTGAGCATCCTCGCCGAGGCGACCGCGAAGGTCTGCGCCTGACCGTCGCCGGCTTCCCCATTCTTTTTCGACCACAGGAGTTTTCATGATCGTTCGCACCACCGACGAGATCACCGACACCGACCGCGACATCACCAGCGAGGACGGGAACTGGCGCAGCAAGCGGATCGTGCTCGCGGGTGACAGTGTCGGATTCTCGTTCCACGAGACCACGATTCGCGCCGGATCGGTCAACGAGTTCCACTACGCCAACCATGTCGAGGCCGTGTGGCTGGTGGAGGGTGACGGTATCCTCACCGACCTCGACAACGGTGAGGTGCACCAGTTGCGTGCGGGAACGATGTACCTGTTGGACGGTCACGAGCGGCACCGGGTGGAGCCGGTCACCGAGATGCGGATGCTGTGTGTGTTCAATCCGCCGGTCACCGGTCGCGAGGTGCACGACGAGAACGGCGTGTACCCGCTGATCACGCTCGACGACGACGAGCGCGCCGCCTCCTAGTCCGAACCGGTACGAACACGGGCGGGGCCCGGTCGATTCGTCGACCGGGCCCCGCCCGCTGTGCGATCAGCCGATCCGCTCCATCACGATGGTCGGACCGTCCATCGGGGAAATCTCCTCGGCCGCCGGTTCCTGCCGGCGCCGCCACCAGATGGTGCAGGCCACCGCGACGACGACGAGCGCCGCGAGCGCCGCGACCGCGGTCCAGAAGCGCGGTCCGTAGTACCCGACCAGCACCATCCGCAGCGAGTTACGCGCCCACGTCAACGGCATCAACGCGTGCAGCCACTGCACCGGCGCGGGCATCTGCTCGATCGGATAGACCGCACCGAACGCGAAGATCTGGATCATCAACGCGCCCAACGCGACAAAGGTGCCGTTCACGGCCCCGAAGACGACGGTGAAGAGCCGCCCCGACGCCACTGCGGCCGCACCGACCAGGATCATGACGGCGGTCATGGCGAGCACGCTCGGCGGATTCGCGTCCGCGACGACGAGCGAGACCGTCGACGCCACGAGGGCCGCGACGAACGTGACCGTCGCGGGAATCCGGTACCGGCGCAATCCTTCCCGGATCACGCTCTCGTGTACGCGCTGCGGGCGTCCCCGCCGCGGGCGGACGACGAACCAGGTCAGGATGCCGCACAGGAACAACAGCACCGACATCACGGCCGGCACCGCGCCCGGCCCGAACCCGGCGGCCGGGTACGCGTACGTCTCCTGGACGGCCACCGGTGCCGCCAGCAGCCCCGCCGTGGTGGCGCGCTGCTCGTCGGTGAACTGCGGCACCTGCGCGGCCCCGTCCGTCAGACCGGTCGCGAGTTCGTTGCTGCCACTGTCGAGTTGGGTCATACCGGTCGACAGCTGCCCCAGCCCCTCTTCCAACTGGAGGCCACCGGTGTTCAGTTGCCCGAGACCCGACGACAGCTCGTTCGCGCCGGTACCGAGCTGGTGGGCGCCCGACGACAGCTCGCCCAGCCCGGTGTTCAGTTCGGCCGCGCCGGCCGCCGCGGCGAGCAGGCCACCACGGTAGTCCGCGGCCGGGTCGGTGAGCTGACGCGCGAGTTCGCGGGCCCCGTCCCGCAGCTCGGCCAGCTGGGATCCGATGTCGCCCTGCTCTCCGAGAAGGTCGAGCACCGGACCGGTGACCATGTCGACGACCTCGCTGATCTGCTTCGCACCGGCACCCAGCTCGTCGGTGCCACCCACCAGCTGGTTCAGGCCGGTACTCAGTTCACCCGACCCGGCCGCGGCCTGATCGGCGCCCGCTGCGAGCTCACCGGCACCGGCCGCGAGTTCCCGCCCACCCTGGTTCGCCTCGCCGAGCCCCGCCGACAGTTCCTTGCTGCCCGCGTAGAGTTCGTCGGTGCCGGCCAGGGCCTCCTTCGTACCCGCCGAGAGCTGCCGGGCACCGGCCGCGGCCTCACCGAAACCCTTACCGAGGTCACCGAGACCGATGAGCACCTGGTCCACCGATTGCTCGCCGATCGACTCCGACACCGCCGAGCGCACCTGCGCGACGACGCTCTCCCCGACCGGTGTCGCCACGAGGCTGTTGTAGTCGTTGTAGACCACGTCGAGCTGTGCCTTGCGTCCGGTCCCACCGGCGGCGCTCGCGACGTCCGCGCTGAACGTCTCCGGGATCACGACGGAGAAGTAGTACCTGCCGTCGTCGACACCGTCCCGGGCCTGCTGGGCCGTCACGACCTTCCAGTCGACGTCACCGCTGTCGACGAGCGCGGCCACCACGTCGTCGCCCGCGACGATCCGGGTCCCGTCGACGTCGGCGCCCGTGTCCGCGTTGACGATCGCGACCGGCAACCGGTTCACGGTGTCACCCGGATTCCACAACGCCCACATGTAGAAGCCGGCGATCGCGAGTGGCGCGATGACGAGCAGCGCCAGGATCGTACGGACGATGTGGGCACGACGCGCATCGGTCGGGGGCACGGTTGGGAACACCAGGCACGCTCTCTTGTCGGGGCGGGAGCACGGACGAAACTCTGGACGGATGTCCAATTTGCTCACGATAGAGATCCGCGGTCACGCCCGTGACCGTTTTCGGGCAGATCGACGTCCGCCTACCCTGGACATCGTGATCGACCAGATGCTCGACCTGCTCGACGGACGCCGCGTCTGCGTCCTGACCGGTGCGGGAGTCTCCACCGACTCCGGGATCCCCGACTACCGCGGCCCCGATTCCCCACCCCGTAATCCGATGACCTACCAGCAGTTCGTGGGCGATGCCGCGTTCCGCCGCCACTACTGGGCCCGCAACCACCTCGGCTGGCGGTTCATGGACGCCGCCCGCCCCAATCTCGGGCACCGGGCCCTGGCCCGGCTCGAGCGGGCCGGCGTCGTACACGGTGTGATCACCCAGAACGTGGACCTGCTGCACACCAAGGCCGGCAGCCGCCGCGTCGTCGACCTGCACGGCAGTTACGCCCAGGTCCGCTGTCTGGTCTGCGACCACCGGATCTCCCGCTGGACACTCGCCGATCGGCTCGACGCCGCCAACCCCGGTTTCGCCGACACGGTCGCCGCGGCCACCGGGGTGGAGATCGCGCCGGATGCGGACGCGGTCGTCGAATCCACCGACCATTTCCGGGTCGTCGACTGCGACCGCTGCGGCGGCACGCTCAAACCCGACATCGTCTACTTCGGCGAATCGGTCCCGAAACCTCGTGTCGCGGAAGCGTTCTCGATGGTCGACGCCGCCGACGCCCTCCTGGTCGCGGGCTCGTCACTGACGGTGATGTCGGGACTGCGGTTCGTTCGCCGCGCCGCCCGCGCCGGCACACCCGTCGTCATCGTCAACCGGGGCGCCACCCGCGGCGACGAGTTCGCCTCGATCAAGCTCGAACTGGGCTGTTCCGAAGTCCTGGACGCCTACAGTGCCACCAAATCGTCCGCGTGCACGACGGGACGATGCATGTCGGCGGGCAACTCCGTCGTGGAGTGACCGAGCATGTCCTCGATCTCGGCCGAGTCGTAGGCGACGACACCGCGGGCGACGGGCATCTCGTCGGGGCCGACGAGTGAGACGACGTCGCCGCCGTGGAACCGTCCGGACACCGCGGTGACCCCGGCCGGCAGCAGGGACCGCCGTCGCTCGACGACGGCCCGCACGGCACCGTCGTCGAGGTGGATCGCGCCCTGGGTGTCGGCGGCGTGCCGCACCCAGAACTTGCGGGCGGACATCCGGTGCGGTCGGGCCGCGAACACCGTGCCCGACTCGGCGGTGGTCAGGGCTGTCGCCGCATCGGATGCAGCGGTGAGCAGCACCGGCACCCCCGAGTCGGCGGCGAGGCGGGCCGCGGACAGCTTGGACGCCATCCCGCCCGTTCCGAGCGCACCGCCGGAGCCGGCGACCACCCCGTCGAGATCCTCGGGGCTGTTGACCTCCGGGATCAGGGTGGCCGCGCCCTTGCGCGGGTCACCGTCGTACAGTCCGTCGACGTCCGACAACAGCACCAGCGCATCCGCGCCCACGAGGTGCGCGACGAGCGCGGCGAGCCGATCGTTGTCACCGAACCGCAGTTCCGTCGTGGCGACGGTGTCGTTCTCGTTGACGATCGCGACCGCGTGCAGTGCCCGCAGCCGGTCCAGGGTGCGCTGCGCGTTGCGGTGCTGGGTGCGCCGGGCGATGTCGTCGGCGGTGAGCAGCACCTGCCCGACGGTGCGCCCGTATCGCGCGAACGACGTCCCCCACGCGTGCGCCAACGCCAACTGCCCCACACTCGCCGCCGCCTGCTTCGTCGCGAGATCCCGTGGGCGACGGGTCAACCCGAGTGGTGCGAGTCCCGCACCGACCGCACCCGACGACACGACGACGACGTCGGAACCGGCCCGCATCCGCGCCTCGAGCGCATCCGCGAGCACGTTCAACCGTCCGACGTCGAGTCCCCCGACGAGGCTCGTGAGTGCCGACGATCCGATCTTGACGACGATGCTGCGCGCCGACGCGACGGCGGCTCTGGTGTCGCTCACTTGTTCTCGGGGTCCTCGCTGTCGAGTCCGCGCCGCACCCGCCGGGCGTGCTTGCGTTCGGAGGCACCGATCCGGTCCACCTGGTCGAGGCGGGCGTCGGTGCCGCGGCCGGTGCGGACGATGTCGACGCCCGCCGCGGTCTGCGGTTCCCACTCGAATCCGACGTCACCGATCGTGACGAACGCACCGGGTTCGGCGCCCTGCTTGACGAGTTCGTTCTCGACACCGAGCCGGGCGAGCCGGTCCGCGAGATAGCCGACGGCCTCGTCGTTGTCGAACGCGGTCTGCCGTACCCAGCGCTCCGGCTGTACACCGCGGACGATGAAACCACCCGGGTTGTCCGGGTCGGCGATGACGTCGAATCCGGTCTCCTTGGCTGCGATCGGACGGATCACCTGTCGCTTCGGGGCGGCCGGCGGATGGGCCTCACGGTAGTCGGCAACCATCTTCGCGAGCGCGAACGTCAAGGGTCGCAGACCGTCCCGGCTCACCGCCGAGATCGTGAACACGGGCCAGCCGCGCGCCTCGAAGTCGGGGGTGACCATCTCGGCCAGTTCCGCGGCCTCGGGCACGTCGGCCTTGTTGAGGATCACGATGCGCGGCCGGTCCGCGAGCTCACCCAGGCTCGCATCGCCCTCGAGCGCCGGCTGGTAGGCGGCCAGTTCCGCCTCGAGCGCGTCGACGTCGGAGATCGGGTCGCGTCTGGGCTCGAGCGTCGCGCAGTCGACGACGTGCGCGAGCACCGCACACCGTTCGAGGTGCCGCAGGAAGTCGAGGCCGAGACCACGGCCCTTGCTGGCGCCGGGAATCAGCCCCGGCACGTCGGCGACGGTGAACGTGGTGTCGCCGCTCGACACCACACCGAGGTTGGGCTGCAGGGTCGTGAACGGGTAGTCCCCGATCTTCGGCTTGGCGGCCGACAGCACCGACACCAGCGACGACTTGCCCGCGGACGGGAAGCCGACGAGACCGACATCGGCGACGGACTTGAGTTCGAGAACGACGTCGAGTTCCTCGCCGTCCTCGCCGAGCAACGCGAAACCGGGCGCCTTGCGGGCCCTCGATGCCAGCGACGCGTTCCCGAGGCCGCCCCGGCCGCCGCGGGCCGCGACGAACTGGGTGCCGATACCGACGAGGTCGGCGAGAACATTGCCCTGCTTGTCGAGGACGACGGTGCCGTCGGGCACCTTGAGGGTCAGGTCGGAGCCGTTGGCACCCTCCCGGTTGCCACCCATCCCCTGCGTTCCGTTCGTGGCCTTCGCCCGCGGATGGAAGTGGAAGTCGAGGAGCGTGTGCACGTTCCGGTCGACCTCGAGGACGACGTCCCCGCCCCGGCCACCGTTGCCGCCGTCCGGACCACCGAGTGGCTTGAACTTCTCGCGGTGGACGGAGGCGCAACCATTGCCGCCCTTACCGGCGCTGACGTGCAACACCACGCGGTCAATGAATCGGGACATGAGTGCCGAACCCTTCCTCAGCAGGATGAAACAACAGTAGGGGCGGGCAAGGGTTCTGAAGACCCTGGCCCGCCCCTACTGGGAGATCGGAACGGAATCGTGTTCGTCAGCGCGAGGCGCTGTGAACGCGAACCGTAGTCGGCAGCAGACTAGGCCTGTGCCGCGACCGGAACGATGTTCACGGTCTTGCGCCCGCGCTTGGTGCCGAACTCGACGGCGCCGGCAGCGAGAGCGAACAGGGTGTCGTCACCGCCACGGCCGACGTTGACGCCGGGGTGGAAGTGGGTGCCGCGCTGACGCACCAGGATCTCGCCGGCGTTGACGGCCTGGCCGCCGAAACGCTTGACGCCGAGTCGCTGTGCGTTCGAATCGCGACCGTTACGGGAGCTGGATGCACCCTTCTTATGTGCCATGACTAACCCTCCAGGTTCAGGAATCCACGAGTTCGCGGTGCACGGGGCGGGGCCCCGATGCGGTTACTTGATGCCGGTGACCTTGACGACCGTCAGCTTCTGACGGTGGCCCTGACGCTTGTGGTAGCCGGTCTTGTTCTTGAACTTGTGGATCCGGATCTTCGGGCCCTTGGTGTGCTCGACAACCTCGGCGGACACGGAGACCTTCGCCAGCTTGTCGGCGTCGGTGGTCAGCTCGGAACCATCGACCACGAGGACCGGAGCAAGCGAGACAGCAGCGCCGGGCTCACCCTCGATCTTCTCGACCTTGACGAGGTCACCAACAGCGACCTTGTACTGCTTTCCGCCGGTCTTGACGATCGCGTACGTTGCCATCGGACGGCTACCCCTTGCTACTTCGAACGTGCTCGCGCCGCTGCCGTGAGGCTTTCAGTGCTGCGCGACTGGTCTGGTGTGGCTACTACCCCATGCCCGCCCGTGGTAGGCCCTCGATCGGGCGCAGCAGAGCGGTATCGCCGGGTAGCGACCGGTCAAGATTACGGGACGCGGACCACCATGGTCAAACCGAGGTGACCGCCGATCCCGCTGCGACGGTTCGCCGCCTCCGTGGGAGCACGAGGACGACGAACCGTCGCGATGCCTGTCAGGCCTCGGTGTCCACCGGAGGCCCTGCCGGGCGGGCCGCGGCGCGACGACGCCGGGGGCGCCGCGACACGGCGGGTTCACCGTCACCCGCCGCCGTTTCCGGCCCGGTGGCCGGCGCCGGGGCCGCCTCCGCGGCCGGTGCGGACTCCGTCACGGGAGCCGCCTCCGGTTCCGGGGACGGGGTGGGGATCACGAACACGGTTCCCGCATCCGACTTCTCCCCGGACTCCGCCGTCGGCGCCGCTGCCGCCCGGGACACCCGGCGGCTGCGCCGCCGGGCCCGCGGTGCCGGCGCGGCGTCGGCCGCTGGTGCCGAGACGACCTCGGGTTCGCGTTCCGGTTCGAGAGCGGGCTCCGGCTCGCGCTCGGATTCGGCGACGATCGGCGCCACCACCTGCGCAGCGATCGGCTCGGTCGACACCGGCTCCGCCGTGTCGGCCTGCTCGGCGTGTTCGGCGTGTTCGGGGTCGTGGTGCGAGGCCATCGCGAGCGCCACCGGGTGCGCACGCTTGACCGTGGCGTCCACGGCGGCTTCCTCCACCGTCGGATGCGGGTGCGACTCGGTCACCTCGGCGGGTGCCGCCGCGGCAGCACGATCCTTGCCGCGCTTGCGGCGGCCACCGGACTCCTTCGACTGCCCACGGCCGTCGTCGCCCGACTTCACCTCGATCGGCTCGCTCTGCACGATGATGCCGCGACCGTGGCAGTGCTCACACGTGGTGGAGAACGCCTCGACCAGCCCGGTACCGAGCTTCTTGCGTGTCATCTGGACCAGGCCCAGCGACGTCACCTCGGACACCTGATGCCGGGTGCGGTCCCGGCCGAGCGACTCGGTGAGACGCCGCAGCACCAGATCCCGGTTCGATTCGAGCACCATGTCGATGAAGTCGACGACGATCATGCCGCCGATGTCCCGCAGACGCATCTGCCGGACGATCTCCTCGGCCGCCTCGAGGTTGTTCCGGGTGACGGTCTCCTCGAGGTTGCCGCCGGCACCGGTGAACTTGCCGGTGTTGACGTCGATGACGGTCATCGCCTCGGTGCGGTCGATCACCAGCGTGCCGCCGGACGGCAGCCACACCTTGCGGTCGAGTGCCTTCGCGAGCTGCTCGTCGATGCGGTGCGTCTCGAACACGTCCGGGGTACCCGGCGCGGAATCGTGCCGTTCGACACGCGGCAGCAGGTCCGGGGCGACCGCCCCGATGTAGCCCTCGACGGTGTTCCACGCCTTCTCGCCCTCGATGACGAGCTTCGAGAAGTCCTCGTTGAACAGATCCCGGACGACCTTGACCAGAAGATCCGGTTCCTCGTACAGCGACTGCGGGGTGCCGGACTTGGCGGCCTGCGCCTTGTCCGCCTGCTCCTGGATGGTCGCCCACTGGGCCTGCAGCCGGGTGACGTCCCGCGACAGTTCCTCCTCGCTGACGCCCTCCGACGCAGTCCGGATGATCACACCGGCGTCGGCCGGGACGATCTCCTTGAGGATCTCCTTGAGCCGCTTGCGCTCGGTGTCGGGCAGCTTGCGGCTGATGCCGGTGGACGTGCCGCCGGGCACGTACACCAGGAATCGGCCCGCGAGGCTGATCTGCGTGGTCAGGCGGGCACCCTTGTGCCCGACCGGATCCTTGCTGACCTGCACGACGACCTGGTCGCCGGGCTTGAGGGCCTGCTCGATCTTGCGTTCCCGGCCGCCGAGACCGGCCGCCTCCCAGTTGACCTCACCCGCGTACAGGACGCCGTTGCGTCCACGGCCGATGTCGATGAACGCGGCCTCCATGCTGGGCAGCACGTTCTGCACCCGTCCCAGGTACACGTTGCCGACCATCGACGAGGACGACGACCCGGTCACGAAGTGTTCGACGAGCACGCCGTCCTCGAGCACCGCGACCTGTGTCGACGCTGCCGGGTTGCTGCCGCCGGTTTTCTCCCGGACCACCATCACACGGTCCACCGACTCGCGGCGGGCCAGGAACTCCGACTCGCTCAGGATCGGCGGGCGACGGCGTCCCGCGTCGCGTCCGTCACGACGGCGCTGACGCTTGGCCTCGAGCCGCGTCGAGCCGCTGATGCCCTGCACCTCGTCCTTGACGCGGGCCTTGTTCCGCGGTTCGCGTTCGTGGACGACGGTGGTGACGCCGTCGTCCTCGGCGGTGTCGGCGGACTCCGCGCTGCCCTTGCGACGACGGCGACGACGGCGACGGCGACTGGTGCCCTCGCCCGACTCCTCCGTATCGCCGGACTCGGCGTCGGCTCCCTCGGTCGACTCGGCGTCGGTTCCCTCGGCGGATTCTTCCGACTCGGTCGTCTCCGTGCCCTCGGTGGACTCGGTGGCTCGAGTGTCCTCGATGGTCTCGTCCGTGCCGGGCACGTCGGACTCGTCGGTCTCGGTACCGTCGGCGCCCTGTTCCCCGCGGCCCCGGCCCCGGCCCCGGCGGCCCCGGCGACGGCGACGCTGATGATCGCCCCCCTCGGACTCCGCAGTCTCCGTCTCGGCAGTCTCCGAGGACTCACCGGACTCGGTGGTCCCGGTGGAGTCCGTCGCCTCGGTCGCCTCGGCGCGGTCTGCAGCCTCGGCGGCCGGGGTCTCGACACCGGCCTCGGTCTGCTGTTCCTCGGTCTGCTGTTCCTCGGTCACCGCAGGCGCCGCTGCCCGGCGGCTGCGGCGACGTCGCGGCGTGGATTCGGCGGCCGGAGCCTCCGGGGTTTCCGGCTGCAGGAACAGCGGCGCCTGCACGGCAGGGGCGGCCGGCTGGATCTGCGGCTTGTGGCTCACGAGCTCGGCATCGGTGAACAGGCCGCCGGTCTCGGTCGCCTGTCCGGGTTCAGCGGCAGCCTCCGGCTCCGGCTGAGGCTCGGGCACGGACTCCGTGACAGCCTCCTCCGCCCGGGGAGCCTCCGCCTTGGGCGCGGCTTTCTTGCGGGTGCGCTTACGCGGCGCCGGCTTCTCGACCGGCTCGGCAGCCGCTTCTGGTTCCGGCTGAGCTTCCGGTTCCGGCTGAGCGGCGGGTTCCCGCTGCGCCTCGGGAGGTTGCTCCGAGGCCGGCGCGGACATGATCGCGTGAATGCGTTCGGCGAACTCACGCTGCAGGCTGGACTGCGCGCTGCGCAGCTCGGTGCCCAGCGCGGCAGCCTCGGCGAGGACCTGCTTACTGGTCACACCGAGCATCTTCGCCAGCGCATGGACACGAATCTTCTCGGGCAGCACCGGGGTGGTTCCGGTATCGGCCGACGCTTCCGCGGTCGGGTTCTGCACGTTCTCGGGCGGCGCTTGGTCGGCCACGTATTCTCCTCGAGCCCCCGGGCGCGTCCATCCGTCTGTCGATCGGGTGTGACGCGGCCGCGCGGGGGCGATGGTTGTGTACTCGCACCGGGGGTACGAGATTGTATGGTCTCGCTCCACGTGCTTCGCGGTGTCCGTTACTCACTGCGAAATCGCGCGGCGCCTGGCTGGATGGCGGCGATCCACGGCGCGGACGCCTGACCGTTCACGAGGCGAGCGCCTGATCATCCAGCGTGCCGGCCGGAGCAGGGGTTGCCTGCCGGTGGACCGCGATGACGGGCTTCGCACCGTGGTGTCATCCGATCGGATCCGCGTGAAACGCAATTGCAGTCCGACCATCTCGAGTATCCCACATGAATGCCTCGTGTTCTCTCAGCGGCGCACCGTCGACGAACAAACGAAAGGACGCCCCCGGGCCCGCTGGGCCCGGGGGCGTCCCGTACAACGTGGAATCAGGACTGGGCGAGCTGCGGAAACCAGAGGGCGATCTCGCGTTCGGCGGACTCGGTGGAATCCGATCCGTGGACGAGGTTCTGTCCACCGTCGAGCGCCAGGTCGGCGCGGATGGTGCCGGGAACGGCCTTCTCGACCGGGTCGGTGCCGCCGGCGATCTGGCGGAACGCGGCGATCGCCCGTGGCCCCTCGAGCACGGCGGCCACGAGCGGACCGGACGTGATGAACTCGAGCAGGCCCGGGTAGAACGGCTTGCCTTCGTGTTCGGCGTAGTGCGTGGCGGCCACGTCGTTCGGCGCGGTCCGCATCTCCATCGCCGCGATGGACAGGCCCTTGCGTTCGATACGGGAGAGGATCTCTCCGACGTAGCCGCGGGCCACGCCGTCGGGCTTGATCAGTACCAGGGTGCGCTCAGTCACGAAAAACAGCCTAGACGGTCAGTCTCGTTGTCCGGGCAGCAGACCCCGCTCGATCCGCTGCGTGATGTCCTTGCGCAGGTACACGATGTACAGCCACACGGCACCGAACAGCAGACCGATCACGCCGAGCGCGACGTCGATGAAGAATCCGAGGATCGTCAGCACCTGCAGGGCGAGATTGAACTTCATCGCCCACGGACGGCCCTGCATCCCGGCACCGAGGATCATCAGCAACGCCAGCACGCAGATGTAGGTGCCGGAGAACCAGGTCAGGCCGGTCGAGTTGATGACCGCGACGACCGGCAGCGCCAGCAGCACGACGATCGCCTCGAGGACGAGGGTTCCGGCCATGACGCCGCGGAAACCCTTCCACGGGTCGGTGGCCGGCGGGCGGAAGCCCTGCTCGGGATTCTCGGGGGTATCGGGCGTCTCGCTCACGCGGGGTCCTTTCCGAACAGGGAGCGGGCCACGCCCGCGGTCACGACCGAACCGGTCACCACGACGCCCGCACCGGACACCGCCTCGCCGGGTTCGGCGACCTCCTCTGCCAGGCCGATCGCGGTCTCGATCGCGTCGGCCAGGGTCGGCGCGACGACGACACGTTCGTCCCCGAACCGGGCGACCGCACGGTTCGCGAGATCCTCCACGTCCATGGCCCGAGGGGATCCGTTGTGGGTGACGACGAGTTCGTCGAAGATCGGTTCGAGGGCGTCGAGGATGCCGTCGACGTCCTTGTCGCCCATGACGGAGACGACGCCGACGAGCTTGCGGAAGTCGAATTCCGCGGACAGAGCCGCGGCGAGGGCACGGGCGCCGTGCGGATTGTGGGCGGCGTCCAGGAACACCGTCGGCGCGCTGCGGACCCGCTCGAGCCGACCCGGGTTGACGACCGACGCGAAACCGGCACGGATCGCGTCGGCGTCGAGCTGCCGGTCGGCGCCGGCCCCGAAGAACGCCTCCACCGCCGCCAGCGCGAGCGACGCGTTGCGCGCCTGGTGCTCGCCGTGCAGCGGCAGGAAGATGTCGTCGTACACACCGCCGAGGCCCTGCAGCTCGAGCTGCTGGCCGCCGATCGCGATCTGTCGGCGCAGAACCCGGAACTCGGATCCCTCGCGGGCGACGGCGGCGTCGACCTCGACGGCACGACGCAGCAGCACGTCCATCGCCTCGGGATCCTGTTCGGCGATGATCGCGACGGTGTCGACGCCGGGCATGCCCTCGACCCCGCTGTCGCGGCCCTTCGCGATGATCCCGGCCTTCTCCCCCGCGATCGACGCGAGATCCGAGCCCAGGTAGTCGACGTGGTCCAGGCCGATCGGGGTGATCACCGCGACCTGCGCGTCGATCACGTTGGTCGCGTCCCACGTGCCGCCGAGACCGGTCTCGACGACGGCGACGTCGACCGGAGCCTCCGCGAACGCGGCGTACGCCATCGCGGTGGTCACCTCGAACTTGCTCATCGCCGGGCCGCCCGCGGCCTGCGACTGCGCATCGATCATCCGGATGTACGGCTCGATCTCGCGATAGGTGTCGATGTACGTGCGGACGTCGATCGGCTTGCCGTCGATGCTGATCCGCTCGGTCGCCAGCTGCAGGTGCGGGCTCGTGGTGCGGCCCGTACGCCGGTGCAGTGCGGTGAGGAGCGCGTCGATCATCCGGGTCACCGACGTCTTGCCGTTGGTGCCTGCGACGTGGATCGCCGGGTAGTTGCGCTGCGGCGACCCGAGCAGATCCATCAGCGCGGAGATCCGGGTCAGCGACGGCTCGATCTTCGTCTCGGGCCAGCGCTGATCCAGCTCGGCCTCGACGAGGGCGAGTTCGGCCAGGTCGACCGGGCCGGGGTCGCCCGGACGTTCGGTGCTCACGCTCCGCCCAGCTCCTTCAGACGTGCACTCATCCGGGTGATCTCCTCCTGCGCCACCTGCCGGCGGGCGCGGATCTTGTCGACGACCGCGTCGGGGGCCTTCGCGAGGAACGCCTCGTTGCCGAGCTTCGCGGTGGTGCCGGCCAGTTCCTTCTCCGCGGCCGCGAGGTCCTTCTCGAGACGCTTCTTCTCCGCGCCCAGGTCGACGGCCCCGGACGTGTCCAGCTCGACGGTGACGGTGGCCTTGCTCAGCCGCACCTCGACGGACGCGGTCGCCGCGAACGTCTCGGTCGGCTCGGTGAGCTTCGCGAGCGACGACACCGACGCCAGCTGCGACTCGATGTCGGCCTCGGCGGCACCGGACAGGCGCGCGGCCACCTTCTGCGACGGCTTGAGACCCTGGTCGCTGCGGAAGCGGCGCACCTCGGTGACCAGGCGCTGCATGTCCTCGACGCGCTGCGCGGCAACGGGATCCACCGCGACACCGGTCGCGACCGGCCAGTCCGCGACGACGACGGACTCGCCGCCGGTGAGCACCTTCCACAGCGTCTCGGTGACGAACGGGATCACCGGGTGCAGCATCCGCAGCAAGGTGTCGAGAACGTTGCCCAGCACGGCCCGGGTGGACGCTGCCGCCGTCTCGTTCGAGGCGAGCTGCGGCTTGGCGAGCTCGAGATACCAGTCGCACACCTCGTCCCACGCGAAGTGGTACAGCGCCTCACAGGCCTTGGAGAACTCGAACTTGTCGAGGGCTTCGTCGACCTCGCCGCGGACCTGCTCGAGCCGGTCGAGGATCCAGCGGTCGGCGTCGGTCAGGGCCTCGCGGGCCGGCAACTCGGCGACGACGGCACCGTTCATGAGCGCGAACTTGGTGGCGTTGAACAGCTTGTTCGCGAAGTTGCGCGAGGACTGCGCGTGATCCTCACCGACCGCCAGGTCGCTGCCCGGATTGGCGCCGCGAGCCAGGGTGAAGCGCAGCGCGTCGGCGCCGAAACGGTCCACCCAGTCGAGCGGGTCGATGCCGTTGCCGCGGGACTTCGACATCTTCTTGCCGTACTGGTCGCGGACCAGACCGTGCAGGAACAGATCCTTGAACGGCACCTTGGCCCCGCTCACGGCGTCGTCTCCGGCCACGTACGTGCCGAACATCATCATCCGGGCCACCCAGAAGAACAGGATGTCGTAGCCGGTGACGAGAACGCTGGTGGGATAGAACTTCTCGATCTCGGGGGTCTTCTCGGGCCAGCCCATCGTGGAGAACGGCCACAGACCCGACGAGAACCACGTGTCGAGGACGTCGGGGTCCTGCTCCCAGCCCTCGGGCGCGGTCTCGTCCGGACCGAAGCACTGCACCTCACCGTTCGGGCCGTACCAGATCGGGATGCGGTGACCCCACCACAGCTGACGCGAGATGCACCAGTCGTGCATGTTGTCGACCCACGCGAACCAGCGCGGCTCCTGGCTGGCCGGGTGGATCACGGTGTCGCCGTCACGGACCGCGTCACCGGCGGCCTTCGCGAGAGCGTCGACCTTGACCCACCACTGCATCGACAGCCGCGGCTCGATGGTCTCGCCGGAGCGCTCCGAGTGGCCGACGCTGTGCACGTACGGACGCTTCTCGGCGACGACGCGGCCCTGCTCGGCGAGCGCCTCGCGCACCTTGACACGGGCCTCGAAGCGGTCCATGCCGTCGAACTGCGTTCCGGTGTCGGCGATCTTGCCGGTCTTGTCCATGATGGTGGGCATCGGCAGGTTGTGCCGCAGGCCCATCTCGAAGTCGTTGGGGTCGTGCGCGGGCGTGATCTTCACGGCGCCGGTACCGAACTCGGGGTCGACGTAGTCGTCCGCGATGATCGGGATCCGACGGCCCGTGAACGGGTGCTCGAGTGTGGTGCCGATCAGGTCCTTGTAGCGCTCGTCCTCGGGGTGGACGGCGACCGCGGTGTCACCGAGCATCGTCTCGACACGGGTGGTCGCGACGATCACGTGCGGCTCGTCGTCGTCGAGGGAGCCGTAGCGCAGCGAGACGAGCTCGCCCTCCACCTCCTCGAACTTGACCTCGATGTCGGAGATCGCGGTCTGCAGCACCGGCGACCAGTTCACCAGGCGCTCGGCGCGGTAGATGAGGCCGTCGTCGTAGAGGCGCTTGAAGATCGTCTGGACGGCCCGCGAGAGGCCCTCGTCCATCGTGAAGCGGTCACGGCTCCAGTCGACGCCGTCGCCGATGCGCCGCATCTGGCCCTGGATGGTGCCGCCGGACTCGCGCTTCCAGTCCCACACCTTCTCGATGAAGGCCTCGCGGCCGAAGTCTTCCTTCTTCTTGCCGTCGGCGGCGAGCTGCTTCTCGACGATGGTCTGGGTCGCGATGCCGGCGTGGTCCATGCCAGGCAGCCACAACACCTCGAAGCCCTGCATCCGCTTGCGCCGCGACAGTGCGTCCATCAGCGTGTGGTCGAGGGCATGCCCCATGTGCAGCGAGCCGGTCACGTTCGGCGGCGGCAGCACGATCGAGTAGCCGGGCTTGTCGCTCGTCGCGTCGGCGGTGAAGTAACCGGCGTCCACCCAGCCCTGATACAAGTCGGCCTCTACCGCGCTGGGATCCCAGCTCTTCGGGAGGGCGTCTGCGGGGTTCTGGGGAGTCTCTGGCGCACTGGTCACCCCCCAATCGTAATCAGTGACGGCGAATCGCCCGGACCCGGCTCGAAGACGTCCCCCTCCCCCGCGTTTTGCGCACTTATCGCGTCTTTCGGGGCACGAAAACACGCGATAAGTGCGCAAAACGCGAAAGGTCGGCCGAGCAGGCCCGGCAGGGAGCGAAGACCGGGCGGGAAGCGGGACGAATCAGCCGAGAGCGTCGGGCAGGGGCACGGTGTCACCGAGGACGTGTTCGGCGAGGAACGATTCGACCACCTGATACCAGATCTTGGTGTGCTGGGGGCTCAGGATCCAGTGGTTCTCGGTGGGGAAGTACAGGAAGCGATGGTCGGTGGTGCCGTCGGCGTCGGCGGGCAGGCCCGATTCGGACAACAGTTCGTACCAGAGCCGCAGGCCCTCCCCGATCGGGACGCGGTAGTCCTTGTCGCCGTGGATCACGAGCATGGGCGTGGCGATGTCGGCGACGTACAGGTGCGGCGAGTTCTCGAACGCCATCTCCGGTGTCATTTCGCGGGCCCAGTACCAGGCGGCGTCGGTGGTGGGCGCGAACTGGTCGAGGGCCCACAGGCCGGCGTGGGTGACGATCGCGTCGAACCGGTCGGTGTGTCCGGCGATCCAGTTGGCCATGTAGCCGCCGAACGAGCCGCCCATCGCGGCGGTGCGGGTGGCGTCGATCTCCGGTAACGCGGCGGCGGTGTCGGTGATCGCCATGAGATCGGTGAACGGTTCCTTGCCCCAGCGGCCCCAGCCGCGCTGCACGAAGTCCTGTCCGTACCCGGTGGACAGGGCCGGATCGGGCAGCAGCACCGCATAGCCCTGGGCGACGAGCAGCCACGGGTTCCACCGCCACGACCACGTGTTCCACGAGTTCAGGGGGCCGCCGTGGATCCACAGCAGCAGCGGCGCCGGGGCCTCGTCCGACGCGGTCTCCGGCAGTGCGAGCCATCCGCGCAGCGGGGTGCCGTCGACGCCCTGCGCGACGACCTCGGTGAGTCGTCCGGGCAGCGGCGGGTTCTCCGACGGGGCGCGCAACGGAGTGACGGTGCCGGCGTCGTCGCCGGTGAGCGAGATCCGGACGGGGTGCGGGGGCGACGTGTACGAGGCCCGCAACGCGTACACCGCCGCGGCGTCGGGGGCGACCTGCAGATCGGTGTACGCCGCAGCGTCGGTGGTGAGCGGTTCCGGGATGCCGTCGCGCAGCACGAAGACCGGGCCGCGTCCGTGGTCGTCGGCGGTGAGGAGCACTCCGGTGCCGTCGGGCAGCCACGTCACCGATGTGGGCCAGCGGTCCCACCCGGGTGCGAGGTCGTCGACCTTTCCGGTGTCGAACCGGTAGCGGTGCACCGTGATTCGCGGCGCGTTGTCGGCGTCGCCGTGGGCTTCCCGCAGAAAGGCGACGCTGCTGCCGTCCGGGGCGATCATCGGGTGCCCGGCGTCCGCGGTGGCGTCGTCGACGAGGACGGTCCGCTCCCCCGTCGCGGTGTCGATGCGTACCAGTGTCGTGCGGCGGGCACCGAGCGCACCCGGCACCGTCCACGTGCTCACCACGAACGTGCCGTCGGCGGACAGGTCGTAGTCGGCGTCCCGCAGCGCTGCCCCCGGATCGGGCGTCAGATCGTCGACGTCGATGCCGTCTCCACTGCCGCTGCCGTCGGTGCGGCCGACGAGGAGGTGTGGAACGTCGGCGCCGAGATCGTGGTCCCAGTGCCGGATCGGGTAGCCGCGGTGCAGGACCGCGGTGATCTTCTTGTCCTTGCGGTCGCCGCGGATCCGTTCGTCGTCGGCGGCGGTGGCCCCGAACACGGCACCACGCAGCACCGTTCGCGGGGAGCAGCGGGCGGCGCGGACACCGGTGAATCCGCCGCCGCGGGCCGCGATGCGGTGGGCCTCACCACCGTCGGCGGGCAGCCGCCACAGCGCGGCCGGGGTGTCGTCGCCGTCGTCGGGGCCGGGGCGGGACGCGAGGAACAACAGGTCCCCGGCGTCGGTGAAGACGGGTCCCGATTCCCCGGTGGCGCCCCAGGTGAGCCGGCGTGCCGGGCGTTCCCCGGACGGATCGATCTCCCACAGTGCGGATACATATTTCGTGGCGGCCTCGTCGAGCACCGCCCGGGTCACGACGAGTCGGGTGCCGTCCGGGGACAGCACGAGCCCGGACGTGCGCGGCAGCGCCACATAGTCGTCCAGGTCGCGGAAAGGCGTGGAGGGGACGGCCGGCGAGGAGGTGTCGGGGGTCATGCTCGTGCTCACCGCTGCCCGGTGTCCCGCGGTCGACGCCACATCTGCCACAGCGTGGGCCCGCCGTTCGGGATCACGATCTCGCCGGTCACCTCGAAACCGAACCGTTCGTAGTACGGGATGTTCCCTTCCTTGCTCGATTCCAGGTACGCGGGTAGGCCGTCCGCGTCGCACCGGGACAGCCGCGAGTTCAGCAGTGCGGTGCCGTGGCCGCCGCCCCGGCCGGCCGTCGACGTTCCGATCGACGCGAGATACCAGTGCGGTTCGGTGGGGTGCGCGGCATCGAGTGCGCCGTCGACCTCGGCGCCGGCCCGCAGCTGCCGGCCCAGGGCCAGCGCCAGCGTCGGCAGGCTCAGCAACGACGACAGTGTCGACTGCTTCCACCGTCCCGGCGGATCCCACAGTGCGCCCCCGACGATCGTGCCGTCGTCGGTGTATGCGAGTTCGGCGCCCCCTCCGGCCAGGTGGTGGTAACGGATCTCGGCGCCGAACAGGCGGGCCATGCCGGCCGGGCGGCGCTCCGGGTCCGGCAGGATCCAGCACATGACGGGGTCGTCGTCGAACGCGTCCGCGAGGGCCACCGAGACGGCACGGATGTCGGATCGGGTCACGGGACGCACAGGCATGCCGGGAGCCTACCGTCGGACGGCGTGTCGGTACGCGTGCATCGGAATCGTTTCGGGGCCACTATAGGTCCATGACGCGTCAGGGACCTCGGGACGACATCGACGAAAACGATCTGGTCGTCGGCAGCGCGAAGGACTACGCGGCCGGGGTGCCGGCGGTGTTGGTGTCGATGCAGCGGGCGGTCGAGCAGATGGGTGTCGTGCGGACCGCTCGCACACTGACCCGCCTCAACCAGCGGCACGGTTTCGACTGCCCGGGCTGCGCGTGGCCGGAGACGCCCGGACATCGCAAGCCCGCCGAGTTCTGCGAGAACGGCGCGAAGGCCGTCGCCGAGGAGGCGACACTGCGCACCGTGACACCGGAATTCTTCGCGTCGCATCCGATGTCGCTGCTGGCCGAGCGCACCGACTACTGGTTGGGCCAGCAGGGCCGGATCACGCATCCGATGGTGGTGCGGCCCGGTGGCGACCGGTACGAACCGATCGGCTGGGACGACGCGTACCGGCTGATCGCCGAGCATCTGCGGGGCCTCGACTCCCCCGACGAGGCGGTGTTCTACACGTCGGGCCGCACCAGCAACGAGGCCGCGTTCGTGTACCAGGCGATGATCCGGAGTTTCGGCACCAACAACCTGCCGGACTGCTCCAACATGTGCCACGAGTCGTCCGGCAGTGCCCTGACGGAGACGATCGGGATCGGGAAGGGCTCGGTGACGGTTCCCGACCTCGAGCAGGCCGACCTGATTCTCATCGCGGGACAGAACCCCGGCACCAATCATCCGCGGATGCTGTCGACGCTGGAGAAGGCGAAGGCCAACGGCGCGAAGATCATTGCGATCAATCCGCTGCCCGAGGCCGGGCTGCTCCGGTTCAAGGACCCGCAGAAGGTCGGCGGTGTCGTCGGCCACGGCGTCCCCATCGCCGACGAGTTCCTGCAGATCCGGCTCGGCGGCGACATGGCCCTGTTCCAGGGGCTGGGACGGCTGCTGCTCGAGGCCGACGACCGCAACCCGGGTTCGGTGGTCGACCGGGCGTTCGTCGACGCGCACTGCGCCGGGTTCGACGACTGGGCGGCACACGTGCGGGCCGTCGACCTCGACACCGTCGCCCTGGCCACGGGCCTGACCCGGCGTCAGCTCGACGAGACCGCTGCCGCGCTGGCCGCCTCGGAGCGCACGGTCGTGTGCTGGGCGATGGGCCTGACGCAGCATGCGCACGCCGTCGCCACCATCCAGGAGACGGTCAACGTGCTGTTGGCCCGCGGCATGATCGGCAAGACCGGTGCCGGGGTGTGCCCGGTGCGCGGACATTCCAACGTGCAGGGCGATCGAACGATGGGGATCTGGGAGCAGATGCCCGAGGAGTTCCTCGCTGCACTCGACGCCGAGTTCGGTATCTCCAGTCCCCGCAGCCACGGGTTCGACACCGTCGACGCGATCCGCGCGATGCGGGACGGCCGCGCCCGCGTGTTCGTGGCGATGGGCGGCAACTTCGTGTCCGCGACCCCGGACACCGCCGCCACCGAGCAGGCGCTGCGCAACTGCGAACTGACGGTGCAGGTGTCGACGAAGCTCAACCGCAGCCACGTGGTGCACGGGCGCACCGCACTGATCCTGCCGACGCTGGGCCGCACCGACCTCGACGTCCAGGACACCGGGAAACAGGCGGTGTCGGTGGAGGATTCGATGTCGATGGTGCACCTGTCGCGGGGACGTCTGCACCCGGTGAGCGAGCACCTGCGCAGCGAGATCGCCATCGTGTGCCAGCTGGCGCGGGAGCTGCTCGGGGCCGACCACCCGGTGCCGTGGCGCCGGTTCGAGGCCGACTACGACCTGATCCGGGACTCCATCTCGCGGGTGGTGCCCGGCTTCGAGGACTACAACGTGCGGGTACGCCGCCCGGACGGTTTCCAGTTGCCGCATCCGCCACGGGATTCGCGGGAGTTCCCCACCCACACCGGCAAAGCCAATTTCACGGTCAGCCCGCTCGAATGGGTGCCCACCCCGGCCGGCCGGCTGATCCTGCAGACCCTGCGCAGCCACGACCAGTACAACACCACCGTCTACGGCCTCGACGACCGTTACCGCGGCATCAAGAACGGCCGCAAGGTGGTCTTCGTCAGCGCCCCCGACATCGCCGAACTCGGCCTGCACGACGGGCAGATCGTCGACATCGTCTCGGAGTGGACCACCGCCGACGGCCGGCTCGAGGAGCGTCGGGTGCACGGATTCCGCGTCGTCGAGTACAGCACGCCGCGCGGCAACGCGGCCGCCTACTACCCGGAGACCAACCCGCTGGTGCCGCTCGATCATGTTGCGGCCAAATCGAACACACCGGTGTCGAAGGCGATCGTCGTCCGACTCGATCCCGTCGGGAACAGCTAGATGGGACGGGTCACCGCCCGACGCCCCGTCCTGCGCATCACCGCCGACGGCACCCGCCGCCGCCCGGATGCGCTGGCCGTCGAGGAGCCGCTCGAGATCCGTCTCGACGGCCGCTCGCTCACCGTCACGATGCGCACCCCCGGCAACGACGTCGAACTCGTGCACGGATTCCTGCTCACCGAGGGGATCGTCGCGACGGCCGCCGATGTGGCGGTGGTGCGCTACTGCGACGGGGTCGACGCCGACGGCGCCAACACCTACAACGTGCTCGACGTCGCGTTGGCGGCCGGTGTCCCCGATCCCGGTGAGCGGGGCCGGCGCGCGTTCCTCACCACGTCGGCATGCGGGGTGTGCGGCAAGGCGTCGCTCGACGAGGTCGCGGTCCGCAGCCGATTCGACCTGTCCGACAGCAGCTTCGAGATCTCCGCGGCGACCCTGTCGACACTGCCGGAGACGTTGCGCAGCCACCAGCGGGTGTTCGACGCCACCGGCGGCCTGCATGCGGCCGGGTTGTTCACCGCCGACGGCACCCTGCTCGCGGTGCGCGAGGACGTGGGCCGGCACAACGCCGTCGACAAGGTTCTCGGCTGGGCGCTCACCGAGAACCGGGTCCCCCTGTTCGACGCGGTTCTCGTGGTGAGCGGGCGCGCATCGTTCGAACTGGCGCAGAAGGCCGCGGTCGCGGGGGTGCCGGTGCTCGGGGCGGTGTCGGCACCGTCGTCACTGGCCGTGGACCTGGCCCGCGACCGCGGGATGACGCTCGCCGGATTCCTGCGCGGGGAGACGATGAACGTCTATTCCGGCGAGCAGCGCATCCTCCTCTAGCAGGTGCCGGCCGGCTTCTCGCCGTTCGCGAGCGCCGACATGAACTGCGACGCGTCGTCGTACGAGGCGGGGATCGCCGCCCGGTGGTCGGCACCCTCGTACGTCTTGTACGCGACCTCGCTGCCGTTGCTGCACAGGCTCTTCACGAGCGAGCTGCTCATGGCCTCGGTGACGAGCGTGTCCGCCGTGCCCTGCAGTACCAGTGTCGGCACGGTCGGTGTGACCGCCCCGGGCGCCTGCGCCTTCAGGTAGTCGGTGAGTTTGCCGAGATCGACGCCGGGCGCGAACGCCTTGTCCGGCGGGACCTGCCCGATGACGTCGCGGATCTGCCCGACGCAGCTGGTGCGGGCCGCGGTGAGCAGCACCTGCGCCTCCGGGGTGACGTAGTCGTCGGCGACGATCGACGGATCGGCGGCCTCGGCGCCCAGCAGGATCAGCGGCAGGAACGCGAGGGCGGGCGCCACCTCGGGGGTACCGGCCGCGAGGTACTGCGGGGTCTCGCTGATGTCGTTGCCCGGGGCGATCGCGATCGCCCCGCGCAGGTCGAGTTCCGGTGCCCGGTCGGCGCCCTGCGCCGCGGTGAACACGGCCGCGTGCCCACCCTGGCTGTGTCCCATCGCGTACCACTGGGTGCCGACCGCATCGTCGAGTTCGCGGCTGGCCCGGACGATGTCGGTGACCGCGTTGGCCTCGGTGCCGCCGTCCATGTACGGGTGGCCGCCGGGAGTACCCATGCCGACGTAGTCGGTCCGGACCACGACGTAACCGTCGGCGACGTACTTGTCGAGGGTCTGGTCGACGCCGGCCAGGTAGTCGTGTGCGAAGCCGTCGATCGTGTCGGCGGACGGCGCGCAGATGTCGGAGACACCGGTGGTGCCGTGGGCCCAGCTGATCACCGGGAAGCCGCCTTCGGGCGCCGCACCGGACGGGATCGACACCGTGCCGGAGACGACCACGGGGTCGCCCTGCGCGTTCTGCGACGCGTACGTGATCAGTTCGCTGCGGCCGGCGCTGGGCAGCACCGGGGTACCGCGCAGTTCCTGGACCGACAGCAACTGCCCGGGTTCGAGCGTCGCGGCCGCACTCTCGTTCGACGGGCCGCTGCTGCAGCCCGAGGCCACCAGCGCGACGGTCGTGGCCGCGACGGCGGTGAGAACACCGGCACGGGTGGTACCGGTACGTCGCTGATTCGTCGACGACGGTCGGAACACAGAACACCTCCAGATTAAGAACTTTGTCTCAACTTGGTGAACATAGTGCATTGGATACTCTGACCGTCATGCACTCGCCCAATGGACGCGACATGCTCATCCGTGTCGCCGAACGACTCATCGCCGAGCGCGGACTCCACGGAGTGTCCGCCCGCGAGATCGTGAGAACGGCCGGGCAGCGGAACAACTCGGCGATCACCTACCATTTCGGCACGTGGGACGGGCTGCTCGAGGCGGTGTGGCTCACCCACATGGACACCGTCAATGCGCATCGCGCCGAGATGCTCTCGACCCTGGATCACGCCGAGTCACCCGCCGACGACACCACCGTGGACACCCTGGCAGCCCTCGTTCATGCCTACATCCACCCGTTCGTCGTGGAGATCGAGTCGTCCGAACCGTCGTACTGGGCACGTTTCAACGAACAGTGGCTCACCGGCATCCACCTGGATTTCGTGAGCAGTCCGACGGCGCTCGACCCGGAGGATCCGAGGTTCCCGCGGGTCGGCGGTATGAACATCCTGCAGGGACTGTTCGAGCGGCTCCGCGCACAGCTCACCCACCTCGACGAGAGCGTCCGGGCCCGGCGGGTGGCCCTCATGGCCCGGTTCGTCGTCTCGGGGCTCGCGTCGTGGGAGCGGGAATCGGTGAGCGGCGGCGCCCCCGACCTGGCCGCGTTCGAGATCGAGCTGAACTCGCTCGCGGTCGCGCTGCTGCGGGCCACGTGACGATCCGGTCGGCGATCCCGTGACCGGCTCCGAGGGCGTCCCCAACACCGTGATCGGCAAGGTCGTCGTCGTCCTCGACGCGTTCACCGCCGAGGACCACTGGGTGAGCTTCACCGAACTCGTCCGCCGGACCGGGCTGCACAAGACGACGCTGCACCGCCTGCTCGCCGAACTGGTGGGCAGCCGACTCGTCGACCGGTCCGGGGCCGGCTACCGGCTGGGCCGGCACCTGTTCGAACTGGGCATGCGCGCCTCCGTCGAACGCGGCCTCATCGAGGTGGCCACCCCGTTTCTCGAGGACCTGCGGGAGCGCACCCACGAGACCGTGCACCTGGGGGTACTCGAGGGCGACGAGGTGGTGTACGTCGCGAAGATCGGCGGGCACCGGCAGGCCGCGTCTCCGTCGCGGATCGGTGGCCGGATGCCGTTGTACTGCACCGCGATCGGGAAGGCGATGCTCGCGCACGCCCCGGCCGACCTGAAGGCCCGCACCCTGTCCGGGCCGCTGCCGCGGCGTGGGCCGCGCACCATCACCACCCCGGGCCTGCTCGCCCGACAGCTCGAGACGATCCTCGAGACGGGGGTGGCGTTCGAGTACGAGGAGTCGGCGGTCGGCATCGTGTGCGTGTCGGCCGCGATCCTCGACGCCGACGACCGGCCGGTCGCCGGTGTCAGTGTGACCGGCCCCGTCACCCGCTTCCGGCCCGAGGCACACACCCACCAGGTGCGGGCCGCGGCCGCCGGTATCGCGGCCACTCTCGCCCGCCGGGACAACCTGCGGCAGGACTGACCGCACCCCGTCAGCCACGTTCGTGGGCGACGGCCCGCCGGATCGCCGGAATCGTTTCCTCGGCGAGGGCACGCAGGTCGGCCTCGGTGCCGTCGGAGTCGAGCACGAACGTGTCGATACCGTGCTCGACCGCGAGCGACGTGCACAGGTCGACCAGGGCGTCCCGATTCGACTTGCCGTTGATATTGAGGATGCGACGGATGTCCGACGGTGCCCGTCCGGCTTCCCCGGCGGCGTCGTCGATGCGTTTGCTCGCCTCGGCGATCCCCGGCACGTCGACGAACCCGAGCGACGGCAGCCACCCGTCGGCCGTGCTCCCCACCAACCTCAGCATGCGCGGCTTGTAGCCGCCGACCCAGATGCCGATCGGATGCGCCGGTACCGGTCCCGGATGCACGCCGGAGAGCGAGTAGAAGTCACCGCTGTACCGCACCGAGCGCTCCCCGCTCCACATCTGCCGGGCCACGTCGATCGCCTCTGCCAACGCCGACACCGCGTCCCCCGGCGTGCGGCGCGGCCCACCCATCGCGGCGATCGCGTCCCAGAACGCGCCCGTGCCCAACCCCAGTTCGACCCGACCGCCGGTGAGCAGATCGAGACTGGCCGCAGCCTTCGCCAGCACCGCCGGCGGCCGCAGCGGCAGGCTCGCCACGTCCGGGAACAGTGTCACGCGACTGGTGCGGGCCCCGAGCACGGACAGCAGAGTCCACGCGTCGAGGAACCGGGCCTGGTACGGATGGTCCTGGATCCCGATCAGGTCGAATCCCAGTTCGTCACACAGCACCGCGGACCGCACGAGCGCAGCGGGGTCGTCCGCGGCGGGAGTCGGGAAGTGACCGAATGCGACAGCTCTACCGTAATCGGGCACGCCGGCCTCCTGAGTTCCTCGGTACGGGCCCCACTCGACAGGTACCACACAGCGGGACACACCGCCGGGAAACCCGCACCGACAGGTAAGTTCCGCTCAGCGAAACCGAATGCTCGCGCGCGGCGGGCATCGTCACGCACAGTCGTAATCACGCACAACCCACGACAAGGACATCCATGCCTGACACCGCACCTACGATCTCCGAAGAGGCGATCACCCAGGCCGCGAAGCGCCTCGCCACCGCAGCCCAGACCGGCGTCGCCTGCGCACCGATCAACGACCTCATCGGCCCGTCCGACATCGGCGTCGCCTACCGCGTCCAGCAGAAGCTGATCGACTGGCAGATCGCCGACGGTGCCGTCGTCGTCGGCCGCAAGATCGGTGCGACGTCGCTGGCCGTGCAGACCCAGCTCGGCGTCGACCAGCCGGACTTCGGTGTCCTGTTCGACAACATGGACGTCTCCGACCTGCCCGAGGTGCCGACCGAGCGGATGCTCCAGCCCAAGGCCGAGGCCGAGGTCGCGTTCCGTCTCGGTGCCGACCTCGCCGAGGGCGATCTCGACCTCGACCAGATCCGTGCGGCCGTCACCGGCGCCGTCGCGGCCCTCGAACTCGTCGACAGCCGCATCGAGAACTGGAAGATCCTCATCACCGACACTGTCGCCGACAATGCGTCGTCCGGCCTGTACGTGCTCGGCGACAAGTGGGTCACGCTCGACGAGTTCGAGCCCAAGGACGTCGTGATGAAGATGTACGCCGACGACGAACTCGTCTCCGAGGGCAACGGCGAGGCCTGCCTCGGCGATCCGCTGATCGCACTGCAGTGGCTCGCCCGTACCGCCCGCGAGTACGGTCAGCCGCTGCGCGCCGGCCAGGTCGTGCTCTCCGGCGCCCTGGGTCCCATGGTTCCCGCCGCGCCCGGCGTGACCATCCGCGCCGAGCTGTCCACCCTCGGCTCCGTCACCGCAGTTTTCTCCCGGAAGGAATCGTGACAATCGTGACGAACAACGCTGATTCGAAGAAGATTCGGGTCGCCATCATCGGGCCGGGCAACATCGGCACCGACCTGATGATCAAGGTCCTGAACAAGTCCGACGTGCTCGAGATGGGTGCCATGGTCGGCATCGATCCCACGTCCGACGGCCTGGCCCGCGCCGAGCGTCTCGGCGTGCCCACCACCTCGGAGGGCGTCGACGGTCTCATCGCGCTCGACGGTTTCGACCAGATCGACATCGTGCTCGACGCGACCTCCGCCAAGGCGCACATCTCCAACTGCGAGAAGCTCGCCCCGTACGGCAAGAAGATCATCGACCTCACCCCGGCCGCGATCGGCCCGTTCGTGGTGCCGCCGGTGAACCTCGAGGAGCACCTCGACGAGGACCTCGACAACCTCAACATGGTCACGTGCGGTGGCCAGGCCACCATCCCGATGGTCGCCGCCATCTCCGCCGTCACCCCGGTCCCCTACGCCGAGATCGTCGCCTCGATCTCCTCGAAGTCGGCCGGCCCCGGCACCCGCGCGAACATCGACGAGTTCACCGAGACCACGTCGAACGCCATCCAGCAGGTCGGCGGCGCAGGCCGCGGCAAGGCCATCATCATCTTGAACCCGGCCGAGCCGCCCATGCTCATGCGCGACACCGTTCTCGCACTCGTCGGCGACGCCGACCAGGAGGCCATCCGCGCCTCCGTCAAGGAGATGGCCGCCCGGGTCGCCGAGTACGTGCCCGGTTACCGCCTCAAGCAGGAGGTCCAGTTCACGCCGGTCGCCGCCGACGAACCGGTCCACACCCTGCTGCCCGAGGGCTCGGGCCCGGTCACCACGAAGGTCACCGTGTTCCTCGAGGTCGAGGGCGCGGCCGACTACCTGCCCGCGTACGCCGGCAACCTCGACATCATGACCTCGGCCGCCCAGCGCACCGCCGAGTCCATCGCGCGCCGTCTGATCGCCGCGCGCACCAACACCCCCGCGGAGGTCTGAGCGTGTCCACCAAGATCTACATCCAGGACGTCACCCTGCGCGACGGCATGCACGCCGTCCGGCACCGGATGTCCCCGGAGAACGTGGCCAAGATCGTCACCGCCCTCGACGAGGCCGGCGTCGACGCCATCGAGGTCTCCCACGGTGACGGCATCGCCGGTGGCTCGCTCAACTACGGCCCGGGCTCGAACACCGACTGGGAGTGGATCGAGGCCGCCGCCGGTGCCGTGAAGAACGCGAAGCTCACGACGCTGCTGCTGCCCGGCATCGGCACCATCGAGGAGCTCGAGCACGCCCACAAGCTGGGTGTGCAGTCGGTTCGCATCGCGACGCACTGCACCGAGGCCGACGTCTCCGCACAGCACATCGCGAAGGCCCGCGAGCTGGGCATGGACGTGTCCGGCTTCCTCATGATGAGCCACATGGCCGCCCCCGAACTGCTGGCCCAGCAGGCCAAGCTCATGGAGTCGTACGGCGCGCACTGCGTGTACGTCACCGACTCGGGCGGACGCCTGACGATGGACGACGTCCGCGCCCGCATCAAGGCCTACCGGGACGTCCTCGACGCCGACACCCAGATCGGCATCCACGCGCACGAGAACCTGTCGCTGTCGGTGGCCAACAGCGTCGTCGCCGTCGAGAACGGCGTGTACCGCGTCGACGCCTCCCTCGCGGGTCAGGGCGCCGGTGCCGGCAACTGCCCGATCGAGGCGTTCATCGGTGTCGCCGACCTGTACGGCTGGGAGCACGGCTGCGACGTGTTCAAGCTGATGGATGCGGCCGACGACATCGTCCGACCGCTGCAGGATCGTCCGGTCCGCGTCGACCGCGAGACCCTCACCCTCGGCTACGCCGGCGTGTACTCGAGCTTCCTGCGGCACGCCGAGAAGGCGGCCGCGGACTACGGCCTCGACGCCCGCACCATCCTCCTCGAGGTCGGCAAGCGCAGCCTCGTCGGCGGCCAGGAAGACATGATCGTCGACATCGCGCTCGATCTGCTGAGCAAGGAAAACAAGGCGAACGTCTCCGCCTGAAGCCGAAGGGACCCTTTGTGCGCCGAGCACGTACGAAGGGTCCCTTCAGCTCGGCCGACCCCGTGAAAACGGCACTGCCCCCGACCTCCGCGCGGAGATCGGGGGCAGTGCTGTTGTGTCGATGTCGTGGATGTCCGCGTTGTCGCGGCCGGTGTCAGGCCGACTTGTCGCGGCGCTCGCGGTCCGTCTTGCGGGGCACGATCGTCGGGAGCACGTTGTCGTTGACGGTCTCGGCGGTCACGACGACCTTCTCGACGTCGTCACGGCTCGGGATGTCGTACATCACCGGCTGCAGCACTTCCTCCATGATGGCGCGCAGGCCGCGGGCGCCGGTGCCCCGGAGGATCGCCTGATCCGCCACCGCCTCGAGGGCGTCGGCAGTGAACTCCAACTCCACCCCGTCCATGTCGAACAGCCGCGAATACTGCTTGACGAGTGCATTCTTCGGCTCGGACAGGATCTGCACGAGCGATTCCTTGTCGAGGCTCGTCACCGACGCCACGACAGGCAGCCGGCCGATGAACTCGGGGATCAGCCCGAACTTGATGAGATCCTCGGGCAGGACCTCGGAGAAGTGGTCCTGCGTGTCGATCTCCGCCTTGGAGCGGACCTCGGCACCGAAACCGATACCCCGCTTGCCGACCCGGTCGGAGACGATCTTCTCGAGGCCCGCGAACGCACCGGCGACGATGAACAGCACGTTGGTCGTGTCGATCTGAATGAATTCCTGATGCGGATGCTTGCGTCCGCCCTGCGGCGGAACACTCGCCTGCGTACCCTCGAGGATCTTCAGCAGCGCCTGCTGCACACCCTCACCGGACACGTCGCGGGTGATCGACGGGTTCTCCGACTTACGAGCGATCTTGTCGACCTCGTCGATGTAGATGATGCCGGTCTCGGCACGCTTGACGTCGTAGTCGGCGGCCTGGATCAACTTCAGGAGGATGTTCTCGACGTCCTCACCGACGTAGCCGGCCTCGGTGAGTGCGGTGGCGTCGGCGATCGCGAACGGCACGTTGAGCATCTTCGCGAGCGTCTGCGCCAGATACGTCTTGCCGCAGCCCGTCGGGCCGAGCATCAGAATGTTCGACTTCGCCAGTTCGACGGTCTCGCCGCGCGCGTCCCGGCCACGGTCACCGGCCTGGATGCGCTTGTAGTGGTTGTAGACGGCGACCGCGAGCGTCCGCTTCGCGGCATCCTGGCCGATCACGTAGTTCTCCAGGAAGTCCCGGATCTCGGCCGGCTTCGGCAGTTCGTCGAGCTTCACCTCGCTCGACTCGGCGAGTTCTTCCTCGATGATCTCGTTGCACAGATCGATGCATTCGTCGCAGATGTAGACCCCAGGTCCCGCAATGAGCTTCTTGACCTGCTTCTGGCTCTTGCCGCAGAACGAGCACTTGAGCAGATCGCCGCCGTCACCGATGCGTGCCATCTCGTTAGGTCCCTACTTCCTTGTCTCCGTGCGAGCCCGTCACGGTCCGCGAGTTCCACCGTACGGCGGTTCCGCCTCCCCCACCGGGTTCGAGAGCTCCTGGTGAGACCGTACCCGCAGATCCGGAACGGGGTCGACCGTTCACGCGTGTTGCGGCCCGGCCGCTACGAATCCCCGGCACGCCGGTCACACGGATCCTTCGTGCGACCGACGGGCCGGGGGCGCCACATCACTTCTGGGCGGACAACTTTCGGTACTCGAGCACGTTGTCGATGATCCCGTACTCCTTGGCCTCCTCGGCCGTGAGGATCTTGTCGCGATCGGTGTCCTTGCGGATCACCTCGGGATCCTTGCCGGTGTGCCGGCCGAGGGTCGTCTCCATCAGACGGCGCATCCGCTCGATCTCGGCGGCCTGGATCTCGAGGTCCGAGACCTGACCCTGGATGCCGCCCGTGGCGGGCTGGTGGATCAGCACGCGGGCGTTGGGCAGCGCGAGACGCTTACCGGGGGTGCCGGCCGCGAGCAGCACCGCTGCCGCCGACGCCGCCTGCCCGAGGCACACCGTCGTGATGTCGGCGCGCACGTACTGCATCGTGTCGTAGATCGCCATGAGCGACGTGAACGAGCCACCCGGCGAGTTGATGTACATCGTGATGTCGCGGTCCGGATCGAGCGACTCGAGGACCAGCAGCTGCGCCATGATGTCGTTCGCGGAGGCGTCGTCCACCTGCGTGCCGAGGAAGATGATGCGCTCCTCGAACAGCTTGTTGTACGGGTTGGACTCCTTGACGCCGTAGCTGGAGTGCTCGATGAACGACGGCAGGATGTAGCGGGACTGGGCACCGGCCGGGGCCTGGCCGCCGAGTGCGCGAGGATCGAACATGTTGGTCATCAGTTCTCCAAGAATGGTCTGGGCTTCGGGGACGGGACGGCGGGCGGCTAGTTGCCTGCGCCACCGGCCTGCCGGGCACGGGAGACGACGTGGTCGACGAATCCGTACTCGAGCGCTTCCTGAGCCGTGAACCAGCGGTCACGATCGGAGTCTGCGGTGATCTGCTCGACGGTCTGACCGGTGTGCTCGGCGATCAGCTGAGCCATTTCCCGCTTGGTGTGCGCGAACTGCTCCGCCATGATCGCGATGTCGGACGCGGTGCCACCGATACCGGCGGACGGCTGGTGCATCATGATCCGCGCGTGCGGCAGCGCGTACCGCTTGCCCTTGGTGCCGGCCGAGAGCAGGAACTGGCCCATCGACGCAGCCAGGCCCATGCCGAACGTCGCGACGTCGCACTCGGCGAACTGCATCGTGTCGTAGATGGCCATGCCCGCCGTGACCGACCCGCCCGGCGAGTTGATGTACAGGCTGATGTCACGCGTCGGATCCTCCGCCGACAGCAGCAGGATCTGGGCGCACAGCTTGTTCGCGATGTCGTCGTCCACCTGCGTACCGAGGAAGATGATGCGCTCACGAAGGAGGCGTTCGTACACCGAGTCGCTGAGATTCAGGCCGGAAGTGGCCGAGGTCATGGCGGGATTCTGGTAAGTCACGGTACCTGCCTTCTCGAAAGATCGTTGTTCCTGACACAGACACTAACGAAGTAGGGCGGCACCGGAGTCCCGGTGCCGCCCTACTTCGCTGAAAGCGGAAAAGTCTTTTCCCACAGGCGGCGTCACCGCCGCCGGAGAACTACTCCTTCTCGGCCGCCTCGGCGTCCGCGGCAGTCTCGTCCTCGGCAGCGTCGTCCGAAGCCGTACCGAACATCTCGGCCGTGTCGACCGCCGCACCGGTGGTGTCGGTGACGGTCGCGGCCTCGACGACACCCGCGAGGGCCTTGCCGCGGCGGACGTCGGCGAAGACGGCACCGAGCTGGTTGGCCTGCTGGATCTGCTGGATGAACTGCTCCGGAGCCATGCCGTAGCGCTGCGCCTGGAACAGGATGCGCTCGGTGAGCTCGTCCTGGCCGACGGTGGTGCCGGCGGCGTCGGCGATCGCGTCGAGCAGCAGCTGCGTCTTCACCGAACGCTCGGCAGCCTCCTTGGCGTCGGCGTCGAACTGCTCACGCGTGGTGCCCTGCGACTCGAGCATCTCGGCGAGCTTCGCCTCGTCGTGGTCGAGACCGTGGATGGCGTCGTGCAGGGCGGCGTCGACCTCGGCCTTGACGACGGCCTCGGGCAGCGGAACCTCGACGGTGTCGAGCAGGTGCTCGAGCACCTTGTCGCGGATCTGACCGGCCTGCTCGACCTTGCGGACGCGTCCGACGCGCTCGCGCAGGTCGGCCTCCAGCTCGGCGAGGGTGTCGAACTCGCTCGCCATCTGGGCGAACTCGTCGTCGGCCTCGGGCAGCTCGCGCTCCTTGACCGACTTCACGGTGACGGTGATGACCGCGTCCTTGCCGGCGTGCTCACCCGCGACCAGCTTGGACGTGAAGTCCTTCGAGCCGTCGGCCTCGAGGCCGATGACGGCCTCGTCGAGGCCCTCGATCAGCTGACCGGAGCCGACCTCGTGGGACAGGCCCTCGGTGGCGGCCTCCGGAACGGCCTCGCCGTCGACGGTGGCCGACAGGTCGATCGACACGAAGTCGCCGTCCTGCACGGCCCGCTCGACGCCCTTGAGGGTGCCGAAAC
Organism: Prescottella sp. R16; assembly: GCF_030656875.1. Lineage (NCBI taxonomy): Bacteria > Bacillati > Actinomycetota > Actinomycetes > Mycobacteriales > Nocardiaceae > Rhodococcus > Prescottella sp. R16. Next base: position 2,974,768 of record NZ_CP130943.1, read on the forward strand.
GCTGGCGCAGCGACAGCAGCTGCTCGGCGACGGCCTCGTCGGTGACCTCGATCGGGTCGACCTCGACGGCGACGGTCGCGAAGTCCGGGAGGGTGATCTCGGGGCGGACGTCGACCTCGGCGGTGAAGGTGAACTCCTGGCCGTCCTCGAGCTTGGTGAGCTCGATCTCCGGCTGGCCGATGACCTTCAGGTCGTTGGCCGAGACGGCCTCCGAGTAGCGGGCCGGCAGGGCGTCGTTGACGACCTGCTCGAGCACGGTGCCACGGCCGACGCGGGCCTCGATCAGCTTGGACGGAGCCTTGCCCGGGCGGAAGCCGGGGAGACGAACCTGCTGCGCGAGCGTCTTGTAGACCTTGTCGAAATCAGACTTGAGCTCCTCGAAGGGCACCTCAACGTTGATACGGACTCGCGTCGGGCTGAGCTGCTCGACGGTGCTCTTCACGGATCTGACTCCTTCATGTGGTGGTGCTCGTTGTTCGATGTCCGGTACCGCTGTGCGGCGAGGACCGTTTCCGGCCCCGCCGCACATGTTGGTCGGGGTGACAGGATTTGAACCTGCGACCCTCCGCTCCCAAAGCGGATGCGCTACCAAGCTGCGCCACACCCCGTTCGAACCAGGACTTCGCAATCCTCGCGACGACCCGCGCAGAATCCTACGGCTCCCCGATTAGGAATTCCAAAGCGAGGTGGGTACAGTCTGTTTTCGCACACGGCATCACTGGCGATCCCACAATGTCGTATGCGCGGGGATGTAGCTCAATGGTAGAGCCTCAGTCTTCCAAACTGATTACGCGGGTTCGATTCCCGTCATCCCCTCCACGAGGGAAACCCCGGTTCGCCTGCGGAAACGCAGGCGGACCGGGGTTTTTTCACGTCGCCGCCACGGCCGTCGCACATGTGACGCAGCACACTTTCCGATCCGATCGGTTCCGGATCGACCTCGCACGTTTCGGGCGTTTCCCCACCCCGCACCGCTCCCCCGCCCTAAGTTGGAACCTGTTACAGATTTCTGTCGGTTCCCCGCCCGGCACGGGCCGGTGGAGGCCCTCACGCAAGGAGCGCCCGGATGCACACCCCTCTCTGCGACGACCTCGGGATCGAGTTCCCGATCTTCGCGTTCACCCATTGCCGTGACGTCGTGGTCGCAGTCGCCAAGGCCGGCGGATTCGGCGTCCTCGGCGCCGTCGGTTTCACACCGGAGGAGCTCGAGATCGAGCTGAAGTGGATCGACGAGCACATCGGCGACCGCCCGTACGGCGTCGACATCGTCGTTCCCGGCAAGTACGAGGGCATGGACTCGAACCTGTCCGCGGACGAGTTGACGACGATGCTGCAGAAGATGGTGCCGCAGGAGACCCTGAACTTCGGCCGCAAGATCCTCACCGACCACGGCGTGCCCCTGCCCGCTCCCGGCGAGGACAACGCCCTGCAGTTGCTCGGCTGGACGGAGGCGACGGCCACCCCACAGGTCGAGGTGGCACTGCAGCATCCGAAGGTGACGCTCATCGCGAACGCGCTCGGCACCCCGCCCGTCGAGATGATCGAGCACATTCATGCCGCCGGCCGCAAGGTCGCCGCCCTGTGCGGCTCCCCCTATCAGGCCCGCAAGCACGCGGACGCCGGCGTCGACATCATCATCGCGCAGGGCGGTGAGGGCGGCGGCCACTGCGGCGAGGTCGGCTCGATCGTGCTGTGGCCGCAGGTCGTCAAGGAGGTCGCGCCGGTGCCGGTGCTCGCGGCCGGCGGCATCGGCAGCGGCCAGCAGATCGCGGCCGCGCTGGCCCTGGGTGCGCAGGGCGCATGGTCGGGCTCGCAGTGGTTGATGGTCGAGGAGGCCGAGAACACCGCCGTCCAGCAGGCCGCGTACGCGAACGCGACCAGCCGCGACACGGTCCGCAGCCGCTCGTTCACCGGCAAGCCGTGCCGCATGCTGCGCAACGACTGGACCGAGGCGTGGGAGCAGGAGGGCAACCCGGAGCCACTCGGCATGCCGCTGCAGTACATGGTGTCCGGGATGGCCGTGGCCGCGACCCACAAGTACCCGGACGAGACCGTCGACGTCGCGTTCAACCCGGTCGGTCAGGTCGTCGGCCAGCTGACGAAGGTGGAGAAGACGTCGGCCGTCATCGAACGCTGGGTGCAGGAGTATCTGGAGGCGACGGGCACGCTCGAACGGTTGAACGCCGCCGCCGGCGCGTGACACCACTCGTCCCACCAACGATTTCGTCTCGATCCGGGGCTCGACGCCGACCTGTCGGCGTCGAGCCCCGGTACCCTGGATGTTGTCCGATTTGCCGCCTCCGGAAGGCATCCCGTGGAATTCCTCCTCATCGTCGCCGTCCTTGCTGTCGTCGTCCTCCTGGTCGCGAAGAGCCAGAACAGGAACCGGGGCCATTCGGCGAACCGTCTCGACGACGCCAAGGCGGACGCTCGCCAGGCGATCGAGCGTCTCGGCGGACAGGTCTACAACCTCGTCGGCAGCAACGACGCCGCCAAGCAGGCACTCGCCGACGCGTCCGAGCGCTACACCGCCGCCGGTTCGCAGATCGAGCAGGCCGCGACCCCGGTGCAGGCGCGACTGGCCAAGCAGACCGCACTCGAGGGCCTCTACTACATCCGGGCCGCGCGGACCGCGATGGACATGGATCCCGGCCCCGAGATTCCGAGCATCGACGGCCAGCAGTCCGCCGGTGCCGTCACCGAGGACCGGAAGATCGAGTTCGAGGGCCGGCAGGTGTCGGCGTCGCCGAACCCGTCCGCGGCCACCCCGAACTATTACCCCGGCGGCCGCGTCGCCGGACGCCCCGTCCCCGCCGGCTGGTACTCCGAGCCGTGGTGGAAGCCGGCCCTCGTCGCGGGCGCGTGGGGTGTCGGTTCGATGCTCCTGTTCTCGGCCATGTTCTCCGGCATGGCAGGCGTCCCGTACGACGCGCAGTCGTTCGAGAGCGGTGCCGGCGACGGCTCCGACGCCGGTGGCGGCGATGCGGGTGGTGACGACTTCGGTGGCGGGGACGACTACTCGGGCGGCGACACCGACTACGGTGCCATGGGCGACGGCGGCAGCGACTGGGGCGGCAACGACTTCGGTGGCGGCTTCGACGGCGGCGGAATGGACTTCGGGGACTTCTAGTCCGGCTGGCAGCCGGGACACCAGAACAGGTTCCGGCCCTTCATGACCGTGTGAGCGATCGGCGTGCCGCAGATGCGGCACGCCGATCCTGTTCTGCGGTAGACGTAGGTGCGGGGCCGGTCCGGCGCGTACGACGGGGCACCGTGGTCGTGTTCGGGGCGCACGACGTGCATGACCCCGGCGTCGACGCCGACGGCCATGAGTGCGACGAGGTCGGTCCACATCGCGTCCCAGTCGGCGCGGCCGACGTGCCGTCCGGGCCGATCGGGGTGGATGCCGTGCCGGAAGAGGACTTCGGCGCGGTACACGTTGCCGACGCCGGCGAGGACCGACTGGTCCAGGAGCAGCGCCCCGATCGGGGTGCGGGAACGGGAGATCCGCTGCCACGCCCGGTCCGGGTCGGCGTCGGCGCGCAGCGGGTCGGGGCCGAGTCTCGCTTCGAGGGCGGCGATCTGGGTGGCGTCGTAGATGTCGCACGCGGTGGGGCCGCGCAGGTCGGCGCCCGATGCGGCGCCGATCATCCGCATCCGGACCTGTCCGACGGGGTCGGCGAGCGGGGTCGACGCGAAGTCGAACCGCCCGTACAGGCCGAGGTGGACGTGGACGGTGCGGCCGCCGTCGAAGTGCAGCAGCAGGTGCTTGCCGTTGGCCTCGGATCGTTCGAGGGTCCGGCCGTCGACGGCGGCGGCTCCGGCCTCGAACCGTCCCTGCGGGCTCGACACCCGCACGGGAGCACCGACGAACCTGTGTCGATGCTCCCGTGCGAGCCGATGGAGGGTGTGCCCCTCGGGCACGTCGTTACTTCTCGCCGCCCGGAACGGCCGGGGCGACACCGGTCTTCTCGTACTCGGCGAGGATGTCGATGCGACGCTGGTGCCGCTCCTCCTCCGACCACGGGGTCGCCAGGAAGGCGTCGACGATCGCGAGGGTCTCCTCGAGGCTGTGCATGCGGCCGCCGATGCCGATCAGCTGTGCGTTGTTGTGCTGGCGGGCCAGCTGCGCGGTCTCGACGCTCCACGCGAGGGCGCAGCGGGCGCCGGGCACCTTGTTCGCGGCGATCTGCTCGCCGTTGCCGCTGCCGCCGAGGACCAGGCCGAGGCTGCCCGGGTCGGCGACGACGCGGCGGGCCGCCTCGATGCAGAAGGCCGGGTAGTCGTCGAGGGCGTCGTACTCGTGTGCACCGCAGTCGACGGCCTCGTGGCCGTTCGCGGTGAGGTGTTCGATGATCTGGTTCTTGCGTTCGAAGCCGGCGTGGTCGGCACCCAGGTATACGCGCATGGCGTCAATTCTGACAGGCGCCACCACGCCGGCGACGCGGGACCTCGAGGAAGCTCAGTCGAACGCGGGATCCTCGGTGCGGCTGCGCTTGAGTTCGAAGAAGTGCGGGTACGACGCGAGTGCCACCGCACCGTCCCACACCCGTCCGGCGTCCTCGCCGCGCGGGATACGGGACAGGACCGGCCCGAAGAACGCGGTGCCGTTGACGTGGATGGTGGGGGTACCGACGTCGTCGCCGACCTTGTCCATGCCGGCGTGGTGGCTGGCGCGCAGGGCGGCGTCGTACTCGTCGGTGTCGGCGGCCGCGGCCAGGTCCGCGGGCAGCCCGACCTCGGCGAGTGCTGCGGCGGTCACGGCGGGCAGGTCCTTGTTGTTCTCGTTGTGGATGCGGGTTCCCATCGCCGTGTACAGCGGCAGCAGGATCTCGTCGCCGTGCTGTTGCGCCGCCGCGATCAGTACCCGGACCGGGCCCCACGCGTGGGTCAGCTTCTCGCGGTAGTCGTCGGACAGGTCGCGGCCCTCGTTGAGGACGGCAAGGCTCATGACGTGGAAGTTGGCTTCCAGGTCTCGAACGGTCGCGGCCTCGAGGATCCAGCGGGAGGTGATCCAGCACCACGGGCACAGTGGGTCGAACCAGAAATCGACGGTGTCCTTCGTGGTGGCGGTCGTGTCGGTCACGTGTGTCTCCCTCGTCCGGTATCTCGTGCGCGGCGGGTCACGGCCCGCCCGTTCAAGGGAACCACGTGGGCGCGCGTTTGCTTCCCGAGCACGCCGGGCCGCGGTTAGTGTCGGAGGAGAACCGCGAGAGGGCAGATCCGGTAACCGCACTGGAACGGAGCATTCACGTGACTTCCCACGATCCCGCACATCGCACCTTCGTCGTCGTCGGCGGTGGACTCGCCGGAGCCAAGGTGGCGGAGTCCTTGAGGGACAGAGACTTCGACGGAAACATCGTATTGCTGTGTGCTGAGGAGCATCTTCCGTACGAGCGTCCGCCCCTGTCCAAGGAACACGTCGCGGGCACGAAGGCCCTGGCGGACTTCACCGTCCGCCCGGGCGACTGGTATCGCGACCAGCACGTCGACGTGCGGCTCGGCACCACCGTCACGGCGATCGACCGGGACGCGAAACAGGTGGTGCTGCCGGACGGTTCGACGCTCGGCTACGACAAGCTGGCGCTCGCGACGGGGTCGCGGTCCCGGCGTCCACCGATCCCCGGCGGTGACGCCGACAGGGTGCACTATCTGCGCACCGTCGACGAATCCGACGCGCTCATCGCCGCATTGACGCCCGGCTCCCGGTTGGTGATCGTGGGCGCCGGCTGGATCGGGCTCGAGATCGCGGCCGGTGCGCGGGGCCGCGCCGTGGAGGTGGCGGTCGTCGAGGCCGCCGAACTGCCGCTGCTGGCGTCGCTCGGCCGGGAGATGGGGGCGGTGTTCGCGGATCTGCACCGGCAGCACGGCGTCGATCTGCGGTTCGGGGCGAAGGTCGAGGAGATCACCACGGCGGACGGGCGGGCGACCGGGGTCCGGCTCGGCGACGGCACGGTGCTGCCCGCCGACGCGGTGCTGGTGGCGGTGGGTGCGCAGGCGAACATCGAGATCGCCGAGGCCGCGGGGCTGGCCGTGGGCGACGGCGGGGTGCTGGTGAACGGGAACCTCACGACGAGCGACCCGGACATCGTCGCGGTGGGTGACATCGCGGCACAGCAGCATCCGCTGCTGGGTGCGCGGGTTCGGGTGGAGCACTGGGCGAATGCCCTGAACCAGCCGGCGGTCGCGGCGGCCACGCTGGTGGGGCATCCGGAGGAGTACACGCGGCTGCCGTACTTCTTCACCGACCAGTACGACCTGGGCATGGAGTACGTGGGTTGGGCGCCGGAGTATGCGTCCGTCGTCACTCGCGGCGATGTCGGGAAACGCGAATTCCTGGCGTTCTGGCTCGATTCCGGCAATCGGGTGCTGGCCGGGATGAACGTGAACGTCTGGGATGCCGGCGACGACATCAAGGCGCTCGTCGCCTCCGATGCCGCGGTCGATCCGGGCCGTCTCGCCGATCCGGGTGTGGCCCTCTCCGGCCTCCTGCCCTGACGTCACGTGATGGGATGGGTGTCGACGTGATTCGTCATCGTCGTTCGTGTCCATCCGTGATGAGGAGATCTTCGTGGCCCCACCGAATCTGACCCGTGACCAGGCCGCCGAGCGGTCCGCGCTGGTGTCGGTCGACAATTATTCCGTCGACCTCGATCTCACCGACGGCACCGGCCGCCCGGGTGAGCGGACGTTCCGGTCCCGCACCACGGTCACGTTCTCGGCGACACCGGGAGCGTCGACGTTCGTCGACCTGATCGCCGACCGGATCCACTCGGTGACGCTCAACGGCAACGCCGTGGACGTGTCCGGCTACGACGAGGCCACCGGCATCGTGCTCGACGGGCTGGCTGCGGGCAACGAGCTGGTCGTCGACGCCGACTGCCTGTACACGAACACCGGTGAGGGTCTGCACCGGTTCATGGACCCCACCGACGATGCGGTGTACCTGTACTCGCAGTTCGAGACCGCGGACGCCAAACGCATGTTCGCGTGCTTCGATCAGCCGGATCTCAAGGCCACGTTCGATATTCGTGTCACGGCGCCCGCCGCGTGGAAGGTGATCTCGAACGGTGCGACGGTGTCCGAGGACGCCGGTGTGCACGTGTTCGCGACAACGCCTCGGATGAGCACGTATCTGGTGGCGCTGATCGCCGGGCCGTACGCGGTGTGGACCGACAGTTACACCGACGAACACGGCACGATCCCGCTGGGCATCTACTGCCGTGGGTCGCTCGCCGAGTACATGGACGCCGAGCGTCTGTTCACCGAGACCAAGCAGGGCTTCGGCTTCTACCACCGTAATTTCGGGATCCCGTATGCGTTCGGCAAGTACGACCAGTTGTTCGTGCCGGAGTTCAATGCGGGCGCGATGGAGAACGCGGGCGCGGTCACGTTCCTCGAGGACTACGTGTTCCGGTCCAAGGTGACCCGCTACTCGTACGAGCGGCGCGCCGAGACCCTGCTGCACGAGATGGCGCACATGTGGTTCGGCGATCTCGTCACGATGCGCTGGTGGGACGACCTGTGGCTCAACGAGTCGTTCGCGACGTTCGCCTCGGTGCTGTGCCAGACGGAGGCCACCGAGTACACCAACGCGTGGACGACGTTTGCGAACGTCGAGAAGTCGTGGGCGTACCGGCAGGACCAGTTGCCGTCGACGCATCCGATCGCCGCGGACATCCCGGATCTGGCGGCGGTGGAGGTGAACTTCGACGGCATCACGTACGCGAAGGGGGCGTCGGTCCTCAAGCAGCTGGTGGCGTATGTGGGCCAGGAGCCGTTCATGGCGGGCCTGCGCGACTACTTCGCCGAGCACGCTTACGGCAACGCAACATTCGACGATCTGCTGCGGGCACTGGAGAAGGCGTCGGGCCGCGACCTGTCCGGCTGGGGCGCGCAGTGGCTCAAGACGACGGGCCTGAACATTCTGCGCCCGGATTTCCGGATCGACGCCGACGGCACGTTCACGTCGTTCGCGGTCCTGCAGGAGGGTGCCGAGCCGGGGGCCGGCGAGACCCGCGTGCACCGGCTCGCGATCGGCGTCTACGACGACGATCCGGTCACCGGCAAACTCGTTCGTACGCACCGGGTCGAACTGGACGTCGAGGGTGCGAGCACCGATGTTCCCGAGTTGGTGGGGGTGCCGCGCGGCAAGCTGATCCTGGTCAACGACGATGATCTGACGTACTGCTCGGTGCGCCTGGACCAGGATTCGCTCGACACCCTGATCGGCCGGATCGGTGACATCTCCGAACCGCTCCCCCGCACCCTGGCGTGGTCGGCGGCGTGGGAGATGACGCGTCAGGCCGAGATGCGGGCCCGCGACTTCGTCGGCCTGGTGCAGCGCGGTATCGGCGCCGAGACGGAGGTCGGTGTGGTGCAGCGGCTGCTGATGCAGGCACACACCGCGCTCGCGGCGTACGCGGAGCCCGGCTGGGCGGACGCATTCGGCTGGCCGGCATTCGCGGACCGCCTGCTCGAGCTGGCCCGGGAGTCCGAGGCCGGTTCGGACCACCAGTTGGCGTTCGTCAATGCTCTGGCCGGATCACAGCTGTCGGCGTGGCACACCGAGGTACTGCAGGAACTGCTCGACGCCGACCCCGCCAGGCTGGGCCTGTCCGGGCTGGCCGTCGACACCGATCTGCGCTGGCGGCTCGTGCACGCGCTGGCCGCGGCCGGCGCGGTCGACGCGGACGGCCCGGAGACGCCGTTCATCGACGCCGAGGCGCGCCGCGATCCGACCGCGGCGGGGGCACGGCACGCGGCGGCCGCGGCGGCGGCGCGCCCGCAGACGGCGGTGAAGGAGCGGGCGTGGACGACCGTCGTCGACGACGACACCGTCCCGAACATCACGGCCCGCGCGATCATCGGCGGCTTCGCCGGTCCGGGCCAGGACACACTGCTCGCACCGTATGTCGCACGGTATTTCGCGGAGATCCCCGGGGTGTGGGAGCGCCGTTCGAGCGAGGTGGCGCAGACGGTCGTCGTGGGGTTGTACCCGTCGTGGTCGATCAGCGAGCAGTCGGTGGCCGCCGCCGACGAGTTCCTGTCCGGTGAGCGTCCGCCGGCGTTGCGGCGTCTCGTCGTGGAGGGCCGGGCCGGCATCGTCCGGTCGCTGAAGGCCCGCGCGTTCGACGCGAGCTGACCGGCCCCCGACATGCCGGTGACCCGGTGCCGTACGGCACCGGGTCACCGGAGAGAAGCACTGAGCGGAAGGCCTACTTCGGGGCGATCGCGTTGCTCATGACGTTCAGCGCGGACACGAGACCGTCGATGAGGTTGCCCTCGGAGAACGAGGCCAACGCGGCCGTGACACCGAGCTGCGCGACGCGGTCGGTCACCCGGTTCTGCACCTTGCGGCCACCGCGGACCTCGATGACGCGCTGGTTCGGGGACACCGCGATCAGCACCGACCGCTCGGCCTCCGGGGTGTTCGGGAACACCGCGTCCACGCCGGCGGCCGGGTCCGCGCCCAGGTCGCCGACGAACACGTTGAACCGCACCTTGGTCAGGCGGGTCGCGTCGGTGAGGGCATTGTCGAGGGCGACCAGCTCGTCCGTGCTGAACGGCGGCAGATCGACCGGTTCGCCGACCCTGTGCGTCGCCGAGATGCGGCCCGACATCGTCACGACCGTGCCGGACGGCAGATCTGCCGCCGGGACCACGGGCTGGAGAACGTCACCACTTGCCACTTGCGGAACCTCCGATCAGATCTGCACCCGCCACAGCGTGTGCCGCGTGGTGATCGTGCGTCGTCACCTCGTCGGTCGCGCTCCACAGGATCGGGCCGTGCGTCCACCGCTCGCCGAGGCGGTACTCCGCCGGCAACGGGTTCGGCGACCGCCTGACCGGCAAGGACAGGAGGCCGAGGACCGCGATCACGAGGGCGGGGATGCCTACGTAAATCAGCACTGTCTCGAGAATGCTCACGCCTCGAACCGTAGCCCAGTCCTGCCGAATTGGAAGCGTCGGGGCCGTATCACGCCGCGCCTTCCCCGAGATACTGCAGCCACGTCGGATGCACCTCGGTGACGGTGGCGAGCAGACGCCAGTGCGGGCCGGTCGGCGGGACGAGGGCGGTGCGCAGCGTCCACCCCAGCTCGACGAGCAGTTTATCCGCTTTGCGGTGGTTGCAGGACGCGCAACAGGCGACGCAGTTCTCCCAGCCGTGCGCACCTCCCCGACTGCGCGGGACGACGTGGTCGATGGTCTCGGCCTTGCCGCCGCAGTAGCCGCACCGGGAGTTGTCGCGGAGCATGAGAGCGGTCCGGGTCATCGGCACGCGGGTCCGGTACGGGACGCGGACGTAGTTGCGGAGTCGGATGACGGACGGGAGTTGCACGGACCAGCCCTCGGAGTGGACGACGGGGCCGTTCGGGTCCTCGTGGACGGCGTCGGCCTTGTCGCACACCATGAGCACGACGGCGCGCCGGGCGGGCAGTGCGGTGAGGGGTTCGAAGGTGGCGTTGAGCAGCAGAACGCGGCGTTTACCCCACGCCGTGGGGGCCGGCGTCGTGCGCTCAGGTTCGGGTATCACCTGCAGCGCGCGCCGGTTGCCGTTTCTCTGCGCCATCGACACCTCCGCGAAGACTGCACCCAGTGGATCACGGATAATCGGGGCACGCACTCGCATTTCGGCGAAAAAATGCCCGACACCGGGTTAACGGGCGGCAACGGGCACAGATTGGAGCTGGTGTGACGGAGACGACGTTCTACGAGGCGGTCGGTGGAGCCGAGACGTTCCACAAACTGGTCGCGCGTTTCTACGAGGAGGTCGCGAAGGACGAGATCGTCCGACCGCTGTATCCGGAGGAGGATCTGGGGCCGGCGGAGCGCCGGATGCGGATGTTCCTCGAGCAGTACTGGGGTGGGCCGCGGACGTACTCGGACGAGCGCGGGCATCCGCGGTTGCGGATGCGGCACGTGCCGTTCAAGATCGGCCCGCTCGAGCGGGACGCGTGGCTGCGCTGCATGCACACGGCGATCGCGTCGATCGACGAGCAGACGTTGGATGCGGCACATCGCAAGACCCTGACCGAGTACATGGACATGGCAGCGGCGTCGCTGGTGAATTCGCCGGTCTGACCCGGCCCCGAGCGGGCGCGGATGCGGCACTATGAGGAGTGTGACCACTCCCGGTGCTCGCGCATGGTGGACGGACGCAGTCTTCTACCAGATCTATCCGCGCTCGTTCTGCGACGCGGACGGTGACGGCGTCGGCGATCTCGAGGGCGTGATCGACCGGCTCGGCTATCTGGAACTGCTCGGGATCGATGCGGTGTGGCTGGGCCCGGTGATGCGGTCGCCGATGGCCGATCACGGCTACGACGTGTCCGATCCGCGGGACGTCGATCCGCTGTTCGGGGATCTCGCGGTGATGGACGAGCTGATCGCCGAGGCACACGCCCGCGGAATCCGGGTCACGATGGATCTGGTGCCGAACCACACCAGCGATCGGCATCCGTGGTTCGATGCCGCGCTGGTGGGCGGCCCCGGCAGTCCGGCGCGGGACCGCTATTTCTTCCGGGACGGCCGCGGACCGGACGGTTCCGAGCCGCCGAACAACTGGCCGAGTGTGTTCGGGGGGCCGGCGTGGACGCGGGTCGTCGAGCCGGACGGGACACTCGGGCAGTGGTATCTGCACATCTTCGCGCCCGAGCAGCCGGATCTGAACTGGAGCCATCCGGACGTCGGCACGGATCTGGAACGGACGCTGCGGTTCTGGCTGCAGCGGGGCGTCGACGGTTTCCGGATCGATGTCGCACACGGGATGGCGAAGCCGGACGGCCTGCCCGACCACGACTGGTCGGCGGGTTCCCGCGATTCCGGTGACGTCGGGGATCCCCGGTTCGACAATCCGCGGGTCCACGAGATCCATCGTGGGATCCGCCGGGTGCTCGACGAGTTCCCGCAGACGGTGGCGGTCGGCGAGATCTGGGTGCGGGACAACGAGCGGTTCGGGCGGTACATCCGGCCGGACGAGTTGCATCTGGGGTTCAATTTCCGGCTCGCGGAGACGCCGTTCGATGCGGATGCGGTGCGGTCGGCGATCGAGAATTCTCTCGACGCGGTGGGCCGGGTGGGCGGCACTCCGACGTGGACGTTGTCGAATCACGACGTGGAGCGGGAGGTGACCCGGTACGGCGGTGGGGCCCGTGGTCTCGCCCGGGCGCGCGCGATGGCGTTGGTGGAGTTGGCGTTGCCGGGTGCGACGTTCGTCTACAACGGCGCCGAGCTGGGGTTGCCGAACGTGGAGCTGCCCGACGAGGTGCTGCAGGACCCGATCTGGCGGCGGTCGGGACGCACCGAACGCGGCCGGGACGGCTGCCGGGTGCCGTTGCCGTGGGAGGGTGCGGCACCGCCGTTCGGGTTCTCGACGACGCCGGACACGTGGCTGCCGATGCCGGCGGAGTGGGCGGAGACGACGGTGGAGGCGCAACTCGAGGACGTCGGATCGACGTTGTCGTTGTATCGCGCCGCCCTGGAGTTGCGCCGGAATCGTCCGGAATGGTCGGGTGACGAGATCGCGTGGTACGGAAGCCCTCCCGGCTGTTGCGCGTTCCGCCGCGGCGGCGGGTTGATCTGTGTCCTCAACGCCTCGGACGCCCCGATCGCGCTCCCACCGGGCCGGATCCTGCTCTCCAGCATCCCGCTGGTGGACGGCCTGCTGCCGGCGGATTCGGCGGCCTGGCTGGCGTGACGCCCGGTCTGTTTCTGCTTACCGTGCACGCCACCTCCGACGCATGTACCTTCCGTGCATGTACGAGAGCGATGCGCTGTTCGGGGCGCTTCTCGATTCCGCGAAGCGCCTGTCCTTCGATGCGCGCAACCCCCTGATCCCGCAGGCCGAACCCGGCGACGAGTATCGGCACGGCATGTCCCCCGAGTGGTCTCCCCTGTACGGCACCCCGTTGTGGGAGAGCATGTCCGACGCCGATCGGGTGCGGCTGACCCGCGCCGAGGTGGCGAACGTGCTCGGTGTGGGGATCTGGCTGGAGGTGGGCCTGCAGGTTGCGGTGCTGCGGTCGATCCATCCGGCGGATCCGGCGCGGCCGGACGTGAAGTTCCTGTTCAACGAGTGCGCCGACGAGAACATGCATTCGTTGATGTTCGTCGAGGCGATCGAGGCGATCGGGGCGCAGTTCCCGCGGCGGGACCGTGCGCTCGATCTCTTCGGCTGGCTGTTCCGTCATTTCTTCTCCGGCGAGGCCGCGTACGGGATCATCCTGGCCGGCGAGGAGATCTTCGACGTCATGCAGCGGGACTGGTCGAACGACGTGGACGTCGCCGCGCCCGTCCGCCGGGCCGCATACATCCATGTGGTCGAGGAGTCCCGGCACATGGCGTTCGCGCGCCGCAAGATCCGGGATCGGCTACGTGGCCTGTCCCGGGTGCGGCGCGGTGCGAGCACTCTGCTCATCGCGCTGGGGATGCACGTGATCGCGAAGAGTCTCATCAACCGGAGGACGTACGAGAGTCTCGGTCTCGACTGGAACGTGGTGAAGGCGAACATCGACGGCAACGAGCACCATCGGATGATGTTCCGGAAGTCCGCAGCACCGTTCGTCGAGTTCCTGAGCCGGGAGGGCCTGCTCACGCCCGCGGCCCGCTGGGTCTACCGGAAGTCCAATCTTCTCTGAGGAGTCCCCGTGACCCACGTGATCCTGGGCCAGTGCTGCAAGGACGCCTCGTGCGTGCGGGTGTGCCCGCAGAACTGCATCCATCCCGCGCCGGGCGAGGACGGTTTCGCGGAGGCCGACACCCTCCACATCGATCCGAACTCATGCATCGACTGCACCGCATGTGTGGAGGCCTGTCCGGCGTCGGCGATCAAACCCGATTACGCGCTGACCGCGACGGAACTCGGCCACCTCGACCGGAACCGGGACTTTTTCGTCGGGATGCCGTCACCGCGGACCCGGCCGCGGACCGTCGTCGATCTGCCGCTGACCGCTCCGGCCGGCCGGTTGTCGGTCGCTGTCGTGGGGGCGGGTGCGGCCGCGATGTACACGGTGCGCGAGTTGCTGCGGCGGTCGTCGTCGATCCGGGTGACCGTCTACGAGCGGGACGACGCCGTCGGGGGTCTGCTGCGCCGAGGGGTGTCCCGTGACCATGTCGGGGTGCGGGACATGATCCGGTTGTTCGACGTGCCGTTCCGGGACGACCGGGTGACGCTCGTGTCCCGGACACAGGTCGGGGTGGACGTGTCGGTCGACGAACTCCGGGCACGACACGACGCGGTGATCCTGGCGTGCGGGGCGTCGGTGCCGCGGCGGGTCGGAGCCGTCTCCGACACCGGAATTCTTCAGGCGATCGACGTTCTGGTCGCCGAGAATGCGGGGTTGCGGCCGCCCGCACCGGCGGGGCCGTCGTGTGTGGTGATCGGTGCGGGCAATGTGGCGTTCGATGTCGTCCGCTGGATCGTGCGGACCCGGAACCGGTTCACGGGCAACGCGATCCGTGAGGTGACGGTGTTGTCCCGATCGGGTCCGGAGCGGGCCGCGGTCACGTTGTCGGCGCTGGACGAGCTGCTCGGAATCGGAGGCGTCGACGTGGTGGTCGATGCCGCGGGCGTAGTGCCGATTCCCGGTACGGAGGGGCCGTTGGTGCGTTCGTTGTCGCATCTGCCGCTCACCGGGGTCCACGACGAACTGCGGGTCGACGGCCCGCTGCGGGTCGTGTTGTCGTTCGGGCAGGAAGTGGCCGATCTCGCGGTGTCCGGCACCGACACCGTCACGGTCACCACGTCGGCCGGGCGGGTGTTCCACACGAATTCGGTGGTGTGCGCCACCGGGTTCACGACCGAACGGATCGACGGTGTCCCGCTGGACGATCGTGGTGCCGTCCCACACGAACGCGGCCGGGTCCTGCGCTCGGGCAGCGACGATCCGGTGGACGGGCTGTACGTGGTGGGGTGGGCGAAGCGGGGTGCGTCCGGCGGGGTGGGCGACAACCGGCTGTGCGCGACCGAAACCGTGGCACGGCTCGCCGAGGATCTACTGGCACGGGTGTGAGGGTCAGGTGTCCCGGCCGGGGTCTGCCGCGTCGACCAGGTCGACCGCTGCTTTGAGACCGAGGCCGGGGTGGCGTTCGCGGAGCGCCTTGATCGCCGGGATCCGGCCCGTGGTGGACGCGACAGCGTCCCGGACGTCGGCGGCCGGTATCGAGGCCGGGTCGACGGCCGGAGGCGACGACGGGGCCGGACGGCGTCGAATCACGGTGCTGCACTGCCGGATCGTCATCACCATGACGAACACCCACAGGCCGACCTTGACCCAGTTCCAGACCGAACCGTCCTCCGCAAGGTCGGTGACGAAAAGGAATCCGAATGCCAGGAACGCTGCGAGCGAGACGAACGGCGCCCATCTCTCGTAGTTCGACGCGACTCTCCGCCACCTGCTCGGCACCGCTGCCCTCCTCGTCTTGCCGCGGCCGCCGCGACCGGGTACCAACAGCGTATGTGGTTCAACCGGATTGCCGCGGTGGTGCTCGCGGCCGCGTGCGCGGTCGCGGTCGGACGGTATCTGGCCGACGCGACCGGATGGCCCGCCGGCGGCCTCGCCCTGTGCATCGTCGCAACGGTGATTGCCCTCGTGCAGTCGCTGCGCGCCGCGCATCGGGAGCCCGCCTCGTTCGTCGCCGGGGCGTACGTGGCGTTCGGAATGATCACCGTTGTCGGCGGCGCGATCGCCGGCGACTGGACCCGCGCCTGCATCGCCCTCGTCCTCCTACCGATCATCCCGTGCTGGATCGTCGAAGATACGCGAACACGCAACTGGGTCAACAAGATCGGAGGCCACCGCCGGACAACTGCATGACTCGCCGGCGACCCACCCCGCGCACTCACATCACCCGAAATAGGGTGCATTGCATGTGGGGTGGAAACGATTTGTACAAAATTGCCGTGACAGGAATGCTCGTCTCGGCGGCCGTGAGCGGATGCAGCACTGCGGAACGGTCCGTCGCACCGGAGCCGGAATCATCGGTCGACTCGTCGGAGACCGGCACGTGGCTCCGCGTCGTCGGAGCCTGGCCCGAGCGCGTCACCCTCCCCACCGCCGGCACCGTCGACTGCACGCGACATTCATCCGACCACGGATACGGCTACCGCGCCTTCGATGCCCGCACCAGTGATTTCACCGAGTACGACGCGGGCGGAGAACGACCCGGCCACGATTTCGACGTCTCCGTCTACATCCCGAACGCCGACAACGACACCGACAACACCGACGGATCGTCGTCGTCCCACGTAATGGTCCAGTTCTCGGACCCGCAGGGGCGGTTCTTCCGGCTCACCGGTTCCGGGACCGACGACGCGACGATCACCCCGAGTCCCGACGGCACCTCGGTCTCGTTCGAGGTCACCGGCAGCGCCACCAGCATCGACGCCGATCCGCTCCTCGTCCGCGCCGCCGGCCGGATCCACTGCGATGCGGTGACCGAGCAGACTTACTGACCTTCCCCTCGTCACACCATTGACAAAACTCTCAATGTGTCTCACCGTTGAGTCATGACCTCGATGATGTCCGACAAGGTGGCCTACGTTCCGCGTTCCGGTGCGTCGTGGCGGGATCCGTGGCCGATGTATGCGGCGCTGCGCGAACACGATCCCGTGCATCACGTGGTGCCGGAATCTGCTCCGCAGGAGGACTTCTGGGTCCTCACCCGGCACGCCGACGTGTACGAGGCAGCCCGTGACGCGGGCACGTTCTCGTCGGCCGAGGGACTGACCATGTCGTACGGCGAGCTCGACAAGATCGGGCTGCGCGACAATCCGCCGCTCGTGATGCTCGACCCGCCGGCACACACCCAGTTCCGGCGTCTCGTCGCCCGCGGGTTCACCCCACGACAGGTGGAGGCCGTCGAACCGGAGGTCCGCCGCTTCGTGATCGACCGCATCGAGGGGTTGCGGTCGGCCGGAGACGGCGACATCGTCACCGAACTGTTCAAACCGTTGCCGTCCATGGTCGTCGCCCACTACCTCGGGGTGCCGGCCGAGGACCGTGGGCAGTTCGACGGCTGGACCGACGCGATCGTCGCCGCCAACGCCACCGGTGATCCACTCGAGGCACAGAACGCCGTCATCGAGCTGATGACGTACTTCGGCGGCCTCATCGAACGCCGCCGCACCGAGGGCGCGACGGGCGACGACACCATCTCGCATCTCGTCGCCGCAGGCATCGGTGCCGACGGGGACGTCTCCGGCCTTCTGTCGATCCTCGGATTTGCGTTCACCATGGTCACCGGCGGCAACGACACCACCACCGGAATGCTCGGCGGCGCAGTGCAACTGCTGACACAGCACCGCGATCAACGGCAGATCCTGCTCGACGATCCGACGCTGATCCCGGGCGCGGTCGAGGAGTTGCTGCGACTCACCTCGCCCGTTCAGGGCCTGGCCCGCACCACCACCCGCGACGTCGACATCGACGGCGTCACCATCCCCGCAGGCCGCAAGACCCTGCTGGTGTACGGGTCCGCGAACCGGGATCCGCTGGTGTTCGGCGACGACGCCGGAGAACTCGACGTCCTCCGCAACCCCAAGATGATCATGACGTTCAGCAGCGGCAACCATCACTGTCTCGGCGCCGCCGCCGCGCGCATGCAGGCGCGGGTCGCGCTCGAGGAACTCCTCGCCCGCTGCCCGGACTTCGACGTCGACATCGACGGCGTCGAATACGCCGCCGGAAACTATGTGCGACGCCCCACGCACGTCCCGTTCCGAACCGGATAGCCATGCCTGCCACAACATCTCACTCCTGGCTCCGCGACGAACGAACCGAGGCTGCCGCCGAGAGAATCCTCGACGCCGCCGCACGGTTGTTCGTCGACCACGGCGTCACCGCCACCGGCATGGCCGACATCGCTTCGGCCGCAGGATGTTCCCGGGCGACGCTGTACCGCTACTTCGAGAACCGCAAAGCCCTGCATCTGGCGTTCGTGCACCGGGAGGCGCGGCGGCTCGGGGAGCGCGTCGCCCGCTCGGTCACCGCCACCGACCCCCGCGAACGGATCACCGAGGCCGTGCTCACCGCGATCCGTGAGGTCCGCGCCGACCCGACCCTGTCCGTGTGGTTCGGTCTCGGTGACGCCGCGCTCGCCTCCGAGTTGGCGAGCACGTCCGAGATGATCGAGGTGCTCGGCGCGACCTTCCTCGCCGGCCCCGGCGGGGGCGTCGACGCCGAAACCACCGGCCGCGCCCGCTGGCTCGTGCGCGGTATCGTCTCCCTGCTCACCGTGCCCGGCGTCGACGAGGACGACGAACGCGCCATGATCGAACAGTTCCTCGTCCCCGTCGTCGGCCCCGCTCGCCTGTAACGGATCCCGGCACATCCGCGGATACACCAGTACCGTGTTGATCACCGTTGCCGCGGAACCGAAACGAAGGGGAGCACCCATGAGCACTCGGTCGCTACGCACAGCGAGCACAGCCGTGATCGCCGCCGCCGGAACGGCAGCCGCCGTCCTCGCCGGCAGCGGCGTCGCCCACGCCGACCCTGCACCGCCCACCTCGACGACCATGACGTGCTCGAGCCTGAACCCACTGTTCTGGGCTCCGTCGTTCACCTGGACGGTGACCGCGTCGTCGGGCGAATCGCTGCCGCCGGGCGGTGACGCCCTGCAACCGGCGGTGCTGCTCAGCGGCGGCAACGAACTCCCGGTTCCGCCCGGCGGACTGATCCCCAGCATCGGCCCCAACTGGTACGGCACCCGCGTCCTCGTCGACTGGCACAACCGCACCACCGGCGAGTCCGGGCACAGCATCAGCGACGAGGCCGCCTGGAACCAGGCCCCCGGCATCCCCGTCAACCGCACCTGGACCGGCACCGGCACCGTCGACGTGACCGTCACCGTGCAGACCGGTGCCGGCTGGTGGTGGTTCAACCCGCAGAACGCCGTCTGCCAGGGCACCCTGTCCGTCGTCCCCGGCCGCTGACGCCTACGTCGTGAACAGCGGCAGCCCGCCGCCGCGGCGGGCACAGATCGAACCGTAGCGGGCGTCGAGCCGCAGCCATGTCGCTGCGGCCCGCACCCGGACGACCTCGGTGTCGTCGGCAGTGTCCCCGGCCGGCTCGGGTACGAAACCCATTGCGGAGAGCGCGAACACGGTCCGCATCTCGACAGTCACCTCGACCCCGCCGCCGGAGACCTCGAGCACCTTCTGACCGAGCAGCGACGTCGGCGGCCCCTGCGGACCGGCGTGCTGCTGGGCGAGATCGGCGCCGCGCCGGGCCAGCTCGAACAGCACCCGGGCGGGTACGTCGTCGACGTGGACGAACCCCGTGTCCGGGGGCAGGGCACCGCGCCACGCCGAATCCATCGCATAGCCGACGCCGATGTCGGCGGTGCCACCGGTGAGCCCGGACAGCAGCACGTCCCCCGCGGCGGTGAGGTCCGTCGGACGGACGGAGCCGGCGGCAACGCGGGTGGCGAGGGCGTCGAACCCGGTGGGCGCCCACACCGTGACGTGCTCGTCGTCGCGTCGGCGCACCCGGATCACGGCCGCCTCGTCGAGACGCAGCGCACGCGTGACGAACGCCGCCAGGTTGGTACGTTCGGCCGGGTCGGGGACGGTCAGAGCCCGGTCAGCCACGCTTCCACAGCTCCAGGTAGCCGCGTTCGGCGTCGGTGAGACGCCGCAGCCGCTGCGTCCCGATGTCGAACGCCGCGATCTGCGTCGACGCGACGATCGACGGCGGCACCGACACCGTGGCGCCGGCGGGACGCACCTCGTACGCGATCGTGAAGTCGACGGCCCGGATCTGCTCGACCCACATCAGCACGTCCAGGGGGCTGTCCGAGTGCCGCAACTGCCCGCGGTAACGCACGTGCAGGTCGGCGATCACGGCACCCTCGCGCAGTGTGACGGTGGGAGCGTCGTCCTCGAACAGCCACGGGATCCGCGCCTCCTCGAGCAACGTCACCATCCGTGCATGGTTGACGTGCTGGAAGGCGTCCATGTCCGACCAGCGGACCACCACCGTGGTGTGGAACCCGACAGGCTCCGCCGCGGCCTGCCCACCGACCTCGACACCGTTGTGTACGACGTCCTGCATTGTCACCGTCCGACCTCCGATCTGGTGCCCACACCCCGCACCATGCTGCGTACCTGACGCGCCGCCACCGAGAGCGTCGCGAGGTCCAGCGTCCCAGACTCGGAGATCTCCGCGAGCGCGGACCTCGCTCTCGCGAGCCGCGACGCGTTCGTCGACTCCCAGTAGTCGATCTTCTCCTGGGAGGTTTCGGTCGGCTCCCCACCGGCGAGGACCTCGAGGGTCAGCGAGCGCAGCGACCCGTACAAGTCGTCGCGCAGGGCGAGACGGGCCAGGGAATGCCAGCGGTCGCCGCGCTCGAGATCGGAGACCGCGGTGAGCAGCCAGTCGATACCGAGATGCGCGTCGAGCGCGAAGTACAGTTCCGCGACCTCCGTGCCGTCCCGCTCGCAGATGTCGGCGACGTCGATGATGTCGAGCAGGCTGTACAGGTCGAGGAGCCCGTACACCTCGCGGGCCAACTCGTACGGCACCCCCTGTTCGACGACGGCTGCTGTCCGCCAGTCCAGTTCGGTCGACCTATGCCCGCGCAACCATCCGGGTACGTGCGGTGCGAGCTTGCGGAACTCCGACGAGTACCGGCTGATCTCCGCGCCCACCGCGACCGGCTGCGGCCGGTTCGACAGGAACCAGCGCGACGACCGGTCGAGGACGCGTCGCGACTGCAGCATCAGGGTGTACGCGACGTCGGACGGGATGGCGGCACTGTCGATCCGCTCCCACACCGCCGGCAGTTCGAAGATCTCGGTGACGGCCGCATACGCGCGGATCGCATCGGAACCGGACGCCCCGGTGTGCTCGCCGAGCCGGTAGGCGTAGGTGATGCCGCCGTTGTCGATCGCCTCGTTCGCGAGCATCGTGGCGACGATCTCGCGGCGCAGGGGGTGCGAGCGGATCGACGACCGGAACCGGGACCGCAGTTGCGGCGGGAAGTAGTCCGGCAACCGTGCGGCGAACACCTCGGTGTCAGGCAGGTCCGTGCCCAGCAGATCCTTCGAGAAGGCCAGCTTGACGTGGGCCATCACGGTCGCCAGTTCCGGTGACGTCAATCCGGTCCCGGCCTGTGCCCGCTTGGCGAACTCCGCTTCGGTCGGCAGTGCCTCGATCCGGCGGTCGAGTCCGTGGTCGGCGACGAGCATCGCGATCAGCCGCCGGTGCACGTCGAGCAGTTGCGGCGCGTTCGACCGCGACATACCCAGCTGGATGTTCTGGGAAATATTGTCCGCCAGCACCATTCGGGCGACGTCGCCGGTCATGGAGGCGAGCAGCGGGTCCCGGTCGGCGACGCCGAGTTCACCGCTGCTCACCAGTGAGTCGAGGAGAATCTTGATGTTCACCTCGTGGTCGGAGCAGTCGACGCCGGCGGAGTTGTCGATCGCATCGGTGTTGATCTTGCCGCCGCGCAGGGCGTACTCGATCCGGCCGAGCTGGGTGACCCCGAGATTGCCACCCTCCCCGACCACCCGGGCACGCACGTCACCGCCGCACACCCGTACCGCGTCGTTGCTCTTGTCGCCGACCGCCGCATCGGTCTCGGTCGCGGCCTTGACGTACGTGCCGATACCACCGTTCCACAGCAGGTCGACCGGGGCCGTGAGGATCGCTTTCACCAGATCCGGCGGCGTCATCTCGGTGACGTCGTCGCCGAGGCCGAGCGCGGCCCGCACCTGCGGGCTGATCGGCACGGACTTCACCGTCCGAGCGAACACGCCGCCGCCGTCACCGATCAGGGTCGTGTCGTAGTCGGCCCACGACGAGCGCGGCAACGCGAACAGGCGTCGGCGTTCCGCGAACGAACGGGCCGCGTCCGGGGTCGGGTCGAGGAAGATGTGCCGGTGGTCGAATGCGGCGACGAGACGGATGTGCTCGCTGAGCAGCATCCCGTTGCCGAACACGTCACCACTCATGTCACCGATTCCGGCGACGGTGAAATCGTCTGCCGCGACGTCGATTCCGAGTTCCCGGAAGTGAACCTTCACGCTCTCCCACGCACCGCGCGCGGTGATCCCCATCTCCTTGTGGTCGTAGCCGGCCGAACCGCCGGACGCGAACGCGTCCCCCAGCCAGAACCCGTAGCCGGCGGCGACGTCGTTGGCGATGTCGGAGAACGTCGCGGTGCCCTTGTCGGCGGCCACCACCAGGTACGAGTCGTCCTCGTCGCGGCGCACCACCCGATCCGGTGGCACGATCGCGCCGGACGCCCGATCCACGTTGTCGGTGACGTCGAGGAGCCCGGAGATGAACTCGCGGTAGCACGCCACCCCCTGGTCCCGTACCGCCTGCCGATCCACCACCGGGTCCCCGGTGGGCGGTACCGGCTGTTTGACGACGAATCCGCCCTTCGCACCGACCGGGACGATGACCGCGTTCTTGACCGCCTGCGCCTTCGCGAGCCCCAGGATCTCGGTGCGGAAGTCCTCCCGGCGATCCGACCAGCGCAGCCCGCCGCGGGCGACCGACCCGAACCGTAGGTGAACGCCCTCGACCTCCGGCGAGTACACGAACACCTCGAACCGCGGCCGCGGCTTCGGCAACTCCGGGATCCGGCCGGGGTCGAACTTCAGGGACAGGAAGCCGCGCGGATGCCCGTGCCGGTCGAGCACGAAACGGTTGGTCCGCAACGTCGCCCGGACCAGGCCGAACAGGGCCCGCAGGATCCGGTCCACGTCGAGGCTCACCACCTCGCCGATCGCGGTGGACAACGCCTGCTCGAGACCACGCGGATCGGGGCGCGCCGCACCGTCACCGGCGTCCGGGTCGAACAGCGCCTCGAACAGTTCGACGAGCTGCCGCGCGATCTCCGGATGCCCCAGCAGCACCGTCTCGATGTGCACCTGGCTGTACGCGAACCCGGCCTGCCGCAGATACTTCACGTACGCCCGCAGCACCGTCACCTGCTGCCAGCCCAGCCCCGCGCGCAACACCAGCTCGTTGAACCGGTCCGCCTCGCACCGGCCGTACCAGGCCGCCGTGAACGCCGCCGTGAACCGGTCCCGCAACCGGGCGTCCGGTCCCCCGCTCCGCAGGTCGACGACAGCGTCCCGCAGCACCCGCGATGGGACGGACAAGCCGAAATCGTATATCCAACAGTGCATTCCGTCCGGCCGGACGATCCGGTACGGGCGCTCGTCGAGGACCTCGACACCGAGACTGTGCAGGACCGGAAGCACGTGCGACAGCGAAATCCCCTCGCCCGCGAAGTAGAGCGCGAACCGCCACCGACCGGAGATGCCCCCCGGATCGTGGTAGAGGCTCAGGTCGATCGAGTCCACCTGCAGTGCAGCCAGTTTCCGGATGTCGGAGAGTGCGTGATCCGGCTCGAAATCCTCCTTGTACCCCTCCGGGAACGCTGCCGCATACTGTGCAGCCAGCGTGGGATCGGTCACCGACCCCGTTGCCGCCGCGTCGGTGAAACGATCGTCCCAGCTGCGACTGGCCTCCGCGAGACGCGACTGGAGCCGCAGCCGGTTCGCCTCCGAGGTGTCGACCGTCGCGTCCCGCGCACCGGGGGCGCGACGGATCGTCACGTGCAGCATCGCCAGATCGCCCTCGCTGACCCGCACCGTGTACTCGATCGAGCCTCCGCCCAGTTCGGCGAGTAGGATCTTCTGCATCCGCAACCGCACCGCCGTGGTGTACCGGTCCCGCGGCAGGTACACCAGGCACGAGACGAACCGGCCGAACGGATCCTCCCGCATGAACAGCCGCACCTGCCGGCGCAGACCGATGTTGAGGACCGCCGTCATCGTCCCGACCAGGGCGTCGGTGTCGATCGAGAACAGTTCGGTCCGCGGGAACGACTGCACCACTTCGAGCATCGCCTGCCCCGAGAACGAGTCGAGGTCGAACCCGGCCCGGGCGATCGCCGTCCGGACCCGCCGCTCGATGACGGGGATGTCGAGAACGTTCTCGTGCAGCGCGGTCACCGTGAACACGCCGAGGAACCTGTGTTCGCCGACGATCGCACCGTCGTCGTCGAGGATGCTCACCCCCACGAAGTACGGGTACACCGACCGGTGGACCGTCGCCGGTGCGGATCCCTGTGTCAGTACGAGGATCGGCTTCTCGGGAAGTCCTGCCGCACAGGGGATTTCGATGTTCCGATCGGTGGCGCCGTCATTGCGGAGCACACCGAGACCCGTCCCCGGCACCGGCACGGCGTGACAGCCGCTCCCGCACTCGTACCGCCGGTAACCGAGCACCGTGTAGTGACCGTCCGCGAGCCAGCGCAGCAGATTCGCGCAGTCCCGGATCTCGTCGGCACTCCGGTCCGGTGGCGGCGCAGCGGCTCGCCGGTCCAGCTCGGCCGCGAGGGAACACTGCAGACTGCGCATCGTCTCGGTGTCGCCGACCACCTGTGCGACATCGGACAGGACCGCGGCCAGCTCCCCCTCGACGGCATCCAGCACCGCGTCCTCGGTGGCCGGATGCAACTGCACGTGGATCCACGATTCGGCCGTCGTCCCGTTCTGCCGGTCCTGTGTCGGCGCATCGGGGACGATCCGGTGCAGCAGGCCGTCCGGTCCGCGGTCGACCCCGAAGATCGGATGCACCACCTCGGCGACCGATGCGTCGAACCTTCCCAGCAGCGCTGTCACCGATTCGACGAGCAGCGGCATGTCGTCGGTGACGATCTGCAGGGCGGCACCGACCCCCGTCCCGTCGTCGGGACGGTGGACCCGGGTGACGGCGACCCCCGCCGGCCGCTGCACCGCCAGCCGGGTGTGTTCCCGGAAGATCGCGTCCGCACGTTCGTGCAGCACACTGTCCGGTTCGTCGACCGATGTGTGCCGGAAGTAGGCGGCCCGCAGGACCGGCAGCTCGGCCCGCACCTGCGCGGGCAGGTCGACCGGCCGACCGGCATCGAGTGGATCCGTCATCGCGACACTCCGTCCTGGTCGAGGTCACCGCGGATGGCTCTGAAGCGAGCCTAACCGCGGTGACCTCGAATCGCGTGCGGGACGACGGCGTCGCGACCGTTTCCTGCCGTTACGCGACGACGGTTCGTTACGTGAGTGTGGCGGCCGGCAGGTACCGGCCCAGGACCTCACGTTCCATGTCGGTCAGGGGACGCGACTTCTCGGTGCGGACGTCGAATGCCACCAGCAGCGCATCCCCGGCCGCGCACACGTTGCCGTCGGCGTCCTTGACGACGTGCCGCATCGTGAACGACGACGTTCCCAGGTGCACGACCGACACCTCGACCCGCACCGGGCCGGACGCGTCGGTGAGGGGCCGCAGGAACTCGGCGTCCATCTTGCGGACGACGACCGCCCCGGCGCGCCCGCCGGCGGCCCGCACCTGTTCCTTCAGGAACAGGGCGCGGCCCTCCTGCATGAATTCGATGACGCGTGCATTGTTGACGTGCCCGAGCCGGTCGGAGTCACCCCACCGGATCTGGACGTCGCACGTGTAGACCTTCGTTTCGGACACGGTGGTCAGTCGCGGGTCAGCTTGCGGTGCGTGACGCGGTGCGGGCGTGCAGCATCGACACCGAGCCGCTCGACCTTGTTCGCCTCGTACGCCTCGAAGTTGCCCTCGAACCAGAACCACTGCCCCTCTTCGACGTTGCCCTCCCACGCGAGGATGTGGGTGCAGGTGCGGTCGAGGAACCAGCGGTCGTGGGAGATCACGACGGCGCAGCCCGGGAACTGCTGCAGCGCGTTCTCGAGCGAGCTGAGGGTTTCGACGTCGAGGTCGTTGGTCGGCTCGTCGAGCAGGATCAGGTTGCCGCCCTCTTTGAGGGTCAGCGCCAGGTTGAGGCGGTTGCGCTCACCACCGGAGAGCACCTCCGACCGCTTCTGCTGGTCCGGGCCCTTGAAACCGAACGCGCTGACGTACGCGCGGGACGGCATCTCGTTCTGGCCGACCTCGATGAAGTCGAGGCCGTCGGAGACGACCTCCCACACCGTCTTCTTCGGGTCGATGTTGGCGCGGCTCTGGTCGACGTAGCTGAGCTTGACCGTCTCGCCCACCTTGACGTTGCCCGAATCCGGCTCCTCGAGTCCGACGATCGTCTTGAACAGCGTGGTCTTACCGACACCGTTGGGGCCGATGACACCGACGATGCCGTTGCGCGGCAGCGTGAACGACAGGTCCTTGATCAGGACGCGGCCGTCGAAACCCTTGTCCAGGTGCTCGACCTCGACGACGACGTTGCCGAGACGCGGCGGCGTCGGGATCTGGATCTCCTCGAAGTCGAGCTTGCGGTGCTTCTCGGCTTCGGTGACCATCTCCTCGTAGCGGTCGAGGCGGGCCTTGTTCTTGGTCTGCCGGGCCTTCGCACCGGACCGCACCCAGGCCAGCTCCTCCTTGAGGCGCTTCTGCAGCTTCTGGTCCTTCTTGCCCTGGACCTCGAGCCGCTCGGCCTTCTTCTCCAGGTAGGTGGAGTAGTTGCCCTCGTACGGGTGCAGCTTGCCGCGGTCGACCTCACAGATCCACTGCGCGACGTGGTCGAGGAAGTACCGGTCGTGGGTGACGGCCAGCACGGCGCCCGGGTACGACGCGAGGAACTGCTCGAGCCACAGCACCGACTCGGCGTCGAGGTGGTTGGTGGGCTCGTCGAGGAGCAGCAGGTCGGGCTTGCTCAGCAGCAGCTTGCACAGCGCCACGCGGCGGCGCTCACCACCGGACAGATGGGTGACGGGGGCGTCGCCCGGAGGGCAGCGCAACGCGTCCATCGCCTGTTCGAGCTGCGAGTCGAGATCCCACGCGTCGGCGTGGTCGAGCTCCTCCTGGAGTTTGCCCATCTCCTCCATCAGCTCGTCCGAGTAGTCGGTCGCCATCAGCTCGGCGATCTCGTTGAACCGGTCGAGCTTGACCTTGATGTCGCCGAGACCCTCCTCGACGTTCTCCTTGACCGTCTTCTCCTCGTTGAGCGGCGGCTCCTGCATCAGGATGCCGACCGTCGCCTCGGGATCGAGGAACGCCTCACCGTTCGACGGCTGGTCCAGACCGGCCATGATCTTCAGGATGCTCGACTTGCCGGCGCCGTTCGGGCCCACCACACCGATCTTGGCGCCCGGGTAGAAGCTCATGGTGACGTCGTCGAGAATGACCTTGTCACCATGCGCCTTGCGCACCTTCTTCATCGTGTAAATGAACTCAGCCACCCAAAGGCTCCCATCTGGACCGGAAAATGTGCAGCTCACCGGCTGCGAGAATGCACGACTCGGGTGCCAGCCTACCGCGCCGTAACAGCGGCCCTCGTCCGCGTTCTACGCTCCTGCCCCTTCGACCGAAGGGACCCCTCGGTCGCCGGGAGCGCACGAAGGGTCCCTTCAGCTGTCGACGGGGATCGGGCAGATCACCCCAACTGCCGCTGCACGAACGGTGTGCTGTCGGGCAGGGACGCCGCCATGGTCTCGCTGTGCCCGGTGGGGTACGTCCGGTAGGTGGCATCGAGACCGGCGACGGCGAAGTCGGCGGCCAGCTTGAACGAGAACGGCGCCGGGACGACGGTGTCGAGCAGTCCCTGGGCGACGAACAGCGGCCGGTCGTAGCCGTTCGGCGGGACGCCCAGGTAGGTGGTCATCGCGTCCCGGAACTCCGGTTCGGCGAGCGGTCGGGCGAGGATGTCACCGACCGAGACCCCCGAGACGGCCTCGTCCTGTACGTCGTAGCAGTTGACCTCGGCGGCGTCGACGAGTTCCCGGCCGCGCGGCGTCAGATAGCTGTCGACGTCGACCTGGGGCATGGTTTCGCGCATGCCCGCCAAGATGTAGGTGGTGAACGACGTGAGTCCGTCGAGTCCGAGGTTCGGGATCCAGGGTCCACCGATCACGAAGCCGTGCTCGAGATTGGACGGGGCGCCGGTGGTGACGGCCCCGCGATAGTCGAGGTCCGGCGCGTACGTCGTGGCCTTGTGGGCGGCGACGAGGGCCGCGTGCCCGCCCTGGGACTGCCCGATCACCATCCAGCGCGGCGACAGCTCCGGGACGACCGCGCGGCCGGCCCGGACCATGTCGACGACGGCGTTCGCCTCGGACTCGCCCTCGAGATACGGGTGCACGCCCGGGGTGCCGAGTCCGATGTAGTCGGTGGCGACGATCGCGTATCCCTGCGACAGCCAGTGGTTCAGATAGTTCGCGTCCCGTTCGGTCCGCGGATTGTTCGACGGCGCACACGAATCGCCCAGGCCGACGGTGCCGTGTGCCCACGACACCACCGGCCAGCCGCCCTCCGGCGGGGTGCCCGGCGGCACGAACACCGCCCCGGTGCTCGACGCGGGACGCCCGGCGGCGTCCCGCGTCGTGTACTCGATCCGGTACTGGCGGTCCGCGCCGGCCAGCCCGAGTTCGGTGGGCAGTTGCCGAACCGACTCGACGTGGCCGGGCGCGGTGACGTCGTCCGATGCTCCCCCGGCCGACGCGGTGGCCGGTGCGAGGACGGCGAGCGCGAGCGCCGCGCCGACCGCCGTGGTGCGGTGCAGTGCCTTCGAACGTGATCGGCGCATATCAACTCCCAAGTGCTCTGAATGTCCGGGTCGGATGCGGATCACTCTGTCAGACCGCCGCACCGGGATGGACCGGATCCGGTCAGCCGACGAGCGCGGGTTCCGCGTCGACGAGTTCCCCGGCGTCCGTCACGTCACCCGATCCCGGCTCCGGGGCCGGCTGCTCGTCCGACGCGGCTGCGGGACGCACCCGGCCGGTGCGGTCGAGTTTGACGCTGCACCGGGACAGGTCGGGTCCGACGGCGGCGGCCCGCATCTCGAGGCCGCTGCGTGCTTCGCCGTCGCGGGTGACGTACTCGTTGGTGCGCAGTTCGCCGTACGCGATGATCGGATCGCCCTTCATGAGGGATGCGGCGACGCCCGAGACGAGCCGGCGCCAGCAGCTGACGGTCAGGTACAGCGTGCCGCCGTCGACCCATTCCCCGGACTCGCGGTCGCGGCGGCGGATGTTGCTGGCCATGCGGAAGCTCAGCACCTCCTCACCGGTGAGCGTTTCCCGCTTGACGGGATCGGTGATGACCGTGCCGACGACGGCGGCGTGGGTCTCGTACATGGTGTCCCCCTCGAACTCGGTGCGGCGTCCCCCGGAAAGCGGCGAACGCACCGCCCGGATGGGGCGGTGCGTTCGACGATGCCGCGGCGGCGGCACCGGGGACAGGGCTTCACCGGATCTGTGGACGAACGCAAGTCGTATCCACAGCCACCCCCGGAACCGTACGTTCCGGGGTGTTCCTGTCGGCGGGGTGTGCTACAGGCTGGACTCCCGGTCACGGCGGGCGAGTTCGGCGAACATCGCATTGTGGGCGGCGAGGTCGGCGTCGTCGTCACGTTCGGCGGCCCGGTCGACACGCTTCGCGGTCCGCTGATCACTGCGCGACCACTGCACGAGCAGCGCCAGCATGATGATCACGAGCGGCATCTCGCCGGTCGCCCACGCGATGGAGCCACCGAGCTGCTGATCGCGCAGCAGGTCGTCGTTCCAGCCGAGGCCGAGCGAACGGTAGAAGGTGGCGCCCATGACCTCGCCCATGCTCATCAGCGTGATGCCGAAGAAGGCGTGGAACGGCAGCGATCCGAACACCACCGCGAGTTTCGTGACGGGCTGCAGGGTCCGCGGCGACGGGTCGACCCCGATGATCACCCAGTAGAACAGGTAACCGCTGAGAAGGAAGTGCAGGTTCATCACCAGGTGCGCGGCGTGGCTGTCCACGGAGGCGGAGAAGATGCCACCCAGATACAGCACGTAGAAACCGCCGACGAACAACACGGCCGCGACCAGCGGCTGCGTCAGGAACCGGGAGATGGGGCTGTGCAGGAAACTCAGCAGCCATTCCCGCGGCCCGGGAACCCCGTCCTTACCGGCAGGTTTGAGGGCGCGCAGCGCCAGCGTGAACGGGCCACCGAGTGCGAGCAGCACCGGGGCGAGCATCGACAACGCCATGTGCGCACCCATGTGGACGCTGAACACGGCCGTTGCGTACCGGCCGACACCCGACGACGTCGCGAGCAGCAGCACGAGGCAACCGGAGAACCACGCAATGGTCCGGCCGACCGGCCACGAGTCGCCGCGCTTGCGCAGGGTGTACAGGCCCATGATGTAGAGCACGGCGAGCACGATGGCCGCGGTGCCGAACATGAGGTCGAACCGCCAGTCGAACAGCAGCCGTCCGAACGTCGGCGGCCCGGCGAGGTTGTAGCCGAGTTCGACCTCGCTCAGGGTGGGGATCGACGCCGGCGGCGGGGGCGGGGTGCGACCGAGGCCGACCGCGATACCGATGGTGGCGGCGAACACGAGGGCCTCGGCGCCGGCGAACCGGACGAGGGCACCCCGGGACTGCGGATCCGCGGCCAGGGCCGGCAGCGACTTGCGGCGCTGCAGGTAACCGAACACGCCGAGGAGGATCAGGGCGACGGTCTTCGCGACGACCAGGCGCCCGTACGTGGTGGTGAACACCTCGTCGAGCTGCATCCGGACGAGGGCGTTGATCACGCCACTGACGGCCATCGCGACGAAGGCGATCGTCGCGACCAGCGAGAAACGTCGGGCCGCGACGTCGGTGTGGGCGCCGCCGCGGCGGGCGTGCGCGAGCAGCGCGAACAGGCCACCGGCCCAGAACGCGGCACCGACGAGATGCCAGATGAGGCTGTTGGTGGCGACGTCGTGGGATCCACCCGACGACGAGTGACCGGTGAGTGCGAGCGGCATCATCGTGACGATGCTCAGCAGCAGCAGGAACGGTGTCCACGACCAGCGCAGCGCCATACGGGTCGTGACGGCGAGGACGAGCGCGAGGCCCGCCGTCCACGCCCAGGCGACCGCGTTCTGGACCTGGCCGATCGCCGACCACAGGTTGTCCGGCTGGATCGCCACCGAGAACGGCTGCCCCGACGTGTCCGACAGGGTCAGGGGGACGAGGAGCACCGCACACGCCGCCCAGACCAGCGCGGCGTGCGACGCGGTGCGGACGGCGCGATATCCGTCGACGTCGAGGACACCGGATTTCTGCGGCGGCACCATGAACGCCGCGAACAGCAGCGAGCCGACGGCGATGACGGCGGCGATCTCGCTGACCGCGCGGATCGCGGGCAGCCCGTACGTGGTGAACGGGCCGGGGTCGGGGATGCCCATGAGGACGAGTGCCTGTGACGCCGACAGAGCGACGACCAGCGCGGCAACGACACCCGCGAGGGCGCCGCTGACGGCGTAGAGGGGTCCGGAACCGGCGCGGGGAGGGGAAACGGAAGCGTGCTCCGACTGCTCTCGCAGGGGTGTTGCCATAGCAACCAGGGTAAGACCTACGACAATGCGTCGGACTCAGGCCTCGGCGGCTTCGGCGTACCGACCGGTCGCCGCCGGAGACCGAGAACACACCGCCGTCGGTACCGGTCCGGTCACGAACACCGCACAGTCCTTCCACCACCGGGGATTTTCGATTGCCGACGGTCGGGGCACCGTACTCTTCGATCCGTGACACCCGCTCAGCTGCGAGCCTATTCCGCGGTGGTGCGGCTCGGCTCGGTTCGGGCGGCGGCACGGGAACTGGGCATGACCGATTCCGGTGTCTCGATGCACATCGCGCAACTCCGCAAGGAACTCGGCGATCCCCTGTACAGCCGGGGCCCGTCCGGGCTGGTGTTCACCCCCGGCGGCCTGTGCCTCGCCGGACGGTCGGCCGAGATCCTCGGACTGCAGCGGCAGACGGCCATCGAGGTGGGGCAGGCCGGACACGGGCGGCGGATGCTGCGGATCGCGGCGTCACCCCTGTTCGCCGAACATGCCGCGCCCGGTCTGGTCGATCTGTTCGCGTCGGCGGCGACGAACCTGTCCGTGGAGGTGAGCGTCCATCCGGTGCGACGGTTCGCCGACCTCGTCGCCTCCCGGGCCGTCGACGTCGCACTCGGCCCCCGCGCCCCGGACAAACGGGGCCAACTGTCGGTGTGCCCGTTCCTGCACTACGAGGTGCTGACGGTGTGTGCCGCCGACCATCCCCTCGCCCACACCAGCCCCCCGCTGTCGCGGCTACGGGAACAACAGTGGTTCCTCGGCCCGTCCGCGGCCGCCGGCGACGGGCCGATGCGGCACATGCTGCGCGGCCTCGGCATCCCGGACAGCCACAAGCGGGTCTTCCCCAGCGATGCGTCGGCGATCGAAGCGGTCCGGCAGTCGACGGCTCTGACCGTCGCCCTCCGCTACGCCGTCGGCGACGAACTGTTCGACGGCACCCTCGGCGTCGTCGACGGCCCCGACCTCCGCGCCGACGGCGACTGGTGCGCCACCACCCTCGCCCGCCGGCACCTCCAACCCGCCACCACCGAACTCCTCCACATCATCACCACCCCCCACTGCCGGCAGGCCATGACCCGCTCCGCCGGCGCCGACATCACCCACTACACCCCCCACACCCACGTCGTCCGATGGAACTGACGACCGGACTCGCGGTACCGCCCGACCCAGCGGGTATGCTTCTGCCCGCGCCTCCGTAGCTCAGTTGGATAGAGCAAGAGCCTTCTAATCTCTAGGTCGCAGGTTCGATTCCTGCCGGGGGCACCACAAAACACCTGGTCATTGACCATTTTCAGGATGGTGTTGCCTGATAGGGAGCGGAGCGATCGGCTCACCCTTCCGATGTCGGCGTGCCCTTCCCGCTCGTGCCTTGATTACGAGCCTCGATGGCCTCGACGGACTTCTCGAGTTGCTTCCCCAATACGCGGGTGCCGAAGGCCCCGAGCACGATCGCGAGAAGCCGTCCCCTGAGGTTCTTGCCGTCCCGGACCACGACGACGTCCACGTCGGTCCCGCCTGTGGGCTGCTGAGTGAGAGTGTAGGTGTGGCCCGAGGCACCACCCCACAGGTTGGAGTCGGTGGTCGTCATCACGACGCGATGGGGGTCGGTCCAGTCGTAGTGCAGGCGTTCCCAGATACCGCTCGAGCCCTCCGTGACATCGGCATCATGGGGACCCTCGTGGTGTAGTTCGAGGTAACTGTCTGCACTGTTGCCGAAGAGTTCCTCGCGACCCGGGCCGAAGTCGGTGAGACCGGCAAGGAACTGTTCGGGCGTCGCGGTGGTCGTCTGATGGAGATGAATTGTGGTCATGGCATCTTCCTCGACATTCGGATGATCCGCCCCGCTCCGGGAGGCCGCAGCGGTGACCCGTCCAGAACACCACGGACGCGAGTTTCCCGGAAGAGGACTGATCGAGGTCGCACCCTCCGACCTGTGGTCGTTCACCACCCTCCGGTGGTCGCGAACCGTTCCTCGAGGTGCCGGCGCAGCCGGTCGACGGCCGGGGTGGGGCGGTGTCCGCCCGTGACGAGTCCGATGGTGCGGCGGCGTTTCCCGTCGAGCCGAATGCTCACCAGATCCGTGTGTTCGGTCTCGGCGTCGGGTAGCAGGGCGACGCCGAGGCCGTGGGCGACGAGTGAGCGCAGCGTCTCGAATTCGGTGATCTCGAAGACGACTCGGGGCGAGAATCCTGCCTCCGCGCACCACGAGTCGAGTTGCCGGCGCAGATGGTAGGTGGGCGGGTTCGCGACGAACGGTTCGCCGGCGAGATCACCGAGGGCGACGCGTCTCCGTCCGGCCAGTCGGTGGCCGCGTGGGACGACGGCCCGGATCTCCTGATGTCCCAGTCGAGTCGTCGGTAGGTCCTCCGGCGCCGGGATCACCACTGCGAGGTCGAGGTTCCCGGCGCGGATCCGATCGACGAGATCCTCACCGTGTGCCTGGACGAGGTGGAGCCGCACCCGCGGTGCGCTCCGATGGAAGTCTGCGAGCAGCGCCGGAATGCTCACCGGGCCCAGGGTGAGCGGGAATCCGAACCGCACCAGCCCGCTGTCCGGGTCGGCGTTGCTGCGCACGGCCGCCGCGGCATCCTCCAGTGCGCGCAGCACTCCCCGCGTGCGTTCGTGGAATTCGCGCCCCTGCGGGGTGAGCGCCACTCCGCGCCCCACCGGCTGGAACAGGGCGACACCGAGCACGTTCTCGACCGCTCGGATCCGTCGGCTCAACGTGGACTGTGGGATTCCGAGGTCGTGCGCGGCACGGGTGATGTGTCCTTCCTCGGCGGCCGCGTCGAACGCCGCGAGCAGCGGGACCAGCTCGTCGGCGTGCCCCCACACATATTCATCCATATGTGGATGATATTCCGGTCATCTGTTCGTTGGACGGGTTGTTCGATCCGGGTCAGCATGGTCCCGAACCCACATCGAGGAAGGGATCACGATGACTCGGACATCACGGACCGACACCGAACACGGTGTGCCACACGAGGTTCTCGACGCCGTCCTCGTCGGCGGCGGCATCATGTCCGCAACACTCGGCGCACTGCTGGCCCGCGTGCAACCGGACTGGCGGATCGCCGTGATCGAGCGCCGGGACCGGCTCGCCGCGGAGAGTTCACATCCGTGGCACAACGCCGGCACCGGCCACACCGGGGCGTGCGAACTCAACTACATGCCCGACCCGCACGACGCGGCACGCGCCGAGGAGATCGCCCGACAGTTCGCGGTGACCCGCCGGTTCTGGTCGGCCCTGACCGGCACCCCCGAATCGGAATGCACCGCGATCACCCCGGTCCCCCACATGACGGTGGTGTTCGGCGACCGTGACGTCGCGTATCTGCGCCGACGCTACGACACCCTGCACCGTTCACCGATGTTCGCCGGAATGCGGTACACGGAAGATCCCCGGACGATCGCCGAGTGGGCGCCGCTCGTGATGCGGGGCCGCCCGCCGGGTGAACCGATCGCGGCGACACGATTCGAGGACGGTACCGACGTCGACTTCGGCGCGATCACCCACGAGCTCACGAACATAGTGCGAGACACCGGCTCCCGGCTACTTCTCCGCCACGAGGTGACGTCGGTGACCCGTGGCGCGGACGGCAGCTGGAAGGTCGGCGGGCGTGATCGTGCGACCGGGCTCCGGTTCACGCTCCGCACCCGGTTCGTCTTCGTCGGGGCGGGCGGTGCCACACTCCGCCTGTTGCAGAAGGCCGGTGTTCCGGAGGTGCGGGGCTACGCCGTCCTCCCCGTCGGTGCCCAGTTCCTGCGCACCGACGAGCCCTCCGTGGTCGCCGCGCACGACGCGAAGGTGTACAGCCAGGCACCGTCCGGCGCTCCCCCGATGTCGGTCCCCCATCTCGACAAACGGGTTGTCGACGGTCGCGCGTCGCTGATGTTCGGCCCGTACGCCACGTTCAGTACCCGGCTTCTTCGGGCCGGCCGGCTCACCGACTTCTTCGCGACGGTGCGCCGCGACAACCTCCGCACCCTCGCCGGAGCGGCTGCCCGCAACCTGCCGCTGGTGCGCTATCTGATCGGCCAGCTGCTCGCGACCCGGGGCCGCAAGTTCGCCCAGCTCCGACGCTTCTACCCGACGGCCGATCCCGCGCACTGGCGTCTCGTCACGGCGGGCCAGCGGGCCCAGCTGGTGAAACCCGATCCGCGCGGGCTCGGTGTCCTCGTCCTCGGCACCGAGCTCGTGACGTCCGCCGACGGGACGATCGCGGGACTGCTCGGGGCGTCGCCGGGAGCTTCGACGGCCCCGTCGATCATGTCCGATCTCCTCGAACGCTGCTTCCCGGATCGGCACGCCCGCTGGGCGGAGGAGCTCGACGTGTGACGCGCGACGGCCCGCCCCCGAGGCTTCGGGGGCGGGCCGTCGTAATCGGCTGTCGCCGAACTACTTCTGCGGATCGAGCTGCAGGATCTCACCCTGTTCCGGGGTTTCGACACGCAGCAGCTGCTGTTCGCCGGTGGTGCCGGGGTCCGGGCGGTCGGCGGTGTCCGTCGACGTCATCCTCATGCCGCTGAGGTCGGTGCGCATGTAGATGACGTTGTAGCGGTCCCATGTGGTGAGCACGAAGTACAGGTCCTTGCCCTGCGACCACGGGTGCATCAGTCCGCCGTACAGCGACGGCAGCGTCACCGAGCTGATGAGCGTCTGCTTGCCGCTCCACGGGCCGGTCAGCGAATCGGCCTGACGCATCACCAGACCACTCACATCGGTGTACATCGCAATGTACTTGCCGAGATAGTCGTTCCACTGCACCGACAGCTCGCTGACCTGGCCCTTGATCACGGGCTTCGCGGCATCGATGTCGGACGACCACTGCGATCCGGTCCAGTACTCGTACTGGGTCAGGTCCGTCATGCCGGCCGAGGTCGCCGGAACCCGGGCCAGACGGGCCTCACCCGAGCGGCCCGACGGGGTACCGAACTCGTAGACGAAGCCGTCGCCGCGATCCGGAACGAACGCGCTCATCTGCCAGTTCTTGTTGGCCGAGGCCAGGGCGGGAATCCCCGGGACGTCGACGCCGTCGAACACGCCCTCACGGTTGAGTCGCACCGTCTGCGGCAGCGTCTTCCACGTGTCGCCGTTGTCCGAGGACTCCGCGAGACCCGAATAGTTCGTCGTCCACTCGCCCGGGGTGTCCCACGACCGCACCGACATCCAGCGCACGTACTGTTTGCCGTCGACCGCGACACCACCGGTGGGGATGACGGTGAACTCGGGGAAGCTACCGGGATTCTGGCCCAGCAGCCCCTGGATCACCTGTCGGGAGAAGTTCTGCGGCGTCTCCGCGAGCGGCGAATCGTCCAGTCGCATGCCGTCGCTCAGCGTCGTGTCGCTGCTGCGGAACAGGACGTTGCTGCGCCACTGGTCGCCGGGCTCGTCGCAGTCGCCGACGGTGTCACCGAACGCCATGAGCACCTGACCGGATCCGTTGTCCCACATGATGCCCAGATCGGTGCCGGCGACGCTGAAACGATCGATCGTCTTGTTCGGGCTGCCCGGCCCGGTGACCATCTCGACGGCCTTGGTCCTGCCGGACAGGACCGGCAGCGCACCGTCGGGCGATCCGGTGATCCACGGCAGCGAGTTGGCGAGCGACCCCGTGGCACTGCCGAGGCTTCCCGAACCCAGACTGCCCATCAGACTGCCGGTCAGCCCGGAACTGCCGAGACTCCCCGAGCTGCCACCGCTGCCCGAGCTGCCGTTGACCTGACCGCACGGACCACCGACCGCACTCGCCGGCGTCGCCATCGCCACCGACAGTCCGACCGTCACCGCCGTCGCCGACACCGCGGCCGCCCACCTCCGCGCGCCTGCATTCCACTTGCCTGTCACCGACCGAGTCCTCCCAACCGTGCGAAGGGAAGACAGTGCGCGCACGGCAACCCGGCCGACGTTTCCCCGAAATGATCATCGAACCCAGATCGAACCACGGACCGCCGACACCTAGGGGTGTTACGCGCCGGAAACACGATTTCGTCGACGTTCGGCCCCCTTCGAACGGTCCCTGATCGGTACAGATGCGACATTTCCGCCAACCGGTAGCCGTCGAACTCACTCGTCGGTACGCTGATCTTCGCAAGCGTGTAACACGATGTTTACACGTGGCTAATCTCACTTTCCCCTGGTAACCGTCGAAACCACCACCCCCTCCGGCCTAGGCTGTGACGGCAAGGTTTCAAACTTCTCACGGAAATCAGGTAGGTGAACGTGTCTGTACGCGACCGCGTCGAGGAGATTTATCAGCAGGTCCTCCTCCGCAATGCTGGCGAGCCCGAATTCCACCAGGCGGTCGCCGAGGTCTTCGAGTCGCTCACTGTCGTGCTCGATCGCCACCCCAACTACGCCGACGGCGCTCTGATCGAGCGACTGTGCGAGCCGGAGCGGCAGATCATCTTCCGGGTTCCGTGGCAGGACGACAACGGAAACATCCACGTCAACCGTGGTTTCCGGGTGCAGTACAACAGCGTGCTCGGCCCCTACAAGGGTGGCCTGCGCTTCCATCCGAGCGTCAACCTCGGCATCGTGAAGTTCCTCGGCTTCGAACAGATCTTCAAGAACTCCCTCACCGGTCTGCCCATCGGCGGCGGCAAGGGCGGCTCGGACTTCGACCCCAAGGGTCGTTCCGAGGCCGAGATCATGCGTTTCTGCCAGTCGTTCATGACCGAACTGCACCGCCACATCGGCGAGTACACCGACGTGCCGGCCGGTGACATCGGTGTCGGCGGCCGCGAGATCGGCTACCTGTTCGGCCAGTACAAGCGGCTCACCAACTCGTACGAGTCGGGCGTCCTCACCGGCAAGGGCCTCACCTGGGGCGGCTCGATGGTCCGCAAGGAAGCCACCGGTTACGGTGCCGCCTACTTCGTCGCCGAGATGCTCGCCGCCAAGGGCGACTCCATCGAGGGCAAGAAGGCCGTCGTGTCCGGCTCGGGCAACGTCGCCATCTACGCGATCGAGAAGATCCGCCAGCTCGGTGGCACCGCCATCGCGTGCTCCGACTCCTCGGGCTACATCGTCGACCGCAACGGTCTCGACGTCGAGCTGCTCAAGGAGATCAAGGAGGTCCGTCGCGGACGCATCTGCGAGTACGTCGACGAGCGCACCGACGCCGAGTTCTTCCCCGGCGGCACCATCTGGAACGTTCCGTGTGACATCGCGCTGCCGTGTGCCACGCAGAACGAGCTCGACGACGTCGCCGCGAAGACCCTGGTGAACCACGGCGTCAAGGCTGTCGCCGAGGGCGCCAACATGCCCACCACCCCCGGCGGTATCACGGTGTTCCGCGAGGCCGGTGTCGCGTTCGCTCCCGGCAAGGCCGCCAACGCCGGTGGCGTCGCCACCTCCGCGCTGGAGATGCAGCAGAACGCGTCGCGCGACTCCTGGAGCTTCTCCTACACCGACGAGCGGCTGTCGAAGATCATGCGCGACATCCACCACCGCTGCTCCACCACGGCCGAGGAGTACGGCAAGCCGGGCGACTACGTCCTGGGCGCCAACATCGCCGGCTTCGTGAAGGTGGCCGACGCAATGTTCGCCATGGGCGTCATCTGATCGACCCACATACGGGATCGGGCCCGGCACCTGTCACAGGTGCCGGGCCCGATTTCTTTGCCCCGGTTCAGTTTTCGTCGGGCGCCTGTCGTTCCCGATCTTCGCGGGCCTTCTGGGCGGCCTCGCGCATCTCGATCCCGTCGGTGATCCAGTCACCCACTTCCCGGGTGACGTCCCGGACGGCCCCGGCGATGATCACGGCGATCCTGCCGACGTGTGTGGCCGCGGACTCGGTGAGCTCCTGCACCGTGTCCTTGCCGCGTTCGAACTTCCCCACCATGTTCGATGTGCCTCTCATGCAGCGGTTTTCCGATGCTCGACGATAACACCGCGGGCCGCGGGACGGCCGGTGAGCGCGGGCGGCAGTGCGAGCCGGAAGATCTTGGCCCACACCGTGCCGATCTGCCGGAAGAAGCCGCCGGTGTTGTAGGGCAGGTCGTAGCGTTCGCACAGTTCACGCACCCGCGGCGCCATCTCCGGGTAGCGGTGGGCCGGGATGTCCGGGAACAGGTGGTGCTCGATCTGGTGCGACAGGTTGCCCGACATGATGTGGAACAGCGGGCTTCCGGTGATGTTCGCGCTGCCGAGCATCTGCCGCAGGTACCACTGGCCGCGCGTCTCGTCGGCGGTCTCGTCCTCGGTGAAACTCTGTACGCCGGACGGGAAGTGGCCGCAGAAGATGATCGAGTACGCCCACACGTTGCGGACCACGTTGGCCGTCGCGTTCCCGAGCAGTGTCGAGACGAACAGCGGGCCGGTGAGTGCCGGGAACAGCACGTAGTCCTTGAGCACCTGACGGCCGGCCTTGCGCCACCAGCCCCGCACGAGCGGTTCGACGTCCGACCATCTGCGCTTGCCCTGGATCACGTTCTCGGCCTCGAGGTCGTGCAGCATCACGCCCCACTCGAACAGGAACATCAGCGCGGTCGCATACAGCGGATTTCCCAGATAGTAGGGGTTCCAGCGCTGCGCCTCGTCCATCCGCAGGATGCCGTACCCGATGTCACGATCACGGCCGACGATGTTCGTGTAGGTGTGGTGCAGGTAGTTGTGCGAGTGCTTCCACTGATCCGCCGGGCACACGGTGTCCCACTCGAACACCCGCGAGTTCAGGCCGGGCTCACGCATCCAGTCGTACTGGCCGTGCATGACGTTGTGCCCGATCTCCATGTTGTCGAGGATCTTCGAGATCGACAGTGCCCCCACTCCCGCCAACCAGAACGGCGGCAGGAATCCCAGGTACATCAGGCCGCGGCCGGCGACCTCGAAACTGCGCTGCGCCTTGATGATCCGATAGATGTACTCGCGGTCTGCGGCACCGAGGTCGGCGACGACCTCGTCACGCAGCGCGTCGAGTTCGCGGCCGAGTGCCTCGACGTCGTCGTAACCGATGACGGTCACCTGCGGATCCTCGTCGCGATGCCCGCGGCGAAGGAACCCGGGTATCGACAGGAACCCGGGCAGACTGATTCCGAACATGGGTTTCTCCTCTGATCGTGGTGGGCCGGTGGGGTCAGACGTCGATCTCGACGTCGCCGACCGGCGCCGAGATGCACAGCTGGATCGGCTGGTCCGGGTCGTCGTGGGTGTCGCCGGTGCGGATGTCGCGGGTGCGTCCGGATCGTTTGACGGCGGTGCACGAGAAGCAGATCCCCATCCGGCAGCCGTGCTCGGGCCGCAGGCCCGCCGCCTCGGCCTGCTCGAGCAGACTCGCCCCGGTGTTCTCCGCCGTCACCCCGCTGCGGGCGAACGAGATCGTGCCGTCTGCGGTGCCGATCGGTGCGAGTGCCGCAGTCGTGAACATTTCGGTGTGCATGCGTGCACCGAATTGGCCGGCGTCGAGCAGGTCGGCGACGGCGTCGACGAGCGTGCCCGGCCCGCACACGAACACCTCGGAGTCCGCCCCCAGCCAGGGTGCCGCGTCGTCGAGGTGCTCACGCGCCAGACGCCCCTCGACCGATGTCTCGACGACACGGACGGCGATGTTCGCCCGCTCCCGCGCGAGTGCGTGCAGTTCGCCGAGGACGGGGACGTCACCGAGGGCGCGGGTGTAGTGCAGGAACGCGACCCGGCCGTCGAACTCTTCGTCGGCGAGGGTGCGCAGCATCGACAGCACCGGGGTGATGCCGCTGCCGCCGCTGATCAGGACGATCCGGCGGGGACGCGACCGGGGAAGAACGAATTCTCCTGCCGCCGTGGACAGGTCGACCACGTCACCCTCGGTCGCATGACGGACGAGATGTTGCGAGACCAGCCCGTCGCGGTGTCCGCGAACGATCAGCGTGACCCTGTCGCCGCTGCCGCGTTCGGGGTCGGTCGGCGAGTAGCAGCGGGTGTGCCGCACCCCGTCGATCACGATGCCGACCTGCACGAACTGCCCGGCTCGCGCCCCGCGCCACTGCCGCGTCGGCCGCAGCTCGAGCAC
The DNA here is from genome assembly GCF_030656875.1 of Prescottella sp. R16. Taxonomy (NCBI): domain Bacteria; kingdom Bacillati; phylum Actinomycetota; class Actinomycetes; order Mycobacteriales; family Nocardiaceae; genus Rhodococcus; species Prescottella sp. R16. The sequence goes on from NZ_CP130943.1 coordinate 3,016,054, forward strand.
GACGGAATCCGGCGTCGGACGTTCCACCCGTTCGACGCGTGCCCGCGTCTCGCGGGCCGTGACCATCGGATCGAGCAACTCGAGGTAGCGGTCCACCGCGTGCGGCGTCGCGAGCGCTTCCAGCAGGGACAGCAGCGGCCGACGCCTCGGTCGCTGCAGGGAACTCTCCGTCATGAGCATCTCCTCACGAGAGTTTTTCAGTGCACACTCGTACACTGATTAGTGTGAACGGGAGTACCCCACATCTGTCAACGGCGACCGGACGTGACGCCGGTCACCCGACGATCGGTTCGGGCGGCCGCGGCGCGCTGCCTACACTCGACGCCGTGACCGACCCGGTGGAGACCCGCGCGCAGCGCAAGGAACGCACGCGGCAGGCCCTGCTGGAGCACGCTCTCGAACTGCACGCCGACCGCAGTTTCGCGAGCGTGAGCCTGCGGGAGGTCGCCCGCGCGGCCGGCCTCGTGCCCACCGCCTTCTACCGACACTTCGCGTCGATGGAGGAGCTGGGTGTCGTGTTGGCCGAGGACAGCATGCGGGTCCTGCGCCGGATGTTGCGGGACGCCCGCCGGTCGCCCGGCCCGACGACCGCCCGTACCTCCCTCGACGTCCTGGCCCGTCAGGTGCGTGCCCACGAGGCGGAGTTCCGGTTCGTCGCACGGGAACGGTACGGCGGCGTCCCCGAGGTGCGGCGCGCCATCGCGACCGAACTGCGTCTGTTCGTCAGCGAACTCACCGTCGACCTCGGCCGGACACCGGCCCTGGCCGACTGGGACGTCGAGGATCTCGAGATGGCGGCCGATCTGATCGTCCAGGCGATGCTCGCCGCCGTCGTCGACCTCCTCGAAGTCGACCGCCCCGGATCCTCCGGTGAGCGTGCCGTGCTCGATCGTGCCGGGAAGCAACTGCGTCTGATCGGGTTGGGCATCGGCGCCTGGGATCCCGCGCGGTAGACGTGCCGCTCTCCCCCCAGAAGTCGCTCTTCGTGTAGCCGGTCCGCAGCGAGAATCCCAGGCCGCGCAGTTCCGCCGCCTCGCGGGCGTGCCTGAACTCGTCGGTGCAGACGAGCGCACGGTCACGGGACGGCCCGCTACCGGACAGGTCGCTCTCGAGTTCCACATCGGACGCCTCGACATCGAGCCGCCGGTTCGTGGTGACGAGTTCGTAGTCCGACGCGATCGGGGACTCGACGGGGTCGGGATCGCAATCGTCCGGGCCGTCAGGGGCCGGTGGCGAGAAAGTTCTCGATGTCGACGGCGATCCGGTCCGGTTGTTCACCGTTGATCGCGTGCGATGCCCCGGGGTAGACCGTCACGGTGCCGTGGCGCAGGGTGTCGCGGGCGGTCCGGGCGGCGGCGTCGCTGTCGTGCATCGGTGAGTCGCCGGCGAGGATCACCAGGACGGGCATCTGCAGGTCCCGGAGCCGGTCCGGCTCGATCCGGCCGGGTTGCGGCAGTGCCGTGGTGTACGTGGACATTCCGGCCTCGATCATCCGGGCGACCGGGGTGTCCTCGACGGGCGCGCCGCCGGCGGTCCAGCTGTTGAAGCTGTCCCGCCACGATCTCGGGAACCAGCTCACGCTCGCCGGCAGCGACCTCAGCACCAGTTCCGCGGAGAGCCCGGCGAAGGTCTGCACCGGCTCGATCAGGATCAGGCTCGCCACCTTCCCGGGTTCGTGGACGGCCAGGTTGGCAGCGGTCCAGCCTCCGATCGAGAGCCCCAGCACGTGGAATCCCGGTTCGGGCAGTACCGACAGGACCTCGTGCAGCCAGCGCGCCTGGTCGGTGGGGGTGTCGATCGGGCGGTCCTGCACGCTCATGCCCGGTTCCCCCAACAGATCGAGGGCGTACACCGGACGCTGGGCGAGCAGTGCGGGCATGTTGTCGGCGAATACAGCTGCTCCCGAACGAGTTCCGGGAAGCAGCAGGAACGGTTCCCGTCCGCCGACCTCCTCGGGGCCGGCGTACCGGTACACCCGCACGATCCCGTACCCGGTCCGCACGTCCAGCACCTGTTCCGGCTCGGGCATCTCCCGCATCGCGTCGTCGTACGCTGCCAGATAGCGGTCCTTGTCGCCGGCCGAGTCGAAATGCCCCACCGGTGTGGTGTCCCGCAGGAAGAACCAGGCCAGGGCCACGGCGGCGATCACGACGGCAGTTACTTCCGCTGTACGACGCGTAGACATCGGTCCAGGAACTCCTTTGTCTTCCGATGCAGGACAAGATCTTCTGCCGGCCATTCGTGATCGGTGTCCGCCGTCTCGCGGTACAGGTCACCGGTTCCGTCGGGCGGGCCTGCGAGCGCATGCTCCACTGTCGCCTGCCATTCCCGGCCGAGGCGTCGGCCCGAGGGAGTATCGGCCGGCACCCCGTTCTCCACCAGCAACAGCGCCTGGACCGCGGCAGCCTTCCACCCGAAGTACGTGGTGATCACCCGCTCGACGCCGGCCTCGGGCAGCGCGGGTGCCGCCGTGTCGGCGCGTTCCACCCCCGGATGACGCAGCAGGGTGCGGTCGAGGCTCATGGTGGCGGCCACGACACCCGCGGGCACGCGGGCCTCCGGATGTTCCCGCAGCACCTGCGTCACCGCGGCCAGCACGATCCGCTGGCACCGCAGCCGCAGTTCCGCGAGTTCGAGCAGCCGTACCTGTTCCTCGTACGTCTCGATCAGCGGCAGCCCGGCCTGCCGGTCGAGCGCCACACCGACCTCGTCGAGTCGTAGTCCCGCACCGGTGAGCAACTGGATCATGCGGAGCCGCTCCAGGTGTTCCGGACCGTAGCGGCGGCGACCGCTGTCGTCGCGGTCCGCGACCAACAGCCCGATCCGGTCGTAGTACTGCAGCGTGCGCACCGTGGTCCCGCACCTGCGCGCGGCGTCACCCACGACGATCCGTTCCACCTCGTCCCGACCGGCCATGACACCGAGCCTGGCACATGACGTCACGTCACCTGCAACTCTCGAATCCTTCCCGCCGCCGACCGGTTCCGTTACCGTGGCGCCATGACTGACGATTCACGGAACGATCGAATCCGATTGGGCGAATGGGAATTCGACGTCGTCGTCGCCGGTCGCGACGACGGTGTTCCGATCGTTCTGCTGCACGGTTTCCCGGAGAGCGCCGCGTCGTGGCGCCCGGTCACGCCGCGTCTCGTCGATGCCGGGTTGCGTGTCCTGGCACCGAATCAGCGCGGCTACTCCCCCGGTGCCCGGCCGTCGCGTGTCGAGGACTACCGGATCGGGGAACTCGTCGGTGACGTCGTCGGACTGCTGGATGCCTACGGTCTGGAATCGGCGCATCTGGTCGGGCACGACTGGGGTGCCGCGGTCGCGTGGCACGTCGCCGGTCTCCGGCCGGAGCGGGTACGCAGCCTGACGGCGGTCTCGGTTCCGCACACCGCCGCATTCGGCTGGGCACTGCGCGAGGACGCCGACCAGCAGCGCCGCTCCGGTTACATCGGCCTGCTCCGACAGGAAGGAAAGGCGGAAGAGGTTCTCCTCGAGGACGATTCGCGACGCCTGCGGGCGATGTTCGGCGACGGGCCCGATCCGGCGCTCGTCGACGAACATGTGCGACTGCTGTCGCAGCCGGGTGCATTGACGGCGGCGACGAACTGGTACCGGGCCATGACCCGCGAGTTCGGGGAGCTCGCGCCGGTACGGGTGCCGACCACCTACGTGTGGAGCACCGCGGACCCGGCGCTCGGGCCGGCGGCGGCGCAGCGGTGCGGCGAATTCGTCGACGCCCCCTACCGTTATGTCGTCCTCGACGGCGCGAGTCACTGGATTCCCGAGGAGCGTCCGGACGCACTGGCCGACGCGATCCTCGCGCGCGTCGCGCAGGCGTGAGCGGACGTCACGCGCCGAGCAGCACCTCGAGTTCGTCGACGACGGCGTCGAGCGGCGCCGACGTGCGCTGCGCCTGCGCCATCACCAGTGCCCCCTCGAGCGCCCCGACCACGAGTACCGCCAGTGTCGTGGACCGGGCCACCGGGATGCCGTCGTCGACGAGCGAATCGGCGATCGCCCCACACCACCGTGTGAACGTCTCGCCCGCGACGTCCCGCGCCGCCGGTTCGGTGCCGAGTGCCGCGGCGGCGATCGGGCAGCCGGCCGCGTAGTCGGTGGCCTCGAGTCCGCGGCGCCACAGGTCGACGAGTTCACGCAGCGCGGAAACGGTGTCACCGGAGCCGAGGACTCGGGTGATGCCGCGGCCGAGGTAGTCCGCCGCGGATCGGGTGGCCTCCTCCACCAGTTGCGCCTTGCCCCGGGGAAAGTGGTGGTAGACCGAGCCACGAGGAGCGCCGCTGTGGGCCAGCACGTCGGAGAACGCCGTGGCCGCGACGCCCCGCTCCCGCATCAGCGCGACCGCGGCGTCGATCATCGCGGCCCGGGGGCCGCCGGTGGGGTCCTGTCGCCTCGCCATATCGTCTCCTCCTCGATCGCACCGTGGTTGCCCAGCACTTCTATGTATGTTGTCATACCTGGAACCGGTTCATCACCTGTCAGGAGTCGCCGTGACCCAGACCGTCACTTCCACACATCCGTTCGACGACGCCGTCGAACTCGCCGCCGAGGCCGCCGCACCCGGCATGTTCCGGGGCCACACCTCGGCCGCCTACGCGAACATGGTGGGCCCGTTCGGCGGCATCACCGCCGCCACTCTGCTGCGGGCGGTGCTGCGACATCCGGAACGGCTCGGTGATCCGCTGTCGCTGACGGTCAACTTCGCCGGGCCGATCGCCGACGGCGAATTCGAGGTCGTCGCGCGGCCCACCCGCACCAACCGGTCGACGCAGCACTGGAGCATCGAACTGACCCAGGACGGTGTCGTCGCCACCACCGCCACCGCAGTGTTCGGCATTCGACGCGACACCTGGTCGTCCACCGAGATCGGCGCCCCCACCGCCCCGCCGGCCACCGACGTCGCCGCCACCGAGTTCCCCGACTTCATCGCCTGGGCCCGCAACTACGAGCTGCGGTTCGTCGAGGGCGCCGTGCCCGACCCGGACTCCGGTGAACAGGACACGTCGACCAGCACGCTGTGGGTGCGCGACACCCCACCGCGACCGCTGGACTTCCCGTCCCTGACCGCACTGTGCGACGTCTTCTATCCGCGCGCCTTCCTGCGGCTGGGCCGCTACCTGCCGGCCGGGACCGTGTCGCTCACCGTGTACTTCCACGCCGACGCGGCCCTGCTCGCGGCCCAGGCCGACGACGCCGTCCTCGCCACCGCCCGCGCGCAGCGGTTCGGCGGCGGCTACTTCGACCAGTCCGGGGAGATCTGGGGCACCGGCGGCGTCCTGCTCGCCACGACGCACCAGCTGGTGTACTTCAAGGCCTGACCCCGTTGTGGCCGAATGTCACACGCGTTCAGTCCGACTGAACCGATGTGACATTCGGCCCGACCGCAGGCTCGGTATCGGGGGCGCGCACCGCGAGCAGGGCGGCGAGGCCGCCGGCGAGGACGACGAGGAGTCCGACGATGCCGGCGCGGTCGGCGCCGAACCACCAGGCGAAGAACCCGAACAGGGTGGGGGCGAGGAACGAGACGGCGCGGCCGGTGGTGGCGTACAGCCCGAACAGCTGGCCTTCGCGGCCGGGTGGGGTGAGGCGGGCGAGGAAGGTGCGCGACGACGACTGTGCGGGGCCGACGAACAGGCACAGCAGCAGTCCGAAGATCCAGAACATGGTGGGGCCGGACACGGCGAGCAGGGCCACCCCGACGATCAGCATGGACGTCAGCGACACCACGATGACGGTTTTGGGGCCGGCACGGTCGTCGAAGCGTCCGGCGACGATGGCGCCGAGCGCGGCGACGACGTTGGCGGCGATGCCGAACAGGAGGACGTCGTCGGCGGCGAGTCCGTAGACGGTGACGGCGAGGACGGCCCCGAAGGTGAACACCCCGGCGAGTCCGTCGCGGAACAGGGCGCTGGCGACGAGGAAGCCGACGGTGCGCCGGTCCTGGTTCCACAGGTCGCGGACGTCGCGCCACAACACCCGGTAGGAGTCGAGGAATCCGGCTTTCGCGGCGCCCGGATCGGCTGCGGTGCGCGGGGCCTCGGGGACGGCGACGAGGACGGGGATCGCGAACACCGCGAGCCATGTCGCCGCGAGCAGTGCGACCAGGCGGATGTTCAGGCCTCCGTCGGTGGTGACACCGAGCAGTCCGCGGGTGTCGCCGTCACCGGCGATGAACCCGAGATAGCAGATCAGCAGCAGCGCGATACCGCCGAAATAGCCCATGGCCCAGCCGAACCCGGACACGCGTCCGATGGTCTCCGGGGTCGACACCTGTCGCAGCATCGCGTTGTAGGGGACGGCGGCGAGTTCGAAGATCACCGACGCGAAACCGAGCAGCACCAGTCCGAGCCACAGATAGTGGTAGTCGTCGACGACGAAGAACATGCCGGCCATGGCGGCGACGGTGAGGAACGTGAGGACCGCGAGGGAGCGTTTGCGCCGGCCGGTGGCGTCGAATCGTTGCCCGCTCACGGGGGCGAGGACCGCGATGAAGAACCCGGCGATGCCGAGGGACCAGCCGAGCCACGTGCTCGCCGAGATCGAGCCGGGCAGGTCGTCGCCGACGGCGTCGGTCAGGTAGACCGAGAACACGAAGGTGAGGACGACGGCGTTGAAGGCGGCGCCGCCCCAGTCCCACAGCCCCCATGCCGCGACCTGACGACGCGTCGCCGCCTGCCCGATTCCCGCCTCTCCGGTGACCATGGCGGGAGCGTATCCGGACGGCGCGATGGAGTCGCGGCGACGACCCACCGGTCGGTATATACACCCCGTTGCATACTCACCGTGTTGCATACAGAATGGCGGTGTGGCCCTCGAACACGCGATCCTCGTGTCCCTGTCCGAACAGAACGGTTCGGGATACGAACTCGCGCGCCGGTTCGACCGGTCGATCGGGTTCTTCTGGAGCGCCACCCACCAGCAGATCTACCGCGTACTCAAGCGGATGGACGACGCCGGATGGGTCGTGGGCGAGACCGTGGCACAGGACGGCCGCCCCGACAAGACCGTGTACCGGGCATCGAGCGCCGGACGAGCCGAACTGGCCCGCTGGATCGCCGAACCCACCGAACCCGGACATCTGCGCAACGAGCTCGCCGTGAAGATCCGCGGCGCGTCGTACGGCGACCCGGCGGCCCTGCTCGCGGAGGTGCGCCGGCACCGCGACGATCACGCCGCCCGCCTCGAGCTGTACCACCGCATCGAGGCACACGACTTTCCCGCGTCCCGCCGACGCACCGGCCGCACCCTGCACCAGTACCTCGTCCTGCGCGGCGGCATCCGCGTCGAGGAGGGGTTCGTCGCATGGTGCGACGAGGTACTGACCGCCCTGAACCCTTCCGACGACTGACGAAAGAGCCGCCGATGACCCCGTCGTTCCCGCACCTGCTGTCCCCGCTCGACGTCGGACCCGTGACGCTGCGCAACCGCGTCGTCATGGGCTCGATGCACACCGGGCTCGAGGACCGCGCGAGAAACACCCGCCGCCTGGCCGCGTTCTACGCCGAACGGGCCCGTGGCGGTGTCGGACTGATCGTCACCGGCGGCTACGCCCCCAACCGGACGGGGTGGCTGCTGCCGTTCGGCGCCAAACTCACCAACCGGTTCGAGGCGCGCCGGCACCGTGCGATCACGGCGGCCGTGCACGACGCGGGTGGGCGGATCGCCCTGCAGATCCTGCACGCGGGCCGCTACAGCTATCAGCCGCTGAGCGTGAGTGCGTCGTCGATCAAGGCGCCCATCAACCCGTTCCGGCCGCGGCGACTCACCGCGCGCGGCGTGCGATGGCAGCTCCGCAACTTCGTGCGCTGCGCGACGCTCGCACAGTCCGCGGGATACGACGGCGTCGAGATCATGGGTGGTGAAGGCTATTTCATCAACCAGTTCCTGTGCGAGCGCACCAACCGGCGTCGCGACGAGTGGGGTGGCACCCCCGAGAAGCGGCGCCGCCTCGCCGTCGAGATCGTCCGCCGCACCCGCGCCGCGGTGGGCCCGGATTTCCTGATCCTGTTCCGGCTGTCGATGGCCGATCTCGTCGAGGGCGGGCAGACCTGGGACGAGATCGTCGCGCTCGCACAGGAGATCGAAACCGCGGGCGCGAACGTGATCAACACCGACATCGGCTGGCACGAGTCCCGGGTGCCGACCATCGTCACGTCGGTGCCGCGGGCCGCGTTCGTCGACGTCACCGAGAAGCTCGCGAAGCACGTGAGCATCCCGGTGGTGGCGTCGAACCGGATCAACATGCCCGAGGTGGCCGAGGAGATTCTGGAACGCGGCGCCGCGCAACTGATCTCGATGGCCCGGCCGATGCTGGCCGACCCGGACTGGGTACGCAAGGCCGAGGCCGGCAACTCCGACGAGATCAACACGTGCATCGCGTGCAATCAGGCGTGCCTCGACCATGCGTTCGCGAACGAGCACGTGTCGTGCCTGCTCAATCCGCGGGCCGGACGCGAAACCGAGCTGACCCTGCTGCCGACACGCCGGAAGAAGCGGGTCGCGGTGGTCGGGGCCGGGCCGGCCGGACTGGCCGCGGCCCTGAACCTGGCCGAACGCGGGCACGCCGTCACCCTGTTCGAGGCCCGCGACGACATCGGCGGCCAGTTCGCGATCGCCCGCCGCATCCCCGGCAAGGAGGAGTTCGCCGAAACCGTCCGCTACTACCGGCGTCGCCTCGACCGCACCGGCGTGGACCTGCGTCTCGGAACCCGCATCACCGCACCGGAACTGCTCGATTCCCGGTTCGCCGAGGTGGTCGTCGCGACCGGCGTCACCCCACGGATCCCGGACATCCCCGGGATCGACCATCCGTCGGTGCTGTCGTACGCCGACGTGGTGCGCGACGGTGCCCCGGTCGGGCGTCGGGTCGCGGTGATCGGGGCGGGCGGGATCGGGGTCGACGTCAGCGAATTCCTCACCCACGACCACTCCCCCACGCTCGATCTCGCGGCGTGGAAACGGGAGTGGGGCGTCACCGACCCCGAGGCTGCACCGGGCGCACTCACCACGCCGCAGCCGGCCCCGTCCCCGCGGGAAGTGTTCCTGCTGCAACGCAGTCCCGGACGGATCGGCGCCGGACTCGCGAAAACCACCGGATGGGTGCACCGGGCGACCCTGAAAGCCAAAGGTGTCCAGGAGATTTCCGGGGTCACCTACGACCGTGTCGACGATGCGGGCCTGCACATCACCGTCGACGGCAGATCGCGTCTCCTCGCGGTGGACACCGTCGTGGTCTGCGCGGGGCAGGAATCGGTGCGCGACCTGGTCGACGAGCTGACGGTCGCGGGGATGCCCACCCACGTGATCGGCGGCGCCGACGTCGCCGCGGAACTCGATGCGAAACGGGCCATCGAGCAGGGCACCCGGCTGGCCGCCCGGATCTGACCGCGGCGCACGGGGCGACCCGCTACGCTGGCCTGTCGTGAGCCTGCCGTATCCCCGCCCTGACGCCCGCGCCGTCGTGACCGGCGCCTCCTCCGGCATCGGGGAGGCCCTCGCCGCCGAACTGGCCGCGCGAGGGCATTCCCTGATCCTCGTCGCCCGCCGAGGCGACGTCATGGAGACCACTGCCACCGAACTGCGCAGCAGGTACGGCGTCGAGGTCGAGGTCCGCGCCGTGGACCTGTCCGACCGCGACGGCCGTGCCCCGCTGGTCGCGGAGCTGGCGGAGCGGGAGATCTCGATCCTGTGCAACAACGCCGGCATCGCGACGTTCGGTCCGGTCGCCGAGCTCGATCCGGGCTACGAGCGTGACCAGGTGGAGCTCAACGCGGTCGCCGTCCACGACCTGACCCTCGCGGTGCTGCCGGGGATGCTCGAACGCAAGTCCGGCGCGATCCTCATGGTCGGCTCGGCGGCCGGCAACATGCCGATCCCCAACAACGCCACCTACGCGGCGACGAAGGCATTCGTCAACACGTTCTCGGAATCGTTGCGCGGCGAGCTCAAGGGCAGCGGCGTGCACGTCACCCTCCTCGCCCCCGGCCCGGTCCGCACCGAGATCCCCGACCCCGCCGAGGCGTCGATCGTCGACAGGCTGGTCCCCGACTTCCTGTGGATTTCCAGCGAATACGTCGCGAAGGTGTCGCTCGACGCCCTCGCCGAGAACAAGATGCGGATCGTGCCCGGCATCCTCAGCAAGGGCATGTCGATGGCCGGCCAGTACAGTCCCCGCGCCGTCATCGCCCCCATCGTCGGCACGTTCTACAAGAAGCTCGGCGGCTGACCGCTTCCGCGTCAACCACGCGTCAGATCCGGCCGGGACGGCGTCAAGTAGTCGTCAAGACCCGGACCCGGCGCCGGGCACCGGCGTACTCCTGAAGGGGAACCCCCACTTCCAGGAGTACGCCGGTGACTCTGCTCGACATCTTTCCGTCCCTCCGCGCCGCGATGACGCCGCGCCTCGACCCGGCGCTGTGGCCGGCCACCACCGGCCACGACGCCGTCGGTCGCATCACCGTCGGCGGTGTCGCCCTCGACGACGTCGCCGACCGGTTCGGCACCCCGACGGGTGCTCGTGCACGCCGAACCCGGAAGCGACATCGCGGCCACGGCGCGTCTCGTGCTCGATCGACCGGATCTCGATCCGGTCGGACTGCACTGCCGGCTCGGGTCCCGGATCACCGACAGCCGGGTCTTCGGCACCGCGATCGTCGACCTGATCGGGCAGATGGAACAGGTCCGCCGCGACCACGGCATCGTCCTCACCCAACTCGATCTCGGCGGCGGGCACGCCGTCCCGGAGTACCCGGGTGGCCCGCAACTCGACCTCGCCGCCCTCGCCCGGGACATCGCCGACGCCCTCGACGAGGCGTGCGCCCGCAACCGGTTTCCGCGCCCCACGATCGTCCTCGAACCCGGACGCGGGATCGTCGCCCGCGCCGGCGTCACCCTCTACCGGGTGGTGTCGACGGAGACGGACGCCGACGGCATCCGGAGCGTCACCGTCGACGGCGGCTCGGGCGACTGCCCGTGGGACGCCGCGAACGACGGCCGCCGTGACATCGCAGTCGCCAACCGGCATCCGGTTGCCGCCGGAGTTCCGACGACGGTGCGGGGCCGGCACGGAGGCTCCGACCGCACCCTGGCCCGTGGGGTGCTGCTGCCCGGCGATCTGCATCCCGGGGATGTGCTCGCGATGCCGTGCACCGGCGCCTACCACCACAGCCTCGCGTCCCCGTACGGCGGTGTCGGGCGGCCACCGGTCGTTGCGGTCCGGGGCGGCACTGCCCGCGAACTGGTCCGCAGGGAGACGGTCGCCGACCTGTTGTCCCGGGAGGTCGATGCCCGACCCGTGTTCCGTTGAGTGAGATCACAGTCACATTTACGGACACTCCGGACGAATAGTGATGCGGAGCACATTGTTTCGTTTCGTCAGGAGGACACCCGTGAAGACCCGCGCCGCCGTGATCACCGACGCCCCCGGCACCTACAAGGTCGTCGACCTCGAACTCGAGGGCCCCCGCCAGAACGAGATCACCGTCGAGATGGTCGCGTCCGGCCTGTGCCACTCCGACGATCACATCGCCAAGGGCGACCACGGCGTCGGCCGCTACCCCATCTGCGGTGGCCACGAGGGCGCCGGCATCGTCGTCGAGGTGGGCCCGCACACCCTCGGCTGGGAGGTCGGCGACCACGTCGTGTTCTCGTTCCTCGCCGGCTGCGGACGCTGCCGCTGGTGCGCCAAGGGCCTGCAGAACCTGTGCGACCGCGGCGCCGCCATCATGACCGGCGGACGCCCCGACGATCCGAACAGCTACCGCCTCTCCCTCGACGGCGCACCCGTCGCGCAGACCTGTGGACTCGGCACGTTCAGCGAGTACACCACCGTCAGCATCGATTCCGCGGTGAAGGTGGACAAGGACCTGCCGCTCGACAAGTTGTGTCTCCTGGGCTGCGGCGTCGGCACCGGCTGGGGCGCGGCGGTCAACTCCGCACAGGTGTATCCGGGCCACACCGTCATCGTCATGGGTGTCGGCGGCATCGGCATCAACGCCGTGCAGGGTGCCGCGCACGCCGGCGCGGCGCACGTCATCGCCGTCGACCCCGTCGAGTTCAAGCGCACCACCGCCCTCGAACTCGGCGCCACCCACGCGGTCGCCACGATGGAGGAGGCCACCGACATCGCCCGCTCGTTCACCAACGGGCAGGGCGCCGACTCGGCGATCGTCACCGTCGGCGTCACCACCGGTGAGCATGTCGCGCAGGCATTCTCCTCGATCCGCAAGGCAGGCACGTGTGTCGTGACCGGCCTCGGGAAGATGGAGGACGTGGGACTGCCGATCAGCCTGCTCGAGCTGACCCTGTACCAGAAGCGCCTCCAGGGCTCACTGTTCGGCGCATCCGCTCCGAGCGCCGACATCCCGTGGATGATCGAGCTGTACCGCAGCGGCAAGCTCGATCTCGACCGGCTCGTCACCACCACCTACTCGCTCGACGACATCGCCCAGGGGTTCGTCGACATGCACGACGGCAAGAACATCCGCGGCGTCGTCCTGTTCGACTGACGACCTGACTACTGTTGTTCCCCGTGCAGGACAAATTGGTATGGATCGATTGTGAAATGACGGGGCTGCAGCTCGGGTCGGACAAGCTCATCGAGATCGCCGCACTGGTGACCGACAGCGACCTGAACATCCTCGGTGAGGGCGTGGACATCGTCATCCACGCCGACGACGCCGCGCTCGCCGCGATGCCCGACGTCGTCACCGAGATGCACGCCCGCTCCGGGCTCACCGAGGAGGTGCGGGCGTCGACGGTGACCCTCGCCGAGGCCGAGCAGCAGGTGCTCGCCTACATCCGGCAGCACGTGCCCGTCGCCGGGACCGTGCCCCTGGCCGGTAACTCGATCGCCACCGACCGGGGCTTCATCGCCCGTGACATGCCCGAACTGGATGCGTACCTGCACTACCGGATGATCGACGTCAGCTCCATCAAGGAACTGTGCCGACGCTGGTACCCGCGCATCTACTTCGGCCAGCCGGAGAAGGGTCTCGCCCACCGGGCGCTCGCCGACATCAGGGAGTCGATCCGCGAACTGAAGTACTACCGGCAGACCGCGTTCGTCGCCGACCCCGGCCCCTCGACCAACGACATCGCCACCGTCGTGAAGGACCTGGGACCCGCCTGACCAGCGGATTGGCCCTTTCGACGATCTTCAGGCTAGTATTTGACTCGCTGAAGCAACCGGCCCCGGCCGGGAGCAGATGCGATGGTGACTGTAGTTCAGTTGGTAGAGCACCAGGTTGTGATCCTGGCTGTCGCGGGTTCGAGTCCCGTCAGTCACCCCGAACAAACGCCCTCCGGCATTGCCGGAGGGCGTTTGTCGTTTCCCGCCGGCACGCCTCTCCCCTCTCACCTCTCCCGCGCTTTGCGCACTCGTCGAGACCGGAAGGGCCGACCGGCCGTGCCCAGGGCGCGAAAAGCGAGATAACACAGAAGCGTGTGCCAGATCACACTTCTGGCACCCGGTGCCATCCCAAACTGCCCTGAACAGGAAAAACCTCGCCAAGTCCCACTCAGCGGGACTGTCAATTAACTGTTTGTTCATCCCAAATCTACTGTGACGCGCAGCATCCACCGATGCGCGGCATGACATGTGTCACTGCCGAACGCTTTTCACGACAGGAGACTTCCATGGGTTCTATCGACGCCGACAGCATGGCCCAGCTCGGCAAGATTCAGCCGGTCATCGCAGCATCGGGTGGCGCCCTCGTCGGCATCGGCTCGATCCTCGGCCTGGTCCTGGCGATCAGCAAGTTCGCTGCCCCCGCCGCCTGACCTGAGGCACGCACGAAGAAGGCCCGCTCCGTACGGAGCGGGCCTTCTTCGTGTCGTCGTACCGGGAGGGGCTCAGTCGAACAGTGTCGGCGCTTCACCGGAATCGTCGACGGCCGGCGCGGCAGGGCGGCCCGGCTCGGCCTTGCGGACGACGGTCAGCGTCGTGGTGCGACGCGACAACCGGTGTCCGTCCGCGTGTTCGAGCAGTGCCATGCCGTGTCGCACCTCGAGGACCGTCCACGGCCCGGCATGCCCGGCTGCCTGAACGAGATCTCCGACTGTCACCGCTTCCACGTTGTGCTCCCGTTCATCCGGTCGATTCGGTCACGTCCAGGGTAGTCGCCCGTCACGCGTTCCCGGCGCTCCAGGTCTCCCACGGAATGTTCCAGTCGCCGAGACCGTCCGTGCCGGACAGTGTGCCGCCGACGGTGTTCTTCACGACGACGATGTCGCCACGCTTGGTGTTGTCGAAGATCCACTTGGCATTCGACGGACTCAGGTTGAGGCATCCGTGACTGGTGTTGGTGTTGCCCTGCTCGGCGATCGACCACGGTGCCGAGTGGAAGAAGATGCCGCTGTACGACATTCGTGTCGCCCAGTCGACGGGGGTGCGGTAGCCGTCGGACGAGGTGATCGGCACTCCGTAGGTGGACGAGTCCATGATCATGTGGTCGAAGCGGTCGCCGATGATGTAGACGCCGTTGTCGGTGGGCGTCGAGTTCTTGCCCATCGAGGTGGGCATGGTCTTGACGGTCCTGCCGGACACGTCGACGGTCACCTGCTTGGTGTCGTCGTCGACCTCGATGATCACGGCGTCGCCGATCGTGAACGACGAGTGCACGTCCTCCTGCCCGAACAGCTCCTTGCCGAGGTTGCGGCCGTACGCCTTCACGTCGACGGTGACGGTGGTGCCGGGCGCCCAGTAGTTCTGGGGCCGCCAGCGCACCTCACGGTTGTTGAGCCAGTAGAACGCTCCGTCGACGGGCGGGTTCGTGGTGATCTCGATGGCGGCTTCGGCGGCCTTGCGGTCGGGGATGTTCTCGTCGAACTGGACGGCGACGGGCTGGCCGATGCCGACGACGCTGCCGTCCCACGGCATGACGTACGGCTTGGTGAGGTTGCCGGGCGCGCTCGTGGTGAACGTCGTGTTGGTGGTGACGGCACCGCCGAGTCCGTGTGCCTCGGCCGCCAGCGTGTAGGTGCGGTTGTAGCCGAGCGGCTCGGTGGTGGTCCACGTCGATCCGTCGGGGGTCATCGTCCCGGCCACGATCTTGCCCTCGGGGTTGCGCAGGGTCACCTCCGTCAGCCGGCCGTCGACGACACCGACGGTGACCGGATCGCCCGGCGACGCGCCCACCGCGCCGTCGGCGACGGACGTCGTCAGCTTGGGCTGGACGAGTGCGACGAGCGGGTTCGAGTCGATCGGCTCCCCCGACGTGGACGCTCCGGCCGCTCCCGTGGAGATGGTGCAGCCGGTGACGAGCATCACCGCCCCCAGCGTGGCCGCCCCCACCACGAAGGCCTTCGGTAGTCGCTCGAGGATCGCGCCACGCCCGCTCCGCCGTCGGACATCACCCCTGATATTCATGAAAACCCCACTTCACACCACAAGAACCACTTCGACATGCCACAGGGCGAACCCCGACAATTACCCCGCGCCACTGCATGATGCCAGGTTTGTCCGACATCCCCGCCCGACGTGCCGGACCGATGAATAACGGTCGAATACCAATCGCCACCTGCGACGGAACGGTTACAGCACCATGGATTTGCTTTCGCTCGAAGCCGTCCGCTAATGTTCTCCTCGCACCGAGCGAGGGACACCTCGTGACGAGCAATGCGCCTATAGCTCAGTTGGTAGAGCAAGTGACTCTTAATCACTGGGTCCGGGGTTCGAGTCCCTGTGGGCGCACGCTAGTTCACTAGCAGCCGGTTCGCCGGCGTATGGGCATGCGCCTATAGCTCAGTTGGTAGAGCAAGTGACTCTTAATCACTGGGTCCGGGGTTCGAGTCCCTGTGGGCGCACCGAGAAGGCCCCCGCACGCATCGCGTGCGGGGGCCTTCTTCTGTTTCCGATCCCGGAGCGTACGCCGAGCAAGACGCCACGGCACGCTCCCGAGGGAGGTGGCCGCGGCGTCCCGCTCGGACGAGCCCGCTCTAGCGGAAGATCTTGCGCAGCACCACGAGTCCCACGACGGCGCCGACACCGACGAGCGCGGCCTTCACCTTCGGATCGCCCAGCTTGACGAGGACGGACTGCTTGGTGGTCTCCACCAGGCGCTTGGGGTTGGTGCGGACAGCGAGCACGTCGAGTGTCTGTGCGAGCTGGTTGCGGGCGTTCTCGATGTCCCGCTCGATGGCCTCGGTGTCCCTGGGCACGTGTCCTCCAATAGTGAATCGGTGCTGCTGTCGCCGGTCACGCTACCGGCAGCTCGGGTCAACCGTAGAACAGAAGGGTCACATCAACTTCGGTAGCCTCACTGGTCGTGACCGACAACAGACTCGCCCCCGGCGACATCGCCCCCGACTTCACGCTGCCCGACGCCGACGGCAACGAGGTGTCGCTCGCCGACTACCGCGGCCGCAAGGTGATCGTGTACTTCTATCCGGCCGCGAGCACCCCCGGCTGCACCAAGCAGGCGTGCGACTTCCGCGACAGCCTCGCCGAGCTGAACGAGGCGGGGCTCGACGTCGTCGGCATCTCCCCCGACAAGCCGGCCAAGCTGGCGAAGTTCCGCGACAACGAGGGACTGACGTTCCCGCTGCTGTCGGATCCGGAGAAGACGACGCTCACCGCGTGGGGCGCGTTCGGTGAGAAGAAGCTGTACGGCAAGGTCGTCCAGGGGGTCATCCGGTCGACGTTCCTGATCGACGAGGACGGCAAGGTCGAGGTGGCGCAGTACAACGTGCGTGCCACCGGTCACGTCGCGAAGCTGCGCCGCGACCTGTCCGTCTGACGGGTCAGGCCAGGCCCTGCAGGAACAGGGCCTCGGCGACGGCCAGGTTCTCGATCTCCGACGGGTCGACGCTCTCGTTCGGGGCGTGGATCGACGCCCGCGGTTCCTCGACGCCCATGAGCACGATCTCGGCGTCGGGGAACTGCACCGCGAGCACCGTGCACAGCGGGATCGTGCCGCCCTGCCCGGCCACGGCCACTCCCCTGCCGTACGCGGCCGTCAGAGCCGCCGTCAATGCCGTGTAGCCGGGCCCCGACGTGCGGGCCCGGAACGGTTCTCCCACGGCCTCCCGTTCGACGGTGACACGCGCACCCCACGGTGCCGCCTTCTCGAGATGCGCGACGAGCGCGTCCTGCGCCCGGTGCGGGTCCATGCCGGGCGGCACCCGCAGGTTGAGCCGCGCCGATGCCCGTGGCGCGATCGCCGCGGCCGATCCGACGACCGGCGGGGCGTCGATACCGAGAATCGTCAACGCGGGCCGCGCCCAGACGGCGTCGGCGACCGTGTCCGATCCGGTGAGCCGGACCCCGTCGAGGACGCCGGCGTCGGCCCGGAACCGGTCCTCCGGGTATGCGACGCCGTCCCACACCTGAGCGGTGTCGAGGCCGTCGACGACGGTGTTGCCGCCGAGGTCGCGCAGGGTCGACAGCATCTGCACGAGTGCGGCCAGCGCGTCGGGCGCCGACCCGCCGTACATACCCGAATGCAGTTCGCCCGCCAGGGTTTCCACGTGTACGACGACGTTCGCGATACCGCGCAGGCTGGTGGTGAGCGTCGGCACCCCGACCGCGACGTTGCCGGTGTCCGCGATGATCACGACGTCGGCGGCGAACAGGTCGGGCCGCTCCTGCACGAGGTGTTCGAGGCCTCCGCCCCCGGTTTCCTCGGAGCCCTCCGACACGATCCGGATGCCCACCGGCAGCGGCTCGCCGCCCGCGGTGAGTGCCCGCAACGCCAGCAGGTGCATCACGAGGTTGCCCTTGCAGTCGGCGGCGCCGCGGCCGTACCAGCGGCCGTCGCGTTCGGTGAGGGTGAACGGCGGCGATTCCCACAGTGCCTCGTCACCGGCGGGCTGGACGTCGTAGTGGCTGTAGAGCAGGACGGTGGGTGCGCCGTCGGGGCCGGGCCGGTGCCCGACGACGGCAGTCGAACCGTCGGACGTCTCGATCAGGTCCACGGACGGGATCCCGGCGCCGCGGAACGCGTCGGCGACCCACCCGGCCGCCCCGATGTTCTCCGAGGGCGGCGCCTGCCGCGGATCGGCGATGGACCGGAACGCCACCAGCTGCGCCAGCTCGTCGCGGGCCGTGGGCATCTGCGCCCGCACCCGCGACCGGATCTCGTCCACCCGTTCCACCATCACGGCCACCTCCACACGTCTCCGACAGAGTCCCCCCAGAGCCTACGAGCCGTGCTGCTCGACGAAACGTTCCACACCGTCGAGCAGCAGCGCCAGCGCGAACCGGAAGTCCGTATCCGCCCAGTCCACATCGTCGTCCTCGAAACCGCCGTCCGCGAGTGCGGTGGTGAGCGCCGGGAATCGGGCGGGGTCGAGCACTCGGGTGAGGATGCTCGCGTAGTCGTCCGGTTCGGCGTCCGGGGACAGGTCGACGGCGAACCGCGCCCGTCCGATGACGTGGACCGAGACGTTGAGAGCGATCTGCACTTTGAGTGGTTCGGGCAGTCCGGTCGACGCCAGGCAGCCGAGCGCCGCCTCGAGCCAGGCCATGTTGTTCGGTCCGAGCGGCGCACCGCTGATGGGCAACCGCAGCCACCAGCGGTGACGCATGAGGGCGTCGTACTCGGCACGCGCCCACACCTCCAGGCCCTCACGCCACGACAGGCCGGGCGCGATGTCGGGCGGAGTGCCGACCACCCGATCCGAGATCAGTTCGAGCAGTTCGTCCTTGCTGCGAACGTACCGGTACAGCGACATCGTGGTGAAACCGAGCCGCTTCGCGACCCGCGCCATGGACAGTGCCGCCACACCTTCCTCGTCGGCGAGTTCGATTGCGGCGTCGAGTATTTCGTTCAGGCTCAGCCCCCTGCGGGGCCCCCGGGCCCCGGCGTCGTCCAGCCCCCACGCCAGTTCGACGACACGCGGCAGCGACGCGCTCTCCGTGGTGTCCATCCGTGTCCGCTCCTCGCCAAGTGCCCGGCACACTCTTGCGCTCATCCTAAAACTGCGTATCGTCTAAACAGTTGTGTACGTCATACACAGTTTATCGAGAGGGTTACTCGTGAAACCACACCGACCCGGCCACGCCGTCGCCGTGACCGGCCTCCGCAAGACGTTCGGCGACCGCACCGTGCTCGACGGCGTCGACCTGCACATCCCCACCGGATCCGTCTTCGCGCTGCTCGGCGCCAACGGCGCCGGGAAGACCACCACCGTGCGGGTCCTGTCGACGCTGCTCCCCTTCGATGCAGGCGACGTGGAGGTCGCCGGCCACCGTCTCCCCGACGCCGCGCACGCCGTCCGCGCCGACATCAGCGTCACCGGCCAGTACGCGTCGGTCGACGCCCTGCTGACCGGCCGCGAGAACCTCATGCTGATGAGCGCCCTGCACCACCTCGGCCGACGCGAATCCCGGCTCCGCACAGAAGAACTCCTGCACCGCTTCGACCTGACGGGTGCCGCGGACCGCCGCGCCGACACGTATTCGGGTGGCATGCGGCGCCGCCTGGATCTCGCGATGAGCCTGGTCGCCCACCCCACCGTGCTCTTCCTCGACGAACCGACCACCGGACTGGACCCGCGCAGCCGCCGGGACATGTGGGAGATGGTGCGCGAACTGGTCCGGGAGGGCACAACGATCCTGCTCACCACGCAGTACCTCGACGAGGCGGACGAACTCGCCGACCGCATCGCCGTGCTCGACGGCGGACGCATCGTCGCCGAAGGCACCCCCGACGAACTCAAACGTCTCGTCCCCGGCGGCCACCTCGCCCTGCGTCTGCGGGACACGACGCAGCTGGCCCGGGTGAGCAGCGCCCTGCCCGACGCCGTCGTCGATGCCGACACCGCGACCCTGGCGGTCCCGACCGACGGCAGCGTCCGCTCGCTACGGGACGTACTGGACCGGATCGACGACCCGACGCTGTCCTTCGAGCGGTTCGCGCTCGACACCCCCGATCTCGACGACGTCTTCTTCGCCTTGACCCGGGCCGACCGGAAGGAGCCTGTGCGATGACCGCCTCCCCGAGCCGCGATGTCCGAACCGTGGGGCCCGACTCGTGGGCCATGCTGCGGCGCAACCTGACCCATGTCACCCGCAGCCCGGACACCATGATCACCGCCGTCGCGTTACCGGTCATGCTGATGCTGCTGTTCGTGTACGTGTTCGGCGGTGCGATCGACACCGGCCGCGCCTACATCGACTACGTGGTGCCCGGCATCGTCCTGTTGTGCGTCGCGTTCGGCTCGTCCACCACCGCCGTCAGCGTGTCGAGCGACATGACCGACGGCATCGTCGACCGGTTCCGCACCCTGCCCATCGCCCGGTCCGCCGTCCTCAACGGCCATGTCCTGGCGAGCGTCGTCCGCAATCTGATCACCGGGGCCGTCGTCGTCGCCGTTGCCCTCCTCATGGGTTTCCGTCCGACCGCGGACCCCGTGCGCTGGCTCGGCGTGATCGCGGTCGTGGTCCTGTTCGTGTTCGCCCTGTCGTATCTGGCCACCGCGCTCGGACTGCTCGCGAAGAATCCCGAGGCCGCGAACGGCTTCACGTTCGCGATCCTGTTCCTGCCGTACGTCAGCAGCGCCTTCGTGCCCGCCGAGACGATGCCGTCCTGGCTGCGGTGGTTCGCGGAGAACCAACCGGTGACCCCTGTCATCGAGACCGTGCGCGGCCTGCTCACGGGCACCGCGATCGGTGCCTCCGCCTGGCTGGCGGTCGCCTGGTGCACCGTCATCGCCGTCGTCGGATTCGGGTCCGCCACCGTGCTCTACCGCCGGCGCACCGGCCGATAAGCGGTACCGCCGGAAACACGAGAACGGGAAGTTCGTCGAATCCTGCGCAAAAGACCGATAACCTGTTCTCGTGGAGTCCACTACCAGCCGCCGTCCGTCCCGCCGGGTGGACCCCGCGTTGGAGGTCCAGAGCGATCCCCAGGAGCTGGTGCCTCGGCGGCGCCCGACCCAGGAACGCAGCCGACGCAAATTCGACGCCCTGCTCACCGCGTCCCGCGACCTGCTCGTCGATGTCGGTTTCGAGTCGTTCACGTGCGAGGAGGTCGCGGCCCGTGCCGAGGTGCCGATCGGCACGCTGTACCAGTTCTTCGCCAACAAGTACGTCATCGTGTGCGAACTGAACCGGCAGGACCTCGTCGGCGTCCAGCAGGAACTGGAAACGTTCAGCGGAGAGGTGCCGTCGATCGACTGGCTGCGTTTCCTCAACAAGTTCGTCGACCACATGGCCGGACTGTGGACGTCCGACCCGTCCCGGCGCGAAGTGTGGCTGGCGATGCAGTCGACGCCGTCGACCCGCGCCACCGGCATGATCCACGAGAAGCAGTTCGCCGAGCAGGTCGCCTTGATGCTGGCACCGCTCACCCCGCACACCCCGCGGGAGCGTCGCACTCTGATGGCCGAGGTCCTCGTGCACGTCGTGTACTCGATGCTCAACTTCTCGGTGCAGGACGGGCAGAGCCACGCCGACGCCGTCGCCGAACTCAAACGCCTCATGGGCGCATACCTCGTCGTTGCGGAGAAGGAAGCCCGCGCCAAGTAGCAGCCCACGCATGCAGGGCAGAAACACCGAGGCCGGCCGACGGATTGTGTCCGTCGACCGGCCTCGGTTCTTTTTCCGTGCTCGATCAGCCGTTGGGCGCGATCGGGTCAGGTTCTTCGATCACCACCATCGCGCCCGCGACGTCGCCGTCGTGGGTGAGCGACAGGTGGATCTTGGCGCTGGGCAGGAACTGGGCGGCCTCACCGTGCAGCTTGATGGTGGGCCGGCCCCACGCGTCGTTGACGACCTCGACGAGTTCGTAGGCGTTGTCGCCGACGGCGGGGGGCCGCGCGAACCGCGAGGCCGCCCACGCCTTGATGACGGCTTCCTTGGCGGCCCAGCGGACCGCGTAGTGCCGGGCCGGGTCGGTACTGCGGGTTTCGCAGTACCGACGCTCGGCCGGACGGAAGCTCGACTTCATTGCGGTGCCGGGCATTTTCAGTTGCTCGGCGAACTCCGAAATCGTGACGACGTCGAAACCGATCCCCAGGATCGCCACTACTGGCACCCCGGCTTCCCGGTGAAGTACACGCTGTCGGCTCCGAGGCGGGCGTCCTCGTCGAGGAGCACGTCGGCCTCGAGCTGACGGGTCACCTTCGCCGGCACCGAGTCGCCGCCGAGGCGGCGGTCCGCGGGACGCTCGTAGAGAGCGTCGCCGCCGCACATCGCGGACGCCAGGCGGCGCTGCCCGTCGATGGTGCGCTGCTGTGCCTGCGCGAGGTACGCCGCGCGCCGGTCCGCCGGGATCGACTCGACGAACGCCTGCGGGTGCACGACCGCGATCAGCCCGGACACGTGCCCGAAGCCGAGGCTGGTGAGCAGGCCCGCCTTGAGCGGCAGCCGGTCACCGAACCGCAGCGGGGTCCGCGGCCACACCAGGTGCGAGAACTCGGCCATCTTGTCGTCGACACAGTCGAGGCTGCGGTTCGGTGGGACGACGCCCTGGCCGAGGACCTGGCACAGGCCGATCAGCTGGAACGCCGCCGCACCGCCCTTGGCGTGACCGGTCAGCGTCTTCTGCGAGACGACGAACAGCGGGGCGCCCTCGCTGCGGCCCAGGGCCGCCGCCAGACGCTCGTGCAGTTCGGCCTCGTTCGGATCGTTCGCGGCGGTCGAGGTGTCGTGCTTGGAGATCACCGAGATGTCGTCCGCGGTGACGCCCAGTGCCGCCAGCGACAGCGCCAGCTGCGAGTCCTGGCCGCCACGGCCGGCGCCGAGGGCACCGATACCGGGTGCCGGGATCGACGTGTGGACGCCGTCCGCGAACGAACCCGCCCAGGCGACGACACCGAGGACCGGCAGGCCCATCTCGAGCGCGACGTCGCCGCGCGCCAGCAGGATGGTGCCGCCACCGGCGGACTCGACGAAGCCGCCGCGACGACGGTCGTTGGCCCGCGAGAAGCGGTTGTCGTCGATGCCCTTGGCGGTCATCTCGTCCGACTTGGCGGTCGCCGACATGTCACCGAAGCCGATGATGCCCTCGATGCCGAGGTCGTCGAAGCCGCCGGCGACGACGAGCTGCGCCTTGCCCAGCTTGATCTTGTCGACGCCCTCCTCGACGGAGACCGCGGCCGTGGCGCACGCCGCGACCGGGTGCACCATCGCACCGTAGCCACCGACGTACGACTGGACGACGTGCGCCGCAATCACATTCGGCAGGGCTTCCTGCAGGATGTCGTTGGCGCGGGACTCGCCGAGCAGTGTGTCGACGTACAGCGAGCGCATCGACGTCATACCGCCCATGCCGGTGCCCTGCGTGTTGGCGACCAGCGACGGGTGCACCCAGCGCAGCAGCTCCGACGGGGTGAAGCCGCCGGTGAGGAACGCGTCGACGGTGGTGACGATGTTCCACAGGCCCACCCGGTCCACGGAGCCGGCCATGTCGGCGGGGATGCCCCACTTGGTGACGTCGAACCCGGTGGGGATCTGGCCACCGACCGTGCGGGTCAGCTTCGCCTTGCGCGGCACGCGGATCTCGGTGCCCGCCTTGCGGGTGACGGTCCAGTCACCGGACTCCGGATCGACCGCCGCGGTGGTGTTCTCCGGGTCGGAGTCCACGAACGCGCGGGCCTCGGCCTCGGAGCCGACGACGAACGACAGGTCCTTGTCGATGAACACCGACGTCAGCAGCGGCGCCGTGTTGTCGACCATCGCGCCCTCGTCACCGTAGGTGCGGATGCCGCAGCGTTCGACGACGGCGTCGTGGTAACGGTCGGCGATCTCCGCCTCCGGCACCAGCTCGCCGGACTCGACGTCGTACCAGCCGGGGGTGGGGTCGTTCTCCCACGCGACCAGCCCGGTGTTCCAGGCGAGTTCGAGGACGCCGGCCGCCGACAGCTGCTCGTCGACCTCCATCTCGAAACGGGTCCGCGAGGAGCCGTACGGGCCGAGCTCACCGGCGCCGACGATGACGACCAGCTCGGACGGGTCGACGTCCAGCTCGGTCCACGCCGGGACGGGGGCATCCACCGCGCGCGGCGGGGACGGCAGGGCTGCAATGGCATTCGCGTCGGCCGTGTCGTCGGACGCGGCGTCAGCGGCGTTCTCGGCCGCCTCCGCTGCTTCCTTCGCGAGCGCCGGCAGATCCAGATCGACCTCGGCGAGACCACCGGTGAGATCCACCAGTCGCGGTGCCTGCGCGGCGTCCGCCTTGGCGTCCGGCGTGCACGAGGACAGCAGTTCGGTGGCCATCTCGTCGGTGGACCACGTACGCACGCCCTTGGCCTCGACGGCCTCGACCATCGGGTCGTTGCCGCCCATGAGGCCGGTGCCGCGCACCCAGCCGATCAGCGCGTGGACGAGGGTGACCCGCTCGGCCCAGGTGCGCTCGGCCGACCAGCGTCCGACGACCGCGTCGAGCGCGGCCTTCGACTCGCCGTAGGCGCCGTCGCCGCCGAACAGGCCACGGTTCGGGGAACCGGGCAGCACGACGTGCAGGTGGGTGTCGACGTCACGGTCGTAGCCGATCTGCGACAGGCCACCGATCAGGCGCTCCACCGACCACAGCAGGACCCGCATCTCCATCTCGGCGCGGGCACCCGCGTCGGACAGTTCGCCGGCCACACGCGGTGCGGCGAACGGGAAGAGCATCGTCGGCGTCATCGCCTCCTTGACGAGCTTCTTCGCGCCACCGGCCGTTTCGGTCTGGACATTGCCGACCCACTCGACGAGCGCGTCGACATCGGTGTACGACGCCATGTTCGCGGGCACCACCCACAGGGCGGCACCGGCGCGAGCGTGTGCGGCGTACAGCTTCCGGTAGAAGCCGAGACGGCCGCTGTCGAGACGCGAGGTGGTGACCACGACCGTGGCACCGCCGCCGAGCAGCTTGCCGGCGACCGACGCCGCGATCGAGCCCTTGCTGGCACCCGTGACGACGGCGATCTCACCGGTGTACTGCCCGGTCTCGTCGGCCGGGGCGACCGCGACCTGCGCGATGCGCCCGTACAGCTCGGCCAGGTCGGTCCGGCTCTCGGCGGCGGCACGCTGCTGCCACCACTGTGCGTGGGCGGCGACGGCGGCACCGGCACCGTCGAAACGCTCGGCGGTCAGCTCGATCTCACCGGTCCAGGCGCGCGCCAGATCCTCACGCGCGGTGGCCCAGCGGTCGTCGATCAGGACGGCCTTCTTCGCGTCGAACGCGGGGGCGACCAGACGCGGCCAGTCGGAGCCCAGCTCCGCCGACACCAGGTCGACGAGCGCGGTGTCGTCCGCGGCGACCGCGGCCGCAGCCGACTCGCTGAAGCCGAGCTGCTCGAGCACCAGCCGTGCCGCCGACGCCAGCACACCGTTGCGGCCGGTGATGGCCTCGGTGAACTCGCCGAGTGCGGCAGCGTCGACGGTGCCGCCCGCTCCCCCACCGGCAGCCGGCATCGAGACCGTCACACCACGACGCGACGCGACGGACTGCACGGCGGCGTCGATCACGGCGTCGACGGCGCTGCCGTCGGCGATCGCACCCTCGTGCAGGCCACCCATCGCACCACCGCGGACGGACGAGCCGTCTCGGGTGCCGAGCGCGACCTCCGCGGTCACGTGGTGGGCCCAGCCGTCGCCGAGCTGCCACACCTTGGTGACCCGGTCGGCGATCGCGGCCGGACGCTTACCCGACGGGCCGAACACCTTGCGCAGGTGATCGCCTATCGAGTCGGACAGCACCGGGCCGAACGGCTTGTAGGTGCGGGCCAGACGGTCGACGGTGACGGCGAGCGCACCCATGTCGGCGTCCGCGGCGCCGTCGATCGCGCCGAGCGACAGCTCGGAGCCGAGGTCGACGAGCAGCTGGTTGCGGCGCGAGGACACACCGTCGCACAGCGCCTCGATGGTGTCGGCGGGACCGATCTGGTCCGGGCGCAGCTTCGTCCACAGCGCGATGAGCACCTTGGTGGCGTCGGCGGCCTTGAACGCGATGTCGTCGGGGCGCGGGCCACCGGCCGGGGCGGCCGGGGCCGCGACGGGTGCGGCAGCGGCCGGAGCGGCGGCGACAGCGGCCTCGGGCGCTTCCGGTTCATCGTCCTCGACCGGCGCCGGATCGACGTCGGTGCTGTAGACGATCGACGCCTCACGCTCGATGTTGAGGACCTCGAGCACGGTGTTGGCGTGCTCGGGCAGCTTCATCGTCTGCGACGCGAGGTTCGCGACGGTCGGGGTGGCACCCAGACCGATCTCGACGAACCGCTCGACACCGAGACCACCGTCGGCTTCCGCGGTGAACAGCAGGTCCTGCGTCTCGATCCAGCGGACCGGGGACGCGAACTGCCACGCCAGCAGCTCGATGAGCAGCGTGCGGGTCAGCGCGACGGGGCGGGCGGCCCAGGCGTCGAAATCGGCGAGGACGTCGGCCAACTGCTGCGACGGCACCAGGTCGGCGATCTCCTGGACGAAGTCGCGGCCCAGGTTGAACAGCTTGGGCACCAGGTTCGGGATGTAGCGGCCGATGAGCACCGACGGGTCGATGTCCTGCGGCAGCAGCTCGTCGAGCTTGGCACGGAAGTCGTCGACACCACCGCGCAGCACGGTCGAGTGGAACGGCACGTCGATGCCGGGCACCAGGATGAACGCGCGCTTGCCACCGAACTCGGCACGCTTGCGGTCGATCTCCTCCTCCAGCGCCTTCAGACCCTTGACGGTGCCGGCGATCGCATACTGCGAACCCTTGAGGTTCAGGTTCACGATCTGGAGAAATTCTCCGGTCGCATCCGCGACGCCACCCACGAACGCCTGCAGTTCGTCGTCGGCGACACCGATCTGCGACGGACGGATCGCGGCCATGCGGTAGCTACTGCGGCCGGCACCGTCGCGCGGGACCAGCTCGTGCATCGCCGAACCACGCTGGAACACGACCTCGAGCAGCGCCTCGAGCGGCAGCACCCCGGCGACCGCGGCGAGCGCGTTGTACTCACCGACCGAGTGACCGGCCAGGTACGCACCCTCCACGTACGCACCGGATTCGCGGAGCTCCGCGACCTGGGCGACACCGAGGGTGGCCATCGCGACCTGCGTGAACTGGGTCAGGTGCAGGACACCGTCCGGGTGCCGGTGCTCGACGCCACGCGCCTTGACCAGCGTCGGGTTGTCGCGGACGACGGCGAGGATCGAGAAGCCGAGGGCCTCGCGGGTGTGCTTGTCGGCGCGCTCCCAGATCTCGCGGGCGGCCTTGGACCGGGAACGGGCGTCGAGGCCCATGCCCGGACGCTGGATGCCCTGGCCGGGGAACGCGTACACGGTCTTCGGGGCGGCGGTGCGGCCGGTCGCGACCATCACCAGATCGCCGTCGACGCGGCAGCCGACCTCGACGATCTCGTCGCCGCCGTCGGTGGCGATCCGGTCGACGCGGACGTCGATCTCGGCGCCGGGACGGACCATGCCCAGGAAGCGCGCGGTCCACGCGGTCAGGCGGCGCGTCGGCACCTTCGATGCCGGGTCGACCGCGACGACGGCCTGCTGGGCCGCAGCCGACAGCCACATGCCGTGGACGATCGGGCTGCCGAGCCCGGCGAGCAGGGCCGCGGCGTCGGAGGTGTGGATCGGATTGTGGTCACCGGAGACGCGGGCGAACGCCGCCATGTTGCGCGGCGCCACCATCGTCAGGTCGCGGCGGCGGCGACGCGGGGTCTCCGCGACGTCCGCGGACAGCGAGCCGCCGGCACGCGCCGGGTCGGCCAGCTCGCCGCGGCCGGTGCGGCCACGGATCGCGAACCGCTCGGTGAGCGTCGCGACGGCGGGGGCCTCGAGGCCCTCACCGAGCATGGCGCCGACCTCGACACGCACCTCGACGACCCGACCCATGTCGGTGTCGACGACGTCGCCGGCCTCGGCGCGGACCACGAGAATGCTGGTCTCCGAAGGCAGCTCACCGACGAGGTTCACCGCGTGGTCGAGGTGGACCAGGTCCAGCATGCCCTCGATGACATGGATGCCGGACTCGGTGGTGGCGGCGCCGAGCGCCGCGAACACGGCCGGCCAGCAGGCGCCGACGACGACGTCGGGGACGGCCTTGCCGCTGGTGCCGACGCTCTCGGGCAGGCCGACACCGGTGACACCGGCGTGGTCGGCGATCAGGTCCGGGGTCCACGCCAGGTTGATGTGCGCGACCCCGCCCTTGACGGCCGGAAGCTCCTGGCCGGCAGCGACACCCAGCAGTGCCGACATCGACGCCTCGGCGTCGGCCTCCGTGACGACGGGGGCACCGCCGTCGTGGACCGTGGCGGGCACGGTGATCCGGATCTCGACGGCCTTGCCCTGTGCGAGCGGCACGGTCAGGTCGACGTGCTCGGCGTCGGCGACGACGAGGCGCGCGCCGGTCTTGTCGTGGCTGGCGACGGTGTCGGACTCGATGGTCCACTCGTCGACCGCGCCGAGGCGACGGACCGGGTTCTGCGTCAGGCGTGCCGCCCACAGCACGTCCGGGGCGGTGAGGACGGCGTCGAGCAGTCCGGTGCCGAAACCACCGTGACGGCGGCCGGCGACAGCCGCCGGGACGGCACCGGCCGCGAGCAGCTCGTCGGCGGTGGCCTTCTCGAAGCGGTCGAGCAGCTCACCGACGGGCTCGTCGGCGCGGGTGATCCCGGCGACCGCGACGGTGCCGGGGATGATGCACACCTGGTCGGCGGTGTAGCGCGCGTCGTGCGCCTGCCACAGCGAATCCGACCGCCACCAGCGGCGGACGTCACCGTCGACGACGGGCACGAAGTTCACCGGCTTGCCGGGGGTCTTGCACAGCGCGACGAAGAACGGAACGTCGGCCGGGTGCAGCACCGTGGTGGCGTAGTCGGGGTAGGCGGCCTCGAGCGCGCACAGCGCCGCGAACGGCTGATCGAGCGTCGCAGGATCCGCGAACAGCGTCCGGATCGGGCCACGGTCGTTGCGGTGCAGACGGGCCTCGGCACGCTGCAGCATCTCGCCGAAACGATCCCGCCACGACACGTCCAGCCACACCGACCGGGTCGCGTCGGCGATCGCGTCCTGCACGTCGCCGCCGCAGTCGAACGCCTGCGCGGAGTCGACGCCCACGGCCAGTTCCAGGTAGCGGCGCAGCCACTGCTGGTACGTCATCGACGCGACGTCACCGAAGTACGGCTTGGCGGTCACGTCGAGCGCGGCGATGATCTCGTCGCGGCGCTTCGCGACGGCCTCGGCGTCGCCGGCGACCTCGTCGAGCAGACGGCCCGTGCGCGAGGCGGCGTTGTCGATCTCGTGGATGTCGGCGCCGAGCTGGCTGCGACCGGAGGCCATGCCGCCCTCGGCGGTGCCGGCACCGACCCAGTCCGGGGTGCCGGGGGTGTCGACGAGCATCTGCTTGACGTCGGGCGAGGTGGTGGCCTCGAGCGTCGCCATCGCAGCGGTACCGACGAGGATGCCGTCGAGCGGCATCACCGGGAAACCGTAGTCGGTGGCCCAGCGACCGGTCAGGTAGTCGGCGGCCCGCTCGGGGGTGCCGATGCCGCCACCGACGCACAGCACCAGGTTGTCGCGGGTGCGCAGCTCGGCGTAGGTGTCGAGGAGCAGGTCGTCGAGGTCCTCCCACGAGTGGTGACCGCCGGCGCGGCCGCCCTCGATGTGGACGATGATCGGGAAGTCCGGCACCTCGTTCGCGATGCGGATCACCGAGCGGATCTGCGCGACGGTGCCCGGCTTGAACGCGACATAGCTGAAACCGGCCTCGGTCAGCTCGTCGATGATCGTGACGGCTTCCTCGAGCTCGGGGATGCCGGCGGTGACGACGACACCGTCGAACGGGGCGCCCGCGGCACGGGCCCGCGGCACGAGACGCTTACCGCCCACGTGCAGCTTCCACAGGTACGGGTCGAGGAACATCGAGTTGAACTGCACGGCACGGCCCGGCTCGAGCAGGCTCTTCAGGCCCTCGACGTTCTCGGCGAAGATCGCCTCGGTGACCTGACCGCCACCGGCCAGCTCGGCCCAGTGGCCGGCGTTCGCGGCGGCAGCGACGATCGCCGGGTCGACGGTCGTGGGGGTCATGCCGGCGAGCAGGATCGGCGAGCGGCCGGTCAGACGCGTGAACGCGGTCTCGACGGCGACACGGCCGTTCGGCAGCGTGACGGCCTGCGGCGCGAACTCGGTCCACGCGCGCGGCACCTCCGGGGTGGCCCCCGGCGTCAGAAGGTTGCGGTGGCCTCCGCGGGTGGAAGCGGCCACGATTCCGACACCCTGACCACGCAGGCCGGTGGACGTCATGCGGGTGAGCAGGTCGCCCGGGCCCAGATCCAGGATCCAGGCGGCACCGGCACCGACCGCGCTCTCGACGGCGTCGACCCAGTCGACCGGATCGACGAGGACGGCCTGCGCGAGCTCACGCACCTGGTCGGCGTCGAGACCGCAGCGGGTGGCCCAGCCACCGACGATGTCGACGGCCTCGTTCAGCGCCGGGTGGTGGAAACCGACCTCGACCGGCAGCGACTCGAACACCGGCGCGAACACGGCACCGCCGCGCGTCTTGGCGTCCCGGTCGCGGGTCTCGTCGGCGGCGATCTGCTCGCAACGCTGCTGCACACGCGCCAGCTGCTCCGGCGGGCCGGCCAGCACGACACGACGACGGCCGTTGCGGATCGCCATGACTGCGGCACGGTCCTCGTCGACACCGTCGAACAGGTCCGCGACGATCCCGCGCAGACGCTCGGGGTCGACGTTGGAGACGGCCAGCATCGGCGACCGGTCGGCGGTCGCGAGGATGCCGCGACGGCGTCCGACCAGGCCGGCTGCGGCACCGATGAGCTGCGCGGTCGCGAGCAGTGCGGCGTCGGCGACACCGCCACCGGAGACGGCAGCGGCGGCGATCAAGCCCTGCGAGTGCCCGATCGTGGCGACCGGTGCGGTCTCCGCGGGGTCGAGGCCCTGCTGCTGCAGTGCGCGCAGCGCGGCGAGCTGGGTGAGGAAGACGCCGGGCAGCGACACCGCGGCGGAGGTGAGTGCGGCGGCCGACGGGCCGGCGGGTGCGGCATCGTCGTCGGCGAGTTCCTGCTCGAGAATCCACGCGATCGGGTCGAAGCCGACCGGGCGGACCACGAGGAGGTCCTGCGCGACCGGCTCGAGGATCGCGGCGGCCTCGTTCACCAGGTCGGTGAGAGCCGGCTCGAGGCCACTGTCACGGGTGAGCTCGGCGAGCGCGCTCAGCCACGGGGCCCCCTGACCACCGAACGCGAGCGCGTACGGCTCACCGGCGCGCAGCCGGTCCACGAGCGGAGTCTGCGCAGCAGAACGGACCGGCGTCCGATCGGCGCGGTCGTTCGAGGTTCGTCCATTTCCTGCAGTGTCGTCGATCGTCACTGAAGTGAGTCCTCTCCTGCTCCCCCATGGGAGGTAGGTCGTGTTCGGCCGCCCTCGAGTACAGAGCGCATCCGGGCACGTAGAGGTTGGCACAGAATCATGAGGAAATCCTCACGTTTGACCTGGGGCGCCTTCCCTACCAGCGAGTATCGAGTGATGTTCACCACAGGAGTGCCACGAAGTGACCCGTCGGTAGACCGGGTATCCGCGGGTCAGGCCACATGCGTGGAAGCCCTCGAACCTGAGGAAACCCTCATGTTGATTGTTATCAATTCGTGACCACTTGACTCGATGGTTTCGGCGTGCACGGAACGGGTTGCCGGGACCGATCCACCGTCCCCCCACGCGGCCGCCGAGCGACGCGAAGTCGACTCCCGGACCCTGGCGCACACCAGCCGGTGCGGCGATTCGGGCACCGGCCGACGGTGGCGTAGGCTGTTGACCGCTCGCGCGAGTGGCGGAATTGGCAGACGCGCTGGATTTAGGTTCCAGTGTCTCAGGACGTGGGGGTTCAAGTCCCCCCTCGCGCACCACATCATTTCCCCGGCGTCACACCCCTTCTCCCGGGATCACACACGACTTCGGCACCGAAAACGTGTGTGACGCCGACAGAACGTGTGTGACGCCGTCGCTGCCGCAGGGCCGATCGCACGGTCGCAGGACAATTCCACCCGCACCGCCCCTGCGGCCGTCGCACACACCCTGCGACGACCGCCTGCCGGCCCACCGACGTCAGTGAGCGCCCGCAAGTACCGCATCGGGATCGCCGTCCGGCGCAGCGATCGCGACCGGGCCGAGTCCCTTCTCGGACATGAACGCCATCAGCCGCTCGAGCACTTCGTGCCCGGTCCGCAGCTGCGCCAGCCTGGGCGACTTCTGGTCGGAGAACGGCTCGAGGCTGTTGATCTCGGCGTTGATCTGGTTGTCCCTGTCGACGATCCGCTCCCACAGAGCCCGGTCGTACTCGAGGTTCAGCTTCTTCAACGCATACTCGGCAGCCACGCGAGCAACAAGCGTCCGCGGATCCTCGGTGGCCGCACTCGTGGAGCCCACGGTCGCCGCCACGGTTGCCATGAGCGTTCCTGTCGACGCCAGGCCGCCGACCATTGCGAGGCCGCCGGCCATGCCGCCGGGGCCGAACGCGGCGAGCATGCTGGTGAACGCGGCGCCACCGGCGAGTCCGACGGGCGCGGCCACCATCAGCCCGATGGGTGCGGCCGCGAGAAGCGCGACACCGAGCGCCCCGATCACCCACCGGCCCGCCGTGACATCACCGAATCTGTC
This sequence comes from Prescottella sp. R16, assembly GCF_030656875.1. Lineage (NCBI taxonomy): Bacteria > Bacillati > Actinomycetota > Actinomycetes > Mycobacteriales > Nocardiaceae > Rhodococcus > Prescottella sp. R16. The sequence continues at coordinate 3,048,617 of NZ_CP130943.1, forward strand.
GCGCAGACTGCGGGATTCGAGCACACTGCGGCGCACCTCGACGACCGCACCTTTCACCGCGTCGCCGATCTGACTGCTCAGCCCGAGGCCCATCGCGATATGCGGGAGCGCCGTGAACGGTGCGTCCCCGCAGTCGATCTCGTATGGCGCGATGTTGTTCGCGGTCGCCAGCACCGCCATGTACCGGACGGCCTCGACCTCGGTCCACAGCAGCGGCAGCATCGGCATGCGCCCCTCGACGAGCGTCCGGAATTCGGCCGGCACCGGCCGACCGGCCTCGATCATCGACCGGATGCTGTCGACAGCCTCGTCGCGCAGCAGTTGAGCGGCACCGGTGAAGCGTTCCCGTGCATCCTTGTCCTCGATCTGGTTCGCGACCAGTCGGTTGAACTCCATGACCAGCAGTCGGAGCGCATCGCCTTCGCCCAGTCGCACAGCGATATCGGCGCTGCCGCGGTACGTCGGTTCGGGTGTGGGCCAGACGGCGTCGCCGATCAGTCCGGCGATCGCATCGTGCTGCAGATACCGGGTGCTGTCGTGGGCGCCGGCCGCAACCACCTCGGCCACGTCGAGGTCGTCGAGTCGGACCGTGAAGTCCTGCGCGGCCGGGAACAGCGAGGCCAAGCCCCGCCCCATGGTGACCGGGTCCCACGGCGACAGGAAGTTGGACCAGTCGTCGACCCGCGCATACGGGAACTTCTCGAGCAGGCGCTCCGCATCCTTGTGCAGGGTCTTCGAGTGCGCGGGGCTACCGATCGTGACGAAGCGTCGAACACGGAGCGTCTCCGGCAACCGGCCGAGAAGGTCGATCGCGATGACGCTGCCGAGACCGTGTGCGACGAGCACGATGTCGCCGTGTACCCCGCGCAGCGCCTCGAGGATGTGCGCCAGGACTGCGCCCCGAATCTTCTCGTTCGTCACATAGTTCTTCACCGCCTCGAGTGGCCCCGGTGCCGCCCATACAGTGGCCGCGCTTCCGGCCTGCGCTGCCGGCTCCGGGATCCTCCCGAGCCCGAACGCCTTGACCGTCGGATCCTTCTGTAGCTTCCGCTGGATCCGCGCCCGCCGCCGTTCGTACTGCCGGCGCACCGAACCGTCGTCCTTCGACTTGTACGTCACCGACGGCAACGAACCACGGATCGTCGGGTCCCGGAGCAGGTCGTTGTAGCGCGGGGCGACGACGTTGCTGCGGTCGATCGACCCGTATCCACACCGGTACAACCCCTGGTCGAGCGCGTCCAGCCACGCCATGCCGGGATCGCCGTTACCGACTCCGTGTAGGAAGACAACTTTCGGTGTGGACACTGTGTGTTCCTCCGCCCCCTGATGGTGCACGGCCCCTCCGTGCGAGCGGATTCTGGCACACGACGCAGACAGACCGACCGAATGCCCTCATCGCTGTCGCAGGGCGAGTCCCACCGTCGCAGAACGAATCCGCCCGCATCACCCCTGCGGCCGTCGCAGACGCCCTGCGACAGGTTCGACGGCTACCGTCAGGCGTACGCCCCGCGCGCCACCACGACGTCGCCGCCGACGACGACCAGCGACGGCCGCGACAGGACCTCGGGCCCGGTGCGCGGATCGTCTTCGTACACAACGAAATCGGCGCGCGAACCGGCTGCGAGTCCGCCACCGCCGAGCCAGTCCTGCGCGTTCCAGCAGGCGGCGCCGAGTGCTTCGGTGGGGGTCATGCCGATCTTCCCCAGAGCGGCGACCTCGTCGGCGATGCGGCCGTGTTGCACGTGCCCGCCGGCGTCGGTGCCCGCGTAGACGGGGATGCCGGCGTCGCGGGCGGCGCCGATGGTGTCGTTCACGCGGGCGTGGAGATCACGCATGTGGGCGGCGTACACGGGGAATCGGGTGGCGCCGTCGGCGATTTCGGGGAAGTTCGCGATGTTCACCAGTGTGGGGACGAGTGCGGTGCCGTGTTCCGCCATCATCGCGATGGTGGTGTCGGTGAGGCCGGTGCCGTGTTCGATGCAGTCGATCCCGGCCGCGATGAGCCCGGGGAGGGCGTCCTCACCGAACACGTGCGCGGTGACCCGAGCCCCGACGGCGTGCGCTGCGGCGATCGCCTCGACCAGCACCGCGTCGCTCCACAGCGGCGCCAGATCGCCGACCTCGCGGTCGATCCAGTCCCCCACCAGCTTCACCCAGCCGTCGCCGGCATGCGCCTGCCGGACCACCTCGGCGGGCAGCTGCGACTCGTCCTCGAGGTCGACGGGCAGCCCGCGGATGTACCGCTTGGGGGCGGCGATGTGCCGTCCGGCACGAATGATCCGGGGCAGCCCGGGGACGTCGTCGAGTCCGCGGGTGTCGACGGGTGAGCCGGCGTCCCGCACCAGCAGCACCCCGCGGTCACGTTCGGTCCGGGCCTGCGCCAGCGCACCGTCCAGGTCCTCGGCGCCGCCGCCGTACCGAATCCCGATGTGGCAGTGGGCGTCCACGAGGCCGGGCAGGATCCAGCCGGACGTCGACACCGTCTGCGCGCCGGGCACCGGGCCGTCGACGAACACATCGCCGTCGACCCACAGGTCGACGGGCTGCTCGTCGGGCAGGCCGACACCGCGCAGGTGCAGTGCGCTCACTTCTTGGGGAACTTGAACTGCGACAGGTCGATACCGTCGAGGCCCGGGGGCAGCTCGTCGAGACCCTTCGGCATGTTCGACAGGTCCGGGAATCCGGCCGGCATACCGCCGGGCATTCCGCCGGGGAAGCCACCCGGCAGGCCACCGGGGAAGCCGCCCTTGATCTTCGGCGGGGTGGGGCCGCGGCCGCCCTTCTTGCCCTTCTTCCCCTTCTTGCCCTTGATCTGCTTGCGGGATCCGGGCATGCCCATGCGTCCGGCCATCGCGGCCATCATCTTGCGGGCCTCGAAGAACCGGTCGACGAGCTGGTTGACGTCCGAGACCTTGACACCGGAGCCGTTCGCGATACGCAGGCGGCGCGACGCGTTGATGATCTTCGGGTTCTCGCGCTCGGCCGGGGTCATGCCGCGGATGATCGCCTGGATGCGGTCGAGCTGCTTCTCGTCGACGTTGGCGAGGGCGTCCTTCATCTGCCCGGCGCCGGGCAGCATGCCGAGCAGGTTGCCGATGGGGCCCATCTTGCGGACGGCCATCATCTGCTCGAGGAAGTCCTCGAGGGTGAGCTCGCCGGAGCCGATCTTCGCGGCGGTGGCCTCGGCCTGCTGGGCGTCGAACACCTGCTCGGCCTGCTCGATGAGGGTGAGCACATCGCCCATGCCGAGGATGCGGCTGGACATGCGGTCCGGGTGGAAGACGTCGAAGTCCTCGAGCTTCTCACCGGTGGACGCGAACAGGATCGGCTCACCGGTGATCTCGCGGACGCTGAGCGCGGCACCACCGCGGGCGTCGCCGTCGAGCTTGGTGAGCACGACACCGGTGAAGCCGACACCCGTCTTGAACGCCTCCGCGGTGTGCACCGCGTCCTGGCCGATCATGGCGTCGAGCACGAACAGCGTCTCGTCGGGCTGCACGGCGTCGCGGATGCCGGCGGCCTGCGCCATCAGCTCCTCGTCGATACCGAGACGGCCGGCGGTGTCGACGATGACGACGTCGTACTGCTTGGTGCGGGCCTCTTCGACACCGGCGCGGGCGACCTCGACCGGGTCGGCGGCGGAGATGCCGAGCGGGTTCTCGCCGCCACCGATGGACGTGCCGGGATGCGGCGCGAACACGGCCGCGCCGGCGCGCTCACCGACGATCTGCAGCTGGCTGACGGCGCCGGGACGCTGCAGGTCACACGCGACGAGCAGCGGCGTGTGCCCCTGGTCCTTGAGCCACTTGGCGAGCTTGCCGGCGAGGGTGGTCTTACCGGAACCCTGCAGACCGGCCAGCATGATGACGGTCGGCGGCGTCTTCGCGAACCGCAGGCGCCGCGTCTCACCACCGAGGATGCCGACGAGTTCCTCGTTGACGATCTTGACGACCTGCTGCGCCGGGTTGAGCGCCGCCGAGACCTCGGCACCCTTCGCCCGTTCCTTGATCTTCGCGATGAAGGACCGGACGACGGGGAGCGCGACGTCGGCCTCGAGGAGCGCGAGACGGATCTCGCGGCACGTGGCGTCGATGTCGGCTCCGGAGAGTCGACCCTTGCCACGCAGATCCTTGAGGGCTCCGGTCAACCGGTCGGAAAGGGATTCGAACACCGAATGCGCTCCTGAGCTCTGTTCTGGTCTGGGTGCAGGCCGTTACTGGTCACCGCCCAGGGTAGCGGCTGGGGGTGCCGGCACCACGGACAGCACGGCTTTCCCGAGCCGGTCGCGGGTGTCGTCGTCGGCGAGGTGAATACCGAACGCGTCGACGACGGTCGCACCGAGCGTGTTCACCGTGGCCCACCGCACGTCCGCGCCGTGCTGCTCGAACACCCGCGCGAGGCGTCCGAGCAGGCCCGGCCGGTCCTCGGCGCGCACCTCCACGACGACCTCGCCGTCACGGCCGTCGAACCAGCGGACCCGCGGCGGGGCCAGCGCGTACTGGACGGGGACGGCCGCCCCGGTCCGGTCGCCGAGCGCCCGGCTCTCCCGGTTCTGCCGTTCCCGGTCGTCGAGCCTGGCGACGACGTCGACGTCCCCGGCGATCGCCCGCAGCAGGTCCTGCCGCAGCAGCACGGCGTCCGGCGGCGCCCCGAACCGTGGGGCGACGACGAACCGGTTGATCGCCGCCGGCCCGTGGTGGCCGACGGACGCCGACAGCACCCGCAGCGACGCCAGGGCCAGCACCCCGGCCTCGTGGGCCAGCAGTCCGGGGGTGTCGGGCGCGACGATCGTCACGACGTGGGTGTGGGCGGCGGCGCCCGGCTCGAAGTCCACCCGGATACCGCCGTGGGCGGCGACCTCGACGAGAGCCGGGTCGATCGGGTCCGGTTCCGGGTCCGGTTCCCCCGCCATCACGAGCCGGCAGCGGCGCACCAGTTCCCCGATGAGCGACGCCTTCCACTCCCCCCACACGCCGGGTCCGGTCGCGAGCGAGTCGGCTTCGGCGAGCGCGTGCAGCAACTCGAGCAGTATCGGGTCGCCGCCGATCCGGTCGACGACGAGGTGCGCGGTGGCCGGGTCGTCCAGATCGCGTCGGGTCGCGGTCTGCGCCAGCAGCAGATGGTGACGCACCATCGCCGTGAGCACGACGATGTCCGACGGCCACATTCCGAGCCGGGCCCCGATCTGCGCGGCCAGTTCGGCCCCGACCTCGCTGTGGTCGCCGCCGCGGCCCTTGCCGATGTCGTGCAGCAGTGCCCCGAGCAGCAGCAGATCCGGCCGGGCGACGCGGGTGGTGAGGGCCGCGGCCTGCGCGACGGTTTCGACGAGGTGCCGGTCGACGGTCCAGGTGTGGACGGCGTCACGCGGCGGCAGATCGCGCACCGCACCCCATTCGGGGAGCAGCCGCCCCCACAGTCCGGTCCGGTCGAGGGCTTCGATGGTGCCGATCGCGCGCGGCCCGGAACCGAGCAGTACGAGGAAGTCGGCGAGCGCCCCGGACGGCCACGGCTGCCGTAGTTCGGGGGCCTGGTCCGAGAGCCGGGTCAGCGTCGACGCCGAGATCGGCAGCCCGGCCGACGCGGATGCGGCCGCGACCCGCACCAGCAGACCCGGATCGCGGCGCGGGCGGGCGTCGCGGGCGAGCACCACCTCCCCCGCCTGTTCGACGACGCCCTCGTCGAGGGGACGCCGCAGCGGTCCGCGGCGCAACGCCGACAGCCCGCGGCGCGGCAACGCGTTCCCCGCGGTGCGCAACCCGACGTCGACGGCGTAGCCGACAGTGCGGGCGCTGTCGCTGAGGGTGCGGGCCAGATCGAAACGGTCCCCGATGCGCAGGGCGGCACCGATCTCGTCGGCGTCCTGCGCCCGCACCTGTTCGCGGGGGCGTCCGGCCACCCGGTGCAGTTCGGTGCGGACGTCGAGCAGTCGCCGGTGCGCGGACGCGAGACCACCACCGGGAGTGTCGGGGCCGAGGCCCGGCACTCCGTCGGTGAGCTGCGCGATCGACAGCGCGCTCAGCAGTTGAACGTCGCGCAGCCCGCCCCGGCCGTTCTTGATGTCGGGTTCGGCGCGGTGCGCGATCTGTCCGCTCCGCTCCCACCGGTCGTGTGCCTGCGCGACGAGTTCGTCGAAACGGGAACGGATCCCGGTGCGCCACTGTCGCCGGATGCCGCCGATGAGCAGGGCGGTGAGGTCGGCGTCGCCGACGATGTGCCGGGCCTCGAGCATCCCGAGCGTCGCGGTCAGGTCCGACGCTGCGACCCGCAGCGCCTGCGCCACCGTCCGCACACTGTGGTCGAGCCCGATGTGCCCGTCCCACAACGGATACCAGAGCTTTTCGGCCACCGACGCCAGCTGGGCGGGGTCGACGTCGTCGTGCAGCAGGATCAGGTCGAGGTCCGAGTACGGCAGCATCTCGCGGCGCCCGAGCCCGCCGACCGCGACGATCGCGAGACCCGAGTCGGGCCGGACACCGAGTTCGTGTCCTCGTGTGGTGAGCCAGAATTCGTGCAGGTCGACGAGCGCCTCGCGCAGGTCGGCGGCGTCGAGACGGTGCCGGCGATCGGTGCCGGAGAGCAGTCGGTCACGAGCGCGGGCGAGATCGCCCGCGTCGTGACCGGCTCCCGACCCGTGGGGGTCAGATCGCATCCACTCCCCGCTCCCCGGTGCGCACCCTCACGATCGATTCGACCGGGGTGACCCACACCTTGCCGTCACCGATCTTGCCGGTGCGGGCGGCCTCGACGACGATGTCGACGACCTTGTCGGCGACCGCGTCGTCGACGACGACCTCGACCCGCACCTTCGGGACGAAGTCGACGGAGTACTCGGCTCCGCGGTAGACCTCGGTGTGGCCCTTCTGCCGCCCGTAGCCCTGGACCTCGCTGACCGTCATCCCGAGGACACCGGCCTGCTCGAGCCCGGTCTTGACGTCCTCGAGCGTGAACGGCTTGACGATTGCGGTGATGAGCTTCATATCCCTCATGCCTCCCTGGCGGCAACAGTGACGGGCGCGGATGTGCGTCCCGGGACCGGACTTCCGGCGAGTGCAACGAAGTCGTAGGCGTTCTCGGCGTGCTCGCTCTCGTCCACTCCGCGAACCTCCGCTTCGGCACCGACCCGCAGTCCGATCGTGGCTTTCACGATAAGCGCGATGACGGTGGTTGCGGCGGCCGAGTAGAGCAGGACCGCACCCGCGCCGACCCCCTGACGCCACAGTTGGTCGAATCCTCCGCCGTAGAACAGCCCGTTCACGCCGGCCGGTGCGGTGTCGGTGGCCACGAATCCGACCAGCAGGGTGCCGAGCAGGCCACCGACGAGGTGGACGCCGACGACGTCGAGGGAATCGTCGAATCCGAAGCGGTACTTCAGTCCCACCGCGAGCGCACACAGTGCGCCGGCGACGACACCGATCACGATCGCCCCGAGCACGTCCACCGACGTGCAGGCCGGCGTGATCGCGACCAGGCCGGCGACGATGCCCGACGCCCCACCGAGCGTGGTGGCGTGCCCGTCACGGATCTTCTCCACCAGCAGCCACGCCAGCATCGCGGCACACGTCGCGACGATCGTGGTGACGAACGCGGCACCGGCGACACCGTTGGCGGCGAGGGACGATCCGGCGTTGAACCCGAACCAGCCGAACCACAGCAACGCGGCACCGAGCATCACGAACGGCAGATTGTGCGGACGGAACGGGGTGCGCGGCCAGCCGCGACGCTTACCCAACACGATCGCCAACACCAGACCGGCGACACCGGCATTGATGTGAACGGCGGTACCACCGGCGAAGTCGATCGCCTCCACCTTGTTCGCGATCCAACCACCGGTCGCGGCGGTGACCCCGTCGAACGCGAACACCCAGTGCGCCACCGGGAAATAGACGACCGTCGCCCAGATACCGGCGAACAGCAGCCACGCCCCGAACTTCATACGGTCCGCGACGGAACCGGAGATGAGAGCGACCGTAAGGATCGCGAACATCGCCTGGAACGCCACGAACACCAGTGCCGGAATCGTACCGACCAGCGGGATCGACACGGCAGCACCGGTTTCCGCGTCCGCCAGATACTGTCCGCCGAACAGGCCGCGCAACCCGAAGAACTGTGTCGGATCACCGATCACCCCGCCGACGTCGTCGCCGAACGCCATCGAGTACCCGAACAGCACCCACAGCACGCCGACGACACCCATCGCGCCGACACTCATCATGATCATGTTCAGGACGTTCTTGGCGCGCACCATGCCGCCGTAGAAGAACGCCACCCCCGGCGTCATCAACAGCACCAATGCGGCACTGATCAACATCCACGCCGTATCCCCGGTGTCCGGGGTTCCGAGAACGGGAAAGTCCACCGTGAGCCTCCTCGTCAGTCTTGTCGGTCTGCACGAAAGACTGCTCACACGGTGTTTCCGCTGTGGTGTCGGCGCGTTTCGGATACGTGAACGGACCGGCGGGACGTGTTGCGATCGGGTTTCCGACAGTGCACGGCACCGGCAGGCCACCGCGGCGCGATCCGGAGCAGGGGACCGGACGCATCGAGTTGCGCACAGTCGACAGATTCCAGCGGACGCTGGCAGTCTTATCGATTGCAGGCGCGATCCCTCTCTCGGGGATGACCCCGTTGTCGCTGCCAGGGACAGCTGAACGTCTGCGTATTCCCCGCGCGAGCGGGGACGACCCGTACTGCCATCCACCATTGGCGCCGAGCCCCCGCAAGCGGCACTGCCCGGCCCCTGAACAGGGACCGGGCAGTGCCGTATCGGGCTGTTTCTAGCCGAGCAGCGCGTCGACGAACGCGGCGGGTTCGAACGGGGCGAGGTCGTCGGCGCCCTCACCGAGGCCGACGAGTTTCACGGGCACACCGAGTTCGTGCTGGACCTGGAAGACGATGCCGCCCTTGGCGGTGCCGTCGAGTTTGGTGAGTACGACACCGGTGATGTCGACGACCTCGGCGAACACGCGGGCCTGCATGAGGCCGTTCTGGCCGACGGTCGCGTCGAGGACGAGGAGGACGTCGTCGACGACGGCTTTCTTCTCGACGACGCGCTTGACCTTGCCGAGTTCGTCCATGAGACCGGTTTTGGTGTGCAGGCGGCCGGCGGTGTCGATGAGGACACAGTCGACGCCGTCCTCGATGCCCTTGGCGACCGAGTCGAACGCGATCGCGGCCGGGTCGCCGCCTTCCTTGCCGCGCACCACCTCGGCGCCGACCCGTTCGGCCCACGTCTGCAGCTGGTCGGCGGCGGCGGCACGGAACGTGTCGGCGGCGCCGAGCAGGACGCGTCGGCCGTCGGCGACGAGAACGCGGGCAAGTTTGCCGGTGGTGGTGGTCTTGCCGGTGCCGTTCACGCCAACCACCAGCAGCACCGCCGGATGATCACCGTGTGGCAGCGCATGGATCGAGCGGTCCATCTGCGGCTGCAGCTCCTCGATCAGCACCTCCCGCAGCAGGGCACGGGCGTCGGCTTCGGTGCGCACACCCCGCGACGCCATCTGCTCCCGCAGCCGCTCGACGACCTTCGTCGTGGTCGCGGTGCCGAGGTCCGCGATCAGCAGCGTGTCCTCGACCTCCTCCCACGAGTCCTCGTCCAGGTCGCCGCCACCGAGCAGACCCAGCAGAGACTTGCCGACCGCGTTCTGCGACCGCGACAACCGGCCACGCAGACGATCCAGACGCCCCTCGGTGGGCTCGATCTCCTCGATCGCCGGGGCCGGGACAACCTCCGGCTCGGGCTCCACCACGACCGGCTCCACGACGACCGGCTCGGGCGAGACGACCGGCTCGGGTTCCGGTTCGACCACCGGCTCGGGCGCGGCGGGCGCCTCGGGTTCGACGACGGGCGCCGCAGCATCGACGACCGGTTCGGGTTCGAGGGCCGTCGGTTCCGGTGCCGGCTTCTCGACCACCGGCTCTTCGACGACCGGCTCCGGCTTCGGCTCCGGCTTTGGCTCGGGTGCCGGCTTCTCGACCACCGGCGGAACCGGTGGCACCACGGGCGGCACGACCGGCGGGGCGGCCGGGGTCTTGGGCGCGGCAGGCGGCGCGGTCGGGGGCGCGGTGGCCGTCGGCCCCTGGCTGAAGTTGAATCCGCCGCCGGCTTGATAGCCGCCCGACCGGTCCTTCGGCTTCTCGAGTTCGGGCTGCTGCTCGGGTGCGGTGAGGGTGATGCGGCGGCGCCGCGACACGATCAGGCCGACGACGAGTGCCACGATGAGGACGGCCAGTACGGCCGCTATTGCTATCCAGGCTCCGGTAGTCACCCCCACATCCTGTCAGGCTGGGCGGGGTGCGGGCGATCAGCCCGACGCGGTCAAGTCGTGTCCGCGGAGGCGTTGGGAGATGACGGTGGTGATGCCGTCGCCGCGCATGCTGACGCCGTAGAGGGCGTCGGCGACCTCCATGGTCGGCTTCTGATGGGTGATGACGATGAGCTGCGATTTTTCCCGCAGCTGCTCGAACAGTCCGATGAGCCGTCGCAGGTTGGTGTCGTCGAGGGCGGCTTCCACCTCGTCCATGACGTAGAACGGGGACGGGCGGGCCTTGAAGATCGCGACGAGCATCGCGACGGCGGTCAACGATTTTTCGCCGCCGGACAGCAGGGAGAGCCGTTTGACCTTCTTGCCGGGTGGGCGGGCTTCGACGTCGATGCCGGTGGTGAGCATGTCGGACGGGTCGGTGAGCACGAGGCGGCCCTCGCCGCCGGGGAACAGGGCGGCGAACACGTCGACGAATTCGCGTTCGACGTCGGCGTAGGCGTCGGTGAACAGTTGCAGGATGCGGGCGTCGACGTCGGCGACCACCCCGAGCAGATCCTTGCGGGCCGCTTTGACGTCCTCGAGTTGCGTGGAGAGGAACGTGTAGCGCTCCTCGAGGGCCGCGAACTCCTCCAACGCGAGCGGGTTGACCTTGCCGAGTGTCGCGAGATCCTTCTCGGCGCGCTTGGCGCGACGTTCCTGGGTGGCCCGGTCGTACGGGACTGGTGCGGGTTTGACGACCTGCTCGCCACGCTCGCGGGCCTGCTCGTATTCGGCGAGTTCGAGTTCCGACGGCGGTAGCGGCACGTCGGGCCCGTATTCGGCGATCAGGTCGTCGGGGGCGATCGCGTACTGCTCGACGATCGTCGCCTCGAGTGCTTCGATGCGCAGCGCGGCCTGCGCGCGGGCCACCTCGTCGCGGTGGACGGCGTCGGTGAGTGCCGCCATCTGCGCGGTCAGTTGCCGGACGTGTTCCTTACCGGTCTCGACCTGTTCGGCGTGCACGGTGCGCAGCCGGGTCAGGTCGTCGCGGTGCGCGGCGGCGTCCGCCACCACCTGTTCGAGGCGGGACGCGACCTCGGCCCCGGCTTCGGCGACGGCCGCGGCGACGGCGGCCGCGGACTGCCGGGCCCGTCGGGCGTGTTCGGCGCGGGCCCGCGCGTCGCGTTCGGCCTGCGCCGCCCGTCGCAGCGAATCCGCTTTGCCGCGTACCGATTCGGCGCGTTCCTCGGCGGTGCGCACCGCGAGCCGGGCCTCGACCTCGACGGCCCGCACCTCCGCGAGGGCCGCGGCCGCAGTCTCGCGTTCGAGGTCGGTGCCGGCGCCCTCCCCGTCGATGTCGGTGCCGCCCGTACTCTCCTCGGCGAGGCGCAGCCGCTCCTCGAGGTCGGCGAGCGCCGCGAGGGTGTCGTCGCGTCCGGTCTCGGCGTCGTCGCGGTGCGCGAGAAGACGGTCGGTGTCGGCTCGGGCCACCCGCACCGTGTGGCCGAGCCGGCCCAGCTGCTCGTAGACGGCGGTGAGTGCGGCATCGGATTCGTGCAGGGCTGCGAGGGTCTGCCCGGCCACCTCGGCGCGGTCGGCCTGTTCGGCGACGGCCCCGGCGAGCGCGGCCGTCAGTTCTTCGGCGCGCTGCCGCGCGTCGGCGAGGGCGGTGGTGGACGCGTCGATCGCGGCCTGCACCTCGAGGGTGCTCGGGCGGCGTTCGGTGCCGCCGACCAGCCAGCCGGGTCCGATCAGGTCGCCGCTGCGGGTGACGGCCCGGGTCGCCGGCGTCTGCCCGACGAGCGCGACGCCGTCCGCCGCGGTGTCGACGACGGCCACCCCGGCCAGCAGGGCGTCGACCGCGGACCGCACGGTGTCGGGGCAGGTGACGACGTCGGCGAGCCACCGAGCCGCACCGGGAAGGTCGGGGGGTGCGGCCGTGGGAGGGTTTCCGGCGGGGAACAGCAGTGCGGCCCGGCCGCCGTCGCCGGCCGCGAGTGCGTCGATCGCGGTGACCGCGTCGGTGGCGGTGGCGACGGCGAGCGCATCGGCGGCGGGTCCCAGGACGGCGGCGACGGCGGCCTCGAATCCCGGTTGCACGTGCAGCAGTTCGGCGACCCGACCGGTGATCTTCCCGTCGTGGTGGTCGAGGAGCCACGCGGCGCCGTCCCGCTGTTCGAGGCCGATCGCGAGCGCGTCGATCCGTGCGGTCAGGGACGCGACCTCGTGTCCGGCGGCCCGTTCCGCGGTGCGTAGCTCGGTGACCCGCCCGGTGACGAGTTCGAGTGCGGCGACGGCACGTTCGTGCTGCTCGTCGAGTCCGATCTCGCTCGCCTCGAGGTCGGCGGCGGCGGTGACGGCGTCGTCGAACTCGGACTGCGCGAGGTCGCCGCGCTGCCGGGCGTCGGCGATCGCCGTGTCGAGGCGGGCGACCTCGGTAGCAGCGGCGTCGGCGCGGGAACGCAGGGTGTCGACCTGCCCGGCGAGCCGGGCCAGGCCCTCACGGCGGTCGGCGACGGCCCGTACCGCGGCCAGGTGCGCACGTTCGGCGTCCGCGGCGGCGTCCTCCCGTTCGGCGAGCTGTTCGCGGGCGGCGTCGAGCATGCCGCGGGCGATCTCGACGGCCGCGGCGAGTTCGGTCTCCTCGGCCGCGATCCGGTCGGCGCGGGCCTCCATCTCGTCGGGGTCCTGGCCGCGACCGGTGTCCGGTTCGGTGTCGAGGTGGCGGGCGCGTTCGGCGGCGATCCGGACGGTGGCGCTCACCCGTTCGGCGAGCGCGGACAGCCGGAACCAGGTCTGGGCGGCGGTGTCGGCCTGCGGGGTGAGCCGGGCGAGGGCCTGTTCGTGGCCGCGGAGTTCGGCGGTCGCAGCGTCGAGTGCGGCAGCGACCGTCTGCTGCTGCTCACGGATCAGGGTCTCGTCGCGGCTCTGGTCGGCCAGTTCGGTGCGGCGGGTGTCGAGGTCGTCAGCGGCCAGGCGTAGTCGGGCGTCGCGCAGGTCGGCCTGCACGGTCTGGGCGCGGCGCGCCACCTCCGCCTGCCGGCCGAGCGGTTTGAGCTGGCGGCGCAGTTCGGCGGTGAGGTCGGTGAGCCGGGCCAGGTTGGCCTGCATCGCGTCGAGCTTGCGGACCGCTTTCTCTTTGCGTTTGCGGTGCTTGAGGACGCCCGCGGCCTCCTCGATGAACGCACGTCGTTCCTCGGGCCGGGATTCGAGGATCGCCGCCAGCTGTCCCTGCCCGACGATGACGTGCATCTCCCGGCCGATACCGGAGTCGGACAGCAGTTCCTGGACGTCCATGAGCCGGCACGAGTTGCCGTTGATCTCGTATTCGCCGGCGCCGTCGCGGAACATGCGCCGCGTGATCGACACCTCGGAGTAGTCGATGGGCAGGACGCCGTCGGAGTTGTCGATCGTGAGGGTCACCTCGGCGCGGCCGAGTGCGGGACGGCCCGCGGTGCCGGCGAAGATGACGTCCTGCATCTTGCCGCCGCGCAACGCCTTGGCGCCCTGCTCTCCCATCACCCACATCAGAGCGTCGAGGACATTGGACTTGCCGGAGCCGTTGGGTCCGACGACGCACGTGATGCCGGGCTCGAACCGCAGAGTCGTCGCGGACGCGAAGGACTTGAAGCCCTTCAACGTCAGACTCTTCAGATGCACGTGTGTCCTACCGCTCCACGAATCCGGACAGACCGCCGCGCGGTGCGTCGAATTGGTCGACGACGAGGGTGACGGTTCCCGGGGTCTCCCCGGACCGGAGCAGCGCGAGCAGCCGGTCGAGTTGCCCGCGCGGGCCTTCCGCGATCACCAGCACCCGCCCGTCGGCTTGATTGGTGGCGTGCCCGACGAGACCCAGTTCGAGTGCGCGAGCCCGGGTCCACCAGCGGAAGCCGACGCCCTGCACCCGCCCGTGTACCCAGGCGGTCAGCCGTGCGGTGTCGTTCATGCGGCCCCCGTCAGTCCCGTGTGACGGTCAGCGTCACCTTCGTGCCGGCCTTGAGCGTGCGACCGACCGTGCACACCTTGTCGACGGACCGTTCGACGAGGGCGACCAGACGCTCCTGCGCGTCGGCGTCGAGTTCGCTGAGGTCGAGTTCGAGGGTCTCCTCGAGGTGCGGGTACACCTCGTTCTCGCGGTCCGCGGCGCCCGAGACGCGGATGGTGGCGTCGTAGTCGTCGCCGAGACGGCGCGACAGCGGGAAGTCCGAGCTCATACCCGAGCAGGCGGCGAGGGCGATCTTCAGCAGCTCGCCGGGCGTGAAGACGCCGTCGACCGACTCCGACCCGATGCGGACCTCGGCGCCGCGGGAGCTGCGTCCCGTGTAGAGGCGGGTGCCGGTCCGTTCGACCCACAGCTCGGTGGGTGCGGTGCTCTGTTCAGCCATGAGACGTGATCCTGCCATCCGCGTCCGACACGGTCGGCGGCTCCCACACCTGGATGCCGGTGATCTCCGGGATCTCGTCGCGGTGGAACGTCGGGTCCTGGCCGGCGGCCTTCTGCTTGCTGTAGTGCCGGAACAGCAGGAACGCGATCCCGGACAGTGGCAGCAGCGCCGCGAGGTTGACGGTCGCCATGACACCCATCACCAGGTCGGCCAGACCCCACACCAGCGGCACCGAGCCGAGCGCACCCGCGAACACGCACACCACGACGAGGGCCCGGAACCAGGTGAGGACCCGGCGTGACGGCGTGAGGAACTCGATGTTCGTCTCGCCGTAGTAGTAGTTGCCGATCACGGAGGTGAATGCGAGGAAGAAGATCGCGACGGTGAGGAAGTGGACGGTCCAGCCGCCGAGCTGGGCGGCGAGCGCGTTCTGGGTGAGGGACGCGCCGGCGCGAGTCCCGTACTCGGGATCGGACAGCAGGATGATGAACGCGGTCGCCGTGCACACCAGCAGCGTGTCGAAGTACACACCGAGGCTCTGGACGAGGCCCTGCTTGACGGGGTGCGACACGGCCGCGGTGGCGCCGGCGTTGGGCGCCGAACCCATGCCGGCCTCGTTGGAGAACAGGCCGCGGCGGATGCCGTTCATGAAGGCGGCCGCGAACCCGCCGGTCACCACTTCCTGGATGCCGAACGCGTTCTCGACGATGAGCCGGAACATGCCGGGCACCTCGGTGATGTTGAGGGCCACCACGAGCAATGCCATGAGGATGTAGGCGCCCGCGACGACGGGGACGACGATGCTCGACACCGTGGAGATGCGTCGCACACCGCCGAAGATGAC
The DNA here is from genome assembly GCF_030656875.1 of Prescottella sp. R16. NCBI lineage: Bacteria > Bacillati > Actinomycetota > Actinomycetes > Mycobacteriales > Nocardiaceae > Rhodococcus > Prescottella sp. R16. Next base: position 3,064,087 of record NZ_CP130943.1, read on the forward strand.
GGCCGCCGTGAGGCCCGCGACCACGAGGCCGACGACGACCGCCGCACCGTTGCCGTCGGTGTCGAGGGACGTGTTGACGGCGTCGACGATCGAGTTGGTCTGCACGGCGTTGAACACGAACCCGTAGGTGATGGTGATGACCACCGCGAACAGCACGCCCATCCAGCGTTTCCGCAGGCCGTGCAGCATGTAGTAGGCGGGGCCGCCGTGGAAGCCGCCGTCCTTGTCACGCACCTTGTACAGCTGGGCGAGGGTGGACTCGATGAACGCGCTGGAGGCGCCCAGGATCGCCATGACCCACATCCAGAACACGGCGCCGGGCCCGCCGATACTGATCGCGATCGCGACGCCGGCGATGTTGCCGGTGCCGACGCGGGACGCCGCCGAGATCGAGAACGCCTTGAACGCCGAGATGCCCTTGGTGCCGTCCGGCAGGGTCTCGGCGCCCTCGGTGACCGACCTCAGCATGTCCGGCAGGAGCCGGATCTGCACGAACCGGGACCGCACCGTGAAGTACAGTCCCAGGCCCACGAGCAGGGCGATGACGACGTACCAGTAGGTGTCGTTGACGTCCGCGATCAGATCGACGAGTGAATCCACTCGAAAACTATCTACGACGATCGCCTTCGATCGCCACCCACGTACCGGCTGGTCTCGTTCACGAAAGTGTCACGATCGGTGCTCACACCTGGAAGCGGTAGCCCATTCCGGTCTCGGTGATCAGGTGCCGCGGCTTCGACGGGTCCTGCTCGAGTTTGCGGCGCAGCTGGGCGAGGTAGACGCGCAGATAGTGGGTTTCGGTGGCATATGCCGGACCCCACACCTCGCGCAGCAGCTCCTTCTGTCCGACGAGTTTGCCCCGGTTGCGGACCAGCATCTCGAGCATGCCCCATTCGGTGGGCGTCAGATGCACTTCGGTGCCGTCGCGGGTGACGGTCTTCGCGGCCAGGTCGACGGTGAAGGCGTCGGTGACGACGACGGGTTCGCTCGTCTCGGTGGCGGCGGCACCGCGCCGGACCGCGGCCCGCAGCCGGGCCAGGAACTCGTCCATCCCGAACGGTTTCGTGACGTAGTCGTCGGCGCCGGCGTCGAGGGCCTCCACCTTGTCCGACGAATCGGTGCGCGCCGACAGCACGATCACCGGGGCCGTGCACCAGCCGCGCAGGCCGGCGAGGACCTCGATGCCGTCGATGTCGGGCAGCCCGAGATCCAGGACGATCACCTCGGGATGTTTCTCGGCCGCCGCCCGCAGCGCCGCCGCCCCGGTCGACGCCGTCGTCACCTCGTAGCCGCGGACACTCAGGTTGATCCGCAGTGCGCGCAGGATCTGTGGCTCGTCGTCGACCACCAGGACCCGGGTCATGCCGTTCCTTCCGCCGTGGCAGCCGGGCAGGCCGCCAGTTCCACCACCATCGTCAGTCCGCCGCCGGGGGTGTCGGTGGCCTGCACCGTCCCACCCATCGCCTCGACGAATCCCTTCACCACCGACAGCCCCAACCCGACACCGCTGGTGGTGTCGCGGTCGCCGAGCCGCTGGAACGCGTCGAACATCTGCTCGTCGGCGCCCGGTGCGAGTCCCGGCCCGGTGTCGGCGACGGTGAGCGTCATCCGGTCCCCCGCCCGCGCCGCCCCGATCCGCACCGGCCGGTCCGGCGCGTACCGCAGGGCGTTGTCGACGAGGTTCGCGATCACCCGTTCCAGCAGTCCCGCGTCGGCCATCGCGGTGGCGCCGCCGACCTCCACCTTCACCCGGTCCCGGATCCGCTGCGCTGTCCCCGGCGCGCCGTAGCCGACGCCGACGAGCGCCCGGTGCACCACCTCCTCGAGGTACACCCGGCGCAGCGTCGGCTTCACGACACCGGCGGCCAGCCGGGACGAGTCGAGCAGGTTCCCGACGAGGGCGGTCAGCTGGTCGGCGGATTCCTCGATGGTGGCGAGCAGTTCGGCGGTGTCCTCGGGGGAGAATTCGATGTCGTCGCTGCGCAGGCTCGACACCGCGGCCTTCACCGCGGCGAGTGGGGTGCGCAGGTCGTGGCTGACGGCCGAGAGCAGGGAGCGGCGCAGCCGGTCCGCCTCCGCGAGGGCCTGCGCCCGGCTCGCTTCCTCCGCGAGTTGTCGCTGCCGGATCAGGCCGACGGCCTGGTTCGCGACCGCGTACAGCACCTTGCGGTCGCGGGCGCCGAGTTCGCTGCCCGCGAGCAGCAGCGTGTACTCGCCGTCGCCGGCCTCGCACACGGTGTCGGCGGCGTCGACGGTCGCCGGGGGCCTGTCACCGGCCGCGCTGATCACCCCGGTGCCGTGCCGGACGACGCTGACTCCGCGCTGCGCATAGGTTTCCCGCACCTTCTCGAGCAGCGCCGGCAGGTCCGCGCCGCGCAGCACCGACCCCGCGAACAGGGCCAGCAGTTCCGCTTCCTGCGACGCCCGCCGCGCCTCCCGGGCGCGTTTCGCGGACGCGTCGACGAGGACGGCGACAGCGACCGCGACGACCAGCAGCACCATCGTGGTGATGAAGTTCTCCGGCTGCGCGATCGTGAAGCTGTAGAGCGGGCTGGTGAAGAAATAGTTGAGCAGCAGCCCGGAGACGAGCGCCGACAGGATCGCCGGGCCGATCCCCCCGAGCAGCGCGACGACGAGCACCACGACGAAGAACAGCGCGTTCTGGCCGCCGACGCCCGCGTACCGGTCGACGACGCCCATGAGGATCGCCGCGATCGACGGCACCCCGACCGCCGCGAGCCACGACACCAGCCGGCGTTCGTGACGCCCCAGTACGGACAGCCGTCGGCGGGTCGCGGCCTCGGCATGCGTGACCATGTGGACGTCGATCGTCCCCGACTGCTGGACGATCGACGCGCCGATCCCCTCGTCGAGGATCCGCATCCACCGCGACCGCCGGGACGTACCGATCACCAACTGGGTGGCGTTGACCTCGCGGGCGAACTCGAGCAGGGTGGTGGGGACGTCGTCGCCGACGACGTTGTGCACGCTCGCCCCGACACCGGCGGCCAGCGCACGCACCTTGCCCATGTCGCCGGGCGACACTCCGGCCAGCCCGTCGCCGCGCACCACGTGCACGACCATCAGTTCCGCGCTCGCCCGGCCCGCGATGCGGCTCGCCCGCCGGATCAAGGTCGCCGACTCGGGTCCGCCGGTGACGGCGACGACGACCCGTTCCCGTGCTTCCCACGTGTCGGTGATCCGGTTCTCCGCACGGTACTTCGCGAGGGCCGCATCCACCTGGTCGGCGACCCACAGCAGCGCGAGTTCGCGCAGCGCCGTGAGGTTTCCGCGCCGGAAGTAGTTGCCCAGCGCCGCATCGACCTTGTCGGCGGCGTACACGTTTCCGTGGGAAAGTCTGCGCCGCAACGCCTCCGGTGTGATGTCGACGAGCTCCACCTGCGCCGCCGACCGCACCACCTCGTCGGGCACCGTCTCCTGCTGCGTCACCCCGGTGATCTGTTCGACCACGTCGCCGAGGCTTTCGAGATGCTGCACGTTGAGCGTCGACAGGACGTCGATGCCGGCGTCGAGGATCTCGTCGACGTCCTGCCACCGCTTGGCGTTGCGGCTGCCCGGGGTGTTGGTGTGCGCGAGCTCGTCGACCAGCACCACCGCGGGCCGACGCGCGATCACCGCGTCCACGTCCAGTTCGGGCATCGCGGTGCCGCAGTAGGCGACCATCCTCGGTGCCACCGTCTCGAGTCCCGCGAGCTGTTCGGCGGTGCGGGTGCGGCCGTGGGTTTCCACCACGCCCGCGACCACGTCGCGTCCCCGTTCCCGCCGCCGGTGCGCCTCCCCCAGCATCGCGTACGTCTTGCCGACACCGGGTGCGGCACCGAGGTAGATCCGCAGCTCGCCGCGCCGGGTCGGACGCGACTGCTCGAGGTTGCTCACTCCGCCATCATTCACCGTGCGCGGCCGGGTCGCATCCAGGTGCGGTGAGCCCCAGGGCCGCGTTCAGTTCCAGTACGTTCACCCGTTCGGATCCGAGGAATCCGAGCTGCCGTCCGTCGGTGTGGGCGGCGACCAGTTCCCGTACCCGGTCCTCGCCCAGTCCGGTAGCCTTCGCGACGCGCGGCACCTGCAGGGCCGCGTACTCGGGCGAGATGTGCGGGTCCAGCCCGGATCCCGACCCGGTGACAGCGTCGGCCGGAACCTGTTCGGGAGCAATGTGTTCCCGGGCGGCGATCGCGTCCCGCCGGGCCTGTACGAACCCGGCGAGGATCTCGCTGCTCGGCCCCTGGTTGGTGGGCAGGCCGGCGGCCGGGTCCCCGGTCGCGAACGGGTTGCCGTCGGCCACCGAGCCGACGACGCGGTTGTGGAAGAACGGGTCCGGTGCACCGGCCGCGACCTGCGGGTCCACGCCGAGCCACCGGCTGCCGACGACGCATCCGGACGCGTCGGTCACCGGTGAGCCCTCCGCCGACCCCGACGAGAGCCGGGACACCCCCCACACCGCGGCCGGGTAGAGCCCACCGAGGACGACGGTGAGCGCGAGCAGGACCAGCAGCCCGGTCCGCACCTGTCTGAGAATTCCGATTCCGAATCGCATTGCGGTTTCACCCGATTCCAGGGACGAGGCGGACGACGAGGTCGATCAGCCAGATACCGACGAAGGGTGTGACGACACCACCCAGGCCGTAGATCAGCAGGTTTCGGCCGAGCAGCGTCGACGCCGACGCCGGCCGGTAGCGGACTCCCCTGAGCGCCAGCGGGATCAGTCCGACGATGACCAGCGCGTTGAAGATCACCGCCGACAGGATCGCCGACTGCGGCGAGGCCAGGTGCATGACGTTCAGTACCGCGAGCTGCGGGTAGATGCTGCTGAACAGTGCCGGCAGGATCGCGAAGTACTTCGCGAGATCGTTCGCGAGCGAGAACGTGGTGAGCGCACCCCGGGTGATGAGCAGCTGTTTGCCGATCTCGACGACCTCGATCAGCTTGGTCGGGTCGGAGTCGAGATCGACCATGTTGCCGGCCTCCTTGGCCGCCGACGTGCCGGTGTTCATCGCGACACCGACGTCCGCCTGCGCCAGCGCCGGGGCGTCGTTGGTGCCGTCCCCGGTCATCGCGACCAGCCGGCCGCCCTCCTGTTCGGTCCGGATGCGGTCGAGTTTGTCCTCCGGGGTCGCCTCGGCGAGGAAGTCGTCGACGCCCGCCTCCTGTGCGATGGCCCGCGCGGTGAGTGGGTTGTCGCCGGTCACCATGACCGTCCGGATGCCCATCGCCCGCAACTGCGCGAACCGCTCCGCGATACCGGGTTTGACGACGTCGGTCAGTGCGATCACGCCGAGTATCGACGCCGTGCCGCGTTCGGCGACCGCCACGACGAGCGGGGTGCCGCCCGCGAGCGCGACCTGCTCGACGGCACCGGACACGGCCGGGTCGAGGTCGCCGCCGAACCCGGACACCCACGCGCGCACCGAGTCACCGGCACCCTTGCGGATCTGCTGCGGGCCCGTCGGGGCCGCGATGTCGAGGCCACTCATCCGGGTCTGTGCGGTGAAGGGCACGAACTCGGCGGCCCGCTCGTGCTCGGCCGGTTCGGTGGGCAGCCCGTACCGCTGCGCGCACAGTTCGACGATGCTGCGCCCCTCCGGGGTGTCGTCGGCGAGGCTGGACAACCGTGCGGCGGCGGCCAGTTCGTCGTCGGAGACCCCCGGCGCCGGATACAGTGCGGTGGCCCGCCGGTTGCCGTAGGTGATGGTGCCGGTCTTGTCCATGAGCAGCGTGTCGATGTCGCCGGCCGCCTCGACGGCGCGCCCCGACATGGCCAGGACGTTGCGCTGTACGAGCCGGTCCATGCCGGCGATGCCGATCGCGGACAGCAGCGCACCGATGGTGGTGGGGATCAGGCATACCAGCAGCGCGATGAGTTTCACCGGATCCTGCGCCTCACCGGCGTATTCGCCCATCGGTCCGACCGCGACGACCGCGAGCAGGAACACGATCGTCAGCGCGCACAGCAGGATGTTCAGTGCGATCTCGTTGGGCGTCTTCTTGCGGGACGCCCCCTCGACGAGCGCGATCATCCGGTCGACGAACGACTCACCCGGCGCGCACGTGATCCGGACGACGATCCGGTCGGACAGCACGGTCGTGCCGCCGGTGACGGCGCACCGGTCGCCGCCGGATTCGCGGACCACGGGCGCGGACTCTCCGGTGATGGCGGACTCGTCGACGGTGGCGATCCCGTCGATCACGTCGCCGTCACCGGGGATCACCTGGCCGGCCTCGACGACGACGGTGTCGCCGACCCTCAGGGTGGACGCCGACACCTCCTCGACCGCACCGGACGTCGTCGTCCGGCGGGCGACGGTGTCCTGCTTGACCTTCCGCAGGCTCGCGGCCTGCGCTTTGCCCCGGCCCTCGGCGACGGATTCGGCGAGGTTCGCGAACACGACCGTGAACCACAGCCAGGCGGCGACGAGCCACGTGAACAGCGTCGGCCGGGCGATCGCCATGACCGTGGTGACGATCGAGCCGACCAGGACGACGAACATGACCGGGTTGCGGGCCTGGTGGCGCGGGTCGAGTTTGCGCACCGCACCGGGCAGGGCAGTGAGCAGTTGCCGAGGGTGGAACAGGCCGGCCGGGACGGATGCGGGTCCGTCGTCGCCCGACGAGGCGGCCTCCACGACAGGAGGTTTCACATCGGTGTGCAGACTCATTGGAGCGCCTCCGAGATCGGCCCGAGCGAGAGGGCCGGGAAGAAGGTGAGGGCCGCGACCAGCACGACGGTGCCGGTGAGCAGGCCCGCGAACAGGGGGCCGGACGTGGGCAGGGTGCCGACTCCGGCGGTGGTGCGGCGCTGCGCGGACAGGGAGCCCGCGAGTGCGAGGACGAACAGGATCGGCAGGAAGCGACCGAGGAGCATGCACACGCCGAGCGCGGTCTGGAACCAGTCGCTGGTCACGGTGAGGCCGCCGAACGCGCTGCCGTTGTTGTTCGACGCCGACGCGAACGCGTACAGCACCTCGGTGAACCCGTGGATGGACTGCGGGCTGCCGGGATCGCCGCTGTTGCCGAGGTAGCCGACGGTGGAACCGAGGATCACGGTGATCCCGGTGCCGACCAGCACGAGTGCGGGCATCACGAGGACCGAGAGCGCCGCGAGCGTGATCTCGCGCTGCCCCAGCTTCTTGCCCAGGTATTCGGGGGTGCGGCCGACGAGCAGACCACCGACGAACACCGCGATGATCGCGAGGATCAGGATGCCGTACAAGCCGGTCCCCACCCCGCCGGGCGCGATCTCCCCGAGCAGCATGCCCAGCAGCGCCGCCCCGCCGCCGAGCGGTGAGAGGCTGTCGTGGGCGGCGTTGACGGCACCGGTGCTGGTGCCGGTCGTGGTCACCGCGAACAGTGCGGTGCCGGGGATGCCGAAGCGAACTTCCTTGCCCTCCATCATCGCTCCGGCCGCGTCGGCGGCTACGCCACGCGTCCCGGATTCGGCGGCGAGGACGACGGCGAGCAGACCGAAGTACAGCACCGACATGACCGACAGGAGCGTCAGCCCCTGCCGGCGGTCGCCGACCATGGTGCCGAACGTGCGGGTGAGGCTCACCGGGATCAGCAGGATCGCGAGGATCTCCACGACGTTGCTCAGCGGTGTCGGATTCTCGAACGGGTGCGCCGAGTTGGCCGCGAGGATGCCGCCGCCGTTGGTGCCGAGTTCCTTGATCGCCTCTTGTGAGGCGACGGGGGCGAGCGCGTTGGTGACGGGGGTGCCGTCGAGACCCGTCGACGCGAAACCGCTGTGGAACGACTGGATCACGCCCTGGCTGAGCAGGATCAGTGCGATGACGAACGCGATGGGCAGCAGGATTCGCAGGCAGCCGCGGACGAGGTCGACCCAGAAGTTGCCGATCTCGCCGCCCCGGGAGACCCGGACGATACCGCGGATCAGTGCCGCGGCGACGGCCATCCCGACGGCGGCGGACACGAAGTTCTGCACCGCGAGACCGGCGGCCTGCGTGAGGTGTCCCATCGTCGTCTCGGGGGTGTACGACTGCCAGTTGGTGTTGGTGACGAACGACGCCGCCGTGTTGAACGCGACCGCGGGGTTGACCCCGCCGAGCCCGTTGCTCAGCGGCAGCACCCCCTGAATGCGTTGCAGCGCATACAGCAGCAGCACGCTCGCCGCGGAGAAGCCGAGCAGGCTGCCGGCGTAGCCGTACCACGTCTGCTCGGCCCGCGAGTCGATCCGGCAGACCCGGTAGAGGACGGATTCGATGCGCAGATCCCCGGAGCGGAGATCGGTGTCGGTGGTGTAGACCTTGGCCATGTAGTCACCGACGGGGACGTACAGAACCGCCAGGACTGCGACGACCAGCGCGATCTGCAGTCCTGCCGCGAGAGCGGGATTCATAGGACCGTGACCTTTCCGGGATCCCCGATGGGATCCGTCGGGGTACTCAGAACCGTTCCGGGTTCAGGAGTGCGACCAGCAGATAAGCCACGAGGGCGGCGGCGATCACGACGACGGCGACACTCACCGTCCCCGCGACCGTCACCGCACACTCCGGGCATGCAGTCCGCGCAACACCAGGGCGCAGACGGTGAACACACCGATGATCAACCCGACACAGGCCACGTCAGCCATTGCGTTCCTCTTCCGAGTTCGCGCGCTGCAGATCGGCAGCGCGACGCGGCGCCGACTCTCGACGCACCCGGTGAGCGTGCGCCCGTTCCCGCTCCGGGGACCCGCTCCTGACGGTTCGCTGACACCCTGTCCGACCGCGTTGACGCGATCTTTACGCCGCGGTGATCCCGGTCACCATGTGTCCGCCGTGTCCGTGCGGCGCGGTGCGGTGCGGTGCGGTGCGGTGTCAGCCCTGCTGCAGTGCCCGCACCGACGCCGGCACCGGGACGTCGTCGGGCACCCACGACGCGCGTTCGGGTGCACCGGCCACCGTGCGCAGCGGCACCACCCCGGCCCACACTCCGGGGGCGCGATCGCCCGCGCTCGGCGGGCCCGAGCGTGCCTTGACGGTCCACTGCCCCGGCTCGATCGGCAGTGCCAGAGTGAGGGTGGCAGCCAGTTCCTTGCCGGACGACGCCCGCACCTCGGTGCTCCGGTCGGGGATCAGCGCGTCGGACAGGGCGACGAGTGCGGTCTCGGCGTCGACCCCTTCCAGGCTGGTGAGCCGGCCGCGGACCACCGCCGACCGGTAGTTCGCCGACGAGTTGAACAGGTTGTCCGCCACCACGATCCCGTCGAGGTGCGTCACGCTCAGGCACGCGGGTGCCCCGGCCGCCACGCGGCGCAGTGCTCCCGCCCCGGTGGACCCGTGGAGCAGGATCGCGTCGCCGATCCGCGCGTACAGCATGGGCACCGCCCAGGGCAGGCCGTCGACGACCGTGGACAGTGTGCCGACGGCGCCGTCGGCGAGCACGGCGTCGAGCACGGATCGGTCGCCGACGGCGCGGTCGGCGAGGCGTCGGACACGGGTTCGAGGGTCGATCGTCGTCATGACTCCACCCTCGCCACAATCCGGTCCGGGCTCCAGATCCAGAATCGGCTCTTACAACAGACCAGTATCCTGCCGGTATGCCCCGCACCCGGACGCTCACGACACTGCACCTGGCTCTCCCGGACACCCGGGAACCGTTGCGGCACCGGATCGCTGCCGCCGTCGTCGACGCACTGCGCACCGGGCAGCTCGCGGCCGGGGACCCGCTGCCCGCCAGCCGGACACTGGCGTCCGACCTCGGGGTGTCCCGCGGCGCGGTGGTGAGCGCCTACGACGAACTCGCGGCGGCCGGATACGTCGTCACGCGTGCCGGCGGCAGCACCCGGGTCGCACCCGGTGCCGTCGATGCCGCACGGGCCGGCGCCGACCCGCACATCACCGAACCTGCCGGTGTCGTCCGCCCGCCCGGTGTCCTCCGGGAACCGGCCGTCGTCGACCTGTCCCCCGGCTACCCGGACACCACCTCGATCTCGGCGCGGGAGTGGCGATCGTCCTGGCGGACGACACTGTTCGACGCTGTCCCCAACGCGGCACCCGGGCCGGAGCTGCATCTGCGCCTCCGCACCGCGCTGGCCGGGCACCTGCGGCGCACCCGCGGCATCGTCGCGGACCCCGACGAGATCGTCGTCGTGCCCGGTGTGCTGTCGGCGCTGCGCACTCTGGTCGCCGCCGCCGATCTCGCCGGACGGACGATCGCGTTCGAGGACCCCGGCTATGCCCGGGCCCGACGCCTGTTCGAGGCGGCCCGTGTCCGGGTCCGCCCGGTTCCGGTCGACGCCGACGGGCTGCCACCGCATCTGCTCCGCGACTCCGATGCCGCCGTGTACTGCACCCCCGCGCACCAGTATCCGATGGGTGGACGCATGCCGGTCGCACGCCGGGCCGCGCTGCTCGCCGCATCGGCGTCGACCGGACGCCTGGTGATCGAGGACGACTACGACGGCGAATTCCGTTACGGTGCAGCGGTACTGCCGGCTCTCCGCGCGTTGGATCACGGCCGCGACACGGTCGCCTACGTGGGTACCGCGTCGAAGATCGTCTCACCGTCGCTGCGGCTGGCCTGGCTGATTCCCCCGGCCCCGCTGCTGGGCCCGGTGCGCGACGTGCTCGCGGTCAGCGGCGAAACCGTATCGGAGATCACGGCCGACGCGTTCGCCCGGTTCGTCGAAACCGGTGCACTCACACGGCATCTGGCGCGGGTCTCCCGCACGTACGCCGCGCGTCGGCACGCCTTCGTCGACGCGTTGCGAACCCACCTGCCCGCCGTGGAACCGCTCGGTATCGAGGCGGGACTGCATGTTGCGCTGCGCCTTCCCGACGGCACCGACGACGTCGCGCTGGCCGCGGAGATCACCCGGCGCGGCGTGACGGTTCCGGCGTTGGCGAACTACCGGGCATCCGAGCAGGGGCCCCGCGGACTGCTCTGCGGCTACGCGCGACTGCCCGAATCGAAGGCCGACGCCGTCGCGCGGACGATCGCCGACGTCATCCGCGGACGAGTCGGGGCCGCGGCTGGCATGTCGGGCAGCTGTACGACGAGCGGTTCATGAACTTTTCGCGGCGGATCGGCGCCCCGCAGCGCGGGCAGGGCCGGTCTTCCTGTCCGTAGGCGTTCAGGGAGCGGTCGAAGTAGCCGGACTGGCCGTTGACGTTGACGTAGAGGGCGTCGAACGAGGTTCCGCCCTGGTCGAGGGCTTCGCGCATGACGGCGCCGACGTGGTCGAGCAGTAGGTGCAGGCGGGGTCCGCTCAGCTTGTCCGTGGGGCGGTTGCCGTGGATCTCGGCGCGCCACAGGGCTTCGTCGGCGTAGATGTTGCCGACGCCGGACACGATCGTCTGGTCGAGGAGGGCCCGTTTGATCTCGGTGTGCTTGCCGCGCAACGTTTTCACGACACGGTCCGGGTCGAACAGCGGATCGAGGGGGTCGCGGGCGATGTGTGCGACGGCGTCGGGGACATCGGTGCCGTCCACGGTCACCAGGTCGGCGAGCGCCCAGCCCCCGAACGTGCGCTGGTCCACGAACCGCAGATCGGTGCCCGTGTCGAGGCGGGCCCGGATCCGTAGATGTTTCTCGTCGGGAACCGACGGATCCTGGACGAGCATCTGACCGCTCATCCCCAGATGCACGACGAGTGCGACCGAATCGGGTTCGAGGACGAGCCACAGGTATTTGCCGCGACGCTCGGCGGCGGCGACGGTGCGGCCCTCGAGACGTCCGACGAGGTCGGCGGCACCGGGTAGGTGCCGGCGGATCGCACGGGGATGCAGCACCTCGACGGAATCGATGCCGTGGCCGACGACGTGGGCGGTCAGCCCACGTCGCACGACCTCGACTTCGGGTAGTTCGGGCACGACGTGCTCGGGTGCCCTAGCCCTGGACCGCGGGGTCGACGGGCTCCGCCGTGTCCGCCGAGCCGGCAGGTTCCGACAGCGCGCTCCACGCGGTGCTGGCTGCCTTCTGTTCGGCTTCCTTCTTGGAGCGGCCGACACCGACACCGAGGGGGGCACCGCCGACGAGGACCGTCGCGGTGAACTCCTTGTCGTGGTCGGGCCCGGTCGCCGTGATCTCGTACGCCGGCACACCGACACCGCGTTCGGCGGTCAGCTCCTGCAGACTCGTCTTCCAGTCGAGTCCGGCACCGAGCTTGGGAGCCCGGGTGAGCAGTTCCGCGAACAGGGTGAGCACGACGGTGCGTGCCGTGTCGATGCCGTGCTGCAGGTGGATGGCCCCGAGCAGCGACTCCATCCCGTCGGCCAGGATGCTCGGCTTGTCCCGTCCTCCGGTCATCTCCTCGCCCTTGCCCAACAGCAGGTGCGCGCCCAGCCCGCCCGGACCGAGACCGCGGGCGACCTCGGCGAGCGCATGCATGTTGACGATGCTGGCGCGGATCTTCGCGAGCTCACCCTCGGACTTCTCCGGGTGGGACAGGTACAGACGTTCGGTGATCGTGATGCCGAGAACCGAATCGCCGAGGAACTCGAGGCGCTCGTTGGTGGGCAGCCCGCCGTGCTCGTACGCGTACGAGCGGTGGGTGAGCGCCAACGTCAGCAGCGAATCGTCCAAGGAAACGCCGAGAGCGGCGAGGAGCGATCCGTGATCCTCCTCGCCGCCGGCGAGTGCTGTATTGCTTTTTCTGGTCACAGTGCCACTGAGCAGACTAAACCGCTGCGGTGACCTGACGGCCCTTGTAGGTGCCACACGACGGGCACGCGATGTGGGGCAGCGTCTGCTCGCCACAGCCACGGTTCGGGCAGGTGATGAGGGTGGGCGCAGTGGTCTTCCACTGGCTCCGCCGCGAACGCGTGTTGGAACGCGACATTCTGCGCTTGGGAACGGCCACGTCTACTTCTCCTCGTTGATCTTGCTGGCATCAGCAGTTGCATTGCTGGCGTCGGATCCTGCACCGAATTTGGCTGCGAGCCCAGCCCAGCGGGGATCCATTATTTCATGACCGTGCTCGGATCCGGCAATCGCCAGGCGAATACCGCATTCGGGGCACAATCCCTCACAATCGTCGCTGCACAGAGGCTGGAGCGGAAGCTCGAGTCCCACTGCATCGACGATCACCGGTTCGAGGTCGATCTCGTCGTCCACGATCCGGTAGACCTCGTCCTCCTCGGTGGTCTCCTCCGTGGCGCTGTTCGGGTACGCGAACAGTTCCGTGAGGTGAAGATCCACCGAGCCGTCGAACGGTTCGAGACACCGAGAGCACTCACCGACGAGGTCCGCGTGAACGGATCCCGTGACGAGCACACCCTCGGACACGGCCTCGAGCCGCAGATCGAATTCCACATCCGTACCCTCCTCGATCGCGACCAGGTCGAGACCGATGCGGGCGGGAGCCGGAACGACACGGGACACCGTACGCATCGAACCGGGGCTGCGCCCCAGCGAGAGCGTGTCCAACACGAAACCCTCGTCACGCGTCGGACGCGAGGACGAAGACTTGTGGCGATGCGATGACACGAGCGTTCACTTTCTTTGACGGAGATGGAACGGGCAACCACTCAACGGTACGCGACGGAGGCGCCCCGAGGGAAATCGACCGAAAGTCGGACCTGTTCAGCGGCGACTCTCGCCGTAGCCGGCGTCGTAGTCCGGCACACCGGTACCGGTCCGCAGCTGCTGCCGGCCCCGCCCGACCGACCGGATCGTGCCGTTCAGGAAGTCCTCGAACTCAGCGAGCTTGGTGTCGACGTAGAGGTCGCAGTCGGAACGCAACCGGTCCGATTCGGCGTGCGCGGCATCGATGACGCGCGTCGACTCCGCGTTGGCGGCCTGCACCACCTCGGCCTGCGACACCAGCCGCTGCTGTTCGGCGATACCGTCGGCGACGGACCGCTCGTACGCCACCTGGCCCGACTCGATCATCCGATCCGATTCGGCGCGCGCACGCGAGGTCAGCGTGTCGTACTCGCGCTGCCCGTCGGCGACGACCGCGTCGGCGTCCGCACGGGCGTCGTGCACCAGCTGGTCGGCATGGGCACGCGCCTCGGCGACCATCCGGTCGGCCTGCGCCTTGGCGTCGGCGAGGATGCGGTCGGCGTTCTCCCGTGCGTCCGTGAGCGTCTCGTGCGCTTCCGCGTTCGCCCGGCCGACGGTCTGCTCCGCATTGTGGCGGGCGTCGCCGACGAGCTTGTCCCGATGGTCGAGCACGTCCTGCGCGTCGTCCAGTTCGCCGGGAATCGCGTCCCGCACGTCGTCGAGCAATTCGAGGACGTCACCACGCGGTACGACGCATCCCGCGGTCATCGGAACTCCCCGCGCCTCCTCGACGATCGCGACAAGTTCGTCGAGTGCCTCGAATACCCGGTACACGCACAACCCCATTCGTCCGTTGCTTCGCTGGTGTCGGGAACCAGTCTGCCCCAGACCGGGCGGGTCGGTCGTCGCGCACGCCGGTGTGTCGGTCAGGAGTTGGCCGCGGCCCGTTCGGCGAGACGCGCCGTCAGGCGTGCGTGCACCTTCTCGGGCACCATGTCCGCGACGTCGCCACCGAAGGTCGCGACCTCCTTGACCAGGGAGCTGGACAGGAAGCTGTAGGTCGGGTTGGTGGGGATGAACAGCGTGTCGACGCCGGACAACTTCTGGTTCATCTGCGCCATCTGCAGCTCGTAGTCGAAGTCGTTGGCACCGCGCAGGCCCTTCACGATCGCCGAGATCCCTTGGGATTTCGCGTAATCCACGAGCAACCCGTACCACGATGCGACCCGCACGTTGGGCAGGTGCGCGGTGGCGTCCTCGAGCATCTCGATGCGCTCGTCGACGGTGAACAGCCCGCTCTTGCTCTTGTTGATCATGACGGTCACGACGACCTCGTCGAACAGCGCGGCCGCGCGGCCGATCACGTCCAGATGACCGTTGGTCACGGGGTCGAAGGATCCGGGGCAGACGGCACCAGTCATGAGTCGAGACCGTAGCAGGTGGCAATCTCGATCCTGGTCTCCCCGTAGCGCTTCACCCGGTCGGGGCGCATGCCGTCGGGCCACGTCGTCTCGGGCGAGCGGGACGAGCGTTCGACGGCGACGACGGTGCCCTCCCCCACCCAGCCGTGGGCGAGGAGATCGGCCAGTGCCGCGGTCACCGCGTCCTCCCCGAGCGCGTAGGGCGGGTCGGCGAGGACGATGTCGTACTCGCGGTCGGCGGTGACCGCCACGACCGACGCGACAGACGCCACGCGCACCACCGCGCCGGGCAGGCCGACAGCCGCCACGTTCGCCCTGACGACGGCGGCCGCCTTGGCGTCGGATTCGATGAGCAGCACGTGCTCGGCACCCCGCGACAGCGCCTCGAGCCCGAGGGCGCCGGAACCTGCGAACAGGTCCAGTACGGCGGCGCCCTCGAGCTCGATGCGGCTGTCGAGCGAGGAGAACAGGGCCTCCCGAACACGTTCGGACGTCGGTCGGGTCCCGCTCGCGGGCACCTTCAAACGTCGGCCACCGGCACGGCCGGCGACGATTCTCGTCACGGTGTCAGTCCTGTCCCTCGCTGGTCGTCACTCGTTGCCGGCGGTCTCCCGCGTCGACACGACGGCGAGGAGATCCCCGCCCTCGACCTGCGAGGTGCCGCCGATGGCAACCCGCGTGACGATACCGCCGCGCGGTGCTGTGATCGCTGCCTCCATCTTCATGGCCTCGATCGTGGCCACAGTGTCGCCGGCGGACACGGGCTGCCCCTCGGTGACGACGAGAGTCACGGCCCCGGCGAACGGCGCGGCGATGTGACCGGGGTTGTTCTTGTCGGCCTTCTCGGCGGCCGGCACCTCGCTGGCGATGGAGCGGTCGCGCACCGAGACGGGACGCAGCTGCCCGTTGAGGATGCACATGACGGTGCGGTAGCCGCGCTCGTCGGGTTCGGAGATCGCTTCGAGACCGATGAGCAGTTCGACACCCTTGCCGAGCTTGACGCGGTGTTCCTCGTCGCGGCGCAGGCCGTAGAAGAACTGGTTGGCCGACAGCTGCGACGTGTCGCCGTACGTGTTGCGGTGCTCCTC
The DNA here is from genome assembly GCF_030656875.1 of Prescottella sp. R16. Taxonomy (NCBI): domain Bacteria; kingdom Bacillati; phylum Actinomycetota; class Actinomycetes; order Mycobacteriales; family Nocardiaceae; genus Rhodococcus; species Prescottella sp. R16. The sequence continues at coordinate 3,080,057 of NZ_CP130943.1, forward strand.
GAACTCCTTGGTGGGGCCGGGGAACAGCAGCCGGTTGAGGGTCGCCTGACGTTCCTTCGACGTGCCCGCCAGCCCCTTCTCGTCCTCCGCGGTCAGCGGGGTCTCCGGTTTGGCGGCACCGCGACCCTCGAGGGCCTTGCTGCGGAACGGTTCGGGCCAGCCGCCGGCGGGGGTGCCGAGCTCGCCGCGCAGGAATCCGACGACGGAGTCGGGGATGTCGAATTTCTCCGGTTCCGAAGCGAATTCGTCGGCCGGGACGTCCGCGCCGACCAGGTGCAGCGCCAGGTCTCCGACGACCTTCGACGACGGGGTGACCTTGATCAGGCGTCCGAGCATGCGGTCGGCGGCGGCGTACTTGGCCTCGACCTCCTCGAAGCGGTCACCGAGGCCGAGCGCGATGGCCTGCTGCCGCAGGTTCGACAGCTGGCCGCCCGGAATCTCGTGGGTGTAGACGCGTCCGGTGGGGGCAGGAATACCGGACTCGAAGGGGGCGTACACCTTTCGCAGCGCCTCCCAGTACGGTTCCAGATCGCACACGGCCTGCAGGTCGATGCCGGTGTCCCATTCGCTGTGCGCGGCGGCCGCGACGATCGCGGACAGGGCGGGCTGACTGGTGGTGCCGGACAACGGGGCGGACGCGCCGTCGACGGCGTCGGCCCCGGCCTGCCACGCGGCGAGGTAGGTGGCGAGCTGCCCGCCGGGGGTGTCGTGGGTGTGCACGTGTACCGGCAGGTCGAAGTTGGAGCGCAGCGCCGTGACCAGCTTGGTCGCGGCGGGGGCGCGGAGCAGCCCGGCCATGTCCTTGATGGCGAGGACGTGCGCACCGGCCTCGACGATCTGCTCGGCGAGCCGCAGGTAGTAGTCGAGGGTGTAGAGCTTCTCGTTCGGGTCGGCCAGGTCGCCGGTGTACGACATCGCCACCTCGGCGACCGTGGTGCCGGTCTCGCGGACCGCCTCGATCGCGGGCCGCATCTGGTCGACGTTGTTGAGGGCGTCGAAGATCCGGAAGATGTCGATACCCGTGGCCGCGGCCTCGTCGACGAATGCGCGGGCCACCTTCTCCGGGTACGGGGTGTAGCCGACGGTGTTGCGGCCGCGCAGCAGCATCTGCAGGTTGATGTTCGGGATCGCCTCACGCAGCGCCGCGAGGCGGTACCAGGGGTCCTCGTGCAGGAACCGCAGCGCCACATCGTAGGTCGCGCCACCCCACGCCTCGATCGACAGCAGCTCGGGCGTCATCCGGGCGACGTGTCCGGCGACGTCGAGCAGACCGGACGTCCGCACCCGGGTCGCGAGCAGCGACTGGTGCGCGTCGCGGAACGTGGTGTCGGTGACCGCGAGCGCCTTCTGCTCGCGCAGCGACTTCGCGAAGCCCTCGGGGCCGAGTTCGAGGAGCCGGTCCCGCGAGCCCTTCGGCGGCGCGACCGTGAGATCGAGCTTCGGCAGCTTGTCGTGCGGGTACACGGTGGTGGGGCGGGCACCGTGCGGCTTGTTGACCGTCACGTCCGCGAGGTAGTTCAGGATCTTGGTGCCGCGGTCGGCGGAGCTGCGCAGGGTGAGCAGTTCGGGGCGCTGCTCGATGAACGACGTCGTCACCCGGCCTGCCCGGAAGTCGGGGTCGTCGAGAACCGCCTGCAGGAACGGGATGTTCGTGGAGACGCCGCGGATACGGAACTCGGTGACGGCACGCCGGGCGCGCGCGATCGCGGCCTCGAGGGTCCGGCCGCGGCAGGTCAGCTTGACGAGCATCGAGTCGAAGTGGGCACCGACCTCGGCGCCGAGGTTCGCGCCGCCGTCCAACCGGACGCCCGCACCACCGGGGGTGCGGTAGCCGGTGATCCGGCCGGTGTCCGGGCGGAAGCCGTTGGCCGGATCCTCGGTGGTGATGCGGCACTGCAGCGCGGCGCCGCGGATCGTGATCGTGTCCTGGCTCAGGCCGAGGTCGGCGAGGGTCTCGCCCGCGGCGATCCGCAGCTGCGCCTGCACCAGGTCGACGTCGGTGATCTCCTCGGTGACCGTGTGCTCCACCTGGATACGCGGGTTCATCTCGATGAACACGTGGTTGCCGCGGGTGTCGAGGAGGAACTCGACGGTGCCCGCACAGCGGTAGCCGATCTGCTTCGCGAACGCGACCGCGTCGGCGCAGATCCGATCCCGCAGTTCCGGATCGAGATTCGGCGCCGGCGCGAGCTCGATCACCTTCTGGTGGCGGCGCTGCACCGAGCAGTCGCGCTCGAACAGGTGGATGACGTTGCCCTCGCCGTCGGCGAGGATCTGTACCTCGATGTGCCGCGGGTCGACCACGGCCTGCTCGAGGAACACCGTCGGATCGCCGAACGCCGACTCCGCCTCCCGCGACGCCGCCTCGATCGCCTCCCGCAACTGGCCGCGCTCGGCGACCCGTCGCATACCGCGGCCGCCGCCACCGGCGACGGCCTTGACGAAGATCGGGAACTCCATGTCCTCGGCGGCCGCGAGCAGCGCCTCGACGTCCGAGGACGGCTCCGACGACGCCAGCACCGGCAGGCCCGCCGCCTTCGCCGCCGCGATCGCCCGCGCCTTGTTGCCGGTCAGCTCCAGCACCTCGGCGGACGGGCCGACGAACGTGATGCCCGCTGCCTCGCACGCGGCTGCCAGGTCCGGATTCTCGGACAGGAACCCGTAACCGGGGTAGATCGCGTCCGCGCCCACCTTCCGCGCCGCCGACACGATCTCCTCGACCGACAGGTATGCGCGGACCGGATGCCCGACCTCACCGATCTGGTAGGCCTCGTCGGCCTTCAACCGGTGGACCGAGTTGCGGTCTTCGTACGGGAACACCGCCACCGTTCCGGCACCCAGTTCGTAGGCGGCACGGAACGCGCGGATCGCGATTTCGCCGCGGTTGGCGACGAGGACTTTGGTGAACATGGCAAGGAAACTACAGCGTTCCCCGCCGATTCGCCGGGCCACCCCCGACCCGAAACCGAGACTTAACAAACTTCACAAACGACACCTCTGACGTGCGAAATTGGCAAGTTTGCAAACCGGAGAAGAAGTGCCCAGCACAGCGGCTCGCGCGGCCGTCAGGACTTCTCCAGATACTCCAGGCTCCGCGGGTCGAGTGCCGCACCCGTCATCGCCGCCAGCCCCGGATGCCCCGTGAGGTCCGGGTCCACGTCGACGATCCGCCGCGCGAACTCGCGCGCCGCCTCGATGACGTCCTCGTGTTCGAGCAACGACAGCAACCGGAGCGTCGTCGCCTTCCCCGACTGCGCCTTGCCGAGCACGTCGCCCTCGCGTCGCTGCCGCAGATCGAGCTGCGCCAGCTCGAAACCGTCGTTGGTGCCGGCGACCGCGGTGAGCCGCTGGTAGGTGGGCGACTCCGGCATCGCGTCGGTGACGAGGATGCACAGCCCCTGATGGCTGCCGCGACCGACACGGCCCCGGAGCTGGTGGAGCTGGCTCACCCCGAACCGGTCGGCGTCGACGATCACCATGACGGTCGCGTTGGGGACGTTGACACCGACCTCGACGACCGTGGTGCACACCAGGACGTCGATCCCACCGGCCGTGAAATCGCGCATCACGGCGTCCTTCTCGTCCGACGGCAGCCGCCCGTGCAACAGCCCCACCCGCAGGTCCCGCATCGGTCCCGCGCGCAGCTGGTCGAACAGATCCACCGCGGACGTCGTCTCGGGCGGCTCCTTACCGGACTTGACGAGGTCCTCCTCGCTCTGCCCGTCCCCGATCCGCGAGCACACCACGTACGCCTGACGTCCGCTCGCGACGTCCTCGCGGATACGTTCCCAGGCCCGGGCCACCCACTGCGGTTTCTGCCGGGCGGGGACGACGTTGCTCACGATCGGCGAGCGACCGTGCGGCAGCTGCCGCAGGGTCGACGTCTCGAGGTCCCCGAGGACCGTCATCGCGATCGTGCGCGGGATGGGGGTGGCGGTCATGACCAGCAGGTGCGGGCTCAGCCCCTCCCGCGCCCGCCTGCGGAGTTCGTCACGCTGTTCGACACCGAACCGGTGCTGTTCGTCGACGACGACGAAACCCAGGTCGAAGAAGTGCACGTTGTCCTGGATCAGCGCGTGGGTGCCGATGACGATGCCGGCGTCGCCGGTGACGATCTCGTTCAGTGCCGTCCGCCGCTGGGCGGTGGGCATCGAGCCGGTCAGCAGCGTCACCCGCGTGGCCACCTCGGCGGCTCCGAGTTCCCCCGCGGCCCCGAGCGGTCCGAGCATCTCCCGTAGCGACCGGGCATGTTGGGCGGCAAGCACTTCCGTCGGAGCGAGCAGCGCACACTGGTAGCCGGCGTCGACGGCCTGCAGCATCGCCCGCAGCGCGACGATCGTCTTGCCCGACCCCACCTCACCCTGCAGGAGCCGGTTCATCGGGTGCGGGTCCGTAAGATCGGCGGCGATCTCGCGGGCCACCTCCTGCTGTCCCTCGGTCAGCTCGAACGGCAGCTGCCGGTCGAACGCCGCCGCCAACCCGTCCGGCTTCGGCGGGCACTGCGGCGCCACCCGCAGCGCGGCGTCCCGGCGGCGCTGCGCGAGCACCAACTGCAGGGCGGCCGCCTCGTCGAACCGCAACCGTTCCTGCGCGCGGCCGATGTCGTCCCGGTGCTCGGGCAGGTGCACGAGCCGCAGCGCCTCGTCGAGACCGATCAGACCGTGTTCGTCACGCACGTCCGGCGGCAGCGGGTCGTCGACGACGTCGAGCTGGTCGAGGACCTGCCGCACGCACCGCAGCAGCGTCCAGCTCTCCACCTCCCGGGTGGCCGGATAGAGCGGGATCAGTTCCCGATCGAAGATCGACATGTCCACACCGTTCCCGGAATCCTTTGTGGCACGGGCCATTCCGGCCAGAGCTCCGGCACCGCGGACGTGGGCCATCGACACGACCTGGTCCTCTCCGTCGACGGCGTCCGGCAGGATCAGGTAACTCGGATGCGTCAGCCCCCACTTGCCGCGGAAGGTCTTGACGGTGCCCGAGAACATACCCTTGGCGCCCACCCGCACTGCATGTTTGACCTTGTGCGGGTTGAAGAACGTCACGTCGACGCTCTGCGACTCCGCCGCCAGCACCACCCGTAGCAGCTGGCCGCGGCGACTCTTCATGTTCACGACGTCGGCCTTGACGACCTTCGCGACGATCGTGACGTGCGAGCCCTCCTCGGGGTCCTTCTCGGTCAGCTCCCGCCCTTGGGAGGCGTAGCGGTGCGGGTAGTGCCGCAGCAGATCCTCCACCGTGTGGATGTCGAACGCGTCGACGAGAGCGTCGGCGTTCTTCGTGCCCAGCAGGTGGTCGAGGCGGTCGTTCAGCGTCGCCATCTCGTCACGTCCCTTCCGTCTTCTACTCGACCCCGAACTGGAGCAGGTCACAGCCCTGCCCACCGCGGTACACCATCACCTCGACACCCGGGTTCCGGGACGTGAGATGCTCGGCGATACGCTCCCCCAGTTCGTCGGTTGCCTTCTCCCCCAACAGGATCGTGACCAGTTCACCACCGGCGCGCAGCACCAGTTCGACGAGACGGCGCCCCGCCGTCCCGACATCGGGTTCGATGACGACGACCTCGTGCCCGACCAGGCCGAGACAATCCCCGGGTTCGCACGTGCCCACATAGGTGAGGGCCCGCTGATCGGCGATCCGCAACGATCCCCACCGTGTGGCCGCGGCAGCCTCGGACATCGAGTACGCGTCGTCGACACCGAGGCGGTCCGGGTCGTGGACCGCGAGCGCCGCGAGCGCCTGCACGGTGGAGGAACTGGGCAGGAACACCACGTCCCGGCCGTCGGCGCGGGCCTGCGCACCGACCGCGACGAGATCCGGGGCCGGCAACACGCCGTTGGGCAGCACCATCACGTCCCGCCGGCCGGTCCGCCGGATCGCGGCCAACAGATCCGCCCGCGTCACCGGCCCGTCCGCGCGCAGCACGTGCGCACCCTCCTGCGCGAACAGGTCGGCGGCGCCGTCGCCCGCGACGATCGACAGCACCGCTCGCGGCCCACGACCGGTCGTCGCCGTGCGGGTCGCATCGAGCACGAAGCACGTGATCCGCACGTCGGACAGCCGTCCGGCGACGAGACCCGCCTCGACCGCGGCACCGGCGTCCGCACAGTGCACGTGCACCGACCACGTCGCCGCCCCCTCGCGACCCCCTGCAGTGTCCCCGTGCCCGTCCCCGACGATGACGACCGAGTCGCCGATCTCCCCCAGCACCGTGCGCAGTACCGCGATCCGGTCGGCGTCGGTGTCGGAGACGAGGTACATCACCTCGTAGTCCTGCCCGGCGGCCTCGTGCGCCACCGGGCGATCCGTGCACACGGACTCGGCGTCGGCGACGTCGGGGCGACGGCGGGAGGCGAGGGGGGCCCGTTCCGGGGCCTGCCCGGTGACCACGTCGACGAGGGCGTCGAGGATCACCACCAATCCGCGGCCGCCCGCATCGACGACGCCGGCCGCGCCGAGCACGTCGAGCTGGGCCGGGGTGCGGCGCAGCGCGTCGGCCGCGGTGTCCGCGGCCGTCCGCACCAGAGCGGCAAGCGTGGCATCAGAGTCCGAGACGGCGGCCGAGACGGCGGCGAGCACCGTCACGATCGTGCCGTCCATCGGTCGGCTCACCGCCGCGAGGGCCAGCTCCGACGCGTATCGCAGCGCCGAGCGCAGGCCCGGCCCGTCGATTCGGCCGGGGTCCACCGAATCGGCTGTCCCCCGCGCGACGCCCCGCAGCACCTGGGACAGGATGGCCCCCGAGTTTCCCCGCGCGCCCGCGACCGCGCCGCGCGCGAGCGCGGACGCCACGACATCGGCGCCGTCGCCGTCCACGGTGTCCGCCGCACGCACGGCCGCGCGCATCGTCGCGAGCAGATTGGTCCCGGTGTCGGCGTCCGGGACCGGGAAGACGTTGAGGTCGTTGATCTCGGCGCAGTGCTCGTCGAGGCCCGCGACACAGGCGTGGGCCCACCGGCGCAGCGCCGGGCCGTCGATGGCATCCGGGGCTTCGAGCACTCGCCTGTCCTTACTCTCTGGACTCTTTCCGATCGACCGTGCGGCGACCGTTCTCGGGGCATGCACCGACCGAGCCGATCCCGCCGGCCAGCCTAGCCGCGGGCCCCGACAGACCCGGCGCTCACACGATCCGCGCGAACGGGTACGGTCGATACCGTCTTCGACGCGGTTCGGCCTCGATTTCGTTCCTGGAAACGACGATTTGGCCAATCGAACCGCGAGCGGTTATCCTTGTCGGGTTGCCTCGCACCAGCGACTCTGTCGCCTGTGTTCGAAGGCACCGCACAAGACAATGTTTGACTATCACAAGGAGTTCGCGACTATGGCTGCCGTCTGCGACGTTTGCGCCAAGGGCCCCGGCTTCGGTAAGTCGGTCTCGCACTCGCACCGGCGCACCAATCGTCGCTGGAACCCGAACATCCAGACCGTTCGCGCTCAGGTTGCCCCGGGCAACACCAAGCGACTGAATGTCTGCACCTCGTGCCTGAAGGCCGGCAAGGTCCTCCGCGGCTGATCTGCCCCGGCACACGTTCTCGACGGAACCCCCGAACATTCCGGTGTTCGGGGGTTCCGTCGTCTCCGGGGACCCGGTCCCGTACCGGCCCGGTGAACGCCGCTGGATGGGACGGGTGACCGATGCGTACCGGCCCGCCCGCTACTGTGCTCCACGTGACTGCAACAGACGCCCCCAGCAATGTCCGGATCGAGGACGGTGTCCTGCGCATCGCCGTGTCGACGGCCGCCAACGGAACCTCCCTCGACGTCGACGGACTCGCCGACGCCACCGCCGCACTGCGTGATCTCGACGCCGATGTCCGCGCGGTGCTGCTCGTCGGTGACGGCGGAAACTTCTGCGCAGGCGGCAACGTCCACGCGTTCGCGGCCGCCGAGAACCGTAGCGAGTACGTCGGGCAGATCGCGTCCGCGTTCCACGAGTTCGTACGTGCCCTCGACGCCACGACGCTGCCCGTCGTCGCCGCTGTCCACGGCTGGGCCGCCGGCGCCGGGATGAGCATCGTGTGCCTCTCCGACATCGCGATCGGCGGCACCTCCACCAAGCTGCGACCCGCCTACCCGTCGATCGGTTACACCCCGGACGGCGGCATGTCGTGGACGCTGCCGCGTATCGTCGGCGCCTCACGGGCCCGCGAGATCCTCCTCACCGACGCAGTGCTCGGCGCCGACGAGGCAGTGCGGCTGGGACTGCTCAGCCGGATCGTCGAGGACGACCAGGTGCAGGACGAGGCGCTGCGGGTCGCCCGCACTCTAGCGGCCGGGCCGACCACGTCGTACACCGGGATCAAGACCCTGCTCGCGGGCAGCCGCGCCACCTCGCTGTCCGAGCAGCTCGACGCCGAGACCGCGTCGATCGCCGCAGCCGCCGACACCCCCACCGGCCGGGAGGGCGTCGACGCGTTCGTCGAGAAGCGCCGCCCCGACTGGAGCTCGGTCCGCGACGCCTGACACCGCACCACCGTCCCGGCCCGCCCCGTCCCGACCGGACGAGGCGGGCCGGTTCCGTCAGGTCAGGTGCCAGTCCACCGGCTCGCCGCCGCGTTCGGTGAGCAGCGCATTGGCGCGGCTGAACGGGCGGGAGCCGAAGAACCCGCGGGACGCGGACAGCGGTGACGGGTGCGCGGATTCGATCGTCGGGACGTCCCCGAGCATCGGTTTCAGGGTGGCCGCGTCGCGTCCCCACAGGATCGCGACCATCGGTGTGCCGCGGGCGACGAGTGCGCGGATCGCCTGCTCGGTCACCGCTTCCCAGCCTTTGCGGCGGTGCGATCCGGCATTCCCCGGCTCGACGGTGAGGACCCTGTTGAGCAGCAGTACCCCGTGCCGCGACCACGGGGTGAGGTCGCCGTTCGACGGGGTCGGGTAGCCGAGGTCCTGCGTGTACTCGGTGAAGATGTTGTTCAGGCTGCGCGGTACCGGTCGCACGTCGGGGGCCACCGAGAAGCTCAGTCCCACAGCATGTCCCGGGGTCGGGTACGGGTCCTGGCCGACGATGAGCACGCGGACGTCCGCGAACGGCTGCGTGAACGCGCGCAGCACGTTCTCGCCGGCGGGCAGGTAGCCGCGGCCGGCCGCGTTCTCGGCGCGCAGGAAGTCGCCCATGTCGGCGATGCGGTCCGCGACCGGTGCCAGGGCCTGCGCCCAACCCGATTCGACGAGGTCTCCGAGGGGTTTGCCCGTCATCGGTCGATCCGACGCAGCGCGTCCCGGTAGTACGCGGCGTTCGCCTGGTACAGCTTCACGTTCAGGTCGAGGTGTCCCTCCGGAACCTCGTAGCCCTCGCGCACCTTCGCGGGCACACCGAGCGCCATACTGCGCGGCGGCACCTCGAACTTGAACGGCACCACGGCGCCCGCACCGACGATCGACCCGGCACCGATCACGGAGCCGTTGAGCACGATCGACCCCGAGGCGACGAGACAGTGGTCGCCGATCTGTGCGCCCTCGATGTGCGCGTTGTGGCCGACGACACAGCCGGCGCCGATGACCGTCGCGTCGATCGACGTGCAGTGCACGACGGTGCCGTCCTGGATGTTGGTGCCGGCGCCGACGCTGATGGTGCCGTAGTCGCCGCGCAGGACCGCGCCGGGCCAGACCGAGGCGCCGGGGCCGAGGGTGACCGCACCGATCACGACCGCGTCGGGGTGGACATAGGCGTCCGGCGCAATGTCCGGTTCGCGTTCACCGAGTGCATAGATAGCCATGCGTGCAACCTATCCCGCGTCGAAGCTCTGCCAGCCGCCGGACGTCTGCCACCCGCGGCCGTCGACGAGGACGGCCGGGCCGTCCCCCGCCGCCACCACGTCGCCGATCGCCGTCCATCCCTCTGGCAGCGGGACGTCGGGCGGGAACGTCGCGGCGAGGGCGTGGTCCTCGCCGCCGGTGAGGATCCACTGCCACGGGTCGGCGTCCAGTGCGGTGGCCGCCTCGGCCAGGTCGGGGTCGAGGTCGAACGCCGTCCGGTCGAGACGGACACCCACGTTCGACGCCGCCGCGATGTGCCCGAGGTCGGCGATCAGCCCGTCCGAGACGTCGGTCATCGCGCTCGCCCCGGCGGCAGCCGCCGCGACCCCCCGCTCGTACGGCGGGGACGGCACCCGGTGGGCGTCGACGAGGTCCGCGAACCGCGACTCCGGCGCCCGGCCGGCGAGCAGGACAGCCAGCCCCGCCGCGGACCGGCCGAGGCGTCCCGCGACCGCGACGACGTCCCCGGCGCGCGCACCCGAGCGCAGCACCGGTGCCCGTCCTTCCAGATCCCCGAGAACGGTGACCGACACCACGATCCGATCGGACTGCACGAGGTCACCGCCGACGACGCCGGCACCGAGCGCCTCCGCCGCTCCACCGAGACCGTCCGAGATACCCGCCGCGACGGCGACCGGGGTGTCGGCCGGGCAGCCCAGGGACACCAGGAACGCCGTCGGCCGTCCGCCCATCGCGGCGATGTCCGCACCGTTCTGCGCCACCGCTTTTCGGCCCACCTGCTCGGGGGTCGACCAGTCGAACCGGAAGTGCCGGCCCTCGACGAGCATGTCCGCCGACACCGCGACCCGGCCGTCACCGGCCCGGACGAGGGCGGCGTCGTCGCCGGGGCCGAGCAGGGTCGTGGCGGGCTGCCGGCGTCCCCGCACGGCCCGCCCGATGACGGCGAACTCACCGGCCTGCGCAACGGTCCGGTCGGTGTCGTCCTGCGGTGCGCGCGCGGCGTCGATGATGTTCTCCTGGTGATGTCCGTGATGTTCGAGGGCGGGAAGTCGAGCGCTGGGTCGTTCGAGCAGCGGTCCGGTACTTTTAGATGCGGTGACTCTACCGAGGTGACGGTGCACGACGACGGGAAGGGACTTCACCCGTGGTGCAGGCTTTCGTACTGATCCAGACCGAGGTCGGCAAGGCCGCCGCGGTCGCGGCGACACTGTCCCGGATCCCCGGTGTCACTTCCGCCGAGGACGTCCTCGGTCCGTACGACGTGATCGCCCGCGTCGGCGCGCCCGCGCCCACCGGCGTCTCCGACATCGTCGACGACATGAAGAAGGTCCGGGGCATCACCCGCATCCTGACCTGCCAGATCGCGGCCCCCGCCGCACCGAACGAGAACTGAGATGGCCGAACCAGAACACCCTGCCCCCGTCCCGTCCGACACCGAGCACGCCGAGGTCCCCGAGAAACGGCATCCCGCCCTCATCGCGACGGCCGTCGCGCTTCCGGTGGCGCTCGTCATCGGCGTCGTCGTCGCCGCCGCGGTCGCGAACCGCACGCCGGTCCTCGAACCCGTGGGCCTGGGCCCTGTCGAAGCACCCGCGGCGGACTCCCCCGAATGCGGCACGCTGATGGCGGAACTTCCCGAGGAGCTCGGCGACTACACCCGTGCCGAACTGCGCGATCCGGCCCCCGAGGCGACCGCCGCCTGGCAGCAGGCCGAGGGTGATCCCGTCGTACTCCGGTGCGGTCTGCCGCGGCCACCCGAATTCGATCAGGCGTCGGCGCTCAATGTCGTCGACGGCGTGCAGTGGTTCGAGATCTCCGGCGCAGCGCAGGGCATCGACGCCAGCACGTGGTATGCCGTCGACCGCGGCGTGTACGTCGCCGTCACGATCCCGAACGGGTCCGGGCCGACGCCGTTGCAGGACGCGTCCGAGGCCGTCGCGCAGGTGCTGCCCGAGCAGCCGCTCGATCCGGCCCCGCTCCCCGGCTCGTAGGCACGTTCCGGGGCCGGGTTCCGGTGGTGGACTACCGGAGCCCGGTTCCCCGGGCCAGCGCCGTGTCGACCAGTGTGGACACCAGGTCCGCGTACTCGACACCGGCGGCCTGCCACATACGCGGGAACATCGAGATCGACGTGAAGCCGGGCATCGTGTTGATCTCGTTGATCACCGGACCGTCGGCGGTGACGAAGAAGTCGACGCGGGCCAGGCCCTGGCAGTCGAGGGCCCGGAACGCGCGCACCGCGAGCTCCCGGATCTGCTCGCTGACGTCGTCGTCGAGTCGGGCGGGAACATCGAACTCGCACACGTCGTCGAGGTATTTGGTGTCGAAGTCGTAGAACGCGGAGTCGTCGCCGTCGCTGTCCGGCATCCGGATCTCGGCGACCACACTCGCCCGGACGTCGCCGTCGGCGAACTCGAGCACACCGCACTCGACCTCCCGGCCGACGATCCCGGACTCCACGATCACCTTCGGGTCGTGCCGGCGGGCCTCCGCGATCGCCGCGTCGAGCTGCGCCCAGTCCGCGACGCGGGTGATCCCGATCGACGATCCGCCGCGTGCGGGCTTGACGAACACCGGCAGCTGCAGCTGTTGCTTCTGTTCCTCGGTGACCGTCGCGGTGCCCGGACGCAGCACCACCTGGAAGCCGACGGGCAGGCCCTCGGCGGCCAGCAGCTTCTTCGTGAACTCCTTGTCCATGCCGGCGGCACTCGCCAGCACCCCCGGCCCCACGTACGGAATGCCGGCGAGTTCGAGCAGGCCCTGGATGGTGCCGTCCTCGCCGTACGCGCCGTGCAGCACCGGGAACACCACGTCCACAGAGGCCAGCGCCTGCCCGGCACGGCCCTCGTCGAGTGCGACCAGCTCGCCGTCCCGGGTGGGGTCGGCGGTCAACGCCAGCGCGGTGCCGGACGCGTCGACCGTCGGCATCGACCGGTCCCGGATCGACAACGACTCCGGATCGGTGGAACCGAGAACCCACGCACCGTCCGTCGTGATCCCGACGGGGACGACGTCGTAGCGTTCCGGGTCGAGGTTCCTCAGAACACTGCCGGCGGACACACACGACACCGAATGCTCGTTACTGCGGCCGCCGAAGACGACGGCGACCCTGGTACGCGGATTGTTCACGCCCCAAACCGTACCGTCGCGGTGCCCGGGCAACCGAACCGACCGCAGGACCGGCGAACCGGTGTTCCGGACATCTCACTCCGGTTTGACGCGACGCCCCAGCAACATTCCGACCGCGTCGCGCACCGACATGCCCTCGTGGCACACCCGGTGCACGGCGTCGGTGAGCGGCATCTCGACACCGTGTGCGGCGGCGAGGGCCCGCACGGACGTGCACGATTTGACGCCCTCGGCGACCTGGCCGTTGGTGGCGGCCTGCGCGCTCTCGAGGGATCCGCCGCGGCCGAGTCGCTCACCGAAGGACCGGTTGCGCGACAGCGGCGACGTACACGTCGCGACGAGGTCACCGACACCGGCGAGGCCGGCGAGGGTGGCGGCGTTGGCGCCCAGGGCGACGCCGAGGCGGATGATCTCGGCCAGGCCCCGAGTGATGAGGCTCGCGATCGTGTTCTCCCCCAGACCGATGCCCGACGCCATCCCACAGGCCAGGGCGATCACGTTCTTGCACGCCCCACCGACCTCGCACCCGACCACGTCGGTGTTCGTGTAGGGGCGGAAATAACCTGTCGCGCAAGACTTCTGGACGGCCACGGCGCGGGCCTCGTCGGTGCACGCGACGACCGTGGCGGCGGGCTGCCCGAGCGCGATCTCGCGGGCCAGGTTCGGGCCCGACAGCACCGCCACCCGCGACGGATCCACCGCCGCCACCTGGGAGATCACCTCGCTCATCCGCAGCAGGGTGCCGCTCTCGATGCCCTTGGCCAGGCTCAGCAGTGTCGCGTCCGGACCGATCGACGGTGACCAGCGTTCGAGGTTGCCGCGCAACGACTGCGACGGGACCGCGAGCACGACGAGATCGGCACCGGCGAGCGCCCTCTCGTGGTCGACCGTCGCGGTCACCGTGGCCGGCAACGTGATCCCGGGCAGATAGTAGGGGTTCTCGTGTGTCGTGACGACAGCGTCGGCGACCTCCTCGCGCCGCGCCCACAACGTGACGTCGGTGCCCGCGTCCGCGAGCACCTTCGCGAACGCCGTCCCCCACGAGCCGGTCCCCAGCACTGCCGCCTTGGTCACGCCGGCTCCTCCCATCCGCTCACACCGTTCGCCGGCGGCCCGCACACACGCCGGCCGCTCGCCGAACACGATATCCCGAGCGCGGACGACGTCGCCGGTCGTGAGGCCCCGACACGGCGACTGGCAAGATTGCGCGCATGGACGCGGAGCACCGAGCCGGGCGGGCCGTGCACACGCACGTTCTCGTCGCGGTCAAGGAGTTGCGGGTGGCCAAGTCGCGCCTCGCCGACCATCTCTCCCCCGCCGACCGGGCCGCTCTGGTGACGGCGATGCTGCACGACACGCTGGACGTTCTCGCCGAGGCCGGTTTCGGTACCGCGCCCGGGTCGGGGGTGACCGTCGTCAGTCCCGATCCGGCGATCGCCGCGGTCGCCGCCGCGCACGGCGTCCGGCACGTCCCGGACCCGGGTCCCACGCCCACCGGCGGGTCCGGGCTCAACGCGGCGCTCGCCGCCACCGCCCGTGCCGTCCTGTCTGCAGGTTCGGGCGTCACCGATCTGGTGGCGTTGCAGGCGGATCTGCCGTCGCTGCGAGCGAGTGAACTGCACGATGCGCTCGCCGCCGCCCGCCGGGTCGGACGCGCGATCGTCGTGGACCACACCGGCACCGGGACGGCGGCCCTGTTCGCGTGTGGTCGCCCGCGCCGGCTCGATCCGCGGTTCGGGTCCGGTTCGGCGGCCCGGCACGTCGCGTCGGGTGCGGTCGCTCTGGACGGACGGTGGCCGGGTCTACGACAGGACGTCGACACGATTGCGGATCTCGCGGCGGTCGCCGGCCTCGGTCCCGGACCGCACACCCGCACGATCCTCGACCACATCGCGTGCACACCGGGTGTCGGGCAGCCGCCACCGCCGTGAACGACACGTGATCGATTGTCCCGCCTGGGATTCTCGAGGGATGATCGAGACGTGACCAACGGGAGAGCAGTCGAATCACGCACAGACATCGAATCGGCGGCCGAGGACGGTTCCGGTCCCGGGCACGGGAACCGCACCGGCGGTCCGGAGGGCGTGCACTCCCCGAACATCCCGACCCCGCCGCCTGCCGCCACCCCGACCGGCACCCCCGATGGTGGACTGCCGTCGGATCGTTACCTCAACCGGGAGCTGAGCTGGCTCGACTTCAACTCGCGGGTGCTGGCACTCGCCGAGGACTCCTCGCTCCCCCTGCTCGAGCGCGCGAAGTTCCTGGCGATCTTCGCTTCGAACCTCGACGAGTTCTACATGGTGCGGGTCGCCGGCCTCAAACGACGCGACGAAACCGGACTGTCCGTCCGTTCCGCCGACGGGCTGTCCCCGCGAGAACAGTTGGCGCTGATCGGCGCCCGGACGCAGGAACTGTCCGACAAGCACGCTCGGGTCTTCCTCGATGCGGTACGTCCGGCCCTGGCCGCGGAAGGCATCTCGATCATCGGCTGGGCCGATCTCGACGACACCGAACGCGCCCGGCTCTCGGCGCATTTCCACGAGCAGGTGTTCCCGGTCCTCACTCCGCTGGCCGTCGACCCCGCACACCCGTTCCCCTATATCAGCGGGCTGAGCCTGAACCTGGCCGTGACGGTGAAGGACGGGTCCACCGGCGGCGAGCACTTCGCCCGAGTGAAAGTGCCCGACAACGTCGATCGGTTCATGCGCGTCACCCGCACCGGCCATACGCCCGGCGCCGTTCCCGCATTCCTGCCCACCGAGGATCTCATCGCCGCGCACCTCGACGTCCTCTTCCCCGGCATGGAGGTGGTGGAGCATCACGCCTTCCGGGTCACCCGCAACGCCGACTTCGAGGTCGAGGAGGACCGGGACGAGGATCTGCTGCAGGCCCTCGAGCGGGAACTCGCGCGGCGCCGCTTCGGTTCACCGGTCCGCCTCGAGGTGGCCGACGACATGACCGAGCACATGCTCGAACTGCTGCTGCGCGAACTCGACGTCGATCCCAGCGACGTGATCCAGGTACCCGGCCTGCTGGACCTGTCGTCGCTGTGGCAGGTGTACGGCGTGGACCGGCCGAACCTCAAGGACACGCCGTTCGTCCCGGCGACGCATCCCGCGTTCGGGGAACGCGAAACCCCGAAGAGCGTGTTCTCGACGCTCCGCGACGGCGACGTCCTGGTACAGCATCCGTACGACTCGTTCTCGACGAGCGTGCAGCGGTTCATCGAGCAGGCCGCCGCCGACCCGCAGGTACTCGCGATCAAGCAGACGCTGTACCGGACGTCGGGTGACTCCCCGATCGTCAACGCGCTCGTCGCGGCCGCCGAGGCGGGCAAGCAGGTCGTCGCCCTGGTCGAGATCAAGGCCCGCTTCGACGAGCAGGCGAACATCAAGTGGGCGCGCAAACTCGAACAGGCCGGTGTCCACGTCGTGTACGGGCTCGTCGGGCTCAAGACCCACTGCAAGACGTGTCTGGTGGTCCGCCGCGAGGGGGCGACGATCCGCCGTTACTGCCACATCGGTACCGGCAACTACAACCCGAAGACCGCGCGCATGTACGAGGACGTGGGTCTGCTGACCGCGGCCCCCGAGATCGGCGCCGATCTCACGGACCTGTTCAACTCGCTCACCGGCTATTCGCGAAAGTCCCAGTACCGCAATCTTCTCGTCGCACCGTACGGGGTCCGGGCCGGCATCATCGCCCGGATCGACGCCGAGGTCGCGCACCGGCAGGCGGGTCGCGCGGCGGGTATCCGGATGAAGGCCAACGCGCTCGTCGACGAGCAGGTGATCGACGCCCTCTACCGGGCATCCCGGGCCGGGGTCCCGGTCCAGATCGTCGTGCGCGGCATCTGCGCCCTCAAGCCGGGAGTCCCGGGGTTGAGTGAGAACATCGAGGTCCGCTCGATCCTCGGCCGGTTCCTCGAACATTCCCGCATCATGCATTTCCGGGGTGCGAACGAGTTCTGGATCGGCAGCGCGGACATGATGCACCGCAACCTCGATCGCCGGGTCGAGGTGATGGCACAGGTCAAGGATCCGCGGCTGACCCGTCAGCTCGACGAGATCTTCGAGTCCGCGCTCGACCCGACCACCCGGTGCTGGGTGTTGCAGGCCGACAGCAGCTGGCAGGCTTCCCCGGCCCGCGGGGAGAAGGTGCGCGAGCACCAGGAAGAGATGATGCGCCGCCGCCGGGTGGGCGGTTGACGGCACCCGGCCCGTGGTCGACGGAAGGAACGATTCCCTTGAGCCCCCAGCATCCTCATCCCGACAACGCCGCGATCGACAAACCGGTCAAAGCCAATATTTTTGCGGCCGGCGCCGTGGTGTGGCGGAAATCTCCCGCGAATCCGTACGAGATCGAAATCGCTCTCATTCACCGTCCGCGGTACGACGACTGGTCGTTTCCCAAGGGGAAACTCGACCCCGGTGAAACCTCGATCGCCGCAGCTGTACGCGAAATTCGCGAGGAAACCGGGCTCGACGCACAATTGGGTCGATATTTGTCGGGTGTGACATACCCGATACCCGGGCATCGCAAACTGAAGAGAGTCGAGTACTGGGCGGCCGAGGCGGTCTCGGGAGAATTCGAGCCCAACGACGAGGTCGACGAGTTGCGCTGGCTGGCTCCGGATCTGGTACCCGACCAGCTCTCGTATCCGATGGACCGGACCATCCTGCGCCGGTTCGCACACCTGCCGCCCGACACGACGACGGTCCTGCTCGTCCGGCATGCGAAGGCCGGTAGCCGTAAGAAGTACAGCGGCGACGACACCCTCCGACCGCTCGAGAGCAAGGGCCGGATCCAGGCGGAAGCCCTTGTCCCGCAACTACTGGCCTACGGTGCGGTCGAGATCACGTCGGCGGATCGGACCCGGTGCATCCAGACCGTCGAGCCTCTCGCGGAGTCTCTCGGCGTGCCGGTACGCGTCGACCCACTGCTGTCCGAGGAGGGTTACGCCGCCGATCCGACGGCCGCCCGCGCCCGGATCCGCAAGATCGCCGCGCTCGGCGGCACTCAGGTGATCTGCAGCCAGGGCGGTGTCATTCCGGATCTGTTGCAGTGGTGGGCCGATCGTGACGGCGTGACGCTTCCACCGGCCCGGAACCGCAAGGCCAGCATGTGGGTGCTGTCGCTGTCGGGGGGCCGGTTGGTCGCCGCCGATCACGTCGACAGTCCGCTGCCCGTCGCCCGGAACACGAACCAGTAGTTCCGCGCCCCGAACACGAACTCGGCGGCCACGGGAATCGTCCCGTGGCCGCCGAGTTCGTTACGGAGTATCCCGTTCGACGCGAACGCCGCCACACCTGCTCACGCAGGAATCACTTACGGGCGGTGCGCTTCGCCGGAGCCTTCTTGGCTGCAGTCTTCTTGGCTGCGGTCTTGGCGGGAGCCTTGGCCGCAGTCTTCTTGGCTGCGGTCTTGGCCGGAGCCTTGGCCGCAGTCTTCTTCGCGACAGTCTTCTTGGCTGCGGTCTTGGCGGGAGCCTTGGCCGCAGTCTTCTTGGCTGCGGTCTTGGCGGGAGCCTTGGCCGCAGTCTTCTTGGCTGCGGTCTTGGCCGGAGCCTTCGCCGCAGTCTTCTTCGCCACGGTCTTGGCCGGAGCCTTGGCCGCAGTCTTCTTGGCTGCGGTCTTGGCCGGAGCCTTCGCCGCAGTCTTCTTCGCCACGGTCTTGGCCGGAGCCTTCGCCGCGGTCTTCTTCGCCACGGTCTTCTTGGCCGCAGCCTTCTTCGCCGCCGCAGTCTTCTTGGCCGCAGCCTTCTTCACGGGCTCGGCGGCACCGCGCTTGACGGCCGGGCCGCTGGACGGAAGCTTCTGTCCGCCCGCGATGAGCGCCTTGAACTGCGCACCCGGACGGAACGCCGGCACCGACGTCGGCTTGACCTTGACGGTCTCACCGGTACGCGGGTTGCGCGCGACGCGGGCCGCCCTACGACGCTGCTCGAAGACACCGAATCCGGTGATGGTGACGCTCTCGCCCGAGTGGACCGCACGCACGATGGTGTCGACGACGTGCTCGACAGCCTCGCTGGCAGTGCGCCTGTCCGTGCCCAATTTCTCGGTCAGAACATCGATCAGCTCTGCCTTGTTCATGGAAAATCCTCCGCAAACTTGTGGTCCACCGTCGGACCGACTATGACCTACGGTAAACCCGAAATCGGCAAGAGTCTATGTGCCACGGTGATTCTCACCAAAAGCGGCCCCCCGATCCAGTGTGGATCGAGGGGCCGCGCCGGTCACCTGTCAGGCGTCCGATTGTGTCAATTGTCGTTCGCGACTCGGGCGGGAAGAGTCTCAGGTTTCCATGAAGGCCTTGACTTTTCGAACTCCGAAATCGCTTCTACCTGGCGCAACGTGAGACCGATGTCGTCGAGTCCCTCGAGGAGACGCCAACGCGTGTAGTCGTCAATAGTGAAGCGCACCACGGTCGTTCCCGCGGTGACCGTCTTGGCCTCGAGGTCCACGACCAGTTCCAGTCCCGGCTGCTCCTCGAGCAGCTTCCACAGCATCTCGACGTCGGACTGCTCGACCTGAGCGGCGAGCAGTCCGGCCTTGCCGGCGTTGCCGCGGAAGATGTCGGCGAAGCGGGACGCGATGACGACACGGAAACCGTAGTCGGACAGAGCCCACACGGCGTGCTCGCGCGACGATCCGGTACCGAAGTCCGGTCCGGCGACCAGAACCGAACCCCGGTCGTACGGTGCGACGTTGAGGATGAACTCGGGGTCCGTACGCCATGCGGCGAAGAGTCCGTCCTCGAAACCGCTGCGGGTCACGCGCTTCAGATAGACGGCCGGAATGATCTGGTCCGTGTCCACGTTGGAGCGGCGCAGCGGAACACCGATTCCCTTGTGAGTGGTAAAGGCTTCCATCGTTTTTCTCCTAGTTCCCTTGCGCCCTATGCCAGATCTGCCGGTGCCGACAGCGTGCCGCGGACCGCGGTCGCCGCCGCGACGGCAGGAGAGACGAGGTGGGTTCGTCCGCCCTTTCCTTGGCGGCCTTCGAAATTGCGGTTCGACGTCGATGCCGAACGCTCGCCCGGCGCCAGCTGATCCGGGTTCATGCCGAGACACATCGAGCATCCCGCCTGCCGCCATTCGGCGCCCGCGGTGGTGAAGATCTCACCGAGGCCTTCCGCTTCGGCCTGCGCCCGCACCCGCATCGAGCCGGGCACGACCAGCATCCGGACGCCGTCGGCCACCTTCCGGCCCTTCAGGACGTCGGCCACAGCCCGCAGGTCCTCGATACGGCCGTTGGTGCACGAACCGACGAACACGGTGTCGACGGGGATCTCGCGCAGCGGGGTGCCCGGCTCCAATCCCATGTAGGACAGCGCCTTCTCCGCCGAGATCCGCTCGCCCTCGTCGGCGATGTCGGCCGGGTTCGGGACCGTGTCGCTCAGCGGCGCACCCTGACCGGGGTTGGTGCCCCACGTCACGAACGGGGTGAGCGACGCACCGTCGATGTGCACCTCGGCGTCGAACACGGCGTCGTCGTCGGTCTTCAGCTGCTCCCACGCAGCCACGGCGGCGTCCCAGTCGGCGCCCTGCGGGGCGTGCGGCCGTCCCTTGACGAACTCGTAGGTGATCTCGTCGGGGGCGATCATGCCGGCGCGAGCGCCCGCCTCGATCGACATGTTGCAGATCGTCATCCGCGATTCCATCGACAGTTTCCGGATGGCCTCGCCGCGGTACTCGATGACGTAGCCCTGCCCACCACCGGTGCCGATCTTCGCGATGACGGCGAGGATCAGGTCCTTGCTCGTGACCCCGGGCGCCAGTTCACCGTCGACAGTGACCGCCATCGTCTTGAACGGACGCAGCGACAGCGTCTGCGTGGCCATGACGTGCTCGACCTCGCTGGTGCCGATTCCCATTGCGAGAGCACCGAAAGCACCGTGCGTGGACGTATGGCTGTCGCCGCACACGACGGTCATACCCGGCTGGGTGAGGCCGAGCTGTGGGCCCACCACGTGGACGATGCCCTGGTCCAGGTCGCCCATGGGATGCAGCCGGACCCCGAACTCCTCGCAGTTCTTGCGCAGGGTGTCGACCTGCGTGCGCGAGACCGGATCGGCGATCGGCTTGTCGATGTCGACGGTGGGAACGTTGTGGTCCTCGGTCGCGATCGTCAGGTCCGGCCGGCGCAGCTTCCGGCCGGCGAGCCGGAGGCCGTCGAAGGCCTGCGGGCTGGTGACCTCGTGGACGAGATGCAGGTCGATGTAGATCAGGTCGGGTTGCCGCGCCGAGCCCTCTCCCTCACCGCGTACGACGACATGCTCGTCCCACACCTTCTCGGCCAGTGTCCGTCCTCTGTGAGCCATGTTCTCCACCTCTGCAATCTGCTTTGTCGCGCCGCCGGAATTCAGGGCTGACCCGTGTCGCGTGCTGTGTCGTTCCCACTGTCCCGCACCTCGGCTATGATCCCAACATGCGAGAAAGTAGTATCGGCCTATGAGACAGCATAGCGGCATCGGGGTACTCGACAAAGCAATGGGCGTGCTGCACGCAGTGGCCGAACAGCCGTGCAGTCTCACGGAACTGTGCACGCGAACCGGCCTGCCCCGCGCCACCGCCCACCGTCTCGCGGTGGGCCTCGAGGTGCACCGACTGCTCGCGCGCGACGCCGACGGACTGTGGTGCCCCGGCCCCGGACTGGCCGAGCTGGCCGCCAAGGCCACCGACACCCTCGTCGACGCCGCGGCACTCGTGCTCCCCCGGCTCCGCGACATCACCGGCGAGAGCGTCCAGCTGTACCGCCGCGAGGGCATCCAGCGGGTGTGCGTCGCCTCGGTGGAACCCCCGGCCGGCCTGCGTGACACCGTCCCGGTGGGGGCGCGCCTGCCCATGACGGCCGGCTCCGGTGCGAAGGTGCTCCTCGCCTGGGCCGATCCGCAGTTGCAGCGCACCGTGCTCCCGGAGGCGACGTTCGGTGAACGCGTCCTGGCCGAGGTCCGCCGCCGCGGGTGGGCGCAGAGCGCCGCCGAACGCGAAGCCGGCGTCGCGAGCGTCGCGGCGCCGGTACGGGACGCCGCCGGCACCGTCGTCGCCGCGATTTCGGTGTCGGGCCCGATCGACCGCATGGGACGCCGCCCGGGTGCCCGCTGGGCGGCCGACCTCCTGGCGGCAGCGGAGGCGCTCCACAAGCGGCTCTGACCCCGAGGGGACCCTGCCCGGCCACCCGGAACGTGATCCGTGGCACAGTCGTGCCCGAGAACGAATTCCAGCCGAGTGGAGGTAGTGCCGTGGGAACGAACCAGCGCGGTCAGATCACGATGACCGACGACGAGATCACCGAGTTCATCGAGCGCAGTCGCGTGTCCACGATGGCGACGGTCGGGCCGAGCGGCACCCCGCATCTGGTCGCCATGTGGTACGCGGTGATCGACGGCGAATTGTGGTTCGAGACGAAGGCCAAATCGCAGAAGGCCGTCAATCTCCGCCGCGACGACCGGATCACGATGATGATCGAGGACGGCCACACCTACGACACCCTGCGCGGCGTCTCCATCGAGGGCCGTGCCGAGATCGTCGACGACCCCGAAGCCCTGTTCAAGGTCGGGATCAGCATCTGGGAGCGGTACACCGGCCCGTACTCCGACGACGTCAAGCCGGCCGTCGAGATGATGCTGCACAAGCGAATCGCGGTGCGTGTGGTCCCCGATCGGGTCCGCTCCTGGGACCATCGCAAGCTCGGACTGCCCGCGATGCCGGTCGGCGGATCCACTGCAGCTTTCCTGCACTCGTAAATTCGGGCGACGAGTCCCCCGCTCGGCGGTACATTCCGACGTACCGACGAACGGAGGAGGACCCCGTGACCGATACCGGAACCGACGACATCAAACGCAAGTTCCGTGAGGCGCTGGATCGCAAGAATCACCAGCAGTCGAACGCTTCGGCCCATCTGGACGGGCAGTCGAAAGTGCACGACTCGCACGGCAGCGCCGACCACAAACGGGAGTTCCGCCGCAAGAGCGGATAGGGATCCGGAACTCGCCCCACACAGAGAAGAACACCCTCCGATTCGTGTGATCGGAGGGTGTTTCGTTGTAGCCCCGACGGGATTCGAACCCGCGCTACCGCCTTGAGAGGGCGGCGTCCTAGGCCGCTAGACGACGGGGCCAGAACCGTGTTCGATACGACGTTGGTAGCCCCGACGGGATTCGAACCCGCGCTACCGCCTTGAGAGGGCGGCGTCCTAGGCCGCTAGACGACGGGGCCGAGAACGTGCATCGAAACACGCTATGACTGCGTGACCACGCCGGGCCTCGACAGTATCTGTGCGATCCGGAAGGAATGCACCTTGCGGATCACTGCTGGGGTACCAGGACTCGAACCTAGAATGGCTGAACCAGAATCAGCTGTGTTGCCAATTACACCATACCCCAATGGTCTGTTTCGGCGGCCTGCCCTGCGGGCGTCTGGCCTCCGTTCCGAACCGAGAGAAACATTAGCATCAACCCCGTATCGAACTACAAATCGGCAGGTCAAAGGCGGTAAATCGACCCAAAACGACAGCCCCGGAACGACAGCGGCCCGCCCCGAGGACGGGACGGGCCGAGCGCTCTCGGTGCTCGCGATCAGGCGATCTGCGCCCGCGCCGACCGCAGCCGGGCCATCGTCGTGTCGCGGCCGAGCAGTTCCATCGACTCGTACAGCGGCGGGCTGATGTGCGATCCGGTCAGCGCCACCCGCACCGGCGCGAATGCCTTGCGCGGCTTGAGTTCGAGCTTCTCGATGAGGGCGGCCTTGAGGGCCTCCTCGAGCTCGGCCGTCGTCCACTGCTCCAGCGCGTCGAGGGCCTCGATCGTCGCGTCGAGCACCGGCGCCGCATCGGCACCGAGATTCTTGGCCGCCGCGGCCGGGTCGATCGCGAAATCGGCCTCGTCGACGAGGAGGAACTTCAGCAGGCCCCACGCGTCGGACAGCACCGTGATGCGGGTCTGCACCAGATCGGCCGCGACGTCGAACTGCTCGGGGGTGAGCGCGTCCACCGGATGCCCGTGCGTCGTCAGGTACGCGCGCAGCCGCGCCGAGAAGTCGGCCGGCTCGAGCAGACGGATGTGCTCGGCGTTGATCGCGTCGGCCTTCTTCTGGTCGAAACGTGCCGGATTCGAGTTGACCTTGGAGATGTCGAACGCGGCCACCATCTCGTCGAGGGAGAAGACGTCGCGGTCGTCGGCGATGCCCCAACCCAACAGCGCCAGGTAGTTGAGCAGGCCCTCGGGGATGAAGCCGCGGTCCCGGTGGATGAACAGGTTCGACTCGGGATCACGCTTGGACAGCTTCTTGTTGCCCTGTCCCATCACGAACGGCAGGTGCCCGAACTCCGGCGTGAACTCGGCGACCCCGATGCGCTGCAGCGCCTCGTACAGCGCGAGCTGACGCGGCGTCGAGGACAGCAGATCCTCGCCACGCAGCACATGCGTGATCCTCATCAGCGCGTCGTCGACGGGATTCACCAACGTGTACAGCGGAATCCCGTTGCCACGGGTGAGCGCGAAGTCCGGCACCGTACCGGCCTTGAACGTCGTCTCCCCGCGCACCAGATCGGTCCACGTGAGGTCGTGGTCCGGCATCCGCAACCGCACGACCGGCTTGCGCCCCTCGTCCAGGTACGCCTGGATCTGCTCCGGCGTCAGGTCCCGGTCGAAGTTGTCGTAGCCGAGCTTGGGGTCGCGTCCGGCCGCCTTGTGCCGGGCCTCGACCTCCTCGGGCGTCGAGAACGACTCGTACGCCTCTCCCGCCTCGAGCAGACGCCGCACCACGTCGAGGTGGAGATCACGGCGCTGCGACTGCCGGTACGGCTCGTACGGGCCGCCCACCTCCGGACCCTCGTCCCAGTTCAGCCCCAGCCAGCGCAACGCGTCCAGGATCGCCTGGTACGACTCCTCCGTGTCACGGGCGGCGTCGGTGTCCTCGATCCGGAACACGAGCGTGCCGCCGTGGTGACGGGCGAACGCCCAGTTGAACAGGGCGGTCCGGATGAGCCCGACGTGCGGGGTTCCGGTGGGTGACGGACAGAAACGGACGCGTACTTCGCTGGTGGTCATGGCTCACTTCGGAAAC
The DNA here is from genome assembly GCF_030656875.1 of Prescottella sp. R16. Lineage (NCBI taxonomy): Bacteria > Bacillati > Actinomycetota > Actinomycetes > Mycobacteriales > Nocardiaceae > Rhodococcus > Prescottella sp. R16. The sequence goes on from NZ_CP130943.1 coordinate 3,104,979, forward strand.
AACGCTGCCTGGACGCGTCAAGCCGTCGCCCGGCAGCGATCGGGTACGGAACGGACCCCTACAGGCTAGTCCCGCACCCGAGCGGAGCGGTACCGGATCAGCGCTTGGCGGCAACCGGATTGGTGAGTGTGCCGATACCCTCGACCGTCACGCTCACGGTCTGGCCGTCGACGATCGGGCCCACTCCCTCCGGCGTACCGGTGAGGATCACGTCACCCGGCAGCAGGGTCATGACGGCGGACACCCATTCGATCACCTTCGGGATGTCGTGCAGCAGAAGCGAAGTGCGACTGCGCTGCACGACCTCGCCGTCGACCTCCGTGCGCACCTCGACGTCGGACGCGTCCAGGTTCGTCTCGATCCACGGGCCGAGCGGGCAGAACGTGTCGTACCCCTTGCCGCGCGTCCACTGCCCGTCGTGCCGCTGCTGATCGCGGGCGGTGACGTCGTTGGCGGCGGTGTAGCCGAGGATGACCTCACGGGCCTTCGCCGCGGGCACGTCCTTGCAGGGGCGACCGATGACGACGGCGAGCTCGCCTTCGTAGTGCACCTCGTTCGACGACGGCGGCAGCACGATCGGCGCGCCCGGGCCGACGATCGACGTGTTGGGCTTGATGAAGATGACCGGGTCCTCGGGGGCCTCGCCACCCATTTCGGCCGCGTGCGCGGCGTAGTTCTTGCCGACGCAGATCACCTTGCTGGCGAGGATCGGGGCGAGCAGCCGGACGTCGGCGAGCGGCCAGCTCCGGCCCGTGAAAGTCGGTGTACCGAAGGGGTGTTCGGCGATCTCCTTCGCGGTCTGCGCATCCCCCTCTCCCTCGATGGACACGAAGGCAACTCCGTCGGGACTGGCAATTCGACCTAGGCGCATGCGCCGAGTCTAACGAGTGCCCGGACACGCCTCGGTGCACGCGTGGCGGCGCAGGGTCTACACTCCGACCTGTATTCACAATGTAGGAATTTCATTTCACATATTGAGATAGAGGTGAGTGGTGTGAACCTGGCGGACACGACGACCGGAACCGCACGCCGCTGGACGATGCTGGTGCTGGGCGTCCTCGCTCAGGCCGCTGGAGCGACGTTCTCGAATGCGCCCGCGTTCCTGCTTCCGGCACTCGAGACCGAGCACGGACTGGACCTGTCCCGTGCCGGACTGCTCGTCGCCGCACCCACCGTCGGGTTCCTCGTCAGCCTCATGGCGTGGGGCGCGATCGTCGACCGTATCGGGGAACGACGCGTCCTCGTCCTCGGCATGACGCTGACGGCGGCGGCGGCCGCCGGCGCCGCCGTGGCCGCCGCCGCGTCCTCGTTCCTCGCGACGGGCCTGATGCTGCTCGTGGGCGGAACGGCCGCGTCCAGCGCCAACGCCGCCAGTGGCCGGGTCGTCGTCGGCTGGTTCCCGCCGCACCGCCGCGGCCTCGCAATGGGGATCCGTCAGATGGCGCTGCCCCTCGGGGTGGCCTTCGGCGCACTGACGGTACCGAGAATCGCCGAAAACCACGGTGTCGGCTGGGCGTTGGCGATACCGGTCGCAGCCGCCGCCGTCGCCGCGATCGCGTGCCTGTTCGTCGTCGACCCGCCACGACCGGACCGGGCGGCGGCCGCACAGTCCGGCCTGCTGGACAATCCGTACCGGTCGTCGAGCGTGCTGTGGCGTATCCACGGCGTCTCGGTGCTGCTGGTGGTGCCGCAGTATCTGGTGTGGACGTTCGCACTGGTGTGGCTGATGTCGGACCGACACTGGTCCGCGGCCTCGGCGGGACTGCTCGTCACCGTCACCCAATTGCTCGGTGCGGCAGGACGGATCGCGGCCGGCGCGCTGTCCGACCGGGTCGGCAGCCGGATGCGTCCGCTGCGCTGGGTCGCGATCGCGGCGGCACTGTCCATGGGCGCCCTGGCCCTGACGGACGCGCTGGGCTCCTCCGCGTCCGTGGCACTGCTGGTGCTGGCGTCGGTGATCACGGTGGCGGACAACGGATTGGCGTTCACCGCCGTCGCCGAGATCGCCGGACCCTACTGGAGCGGCCGGGCGCTCGGCGCCCAGAACACCAGCCAGTACCTGGCGGCGTCACTGGTGCCACCGCTCTTCGGTGGGCTGATCGCGGCGGTGAGCTTTCCGGTCGCCTTCGCGGTGACCGCACTGTTCCCCCTCGTCGCCGTGCCCCTGGTCCCCGCCGACCGGCCCGAACGCCACTGACCCGTCGCCGATACGGCCGTGGCCGCCACCCGGGTTCCGGGTGGCGGCCACGTCTGTCGGACGTACGGAGCGGCTAGACGGCAGCCGCGATCCGGTCGCCGACCTCGGTCGTGACGATCGGGGCGTCGCCGCGCGACGCCAGGTCGGCCTCGACGGCACGCTCGATGCGGGCGGCGTCGTCCTCCCGGCCGAGGTGACGCAGCAGCATCGCGGCCGACAGGATCGCCGCCGTCGGGTCGGCGATACCCTGGCCGGCGATGTCCGGTGCCGAACCGTGGACCGGCTCGAACATCGACGGATTGGTGCCCGACGCGTCGATGTTGCCCGACGCCGCCAGCCCGATACCGCCGGTGACCGCGCCCGCGAGGTCGGTGATGATGTCACCGAACAGGTTGTCGGTGACGATCACATCGAAGCGGGCGGGATCGGTGACCATGTAGATGGTGGCCGCGTCGATGTGGCAGTACGCCGTCTCGACCTCGGGGTACTCGGCACCGACGGTCTCCATCGCGCGGGTCCAGATGCGGCCGGCGTTGGAGAGCACATTGGTCTTGTGGATCAGCGTGAGGTGCTTCCGCCGCTTCTGCGCCAGCTCGTACGCGGCGCGGACGACACGCTCGGCACCGAACCACGTGTTGACCGACACCTCGGTCGCCACCTCGTGCGGGGTGCCGATGCGGATCGAACCACCGTTGCCGGTGTACGGGCCCTCGGTGCCCTCGCGGACCACGACGAAGTCGATGTCCGGGTTCGCGGCCAGCGGCGAGCTCGACTGCGGGTAGGTGCGCGCCGGGCGCAGGTTCACGTGATGGTCGAGCAGGAAGCGCATGTTCAGCAGCAGGCCGCGCTCGAGGATGCCCGGCGCCACGTATCGGGGATCGCCGATCGCGCCGAGGAGGATCGCGTCGTGCTGCCGGATCTGCTCGAGCTCGGCGTCCGGCAGCAGGTCACCGGTCTCGTTGTAGCGCTTGGCACCGAGGTCGAACTCGGTGGTCTCGACATCGGGAACCAGCTTCCGCAGGACCTTCAACGCTTCCGCGGTGACCTCGACACCGATGCCGTCACCGGGGATGACCGCAAGCTTCATGAACACACTCTCTTCCTCGTGGACCGGCCGCGAACACGGAACCGGTGAATTCGACTGTGGCCGCGACCGTTTCGCAACAGTCGCGGCCACCATCGTCAGAAGGGGACGATCAGGACAGGTCGACCTGCGCGACGCGCGCGTCGAGCTGCGAGGTGATCTGCTCGACCTCGGCGTCACCGACGACACGGTCGACACGCAGGATGACGGTGGCGCCCTCGCCCTCGGCGTCCTGGCTCAGCGCTGCGGCCTGGATGTCGATGCCGGCGCCGCCGAGCACGGTGCCCAGGACACCCAGGACACCCGGACGATCCGTGTAGTGGACGACGATGTTGTGGCCCTCGGCGCGCAGGTCGAAGCTGCGGCCGTTGACGGCGACGATCTTCTCGACCTGCTGCAGGCCGGTCAGCGCGCCCGCGACGGTGGTGACGGTGCCGTCCGCGGCCACCGCCCGCACCTCGACTGCGCTGCGGTGCGTCTGGGCCTCGCTGTGCTTCTCGACCTCGACGGTGACGCCGCGCTGCTCGGCGAGCTGCGGGGCGTTGACGAACGTGACGGCCTCGTCGCTGCTCGCGGAGAACAGGCCGCGCAGTGCGGCCAGGCCGAGGATGTCGACGTTCTCGGCGGACAGCTCACCGCTCGCGATCACCTGGACGTTCTGGACGGCCTCGAGCGACAGGGTGCCGGCGAGCAGACCCAGCTTGCGGACCAGCTCGAGCCACGGGGCGACCTCTTCGCCGACCGGGCCGCCGGAGACGTTGACGGCGTCCGGCACGAACTCGCCGGCCAGCGCCAGCAGGACGGACTTGGCGACATCGGTGCCGGCGCGGTCCTGCGCCTCGGAGGTGGAGGCACCCAGGTGCGGGGTGACGACGACGTTGTCGAGGTCGAACAGCTTGGAGTCGGTGCACGGCTCGGTGTTGAACACGTCGAGGCCGGCGGCGCGGACCTTACCGTTCACCAGCGCGTCGTACAGCGCGTCCTCGTCGATGAGGCCACCGCGGGCGGCGTTGACGATGATGACGCCGTCCTTCGCCTTGGCCAGGCGCTCCGCGTTGATCAGGCCCGCGGTCTCCTTGGTCTTGGGCAGGTGCACGGAGATGAAGTCGGCGCGCTCGACCAGCTCGTCGATGTCGACCAGCTCGATACCCAGCTGCGCGGCGCGGGCCGCGGGCAGGTAGGGGTCGTACGCGATGATGTCGGTCTCGAACGCGGCGAGACGCTGCGCGAACAGCTGGCCGATACGGCCCAGGCCGACGACACCGACGGTCTTGCCGAGGATCTCGGTGCCGTTGAAGCTCGAACGCTTCCAGGTCTTCTCCCGCAGGGTGCGGTCCGCGGCCGGGATCTGGCGGGCGGTCGACAGCAGCAGCGACACGGCGTGCTCGGCGGCCGAGTGGATGTTCGAGGTCGGCGCGTTGACGACCATGACGCCGCGCTCGGTGGCGGCCGGGATGTCGACGTTGTCGAGGCCGACACCGGCGCGGCCGACGATCTTCAGCTTCGTGGCGGCGGCGAGCACCTCGGCGTCGACCGTGGTGGCCGAACGGACCAGCAGGGCGTCTGCCTCCGGGACGGCCGCGAGCAGCGCGGGACGGTCCGGGCCGTCGACCCAGCGCACCTCGACACCGTCTCCGAGCGCATCGACGGTCGATTGTGCGAGCTTGTCGGCGATCAGGACGACGGGACGGCCATTCTGGCTCACGAGCGAACTCCCTGTGTTGAGGTGGCGGCTTGGATAGTGCAGTGTCAGCTTAGTGGGCGGCGGTCACGGATTCCGCAGGGCGGGTGCGCCTTACCAGATAGTGGACACCTCCCGCACCGAAATCGGAGATTCGTACCACTCTTTTGCCGCCGGAAAGGCCTTCGGCCCGAGCGGTACTCGCGTACCACCCGGGCCGAAGGAGTCGGACCGTCAGATCCGGGACAGGATCAGGCCGTCTCGGTGATCGGACGATCGACCCAGCTCATCAGGTCGCGCAGCTTCTTGCCGGTGACCTCGATCGGGTGCTCGGCGTTCTCCTTGCGGAGAGCCTCGAGCTCCTTGTTGCCGTTCTCGACGTTGGCGACCAGGCGGCGGGTGAACTCACCGGACTGGATGTCGGCCAGGATCGCCTTCATGCGCTCCTTGGTGCCGGCGTCGATGACACGCGGACCGCTCAGGTAGCCACCGAACTCGGCGGTGTCGGACACCGAGTAGTTCATGCGGGCGATGCCACCCTCGTACATGAGGTCGACGATGAGCTTGAGCTCGTGCAGCACCTCGAAGTACGCCATCTCGGGCGCGTAGCCGGCCTCGACCATGACCTCGAAGCCGGTCTTGACCAGTTCCTCGGTGCCGCCGCACAGCACGGCCTGCTCACCGAAGAGGTCCGTCTCGGTCTCTTCCTTGAAGGTGGTCTTGATGACGCCGGCGCGGGTGCCGCCGATGCCCTTCGCGTAGGACAGCGCCAGGGCCTGGCCCTCACCCTTCGGGTCCTGGTGGACGGCGATCAGGGCCGGAACGCCCTTGCCGTCGACGAACTGACGACGCACCAGGTGGCCGGGGCCCTTCGGGGCGACCATGCCGACGGTGACGTTCTCCGGGGCCTTGATCAGGTCGAAGTGGATGTTGAGGCCGTGGCCGAAGAACAGCGCGTCGCCGTCCTTCAGGTTCGGCTCGATGTCGTTGCTGAAGATCGACGCCTGCGCGGTGTCGGGAGCCAGCAGCATGATGACGTCTGCCCACTCGGAGACCTCGGCCGGCGTGCCGACCGTCAGGCCCTGCTCCTCCGCCTTCGCGCGGGACTTCGAACCCTCCTTGAGGCCGATGCGCACATCGACACCGGAATCGCGCAGGCTCAGCGAGTGCGCGTGGCCCTGGCTGCCGTAGCCGATGACCGCGACCTTGCGGCCCTGGATGATCGACAGGTCTGCATCGTCGTCGTAGAACATCTCGACTGCCACAGTTCTTACCTTCCCTCTGGGTTCAATGAACGCTTGATTGTCTGTTGTCGCCGGTGCGACGGTTCTAGCGGGTTGCCGTGATGGACTTCGGCCCACGGCCGACCGCCACCACACCGGACTGCACGATCTCCCGGATACCGAACGGATCGAGCATGCGCAGCAGCGCGTCGAGCTTCGACCGGGTACCGGTCGCCTCGATCGTGAGCGACTCCGGTGACACGTCGATCACCTTGGCACGGAACAGGTTCACGGTCTCGATCACCTGCGAGCGCACACTCGCATCCGCGCGCACCTTGACCAGGATCAGTTCACGGGCGACGGACGCCTCGGTGTCCTGCTCCACGATCTTGATGACGTTGACGAGCTTGTTGAGCTGCTTGGTCACCTGCTCGAGCGGGAACTCCTCGACCGTCACGACGATCGTCATCCGCGAGATGTCCGGAACCTCGGTGCCGCCCACGGCGAGCGACTCGATGTTGAAGCCGCGGCGGGAGAACAGGGCCGCGACTCGGGCCAGCACGCCCGGCTTGTCCTCGACGAGAACACTGAGGGTGTGACTGGTGCTCACTGGCGTTCCTCTCCGGTTTCGGTGTCGGACTCGACCTGGTTGCGTTCGGTCGCTTCCGCGATGACGTCGTGGATGACGGCGGGGTCGTCGGCAGCCTCGTCCTCGTCGAACAGCGGACGGATGCCGCGGGCCGCCATGATCTCGTCGTTGCCGGTACCGGCCGCGACCATCGGCCACACCTGGGCGTCCTTGCCGACGATGAAGTCGATGACGACGGGCTTGTCGTTGATCGACTGCGCGGTGCGGATCGCGTCCTCGACGTCCTCCTCGCGCTCGACCCGGATACCGACACAGCCGAGGGCCTCGGCGAGCTTGACGAAGTCGGGGATGCGCACGGTGCCGTGCGTGCCGAGGTTCGTGTTCGAGTAGCGCTGGTCGTAGAACAGGGTCTGCCACTGACGGACCATGCCCAGGTTGCCGTTGTTGACGAGCGCGACCTTGATCGGCACACCCTCGACGGCGCACGTCGCGAGTTCCTGATTGGTCATCTGGAAGCAGCCGTCACCGTCGATCGCCCACACCTCACGGTCGGGCATGCCCATCTTGGCGCCCATCGCGGCCGGCACGGCGTAACCCATCGTGCCCAGACCGCCGGAGTTCAGCCACGTGCGGGGCTTCTCGTAGTTCACGAACTGGGCGGCCCACATCTGGTGCTGGCCGACGCCCGCGCAGTAGATCGCGTCCGGACCGGCGAGCCGGCCGACGGCCTGGATCACGAACTGCGGCGACAGCGTGCCGTCCGCGGGACGGTCGTACGACAGCGGGTAGGTGCCGCGGATGTCGTCGAGGTACGCCCACCACGCCGTGAGATCGAACGACGTGCCCGTCGCCATGTCGGCCCGGATCGCCTCGATCAGTTCGGCGATGACCTCCTTGCAGTCACCGACGATCGGCACGTCCGCGTGCCGGTTCTTGCCGATCTCCGCGGGGTCGATGTCGGCGTGGACGATCTTCGCATCGGGCGCGAACGAGTCGAGCCGGCCGGTGACGCGGTCGTCGAACCGGGCACCGAGCGTGATCAGCAGATCACTCTTCTGCAGCGCAGCGACGGCCGCGACCGTGCCGTGCATGCCCGGCATGCCGCAGTTGAGCTGGTGGCTGTCGGGGAAAGCGCCGCGGGCCATGAGCGTCGTGACGACGGGGATGCCGGTCAGCTCGGCCAGTTCGAGCAGCTCGGCGGACGCGTCGGCCTTGATGACACCGCCACCGACGTACAGGACCGGGGCCTTGGCTTCGGCGATGAGCCGGGCCGCCTCACGGACCTGCTTGCCGTGCGGCTTGGTGACCGGACGGTAGCCGGGCAGGTGCATCTCCGGCGGCCACGAGAACGTGGTCTGCGCCTGCAGGATGTCCTTGGGAATGTCGACGAGCACGGCACCGGGGCGGCCACTGGACGCGAGGTAGAACGCCTCGGCCAGGATGCGCGGGATGTCGAGACCGTCGGTGATGAGGAAGTTGTGCTTCGTGATCGGCATCGTGATGCCGGAGATGTCGGCTTCCTGGAAGGCGTCGGTGCCGATCAGCCCACGGCCGACCTGACCCGTGATCGCCACGACCGGAACGGAATCCATCTGGGCGTCGGCGAGCGGCGTGACCAGGTTGGTGGCGCCGGGACCGGACGTGGCCATGCACACGCCGACCTTGCCGGTCGCCTGCGCGTAGCCGGTCGCGGCGTGACCCGCGCCCTGCTCGTGCCGGACCAGGACGTGCCGGACCCGCCGCGAATCGAACAGCGGGTCGTACACCGGAAGGATCGCACCGCCCGGAATACCGAAGACGGTGTCGACCTCGAGCTCCTCGAGCGCGCGGACCACGGACTGCGCGCCGGTGACCCGCTCGGGGGCGAGCTGACGTCGATTGGTCGATGCGGCGGCAGTCGGGCCTGCTGTTCCCGACTTGCGCGGCGACGGCTGAGGCCGTGCGGTTGGTGCGCTCACTGGAAAAACCTCTTGATTCTGGCTCCGGGCAACAAAAAACCCTCGTCAGCATCAGCTGTACGAGGGTGGCGCGTCGTTATCTGGCGAGTTGCAGCAACCGGCTCAGGCGACGACGCGCCGGCCGAGTACGAGCAACTCATTCTGCTTCACGCGCTCGACGGTAGGCGCGCGATTCGTAGACAGTCAACTTTGGTGAGTGCGCTGTCCCAGAATGTGAGATGTATCGGCTGCAATGAGAAGATGGTGAGGTGTCCACTCCGCAGCAGCCCGTGCCACCGCAGCCATCATCCCACATCCCCGACGAAGACCGACAGGTCATCCGGATTTCGCCGCTCGCCCTGATCGCGTGCATCTTTCTGCTGTTCTGTATCAGCTTCCCGGTCCTGGGGTGGCCCGCCGCGTTCAGCTGGATGCTGCTGATCCCGTTCCTCGTCGGTGCCTGGGTCCTGCGGGTTCGCACCACCGTGACCCCGAACGGCCTGGAGCTGCGGCACGCCTTCTCCTCGACATCCATATCGTGGGATCAGATCAAGGGGTTCCGCTTCCCGAAGCGTGGCTGGGCCCGCGCCGACCTCCTCGACGGCACCGAGGTGTCCCTGCCCACCGTCACGTTCGGACGGCTCCCACAACTCGCCGCGGCCAGCGGTGGCCGCGTCACCGACCCGTACGCCGCAGCCCGCGAGGCCACCCGCCGCAAAGCCCGCGAAGAGGACGCCACGGCCGCAGCGAAGACCGAAACTACCGACCAGGAGTCGGATACCGACTGACCGGCGCGCGAGAGTAGCGTCCCACCAGGACGTCCCCGCTCCCCGGAGATGACGAGATCCGCTGATCGACGAAGGAAACGCCCATGCCCCCGCTCAGGTCACGCACCACCACCGTCGGACGCAACGCCGCCGGCGCCCGCTCGCTGTGGCGCGCCACCGGTATGACCGACTCCGACTTCGGTAAGCCGATCGTCGCGATCGCGAACTCCTACACGCAGTTCGTCCCCGGACACGTCCACCTCAAGAACGTCGGCGAGATCGTCGCCGAGGCCGTCCGCGCCGCCGGCGGCGTGCCCCGCGAGTTCCACACCATCGCCGTCGACGACGGCATCGCGATGGGCCACGGCGGCATGCTGTACTCCCTGCCCAGCCGCGAGATCATCGCCGACTCCGTCGAATACATGGCCAACGCGCACACCGCCGACGCCCTCGTCTGCATCTCCAACTGCGACAAGATCACCCCCGGCATGCTCAATGCCGCGATGCGCCTGAACATCCCGACCGTGTTCGTCTCGGGCGGCCCGATGGAGGCCGGCAAGGCCGTCGTCGTCGGCGGCGTCGCCCAGGCCCCCACCGACCTCATCACCGCGATCTCCGCATCCGCCAACGATGCGGTGTCCGAGGAAGGCCTCGACGAGGTCGAGCGCAGCGCCTGCCCCACGTGCGGCTCCTGCTCCGGCATGTTCACCGCCAACTCGATGAACTGCCTCACCGAGGCGCTCGGCCTGGCCCTGCCCGGCAACGGTTCGACGCTGGCCACGCACGAGGCACGCCGCGCCCTGTTCACCCGCGCCGGCACCACCGTCGTCGAGGCCGCGCTGCGCTACTACCGCGACGAGGACGAGTCCGTGCTGCCGCGGAACATCGCCACCCCCAAGGCCTTCCGCAACGCGATGGCACTGGACGTCGCGATGGGCGGCTCCACCAACACCGTCCTGCACACGCTCGCCGCGGCGCAGGAGGGCGAGGTCGACTTCGATCTGTCCACCATCGACGAGATCAGCCGTCGGGTGCCGTGCCTGTCCAAGGTCTCCCCCAACTCGGACTACCACATGGAGGACGTGCACCGCGCCGGTGGCATCCCTGCACTGCTGGGTGAGCTGCGCCGCGCCGGCCTGCTGGAAACCGACGTCTCCACCGTCCACACGAAAAGCTTCGACGAGTGGCTCGACACGTGGGACATCCGCTCCGGCAAGGCGTCCGACGAGGCGATCGAGCTCTTTCATGCGGCACCGGGCGGCGTCCGCACCACCGAGCCGTTCTCGACGAACAACCGCTGGTCGTCCCTGGACACCGACGCCGAGGGCGGCTGCATTCGCGACCTCGAGCACGCCTACACCGTCGAGGGCGGCCTGTGCGTGCTGCGCGGCAACATCGCCGTCGACGGCGCGATCCTCAAGACCGCCGGCATCGACGAGGAACTGTTCTCCTTCCAGGGCCCGGCGGTCGTCGTCGAGTCACAGGAGGCGGCCGTCTCGGTGATCCTGCAGAAGCAGATCAAGCCGGGCGACGTCATCGTGGTTCGCTACGAGGGCCCCAAGGGCGGCCCGGGCATGCAGGAGATGCTGCACCCCACGGCGTTCCTCAAGGGCGCCGGCCTGGGCAAGGAGTGCGCGCTCATCACCGACGGCCGCTTCTCCGGTGGCACGTCGGGCCTGTCCATCGGCCACATCTCCCCCGAGGCCGCGTCGGGCGGTGTGATCGGCCTCGTCGAGGACGGCGACCAGATCCGCATCGACGTCGCGACCCGCACGCTCGAGGTCCTCGTCGACGACGAGACCCTCGCCGCGCGCCGCGCCAAGATGGAAGCCTCCGAGCGTCCGTGGCAGCCGGTCGACCGTCAGCGCACCGTCACCACCGCGCTGCGCGCCTACGCCGCCCTGGCCACCTCGGCCGACAAGGGCGCCGTGCGCTACGTGCCGTAGGCACTTCTCTCGACAGCTGAAGGGACCCTTTGTGCGCTCCGAGCGCACAAAGGGTCCCTTCGACTCATGGGGGGCGTCAGATCACCGGATTGGCACCGTTGAGGACGAACCACACGGCCAGTCCGGCGGCGATACCGGCGAGCAGGATCAGTACCGATCCGGCACGGGGTCGAGTGGCCCAGCTCCGGCGTCCGTCGAGGGCGATGCGGCCGGGGCCGGTGAGGGCGATCGCGGCGGCACCGGCAGCGAGAACCGTCTCGTATTCGATGCCGTCGGGGGCGAAGTATTCGAGGCCGGGTACCGCCGACTGCTTCAGGCACCACGCGTTGATCATCACGGCGAGGACGGCGGCCGCCGCGACGGGGGTGATCAGCCCGAGAATCAGCAGCAGCCCGCCGGCGACCTCCCCGACACCGCCGGCCACTGCCAGGATGCGGGCCTGGTCGAATCCGGCGGCCGCGAGATCGTCGCGGTAGCCGAGGAGCCCGGGCCCGTTCCACCATCCGGTGAGTTTCTGCAGGCCGTGTGCCAGCAGAGTGCCACCGACCGCGAGCCGCAGGATCAGCAGGCCGACGTCGAGGGTTCCGCGACCCACCTCCGCGGCGGGTGCGGCCGGAGGCACGACGACGGGTGCCGCGGTGGTCGGCGTGAACTGTTCCGGCGGCACGGGTGCCGCGGCCCGGATCGGCTCGGTCGCGGACGCCTGTTCGGCGAACGCCTCCGTCGCCGGTTCGGTGCGGTCGATCACTGCGGTCGGCAGATCGTCCCCGGCCGGCTGGGGTGCCGGGATCGGACTCGCGGCGGGCCGGTATGTGGGGATCTGTTCGGTGGGCAGGCCGTCGAGGGCACCGAAGTCGAGGTCCTCGTCGGTGTGGGCCAGCGGCCGCCCCGCCGGATTCGACACGACGGGGAAACGTCCGGTCGGCTGGTCGTACGGGCTGGGCGCGGATCCCGTGCCCGGGGTGTCACTCGGCTTGTCCGTCACGTCCTGCAGCCTAGGGCTGTTCGTCCGAGTCGCCCGGGAGCGCGGTCCGGCGTGCCGGTCACAGCCACCGCGCGACACTCACCGATCGTCCTTTGCGTAACGTCGTGAACCATGACGACGGGAGAACCGCGCCGGACCCTGGGACGTGTCGCGATGATCGGAGCGATCGCGGCCCTGACCCTCACCGGTTGCGCCCGCTTCGACGATGCCGCGTCGTCGCCGTTCACCCCCGAACCGACGTTCGATCCGGGTGCCGAGGTGCAGCCGGAGTCCCCGGCCGCACCGTCGTCGGCGGCGGAACCGACGATCCCCGACGACCCGTGTTTCGACCCCGATCCGAACGTGGTCGCAACGTGCCTCGACACCACCTCCGGGTTGGTGCTCCTGCCCGGCGGCTCGGCGCTCGTCGCCGAACGGCGGACCGGACGCATCCTGCGGGTGGCGCCGCAGCAGCAGCCGGCCGAGATCGCACGGATCCCGGTGGACGGCGCCACGGACGGCGGACTGCTCGACATCGCCCTGTCCCCCACGTTCGACGAGGACCATCTGATCTACGCGTACGTGACGACGCCGTCGGACAATCGGGTGGTGCGGATCGCACCGGGCGACATCCCGAAGGATGTGCTCACCGGCATTCCGCGTGGCGCGGGCGGCAACGCGGGCGCGCTCGCGTTCGCGACACCGAACGAACTGATGGTGCTCACCGGGGACGCCGGCGATCCGGCGGCGGCCACCGATCCCGGCTCGCTCGCCGGGAAACTGTTGAAGGTGACGTCCCTGACGTCGAATCCGAATCCGCCCCGGCCCGCAGTGGTGCTGTCCGGGATCGGGACGGCCGGCGACGTGTGCATCGACCCGCGCGGTGCGATCTGGGTGACGGACCGCACCGCCGTCGAGGACCGGTTGCAGCGGGTCCGCGCCGACGGCACGGTGGGTGCGCCGGCCTGGACGTGGCCCGACAAGCCCGGTGTCGCGGGCTGCGCGGCGGGGCCGGGGGCGGTCGCGGTCGCATTGACCGACGGGCAGGCGATGGCGCTGCTCGAGATCGAACGGGACACGGGCACGGTGACGTCGGCGCCGGCACTGCTCGCGGAGAACGCCTACGGTCGGCTCGGCGCCGCCGCCATCGACGCGGACGGCCGGATCTGGTCGGCGACGGTGAACAAGGCGGGCGGGCAACCGGTTCCGACGGACGACCGCGTCGTCAAGCTGCCGATGTCGTCCGGGGGCGGCGGTCCCGACTGACGATCGCGTTCGCGAGCAGCGGCAGCACCAGGACGGTGATCGCCCCGGCAGCGACGAGGATCGACGCGGTGGCGTTCGACATCTGGCCGGCGTCGACGGCCACCCCGGTGACGGCGACGATGAGTGGCAGCCCGGTGGTGGCGTACAACGCCACCTGTACCTGCCCGCCGGTGTCGAGGCCGGAGGCCCGGTCGGTGCGGGACGCCACGAACACCGGCAGTCCGCGCACCACGACGAGCAGGGCGAGGAACGCCAGCAGGACCAGCGGTTCCCCGACCACCGCGGACACCTCGATCGCCATGCCGGACGTGACGAAGAAGATCGGGACCAGCAGCCCGAACGCGAGGCCGTCGAGTTTGTGTTCGAGTTGCTCGTCACCGTCCGGGACGGTGCGCCGCAGGATGAATCCGGCGGCGAACGCGCCGAGGATGATGTCGAGGTCGAACACCGCGGCCACCGCGATGAGGGCGACGAGGAGCAACATCACCAGCCGAACCGACGTCTGGCCGGTGGTGTCCGAGCCGCGTCGCACGACGGCGAGCAGTGCGGTGCCCTCTCGCAGGATCCGGGTCGGTAGCACCGCGACAACGGCGGCGACCACCGCGAACACCGCGAGGACGACGAGGGACGCGACGGCCCCACGCGCCCCGAGGAGGATCGCCATGGCGACGACCGGGCCGATCTCGCCGACCGCACCGTGGTTGAGGACCGCCCGGCCGACCGGGGTGCCGATCAGCTTGCGGTCCTTGAGGATCGGGAGCAGCGTGCCCAGCGCGGTGGAGGTGAGCGCGATCGCGACGGCGATCTCCGAATGCACCAGTCCTGCCGCCGCCAGGGCACCGACGACGGCGAACGCCAGTGCCAGGCACGCCAGCCATGTCACCAGGGCCCGGCGTCCGCCGCGGCCGGTCAGTTCGTCGCGGTCGATCTCGTAGCCGGCGAGCAGGAACAGCATGCCGAGCCCGAGTTCACGCAGCATCCCGATCTCGGAATCGACCTGTGCGAGATCGAGGGCGTACGGGCCGATCACGATACCGGCCACCAGCAGCAGTACGACTTCGGGAATCGGCTTGTGCCGCAACGATCCCGCGATCAGGGGCGCGATCGCTGCGGCAGCGACGATCCAGAACAGTGACGTGGCTACTGCAGCGCTCATGCGGCGCTACAGTAGCCGGAACATCAGCTGCACGCAGCGAGCACGAGCTCCTTGACGCGCGCCGGATCGGCCTGGCCGCGAGTGGCCTTCATGACGTCGCCGACGATCTTGCCGGCCGCCGCGACCTTGCCGCTGCGGATCTTGTCGGCGATGTCGGGGTTGGCGGCCAGGGCCTCGTCGACGGCGGCCTGCAGCTTGCTGTCGTCGCGCACCACCACGAGCTCCGGGTGGGCCTCGAGGATCTGCTCGGGGTCGCCCTCGCCGTCGAGGACCCGGTCGACCACCTGGCGGGCCACCTTGTTGTTCAGCTTGCCGCTGTCGATCAGCGCGATCACCTGCGCGACCTGCGCGGGCGAGATGGGCAGCTCGCCCAGCTCGACGCCGCGCGTGTTGGCCTGCTGCGCGAGGTACGACACCCACCACGAGCGGGCGGCGTCGGCAGAGGCGCCCGCCTCGGTGGTGGCGATGACGAGATCGAGCGCGCCGGCGTTGACGAGGTCGCGCATCACCTCGTCGGAGACACCCCACTCCTTCTGGATGCGGGCGCGGCGCAGCCACGGCAGCTCGGGCAGGGTGCCGCGCAGTTCCTCGACCCAGGCGGCGTCGGGGGCGACGGGCTCGAGGTCGGGCTCCGGGAAGTAGCGGTAGTCCTCGGCGGTCTCCTTGCGGCGGCCCGCGGACGTGGTGCCGTCGGCCTCCTGGAAGTGCCGGGTCTCCTGAATCACCTCACCGCCGGAGACGAGAACCGCGGCCTGACGGCGCATCTCGTAGCGGACGGCGGTCTCGACGCTCTTGAGCGAGTTGACGTTCTTGGTCTCGGTGCGGGTGCCGAACACGTCGGCGCCGATCGGCATGAGCGAGACGTTGGCGTCGCAGCGCAGCGACCCCTGGTCCATGCGGACGTCGGACACGTCGAGGGCCTTGAGGAGATCGCGCAGCGCGGCGACGTAGGCGCGGGCCACCTCG
This sequence comes from Prescottella sp. R16, assembly GCF_030656875.1. NCBI lineage: Bacteria > Bacillati > Actinomycetota > Actinomycetes > Mycobacteriales > Nocardiaceae > Rhodococcus > Prescottella sp. R16. The sequence goes on from NZ_CP130943.1 coordinate 3,120,755, forward strand.
GGGGCACGCTCACCGGCGCCGGTGATGGGCTTGGTGACGATCTCGACGAGCGGCACACCGGCCCGGTTGTAGTCGAGCAGCGAGTGGCTCGCGCCGTGGATCCGGCCGGTCGCGCCGCCGACGTGCAGCGACTTTCCGGTGTCCTCCTCCATGTGGGCGCGCTCGATGTCGACGCGCCACGTGCTGCCGTCGTCGAGGACGACGTCGAGGTAGCCCTCGGTGGCGATGGGCTCGTCGTACTGCGAGATCTGGTAGTTCTTCGGCTGGTCCGGGTAGAAGTAGTTCTTCCGCGCGAACCGGCCCCACGGGGTGATCGAGCAGTTCAGTGCGAGACCGATCCGGATTGCGGACTCGACAGCGGCCTGGTTGACGACCGGCAGCGCACCGGGCATACCGAGGCAGACGGGGCACACCTGCGTGTTGGGTTCGGCACCGAATGCCGTGGGGCACGGGCAGAACATCTTGGTCGCGGTGTGCAACTCGACGTGCACTTCCATGCCCAGTACGGGCTCGAACTTCGCGAGAACGGCGTCATAGTCGAGAAGGTCAGCGGACACGGCGGCAGTCATGTCCACGAGTTTAGACGGCCCGGGTCGGACGGTTGCGGAGCGTCAGCCGAAGATGATCCGCATCTCCCGGTAGCGCTCGGCGGGCACGAACTTGTGGTCGGCGAGGGCCTCGTCGAATCCGACGCGGGCGATGTCGGTGCCGTGCAGCGCCACCATGTGCCCCCACTGTTCGTCGGCGACGAGGTCGGTGACGGCCATGCCCAGCCGGGTGGCGAGTACCCGGTCGAACGCGGTGGGAACACCGCCGCGTTGGACGTATCCGAGGATCGTCGCGCGGGTCTCGATGCCGGTGTGTTCCTCGATGAGCGGTGCCAGCACGTCGGCGATGCCCCCGAGCCGGGGGCGGTCGAAGCCGTCCCGCCCCTTCGTCGAGTACACCTCGCCCATGCCGGGCAGGGTGAAGCCCTCGGCCACGACGACCATCGGGGATCGTCCGCGGTCGTGCACGCTGGTGACCCATGCGCAGATCTGTTCGAGGCTCTCCGGGTGTTCGGGGATGAGGATCGCGTGTGCGCCGCCCGCGGTGCCCGAGTGCAGCGCGATCCAGCCGGCGTGCCGGCCCATCACCTCGAGCACCATGCACCGGCGGTGCGAGTTGCCGGTGGTCCGCAACCGGTCGATCGCGACGGTCGCGATCTCGACGGCGGTGTCGAATCCGAACGTGTAGTCGGTGCGGCTGAGGTCGTTGTCGATCGTCTTGGGGACGCCGACGATCCGGATGCCGTCCTCGTAGAGGCGTTTCGACGCGGCCGCCGTCCCCTCCCCGCCGATCGCGACGACGGCGTCGACGCCGAGCCGGTCGAGGGTGGCCCGAATGTTCTCCGCGCCCCCGTTCGGGCCCTGGTAGGGGCCGATCCGGCTCGTGCCGAGGATCGTGCCGCCCTCGTGGGACAGGCCCCGGACCCGGCTGCGGTCCAACGGGATCGCGTCGCCGTCGACCAGCCCGCGCCAGCCGTCGAGGAAACCCACGAACTCCTGGCCGTGGACCTCGGTGCCCTTGAGGACGGCCCCGCGGATCACCGCGTTGAGGCCGGGACAGTCGCCACCGCTGGTGAGGATGCCGATCCGGGTCATGCTGCACAACCTTCCGTCGACGGACTGGGGCGCACCTGCCATCCTGCCCGCCCCGACGGTCGCCGGCACGCCGATCGTGTGGCCGGGTCAGCCCGGGACGACGAGCCCCGACTCGTAGGCGAGGACCACGGCCTGTGCCCGGTCCCGCAGTTCCAGCTTCGCGAGCACCTTCCCCACATGCGTCTTGACGGTCTGTTCGGCGACGAACAGGCGCTGCGCGATCTCGGTGTTCGACAGACCGGCCGCGATCAGTTCGAGAACCTCCCGTTCCCGCGGGGTGAGCGTGTCGAGCCGTGGATGCCGCGGACGCGGCGTCGACCGGCGCCGGGTGGCGTCCTCGATCAGCCGGCGGGTCACGCTCGGCGCGAGCAGCGCGTCACCGGCGGCGACGACCCGGACCGCGCGGACGAGTTCCTCGGCGGGGGCGTCCTTGAGCATGAAGCCACTCGCCCCGATCCCGAGCGCCTCGTACACGTACTCGTCGATGTCGAACGTGGTGAGCATCAGGACCCGGACCGGAGGATCCGTCGGCGCCGCCAGGATCGCCCGGGCCGCGTCGAGGCCGTTCAGTTCCGGCATCCGCACGTCCATGAGGACGACGTCGGGGCGCAGCCGTGCGACCTCGGCGACCGCGACCCGGCCGTCGGGAGCGTCACCGACGACACTGATGTCGGGTTGCGCGGACAACAGTGCCCCGAACCCCTGCCGCACCATCGCCTGGTCGTCCGCGATGAAGACCGTGATCGCCACCGTCACAGAGTAAGCGCCGGGCACGACGAATCGCCGAACACGACGAATCGGTGAGATCCGGACCACTTTCCGTCAATTCGGGAAACGTCAATCTTCCCGTCCCCCATGCTGTACCGAACAGTACGTCTCGCCCGGTCACACCCCGGGGCATTCGCTGGAAGTGGACGGATGACAACTGCACGCACACCCCTGCCGGACTCGAAGCTCGCCCGAGCGGCCGTCGGTGTCCTCGCCGCCACGGCCGTCGCACTGGGCGGAACCACGTGGACGGCGGCGGCCACCCCCACCGGCGATGTCGACCGGTACCTGAACCTTCCGCTGGTGAACCGGGACGCCGCGCAGGGCCCGGGCGGTGTCAACCCGATCCTGCCCACCGACGGTGCCGCGCTGACCGCCCTGCTGCACGACGCCCGCAGCAGCGGCGCCGCCCCCAGCACCTATCGGGCACTGGTCTACCAGTACTGGCTGGTCCAGGCGACCGAGGCCGCCGGCATCGACCTCGCGGGCTGGGATCCGCGCGCCGGGGTGGAGGCCAACCGGGACAACCTGATCAAGTCGTACCGCTTCTACGAGGACCTGCAGCTGTCGCACCGCGAACTGCAGTGGGCCGGGATGGGCGGCATGGTGGGCGCCGACTTCGGCGGCGGCCTGATCGACTTCGAACTGCTGACCGACGGGTTCGACATCCCCGCGGTACAGCAGTCGGCGCGCGCGATCGTGCAGGCGGCGACCGACGTCGCGGGACCGGACCTCGTCGCGTCGCTCCCGGAGGGCCTGCGTGCCCTCGCAGACGCCGGCACCGTGATCACCGGGGACGACCTGCACTACATCCTCGGCATGATCATGGTGATGCAGAAGAACATCTTCTCGGACCTGATGCCGATGCACCGCGCCTATGTCACCGAGGGGATTCCGGCACTCGAGGAGATGCACGCCGCCGGACTGTTCGGCGACGACATCATGGACGCGTGGCGGGACGTCGCCTCGAAGGATCCCGATCGCATCGCCCGCGGCAACGCGGCACTGCTGCAGCGTGAGCAGGGGGTGATCATCCGCGACCAGTGGGACACCGTCCGCGACTACAAGGGCTCGGTCGGCGCCGCGATCACCTATCTGTCCACCGTCGCCGGATCGCCGTCGGTCGCCGGAGTGGTCCCGCCGCGGTCGTTCCACCCGATCGAGATCGGCACGACGCTGCCGGACGGCCGGACCGCGACCCTGACGACGCCGCTGCCGGACTGGAACTGGTCCGTGTACGACGAGCGCTGGGACTACATCACCACCCAGCTGCTGCCCAAGTACAAGAACATGGTCGAGAACCACTGGCCGCAACTCGAGGCGGAACTGCGGACACCGTACGAGACACAACTCGAAACCCACCGGCCCCTGCTCAACATTCCGCAGATGCTGCAGTCGGCGGCCACGAACACGGCGGTGACGGTGTCATGAGGATTCGGGGAGGACGTTCCGTCCGCGCACTGACCGGGGTGACAGCGGTCGCATCGGCGCTCGTGACGCCCACGGTCGCATCGGCGGCACCGGCACCGATCGTGAGCGACCAGTCGGTGGTGCGGACGGCCGGCCTGGACGAGGTGTTCGGCACATACGTCGTGAGCACGCTGACATCGGGCCGGCTCGCGACACAGGCCGAGATGGACGCCGGGATGCGCACCGACGAGCCGTTCTACGACGCACCGGCGCTCACCGGTACCGAGAAGCCGGGCACGCTGCTGAAGGTGCAGCCCGTCGAGGTCCTGTTCTCCGGAGTGAAACCGGGCAAGCTCGACGCCTACCGGATCATGTTCGTCACCACCGGGATCGACGGCGTCACCCCCGAGATCAGCACCGGCATCGTCCTCGTCCCCGACGACGGCACCCCGGCCGACCAGCGGAGACTGATCAGCTACCAGGAGGCCAACGACAGCGTCGGCGGCTACTGCCATCCGAGCACGCAGTGGACCGGCGGCGACCCGATGGACGGCGCGTCCTGGTCGGCACTGGGACCGCTGGCCCTGATGTTCGGCAAGGGGTACGCGGTCGTCATCTCCGACGTCGGCAACAACGGTGACCTGTCCCCGCACGGTGTGTTCGCGGGCCGGTACGCCGGCCACACCCAACTCGACGCGATCCGGGCGGCGACGGCCGTCGACGAGATCGGGCTCCGCAAGGACGTGCCGGTGGGGCTGTTCGGGATCGCCGGCGGCGGTGTCGGTGCCGCGTTCGCGGCCGAATCGCACGCCGAGTACGCACCCGAACTGAACATCACCGCGACGGTGCTCGAGGGGATGGTCGTCGACCAGCGCACGTTCATGCGCACGGCCGACGGCTCCGTCGGCTCGGGGTTCGCGTTCGCGGCACTGCTCGGTCTCGAACCGAAGTACCCGGAGATGCGGATCGACGAGAAACTCACCCCGGTCGGGAAGAAGGTGGCCGACTGGTATCGCACACAGTGCCAGACACCCGCCTACTTCACGGCGCCGTTCGTGCCGTTGCGGACGCTCTTCACGAGCGGGCAGAGTCCGGCCGACATCCCCGAGTTCCAGCACGTGTACGACGACAATCTGCTCGGCGACAGGGCACCGCGGTCGAAGGTGCTCATCGCGTCGTGCGAGAAGGACGACTCCCCGATGTCGCTGGTACCGGCGCAGGACGCCCGGGACCTCGCCGCCCGCTACCGGGCCGGCGGCACCGACGTCACGTACGCCCCGAGCGACTGCAGCATGGGCCGGTTCTTCGCCGACCCGTACGGGTGGGGCACCGACCTGTTCGGGATGCAGACGATCGACTGGCTCTCCGGCAACGTCACCGGCTGAGCCGTCACCGCCTCGCCGGGGACGTCGCCGGCAGCGTCGCGACGACCTCGAATCCGCCGTCGTCGAGGGGCCGGGTGCCGAGGGTGCCACCGACCGCGACGGCCCGCTCGAACATTCCGGTGATGCCGCTGCCACCCGAATGCTCCACCGGCAGCGTCTGATCGGGCTCGGTGCGGGCGGGTCCGTTGACGACACGCAACGCCACCGCGTCCGGTCCGTAGTTCAGCGTCACGTCGACGTGCGAGCCGGGCCGGTGCCGGGCCGCATTGGCGAGCGACTCCTGCAGGATCCGGTACAGCGCGAGCCCGGACAGCTCCGACAGCACCGACGGATCCCCCGTCACGTCCCACGACAACGCGATCCCGGCCCGCCGGGTGCCGTCGAGCAGTTCCCGGATCTGCGCGGTGCCCGGCTGCGGGGCGCGTTCGACGAGCTCGGCGTCGCTGCGCAGCACCCCGAGCAGCCCGCGGATCTCGTTGAGGGCCTGCCGCGCACTCGCCCCGATGGACTCGAACTCGGCGCGGGTCTCCTCGGACACCTCCGGCAACCGGTACGGGGCGCTCTGCGCCTGCACCACCACCATCGACATGTGGTGGGCGACGACGTCGTGCAGGTCGCGCGCGATCCGGGCCTTCTCCTCGAGGATCGCGCGGCGGGCCCGCTCGAGTTCGCTCGTCTCCTCCTCGGCGGCCAGTTGCCGGCGGGACGACACCAGCCAGCGGACGAGCAGCGCGAACACCACGAGCGCGGTCAGCCCGAACGCCCAGCCGCGACCGTCGTCGCCGGGGGCCTCGGCCAGGAACAGCAGCGACGTCGCAGCCCATGCCACCAGCACCGTCGGCGGACCGGCGGTGAGACTCACCGACAGCAGCAGCGCCATGATCACGATGATGTGCACGACCTGCCACGGATACGTGTAGCCGGAATCGGGCACCAGGTCGAAGACCGCCGGGATCACTGCCGCCGACGCCGCCGAGATCGCCCATCCCAGAGCCGGATTCGCGCGTACGAACAGGAACGGCCAGGCGGCGAGGGCAGCGACGATCGGCTGGACCGGCGGCGGCACCCGATGCGTGAGGTGCAGCGTCGGCCACGCCACCGCGTACAGGATCACGGTGACCAGCACGACGAGGACGATCGTGCCGTGTCCGCGCAGTCGCGTCCGCACACCGCGGGTGGTTCGGGTGACATTCACCTGTCCGACTCTAGGAACCCGGAGCTCGTGGCGCGTCATACCCGGGAGTGAGATCGACCCGATACCGCAGGGTGAGAGCGGTCGCCCGCACCCCCACCGGTCGGGGTCGAGATCGGCTCCGCGGAGGGATGTTCCAGCGTATCGGCCATTCCTAACGTTCGGTTCATGCACACGAGAACCTGGGCCGGAGCCCTCGTCGCCGGGGCGGCGATCCTGACTCTCACCGCGACCGCACCGCACGCCGATGCCGGGACACCCGCACGCGACGGCTCCCCGGTTGCGCTGGCCGTCACGGCGCTGACCGCCGACGGCACACCGGATCCGTCGGCGGTGCCCGCCGACTTCGCCGACCGGTTCGGCTACCGACCCCGTGTCGTCGACGGCATGGTGGTGAACCCGAACGGCGCCTGCTCGTCCCCGGTTCCCCTGCCCGCCGAGTTCGACATCGCGTGCATGGCCCACGACTACGGGTACGACCTGCTCCGGTACGCGCACGCGACCGGAACCGACCTCGGCCCGTGGGCGCGCACGGCCCTCGACGAGCAACTCGACCGGCGGATGCACGACGCGTGCGAGGCGCGGGACACCGCCCGGGCGTCGTGCTTCGCGATGGCGAACACCGCGACCGTGGCCGTCGCGATCAACTCGCAGCGGCAGGGGTACGGGGCGCCGATCGACGAACCGTGGATCCGGTACGGCCTGGTCGCCGGGCCGGTGCTGCTCGGCGGGTGGGCGCTCACCGCGGCCGCCCGCCGGGTCCGCCGGAGCCGGACACGGGTCGCCGCGGACACGGTGGGAGCCGTCGCATGAGCGCCGTACACGCGCCCCGGCTCGGCACCCGAATCCACGTCGGTGCCGCCGCCCTCCCCCGGGTGAGCACGTCGCTGGCGGTGTCGGCCGGCACGCTGATCTCCCTCGCACCGTCGCTGCTGCCCCGCCCCGCCGCGGTACAGGGCATCCTGACGGGGGTGCTCGTGTCGGTGCTGTGGGGGCTCGCGACCCTGGCCCGTCGCCGCCGGCGCACCGTGACATCGCCCGGCACCCGTGCGGTCGCCGCGACCGCCGCCGTCGTGGTCGCGGGGTGGGGTGCCGTGCTCGCCGACCACTGGCAGAACTCGCTACGGACGGCGATGGCGTTGCCCGGCACCGACATCGGCTACTGGATCCGGGTGGAATGCTGGGCAGGGGCCGTGTGCCTGGCCGGGTTCGTCGCCGCCCGGGCCGTGACCGCCGGGACGCGCCGGCTGGGACGGCTGGGGCGGCTGGGACGTCGGAGGGTGATCGCGCTGGGCGGCGTACTCGTCGCCCTCGGCTGGTTCGTCGCCGTCCCCGCCGCGACGACTGCTGCGGCACAACACTTCCGGTCGTCGAACACGGAAGCGGAGCGGTTCCTGACCGGGGGATCCGATCCGCGTGCGGTCCGCTCGTACGTCGGACTCGATGCCGCCCCCGACGTCGCGTCCCGCGCCGCCCTCGCCGTGCGGGACCTCGATCGGGCCGGCGGTTTCGGGCGCGGCCACGTCGTCGTCGCGGTGCCGACGGGATCCGGTTGGATCGACGGTGAGGCCGCCCGCGGTATCGAGCGCCGGTTCGACGGCGATGTCGCGATCGTCGGGCAGCAGTACTCGTACGCACCGAGCTGGGTGACGTTCCTGTTCGGGCGGAACGACGCCGCGGAGTCGGCGCGGGCACTGTTCACCGCGGTGTCGGCGCACATCGCGGCGATGCCCGTCGACACCCGCCCGGACCTGCACGTGTACGGGCAGAGCCTCGGATCCATCGGCGGCAGCGCCGTTTTCGACTCGGGCGCCGAGACCGCCGTGTGCAGTGTGCTGTGGGCCGGGCCCCCGGCCGGAGCCGTCCGCACCGACGGGGCGGCCGTTCTCGCCAACAGTTCCGACCCTGTCGTGTGGTGGTCGCCGACGCTGCTCACCCGGGCACCCGATCTGTCCCGGGTGCGCATCGACGCCCCGGTCCCGCAATGGATTCCGTTCGTCAGTTTCGTCCAGACCACCGTCGACCTGGTGTTCGCACTCGACGCCCCCACCGGGCACGGGCACCGCTACGGTGACGACCAGGGACTGCGGCTGCCCGGGTGCGGAACCGCTGCGGACGCCCGCTGACGCTTCTACCGTGGAGGCATGAACGGCGACACCGGAAACCGGGACATCGACGCCACCCGCTCCGTCCTGCGGGACCACTTCGAGCGGATCCGCGAACTGGTGGAATCCGCCACCGCGGGGCTGACGACCGAGATGTCGGACTATCGCCCCGGGCCGCAAGCGAATTCGATCGCGTGGCTGCTGTGGCATCTGACCCGAGTGCAGGACGATCACGTGTCCGGGGCGGCCGGAGTCGAACAGGTGTGGACGGCCCACGGGTGGCGGGACCGGTTCGCGTTGCCCTTCCACGCCGACGACATCGGCTACGGGCACACCGACGAGCAGGTCGGACTCGTGCACGCCGACGCCCGACTGCTCGCCGACTATCACGCCGACGTGCACCGGGTCACGCTCGGCTACGTCGACGGTCTCACCGCCGACGAACTCGACCGCATCGTCGATCGGCGGTGGGATCCCCCGGTGACCGCCGCGGTGCGACTGGTCAGTGTGATCGGGGACTGCCTGCAGCATCTCGGTCAGGCCGCCTACGTTCGGGGGTTGTTCGAGGCCGAGTGACCGCGCCCGGCGGCCGCGGGAACTTCATCCGAAAGGTGTGAAGTGCCGAGCCCGCCGCGGACCGTACCGTCTCGTACGAGTCCGAGGTGACTCGACTTCGACCCACCAGGAGGAACCGATGGCCGGAACATTGACCGTGTGGAAGTTCGACTCCCCCACCGGCGCGGACACCGCGATCACAACGTTGGAAGATCTCCAGAAACAGGAACTGATCACGGTCCTGGACGCGGCCGTCGTCAGCTGGCCCGCGGACAAGAAGAAGCCGAAAACACACCAGTTGAACAACGTGACGGGCGCCGGCGCCCTGGGCGGCACGTTCTGGGGGCTGCTCTTCGGGATCCTGTTCTTCATTCCGCTCATCGGTGCGGCGGTCGGCGCCGCGGTCGGCGCGCTCACCGGCGCGATGACCGACGTCGGGATCGACAACGACTTCATCGCGCAGGTCAAGGACAAGGTGACGCCCGGTACGTCCGCCCTGTTCGTGCTCACCACGGACGCGACGATCGATCGGGTCCACGAGGAGTTCCGGGGGCAGTCCGCCGAGCTGATCTCGACGAACCTCTCCCACGAGCAGGAGTCCCAGCTGCGTGAGGTGTTCGCGGACTGACCGTCCGCGAACACGGATATCGAGACCACGGAGGCGAGGATGATGTCGATGCGCTCCCGGAGATCGTCGTCGACACGCACGCTGCCGCCGGGGCCGGTGCCCACACTGGCACCGGCCCAGTGGGCGATCCCGCGCGGCCTGATCGTGCTGCTGGCCGGCGCCGGAGCGGTGGTCACGATCGCCGGCATCAAGACGTTCGCCGGGATTCTCGGGCCGGTGTTCCTGGCGTTGATGCTCACGATCGCAGTGCAACCGGTCCAGGGCTGGGTGCAGCGCAGGGGGCTGCCCCCGTGGCTCGGCATGCTGGGGGCACTGCTCGCCGTCAACGCCATCGTCGTCGCCCTGATCGGTGCGCTCGTCGTGTCCGCGGCCCAACTCGCGTCCGAGCTGCCGCAGTACGCGGACACCGCCGACGAACTGCTCGACGGGCTACGGTCCACCCTCTCGGGTGCCGGAGTGAGTTCCGACCAGATCCAGAACATGCTGAGCGGCATCGACACCGGCACGATCGTCGGGCTGCTCGAGTCGGCGTTGCAGGGGCTGCTCGGTGTGTTCTCCAACCTGTTCTTCGTCCTGGCCCTGCTGCTGTTCATGGCCTTCGACGGCATGACCATCGGCAAGAAGATGCAGATCGTCGCCGAGGCTCGGCCGGAAATCGCTTACGCCCTTTCGACGTTCGCACACGGAACCCGGCAGTATCTCGTGGTGTCCACCGTCTTCGGCCTCATCGTGGCCGTGCTCGACGGTGCCGCACTGTGGTGGCTGGGAGTGCCGCTGCCGATCCTGTGGGCGGTCCTGTCGTTCATCACCAACTACATTCCGAACATCGGGTTCGTGATCGGGCTGGTGCCCCCGGCACTGCTCGCCCTCCTCGACGGCGGGGTCGGCGCCATGCTGTGGGTGATCGCCGTCTACTGCGTGATCAACTTCGTCATCCAGTCGATCATCCAACCGAAGTTCGTCGGCGACGCCGTCGGCATCAGCGTGACGATGGCGTTCCTGTCCCTCGTCTTCTGGACCTGGGTTCTCGGCGCCCTCGGCGCCCTGCTCGCGATCCCGATGACGTTGCTGGTCAAGGCCGTTCTGCTCGACATCGATCCCACGACCCGCTGGGTGGGGGCACTGATCGGCGATCGGGTACCACCCCGCCCCTGAACACGCGTGCGGCCCGGCCTCCTCGTCGAGGATGCCGGGCCGCACGCGGGCGTCGGGGGCGTTACACGACGGGCGACGCGATCGGGCCGCGCGCGGCCTCGTAGGCCGCACCGACGCGGTAGAGCCGCTCGTCGGCGAGGGCCGGGGCCATGATCTGCAGGCCGACGGGCAGACCGTCGTCCGCGGACACCCCGGACGGCACCGACATCGCGCAGTGGCCGGCCAGGTTGGTCGGCAGCGTGCACAGGTCGGACAGGTACATCGCCAGCGGGTCGTCGACCTTCTCGCCGAGCTTCCACGGCGTGAACGGGCTCGTCGGGGAGACGAGAACGTCGACCTTCTCGTACGCGGCGTCGAAGTCGCGGGCGATCAGCGTGCGGACCTTGAGCGCCGAACCGTAGTAGGCGTCGTAGTAGCCGGACGACAGCGCGTAGGTGCCGATCATGATGCGGCGCTTGACTTCCTTGCCGAAGCCCGCGGCGCGGGTGGCGGCCATGACCTGCTCGGCGCTCATGTTGCCGTCGTCGACGCGCAGGCCGTAGCGCATCGCGTCGAAGCGGGCGAGGTTCGAGGACACCTCACTCGGCAGGATCAGGTAGTACGCGGCGAGCGCGTGCAGGAAGTTGGGGCACGACACCTCGACGACCTCGGCACCGAGCGCCGTCAGCTGCTCGACCGCGGCGTCGAACGAGGCGATGACACCGGGCTGGTAGCTGTCGGAGTGCAGTTCCTTGACGACGCCGACTCGCACACCCTTCAGGTCACCGGTGGCACCCTGGCGGGCCGCCTCGACGACCGGGCGGACCGGCTCGTTCACCGACGTCGAGTCGCGCGGGTCGTAACCGGCGACGACCTCGTGCAGCAGCGCGGTGTCGAGGACGGTGCGACCGCACGGGCCACCCTGGTCCAGCGACGACGCGCACGCGACGAGACCGAACCGCGAGACGGTGCCGTACGTGGGCTTGGTGCCGACGGTCGCGGTGACCGCGGCCGGCTGGCGGATCGAACCACCGGTGTCGGTGCCGATCGCGATCGGCGCCTGGTACGACGCGAGCGCTGCCGCCGAGCCGCCGCCCGAGCCGCCCGGGATGCGGGTGGTGTCCCACGGGTTGCGGGTGGGACCGTACGCGGAGTTCTCGGTGGACGAGCCCATCGCGAACTCGTCCATGTTGGTCTTGCCGAGGATCGGGATGCCGGCCTCGCGCAGCTTGGTGGTGAGCGTCGCGTCGTACGGCGACACCCAGTTCTCGAGGATCTTCGACGCGCACGTCGTCGGCATGTCGGTGGTCGTGAAGACGTCCTTGAGCGCGATCGGCACACCCGCGAGCGCGGAGACCGGCGCGTCGCCGGCGGCGATCGCGGAGTCGACCTCCTTGGCCGCGACGAGCGCCTGCTCGCCCGCGACGTGCAGGAACGCGTGCAGTTCGCCGTCGACCTGCCCGATGCGGTCCAGGTGCGCCTGCGTGACCTCCACCGAGGAGACCTCGCGGGAATGGATCTTCGACGCCAGTTCGGATGCGTCGAGACGGGTCAGATCGGTGCTCATTCGCCCTCTCCCAGGATCTGCGGAACCGCGAACCGGTCCTGTTCGACAGCCGGGGCGCCCGACAGCGCCTGCTCCGGCGTGAGGCCGGGGACGATGACGTCCGGCCGGGTCACGTTGACGACGGGGTTGGGATTCGCGGTGGGCGGCACATCATCTGCCGCGACCTCCGACACCGCCTTCACATGGCTGAGAATCGAATCCAACTGACCGGCGAACTCGTCGAGCTCGGCGTCGGTCAGGGCGAGCCGGGACAGCCGGGCGAGGTGGGCGACCTCGTCACGGGAGATGGCAGGCACCTTCGGTGACCCCTTTCAGGTCGGAAGTGAACGTTCCCGACCAGCCTAGAGCGTGCCGTGAACGGCCGTGCAGGCCGTCACCCCACCGGCGGACGCCTCGGAGTGACAGGATGGACGACGGCGGGGGCCGACCGGTGTCCCTTCCGAGTGTCGAACCAGACCGAACGGAAAGGCCACCCGTGTCCTACCTGCTCCGCGTCCAGCTTCCCGACCGGCCCGGCAGCCTCGGCGCGCTCGCGCTCGCGCTCGGCGCGGTCGGGGCCGACATCCTGTCGCTGGACGTCGTCGAACGCGGCTCGGGGTTCGCCGTCGACGATCTGGTCGTGGACGTCCAGTCCGGGTCGCTGCCGGACGCCCTCATCACGGCCGCCGAGAAGCTGCCCGACGTGCACGTCGATTCGATTCGCCCGTACGCCGGGATGCTCGACACGCATCGCGAACTCGAACTCATCGACCAGGTCGCCGCCGCCCGCACCGACCGGCTGCAGGTGCTCGTCGACAACGCACCCCGCGTGCTGCGGGTGGGCTGGTGCACCGTCCTCGCGGCCGGGCCGCGCGGCACCTACCGGGTGGTCGGCAGCCCCGGAGCCCCGGAAACCCATGCAGCGGACGCCCCCTGGATGCCACTCGAACGCGCCGTCGTCCTCGACACCGACGACGACTGGGTGCCGGCGCTGTGGCGGGACATGGACACCGCGCTGGCCGCCGCACCCCTCGGGTCCAGCGGTAACGTGCTGCTGCTCGGACGGCCGGGCGGCCCCGAGTTCCGCCCGTCGGAGGTGGCGCGACTCGGCTACCTGACCGGGATCCTCGCCACCGTCCTGGGCTGACCGTCAGACGAGTTCGCGCACCAGCGCGGTCAGTTCGACGCCGGGCACCGGCTCCCAGTTGCGGTCCGGTGCGGGCACGAAACCGTTGCGGTCGTAGATGCGGCGGGCGTCGGCCATATCGGGCTGGGTGGAGATCACCACCGCCTGGTCGCCACGCTCGTACGCGATGTCGAGAACGTGCCGCACCAGCGCCGACCCGACCCCCTTGCCGCGGGCCGACTGGGCGACCGCCAGCATGCGGAACTCGAGTTCGCCCTTGTCGGCGACGTCCGAGAACGGCGTGCCGGGCTCGGCGATCGTCACCGAACCGACGATCTCGCCCTCGACCTCGGCGACGACGACCTGCGCCTGCTCGGCCCGGGTCGCGGTGTCGCGCAGGAGCTGCGCGTAGCCGTCGTCCCTCGACACGAAGCCGTCACCGATGTAGACGCCGACGGTGAGATCGCCGATCGTGTCGAAGTCGGCAGGTGTCGCGGTGCGGATATCGATCATGGCGTCATGATGACAGTCGACCCCGACAGCAGGAAAACCGTTTCGAGAACACGTCCGAGACACATGTCACATTCTCGAGGCGTGAGATTCGCGGACCACGCCCGGGACCTGCAACCCGGCACCACATCAACGACACCGCGTCGTAGACGTGGCGTTCGTCACGTGGACAAGTCGGCCCCCGAAGTGCGAAAGTTCCTGTCGCTCTGTGCTTCTGCCGGTCACTCCGACTGTTCGACGTCGTCCGGGCCGGTGACACCGTCGGGACCGTACTCGAGCAGACGCCGGAACCCGTCCTCGTCGAGGATCGTCACCCCCAGTTCCTCTGCCTTGACGGCCTTCGATCCCGGGGCGTCACCGATCACCACGAACGCCGTCTTCTTCGACACCGACCCGGCCGCCTTGCCGCCGCGAACCAGGATCGCCTCCTTCGCCTCGTCCCGGGAGAACCCGTCGAGCGATCCCGTCACGACGATCGACAGTCCCTCGAGGTTCCGCACGATCGACTCGTCCCGCTCGTCCTCCATGCTCACCCCCGCCGCACGCCACTTGCCGACGATGTCCCGATGCCAGTCGACGGTGAACCAGTCGACCACCGCCGCCGCGATCGTGCCGCCCACCCCGTCGACCGCCGCGAGTTCCTCGACACTCGCGGACTCGATCCGTTCGAGGCTGCCGAACGCGCCCGCCAGCGCCCGTGCCGCCGTCGGGCCCACGTGCCGGATCGACAGCGCCACCAGCACCCGCCACAGCGGCTGCACCTTGGCCGAGCCCAGATTGTCGAGCAGGCGCCGTCCGTTCGCGGACAGGTTCCCGGCCTTCGTGCGGAACAGCGGGGCCTCGAGCAGGTCGTCCTCGGTGAGCGAGAACAGGTCGCCCTCGTCCCCGATCACCCCGGCCTGCAGCAGCGCCGTCGCCGCCTCGTAGCCCAGGACCTCGATGTCGAACGCGCCGCGCCCCGCGACGTGGAACACCCGTTCCCGCAACTGCGCCGGGCACGACCGGGTGTTCGGGCAGCGGATGTCGGCGTCCCCCTCCTTCGCCGGTGCGAGCGTGGTCCCGCACTCGGGGCACTGCGTGGGCATCACGAACGGGCGTTCGGTGCCGTCCCGCACGTCGACGACCGGGCCGAGTACCTCGGGGATCACCTCCCCCGCCTTGCGGATGACGACGGTGTCGCCGATCAGCACCCCCTTGCGGGCGACCTCCGACGCATTGTGCAGCGTCGCCAACGCCACCGTCGACCCGGCCACCAGCACCGGCTCCATGTACGCGAACGGCGTCACCCGGCCCGTGCGCCCGACACTCACCCGGACGTCGAGCAGCTTGGTGGTGGCCTCCTCCGGCGGATACTTGTACGCGACCGCCCACCGCGGCGCCCGCGACGTGGCCCCGAGCCGCCGGTGCAGCGACATCTCGTCGATCTTCACGACCAGCCCGTCGATCTCGTGCTCGACGTCGTGCCGGTGCTCACCCCAGTACCGCACCTTCTCGATCACCGCATCGGCGCCGACGACCCGGGTGGTGTGGGTCGAGACCGGCAGCCCCCACGCCGCGAGTGCGGTGTAGGCCTCGTACTGCGAGGCCGGGGCGAAACCCTCGGTGCGGCCGAGACCGTGGCAGATCATGCCGAGCCGGCGGCGCGCCGTGACCGCGGGATTCTTCTGCCGCAGCGACCCCGCCGCCGAATTGCGGGGATTCGCGAACGGCGCCTTGCCGTCCGCGACGAGGGACGCGTTGAGCGCCGCGAAATCCTCGAGCCGGAAGAACACCTCGCCGCGCACCTCCAGGAGCGCAGGAATCGGGTATTCGTCCGAGTGCGTGAGGTTTTCGGGGATGTCGGCGATGGTCCGGGCGTTGAGGGTGACGTCCTCACCGGTGCGCCCGTCCCCTCGCGTCGCGGCCCGCACCAGCTTCCCGTTCTCGTACACCAGGTTCAGGGCGACACCGTCGATCTTGACCTCGCACAGGTAGTGCACGTCACCGGCCGACATCTCGGCCTCGACCCGGCTCACCCAGGTCCGCATCTCGTCCTCGTCGAAGACGTTGTCGAGACTGAGCATGCGCTCGAGGTGGTCGACGGCCGCGAACTCGGTGGCGAAGCCACCACCGACGAGCTGGGTCGGCGAATCCGGCGTCCGCAGATCGGGGTGCTCTTCCTCGATCGCGTTCAACTGGCCGAACAGCCGGTCGAACTCCCCGTCGGACACGATCGGCGAGTCGAGCACGTAGTAACGGAACTGATGGTTCCGCACGATCTCCGCCAGCTCCTGCCAGCGCTCCCGGTCCACGGGGCTCGCAGGGTGCACCTCGATGTCCGACGGGCTGGTCACGGCAGTCACGGCTTCGTTCGGATCCACCCCGGAAGGCTATCGCAGCCGACCGACAGGATCCGCCGGGGAAAGCGCGGCGCCGACTCCCGTTCAGCGCCGCGCGTCGGGGTCCGCGCCGTCCGCGAAGGCACGGGTCAGCTCGGCCGCGCCACGCAGGACGTCCCGGGCCCGGTCGAGGCTCGCGCCGGTCAGTCCGCACGCCGGGGTGACCGCGACCCGCGACGCCAGATACTCCCGCGGAAACCCGAGCCGGTCGAGCAGCCGCGTCGCCGGCTCCGCCAGGTCCCGCCACCCGGGAACCGGATCGGACGCCGTCGGCACCAGCCCGAGCCCGAGATCGACGCCGTCGTCGAGCAGCCGGCCGACCCCGTCCAGATCGGCGGTGCGCAGGGTGCTCACATCGAACCCGATCATCGTCGCACCGCTGCGGCGCAACAGGTTCCACGGAAGATCGGGGGCACAGCAGTGGATCGTCGTCGGCACACCGACAGTCCCGACCGCACGCTGCACCAGATCCAGGGCCTCCGGTTCCGGCAGCGCCGGCGGCGACTGCAGAATCGACACCCCCGGCAGCGATCCGGCCAGCACGGCGGGCAGCGACGGCTCGTCGAACTGGACCACGATCGGGGAGCCGAGCCGCCGGGCGGCCTCGGCGACGTGGTTCGCGACGCCCTCCGCCAACGACTCCGTGACGTCCCGCAGTGCGCCGCGGTCGGTGAGCACCCGGTGGCCGCCGAACAGTTCGGTGTGCGCGGCGAGCGTCAACGGTCCCACCGCCTGCACCTTCACCGGACGGTTACTGCCCCGCAGCCCCGCGAGTTCCCACGCCTCCTCGAGCGCATCGAGGTCACGGGCCAGGAAATCGCGGGCCGCCCGGGTCGCCGCACCGGGCCGCTGCGCCAGCCGGTACCCGGTGGTGGACGTGTCCAGCGGCATGTCGACCAGCAGTGCCGCGGCCCGGCCGATCAGATCGGCGCCGACACCGCGCGCGGGCAGTTCCACCAGATGCGGCAGGCCGGGCAGTTCCCCGACGACGATCTCCGCGGCCATCCGCGGATCGGTACCCGGCCACGACCCGATGCCCGTCGCCACCCCGACGGGAACCCGGGTGTCCGTCACGGCCGGTCCGTGGACGTGCCCGAGATGGTGCCGCTGCCGATCACGATGTCACCGGCGGCGTCCGGGCGGTACAGCACGACGGCCTGCCCCTTCGCGACACCGGTCAGCGGCTCGGCGAGCCGGACCACGATGCCGTCGGGCGTGGCTTCGGCGACCGCGGGCGCGGTACCGCCGTGCGCGCGCACCTGCACGACGCACTCGATCGGCCCCTCGGGGGTCTGCCCCGACGTCCAGATCGGCCGGTCCGCGGTGATCGTCCACACGTTCAACCGGTCCACCGAACCCACCTGCACGGTGCCGGTCTCGGGTTCGATCGCGGTCACGTAGCGGGGCTTGCCGTTCGCGGCCGGCCCCTCCACACCGAGGCCCTTGCGCTGGCCGATCGTGAACCCGTGGACGCCGTCGTGCTGCCCGAGCACCTCACCGGTGTCGGCGTCGACGACGGCGCCGGGACGGATCCCGATCTTCGCGCCGAGGAACGCCCGGGTGTCACCGGACGGGATGAAGCAGATGTCGTGGCTGTCGGGCTTGTTCGCGACCGCGAGGCCCCGCTCGGCGGCCTCCGCGCGGATCTGTTCCTTGGGGGTGTCGCCGACCGGGAACATCGCCCGCGACAACTGCTTCGCGGTGAGCACCGCGAGCACGTACGACTGGTCCTTGTCGGCGTCGACGGCGCGCCGCAGCTCACCGTTCTCGAGCCGCGCGTAGTGGCCGGTCGCGACCGCGTCGAAACCCAGCGCGTACGCCCGCTCCGCGAGCGCCGAGAACTTGATCTTCTCGTTGCAGCGCAGGCACGGGTTGGGGGTCTCCCCCGCCGCATACGACTCGACGAAGTCGTCGATCACGTCTTCCTTGAAGCGGTCGGCGAAATCCCATACGTAGAAAGGGATTCCGAGGACATCGGCGGCCCGCTTGGCATCGCCCGCGTCCTCCTTGGAGCAGCAGCCCCGCGACCCGGTCCGCAGGGTGCCCGGCGCAGTGGACAGCGCCAGATGCACCCCCACCACGTCGTGGCCGGCGGCCACCGCGCGCGCCGCGGCGACCGCGGAATCGACACCGCCGCTCATCGCTGCCAGAACTCGCATCTACCGATTACCTCCGTGTCGTGTCGGCCAGTCCGGCGGCCCGGGCCCGTTCGATCACCTGTGGCAGCGCCGCCAGCAGCGCCTCGACGTCGCGTCGGGACGACGTGTGCCCCAACGAGAATCGCAGCGAACCCCGTGCCACGACCGGGTCGACACCCATCGACGTCAACACGTGACTCGCGCTCGCGACCCCGGCCGTGCACGCCGACCCGGTCGAACATTCGACCCCGGCGACGTCGAGCAGCATGAGCAGCGAATCGCCCTCGCAGCCGGGGAACGTGAAGTGCGCGTTACCGGGCAGTCGCGCCGCACCCGTCGCACCGTTGAGAATCGCATCGGGCACGATCGCCCGCACCCCGGAGATCAGGCTGTCCCGCAGTTCGGTCAGCTCGGCCGCCCGCTCGTCCATCTCGGCCGTCGTGATCCGCAGCGCCGCCGCGAGCCCGACGATCGACGCGGTGTCCTGCGTGCCGGAGCGGACGTCGCGCTCGTGCCCGCCGCCGTGCAGCAGCGGCACGCACGGCACCTGCCGGCCCAGCAGCAGGACGCCGACGCCGTGCGGGCCGCCGAGCTTGTGCCCGGCGAGACTCAGCGCCGACAGTCCGCTCGCGGCGAAGTCGACGGGCAGATGCGCGGCGGCCTGCACCGCGTCGGAATGGATCGGGACGTCGTAGGAGGAGGCGATCGCAGCGATCTCGGACACCGGGTTGATCGTGCCGACCTCGTTGTTGGCCCACATGACGGTCACCAGCGCGACCTCGTCGGCGTGGCGGGCCAGTTCGGTCCGCACCGTCTCCGGGTCGACGGCGCCGTGTTCGTCGACCGGCAGCCACGTCACCTGCGCACCCTCGTGCGTCACCAGCCACTCGACGGCGTCGAGCACCGCATGATGTTCGACAGCGCTCGCCAGGATGCGGGTACGACGCGGATCGGCGTCCCGTCGCGCCCAGAAGATGCCCTTGACCGCGAGATTGTCGCTCTCGGTGCCGCCGGAGGTGAAGATCACCTCGGACGGGCGGGCACCGAGGCACGCCGCGATGGACTCGCGGGACTCCTCGATCCGGCGACGGGCGGCCCTACCCGACCCGTGCAACGACGACGCGTTGCCCACGGTCGCGAAGATCTCGGTCATCGCCTCGATCGTGGCCGGATACATCGGGGTGGTCGCGGCGTGGTCGAGGTAGACCGCGGGACTGGGCGCAGGCGAGATCATGGCCCGTCAAGGATAGCCCGTCCGCCGCAGCGGTCACGTCCGCGGAGGCGCCGGCCACCCGTCGCACGTACCGCTCGCACCGAGCGGCGAGTTCGCGACGATCCCCACCCGGCCGCTGCACCGGACCCACCACCACCTCGGCCCGCACGCCACGGCTCCGCAGGATCCGCCGCATCGACGCGCCGATCTCCTCGTCGCCCACGAAACTCGGGCCCGTCGTCCGCTCCCCGGACGCGTCGACATAGCCGATCGACACCGGCACCACCGGCCGGCCCGAATCGATCGCGGCCTGGAACAGCGCCGGACGGAACCGCCCGTACACCCGGCCGCACCACGTGGTGCCCTCCGGGAACGCGATCACCGTCTCCCCCGCCGCCAGCCGATCCCGCACCACCGCGACCGTCGCGGGCAGCCGGCGCAGCCGGTCCCGTTCGATCGGGACGACACCCGCCCACCGGGCCACGACACCGAGCAGCGGCCACGACACCAGATCCGCGCGGGCGACGAACCGGCCCGGCGTCACCGCTGCGAGTACCAGGACATCCAGCCACGACGTGTGCCCCGCGACGACGAACGCACCCCCACCCATCTCACCGACGTCCACCCGGCGTCCTCGATCGAGGCGAATCCCGATGCTGTGCAATGCCACCCGCGCCAGGCTGCGGTGCACCGCCGTCCGCAGACCGGCCGGCAGCAGCCGTACCAGCGGCAGCAGCAGCGTCGACGACGCCACCAGGACCAGGGCGCACCAGCGGGCCGCCGCCACCACCGTCGGCACCCGTTCCGGACGCCGCGGCAGACACCCCGCACCGCACGGGCTCACCGGCTGCCACGCGTGCCCGCTCACGCCGCGGCCTCGACCACCGCCGACGCCCGACGCAACCGCTCGAGATAGCGGGTGTCCGCGCCGTGCAGGCTCTGGACCGCCACGAAGTCGGCGACACCGAAGTCCGGATCGTGGGCGGGCTGCCCGTGGATCCGCGCACCCAACCGCAGGTATCCGCGCAACAGCGGCGGCACCACGGCGCGCTCGGCGGCGGCGATGTCGTCGAGCGGGCGCCCGTCGACCCGCACGGGCCGCCGCGGCCGCACCCACCGGCCCGGGTCGGCGGCGTGCCGGGCCAGCAGCAGATCCCGGACCGCGCGGACGTTCGCCCCCGGCACCGCGTCGGGCCGGTCCTGCATCGGAACCGACACACAGCCCATGACACTGTCGTGGCCGGTGAGCTGCAGATAGTGCAGGATTCCGGCCCACATGAGCGCCAGCACCGACCCGTTCCGGTGCGCGGCGTCGACGCACGCCCGCCCCATCTCCACGACCCGCAGACCGGCCGGGTCGAGATTCGCGAGATCGAACTCGGTGGCGGTGTAGTAGCCGCCCGCGGCGCGAGCACCGTCCGGCGGCAGCATCCGGTAGCAGCCGACGAACTCACCCGTCCGGTTGTCGCGGACGAGCAGATGGTCACAGAACTCGTCGAACCGGTCGGCGTCGAGCAGCGCCTCGTCGAGGGGAAGAACGAAGCCGGGTTCGGTGGAGAACACCCGGTAGCGCAGCCGCTGCGCGGCCTGCCGATGGTCACGGTCGGCGGAGACGATCAGGGAGTAGCGCGGGGTCGTGTGCGCAGAACAGACGGTTTCGACGAACGGCGAAGTTGTCATGCTGCAGGTCTATCGCCCGTCGACAGCGCCGGGGCGTCTGCTCCGTGACGCGTCGATGCAGGTTCGGTGAACGCGCTGCGCGCACGTTGACGTCCTGCGCGCACGATTGCGCGCGCAGGACGTCGAGTCGCGCGCAGGAACCTGTGGACAGCGTCGAAGTTGTCCACAGATTCCGAAACGGGTCTCGCGTAGACCCCGGCCGGCTTCCACGATGGACGACATGACCGAGACACCACGGCTGCTCCGTCGCAGCGACGCACTGGCCCACGGCTACACCGACGCCGAGATCCGGACCCTGTGCCGCACCGGCGGGCTGCACCGATTACGGCCCGGCGCCTACCTCGCCCACGACGCACATGCCGACCTCGAACCGTCGCAGCAACACCTCGAACTCGTCCGCGCGACGCTACCGAAGGTGAGTGCGGACGCCGTCGTCAGTCACCAGTCTGCGGCTGCTCTACACGGGTTACCCTTGTGGCGGATCCCACTCGATCGCGTCCACGTCACGCGGGTCCGGACGTCCGGCGGCCGTCGCACCCGACTGCTGCACTCGCACTGTGCGCCGCTGGCCGATCGGGATGTCGTGGAAACAGGCGGCCTCCGCATCACCTCACTCGCTCGCACCGTGGCCGACTTGTGCCGGACAACTCCTTTCGAGTCCGCGGTCGTCACCGGTGATGCCGCGCTGCACACCGGCTCGATCCGAACCGACGATCCGGCCGACGCCCTGTCCTACGCGGAGCGGAGACCCGGGTACCCCGCCGCACTGCGGGCGCTCGCGTTCCTGGACGGACGCAGTGAGAGCGTCGGCGAGTCCCGCAGCCGCGTTGTACTCGCCGGGCTCGACGTGCCGGCCCCGGAATTGCAACGATCGCTGCTCGACCCGGACGGCCGATTCCTGGGTCGGGTCGACTTCCTGTTCTCGGACGCCGGTGTCGTCGGGGAGTTCGACGGGAAGGTGAAGTACGGCAAGTACCTTCGTGACGGCCAGGACCCCGGGGATGCAGTGTTCGCGGAGAAGCAACGCGAGGACCGGATCCGAGACGCCGGCTGGGAGGTGGTGCGCTGGGTGTGGAGGGACCTCGCACGTCCGGAGGTGATCGGTGCCCGTATTCACCGGGCTATGCGCCGCGCCGCGGTCCGGCCTCGGCCACTCGGTGAGGCGCCGCGCGCACGTTGACGTCCTGCGCGCACGATTGAGCGCGCAGGACGTCGAGTCGCGCGCAGCGCGCGCCGCCGGAGGACAGCACGACGCCCCGTCACCGGAAGCGGTGACGGGGCGTCGGTTGCCGAGCGGGTGGGTGTCAGCCCTTGTGAGCCTTGACGGCCTCGGTCAGCTGCGGGGCGACGTTGAACAGGTCGCCGACGACACCGTAGTCCGCGATCTCGAAGATCGGGGCCTCTTCGTCCTTGTTGACCGCGACGATGGTCTTCGAGGTCTGCATGCCGGCGCGGTGCTGGATGGCGCCGGAGATGCCGAGCGCGATGTACAGCTGCGGGGAGACCGTCTTACCGGTCTGACCGACCTGGAACTGGCCCGGGTAGTAGCCGGAGTCGACGGCGGCACGCGAGGCACCGACGGCGGCACCGAGCGAGTCGGCGAGCTCCTCGACGACCGAGAACTTGTCGGCCGAGCCGACGCCGCGGCCACCGGAGACGACGACCGACGCCTCGGTGAGCTCGGGGCGATCGCCACCGACGATGGGCTCACGGGAGACGACCTTGACGGCGCTCTCGTCCTGGGCCGGAACCTCGACGACGACCTGCTCGCCGGCCGCGGCCTGCGGGGCGGCCTCGACGGCGCCCGGGCGGACCGAGATGACCGGAACCTCGCCGTTGGCCTTGGCGTCGACGGTGAAGGCACCACCGAAGATCGAGTGGACGACGCTGCCGTCGGCCTTGATGTCGACGACGTCGGACAGCAGGCCGGAGCCGATACGGGCCGCCAGACGTCCGGCGACCTCCTTGCCCTCGATGCTGGCGGCGAGGACGACGGCGGCGGGGCCGGAGGTCTCGACGAGGCTCGCGAGGACGTCGACCTTCGGGGTCACCAGGTAGCCCTCGATGTCGTCGGACTCGGCGACGTAGATCTTCGCGGCACCGGCGGCGGCCAGTGCGTCGGCCAGCTTCGCGGCCGTGCCGGCCGGGCCGGTGACGACGGCGGACGGCTCACCGAGCGCGCGGGCGGCGGTGATGAGCTCGGTGCTGACCTTCTTGAGTGCACCCTCGGCGTGCTCGACGAGCACGAGTACTTCTGCCATTGCTTACTTCTCCTGAGTCTTGTCTGCTGGTCTCGAGGGGTGCGATCAGATGATCTTCTGGCCCACGAGGTACGCGGCGATCTTGCTGCCGCCGTCGCCCTCGTCGGTGACACGCTCGCCAGCGGTACGCGGGGGCTTCGGGGTGGACGCGGTGACGGTGGTGCCGGCGTTGGCGACACCCACGGTCTCCGGATCGACACCCAGGTCGGCCAGGGTGAGGACCTGAACTTCCTTCTTCTTCGCGGCCATGATGCCCTTGAAGGACGGGAAGCGCGGCTCGTTGATCTTCTCGGTGACCGAGACGATGGCCGGCAGGCCCGCCTCGAGGCCGAAGACGCCCTCGTCGGTCTCGCGCTCGCCGGTGACCTTGCCGTCGGCGACGGTCAGCTTGCGCAGCTGCGTGAGCTGCGGCAGGCCCAGGTACTCGGCGATGATGGCCGGGACGGCGCCGATGCGGCCGTCGGTGGCCTCGTTACCGGCGATGACCAGGTCGGCGGCCTCACCGTTCTCGAAGCTGATCTGGCCGAGCGCGGCAGCCAGCGTCCAGCCGGTCTGGACCGCGTCGGAGCCGTGCAGCGCCGGATCGTTGACGTGAACGGCCTTGTCGGCACCCATGGACAGCGCCTTGCGGATGGCGTCGGTGGCGCGGTCGGGACCGGCGCACAGCACGATCACCTCGCCGCCGTCCTTCTCCTTGATGAGGAGGGCTTCCTCGACGGCGCGCTCGTTGATCTCGTCGAGCACTGCGTCGGCAGCCTCGCGGTCAAGCGTGAAGTCGCCGTCGGTGAGCTTGCGCTCGGACCACGTATCGGGGACCTGCTTGATCAAAACGACGATGTTCGTCATGGGTCTTCGTCGACCTCCTGTGTGTAGCCGGCTGATGGTCGCGAGAATCTCCGCGACTTGTACCGAGCTCTCGTAAGTAATTTCGTCGCACGTTGGCTGTGCGACACGTTACCCCACGCTAAGTTACCCGCCGGTAACTTTTGTGGAATCCGGCCTCACTCTAACCGCGACCCCCGTCTCGACCGCTGTGATGTGAACCACCTTTACAGGTGTCCGAGAGTGGCCACTAACCTCGCTGAGGTGAGCAAATCCACAGTCGGTGAGCCGACGATGCCCTCTGCCGGCGAGCCGACGACGCCTTCCGTCGGTGAACCGACCCCGTCTTCCGCCGGCGAGTCGACCACCCCCACCCTGCCCCTGACCGGCGAGCGGACCGTGCCCGGCATCCCGGAGGAGAACTACTGGTTCCGCCGCCACGAGGTGGTCTACCGGGATCTGCTCTCCCGTTGCGCGGGCCGCGCGGTACTCGAGGCCGGATCGGGAGAAGGCTACGGCGCCAACATGATTGCCGATGTCGCCACGACGGTCACGGGTCTCGACTACGACATCTCGGCCGTCGAGCACGTCCGCGCCCGCTACCCCCGGGTGGAGATGCTGCACGGCAATCTCGCCGATCTTCCGTTGCCCGACGGCTCGGTCGACACGGTCGTCAACTTCCAGGTGATCGAGCACCTGTGGGATCAGGGCCAGTTCCTGCGCGAGTGCCACCGGGTGCTCCGCGACGGTGGCGAACTTCTGGTGAGCACCCCCAACCGGATCACGTTCTCCCCCGGCCGCGACACCCCCCTCAACCCGTTCCACACACGTGAGTTGAATGCCGCCGAGCTGACCGAACTGTTGGTCGACGCCGGTTTCCGGGTGGAACTCATGACGGGTGTCCATCACGGTCCGCGTCTGCGGGAGCTCGACGCCAAGCACGGCGGGTCCTTCATCGACGCGCAGATCGAGCGGGCCCTGGCCGGCGAGCCGTGGCCCGAGGACCTGTGCCGGGACGTCGAGGGGATCGGCGTCGACGATTTCGTTCTGCGCGAACCCGACATCGACGCGAGCCTCGATCTCGTGGCGATCGCCGTCAAGGATCCTCGGAAGTGACTGCCGTGAAAGGTGTTTCCGGGGGGACCCGCGAGCCGGGCATGTTCGCCCTGGTGCTGCATTCGCACCTGCCGTGGCTCGCGAACCACGGCCGCTGGCCGGTCGGTGAGGAATGGCTGTACCAGTCGTGGGCGGCGACGTATCTGCCGGTGACGTCGGTGCTGCGCCGACTCGCCGCCGAGGGCCGCACCCGGCTGCTCACACTCGGCATCACACCGGTGCTGGCGGCGCAGCTCGACGATCCGCACTGCCTCGCCGGCATGCACCACTGGATCGGCAACTGGCAGCTGCGTGCCCACGAGGCCGCGGGCATGCGGTCGGAGTCGCACCGGGAGCTCGGCGCCCGCGAGCACCGGGCGTCCGCCGCCGCCCTCGAGGATTTCGAAACCCGTTGGCGCCACGGCGGTTCCGCAGTTCTTCGGGAGCTGATCGACGCCGAGACGTTCGAACTCCTCGGTGGCCCGCTCGCGCACCCGTTCCAGCCGCTGCTCGATCCGCGGCTGCGCGCGTTCTCCCTCACCGAGGGACTCGCGGACGCCCGTGCCCGCTGGGGGCACACCCCGTCCGGTATCTGGGCACCCGAGTGCGGCTACACCCCCGGCCTCGAGTCGCAGTACGCGGCGGCCGGCGTCTCCCATTTCATGGTCGACGGTCCCGCCCTGCGCGGCGACACCTCGCTCGGCCGTCCGGTGTGGGATTCGGACGTCGTGGCGTTCGGCCGCGACCTCGAGGTCTCGTACCGGGTGTGGTCACCGAAGGACGGCTACCCCGGCCACGGCGCCTACCGCGACTTCCACACGTACGACCACGACACCGGACTCAAACCGGCTCGTGTCACGTCACGGACCACACCGTCGGAGAAGAAGGCTCCCTACGATCCGGACCTCGCCGCGGCGGCCGTCGACAAGCACGTCGACGACTTCGTCGAGACCGTCCGGCGCCGGCTGCGCAGCGAATCCGCGCGCACCGGACGCGACGCGCTCGTGGTGGCCGCCTTCGACACCGAACTGTTCGGGCACTGGTGGTACGAGGGGCCACAGTGGCTCGAGAAGGTGTTGCGGGCCCTGCCCGAGGCCGGCATCGAGATCGGCACCCTTTCCGATGCCCGCGCCCGCGGCTACGTCGGGCAGCCGGTCGAACTGCAGGACTCGTCGTGGGGGTCCGGCAAGGACTGGCGGGTATGGGCCGGCGACCAGGTGCGCGACCTCGTCCAACTCAACGCCGAGGTCGTCGCGACCGCGCTCGACACGATCGACAAGGACCGCGATGCGCACCGGGAAACCCCGGAACTACGCAATCGGGTCCACGACCAGATGCTGCGTGAGACGCTGATGACGGTCTCGAGCGACTGGGCGTTCATGGTCAGCAAGGACTCGGCGGCCGGATACGCGCGCGACCGGGCCCACAAGCACGCGCACGCGTTGCGGGAGATCGCCGACGCCGTCGCGTCCGGACGCCACGAGACCGCCCGCAGGCTCGCCGACGGTTGGAACGCCGCCGACGGGCTGTTTCCCGCGCTCGACGCGCGGCGACTGCCCGGCCGCGACACCGCGACCATCTGATCCGCTGGGGAGCGAGAAAAAATGAAGATTCTGATCGTGTCGTGGGAGTACCCGCCCGTCGTGGTGGGCGGGTTGGGGCGGCACGTCCACCATCTGGCGACCGAACTGGCCGCCGCCGGGCACGAGGTCGTCGTGCTGTCCCGGCGGCCGACGGGCACCGACGCGTCGACGCATCCGACGGTCACCGAGATCGCCGACGGCGTCCTCGTCGTCGCGGTCGCGGAGGATTCACCGCACTTCGTGTTCGGTGAGGACATGCTCGCGTGGACGCTCGCGATGGGCCACGCGATGGTCCGGGCCGGTGTCGCACTGTCGAAGGGCGGGATCGGCGACGGCTGGCAGCCCGACGTCGTGCACGCCCACGACTGGCTGGTCGCGCACCCGGCGATCGCACTCGCCGAGTTCTACGACGTGCCGCTCGTGTCGACGCTGCACGCGTCGGAAGCGGGCCGGCACAGCGGCTGGATCTCCGGGAAGATCAACCGACAGGTGCATTCGGTGGAGTGGTGGCTCGCCAACGAATCCGACTCGATCATCACGTGCTCGGCGTCGATGGAGGACGAGGTCACGCAGCTGTACGGACCCGACCTGCCGCCGATCACCGTGATCCGCAACGGTATCGACGTCACTACGTGGAACTATCGGGCGCGCGCCCCCCGGTCCGGTCCCGCGACCCTGCTGTACGTGGGACGGCTCGAATACGAGAAAGGCATTCAGGACGCGATCGCGGCCCTGCCCCGGATCCGCCGCACCCATCCCGGCACCACGTTGGCGATCGCCGGCGAGGGTACCCAGTTCGAATGGTTGCAGCAGCAGGCCCGCACCCACCGGGTCGTCCGTTCGGTGACGTTCCTCGGCAACCTCGACCACGAGGAACTGCTCGGCTGGTTGCACGGCGCCGACGCGATCGTGCTGCCCAGCCGCTACGAGCCGTTCGGGATCATCGCCCTCGAGGCCGCGGCCGCCGGTACCCCCCTGATCGCATCCACCGCCGGCGGTCTCGGTGAAGCCGTCGTCGACGGGACGACCGGGCTGTCCTTCGCACCCGGCGACGTCGACGGCCTCACGAGTGCCGTCCGCCGCACCCTCGACGACCCGGACGCCGCCCAGGTACGCGCGCGGGCCGCCCGCGACCGGCTCACCGCCGACTTCGACTGGGGCAAAGTCGCCGAGGAAACCGTCCAGGTGTACGCGGCCGCGAAACGTCGCGTCCGGCACCCTCTGGCCCGGCCGGTGATTCCGGAACATCCCCTGCCGGGCCGGTGACCGCTGTGCACCCTTGTCGGTGGTTGCTACTGCCGACAAGGGCGCACAGGCTGGTACTACGCGGGCGCTAGGAACTCTTCTTGCGGGCGATGTCCTCGAGGGCGGCGATGTAGGCGGCGCGGTCCTCGGCGCCCGATTCCCATTCGGCGCGGCGGTTCTTGACGACCTTGGCCGGGGAACCGACGGCGATGGAGAAGTCGGGGATCTCACCCTTGACGACGGCGTGGGCGCCGAGGACGCAGCCGCGGCCGACGCGGGTGTTGCGCAGCACGGAGACCTTGGCGGCGATCCACGTGTCGGGGCCGATCCGGACCGGTCCCTTGACGATGCCCTGATCCTTGATCGGATAGGTGACGTCCTCGGTGCGGTGGTCGAAGTCGCAGATGTAGCACCAGTCCGCGACCAGGGTCGAGGCGCCGATCTCGATGTCGATGTAGGTGTTGACGACGTTGTCCTTGCCGAACACGACCTTGTCGCCGATGCGCAGCGAGCCTTCGTGGCAGCGCAGGGCGTTGCCGTCGCCGATGTGCACCCACTTGCCGATCTCCATGCGCGACAGGCCGGGGGTGGAGTGGATCTCGACGTTCTTGCCGAGGAACACCATGCCACGGGTGACGATGTGCGGGTTGGCCAGTTTGAACTTGGCCAGACGGTAGTAGCGGACCAGATACCACGGGGTGTACGCCTTGTTGGCGATCACCCATTTCAACGACGCCACCGTCAGGAACCGGGCCTGATCGCTGTCCCGCCGACGGGATCCGCGCCACCTCGAGCGCAACGGTGCGCCCCACATGCTCGTCATGGTCGACAAGCCTACGGACCGGTATTGTGCGCCCGGTCACGTGGCCCGGGTGTGCGTTACGCGGCGTGCCGTCCGACGTTCCGAGAGTCCCAGGCCGGGGTGGTCGACGTCTTCCACGACGGCGCCACCGCCACCCGGCGGCGTCGGGCCCGGCGCCGGTGCAGGCGGAGCGCCCAATCGTCGTCGTGCGCGGTGAGATAGGCGGTGACCGCGCCGACGAGAGCCGTGACGACCACTGCGACGACCGAGTTCAGGGCGATGCCGACCGCCGCCGCGATCCCGGCAACCAATGCCACCGCAATGGCACGCCCGGCGGCCGGTGAACCCAGCAGATAGTCCGTTTCCTGCATCCGCGCCGCGGATTCGTTACCCGTTCCCGACTGCATGAAGCTATTAGACCCGTCCTGCGGTGGCGTGTCGCAGCAGAATATGTAAACGATCGGCAACAATTCGGTGCCGCCGGACGGACAACGCCCACACCGTTCACACAATCGTCCTGTTCGCCCTCCGGTCACTCGCGCAGGGCACTGTCCACGGGCACGTGCGGCAGGGCGTGTGCGAGCGCGACCGGAGCGTGGGTCACCTGCCCTGACCAGGTATTGAGCCCCCTCGCGAGCGACGGGTCCGTGGCCATCGCGTCCCGCCATCCCCGCCCGGCGATCGCCGCGACGTACGGCAATGTGACATTTACCAATGCATGGGTGGACGTGTGGGGAACAATGCTCGGCATATTGGGAACGGCGTACATGATTGAATTGTGAACAGAAAATGTGGGATGGTCGTGTGTCGTAGGTCGGGAATCCTCGAAACACCCGCCCTGATCGATCGCGATGTCGACCAGAACACTGCCCGGCAGCATCCCCGACACCTGCCGGGACGACACGACCCGGGGAGCGCGGGCACCCGGGACCAGAACCGCGCCGATCACC
Organism: Prescottella sp. R16; assembly: GCF_030656875.1. Taxonomy (NCBI): domain Bacteria; kingdom Bacillati; phylum Actinomycetota; class Actinomycetes; order Mycobacteriales; family Nocardiaceae; genus Rhodococcus; species Prescottella sp. R16. Next base: position 3,150,924 of record NZ_CP130943.1, read on the forward strand.
AGGTCCGCATCGGCGAGGATCGCGTCGAGTTCGGTGCCGGTGGACACCGCCGTCGTGATCCGCGAACCGAACCGTGTGTGCGCGGCCCGCAGTCGATCGACGTCCCGGTCCAACACCGTCACCCGGGCACCCATACCGACCGCGACGGCCGTCGCCTGCGTTCCGACGCTCCCCGCCCCGATGACCGCGACCCGGGCCGGCGCCACGCCCGGCACCCCGCCGAGCAGGATCCCGCGGCCCCGCAGTCCGTCCGGTCCGGCGGTGGCCTGCAACGCGTGCGCCCCCACCTGGGTGGCGAGCCGGCCGGCGACCTCGCTCATCGGTGCGAGCAGCGGCAGTGTCCCGTCCGCCCGCTCGACCGTCTCGTATGCGATCGCCGTGACGCCGCTCGACAGCAGCGCCTCGGTGCACTCGAGGGACGCCGCGAGATGCAGATACGTGAACAGGACCTGTCCGCGGCGCATCCGCCCGTACTCCGGGGGCAACGGTTCCTTCACCTTGACGATCAGCTCCGTATCCGCCCACACGTCGTCCGGAGATTCGACGATCCGGGCCCCGGCGGCGGCGAAATCCGCGTCCGGAAGCGAGGATCCGTCACCGGCGCCCCGCTCGACGAGGATCTCGTGCCCTCGGGCCCGCAGTTCGGCCACCGCGAGCGGGGTGAGGGCGACCCGCAGCTCACCGCTCTTGATCTCCTTCGGGACACCGATGCGCATGACGCCTCCTCGACCGAGCCTGCTTCGAGCGTCCCACGAATCGGGGTCTGCCGATACGAAATCGTGGCCGGGATAGTCTCGTCCGTGCCGGTTCCCGCAGGGTCCGGTCGACAACCGGCAGACACCGACTCGAGGAGATGGAATGCGGCGCGCCCTCAGGTCGTCGGCGGCAACGCTGACGGCGGTCTCGGCTCTCCTGCTCGTGGGATGCGGCGCGGATTCCGGCACCGAGAACGTTTTCGGCGGCGGTGGCTGGCCGGGCATGCACGCCGACGCCCGAAACAGCGACACGAGCGGTGTCACCGGCCCCCGCACACCGGAATTCACGTGGTCGCGTCCCGTGGGTGCCCCGACTCCGGTCCGGGCGACGGTCGCCGCGAACGGGCAGGTCTTCCTCACCTCCCAGGCCGGCGAGGGCTGCAACCTGCTGTCGTTCCAGCTCGACTCCGGCCGCAAACGCTGGTGTGTGTGGACGGGCCCCGGGGCGGCGACGTCGTCCCCGATCGTCGACGACAGGACCAACGTGTACGTGGGCACCGAGGGGGCGATGAGCTCGTTCGACCAGCGCGGCCAGCTGCGGTGGTTCCGGCCGGTGACCGGAACACCCCTGTCCGCCCAGTTCACCGGTGACGGAAGGCTGCTGTTCGTTACGCATCTCGGGCAGATCGTGATCCTCGACCCGCAGACCGGTGACCGGGTGGCCGCCCCGTACGACCTGATCCCGCCCGCATCGTTCACACAGGACGCGAACGTGGACCCGGTCCCGAACGGGCTGGGCCTCGACGCGTGCTTCGACGGCGGCCCGGCATGCCCCGTCGCGAATCCACCCGCGATCGACCTCGGCAACGGCCGGTTCGTGCTCACCTTCACCCGGCCGGGAGAGTCCCGCGCCGACCTGGTCGCGATGCAGTACACCGGCGGCGACAGTCCCCGCATCGAACCGGTGTGGTCGACGACGACGCTCGACGACGGTCCGGCCGGCGCCCCGGTCCTGTCCGCAGACGGGGCCACGGTGTACGCGAACGACAATGCCGGGCAGCTGTGGGCGGTCGACGCCGAGACCGGCACCCCGAAGTGGAGCCACGACCTCGGCTACCGTCCGCTCGACGGCCCGTCCGTGTCCGCCGACGGGCTGATCGTCCCGGCAGGCGGCGAGAACGCGCACCTGATCGCACTCCGGGACCGCGGCGACAGCGTCGAAACCGTTTGGGAACGCGACGATCTCGCACCGGTCGGAGGCGCGGCCCAGACAGCCGGCGGCACCGGCCACACGACGGTCCGCGGCAGCGACGGCGGTGTCACACTGCTCACGTTCGACCTCGGAACCGGTGAGACCCTCGACCAGGACGTGCTGCCCGGCGCCACCGGATTCACCGCCGGCACCTCGATCGGACCGGACGGCGAGATCCTCACCCCGACACTCATCGGCGAACTGTTCGTCCTGAAATAGGCGCTCAGTCCCGGGCTGCACACACGAACGCGACCGGCGTGCGCCCGATGCGGGTGAGCACCACCGACAGTGGCGTCGCCCCCCGCAGTTTCAGTCGACGCCGCAGTGCGTCCGGGTCGACGTCGAGACCCCGGACCAGGATCTCCGCGGACCCGCAGTCCCGGGCCGACAGTTCCTGCCGCAGCGCCTTTTCCGTGTATTTGAGTTGCGACAGGATCCGGAATCCGCGGACCCCGTCGGGCACGCGGTCGCCGGTCAGGTACGCGATCCGCGGATCGAGTTGCCACAGCCCGTGCCGGGCCGCGTAGTGCCGCACCAGCCCCGCCCGGACGACGGCACCGTCCGGGTCGACGATCCACTCCCCCGGTTCGCGTTCCGGGATGTCGTCGGGCTCGGCGTCGGTGATCTCCCAGGCCGACCCGTCCGACCGCAGCACGCTCGCCCGCCGGCGCACCCCGGTCCCGGCCAGGCCCGGCGACCACAGGCACGCCTCCCGCACCCCGCCGTCGAGCGAGACGATCTCCACTTCGCCGTCCCAGTCGAGAGCATCGAAATCCAGTCCCGGAGCACACTTCACAGCGAGGTCGCGGCCGGCGTAGACGTCGAGGAGGTCCGGCAGCGGCGGCATCAGCGCCGCCGGATCGTGGGTGCGCTTGCCACCCGAGCGGCGGGCCGGGTCCGCGATCACCACGGTGTCGCGGGTGCACGGGCGCAGCGCGTCCGCCCGCACCAGCACCGCACCGGGCACGTTGTGCGCGGCCATCGCCAGCCGCACCGGGTCGAGGTCGCTGCCGATCACGGTGTCCGCCACCGGAACCAGCGCCGACAACTCCGCCCCGATCGAACAGGTGACGTCGTGGACGCGTCGGCCCGTCAACCGGACGCTGCGACGGCGGGCCACCAGCGACGGCGTCGCCTGCTGCACCGCATCGTCGGTGAGCAGCCACGCCGCTCCCCCGTCGAGCTTGGCCTCCGCCTTGCGGCGCAGCAGCACCGTCTCGATCAGCAGTCCGGCACGATCACCGAAACGCGTACGCGCCCGACCGATGTCGGCCAGGCGCGTGCGCGTGGACAGTTCCGACTCCGCCGTCTCCGCGAGCGCGGCGACACCGTCGCCGCTGCGCAGATAGTCGACATCGTCGAGTGTGAAGTCGTATCCCACGTGCGAGCAGAATCGATCAGTCGGTGGCGCCCGGCTTCACGCCGGTGATCATCGCGTTGTAGAAGAAGCCCTTCGGGACGATGTGCTTCATGACGTTGTCGTCGACCCAGCTGAGAGCCTTCCAGCCGCCGAACGCGAACTTGGCCCAGTTCCAGCCGAGCTTGCCCTCCGGGACGGCCGCCTCGAACGTGCGGACCGGCCAGCCGAGCATCGCGGCCGTGAACTCCTCCGACGCCGCGTGCACCTGCACCGCACCGGCCGAACGTGCCATCTTCTCGAGATCCGCCGGATCGAACGTGTGGATGTCGACGACGGCCTCGAGTGCCGCCGCGCGGGACGACTCGTCGAGCTCGGCCTGCGGACGACGCCAGCTGCTGAGCGGGCCGAACTTGGTGACGTTGGTGGTCAGATACCACGTGGCGCGAGAGAGCCAACGGGCGTAGAAGTCGCCGACCGTGGTGGGCTCGCCGGCGAAGACGAAACGGCCACCGGGCTTGAGGACCCGGATCACCTCGCGCAGCGACTGCTCGACATCCGGGATGTGGTGCAGCACCGCGTGCCCGACGACCAGGTCGAACGTGTTGTCGTCGTACGGGATCCGCTCGGCGTCCGCCACCCGACCGTCGACCGGCAGGCCCAGCCCCTCGGCGTTGCGCAGCGCCACCTTCACCATGCCGGGCGACAGGTCGGTGACCGAACCGGTCTTCGCGACACCACCCTGCATGAGGTTGAGCAGGAAGAAGCCCGTACCGCAGCCGAGTTCGAGGGCCCGCTCGTAGGGCAGGTCCTGGTCGCCGGCGACTGCGTCGAAGCGCCCGCGCGCGTAGTCGATGCAGCGCTCGTCGTACGAGATCGACCACTTCTCGTCGTACGTCTCCGCCTCCCAGTCGTGATACAGGACCTGGGCGAGCTTGGTGTCCTGCATCGCGGCCGCGACCTCTTCGGCCGTGGCGTGCGGGTTGGGTGCGGGGTCTGTCGGGCTAGCAGTCATGCGGGGAATCCTACCGAAAGGTAAGCAATGAACAAGTTCTAGTTTTCCGGTTTCCGTCCTCCGCGTTTCACGCACTCGTCGTCGTCCGCCGGACGCGTGGACCACGACAAGTGCGCGAAACGCGCGAGGTGGACGGTGCGGCTACTTGCCGGTGAACGACGCCTTACCGGGACCGTTCTCGACGAACGACGCCATGCCGATCGTGCGGTCCTCGGTGGCGAACAGCGACGCGAACAGGTGCTGCTCGATCTTCAGACCGGTCGCCAGATCGGTGTCCAGCCCCTCGTCGATCGCAGCCTTCGCGGCAGCGATCGCGCGGCTCGCGGCACCGGTGAACTGCGACGCCCACGTGCGGGCCGCGTTGTACACCTCGTCGGGGGCGACCATCTCGTCGATCAGACCGATCGCGAGGGCCTCCTCGGCGCCGACGAAACGGCCCGTGAACACCATGTCCTTCGCCTTCGACGGCCCGACCAGACGCGCCAGGCGCTGCGTGCCGCCGCCACCGGGGATGATGCCCAGAAGCACCTCGGGGACACCGAGTTTCACATTGTCACCGGCGATGCGGCGGTCTGCGCCGAGGGCGAGTTCGAGACCGCCACCGAGCGCATAACCGGTGATCGCGGCGACCGTCGGCTTCGGGATGTCGGCGATCGCGCCGAGCGCCGACTGCAGGTCCGCGATGATCTCGCTCATCTGCACGAAGTCGAGCTCCGCCATCTCCTTGATGTCGGCACCCGCCGCGAACACCTTCTCGCCGCCGTACACGATGACGGCCTTGACGTCCGCATCCACCGTCGCCTGTCGTGCCGCGGCCCGGATCTCCTCCTGCACCTGACGGTTCAGCGCGTTCATCGGGGGGCGCGCGAGACGGATCGTGCCGATACCTTCGGAGACCTCGAGGGTCACAAACTCAGCCATGCGGCTCAGGTTACTGGGCGGTCGACCAAGGGTGGGCCCCGGTGCCGTAGTAGCCGGCTTCCCCCGGGAACGACACCCGCGGCGTGCCGTCGACGAACGTCAGATCCGGCAGGATCGGCGAGATCTCCGGCTCCGCAGCGAGAATCGCGTCGACGCCGTCGTACCGGCCCAGCTCCGTCAGCTGCGTCCACGTCGGCGGCAGCAGGATGCTGCGCTTGCCGCGCCAGTCGTCGACGGCCGCGGCCGGGGTCCGCCACGCCACCTCCGCGGCCTCCGAGGTGTCCCCGTCGGCCTGCTGCCCCTGCGGCAGCACCGCGACGAAGAACCGGGTGTCGTAGCGGCGTCCCTCCTGAACCGGGGTGATCCAGTTGGCCCACGGCCGCAACAGGTCACTGCGCAGCACCAGGTTCTCCTGCTCCAGGAACTCCGCGAACGACAACTCCCGCGATTCGAGCCGGCGGCGGGCCTGCGCGTACCCGGAGGTGTCCGCGACGACGGTATCCGCCGTCGGGCCGGCGAGCAGCACCCCGCACTCCTCGAACGTCTCCCGCACCGCCGCGCACACCGCCGCCTGCGCCCGGGACTCGTCGACACCGAACCGGTGCGCCCACCACGACGGCGGTGGCCCCGCCCAACGCACGTCGGCGTCGCCGTCGCTCGGGTCGACACCGCCCCCCGGGAACACCGTCATGCCCCCGGCGAACGCCATCCCGGTCACTCGGCGCAGCAGGAACACCTCCACCCCGTCCGCACCGTCGCGCACCAACATGACGGTGGACGCGTCCTTCGGATCGACCGGAGAGCCGGGCTCACGCATGGTTTCCATATCCGGAACCTACGCTCCGAGTGACCGGGACCTCACGACCGCCCCGCCGCGCGTGTCAGGCCCGGTGCCGGCCGGGAAGCCGGCTGCGACGGGCGAAGTACCGGCCGTCGACGCGGTCCAGACTGATCGACTGACTGAACGCCGCACTGAGGTTCTCGGCGGTGATCACGTCGTCGAGCAGACCCTGCGACACGACCCGGCCCTCCGACAGCAGCAGCGCGTGCGTGAAGCCCGGCGGAATCTCCTCGACGTGGTGCGTGATGAGCACCGTCGCGGGCGAATCCGGATCCGACGCCAGATCCCCGAGCCGCGCGACCAACTCCTCGCGGCCACCGAGGTCGAGGCCCGCGGCGGGCTCGTCGAGGAGTAGCAGCTCCGGGTCGGTCATGAGCGCCCGCGCGATGAGCACGCGCTTGCGTTCGCCCTCCGACAGCGTCCCGTACGTGCGGTCGGCCAGATGCTCGGCACCGAGACTCTCGAGCATCTCGACGGCCCGCTCGGTGTCCATGTCCTCGTAGCGTTCCCGCCACCGGCCCAGGACCGCGTACCCGGCGGACACCACGAGATCCTTCACGACCTCGTCCGCCGGAACCCGGTGGGCGAGAGCGGACGACGACAGGCCGATCCGGGGACGCAACTCGGTGACGTCGGTCCGGCCGAGGGTTTCGCCCAGCAGCCGGGCGACACCGGACGTGGGATGAACCTCGGCGGCCGCGATACGCAGCAGCGACGTCTTGCCCGCGCCGTTGGGGCCGAGAACGACCCACTTCTCGTCGAGTTCCACCTTCCAGGAGACGGGACCGACGAGGGTCGCACCGCCCCGGCGGATCACGACGTCTTCGAAATCGATGAGGAGATCAGGATCTGGTTCCGACACGGTCACCATCTTCGCGCACCGGACACGGGCCGCGCCGACCGGTCCGGTGTGCGTGTCGTCGCAGTGTCAGGCGAGCCGCGCGATCACCGTCGTCGAACCCGGTGCCACCTCGGTGAATCCCGCGTCGCGGACCGCGATCGCCCGGCCCGCGGCGACGTCGGCACACAACCGCGCCCACGCCGTCTCGTCGGCGTCCCGGACCGCACACCGGTAGCCGTCCGCCGCCCAGTCGAACGCTCGATCTGCGGACATCGCGCCGGCCAGGATCATCGACGCGTGCCCGACCTGTGCGGCGGCCTTGCCGACCGTCATGCCCAGCGTCGCGTTCACCCACAGGACCGGGACACCGTCCGGCACCGGTCCGGGATCGTCGGTATCCAGCTCGGTGCCGCCGATCTGCAACTTACGGATCCGCGGATCGAGCGCCCCGACCCGGCCCGGGACCAGTGCGCGGGCCTGCGCGCCGTCCACGTCGACGGTCACCCCGTCGACGTCCTGCGCCGCGAGCCACTGCGCGCCCCGCGCCCGCCGTGACACCTTCCGGATCCGGGCACCGACCCAGTCCCGCAACGACGCCTGCCACGGCCCGGGGGCCCCGTCCGGGCCGGGCCCGACCCGGTCGTCGAGGCACAGCGCGACGGTCGCCGACGCCGCCGCCGCGAGCAGGGCGCTGCGCGCGGGCGGGTCCGCCTTGGGGATGTGCAGGACGATCGGCATCGCCAGCACGTCCGCCGGATCGGCGGGGTCGGGACGGTCGCCGTATCCGCCGGCCAGCACCGCGTGCCGGGCCGCGAAGCCGGACGGGATCACGCGAGCGGAACCCGCCGCACGCCGCCGTCGACAGCGTCGGCGGCCTCGACCTCGTCGCGGGTGACGCCCAGAATGAACAGCACCGCATCGAGGAACGGGTAGTTCAGTGCCGTGTCGGCGACCTCCCGCAGCGCCGGCTTCGCGTTGAACGCGACACCGAGACCCGCGGCGGTGAGCATGTCGATGTCGTTGGCGCCGTCACCGACCGCGACGGTCTGCTCCATCGGCACCCCCACCTCGGCGGCGAACTTGCGCAGCGCGGTGGCCTTGTAGGCCCGGTCGACGACGTCACCGACGACCCGGCCCGTGAGCTTGCCGTCGACGATCTCGAGCGTGTTGGCCTGTACGAAGTCGAGCTCGAGTTCGTGCGCGAGCCCCTCGATGACCTGACGGAATCCGCCCGAGACGACACCACAGTGGTAGCCGAGCCGGCGCAGGGTACGGATCGTGGTGCGGGCGCCGGGCGTGAGCTGCAACTCGGCCGCGACGTCGTCGATGACGGATGCGTCCAGGCCCGCGAGCGTGGCGACCCGCTGGTTCAACGACTCGGTGAAGTCGATCTCGCCGCGCATCGCGGCCTCGGTGACCGCACGCACCTCGTCCTCGACACCGGCCCGGGCCGCGAGCATCTCGATGACCTCACCCTGCACCAGCGTCGAATCGACGTCGAACACGATGAGGCGCTTCGCCCGCCGGGCGAGGCCGCCGCGCTCGACGGCCACGTCCACGTTCTCCCCGGCCGCGACCTCGGCGAGGCCCGCCCGCAGCTGCGCGTCGGCGTCGGTGTCGGTGTTCGACGCGGTGACCATCAGTTCGAGCCCCGTGACCGGGTAGTCGGCGATACCGCGGATCGAATCGATGTTGGCGCCCTGTCGGGCCAGCTCCCGGGACAGCGCCCGGAACGCCCGCGCACTGACGGGGCTGCCCAGCACCACGACGGCGTGCGTCGACACGTGCTGGCGGGCATCCGGATCCGCGCCGATCGCCACGTCGACGTGCATCCCGACGGTGTCCATCGCCTCCTCGAGCGCCTCCTGCAGCAACTCCGGATCGGTGGGGCACTGCACCAGCACGCCCAGGGTGAGCCGGCCCCGGATCACGACCTGCTCGACGTCGAGCAGGCTCACGTCGTGACGCGAGAGCGCCCCGAAGAGAACCGACGTCACGCCGGGCCTGTCCGGACCTGTAACCGTCACCAGAACCGTGGCGTCTGACGCACCCACCGAGAAACTCCGTTCGTTAGGGAAAATCCGCACCCATTCTGCCAAGCCCGGGTGCGAGCAGCGGGAAGGCCCCGACCGTTCCCCCGATGTGCGGGGGTCGGCCGGGGCCTTCCGGGTAGTGCAGGGACGGGGGTCCGTCAGGACTTGCCGTCTTCCAGGACCGTGGTGGGGTGCTTGGCTCCACCGGTGAGTCCGACGTGGGCTTCGGCGCGCATCCGCTCGACCATGTGCGGGTAGTGCAGCTCGAATGCCGGGCGCTCCGAACGGATCCGGGGCAGCTCGGTGAAGTTGTGCCGCGGCGGCGGGCAGCTGGTGGCCCACTCGAGGGAGTTGCCGTAGCCCCACGGGTCGTCGACGGTGACGACCTGGCCGTAGCGGTAGCTCTTGAAGACGTTCCACAGGAACGGCAGCGTCGAGGCGCCGAGGATGAACGAGCCGATCGTGGAGAACGTGTTCAGGAACGTGAACCCGTCGGACGGCAGGTAGTCGGCGTAGCGGCGCGGCATGCCCTCGTTACCGAGCCAGTGCTGCACCAGGAACGTGGCGTGGAAGCCGACGAACGTGCTCCAGAAGTGCCACTTGCCGAGACGCTCGTCCATGAGCCGGCCGGTCATCTTCGGGAACCAGAAGTAGATGCCCGCGTAGGTGGCGAACACGATGGTGCCGAACAGCACGTAGTGGAAGTGCGCGATGACGAAGTACGAGTCGGTGACGTGGAAGTCGATCGGCGGGGACGCGAGCAGGACGCCCGACAGGCCTCCGAACAGGAACGTCACCAGGAAGCCGACCGAGAACAGCATCGGGGTCTCGAAGGTCAGATGCCCCTTCCACATGGTGCCGATCCAGTTGAAGAACTTCACGCCGGTCGGCACGGCGATGAGGAACGTCATGAACGAGAAGAACGGCAGCAGGACCGCGCCCGTGGCGTACATGTGGTGCGCCCACACCGCGATCGACAGGGCGCCGATGCCGATGGTGGCGTACACCAGGCCGCTGTAACCGAAGATCGGCTTGCGCGAGAACACCGGGAAGATCTCCGAGACGATGCCGAAGAACGGCAGCGCGATGATGTACACCTCGGGGTGGCCGAAGAACCAGAACAGGTGCTGCCACAGCAGGACACCGCCGGTCGCCGGGTCGAAGATGTGGGCACCGAGATGGCGGTCCACCCACAGGCCCATGAACGCGGCCGTCAGGATCGGGAACGCGAGCAGGATCAACAGCGACGTGATCAGGATGTTCCACGTGAAGATCGACATCCGGAACATGGTCATGCCGGGTGCGCGCAGGCACACGATCGTGGTGATGAAGTTGACCGCACCGAGGATCGTGCCCAGGCCGGCGACGGCCAGACCCATGATCCACAGGTCCGCGCCCATGCCCGGCGAGTGCAGTGCGCTCGTGAGCGGGGTGTAGGCGGTCCAGCCGAAGTCCGCGGCACCACCGGGGGTGATGAACCCGGCCGTGGTGATGATCGCGCCGAACAGGTACAGCCAGTAGCTGAACGCGTTCAGACGCGGGAACGCCACGTCGGGGGCGCCGATCTGCAGCGGGATGATGTAGTTCGCGAAGCCGAACACGACCGGCGTCGCGTACAGCAGCAGCATGATCGTGCCGTGCATCGTGAACAGCTGGTTGAACTGCTCGTTCGACAGGAACTGCAGACCCGGCACCGCGAGCTCGGTACGCATCAGCAGCGCCATCAGGCCGCCGATGAGGAAGAACGCGAACGAGGTGACCAGATACATGATCCCGAGCACCTTGGGATCAGTGGTCGTCACCATCTTGTGGATGAACGAGCCCTTCGGTCCCTGCCGCGGCGGGTACGGCCTCGCGGTTATCTCTGGGACTGGCTGGGGCGCTACGGCAGTCACTGATCCTCCTGATTGTGCCCTTGGTCGCTCCGCAGGCTCGCTCCGAACCCCGGCCTCATGCTCGAGGCAGGCGTTCTCCGGCTTGCGCTCATCGAATCGTAGACGGTGCTTTCGTGCCCGATCGACCGGGTCCTACTCCCTGTCGTACTCGGGTCCTTCCGCCTCCGGCCCGTAGAGCCTCGAGCAGGACCTTAGTCCCTGTTCGGGCCTATGCCCGAACAGGACCACCGCGTGTCGAGGACCGAGGTCGCGCGCCGATCTCTTCCCGAACCGGAACCGTGGCGCGACCACACCCGACACCCCACTGTTAAGGTACCCCTTACTAACCTGAGCCTCACCTTATCCACCTGGAGTTGTCGCCCGTGTTCACACAGTCTCGTCGCGCTCTGACCGCCGTCGCCGCCGTAGGAGTGACCGCCGCCCTCGTCCTCACCGGATGCTCCTCGTCCGAGGACGACGCCCGCACTGCGGAGACAACGACCGCATCGGCCGGCGAGTTCCCCCGCACCGTCGAACACTTCCGCGGGGCCACCACCGTCGAATCGCAGCCGCAGCGCGTCGTGACCCTCGACAACAGCTTCACCGACGCCGTCCTCCTGCTCGGCTCACCGCTCACCGGCTACGCCGACTACCGCGGCGCCGGACTGCCCGACTATCTCGGCGACGCCCGCACCGAGTACGGCGCCGACGCCGAATCGGTGGGCAAGGTCTCCGACGTGAACCTCGAGAAGGTCGCCGCTCTGCAGCCCGACCTGATCCTGTCGGCCGAGGTCCGCGACGGGAAGAACTACGAGACGCTGTCCGCGATCGCCCCGACCGTCTTCTCGCAGACCACCGGGCCGACGTGGAAGGACAACATCCGACTCGTCGGGCGCGCACTCGGCAAGGAGGACGTGGCCGAGCAGAAGATCGGCGAGTACGAGGCCCGCGCGAAGGCCATCGGCGACGAGATCAACGCCAAGGCCGGCAACCCGAAGATCTCGGTCGTACGGTTCGCCGGCGAGCCCACCGCCCGCCTGTACCGGACCACATCGTTCAGCGGCATCGTGCTGTCCGATGCGGGCCTGGCCCGCCCCGACAGCCAGGGCCCCGACCCCGCGGACCCGAGCAGCATCATGAACGCGATCAGCCCGGAACGGATCACCGACGCCGACGCCGACGTCATCTTCGTCACGACGTACGACGACCCGGCCGGCAAGTCGGCCGAGATGTCCCAGACGTTCCTGCAGAACCCGCTGTGGGGAACACTGCACGGCCGGATCGTGAACGTCGACGACTCGCTGTGGATGTCCCCGGTCAGCATCCAGGGCGCACACAAGATCCTCGACGACCTCGCGGAAGCCTTCGAGGTGGACCCGCACAACAGCTAGCCTGGACCGGCCCGCCAGCAGGAGCCCGTCGAACAGGAAATCACCGTGGTGCCCAGTTCCCAGCCCGTCCGTGTCGCCCGACGGACCGCCGTCGCTCTCGCCGCCGTCTCCGTGACGGTCGCGGGCGTCACCGGATGCAGCAGCACGTCGGACGACGACGCGTCGTCGATCGTGCGGAAGACCACCGCGATCGCCGGGGCCGGAGTCGTCACCGTCGAACGGGACACCAGCGGTGCGTGCGCGGCACCGACACCGCCCGATCCGGGGGCGCCGGACCCGCAGCGGATCGTCGTACTCGACAGCGGCGCACTGGATTCGGTGTGCGCGCTCGGCGTGTGGGATCGGGTGGTCGGGGCGACGGTGTCGCCGGTCGACGGTGAGCGGCCGTCGTATCTCGGTGCGGGGATCGCGCAGCTTCCCTCGATCGGACCCGAGGGGGCACCGGACGTCGACCGGATCGCCGCGGCCGCACCCGATCTGATTCTGGCGTCCGCTCCCCCGTCCCCCGATGTGGACGCGCGACTGACCACGATCGCGCCCACCGTGTCCGTCGGCGCCGATCCGGCGCAGTGGAAGCCCCGTTTCCTGGCTACCGGTGCGGCACTGGGCCGTTCGGGTGCCGCGCAGCAGGCACTCGATGCCTACACCGCCGACGCGGCCCGCGCCGGAGACGATCTCGGCGCCCGGCAGACGCAGGCGTCGGTGATCCGGTTCGGCGCCGACACCGCCGTCGTCGAGGGGCCCGGATCGTTCTCCGGTCAGGTCCTCGCCGACATCGGCGTCGCCCGCCCCGGACCGCAGCGGATCGAGACGGAGACGGCGCCGCTCGACGATCTCACCGCGGCCGAGGGTGACCTGATCTACGTCGGCTTCGACGGACCCGACGGGCTCTCCCACGGGACCGACGTCCTCGAATCCGATGCGTGGCTCGACCTCGGGGCCGCAACCGACAACCGTGTTTTCGCGGTCGACGACGACGTGTGGAACACCGGTAACGGCATCGTCGCCGCCCGCGCCGTCATCGCCGATGTGAGGAGCTCACTCAATGGATATGCCAGCTAGGACACGAGGGTTCACCCGTACGGCTGCCGCGGCCGCCGCGACGGTCGTAGTGTGCGCCGTCCCCGTCACCGCACAGGCCGCCACCCCGACCGGTCCGTCGATCACGGTGTTCGCCGCCGACGGTGTCACCCCACTCGGCGACACCGCCGTGCACGAGGGTGACCGGATCGTGGTGCGCGGCACCGGCTTCGACCCGAACGCCGATACCGGCGGGCTGCCGGTTCCGGTGCCGCCCGGGGTGCCGCACGGCACGTTTGTGTCGTTCGGCGCATTCGCCGACGACTGGCGTCCGTCGCAGGGGGCGCCCGCCGATTCCCGGGTGGGACAGCAGCGTTCCGCGACCGCATGGGTGATGTCGCCGGACGCCCTGAACCGGGTTCCGGACGTGCCGTTCGACTTCCGTCGCACCATCCGGCAGCAGTGGGTGCCGCTCGAGGGCGACGGCTCGTTCACCGCGACCCTCACCGTCACGAAGCCGGCGACGGTGCCGGAGGGCGCCGAGTACGGCGTCTACACGTACGCTGCCGCCGACGCCGTCAACGCCGCCGAGGAACTCGAGGTGCCGGTCGTCTTCGATCCGACCCCCGGCCCGAACGCTCCGGTGGCCCCGTCGCAGGACCTGGTGTGGGGTCTGGCCCCCGGCTACACCGACCTGGTGAAGACCACGACCCAGGGCTCCGTCACCGGATCGGACGGGGCGTCGGTGCGCGGCGACGGCCGGCTCACGTTCGAACTCGACGGCGCCGACGTCGACCCGGCCACCGGCCTGGGCGCCGTGCGCTACCGCGGCACCGTGGTGTCGTTCACCCGGTTCCATCTCGCGGAGATCGCGCTCGCGAACCCGTGGATCGAATTCACCCCGGAAGGCACGTTCCTGTCCGCGGAGACGTCCGACGGCAACATGGTCGGCACCGACGCCATGGCCCGGATCCGATTCGCCCGGTTGGACACCCGCCCCGGCACGAACGACGTGACCGACGCACCGGCACACTTCCTGTTCCCGCTGCAGCCGTCGATCCTGCTCCCCTACTCGGGTCAGCCGGCCGCACCGGTGACGTTCCGGTACTGATGCCGGTCCCCGAGTTCGTCCGCGACCTGCGCGCTCACGTCGGGCACGCCCCCTTGTGGCTGCCCGGCGTGAGCGCCGTGGTCGTCGACGACGACGGTCTGGTGCTGCTGACCCGGCGCGCCGACAACGGGCTGTGGGCAATCGTGTCCGGCATCCTCGAACCCGGTGAGGAGCCCGGCCCTGCCGTGCTCCGGGAGATCCGTGAGGAGACCGGGATCGACGCCGAACTCGTGCGGATCACCGGCGTCGACACCGCCGGCCCCATCACCTACCCCAACGGGGACGTCGCGAGCTATCTCGACGTGTGCTTCCTCGCCCGCGCGGTGTCCGGTGAAGCCCACGCCGCAGACGACGAGAACCTCGAGGTGCGCTGGTTCTCTCCCGACGAGTTGCCGGCGGACATGACCGCGTCGTCGACGAGCCGGCTCACCGCCGCACTCCGCGGCGACGAGCGTGCGTGGTTCGCACGGGAGTGAAACCGCCTGTGCCCTGAAACGCCTTGTGGCCGAATGTCACATCGGCTCAGTCGAACTGAACGCGTGTGACATTCGGCCACAGGGTGGTGTGCGGGGAGGTTAGAAGTCCCAGTCCTCGTCTTCGGTGTTGACGGCCTTGCCGATGACGTAGCTCGAACCCGAGCCGGAGAAGAAGTCGTGGTTCTCGTCGGCGTTCGGGGACAGGGCGGAGAGGATCGCCGGGTTGACGTCCGTCTCGTCCTTCGGGAACAGGCCCTCGTAGCCGAGGTTCATCAGCGCCTTGTTGGCGTTGTAGCGCAGGAACTTCTTGACGTCCTCGGTGAGCCCGACCTCGTCGTACAGGTCCTGCGTGTACTCGACCTCGTTGTCGTACAGCTCGAACAGCAGCTCGAACGTGTAGCTCTTGAGTTCCTCGCGCTCGGCCTCGGTGACCTGCTCGAGGCCCTTCTGGTACTTGTAGCCGATGTAGTAGCCGTGCACGGCCTCGTCACGGATGATGAGGCGGATCATGTCGGCCGTGTTGGTGAGCTTGGCCCGCGACGACCAGTACATGGGCAGGTAGAAGCCCGAGTAGAACAGGAACGACTCGAGCAGCGTGGAGGCCACCTTGCGCTTGAGCGGGTCGTCACCCTTGTAGTAGTCGAGGATGATCTGCGCCTTGCGCTGCAGGTTCGGATTCTCCTCCGACCAGCGGAACGCCTCGTCGATCTCCCGGGTGGTGCACAGCGTCGAGAAGATCTGCGAGTAGCTCTTCGCGTGCACCGACTCCATGAACGCGATGTTGGTGAGGACAGCCTCCTCGTGCGGGGTGACCGCATCGGGAATGAGGCTCACGGCACCGACCGTGCCCTGGATGGTGTCGAGCAGCGTCAGACCGGTGAACACCCGCATCGTGAGCTGCTGCTCACCCGGCGTCAGCGTCCCCCACGACTGGATGTCGTTGGACACCGGCACCTTCTCCGGCAACCAGAAGTTACCGGTGAGACGGTCCCACACCTCCGCATCCTTCTCGTCCGGAACCCGGTTCCAGTTGATCGCCGAAACCCGGTCGATCAGCTTGATGCGCGTGCCGTCGGCCGGCGAATGCACGTGAGGAGCGGAGGTCATCGTTCTTCCCTGTTCGAGTGTCGGTGCAGGACTGGAGAATCGAGGGTCACAACATGCACGAGACGCAACCCTCGACCTCGGTGCCCTCGAGTGCCATCTGGCGCAGTCGGATGTAGTACAGCGTCTTGATGCCCTTGCGCCATGCGTAGATCTGCGCACGGTTGACGTCACGGGTGGTGGCGGTGTCCTTGAAGAACAACGTCAGCGACAGGCCCTGGTCGACGTGCTGGGTGGCGGCCGCGTAGGTGTCGATGATCTTCTCGTACCCGATCTCGTACGCGTCCTGGTAGTACTCCAGGTTGTCGTTCGTCAGGTAGGGCGCCGGGTAGTAGACGCGGCCGATCTTGCCTTCCTTGCGGATCTCGATCTTCGACGCCACCGGGTGGATGGAGCTGGTGGAGTTGTTGATGTACGAGATCGAGCCGGTCGGCGGAACCGCCTGCAGGTTCTGGTTGTAGATACCGTGCTCCTGCACCGACGCCTTCAGCTCACGCCAGTCGTCCTGCGTGGGGATGTCCACACCGGCGTCCGCGAACAGCCGTCGCACCTTGTCCGTCTCCGGCTCCCACACCCGGTCGGTGTACTTGTCGAAGTACTCGCCGGACGCGTACTTCGATTCCGGGAAGCCCGCGAAGTAGGTGCCGCGTTCCTTCGCGATCAGGTTCGACGCCCGGATCGCGTGGTAGACGACGGTGTAGAAGTAGATGTTCGTGAAGTCGATGCCCTCGTCGGAGCCGTAGTAGATCCGCTCGCGGGCCAGGTAGCCGTGCAGGTTCATCTGGCCGAGACCGATCGCATGGCCCTCGTCGTTGGCCCGCTTGATCGACGGCACCGAGTCGATCGACGTCTGGTCGGCGACCGCCGTCAGAGCCCGGATCGACGTCTCGATGGTCTGCGCGAAGTCCGGCGAATCCATCGTCTTGGCGATGTTGAGGGAGCCGAGGTTGCAGGAGATGTCCTTGCCGATGTGGCTGTAGGACAGGTCGTCGTTGAACGTCGACGGCGTCGACACCTGCAGGATCTCCGAGCACAGGTTCGAGTGCGTGACCTTGCCGGCGATGGGGTTGGCCCGGTTCACCGTGTCCTCGAACATGACGTACGGGTAACCCGACTCGAACTGCAGCTCGGCGACCGTCTGGAAGAACTCGCGCGCCTTGATCTTCGACTTGCGGATCCGCTTGTCGTCGACCATCTCGTGGTACTTCTCGGAGACGTTGACGTCGGCGAACGGCACCCCGTAGATGCGTTCGACGTCGTACGGCGAGAACAGGTACATGTCCTCGTTGTTCTTCGCGAGCTCGAACGTGATGTCCGGGATCACCACACCGAGCGACAGCGTCTTGATGCGGATCTTCTCGTCCGCGTTCTCCCGCTTGGTGTCGAGGAACCGGTAGATGTCCGGGTGGTGCGCGTGCAGGTACACCGCGCCGGCACCCTGCCGGGCCCCGAGCTGGTTGGCGTACGAGAACGAGTCCTCGAGCAGCTTCATGATCGGGATGACGCCCGAACTCTGGTTCTCGATCTTCTTGATCGGCGCGCCGTGCTCGCGAACGTTGCTGAGCAGCAAGGCAACTCCGCCGCCGCGCTTGGACAGCTGCAGCGCCGAGTTGATGGAACGACCGATGGACTCCATGTTGTCCTCGATGCGCAGCAGGAAGCACGACACGGGCTCGCCGCGCTGCTTCTTGCCGGAGTTGAGGAACGTGGGAGTGGCCGGCTGGAAGCGTCCGGAGATGATCTCGTCGACGAGATGCTCGGCGAGCGCCTCGTCACCGGCGGCGAGCGTGAGCGCGACCATGCACACCCGGTCCTCGAACCGCTCCAGGTAACGCTTCCCGTCGAACGTCTTGAGCGTGTACGACGTGTAGTACTTGAACGCGCCCAGGAACGTGGGGAACCGGAACTTGTACGCGTACGCGCGGTCGATCAGCGACTTCACGAACTCCCGCGAGTACCGGTCGAGAACCTCGGCCTCGTAGTAGTTCTCCTCGACGAGGTAGTCGAGCTTCTCGTCGAGGTTGTGGAAGAACACCGTGTTCTGGTTGACGTGCTGCAGGAAGTACTGGCGCGCGGCCGCGACATCCTTGTCGAACTGGATCTCGCCGTTCGGACCGTACAGGTTCAGCATCGCGTTGAGCGCGTGGTAGTCCATGTCGCCCACCGCAGCGCGCTCTACACTCCCAGCCGGGGCTGAATCCGTGATGGTCGGTGCCACTGTTCACTCTCCATGAATTGTGCGAGGCCCTCGCGCACTGCGACGACATCGTCTGCTGTTCCCATGAGTTCGAAGCGGTACAGGTACGGGACCTGACACTTCTGCGCAACGACGTTCCCCGCATAGCAGTAGGACTCGCCGAAGTTGGTGTTGCCGGCAGCGATCACGCCCCGAATGAGGGCGCGATTGTGCTTGTTGTTGAGGAATCTGATGACCTGCTTGGGCACGTAGCTCGTGTCGCGCCCCGTTGCCGTCGTCCCACCCCCGTAGGTGGGCAGGATCAGAACGTACGGTTCGTCGACCTCGATCGTGCCGGCGCGATCGTGAATCGGGATGCGCGTGGCGGGGACTCCGAGTCGCTGAACGAATCGGTGCGTGTTCTCCGACACGCTGGAGAAGTACACCAGCGATGCCATCGGCGTTCACCTGTTCCAGTCGAGCGTGAATCGGTCTCCCGCGGCACCCGCCGCACCGCTTCAGGCAGCGTTTGCGGTGAGTGCCTTGATGCGGTCGGGACGGAAGCCCGACCAGTGGTCGTCACCGGCCACCACGACGGGCGCCTGAAGGTATCCGAGGGCCATCACGAAGTCGCGCGCCTCGGGGTTCTCGGAGATGTCGACGACGTCGTATTCGAGACCGGCCTTGTCGAGGGCACGGTAGGTGGCATTGCACTGAACGCAGGCGGGCTTGGTGTAGACGGTGATGCTCATATTGGTCCCTCTTTCCCACGGCCTGACGAGCCTGGCGAACTTCGGTGATGCAGTCTTCGCGCCGAGATCGAAAGGGTTCTCGAACCGGGAACCGTCTCGGCCCCCGTTGCACCTTCTCGGCTGTGTAGACACTACACCTTGTGGCCGACGGATACATACAACGCGAGATCTTGTGACTCACATCGATGAAATTCCCCAGGCTCCATCCCCAGGGGGTGGATGATTCCGGCGTGTCGCACACCACCCCGAGAGGCGACGGCGGCTCCGTTCGAGCAGGTGGAGCCGCCGTCGGCGCCGAGTCCTCTCCGAGTTCCTCGCGCCGCCCGGCCGGCGACCGGCGCGACACGCCGGACGACACCCGGCTCGACCCCACCCGACCACCCCTCCGGGCCTACTCCGGACCTCGGCTATCGACACGCCGGACCACGACACACCGGGCGATGCGCGAAGCCGCACGACGCCGCACGGACACCGCCCCCGAAGCGTTAGCTGATAGGTAACTGACGCCCGAGCCGCCTCCACAACAGCTGAAGGGACCCTTTGTGCGCTCGCAGCGCACAAAGGGTCCCTTCAGCTGAACGGGTGGAAGCCGAAACGTCAGGCGTCGACGAGCTGGGTCGCGGCGACGAGGGCGGTGAGGAGGTCGCCGATCTGGCCGGCGACCTCGGCGTTGTCGCGCGGGTGGGCGTCGCCGAACTTCTGGATGGTGGCGCCGATGGAGAGTTCGGCGTCGACGACGTTGCCGCCGGCGATGCCGAGGGCCTTGCGGGCGTCGTCGTGGGCCCACTTGGCGGCATTGGGGCTCGGGGAGGCGCTGATGACGGCGACGGGCTTGTCCTTGACGGCGCCGGCGCCGTAGGGGCGGGAGATCCAGTCGATGGCGTTCTTGAGGACGGCGGGGACGGTGCCGTTGTACTCCGGGGTGACCAGGAGCAGGGCGTCGGCCTGGGCGGCGGCGGCGCGCAGTTCGTCGACGCCGGCGATGGTGGCGCCGGGGACGTCGATGTCCTCGTTGTAGAAGGGCAGGTCGCCGAGGCCCTCGAAGATCGCGACCTCGACACCCTCGGGGGCGACGGCTGCGGCGGTCTCGGCGACCTGACGGTTGACGGAGCCGGCGCGGAGGCTGCCGACGAGGGAGAGGACGCGGGTCTGCGACATGAGTGGTGATTCCTTCGATGATGCGATGGTTGACGCTGCAACAGGTATAGCAGCATAAACGGACCACGGTCCACTTATGTTCCCGCTGGGCTACGATGCGTCACGTGAACAGCCCGCTCCTTCCGCTGGTGGACGCCGAGATCCCCGAACGATGTGACGCTGCCCGCAATCGGAAACTGCTCCTCGACGCGGCAGCCGCACTCGTCGCCGAACGTGGGGTCGACGCCGTCACGATGGACGACGTCGCCGACCGGGCCGGAGTCGGCAAGGGCACCGTGTTCCGCCGGTTCGGCAGCCGGTCGGGCCTGATGAACGCTCTGCTCGACCACACCGAGCGGGAACTGCAGGACGCCTTCATGTTCGGGCCGCCGCCACTCGGGCCGGACGCGGACCCGGTCGACCGGCTGATCGCGTTCGGGCGGGCCCGGCTGGACATGGTCTTCGTGCAGGGCGACATCCTGCGCGCCGCCGAGGACTCCCCCGAGTTCCGTTACGGGGCACCGGCCCGCGCGGTGAGCCTGCACCACGTGACGATGCTGCTCTCCCAGGCCGGCACCGACGGGGACCTCGAACTACTCGCGATCGCCCTGCTCGCGCCGCTCGAGGCGACGCTGGTGCTACACCAGATCCGGGTCCGGGGAACCGCACCGGACCGTATCGCCGCCAGCTGGGAAGACTTGGTGCTCAGAGTCACCCGACCCGGGCGGACCGCCGGTTAGGGTGTGCGCATGCGCACACCACTGGTCGCCCTCGCACTGCTGTCCGCCGCCGCCCTGACCGCGTGTGGTGGCGCGTCCGACGATGCCGCCGGCGCTACGTCGGAGACGACGGCCGCGTCGACGGCGACGGCCCCCCAGGACGCACTGTGGGGCCGGACGTTCCTGTCGACCTCCGTGACCGGCACCGCGATCCCCGGCGGCGGACCACTGGAAGTGGCGTTCCCCGAACGGGATCGGATCGCGATGAGTGCCGGCTGCAACCGCGGCGTGGGCAGCGTCGACCTGTCCGGGGGTGTCGTGCGGACCGGCCCGATCGCGACCACGATGATGGCGTGCCCCGGCGATCTCGAGGCCGCCGACACGTGGATGACCGACGTGTTCGCCGCCGCACCCACCTGGACGCTCGCCGACGACGTGCTCACACTGTCGTCGCCCGGCGTCACGATCGCGCTCGCCGACAAGAAGACGACCGACCCGGATCGGCCGGTCGTCGGCACCACGTGGACGGTCGAGACACTGATCACACCGGACGCGATCACGTCGTCGCAGGCGATCGAGGCGGCGGACGCGAATCTGACGATCGGACAGGACGGTCAGGTGTCCGGTTCCAGCGGCTGCAACCGGTTCTCCGGCCCGGTCTCCGTCGGCGACAGCACCATCACGTTCGGGCCGCTCGCGTCCACCCGGATGGCGTGCACGGACGAATCCGTCGCCGACGTGGAACGGTCGGTGCTGCACGTACTCGACGGTGAGGCCACGTACGCCGTCGACGGCCCGACGATGCGGCTGACGAGGGCCGACGGCACCGGCCTGGGACTGCGCGCCCGGTAGAGCTGCGCCACCGGTAGAGCTGCCTCACCGGAAGCGCGTCACAGCTGCCGGCGCACCCAGTCCGCGAGAACGCGGGCGCTGGCGTCGACCTGCGCGGGCCAGTCCAGGGCCGTGTCGTCGGCGTGGTCGCTGACATGCTTGACCAGCCGGCAGCGGGCCCCGAACGCCTCGCACGCGTACGCGATCGCGAACCCCTCCATGTCGACCAGGTCGGCGCGGGCGGCGAGCGCGTCGCGGACCTGCGCGTCGGACACGAACGCGTCCCCGGTCGCGAGGACCGATCCGTCGCCGTCGGCGAGATCGATCGCGTCCCGCACCGGATGCCCGAGGGAGCGCAGCACGTCGGCACTGATGTCGTGGTTGATCACCGCCGACGGCACGTACAGGCCACCGTGGTGGGCGTGCAGCGCACCGGCCGTACCGATGTTGAGGACGAGCGGCGTCCGGCCGGACGGGTACCGCGCCAGCGCCCCGGCAACCGCGACGGCGGCCGCGACCTTGCCGATGCCGGTGACGACGACGTCGACCCCGTCGTGGACGTGCGCGGCTTCCTCAGCGGTAGCACTGACCACGAGGATTCCGGTGCTGCCCATGACGATCTCCCTTGTTCGGTCGCGGCAGCCGGACGGTCGCCGCGCACCCATCCTGCCGGGTGGCCGTTAGAGTTCTCCCATGGCGATCACGCAGGCACAGATCATCGAGGAATTGCAAGTCCGGTCGACGATCGATCCGGCCGCCGAGATCCGGCGTCGCGTGCAGTTCCTCGCCGACTACCTGAGGTCCACACCGGCCCGCGGTTTCGTGCTCGGCATCAGCGGCGGACAGGACAGCACCCTGGCCGGGCGCCTGACGCAGCTGGCCGTCGAACAGTTGCGGGCCGACGGCATCGACGCCGAGTTCGTGGCGGTTCGGCTGCCGTACGGCGTGCAGATCGACGAAGACGACGCCCAGACGGCGCTGGCGTTCATCGCCCCGGACCGGTCGCTGACGGTCGACGTCCGCCCGGGCGCGGATGCGACGATCGCGGAGGCGTCGGGCGCCATGCGCGAACTCCTCGGGGACGGGGAACGGTTGCGGGACTTCGTCCGCGGCAACGTCAAGGCCCGCGAACGCATGATGATCCAGTACGCGATCGCCGGGGAACTCGGCCACCTCGTGGTCGGCACCGACCACGCCGCGGAGGCGCTCACCGGCTTCTACACCAAGTTCGGTGACGGCGGTGTCGACGTCACCCCGCTGACCGGCCTCACCAAGCGGCAGGGTGCCGCACTGCTGCGTGAGCTCGGCGCACCCGAGAGCACGTGGCGCAAGGTACCCACCGCGGACCTCGAGGACGACCGGCCGTCGCTGCCCGACGAGGTGGCGCTCGGAGTGACCTACCGACAGATCGACGACTTCCTCGAGGGCGAGACCGTGCCCGAGGAGGTCTCCGACCGGCTGATCCGGATGTTCACGAACACCCGGCACAAGCGGACGGTGCCGGTGACACCGTCCGACACGTGGTGGCGGGACTGACCTTCCGGCACACACCGTTTCGGTAGCGGACCGCAGCGGACCGTATCGAGGACAGGGGGCGTGATGACGACGTATCTGGTGGCCGGCGGGACCGGCACCGCGGGACGGGCCGTGGTCGCCGAACTGGTACGCCGCGGCGAGACGGTACGTGTCCTGAGCCGCCGGACCGGGTCGCAGGACGGCGCCGACCGGGTGATCGGCGACCTGGTGAGCGGGTCCGGTCTGGCCGCCGCTCTCGACGGTGTCGACGTCGTCGTCGACACGACGGACGGCAAGACCCGCAGTGCCCGTGCGGTTCTCGCCGCCGGCACCACGAATCTGCTGTCGGCGGCACACGACACCGGGGTGTCGCGGGCCGTGCTGCTGTCGATCGTGAACGTCGACCGCTGCGATTTCTCCTACTACCGCACCAAGACTCGCCAGGAGCAGCTCTACCGGGAGGCGTCGGTCCCGACGCGGATCGTGCGGGCCACCCAGTTCCACGAGTTCGTCCCCATGATCTGTGCGCCGGCGTCCCGGATCGGGGTGATCCCGGCGTTCACCGGCACCCGCTTCCAGCCGATCGACACCACCGACGTCGCGCGGGCGCTGGCCGACGCGGCGACCGACGGATCGCCGTCGCAGGACCCGGTCACGGTGGGCGGGCCCGAGATCCTCACGATGCGGGACATGGCGGACGCCTGGAAGACCGCGACCGGTGCCCGTGGCCGGGTCACGAATCTCCGCATGCCCGGACCGCTGGGCGCGTTCCTCCGCGCAGGGCAGAACCTGGTGCCGGACGCCACGTTCGGCACGGTCACGTTCGCGCAGTGGCTGGCCGGGCGGAGCTGACCGTCAGCCGCCCGCGAACGGCGGCAGGACGTCCACCCGGTCACCGACCCCGCGGGCGAGGTCACGGGTGAGTTCGGAGTCGACGATATAGGCCGACACCCCGAGGATCTGCTCCATACGCGACCCGTAGCGTGCGGCGAGCAGGGAACGCAGACCCGCCAGATCCGTGCCGGCCGCCAGCTCCACCGTCTCGTCGGTACGCCCGGCCGCCTCCGCCGCCGCCGCGAAATACCGCACCTGCACCGAACACACGTCAGCCACCGATCGCTCCCATACTGCGCTGCGGCGGAACGAATCCGGCCGCGTTGATACCGTGCCCCGCCCACTTGTCCCACATCGCGGCCCGCCAGCGGTCCGCGACCGTCTCGTCGTCGGCGCCGCCGCGCAACGCGTCCCGCAGGTCGATCTCGCGATCACTGAACAGACACGACCGGACGGTTCCCTCCGCGGTCAGCCGGGTGCGATCGCAGTCGGCGCAGAACGAGCGGGTCACCGAGGCGATGATCCCCACCGTCGCCGGGCCACCGTCCACGAGCCACTCCTCGGCCGGCGCCGACGGGTCCTCGCGTCCGGCCTCCCGCAGCTCGAACCGGGTACCGAGCACATTCAGCAGGGTCTGCGCGTCGACCATGTTCGCGCGAGCCCACTCGTGGTCGGCGTCGAGCGGCATCTGCTCGATGAACCGCAGCACGCATCCCGCGTCGAGGCACCATTGCAGCAGGTCGGGGGCACCGTCCAGAGTCTCCGCCATGAGCACCGCGTTGATCTTGAGTGGAGTGAGGCCGGCGGCCTGCGCAGCCCGGATACCGGCGAGTACCGACGCGAGCCGGTCCCGGCGGGTGAGTTCCGCGAAGTGTGCGCGGTCGACCGTGTCGAGCGAGACGTTGATCCGGGTCAGTCCCGCCCGGGCCAGGCCTGCCGCGCGGTGTTCGAGTCCGACCGCGTTGGTCGTCATCGACAACGGCGTCCCCGGCACCGCGGCCGCACACCCGGCGACGATCTCCTCGAGATCCCGGCGCATCAGCGGCTCGCCCCCGGTGAACCGCACCTCCCGGACCCCGAGCCGCTCGACCGCGACCCGCACCAGGCGGATCACCTCGTCCGCAGTGAGCAGCTGCCGCGCCGGGATCGGTGGCAGCCCTTCCGCCGGCATGCAGTACGTGCAGCGCAGCGAACACTTTTCGGTGAGCGATACCCGCAGGTCGCGAGCGACCCGGCCGAAACGGTCCACCAGATCGGGCACGTCGGGCCGATCCGTGGTCGACGGCAGGGTGTCGCGCACGGCGGGAACACCCAGATCCACCCGGGCCCGTGTGTGCTGTGCCGCCGTCATGGCACCAGTATGCCGCCGGTCACCGGCCCGCGCGGGCCGACCTGCCTAGGATGGGCAACCATGGCACACGCGCAGCGGCACACCGGCCCCGCCCGTTCGGTCGAGGAGCACACCGCCGAGGTGTCCGGCCTGCTCGCGCCCCTGCTCGCCCGGCCGGCCGAAACCGTGCCGGTGCCGGACGCTCTCGGCCGGGTCGTCGCGGCCGACGTCGTCTCCCCCGTCGATCTGCCGCTGTTCCGGAATTCGCAGATGGACGGGTTCGCCGTCGACGCGGCCACCGTCGCGGCCGTCCCGGTGACGCTGCCGATCGTCGCGACAATTCCTGCCGGCCCGACGCGCCCGGCCCCGCACGTGCCGGGGACGGCGGTGCGGATCATGACCGGCGCCGCCCTGCCCGACGGCGCGGAAGCCGTTGTCCCCGTGGAAGACACCGAGGTATCCGGTGACACGGTCACGATCCTCCGGCCCCGCACGGCCGGCGAGTTCGTCCGGGACCGCGGCAGCGACGTCGCATCGGGAATGCTGTTGGTGCCCAACGGGACCCGGCTCGAACCGCGCCATGTGAGCGTGCTGGCCGCCGTCGGTCTGCCCGGCGTCCCGGTCCGGACGCGGCCCCGCGTCGCAGTGCTCACGACCGGCGCCGAACTCGTCGACGCCGGCAGCACACCCGCCCCCGGGCAGATCTTCGACTCCAACGGCCCCGCGCTCGCCGCCTCGCTGCGGGCGAACGGCGCCGACGTGGTGTCCGTCGACCGCAGCAGCGACGACCCCGACGCGTTCCGGAATGCGCTGCACCGGGCGACGTCCCGAGCGGAACTGGTGATCACGTCCGGCGGGGTGTCGATGGGCGACTTCGAGGTCGTCAAGGACGTGCTGTCCGGGATGGGTGGCCGGTTCGGGAAGGTCGCGATGCAGCCGGGGGGCCCGCAGGGCGTCGCCGTGGTCGACGGCGTTCCCGTGCTGACCTTCCCCGGCAACCCGGTGTCGACGCTGGTGTCGTTCGAGCTGTTCGTCCGCCCGCTGCTGCGCCGCGCCGCCGGACTGCCCGCGATCCCCACCGAGACCGTTGCCCTCGACCACGCGCTGACCTCGATTCCGGGGAAACGCCAACTGCTGCGCGGACGCCGCACGACGACCGGCGTCGGCACCGTCGCCGGACCCGGCTCGCATCTGGTGGCGGCGTTCGCGTGGGCGGACGTCCTCATCGACATCCCCGCCGACACCACCGCCCTGACGGCCGGTGACCGAGTGAAAGTGTGGCCCCTGTGACGACCGACCACGAGACGACGACCGACCACCAGACCAGCCCGCTGAGCCACCTCGACGCCGAGGGCCGCGCCCGCATGGTCGACGTCAGCGCCAAGGCGAGCACCACCCGGATCGCCGTCGCGGCCGGGGAACTCGTCACCACCGCCGAGGTGATCGCCCTCGTGCGCGCCGACGACATGCCGAAGGCCGACGTGCTCGCCACCGCCCGGATCGCCGGTATCGCGGGCGCCAAGAAGACGTCCGAGCTGATCCCGCTGTGCCACCAGCTGGCGCTGTCGTCGGTGAAGATCGCATTCGGGTTCACCGACACGTCGATCACGATCGAGGCCACCGCGAAGACCACCGGGCAGACCGGTGTCGAGATGGAGGCACTCACCGCCGTCGCCGTCGCCGGCCTCACACTCCACGACATGGTCAAGGCCGTCGACCCGGCCGCGACGCTCGACGGCGTCCGCCTGCTCACCAAGGAAGGCGGCAAGCGTGGCGTCTGGCAGCGCGACGAGACCGTGACGACCGCTCCGGGGACGCCGCGCCCCGGCTCGGCGACCGTCCTGGTCGCATCCACCGGCGCCGCCCGCGGCACCCGCCCGGACACCACCGGGCCGGCGATCACGGAATGGCTCACCGCGCGCGGGCACACGGTCCGCGGCCCACTCGTCTACGCAGACGCCGACATCACCGCCGGTCTGGCCGACGCCCTCTCCGACACCCCGGCCCTGGTGATCACCACCGGCGGCACCGGCGCCTCCCCCACCGACGCGACCCCGGACGCGACCCGCGCCGTCCTGGACCGAGAACTGCCGGGCATCGCCGAGGAGATGCGGCGACGCGGCACGAAGGTGACCCCGCACGCGACGCTCAGTCGTGGCCTCGTCGGGCTCGCCGGACGCACCGTGATCGTGAATCTGCCGGGATCACCGGGCGGAGTGAAGGACGGGCTCGCGATCCTCGAACCGATCCTCGACCATCTGCTCGCGCAGGTCGCCGGTGGCGGTGCGCACGATGCGTGAACTGCTCGCCGCGATCTCCGACACACCGCTCGATCCGGCCGTGGTCGACGCCGCCGTCGCAGGCCCCGAGCACGGTGCGGTGGTGCTGTTCACCGGTGTGGTCCGCGACCACGACGGCGGCCGGTCGGTGTCCGCCCTCGAATACCAGGCCCACCCGGACGCGCAACGGTTCCTGCGGCAGTGCTGCGAGCAGGTGTCCGAGCGGACGGGGCTACCGGTCGCAGCCGTCCACCGCGTCGGGCCGCTCACGATCGGGGATCTGGCACTGGTGGCAGCGGTCGCGGCCCCGCACCGGGCGGAGGCGTTCGCGGCGTGTGCGGAACTGGTGGAACGCATCAAGGCCGACGTGCCGATCTGGAAGCGGCAACGGTTCGCGGAAGGCACCTCCGAGTGGGTCGGGTTGTGACCGCCGGTATGGTGGGGACAACGAGACGTCCCCGAAGTGGGCGTCCGACGTCGTAGAGCGCTTCCTTTCTCGAGCATGTCTTGCGGCGATCCACTGTGCCCGGACTCTGCCCGAAAGGCTCTCAGTCACCTTGTCTACCACCGTCTCCGACGCCCCCCTGTCCTTCTCCGCTCTCGGCGTGCCCGCCCCGATCGTCGCCGCCCTCGCCGGTGGCGGCATCACCGCGCCGTTCCCCATCCAGGTCGGCACGCTGCCCGACACGCTCGCCGGGCGGGACGTCCTGGGCCGCGGCAAGACCGGCAGCGGCAAGACCCTGGCCTTCTCCATCCCTCTCGCGGCGCGTCTCGCCGGCGGCAAACGCCGCCCCCGCCGGCCGCGGGGCCTCGTCCTGTCCCCGACCCGGGAACTCGCGACGCAGATCACCGCGGCCCTCGAGCCGCTCGCGAAAGCGTCCGGGCTGCGGGTGACCACGATCTTCGGCGGCGTGTCGCAGCACCGTCAGGTCAATGCCCTCGAACACGGTGTCGACATCGTCGTCGCCTGCCCGGGACGGCTCGAGGACCTCATGAAGCAGGGATTCGTCACCCTCGACGCCGTCGAGATGACGATCCTCGACGAGGCCGACCACATGGCCGACCTCGGCTTCCTGCCCGGCGTCACCCGCATCCTGAACGCCACCCCGAAGGGCGGGCAACGCCTGCTGTTCTCCGCGACGCTCGACAACGGCGTCGACAAACTCGTCAAACGGTTCCTGCAGAACGAGGTGCTGCACTCGGTCGACGAGGCCACCTCCCCCGTCGCCGCGATGACCCACCACGTGTTCGACGTCACCGGCGTCGACGCCAAGAAGGCCCTCGTCCACACCCTCGCCTCGGGGCAGGGTCGACGAATCCTGTTCATGCGCACCAAGCATCAGGCTCGCAAGCTCGCCCGGCAGCTCACCGAATCCGGTATCCCGTCGGTGGACCTGCACGGCAACCTGTCGCAGAACGCCCGCGACCGGAACCTGGCCGCATTCTCCTCCGGTGAGGCCCGCGTCCTGGTCGCCACCGACGTCGCGGCACGCGGCGTCCACGTCGACGACGTCGAACTCGTCGTGCACGTCGACCCGCCCGCCGAACACAAGGCGTACCTGCACCGTTCGGGCCGCACCGCCCGCGCCGGCAGCGCCGGTGACGTCGTCACGATCGTGCTGCCCGATCAGCGCAAGGACATGTCGGCGCTCATGCGCAAGGCCGCGATCAAGGTGTCCCCGGTGCAGGTCACCGCGGACTCCGAGCACGTGACCCGGCTCGTCGGTGAACCCGCCGCCTATGTGGCACCGGCCCCGAAGGTCGACAAGCCGGCCTCCGGCGGCGCGGGCGGCAACGCCGGACCCGGCCGCCGTCCCGGTGCGCGGGGTGGCCGCAGCCGTGGTGGCCGCAGCCGGCGTCCCCGCGCTACCGGCCGGGACTGATCAGAACTTCTCCCAGTGGATCGCGTCGGCGAGGTCGCGACGGTTGCGCCACCCGAACCGCTCGAGGTCCGGCACCTCCTGGAACTTGTCGACCTTGCCGACGCACAGCCACGCGATGGGACGCACCGGCTCCGGGACCCCCACCAACTCGGTGAGGTACTCCTCGTCGTAGAACGACACCCAGCCGACGCCGACGTTCTCGGCGGCCGCCGCGAGCCACAGGTTCTGGATCGCGAGAACCGCCGAGAACAGTCCGGTGTCGTCGATCGTGTGCCGGCCGAGGATGTTCGTCCCGCCGCGGGACGGGTCGTACGTGACGACGATGCCGGTACCCGACTCCCGGATCCCCTCGATCTTGATGGGATCGAACGTCTTTCGGCGTTCCTCGGGCAGCGACTCGGCGAATGCCTTGCGCCGGTCGGCCACATGGTTCGCGAACGTGTCGAGAGTGTCCGGGTCACGGACCACGACGAAGTCCCACGGCTGGGTGTTCCCGACACTCGGGGCCGCGTGCGCCGCACCCAGGACCCGCTGCAGGACATCGTCCGGGATCAGTTCGCCGCTGAACTCGGCGCGGACGTCACGGCGGCGGCGGATGGCTTCGTACACGGAAACGGGAGATTCGGTCACCCCACCACCGTAGCCGTCGGGTGAGCGCCCCCGTACCGGGTCCGGTCACGCCGGGTCGGTGTACCGGTGTACGCCCATCATCGTGTCCGGCTCGAGCGCGTCGGCGTCCGGTTCGGTGCACGCCTCGAGCAGCGCGTCGATCCCCTCGCCGTCCAGATCGGTACCGATGACGACCAGGTCGGTACGCCGCTCCTCGCCCGCCGACCAACGCTGCCGGCTGAACGCGATGTGGTCGCCGACCACCTGCACCAGGTATTTGTGCTGATGACCGGGCACCCCGAAATACACGAACCCCTTGATCCGATACACCCCGGTGGGCTGCTTCTCGAGAAACCGGATCAGCCGGCGTGGATGCATCGGCGACCGCGAGGTGAACGTCACACTGCAATACATCTCGTGAATGTGGTCGCCGTGCCCACAGTCTTCGTGACCACAGTCCGTGTCGGCCTCGCCGCCGTCGTGCCCGCAGTCGTTGCCGCCGGTGAGCAGTTCGTCGAACGAGAGCTGCTCCCCCGGGCTCGGTCGTCGGCGCGGCGTCCGGTCGAACAGCAGTCCGGGATCGACCCGGCCGCGCACGGTCGACACGAGCGCGGCACGCGGATTGATCGCGACCACGTCGCCGCGCAGCACGTCGCGGGCGGCGACGTCGATGCGGTCGATCTTGTTGAGCACCACCAGATCCGCGATCGCGACGTGCTGGTCGAGTTCGGGGTGCCGACGGCGGCTTTCCTGATACTCGGCGCCGTCGACGACCACGACGAGCCCCCCGTACGTGATGTACGGGTTCTCGCTGCCGAGGACGAGCCGGATCATGTTGCGCGGCTCCGCGAGCCCACTCGCCTCCACCACGATCACGTCGATCTCGGAGGTGCGGTGCGCGAGCCGGTCGAGCATCTCGTCCATGTCGCTGACGTCGACGGCACAGCACATGCAGCCGTTGCTCAGCGCCATCATCGAGTCGACCTGACCGGCCACCAGCATCGCATCGACGTTCACCGACCCGAAATCGTTGACGATCACACCGATCCGGGTGCCCCCGTTGTGGTGCAGCAGATGGTTGAGCAGGGTCGTCTTCCCGGACCCGAGAAAACCCGCCACCACGACGACCGGGATCGACCGCGAGCTCCGCTTCCTCGCCACCTGCGACCTCCGCGACCTCGACGACAACCGACCGGCCATCGTACTAGGTTCGCGGGCCGGCCCGGTGTGTCACCGACTCCGGCAACCCCTCCCTACCGGAAAGTAAGTTCGATTATGCTACTCCTCACATTTCCCCGCCGCGGCGGGGAACGACGACCGAAGGAGCCGAGTTGCGGACGAAGTCGATTGCACGCTCGATGGTCACCCTGCTCGCGGCCACACTCACACTGACTGCCGCACCGCTCGCCGGCGCCGCACCGGCACCGCCCGGCACGGACGGCTTCTACCGCTACGACGGCACCGCACCGCTGGAGTCGTACGCGCCCGGCACCGTCCTGAAGACTCGCACCACGTCGTACAACGTGGTGAACGTGCCCACACCGCTGCAGGCGGTACAGATCCTCTACCGGTCGACCGACGCCCTCGGTCGGCCCGTCGCCAACGTGACGTCGGTGCTGCGCCCGGCGAACGCCCTCCCCGGCAAGGTCGTCTCCTACCAGTCGTTCTACGACTCCCTGAATCCGGAGGACAGCCCGTCGCGGGCCATCGCCGGCAACACCCCACTCGGCGGGTGGACGGTCGACGGCCGCAACCTCGAGATCGGCGGGGCGGTCGCGTCCAGCGAAGCGTTCGTGTTCGGACCGCTGCTGGCCATGGGCTACACCGTGGTGATCCCGGACACCGAGGGCCCGAACGCGGACTTCGCGGCCGGCCCGGAGTACGGCATGACGACGCTCGATTCGCTGCGGGCCGTCCGCGCCGTGCCCGAGACGGGTGTCACGGTCGGCACCGACATCGGCCTGATGGGGTATTCCGGTGGCGCGATCGCCACGAACTGGGCCGCGATTCTCGCGCCCTCCTATGCACCGGAGATCGACGCCGACCTGGTCGGGGCCGCACAGGGCGGTGTGCTGGTCGATCCGGCGAAGAATCTGCGCTACGCGAGCGGCAGTATCGGCTGGGGTGGTGTGGTCGGCATGGCCGTCGTGGGCGTGGCCCGCTCCTACGGCATCGACTTCGACCGCTACCTCAACGATCGTGGCCGTGAGGTCGTGGGCCGACTCGCGGACGCCTCGATCGGCAACGTCATCGCGCAGTATCCGGGGCTGACGTGGGAGCAGATGGTGAAGCCCGGCTACGAGGACCCCAACTCGATCCCCGAATACGTCGACGCCGTGAACAAGATCAACATGGGCCTTGCTCCGGTACCGACGATCCCCATGTTCATCGGGCAGGGCGCCAACGGCGTCCTCGAGGGCACCCCGCCCGGCGGTCCCGGCATCGGCCCCGGCGACGGCATCATGGTCGCCGGCGACGTCCGCGGCCTCGCCCACCGCTACTGCGACGCCGGTCTCACCGTCCAGTACGACGAATACGCCGCGCTCAGCCACGTCCCGGCCGCCGTCGCGTGGCTGCCCGGTGCCGTGATCTGGCTCCACGACCGGCTCAGCGGTGTCGCGGCGACCGGCAACTGCGGGCAGTTCGCCCCCGGGAACAGTTTCGCTCCCGCCCGCCCGGCCACCGGTTAGCAGTAGTCCCGTCTCTTCACAAGCCTTCGGCACGGGGTGAGGAATTCGTCACTTCACGCTGGTCGAATGCCTCAGATTCGTGCCCTGGGCCACAAATTGCACTACAGTACAAAAAGTTGCCCTCCCCCCCTGGGCAGCAACGGGCTCGCCCGGCGTTCCCCCCTGCCCGGGCGAGCCGTCGAGCGGGGCGCGTGAGACTACTCCGCGCCCCGCTCGACACCGTCTGGCCCGTCTCGCGGACCCGACCTTGACTTCAAGTGCACTCGATCCGGCACTGTCCGACGTATGACAACCGAGAACACGCTCCCCACCCCGACGGACGCAGACACCGCCCGTCTCCGCGAACTCGTCGCCGTCGTGCAGCGCACGCAACGCGCAGAAGACGTCGACGGCTTCCTCGCCCTGTTCGCCCCCGACGCCGTGTGGGTCAACGGTGCCGGCCGCCGCCTGGTCGGACTCGACGAGATCGCGGCCTTCACCCGCACGGTGCTGCCCGGCGCGATGGCGGAACAATCCGTGCGCTACGACGTGGTCGACGTGCGCTTCCTGGCACCCGACATCGCGGTCACGAGCATCGACCAGGAGGCCCTGACAACGGACGAACAGTCGTTCTCACCGCGACGAGAGGGGAAACCGACCTACGTGTGGGCACGACGGGACGGCGAATGGCGTCTCGTGCAAGGGCAGAACACCGCCGTGTTCCACCCCGACGCGGAGTTCGACGGGGCCGTCTCACCGGAGGACGCGGCCGCGCTCCGCGCCATCGTCGCGAACGTCGAGGAGGGATTCAACCGGAACGATGCCGAACTGCTCCTCGGGGACGTCGCCCCGGACGCCCGCATCGTCAACGCGGTCGGGACGGAGGCCGCCGGGCGCGAGGAGATCAAGGCGACCACACGCCGCGGGCTCTCGCAGGCGTCCCTCCGCGACGCCACCGCGCACTACCGTCTCCACGGGATGTCGATGCTCGCACCCGACATCGCGGTCGCACACAAGCGCGCCTGGTCGACCGCGGAAGCAGCCGACCGGGGTGACGCACCCGAGATGACGGCGCTGTACGTGTTCGCGCGGCGGGACGGTCGCTGGTGGATCGTCCGCAGGCAGAACACCCTGGTCCCCACCGCGCAGGCAGCATCACCCGAATAGGGGTGCTCGATCCTTCCGCGGACCCGCCCGAGGGACCGACGAAAAAAGACCAGGTCAGACAATTGTCTGACCTGGTCTTTTCTGTGGAGCTAAGGGGACTCGAACCCCTGACCCCCACACTGCCAGTGTGGTGCGCTACCAGCTGCGCCATAGCCCCGTGTGAAATTGCGTTCTACGCTTCGGGAGGGACTCCCTTGCGCTGAAGAAAAAGTACACCACCGGCGACGTGGACAACAAATCGGCTGGTCAAAAGCGTTTCCGCGACGACGGCGGCCGGTGGCCGGCCCGTACCCGGGCCGGCCACCGCATCCGATTACGGCTGGGAGACCTCGGCGACCCAGTTCGGGTTGCCGAGAGCGTCGACCACCGTGCCGTTGTGGACGACGGCCGGGGTGCCGGTCGCCCCGGACGCGGACAGGGCCTGGCGTCCCGTCTCGGCGTCCGCCGCGGCCTGCTGCATCCGCTCCCCGCTCGTGATGCACGAGACGGCCGTGTCGTTCGCGCCGGCATCCGTCGCGAGCCGCGCCAGATCGTCGTTCGACAGATCCGACTTGCCCTGCTCGGCGGGCTGGTTGTCCGGCGAGAACAGTTCGCCGTGGAACGTCGAGTACGCGATCGCGTCACCGGTCTGCGCGACGCACTGCGAGGCCGCGACCGCGCGGGTCGAGTAGTCGCCGCTCGCCGAGAGCCGGTCCAGGAAGTTGAGGACGTGGTAGCGGACCGCGAACTTGCCCTCGTCGATCGCCTGCGCGACCTCCTGACCGTGCTTCTGCTCGAGCTGCGCACAGTACGGGCACATCGGGTCCTCGAACACGTCGATCGTGTTGGTGACGTCGGGCATCCCCAACCGGACGACACCGGTGTCCTCCATCGTCACCTGCACGGCCGGATTCCGGACGGCGCCGTAGCCGGCGTTGCGGGCCTCGTCGTTGCTCTTCGTCAACAGGATGCCGCCGATCACCAGCGCCGCGATCACGACGATCGCCAGGCCACCGATGAGGTAGGTGGTCCTGCTCGACGTGGGCTGGGGGTTGTACTTGACCGACTTCGGTTTCTTCGAACTCACTTCGCGTCCTTCGTCATGGGAGTGACATCCGTGCGGGCACTACTCGTTCTTTACTCTGCCACCGCAGCCTGAGGGGGCACTGAGAACCGCGGACGCGACCGGGGGCCGAGCGACAGCGGGCTGCGCGGCAGGATCGTCAACCACACCGCCAGAGCGAGGAACCCGATGTCGCGGGCGATCTCGAGGGCGTAGTCCCCGCCGTCCACATCGGCGGCGCCACCCCCACCGAAACAACCGCAGTCGATGGACAGGCCCCGCGCCCACACCGACACGATCACACCGATCAGCACCAGCAGGGTCGCCGCCGACACCACCGCCACGATCCGCACCCCGAGACCGATCACGAGGAACAGGCCGAGCGCGATCTCGAACATCGGCATCGTGTACGCCACCGGCCGCACCAGATCCTCCGGCAACAGCTGGTAGGCCCGCACCGCGACGACCGTCTGCGTGGGGTCGGCGAACTTGATCCATCCCGAGACCAGCCACACCGCAGCCAGGCCGAGGCGGGCGAGGAAACTGACGCCGAGCGTCCACTGCTGTCTGTGCACGACCGTAACGCTACCGACACGCGGGACTGGCGGGAACTGCGTCGCTACCGCCACGGAGCCGTCTCCGGGGCTACGTTCACGAGGTGACTGCGATACCGCCCGAGGGTGCCCTGCCGCACGACTTCGACCACACCCACGCCGACGTGTCCGGCGGCTGGCTGCGCGCCGCCGTATTCGGCGCGATGGACGGCCTGGTCACCAACACCGCACTCGTCGCCGGTGTGGGCGGCGCCGGCGTCGACGCGCAGACCGTGGTGCTCAGCGGTGTCGCGGGCCTCGTCGCGGGCGCGTTCTCGATGGCTCTCGGCGAGTACACGTCGGTGCGGACCGCGAACGAGCAGATCGACGCCGAGGTCCGGGTCGAACGGCGAGCGCTGCGCATGCATCCGGAGGCCGAGGAGGCCGAACTGGTGCAGACGTTCACCGCGATGGGCATGAGCGAGGACACCGCGGCCGCGGCCGCCACCGAGATCCACGCCGACGCGGACCGTGCCGTCGACATCCACATCACCCACGAACTCGGCGTCGACCCGAACGAGAAGCCGTCTCCGGCGGTCGCCGCCGGATCGTCGTTCGTGATGTTCTCGATCGGCGCGATCATCCCGCTCATCCCGTACCTGCTGGGCTTCGACTCCCTCGTCGCCGGGCTGGCCGTCGGCGGGGTGGGACTACTGCTCGCGGGCGGGCTCGCGGCCCGGTTCACCGACCGGCCCGTGCTCCACGGCGCGCTCCGGCAACTGCTGTTCGGTGCCATCGCCGTCGGCGCCACGTACGCCGTCGGTGTACTCGTCGGTGTCGGGGTCTCCTGATCCTGCTGTGAGCGTCGTGTCGGCGTCGTACCGGCCGCCGGGCGCGAACATCCACAGCAGGACCGGCAGCAGCATGACCCCACCCGTCACCGTCCACGCGGCCCCGTACGAGAACTCCTGTACGACGACACCCGCGACGAGCGGGCCGGAGAAAGTGCCGATGTCGTTGGCCATCTGGTAGACGGCGAGGACGGGCCCACCGCGCCGCTTCGAGCCGATGACGTCGGCGACCGCGGCCTGCTGCGGGGGGCCCATGATCCCGGATCCGAGCCCGCACACCGCAGTGGCCACGAAGAACAGCACCAGATTGGTGGTCTGCCCCATCACGACGGTCGACACACCGCACACCACCAGGCCCAGCAGCACGAACGGTTTGCGCCCGATCCGGTCGGACCACCGGCCGGACTGCATGAGGACGGCGGTGTTACCGAGCGCGAACACCGTCAACGCGATCGCGGCCATCGCCCCGCTGCCGCCCAGGACCTCCACGACGAACAACGGCACCAGCGAAATCCGTACCCCGAAGATCACCCATCCGGTCACGAAGTTGGATCCGAGGGCCGCCCGGAACAGCGGCGACCGCGCACCGTCGAGCAGCGTCATCGTCGTCAGCCCGCTGTCGCCCTCCGGCTCCGCGAGATGCGATTTCCGCAACGCCAGATAGACGACACCCGCCGCGATCAGCAACGCGACCGCGTAGATGACGAACGGCACCCGCAGCCCGAACCCGGCGAGCGCGCCACCGAACAGCGGGCCGGTGATGGTGCCGATGAGGAACGCCGCCGAATACACGCCCGACACCCGGCCGCGGCCGTCCGGCGGGGAGATCCGGACCAGCAGGCCCAGCGCCGACACCGTGAACATCGTCGACCCGATACCACCGAGCCCCCGGAACAGCAGCAGCTGCCAGTACGTCTCGGCGAACGCGCACGCTCCCGTCGACATCGCCGTGATGAGCAGACCCGTCAGATAGGTGGGCCGCTCCCCCAGCCTCTGCACGAGAGAACCGCTGAGCGGCGCGAACATCAACCGCATCAACGCGAACGCACTGATCACCGCGGAGGCCGCGGTGACACCGACGTCGAAGCTGCGCGCGAACTGCGGCAGCACCGGTGCCACGATGCCGAAGCCGACCGCGACGATGAACGCCGCCGCGACGAGAACCCAGATCTCCTTGGGCAGGGGTGTGGCGGGTGTCGAGGTGCTGTCAGGCGTGTGCGTCATCGCCGACGAACTCTATCGGCGCAGCAACAGCGCAGGTCAGCCGAGTCCCAGTGCGCGGGAGACCAGCTCCCGGGCCGCCGACTGCACCTGCGCGAGATGCTCGGGCCCGCGGAACGATTCGGCGTAGATCTTGTAGACGTCCTCGGTGCCGGACGGCCGGGCCGCGAACCACGCGTGCTCGGTGGTGACCTTGAGCCCGCCGAGCGCGGCACCGTTGCCAGGGGCCGTCGTCAGGGTCGCGGTGATCGGCTCACCCGCCAGCTCCGACGCCGCCACCTGCTGCGGTGTCAGCGCCGCCAGCACCGCTTTCTGTTCGCGGGTGGCGGGGGCGTCGATCCGCGCGTACGCCGGGTCGCCGTGCCGGCGGGTGAGTTCCCGGTACCGCTGCGACGGGCTCTGCCCGGTGACGGCCGTGATCTCCGCGGCGAGCAGGGCGAGCGCGATGCCGTCCTTGTCGGTGGTCCACACGGTGCCGTCCCGGCGCAGCAGCGACGCACCCGCGCTCTCCTCGCCGCCGAACCCGAGGCTGCCGTCGCTCAGGCCCGGCACGAACCATTTGAAGCCGACCGGCACCTCCACGACGGGGCGGCCCAGTTCGTCGGCGACCCGGTCGATCATCGACGAACTGACGAGGGTCTTGCCGACCTTCGCCATCGGTGACCAGCCGCCGCGGTACGTGAACAGGTAGTCGATCGCGACCGCCAGGTAGTGGTTGGGGTTCATCAGGCCACCGTCGGGGGTGACGATGCCGTGCCGGTCGGCGTCGGCGTCGTTGCCGGTCGCGAGATCGAACCGGTCGCGGGCCGCGATGAGCGACGCCATCGCGTGCGGCGACGAACAGTCCATCCGGATCTTCCCGTCACCGTCGAGGGTCATGAACCGCCACGTCGCGTCGACGACGGGGTTGACGACCGTCAGATCGAGACGGTGCCGGTCGGCGATCACCGCCCAGTAGTCGACCGACGCGCCGCCCAGCGGGTCGGCACCGATCCGCAGCCCGGACGCCCGGATCGCATCGAGGTCGATCACGTTCGGCAGGTCGTCGACGTACGCGGCGAGGAAATCGTGGCGCCCCGCCGTCCCGAGTGCCCGGTCGAGCGGCACCCGGGTGATCCCGGACGATCCGTTCCGCAGCAGCTCGTTGGCGCGGGCCGCGATCACCGAGGTGGCGTCGCTGTCCGCGGGTCCGCCGTGCGGCGGGTTGTACTTGAAGCCACCGTCGCGGGGCGGATTGTGCGACGGGGTGACGACGATGCCGTCCGCGGCGGCCGCGGCGCCGGACGCATTGTGCCGCAGGATCGCATGGCTGACGGCCGGGGTGGGCGTGTACCGTCCGCGGGCGTCTACCACCACCTCGACGTCGTTCCCGACGAGCACCTCGAGGGCCGTGGCCCACGCCGGCTCGGACAGGGCGTGCGTGTCCCGGCCGAGGAACAGCGGACCGGTGATGCCCTGGGCGGCGCGGTACTCGACGATCGCCTGCGTCGTCGCCAGGATGTGCGCCTCGTTGAACGCACCGTCCAGGCTCGAGCCACGATGCCCGGACGTCCCGAACACCACCTGCTGCGACGGATCCGACGGGTCCGGGGTGCGCGTGTAGTACGCGGACACCAGGTGCGCGAGGTCCTCGAGATCCTCCGGCAGCGCCACCTGTCCCGCCCGTTCGTGCACCATCGATCGCCTCCGCTTCCTCGTTCCTGCACCGTCGAACCGGCTCCATCGTGCCAGGAACCCGACCTACCGGCGGGTTCAACGAGTGAGGTGGAATCCCGTCCAGGCGGCACCGATCCCGACCGTGAGACTGGCCGCGACGTACACCGCCGACGTGACGGTGCGCCGCACCCGGGCCAGACCGACGGCCTCGGTCGCGAACGTCGAGTAGGTGGTGAGGCCGCCGCAGAATCCGGTGCCGAGCAGCGCGAACACCGCCGGCGGCAGCGTCG
The DNA here is from genome assembly GCF_030656875.1 of Prescottella sp. R16. Classification (NCBI taxonomy): domain Bacteria; kingdom Bacillati; phylum Actinomycetota; class Actinomycetes; order Mycobacteriales; family Nocardiaceae; genus Rhodococcus; species Prescottella sp. R16. The sequence continues at coordinate 3,190,349 of NZ_CP130943.1, forward strand.
CGCCCGCGAGCAGGCCCAGGATCAGGCAGCCGGCGACATTGACGACGAACGTGGGCACCGGGAAACTGCCGAACGAATGCAGGTGCCGGCCCGCCAGATACCGGACGGCGGCGCCGGCGCCGCCGCCGAGCGCGACCCACAGCACCGTCATGCCGGCACCTCCGACCGTCGGGCGTGCACGTACTCGCCGACCGCCATGCCGAGTCGGGCCGCGAGCAGCGCCGGCAGCAGCGTCACGAACACGTACAGGATCGCGGTGCCCGGGTTCTGCACGGCGTCGACCGCGAACGTGGAGAACGTCGTGAAGCCGCCCAGGACGCCGGTGCCGAGGAACAGGCGCCACAACCGGTCCGGGCCGAGCAGCGCGGCGACGCACCCCAGCAGCAGCGAGCCGGCGATGTTGATCGTCGCGACCGTCCAGATGCCGGAGAACTCGTGGGACAGCAGGTACCGGGCCCCCGCGCCGATCGCACCGCCCACCGCGACCACGGTCAGCGCCCGCATCTCCACCGTGCCCGTACCTCCGTCCGGCCGACGCACCCGGGTCATCCGATCCGGGACGCGAGCGAGTCGATCGCGGCGACGAGTTGCCCGGTGAAGCCTCCCCCTCCGTGGCCGGCGTCGTCGACGACGACCAGTCTGCTGCCCGGCCACAGACGCGACAGGTCCCACGCGGTGTCCACCGGCCCGGACACGTCGTACCGGCCGTGCACGAGCACTGCCGGAATGTCGGCGAGCAGGTGCATACCGTCGCGGAGTTGGTTCGGGGCCAGGAAACAATCGTTGCCCCAGTAGTGCGTGACCGTGCGCGCGAAGACGCTCCGGAACAGCGGATCGCGATATCGCGCGTCCGGCGTCCAGCCCGGGGCGAGGGAGACGTGCGTGTCCTCCCACTCGCACCAACGGACGGCCGCGTGCTCGCGGACCGACGGATCGGGGTCGGCGAGCAACCGCGCGTACGCCGCCGCAAGGTTGCCGTCCCGCTCGTCCTCGGCAACCGGCTCGACGAAGCGCTCCCATTCACGCGGAAAGATCCGCCGCATGTCGCGGGTGATCCACTCGATCTCCTCCGGGGTGCCGGAGGTGATCGCCCCGAGCGCCATTCCGGTCACCCGATCCGGGTGCGCCTGCGCGTATGCCAGTCCGAGCGTGACGCCCCACGACACACCCACCACGATCCACTTCTCGATCCCGAGACGTTTCCGCAGCCGCTCGATGTCGGCTATCAGGTGGGCCGTGGTGTTCGTCGACAGGTCGGCCGTGGGATCGTCCGCGCGCGGCTCGCTGCGACCGCAACCGCGCTGGTCGAAGAGCACGGCCCGGAACACGTTCGGGTCGAAGAGACGTCGTCTGCCGGGTCCGGCCCCCGAGCCCGGTCCACCGTGCAGATAGACCGCAGGGACACCGTCCGGATCACCGACGCACTCCCAGTACACGCGGTGGCCGTCGGAGACCTCCAACAGGCCGGTCTCGTACGGCTCGATCGACGGGTAGCGCGCAACCATGGGTCGAGTCTGCCAGCCGGGTGCAGAAGACTTTCCGGCAACGAAAAGGGGCCCGATCGGAAGTGTTTCCGATCGGGCCCCTTCGTTGCGGTGGAGCTGCCGGGAATCGAACCCGGGTCCTACGCAGCCTTGCCTGGGCTTCTCCGTGTGCAGTTCGCTATGTCTCTACTCGGATCTCCCGGTCTCGCGAACAAGCCGTGATGACGATCCCAGTCGCTGTTGGATGTCCCGTTCCACTCCGCGACCGAGTGGAACGGTGGAGCCCTCTAGCTGATGCCAGTACCCGACCCGAGGGCGAGGCCGGACTGACAGACACGCTTCGTTGCTTAGGCAGCGAGAGCGTAGTCGCGCTGATTGGAATCGGCGCTTAATTGGTTGCATCGACGCTTACGGTGGTCTCTTGCCTGCACCGACACGCTTCCCCTGACTCAACGTACGCAGTCGAAACCGTTCAGCCCCGTACGTGCCCCTCGATTTTCGGGGGGCCACCCACTGTAACCCGATACGGCACAGGATTCATCCCGATTTCCGCTAGTGTCTCTCCCCGGGTCGGGGAAGCCCGGTGACACTCGTCACCTTACTGATTCGTCACCTTCACTGGGGAGTGATTCATGACGTCCTTGGCACGTCGACTGACGGCCACTGCGGCACTCGCGCTGACCGCGCTCGTCGGCACTGCGGTCGCGACACCGGCGGCTTCCGCGACACCGGCGTATCCGACTCCGCTACCGGATCCGTTCTATGCCGCACCGGCGGACATCGCCACCAAGGCGCCCGGCGACGTCCTCGAGGTCCGCCGCGCCGACACGTGGCTGGCGTCGGGCAACGAGGTGTGGCAGATCAAGTACCGGTCCACGAACTCCGCGGGCGAGGCGATCCCGGCGGTCACCACCGTCCTCAAGCCCGTGAATGCGCCCGCCGACATGCCCGTGCTGTCGTACCAGGCGATCGTCAACTCGCTCGGACTGCAGTGCGCACCGTCGGCGGCGCTGTTCACCGGCGAGATCAAGGACGTCTTCGGGTTGCCGCTCGCCCTGTCGCGGGGCTGGGCGGTCGCACTGCCCGACCATCTCGGACCGAACAGTGCCTACGGTGCTGCGAAGCTCGGGGGCATGATCACGCTCGACGGCGTCCGGGCCGTCAAGAACGTGCCGGAGCTGCAGTTCGCGAACAGCCCCGTCGCACTGGCCGGCTATTCGGGCGGCGGCATGTCGACGGCATGGGCGGCAGCCCTGAACTCGACGTACGCGCCGGACGTGAAGCTCGTCGGCGTCGCGCAGGGCGGTGTGCCCGCGAACATCGAGGAGATGGCCGTCGGTCTCGGTCTCGCCGACCGGCATCCCGGTTTCGGGCTCGGGTTCGCCGCCGCGATCGGCCTCGAACGCGAGTATCCGGAGAAGCTGCCGCTCGGTGACCAGCTCACGCCGGCCGGGCTCGCGCTGCGCGACGAGTTCAAGGACGAGTGCCGCACCCTGCTGCTCGCGAAGGGGGTCCTGCACGGCGTCAGCGAGGTCGCGCACTCGACGAGCCTGCTGCAGGACGAGGCCGTGAAAGCGGTGATGCGCGAGAACAGCATCGTGAACTACCCCGGCATCCCCACCGCGCCGATGTTCATGTGGCACGGCACCTCCGATCCGCTCACCCCGTACGGCTCGGTCGCCGCGACCGCCGACCGCTACTGCAAGGCCGGTGCCACGCTCGAGTTCCGCAGCTTCCCCATCGCCGAGCACATGACCAACGCCGCCCTCGGGCTGCCGGAGGCGATCCAGTACATCGCGGACCGGTTCGCGGGCCTGCCCGCGCCCAGCAACTGCTGACGGCGTCCACACTGCGGGACAGTTCGCCGAATCCACCTGGACGGCTGTTCAAGTGAATCTAGTCTTCTGACGAAACAGACCGTTTCGTCAGGAGAAGGCCGTGATGACCGCTCGATCCGGATCCGTGCAACGCCGAGCGGCTGCACTGCTCGGCGCCGTCGTCGCCGTCACCCTGGCGGCGACGACGGCGGCCGTAGCGGCTCCCCTGTCCCCGATGCCCGACGACCCCGGACCCGCCACCGACCCGGTGTACGGACTCGCCGGCGGCTGCTACACGCTGGCCGCCGACGGCGGACGCGGTGTCGTCGTCCGCGACGGCAACGGCTTCCGGACGACCGACACCGCGTCCGCCACCCCGTTCCGGATGCAGGCCGCGCAACTCGGCCGGTTCCTGTTCGTCGCCGACGACGGCACGTCGATCACCGGCGGTCCCGGCGCGGTCACCGCGGCACCACAGCCGACCCCGGACGCGGACTGGACACTGACCCACACCGACGGGCTCTACACCGCGGTCGGGACGGTGACGGGCAGGCAGCTGAGCGTCGGCGCCGACGGCCGGCTCACCGTCACCGATCCGGGTCCCGCACCCGATGCCGGACGCTTCCGGCTCGCCGCCGCCACCGGGTGCACCGACGTCCCGGAGGCCGACGTGAACGCGACCGGTGTCCCGGCCGGGGCGGACGCGTCCGGTCAGGTGCTGGGTTTCGTCGACGCCCACGTCCACATGAACGCGAACGAGTTCATCGGCGGCGAGATCCGCTGCGGGAAGCCGTACTCGCCGCTCGGTGTGGCGGCTGCGCTGCGCGACTGCGACGACCACGGCCCGGACGGGGCGACCGCCCTGCTCGAGAACGTCCTGTCGCACGGCACTCCGTTCGACAACCACGACACCACGATGTGGCCGAGCTTCGCCGACGTCCCCGCGTACGACTCGATGACACACGAGCAGACGTACTACCGGTGGGTCGAGCGGGCGTGGCGTGGCGGGCTGCGCATCTTCACGAACCTGCTGGTGTCGAACCGGGTGCTGTGCGAGCTGTACCCGCTGCGCAGCAACCCGTGCGACGAGATGGAGACCGCCCGTATCCAGGCCCGGCAGGCCCGCGAGATCCAGGACTACGTGGACGCCCAGTACGGGGGCCCGGGCCGCGGCTGGTTCCGGATCGTCGACTCCCCCGCCCGGGCCCGTGAGGTGGCGGCGTCCGGCAAGCTCGCCGTCACCCTCGGCGTGGAGATCTCCGAGCCGTTCGGCTGCGGGATCCGGGACGGGGCCCCGCAGTGCACCGAGGCCGATATCGACGCCGGTCTCGACGAGCTGTACGCGCTCGGGGTGCGGCAGGTGATCCTCGCCCACAAGTTCGACAATGCGCTCGGTGGGGTGCGGTTCGACGAGGGCATCACCGGGATCGCGGTCAACGCCGGTAACTTCCTGGGCACCGGCCGGTTCTGGGAGACCGAGCCGTGCGTCTCCGCGGCGGAGGACAACCCGATCGGGAACGTCGACGCCGACACCGCTGGACAGGTGGCCGCGATGCTACCGCCGGGCGTGACGCTGCCGGTGTATCCGGAGGGGCCGTCGTGCAACGCTCGCGGGCTCACCGATCTCGGCGCGTACGCGGTCCGGGGACTGATCGACCGCGGCATGATCGTCGACGTCGACCACATGAGCGCGAAGGCCGCCGACGCGGCCCTGACGATCCTCGAGGACGCCCGCTATCCGGGTGTCGTGTCGAGCCACGGGTGGACCGATCCGGCGAACTATCCGCGGATCTACACGCTCGGCGGATTCGTCGCGTCGTATGCCGGTCCGGCGGAGAATTTCGTCGACGAGTGGCGCGCGGCCCGCGACGTCCGGGACGACGACTACTTCTTCGGCTACGGATTCGGCGCCGACACCAACGGGTTCGGGGCCCAGCCGGCGCCACCGGAGAACGGCCGCAGCCTCGTCGACTACCCGTTCACGGCGTTCGACGGCACCGTCCTGGATCGTCAGCAGGCCGGGACGCGGGTGTTCGACTTCAACCGGGACGGGCTCGCCCAGTACGGGATGATCCCCGACTGGATCGAGGCGATGCGCACGTACGCCGGCACCGACGGCGACCAGTTCCTGACCGATCTGTCCCGCGGCGCCGAGGCGTACCTGCAGATGTGGGAGCGGGCGACGCGTTAACGCATGCCCTTGATGCGCCGTCCGAGTTCGCGGGTGACCTCGCGTTCGGCGGTGCGTCGGGCGATGTCCTGGCGCTTGTCGTAGTCCTGTTTGCCCTTCGCGAGGGCGAGCTCGACCTTGACCTTGCCGTCGGAGAAGTACATCGACAGCGGCACCAAGGTCTGGTTGCCCTCGCGGGACTTGCCGACCAGGTGCTCGATCTCGCGGCGGTGCAGCAGCAGCTTGCGGGTGCGGCGCGGCGCATGGTTGGTCCAGCTGCCGTGGCCGTACTCCGGGATGTGCAGGCCGCGCAACCACACCTCGCCGTCGTCGACGGTGGCGAACGCGTCGACCAGCGACGCCTTGCCCTCCCGCAGGCTCTTCACCTCGGTGCCGACCAGCGCCACACCGGCCTCGTACGTGTCGAGGATGGTGTAGTTGTGGCGTGCCTTGCGGTTGGTCGCGATGACTTTGCGGCCCTTTTCTTTCACGCCTCCCAGCATAGGGGCCGCGGCAACCGGATTACGCCCTGCACGCCCCCGGGCCGTCCGGCCGTCAGTCCCGCACGTACAGACGCAGCGCCACGTACGCGGTGATCGCGGCCATGCCGGCGCCGGCGATCGCGATGAACGGCGACACCAGCAGCACATCGCTGTTGGAGATGCGGGCGACGATGTTGGCGTCGTAGATGTCGGCGAGGACATCGTCGACGAACAGGTTCTTCGCTGTGAACAGGGCGGCGATCGCGAGCGCCGAACCGATCAGGGACGCCACCACGGCTTCGAGCAGGAACGGTAGCTGCGTGTACCAGCGGGTCGCGCCGACCAGCCGCATGATGCCGACCTCGGTGCGGCGGGTCAGGGCGGCGACCTGGACCATGTTGGCGATGAGGAAGATCGCGGCGATCGCCTGCACGATCGCGATCGCGAACGCGGCGTTGCGGATGCCGCCGAGAACACTGAACAGCCGGTCGACCAGTTCACGCTGGTTGAGGATGCTGTCGATACCGGGCCGCAGCGCGAAGTCGGCGCCGAGGGCCTCGAACTGGTCCGGGTCGCTCAGCTTCACCTTGAACGACGCCGGGAACGACTCGGCACTCACCAGCGACGCCAGTTCCGGGTTGTCCTTGAACACCCGGTCGGTGGCGTCGACGACGGCGTCGTCCCGGTTGAGGTACTGCACCGACACCACCGAACCGGTGTTCTCGAGATCGGTACGGATGCCCCGGCAGATGTCCTGCTCGCAGTTCGGGTCGGCCGCGGAGATGTCGTCGGTGAGGAACAGCTGTACCTCGACGCGGTCCAGGAAGATGTGCTGCGTCTTGTCGGCCATCTGCACGATCAGCAGGCCGCCGCCGAACAGCCCCAGCGAGATCGCGGTGGTGAGGATCATCGCGACGGTCATCGTGATGTTGCGGCGCAGGCCGGTGAGGACCTCGCTGAAGATGAAGCTGGCACGCATCGGGGTAGGCAGTCCTTGCAGTCGTCGCAGTCGTCCGGGCAGGAGAGAACGTGGTGTACGCCGGTCAGCGGCCGACGGCGTACACACCCCTCGCTTCGTCGCGCACCACCTTGCCCTGATCGAGTTCGACGACGCGGCGGCGCATCGAGTCGACGATGTGGTGGTCGTGCGTGGCCATGAGCACGGTGGTGCCGGTCCGGTTGATCCGTTCGAGCAGCAGCATGATGTCGCCGCTGGTGTCCGGGTCGAGGTTGCCGGTCGGCTCGTCGGCGAGCAGCACGAGCGGCCGGTTCACGAACGCCCGCGCAATCGCGACCCGCTGCTGTTCGCCACCGGACAGCTCGTTGGGTAGCCGGTCAGCCTTCCCGGACAGGCCCACCAGATCGAGCACCTCGGGGACCGTGCGGGCGATCACCGAGCGGGACTTGCCGATCACCTCGAGCGCGAACGCGACGTTCTCCGACACCGTCTTGTTCGGCAGCAGCCGGAAGTCCTGGAACACGTAGCCGACGCTCTGCCGCAGCTTCGGAACCTTGCGTCCGGACAGCCGGTTGACGTGGAAGTCGGCGACGTGGATGTCTCCCGACGTGGGCGTCTCCTCACGCAGCAGGAGCTGCATGAACGTGCTCTTCCCGGAGCCTGACGGCCCGATGAGGAACACGAATTCGCCCTTGTCGATCTCGACGTTCACCTTGTCCAGAGCCGGCCTGGTGGAGGCCTTGTAGAACTTGGAGACATCCTTGACGCTGATCACGAGGAGCCAGTCTAGCCGTTATCCAACGGTGACCTTCGGGAACGACGCGGCGGATTCCGGGCCGCGTCAGCCCTCGGGGGTGGGGACGACGGTGGTCTCGTTCTGTGGTGTGGTCTCCACCGATCCCGGTTCACTCTGCGACGTCTCCGACGTGACCGTGGACCCGTTCTCCCCGGGCGATTCGAGCGTCGAGGTCTCGCGCTGCCCGCCGGGTGTCGTCGAACTCGACGAGCTGCCCGAGCGGCCCGACTGCGGACTCGGCGACGGGGTCGGCGTCCCGCTGGTCTCCGACGGCGACGCCGGCACCGAGGTCGACGGTTGGGTCGGCGGCTTCTCGACGGGCGCGGGCGGGATGTACGTGCCCTGTTCCGTACCGGCCGGAGCCGGGGCTTCGGTCACCGGCGACGGTGTGGGATTGAGCTCGCCGTTGAGGATCGACAGCCCCAGCCACAGCACGCACATGACCGCGGTCGTGGTGCGCATGTGGCCGCGGAACAGGGTGTGGGGAATCCGCGCCCACAGCCGGGACAGCTTCTTCTGCGCGGTCACGTTCTCCTGCTCGGTCACTCGTCACCACCGGTCGCTTCGGCGGTGAGGTCGGCGGCGATCGTGAGGCCCGCGCGGCGCAGTGCCGCCACCACCCGCACCCGCAGCGCCCGGCCCACCTGGAACTGTTTGCCGGGCAGGGTGCGGGCCACCATCCGGACGCTGACCTGATCCATCTCGAGGCTTTCGACGCCCATCACGGTGGGGGTGTCGAGCAGCAGCGGTCGCAGTGCCTTGTCCTCGTACGCGTCCTCCCCGACCCGGTGCAGGATGTCGTTGACGTGGTTGATGTCGGCGGTCGCCGGGATCGGCACGTCGACCACGGCCCGCGCCCAGTCCTTCGACAGGTTGACGGCCTTGACGATCTGCCCGTTGGGGACGGTGATGACCTCACCGTCCGCGTTGCGCATCCGGGTCACGCGCAGGGTCACGTCCTCGATGACGCCCTCGGCGTCCGTCCCCGACCCGGTGACCGCGATCTGCACGGTGTCACCGAACCCGTACTGGCGTTCGGTGATGATGAAGAATCCCGCGAGGATGTCCTGGACGACGCGTTGCGCACCGAAACCGAGAGCGGCACCGAGCACGGTCGCGGGCGCGACGAGGCTACCGAGCGGCATGTCCAGTTGGGAGAGCACCTTCACGATCGCGAGGGTGTAGACGAGCGTGATGATCACCCACGTGACGACCTGCGCCACCGAATGCCGGTGTTTGGTGGCCTCCGAGCGGACCAGCGCGTCGCCCTGCTGATAGTTCTCGTCGATCCGTTGGGTGATCCGGCCACCCGCCCACGACACGAACCGGGCGACGAGCAGCGCCCCGAGCACGGTCAGCGAGATCGGCAGGATCGTCACCTTCAACCAGTCGAGAAACTGGTTGAGGGGACCGATCGAGGTCTGGGCGAGGTAGCTGATCTGCATACGGGCCCGCGGCCTAGTCCTGGTTCTGACTCATCCGCCAGCGGATGCCTGCCTCGATGAAGCCGTCGATCTCGCCGTCGAGGACCGCAGACGGGTTGTTGACCTCGTACTCGGTGCGCAGGTCCTTGACCATCTGGTACGGGTGCAGCACGTACGAGCGCATCTGGTTGCCCCACGAGCTGCCGCCGTCACCCTTGAGGGCGTCCATCTCGGCGCGCTCTTCCTGACGCTTGCGTTCGAGCAGCTTGGCCTGCAGGACCCGCATCGCGGACACCTTGTTCTGCAGCTGCGACTTCTCGTTCTGACACGTGACGACGATGCCGGTCGGGACGTGCGTCAGGCGCACCGCAGAGTCGGTCGTGTTGACCGACTGGCCGCCCGGGCCGGACGAGCGGTAGACGTCGACGCGGACGTCGTTCTCGTCGATGTCGATGTGGTCGGTGGTCTCCACGACGGGCAGCACCTCGACCTCGGCGAACGACGTCTGGCGGCGGCCCTGGTTGTCGAACGGGCTGATCCGCACCAGGCGGTGGGTGCCCATCTCGACGGACAGGGTGCCGTAGCTGTAGGGCGCCTTGACCGCGAAGGTGGCGGACTTGATGCCGGCCTCTTCCGCGTAGGAGGTGTCGTAGACCTCGACGCCGTAGCCGCGCTTCTCGGCCCAGCGGATGTACATGCGCATGAGCATCTCGGCCCAGTCCGCGGCGTCGACGCCACCGGCACCGGCCCGGATGTTGACGAGCGCGTCACGCTGGTCGTAGTCACCCGAGAGCATCGTCTTGACTTCCATCGCCTCGATGTCGGCGCGCAGCTGCTCCCGCTCGGCGTGCACGTCGGTGACCGCGTCGGCGCCCTCTTCCTCGGCGAGTTCGTACAGCACGGCCATGTCGTCGAGGCGCGCCCGCAGTTCCTCGACGCGGCGCAGTTCGGACTGTGCGTGCGACAGCGCGCTGGTGACCTGCTGCGCGTGTTCCTGGTCGTTCCACAGCTCCGGGTCGGACGCCTGATGCTCGAGTTCGTCGATGCGTCGGCGCAGCTCCTCGACGTCGAGGACCTTCTCGACCGTGGTCAGAGTGGTGTCGAGTTCGGCGAGGTCAGAGGAAACGTCAGGATGCACAGTTCACCAGGCTACCGGGTGAAATCGCGGGACCGCCACGACCCGGTACCGTCGGGCGCGTGACCGATCTCGAACTCGCCCTGCGCCTCGCCGACGCCGCCGACACCATCACCCGCGACCGTTTCGGCGCCCTCGATCTGCGGGTCGACGCCAAGCCGGACCTGACGCCCGTCTCCGACGCCGACCTGGCCGTCGAGGAAGCACTGCGGGCGATGCTCGGCGCCGAGCGGCCGGCCGACGCCGTGCTCGGCGAGGAGTTCGGTGGCGACGCCACGTTCACGGGACGCCAGTGGGTGATCGACCCGATCGACGGCACCAAGAACTTCGTCCGCGGGGTTCCGGTGTGGGCGAGCCTGATCGCGCTGCTCGAGGACGGCGTGCCCGTCGTCGGCGTGGTGAGCGCCCCGGCCCTGAACCGGCGCTGGTGGGCGTCGGCCGGAGCGGGCGCGTGGGCGGCGTACGACGGCGGCGAGGCCCGCAAGCTGTCGGTGTCCGCGGTGGGCGAGCTGGCGTCGTCGAGTCTCGCGTTCTCGTCCCTGTCGGGATGGAAGGACCGCGGCATCCGGGAACAGTTCGTCGATCTGACCGACGACGTGTGGCGCATCCGCGGCTACGGCGACTTCTTCTCGTACTGCCTGCTCGCCGAGGGCACCCTCGAGATCGCGGCCGAGCCCGAGGTGTCGCTGTGGGATCTGGCGCCCCTGGACGTCCTGGTGCGGGAGGCCGGTGGACGCTTCACGAGCCTCGACGGCGTCGCCGGCCCGCACGGCGGCAGCGCCGTCGCCACCAACGGACTCCTGCACGACGAGGTCCTCGCCCGGCTCCGCTGACCCGGGAGGAACACACCGATGGACGCCGACGACGTCGACTTCGCCCACACCGATCAGGCCGACCGCAAACGTCGGGAGAAGGCCCTCGGGTTGGCCAGGTTCGTGTGGGAGCGCGGCATCAGCGGCGCCGAACTGCTCGACATGCCCGACGACCGGCTCCGCAAGCTGGCGCGCGCGGCGGGGGCGAATCCGCCGAGCACCCGCGAAACCTGGACGGTCGCGGCCCGGCTGATCGACGAGAAGGACCGGTGGGCCGACCGGAATCCCGACGATCCGCGGGCGGTCCGCGACCACACCGACGAGAAGATCATGTGGGTCAAGCCGCCGATCACGCCCTGGACGTGATCCCCTCTCCACCCCGCTCTCCCCGCGTTCTGCGCACTTGTCGCGGGTTCTCGGCGCCGTTTCTCGCGGCAAGTGCGCAGAACGCGAGAAGGCGGCACACCCGAGTAGTGACGTTCGTCACTTTTCGGGTTGACTCGACTTCCTTTCTTACTCCAGAGTAAGGTCGTGACAGTCCGAGACCGCACCTCCGAGAAATGGTCATCATGAGCAAGCAAGACGTTGTGAAGACGAACGGCGCCCAGCGTGAGCCCCGCGACACCTCGGCGGTCGGCCTCAACCCCGTCCGACGGGACGCGATGGGCGCCGCCATGCGGATCCTGACCCGGATCACCGGGTCCGACCTGGCCGAGAAGTACAACCTGCGACAGGTCATCGACCGCGTCACCTACGAGGGCACCAAGACCGGCTTCAAGACCCTCGGCGCCGCGACCCGCACGTTCAACCAGGTTTCCGGCGGCGGCGCACCCAAGCGCCTGCCCGACGGCGCCACCAAGAACGCCGACTACTTCGATCTCACCCCCACCGACGAACAGCAGATGATCGTCGAGACGGTCCGCGAGTTCTCGGCCGAGATCCTGCGCCCGGCCGCGCACGACGCCGACGAGGCCGCCGCCGCGCCCGTAGATCTGACGAAGCGGGCCGCGGAACTGGGTATCACGCTCGTCAACATTCCCGAGGAGTTCGAGGGGGTGGCGTCCGAGCGTGGCGCGGTCACCAATGCGCTGGTCGCCGAGGCCCTCGCGCACGGCGACATGGGTCTGGCACTGCCGATCCTCGCGCCGAGCGGTGTGGCCGTCGCCCTCACCCAGTGGGGCACCGACGCCCAGCAGCAGACGTATCTGCCCGCCTTCGCCGGCGAGAACGTGCCCGCTGCGGCGGTCGTGGTGAGCGAGCCGCGCGCTCTGTTCGATCCGTTCGCGCTGCAGACCAAGGCCGTCCGCTCCCCCAGCGGCTACAAGCTCAACGGCGTCAAGAGTCTCGTGCCCGCCGCCGGTTCGGCGGAACTGTTCGTCGTCGCCGCCGAACTCGACGGGCGTCCGGCGTTCTTCCTCGTCGAATCCGACACCAAGGGTGTCGTGATCGAGGCGGACCCGAGCATGGGTCTGCGCGCCGCCGGCCTGGGCCGGCTGCTCCTCACCGACGTCGCCGTCCCGGAGTCGGCGATCCTCGGTGACGGTGACGCCGACCAGCGGGCCCGCGAATACGCGGACGCGATCCGGCTGGCCCGGCTCGGCTGGGCGTCGCTCGCCGTCGGAACGAGCCAGGCCGTCCTCGACTACGTCATCCCCTACGTCAACGAGCGTGAGGCGTTCGGCGAGCCGATCAGCCACCGGCAGGCGGTCGCGTTCATGGTCGCGAACATCGGCATCGAACTCGACGGCATGCGGCTCGTCACGCTGCGCGGCGCGTCCCGCGCCGAGCAGGGCCTGTCGTTCGCCCGTGAAGCGGCACTGGCCAAGAAGCTCGCCTCCGACAAGGGCATGCAGATCGGGCTGGACGGCGTCCAGTTGCTCGGCGGCCACGGCTTCACCAAGGAGCACCCGGTGGAGCGCTGGTACCGCGACCTGCGAGCCGTCGGCGTTGCCGAGGGCATCGTCCTCGTCTGACGCCGACCCGATCCGTTTACAGGAGATCCTTCGATGATCAATCTCGAACTTCCCAAGAAGCTCAAGGCGTCCGCCAACCAGGCCCACCAGGTCGCGGCACAGATCCTGCGACCCGTGTCCCGCAAGTACGATCTCGCCGAGCACGAGTACCCGGTCGAGCTCGACACGATGGCCGCGATGGTGGAGGGCCTGAACGACTCCGGGCAGGGGGCGTCCGGCGCCGCACTGGGCCGCGGCGACGCCCCGTCCATCGTCGGCAACGCCAACGGCGGCAACATGGCGTCGCTGATGAACGTGATCGAAACCTGTTGGGGCGACGTCGGTCTGACGCTGTCGATCCCCTACCAGGGTCTCGGCAACTCGGCGATCGCCGCGGTCGCCACCGACGAGCAACTCGAACGGTTCGGCAAGGTGTGGGCGTCGATGGCCATCACCGAACCCGGCTTCGGCTCCGATTCGGCGGCCGTCACCACCACGGCCGTCCTCGACGGCGACGAGTGGGTTCTCAACGGCGAGAAGATCTTCGTGACCGCCGGTGAGCGGTCGACGCACATCGTGGTGTGGGCGACGGTCGACAAGTCCAAGGGCCGCGCCGCGATCAAGTCGTTCGTCGTGCCCCGCGACGCCCCCGGCCTGTCCGTGGCCCGGCTCGAACACAAGCTGGGCATCAAGGCGTCCGACACCGCAGTGCTGCTGCTGCAGGACTGCCGCATCCCGAAGGACAACATCCTCGGCAGCCCGGAAGTGAACGTGGAGAAGGGTTTCGCGGGCGTCATGCAGACGTTCGACAACACCCGCCCCATCGTCGCGGGCATGGCCATCGGTCTCGGACGGGCCGCCCTCGAGGAGTTGCGCGGCATCCTCGAAGACGCCGGCGTGGAGATCTCGTACGACGTCCCCGCGAACAACCAGCACGCTGCGGCGGCAGAGTTCCTGGCACTCGAAGCCGACTGGGAGGCCGCCTACCTGCTGGCGTTGCGCGCCACCTGGATGGCCGACAACAAGAAGCCCAACTCGCTCGAGGCATCGATGTCGAAGGCGAAGGCCGGCCGCACCGGCACCGCGGTGTCCCTCAAGGCCGTCGAACTGGCCGGCAGCTACGGCTACTCGCAGCGTCCGCTGCTCGAGAAGTGGGCCCGCGACAGCAAGATCCTCGACATCTTCGAGGGCACGCAGCAGATCCAGCAGCTCATCATCGCGCGCCGACTGCTCGGGAAGAGTTCGGCAGAGCTGAAGTAGCAGCCCCCCGCACACCGTCGCATCGCCGTCCCCGCCACGTCCCCGCACGTGGCGGGGACGGCGTCGTCGTACCTGTTTCCGGGGCGTTCCGGACTTGACAGCCGGATCGGCAATACTGGATATTCTGGACACAGGGTGCCCTCAGTTTGGGTAGTCTTCCCTAATTCTTCTGTCCCGAATGTCGTCGCCCCGAGGAGTGCACCACCGTGCGATACCGTTCTGCATCGATAGCGCTGCTCGCCAGTGCGGTCCTCGTCGGTGGCGTCACCGCGTGCGGCAGCGACAGCGCCACCGCGTCCGAGACGTCCACCTCGGTGGCGGCCACCACCCCGGCCGAGGACACCGCGAAGCGCGAGGCGGCCCTCGCCCAGTTCCCCGACACCCCGCCGCAGACGGTGGTGACGGCGTCGGTGCCGCTCGCCGAGGTGCTCACGCTCCTGGACGTGCCGGTCGCCGGTGTCCCGTCCACGACGACGCAGCAGCTGCCCGCCGCCCTCGACGGCGCGACCCGCATCGGCACCGTCAAGGCGCTCGACGTGGAGAAGATCGTCGGCCTGGGCCCCGATCTGGTGATCGGGTCGGAGAGCTCGCGCAGTTCCGTCGAGGCCAGCCTGGCGTCGACCGCGACCCCGGCCGCGTTCCTCACCACCGAGAGCTTCGGCGATCTGAGGTTCGCGGTGCAGGTGCTGGGCGACGCGTTCGATCGTGCGGACCGCGCGAACGAGATCGTCGCGAACATGGACGAGCACGCCGCGACCCTGTCCGACGCCGACGGCTCGGCCGAGGCTCCGAAGGTGCTGGTGCTGATCGGTGCCGCCGACTCGTTCATGGTGATGAACGACAAGTCGTTCCTGGGCAGCCTCATCGAGCTGTCCGGTGCCGACAACGTCGCGGTGTCGTCGCTCGGAGCGAAGGAAACCTTCAGCGCGGTGAACCTGGAGAACATCATCGCGGCCGCCCCCGACGTGGTGCTGGTGCTGCGCTCGGGTGACGTCGCGGAGGGCCAGGCCGCATTCGACGCCGAGGTCGAGAAGAACCCGGCGTGGAAGGGCCTGCCCGCGTACACGAACGACCGCATCCACGTCCTCGACTACTCGGCCTTCGGCTACACATCGGTCACCGGCCTCGACAAGGCCGTTCCCGCCCTCGCGGGTGTGCTCTACCCGTGAGCGCGCCGACCCCCGTACGCGCCCCGGCACCGTCGCCGGTGTCCGCCGCACCCGTCCCCGCGCGGTCGCGGGCCCGGTGGGCGCTGCCCGCAGCGTGGATCCTGCTCGTCGTCGCGACGGTCGTCAGCCTCGGGCTGGGCAGCGTGCACATCTCACCGGCGGAGATCGTCTCGATCCTGTCGGGACGTTCCGACGGCGGCTCGCTGAGCACGATCGTGTGGGACGTGCGCATGCCACGCGTCCTGCTCGCGCTGCTGGTCGGATCGGCCATCGCGGTGTCCGGTGCCCTGCTGCAGACCGTGATAGGCAATCCGCTCGCCGATCCCGGCCTGACCGGTGTCACGAGCGGCGCGGCGTCCCTCGTCCTGGTGATCCTGCTGGCCGCCCCGGCCTACCACTCGATGATCCCGGTCGCGGCGTTCGTCGGCGGGGTGATCGCCGCGACCGTCGTCTACGCGCTGGCGTGGCGGCGCGAGGGCATCAAACCGCTCAACATCATCCTGGCCGGTGTCGCGGTCAACGCCCTCGCCGGCGCGTTCATCGGCTACCTGTCGCTGCGCTACAGCGATCGGCTCCCGGCGGCGATCCAGTGGATGAACGGCAGCCTCGCCGCGAAGGGCATGAACTCGGTGTGGCTGATCCTGCCGTACACGATCGTCGGACTCCTGGTCGCACTGCTGTGCATCCGCTCCGCCAACGTCATGCGTCTCGGCGACGACGTCGCCCGCAACCTCGGCGAGGGCGTCGACCTCACCCGCATCCTGCTGTCCCTCGTCGCCGTGTTCCTGGCCGCGATCGCGGTGTCGGCCGTCGGCATCATCGGCTTCGTGGGCCTGGTCGTCCCGCACATCGCCCGCATGATCGTCGGCTCCAACCATGCCGTCCTCATCCCGATGAGCATCGCCGTCGGCGCACTGCTGGTGCTCGTCTCGGACACGGTGGGCCGGACGGCGTTCAGCCCCACCGAGATTCCCGCCGGCATCATCATGGCGGCGATCGGCGCACCCTACTTCCTGTACCTGATGCGCAGGCAGGGAGCACAGTGATGCTGCTCGAGGGACACGAGCTGGGGATCTGGTACGGCGACAAGCAGATCGTCGACGGCGTGTCGATCGCCGTAGGGTCGCAGGAGGTGGTCACGCTCATCGGACCGAACGGGTCCGGGAAGTCCACCATCTTCAAGTCGTTGAGCGGACGGCTCCGCCCGCGCACCGGAGTCGTCCGGCTCGAGGGTTCCGACATGGCGTCGTGGTCGTCGCGGCGGCGGGCGCAGGCGATCGGCATGCTCAACCAGAAGAACACGGCGCCGGCCGACATGACGGTGCGGGAACTCGTCGGCTACGGCCGGCACCCGCACCGCCGCTGGTACGAGCGCACCACCGCCGACGACGGTGAGGCCGTCGACTGGGCCATCGCGCACACCGAACTGAAGTCGCTGGCCGATCGTCCCGTCGCGGAACTGTCCGGCGGTGAGGCACAACGGGCGTGGCTCGCGATGGTGCTCGCGCAGCGCCCCCGCGTCCTGCTGCTCGACGAGCCCACCACGTACCTCGACATCGCGCACCAGCACGAGGTCCTCGAGGTGGTGACGTCGCTCAACCGCACGCTCGGCATCTCGGTGCTGATGGTGCTGCACGACCTCAACCAGGCCGCGACGTTCAGCGACCGTATCGTCGCGCTCTCCGCGGGACGGGTCGTCGCCGACGGCATCCCCGGCGACGTCCTGACCCCCGAGTTGATCCGGGACGTGTACGGCATGGAAGCCGAGGTCGAGGCGCACCCCGTCACCGCACACCCACTAATTCACCTGGTCAGACGGCAGTGGAACGTTGCCGTCGCCGCCCCGATTCTCGAGGAGAGCTGAATGCTGACCGACACCCAGCAGGACAAGGCCCTGAACGACTACCGGTCGTTCCTCGCCACCCGCAAGACCGTCGTGATCGCGACCCGCGACGAGAACGGCGACCCGTTCCTGTCGATCGCCCCGTTCGTCGTGCACGACGGCGGCCTCTACGTGTACGCCAGCGAGATCGCCGACCACTACCGCTACCTGCGGGACGCGAACACCGTCCGAGTCCTGATCCACGCCGACGAAGCCGAGTCCGGCAACGTGTTCGGTGTCGAGCGGGCAAGCTTCGTGTGCACCGTCGAGCAGAAGCCGGAAGAGGGCCACGACGCCGTCTTCGAGAAGTTCGCGGACCGCACCAACGCGAAGCTCGTCGAGACCCTACGGGGCCTCGACTTCCACCTGTTCCGGCTGACACCGCAGGACGGCCGCTACGTCGTCGGGTTCGGCAAGGCGTTCGAGGTCAGCTTCGACGGCAGCCGCTTCGACCATGTCGTGGTCGACAAGAAGGCCGCCGCAGAGAACAACTGACGACGACCGACACGGTGGTCCTCCGGTTGCCCGGTTCGGCGTCGAACCGGGCAACCGTCGTCTCACGGCCGGGTCGGCATGAGATTCGAACGTCCCGCGACGACGGGAATCCACAACACCGCGAGCACCGCCATGGCCGCCCATTCGACGAGCAGGCCGTAGCCGATGCTGCCGGTGCCGCTGACCCGTGCGGCGTGCTGCGACCAGTAGGTGAGCAGCCCGAGGACGGTGCCGACGGTGACCCCGGCCATCGCGATCCACGCGAACATCCAGCGCCGGGTCCACACCGCCAGCGCCGACATGCCGATACCGAACACCACGACGAACCACGTGAACAGCCGCGCGAGCGCCGCCACCTCGTGGTGGCCGCCGGCGAGGACGTGCCAGGCCCGGAGCCCGTCGACCTGTGGGGCGGCGAGCGCGATCAGCAGGACCGCGACCGCCGCGGCGATGACCGGGCCGCGCCCACGCGGATCGACCTCGCGGGCCACCTTCGCCTCGATCGCGGCCAGTTCCCGTCGCAGCAGCGAGATGTCGTCGCTCATTCGCTCACACCGGTCGATACTCGTCTGCGGTGAAACATACCGACGACCATATCGACGCCGACGAAGCCGAGCAGGGTCAGCCCCAGCAGCGGAACGAACCAGCCGATCAGTACGGAGCCGGTCACGATCGCCGCGATCGCCACCGGGTGCAGACCGCGCAGGGTGCCGCGCACCGGCGGCCGACCCCAGCGCCGCGCACCACGGGTGGGGCGGCGGCGCCACCACATCGAGTAGCCGAGGACGACGACGATCAGCAGCGCCGCGGCCAGCGCCAGCAGCACCAACTGGTTGACCGGCCCGAACAGGATGCCCATGTGCAGAGCGATACCCCAGGACGCGAGTTTCGCGGCCAACGGCCAGTCCGTGAACCGCACAGTGTCGGTGACCTGCCCGGTCGCACCGTCGATCGCGACCGCATCCGAGCTGAACCGAAACGGCTGACGGGTCTCGGTGACAGTGAACGCGGTGCCCGAGTCGGACGGGACCGAGGCCTCGACCTCCCCCGCCACGCCCACCGCCGCGGCCGCCGCCAGCACGTCGTCGATGCGTCCCACGTTGGTGTCGAGCACACCGGCGTCCCCCGAGGCCGCCACGTGGTGGCCGTCGTGGCCGCCGGCCGGAGCGGCGTCCGTGCCGGCGAGGTTCTTCGCCACGGCCGGTGTGGTCCAGCCCAGTGATGCCCGCAGGTCGGTGACGTTCTCACCGGCGTACTTCGACCAGGTCAGACCCGTCGCCGACAGGAACACCAACCCGAGCGCGATCCACAGCCCCAGCGCGCCGTGCCATCCGAGCATCCGGTTGCGTCCGCGTGCACCCCGCTCGACGGTCCACAGCCGCGGCGCGGCGGCCGCGCTGCGGGCGCGGGCGGTCCGGTAGCGGCGCACCCACAGGTAGCCGCCACCGAGCGCGATCACCCACAGCCACGACGCCGCGAGTTCGCTGTACAGTCGCCCGGATTCACCCAGGTGCAGGTGTCGGTGCAGCCCGGAGATCCACGCGCGCATCGGCAGCGCACCGCTGCTGCCGTAGACGACCAGCTCGCCGACCGGTCGCGCGGACACCGGGTCGACGAACACCGCGAGACGCTCCGACTCGCCGAGCGTCGGATCGGCGAACAGCACGCGCGTGGTCTGTCCCGGGTCGGTGGACGGGCGCACCGCCGCCACCGTGAGGTCGGGCCGCTCGGCCCGCGCGGCCGCGATCTGCTCGCTCACGGGTGCCGCCGACCCGGCCCCGCCGGATTCCGGCTGCTCGACGTGCAGGTAGTCCCGGTACACGAACTGTTCGAGTGTCGGGGCGATCGCGTACAGCCCACCACTGACCGCGGCGATCACGAGGAACGGCGCGACGAAGACCCCCGCGTAGAAGTGCAGTCGCAGCACCAGCTTGCGGAGGGCGCCCGGCGGTGACGAGTCGTTCGACGCGCGGCGGACTCGAGGATCGTGCGGAACGTGCGCAGGGTCGGTCCCCACGCCTTCGGAAGCGTGCATGAATCAGGCTCTTTCCTGAAGTTGCGGATCGGCGCGCGACACGATCGGGCGCGCCGCGTAGGACACGCCGACGTACCCCGGCACACGAGCGGTGTGCGGGCGTCGGCGGTGACGGCAACGGCAGCTACCGGACACGCGGGCGCGTGACCGGGCGTCTACCAGGAAAGAACGGGAGGACCGCGGGTGCCCCCGGCGGCGCGGGCGACGCGGGACGTCGTGGGATCGAGGCGGCGGACGACCGTCGGCGTCCAGCGCAGGATGTCGGGCACCGGGGGCGTCGACAGCACCGTGACGACGATGCGCACCACCGAGCCGATCACGGCGGACAGCGAACGCTCGACGGCGCGGACCAGCACCGCACCGGCGGCGGTCGCGGCGGCGTGTGCCGTGAGCATCTGCGGCGTCAGGTGCAGGCCGTGACCGTGTTCGGAGGCCAGCGTGAGCGTGAGGTGTCCGATGCCCTGACCGGCCGCGAGCACCGCAGCGGCGAGGAGCAGCGGATTGCGTTCGCCTCGGACCGAAGCAACGACGGCGCCGACCACGGCGCTGGCCGCGAGGAGCAGCACGATCGCTTCCTCACCGGGGACCGCGGTTCCCCCGCCGAGTCCGTGCGCGGCGATGCTGATGGCCCCGGACAGCGAGCCGACGCACATGCCGCGCACTCGCGCGACGGCACCGGCCCGGGACTTCACCCCGCGAGACTAGCGCGCCTACTACAGCGGCTAGTACATCGGATGCTCGCCGACCAGGACGAATCCACCCCTTGTGATCTCCATCACCACTAGTCTGGGGCTGCCGCCGTCGAGGGGAGCTGCCGTGCCGGACCTGCTGACGAACGTCACCGATGCGTTGCGTGCCGTGTACGTGATGGGTCGGGCCGGGCTGGTGCCGTTCCCGCGTGTCGACGAGGGCATCGCGCTGCTGCGGGCCGTCGACCGGTACGGCCCGTTCGCGGGCGCCGTCCACGCACACGCCGGGACCCGACGCGACCGCATCGCGCTGATCGACGAGGGCGGGCCGCTCACCTACCGCGATCTCGAGGAGCAGTCGAACGCGCTGGTGCGGGGCTGGCAGGCCGCGGGCATCGACGCCGGAACGTGTGTGGGCGCGATGTGCCGCAACCACCGCTACCTGGTGCTGACGATGCTGGCCGCCGCGAAGGCCGGACTGCGGCTGGTGTTGATGAACACCGGGTTCGCGCGACGCCAGCTCGCCGACGTCGCGCAGCGGGAAGGTGTGCGGCACTTCGTGTTCGACAGCGAGTTCACCGATGTCGCGGACGCGTTGCCGTCCGACGTCACCCCACTGCTGGCGTGGGTCGACGGCCCGGTCCGCACTCCCCCGGCCGAGGATCCGGTCCGCACCCTCGACGACGTGATCGCCGGCCGGCCCACCGGCTCGGTGCCGGCACCGGACGAGCCGGGCACGTTCATCCTGCTCACCAGCGGCACCACCGGCACCCCGAAGGGGGCGCCGCGCGGCCACACCTCCCCGTTCGTGACGGCCCAGTTCCTCGACCGGATTCCGCTGCGCCCCCGTCAGACCCTCGTCATGCCGGCGCCGGCGTTCCACGGCACCGGGCTGTCGCAGCTGGCGCTGGGGCTGGCACTCGAGAACACGATCGTGATGCCGCGCCGCTTCGACCCGGAGGCAACGGTCCGGCTGCTCGCCGAGCACCGGGCCGACACGCTGGTCCTGGTGCCGACGATGCTGCAGCGGATCGTCGACCTCGGCCCGGACGTGCTGGCCCGGTACGACACGTCGAATCTGAAGGTGATCTTCGCGGCCGGCTCGTCGCTGTCCCCGGACCTGTGCATCCGCACCCAGCAGGCGTTCGGGAAGGTGCTGCACAACTTCTACGGTTCCACCGAGGTCGCGGCCGTCACCGTCGCCACCCCGGACGATCTCGAACGTGCCCCCGGCACCGCGGGACGAGCGCCGGCGACCTGCCACATCGCCCTGTTCGACGACGCCGGGACACGCATCACCGAACCGGACGTGGTGGGACGTATCTTCGCCCGCAGCGGCCTGAGTTTCACCGGCTACACCGACGGCCGCGACAAGCAGCGCATCGACGGCATGCTCTCCACCGGCGACGTCGGCCACTTCGATACGGACGGGCTGCTGTTCGTCGACGGCCGCGACGACGACATGATCGTCTCCGGCGGCGAGAACGTGTACCCGCTCGAGGTGGAGAACGTCATCGCCGAACGCGCCGACGTCCTCGAGGTCGCCGTCATCGGTGTCGCCGACGACGAATTCGGTCACCGGCTGCGCGCCTTCGTGGTCCCGGCACCGGACTCGGCCCGCGACGCCGACGACATCCGCACCCACGTCAAATCGACTCTCGCCCGCTACAAGGTGCCCCGGGACATCGTCTTCGTCGACGAACTGCCACGCAACGCGACCGGCAAACTGCTGCGGCGGGTGCTGGTGGAGACGGAACTTCCCGACGCCTGATCAGAGGGCGATCAGGGCCGCGCCACCGATGATGGACGGGGTGAACATCACCCAGTCGTTGATGATGTGGGCGCCGGTGGAAACCCACAGATTCTTCGTGCGGATGTAGGCCAGGGTCAGGACGATCCGCGCCCCGCCGATGACGACGAACGCTTGCGCGACGTTCCAGTCGTAGGTGGGAAGATGAGCGGCCCCGAACCAGACCGCGCTGATCAGCCACGCGAGGACGATCGCCGTCTTGCGGGACAGCTTCGCCTTGGCGTACAGGACGTACAGCAGGGCAAGGAACGGCAACATCGTGAAGATCTCTTCACCGAGCAACTGGATCGCGGTCCCGACGTAGAACGCGACGACGTCGAGTGTGCCGTCCTTGCCGACGTCGTCGGCCGCCGTGTTCCCCGACGCGCCGAACAGTGCCCCGACGATCACGCCCAGGACCGCTGTCACCGCAATATTGAGGGCTGCGATACCGAACATGAGAACCACGTCGCGGCCAGTGAGGCGACGGAACAGTGCGGTCCAGTGTTCCCGGGCGATCAGGGCGAACACCCCCAGCGGAATCACGACGAACAGGGCCCGCGGGATCAGGTCGACGAGATTGTTCGGGGCCGGAATCTGGGTCAGGGCGACGAAGCCGACCGCGACGGCCGCCCACGCGGCGACCCACTGGCCGACCGACAGGGTCGTCGGGGTGCCGTTGTAGAAGGGGAAGTCGGCATCGTCGTCGCGTTCGACGAGGTGACCGAAACGCTCGACGGACGGGACCGGTTCGTGCCGCGGATACGGTCGGATCTCGGGTGCGTCGCTCATCGCGGTTCTCCTGGGTATCGGTCCTGCGCCATATCCCGGGTCACGTCATGGGGTCACACCACGGACCCTCGATATCGGTTCGAGAATAAAAGGAACAGGTTTCCGCTCCGCGTCGAAACGCCGATTCACCCGAGCGAATATCCGGCGACGGCCGATCCGGGGCGACGCTACAGAATCGCCCGATGGGGCCGTCAGCTTGTTCTGGAAATGGAACAGGCCCGGAAATCCATGGATTTCCGGGCCTGTTCATCAGTAGCGGGGACAGGATTTGAACCTGCGACCTCTGGGTTATGAGCCCAGCGAGCTACCGAGCTGCTCCACCCCGCGATGCATGAACGAAGTTACACGAACCGTGGAACGGAAGGCAAATCGCCTGCGCGCGGGCCGATTCGGTTCGCCGACTGCGCAGGAACAGCGCCGTCGATGTGTCCCGGTTCACAGAATCCCGGTAATCCATCTCACGAAACGAGCGTGTAACGCCCCCTGTTCCCGATCGGCAGTGACGACGTCCGACCTGCGGAAACGGCGACCCGAGGGCGCTTCAAGCAAACCGACAAGTCTATTTTCACGAGGTGGCTCCACCGGAAACCCTGTCGTACGTTCGTTACCGGCTCGTGACGAACGAGCCCAGAAACCACCGACCCGGCGCTGCCAGCACTGCCCCCGCGGGACCGGTACGACATCCGTCGAGGGGCAGGGACGCGAAGATCGCACGCCCGGGACATGCCGTCCTGCCGGCCGCTCGCGTCGGCGCAGGAGAGGATTCACCCCGCATGACCATCAGCATCACCGCGCGCGGCATCGGCCTCGCCGCCGTCACCGGCGCCCTCGTCGCCGCCCCGCTCACCCTCGGTACCCCCGCCGCATCCGCCGCCACCCACAACTGGGACGGCGTCGCGCAGTGTGAGAGCGGCGGCAACTGGGCCATCAACACCGGCAACGGCTACTACGGTGGCCTGCAGTTCTCGCAGAGCACCTGGACCGCCAACGGCGGCACCGGTTCCCCGCACACCGCGTCGAAGGAAGAACAGATCCGCGTCGCCGAGAACACCCTCCTCTCTCAGGGCCCCGGCGCCTGGCCGCACTGCGGCCAGTACCTGACCGTCGCCGAACCCGCCCCGGCCCCGGCCGCACCGGCCCCCGCGCCCGCCGTCGCACCCCAGCCCGCCGCGACCCCCGAATACCTCGACCACGTCGTCGACGTCGCCCGCGGACTCGCCGACCAGCACGGTGTCGCCGAGCAGTTCCAGCAGGCCCTCGACACCCACGGCCACGTCCTCGACGACGTCAAGGCCGCGCTGCCGAATCAATAGTTCCCCCGCTTACAGCTGAAGGGACCCTCCGTGCGCCGTGAGCGCTCGAAGGGTCCCTTCAGCTGTACCGGCGCGACAGGCGCGCCGTCACCCGTTGCCGGGGTTTATCCGCCGGCGTTCTTGTACGCCTGGACGGCCTTCTGCAGTTGTTCGAGGGCGTCGCCGTAGGCCTTGAAGTCGCCGCTCTGCTGCGCCGACTGGAGTGTGGCGAGCGCGGAATCGAGTTGGGCGACGGCCGCGGCCTTGTCGGCGGGTTGGCCGGCGGGCGGCGGTGTCGGTGCCGGGGTCTGGCCTTCCGTTTCCTGACCGGACTCCGGCTGCTCGCCTTCACCGCTGGGTGCGGTGGCCGCGTTGCCGGTGCCGGAGCCGAACACCTGGTCGAGGGCCTCGGCGAGGGTCGGTGCATAGCCGACGCGGATGCCGGTGGTGTCGGTGAAGCTGACCATGACACGGGCGAGCTGCGGGAACGCGTTGGTCGAGTTGCGCTGCGTGTAGATCGGTTCGACGTAGAGGATGCCGCCGTCCGCGATGGGCAGCGTCAGCATGTTGCCGAAGATGACCTTGTTGGCCTGTCGCAGCAGTGCGAGCTCGCTGGCCACACGCGGGTCGGAGGTCATCGCGGACTGGGCCTGCTGCGGGCCCTGGGTCTGCGTCTCGGTGGGCAGCTGCAGTACCCGGAACTTGCCGTAGTTCTCCGGATCGGACTGCACCGAGATGTACGCCGACAGCAACTCCCGCTCGTATCCCACCATCGGGCTGGTGAGCACGAACTGCGGCTTCGCGGTCTCCGGGTTGCCGGACAGCACGTAGTACGGCGGCTGGTTCTTGTCCGTCTCGACGGTCGGGTCGCTCGGCACCGACCAGAACGCGTTGTTACTGAAGAACACGGCCGGGTCGTCGACGTGGTACTTGGCGAGCATCTCGCGCTGCACCTTGAACAGATCCTCCGGGTACCGGAAGTGGGCCTGCAGGTCGGCGGAGACGTCCGACTTGGGCTTGACGGTGTCCGGGAAGACACCCATCCACGCCTTGAGCACCGGATCGTTCTCGTCGACCTGGTAGAGGGTGACGGTGCCGTCGTATGCGTCGACGGTGGCCTTCACCGAGTTGCGGATGTAGGAGACCTCCTGCTTGGGCAGCATCCGACCCGGGGTCTGGTTGGTGGTGCTGTCCTGCACCAGGCCGTCGAGGGACGACCGCTGTGCGTACGGGTAGTTGTCGAGCGTGGTGTACGCGTCGACGATCCACTGCAACCTGCCGTCGACGACCGCCGGGTACACGGTGCCGTCGGTGGTCAGCCACGGGGCGACCTTGTTGACGCGGTCGGCGGGGTCACGGTTGTAGATGATCTTCGAGTCGGAGCCGATGGCGCTCGAGAACAGGATGTTGCGTTCGGTGTACTTGCCCGCGAACGCCAGCCGGTTGAACCAGTTGCCGATGCCGACGCCGCCGTCACCGGTATAGGTGTAGTTCTTGCCGTCGGCGTCGTATTCGCGGGGCGCGCTGCCCGGGTCGCCGCCGACGATCGCGTAGTCGGCGTCCGACGCGGCGATGACCGGACCGTAGTAGATCCGCGGGTTCTCCACCTCGAGCGCCTTGTCGATCGGCTTGGTGGTGAGGTCGCTGACGCTGTAGATCGGGTAGCCGCCGGTGTTGTTCTGGGTGTCACCGCTGACGGCGGTCACCTGGTTGGCGTAGGCGGCGACGAATCCGTTGCCGTGCGTGTAGACGGTGTGCTTGTTGATCCAGTCCGTCTGGTTGCCCTGCAGGCTCGACGGCGACAGCTCACGCGCGGCGACGACGAAGTCCCGGACCTCGCCGTTCATCTCGTACCGGTCGATGTTGAGCGACTTCGGGAACGCGTAGAAGTTCTTGAGCTGCTGCTGCGCGGTGAACGTCGGGGACAGCACGTTCGGGTCGAGCAGACGGGTGTTGGCGATGGTCGTGACGTCCGACGGCACATCCTTGGGCTGCTTCGCGGACTTCCCGGAATAGTCGACGTAGTCGACCATGTCGTCGGTGATCCCGTACGCCTGCCGGGTGGCCGCGATGTTCCGCTCGATATAGGCGCGTTCCTTGTCGGCCGCGTTCGGCTTGACCGAGAACTGCTCGACGATCAGCGGCCACACCGCGCCGACGAGGATCGACGAGAACACCAGTAGTGCGACGGCCATCGCGGGAATCCGCAGATCGCGCAGGAAGATCGCCGCGAAGAACGCGATCGCGCAGATGATCGCGATCGCCATGAGGATCAGTTTGGCGGGGAGCACCGCGTTGATGTCGGTGTAGCCGGCGCCGGTGAACGTGGGTTCCTTACGACTGCTGGACAGCAGCGCGTACCGGTCGAACCAATAGGACACGGCCTTGAGCAGGACGAACGTGCCGGCGAGGACCGCGAGTTGGACGCGGGCCGCCCGGGTGAGTGCGCCCTGCCGGTTGCCGAGGCGCAGGCCACCGAAGATGTAGTGGGTCACCAGGCTCGCGAAGAATGCGATGACGACGGCGACGAACAGCCAGTTGAGCACGTACTGGTAGAACGGCAGCGAGAACGCGTAGAAGCCGATGTCCTTGCCGAACTGCGGGTCGGTGACCCCGAACGACTGCCGGTTGAGGAACAACTGCACCGTCGACCATCCGGCCTGCCCGACGAGTCCGGCGAACAGTCCGATGACGACGGGGATGCCGATGCCGAACAGCTTCTGGCGGGCCATCACCGCGGTGCGGTAGCGGGCGACGGGGTCGTTGGCGCCCGGCGACGGCAGGAACATCGGCCGCGACCGGTAGGCCAGCAGCAGCCCCGCCCACACGATCAGGCCGACGATCAGGCCGACGACCACGAACAGCACGATCCGAGTGACGACGACCGTGCTGAACACGCTGCGGAAGTCGACTTCTCCGAACCACAACCAGTCGGTGTAGACATCGATGAACCGGGGGCCGAACAGCAGCAACGCGGCTGCGATCAACGCCAGGATCAGCAGCACGCGTGTGCGTTTCGACAACGAAGGTAGTCCGGCGGGGGGCCGCATGCCCACTTGCCACTCTCCCTACAAATCCGGCGACGCCTTCGCGCCGCAGCCAATGCACCGTCCAGCGTCACCAGAAAGTGACCGTTTCGTCCCAACTCTACGTGCCGAGGGCCCGTCCCGAGCGTCACGACCGACGAGAGTCGACGCGAGCCCCTGGTGCAAGGATAGGGATGTGATGGAGAACGATGGTGTGTTCCACGGGGACGACCCGGTCAGCGGCGGGTCGAGCGTGAGCCTGTCCGACGAATCCCTGCGCCGATGTGTGCACGAGGTGATCGATTACGTCGACGGCAACGGGTGGGGCCGCCCGCCGGTGATGTTCGCGCTCGTACCGACCGCGTTGATCGCGGCCGCGGAACCGTCGCTGCTCGATCAACTCGACGACGGGGCCGAGCTCACCCCGATCGAACAGGAGGCGCTGCCCGACGACGTCGAGGGCGGCTCCCCTGCGCTCGACGAGTTCCTCGCCACCACGAGCTGGCCGGACGAGATCGTCGGCTGTGTACTGGTGCAGGAGATCGTGGTGCTGCCACCGGCCGCCGAATCCGATCTGGACGACGCCGTCACAGCAGACACGGTCGAGGCCCCGACCCTGTCGGATCGGCACGCCGCCGACGAGGCCGCCCGTACGGCCGCCGGCGCGCACCCCGATCGGCGGGAGGCCCGGCTGATCGCCGCGGTGCTGCGGGACGGCCCGTCGATCACGCTGCTGCAGCTGCGGCCCACCGACGACGACGATCCGTTCGCAGGCCTGGAGTTGCGCACGTACGACAACCTGGCGCCCGGCGTGGTGTCCGCCCTGTACGCGACCCTCGAGGCCGACCCGGACCTGTAGCGGATCAGCAGCTGGGTGCGGGGACCCCGGCGTCGATCGAGTCGAGGGCGTCGACCGCCCCGGACAGGGTCTCGACCTTCACCAGGTCGAGGCCGTCGGGCCGGTTGGCGGCGGCCTCGTCGCAGTTGGTCGCGGGCACCAGGAACGTGGTGGCCCCGGCTTCCCGGGCCGCGGTCATCTTGAACGGGATGCCGCCGATGGGCCCGACGTTGCCGTCGGGGTCGATCGTGCCGGTGCCCGCGACGAAATCGCCGCCGTTGAGTTCACCGGGGCTCAGCTTGTCGACGACCGCGAGACTGAACATCAGGCCGGCGGACGGTCCGCCGATGTCGGCGAGGTTGAAGTCGATCGTGAACGGCACGTCCGGCACCAGTACGGCACTCACCCCGAGATAACCGTTCTCGCCGCCGTCCCCGCCGGGCCGCGCACCCAGCGTCACGGGGACGGTCGATTCGACCCCGTCACGGCGGTAGGTGACCTGGACCGGGGTGCCCGGGGAGGTGGCCCCGATCACGTCCTGCAGTGCGGTGAGCGAGTCGACGACGGTGTCGTTCACGCGCAGGATCAGGTCACCTTCTCGCAGGACGGCGGCGGCAGGGCCGTCGTCGGCGACCGTCGTCACCTCGAGCGCGACCGGCTTGCCGAGGAACCGCAGCGCGGCCAGTTCGGCACTGTTCTCCGACTTCTGGAACTGTCGCGCATTCTCCTCACGGACCTCGTCCTGCGTCTTCTGCGGCGGATACACCTCCTCGCGGGGGACGAGTCCGTGCCGGCCGCTCACCCACAGGCCGAGGGCGTCGAACAGCGACAGGTTGCTGCGCACCGCGACGGTCGTCATGTTGAGGTTGCCGCTGGTGGGGTCGACGTCGGTGCCCTCGATGTCGACCACCGGCCGGGTTTCGGTCTGCCCGTCGACGGTGACCTCGGTGTCGCCGAGCGTGTTGAAGGTCGGGCCGGGCCCGAGCGCGACGAACGGCACGGTCACCGTCGTCCCGAGCACCCCGAGAGCCACCACCGGGGCCAACGCTGCCAACAAGGTCACCATCCGTCGGTTCACCCGGCCAAGAATAGAGGCCACCGTGGAAACGTCGGATGTTCGCCGTCAGCGTCATCTCCGCACGGGCCAACGACGGCGCCGCCTTGTACCGTTGAAACCATGAGCGATCTGCCCTTCGGCTTCTCCAGCCCCGACGACGACCCGGACCGGAAGAAGGATGCGGGTGGAGGTCAGGGCGGATCGTCCGGTCAGCCGTTCGGATTCGATCCGAGCGCGTTCGGCCTCGGCGGTGCCGGTGGCCCGGTCGGCGGCAACTTCAACCCTGCCGATCTCGGGCAGATGCTCACCCAGTTCGGGCAGATGCTCAGCGGCATGGGCAGCGCGATGGGCCAGGGCGGGCAGTCCGGTCCCGTCAACTACGAGGTCGCCAAGAAGCTGGCGCGTCAGCAGATCGGCACGGTCGCCCCGATCACCGAGGGCACGACGTCGGCGGTCACCGACGCCGCCCGCCTCGCGGAACTGTGGCTCGACGGTGCGACGACGCTGCCGGCCGGTGCGACCCGGACGCTGGCGTGGACGGCGAACGACTGGCTCGACGGCACCCTCGACACGTGGAAGCGGCTGTGCGACCCGGTGGCCCAGCAGGTGTCCGGCATGTGGGTGCAAGGTCTGCCCGAGGAGGCCCGCAGCATGATCGGCCCGATGGCCGGGATGCTCACCCAGATGGGTGGCCTGACGTTCGGCTCGCAGCTCGGGCAGGCGCTGGGGCAGCTGTCGAAGGAGGTCCTCACCTCCACCGACATCGGGCTGCCACTCGGCCCCGCCGGCACCGGCGCACTGCTGCCGGCCGCGATCGAGGCGTTCAGCGAGGGCCTCGAGCAGCCGCACCGCGAGGTGCTGGTATTCATCGCGGCCCGCGAGGCCGCCTACCAGCGGCTCTACAGTCACGTGCCGTGGCTGCGGCAGCGGCTGCTGTCGACGGTCGAAGACTACGCGCGCGGCATCAAGATGGATTTCTCGGCGATCGAGGAGGCCGCGCAGGGCCTGGATCCGTCGGCGCTGACAGACCCGTCGCAGATCGAGAAGATCCTGGCCCAGGGCGCGTTCGAACCGCAGACCACACCCGAACAGAAGCAGGCCCTCGAACGACTCGAGACGCTGCTCGCGCTCGTCGAGGGCTGGGTGGAGACCGTCGTGTCCGACGCTCTCGGTGACCGGCTGCCCGGTGCCGCCGCCCTGACCGAGACGCTGCGCCGCCGCCGCGCGACCGGCGGGCCGGCCGAGCAGACGTTCGCGACGCTCGTCGGTCTCGAACTGCGTCCCCGCAAGATCCGAGAGGCCGCGCAGCTGTGGCACCGCCTCACCACCGACACCGGTATGGACGCCCGCGACGGCGTCTGGGCGCACCCGGATCTGCTGCCCGACGCGAGCGACCTCGACAACCCGGCCGCGTTCGTCGACCGCATCCTCGGGGGCGGCACCACCGACACGTTCCACGACCCCATCGCGCAACTCGAGCAGATCGAGGCGCGCGAGCGGGAGGAGAAGAACCGAGAAGGCGGCGACCCCGAGAATCCCGAGAGCACCGACTCCTAACCGGTGGTGTCCCCTGCGCAGTCGGCCCGGTCCAGGTCGACGAGGTCCGGCTGCCGGGTGACCACCGAGTACGCCTCGAGGTATCCCACGGCCCGTTCCGTCCTCGGATAGCGGCGCACCTGCTGCCAGAAGCGGTCGTTGTGGCCGCCGGGAACGTACAGGTGCACGAGTTCGTGGACGAGAACGTAGTCCAGCACGTACGCCGGCACCGTCTGCAGCAGTTCGCTGACGCGGACGGTGCCGTCGTGCGGTGTGCACGACGCCCACCGGGTCCGCATCGGCGGCACCCAGCGCACCGACACCGGGCGGGCGGCCCCGTCGAGCCAGCGCTGCGACAGGCGCCGGGCCCGGTCGGCGAGGTCGATGTCGCCGCGTTCGGCGCGGGCGGCGGCCCGCCGGTCGGCGCGGTCGAGTTTGCCGATCATCTCGGCGACGAGGTCGTCCTCCGCCTGCTTCGACAGCCCGGTGGGCATGAGCACGATCACCTTGTCGCCTTCACGGCGGGCGCTGACGGTGCGCCGGCGGCGGGCGCTGCGCCGGATCTCCACGTCGGGGATTCCTGTCACGAGCGACCACGCTAACCCGCGAATTCTTCCTGGACGGTAAACCAGCAGGTCGAACCGGGTTTCGTCCTGTGGATAACCGGCCCGTCCGCCCCCGGTACGCGGTGTCGTGTCTGCGATCGTCGAACCATGACGCAGGCACCCGTGAGACGTCCCCACCGGCCCACCCTCGATCCGCGGCTGCCGCTGTTGGTCCGGCCGAGCGGCCTGGTCCAGATCGGGTGGGACCCGGACACCGCCCTGGTGCTCACCCCGCCGGCAGGGGTGGACGCGGACACCCTGGTGTCGGTGCTGGAGTTGCTCGACGGCCGCACCCCGCGGCCCACGATCGTGTGGCGGGCCGTCGAGCACGGGATCGCGGCCGCCGACATGTCGACATTGCTGAGCGAACTCGACGAGGCCGGGCTGCTGCGCCCCGAACCGGCTGCGACCGACCCCGATCGCAGCCCCCTGATCCGAGTCCACGGCCGGGGGCCGCTCGCCGACGCCGTCTCCGCCGGTCTGGCCCGGGCGTCGGTGCGGGTGACCCGGTCGACGCACGTCACCGCCGACACCGACGTCACGCGCTGGAACTGCCTGTGTGTCGTCCTCACGGACGATCTCGTCGCCGATCCGCGACTGGTGGACGCCCTGCTCGCTGCGGGTGTCCCGCATCTGCAGGTGCGACTGCGGGACGGTCGCGGCATCGTCGGACCGCTGGTGCTGCCGGGGCGCACGAGTTGCCTGCGGTGCGCGGATCTGACGCGCAGTGCCGTCGACGAGGAGTGGCCGCACGTGGCCGCGCAACTGCTGGGGCGGGTCGGGTATGCCGGGCCCGCCGCGGTGCTCGCGACGGCCGCGGTGGCGCTGGGGCAGCTCGAGAAGGTGCTGTCGGGGGTGGCCCATCCGGCACCGGCGACGCTGAACGCGACCCTCGAACTCGACCTCGACGAGCACCGGCTCGCGGTCCGGCCGTGGCCCCGCGATCCACGGTGTACCTGCTCACGCTTCTTGGACGAACCCGAGAATTTTCCGTCATGATGGTCAGGTGCCCGAGATTCCCCGCAGAAGCACCGCCCGCACCGCCAAGCTCGCGAGTATCCCGCTGGGGATCGCCGGCCGCGCGGCTGTGGGGTTCGGCCGGAAGCTGACCGGTGGCGACCGGGACACCATCGATGCCGAATTGGCCGCGAAGGCTGCCGAACAGTTGTTCACCGTCCTCGGGGAACTCAAGGGTGGCGCGATGAAGCTCGGCCAGGCGCTGTCCGTGATGGAGGCGGCGGTGCCGGAGGAGTTCGCGGAACCGTATCGCGAGGCCCTCACCAAGCTGCAGGCCGAGGCTCCGCCGCTGCCCGCCCGCCAGGTGCACCGGGTGCTCGACCAGCAACTCGGCACCCGGTGGCGGGAACGCTTCCGCGAGTTCGACGACTCCCCCACCGCGTCGGCGAGCATCGGGCAGGTGCACCGGGCGGTGTGGGCGGACGGCCGCGAGGTGGCCGTCAAGGTGCAGTACCCGGGAGCCGACGAGGCGCTGCGCGCGGACCTGAAGACACTGTCGCGGTTCGCGAACCTGTTCACGTCGATCATGCCCGGCACCGATGTCAAACCGGTCCTCGACGAACTGTCCGCCCGCACCGAGGAGGAACTCGACTACCGCATCGAAGCCGACAATCAACGGGCGTTCGCGACGGCGTTCGACGGAGACCCGAAGTTCGTGGTGCCGCGCGTCGTCGCGAGTGCCCCCAAGGTGGTGGTCACCGAGTGGATGTCGGCGACACCGCTGTCGGCGATCATCACCGACGGCACCGCCGAGCAACGGAACACCGCCGGCGCCCTGCTCGCGGAGTTCCATTTCGTGTCGCCCGCCGAAGTGGGCCTGCTGCACTGTGATCCGCATCCCGGTAACTTCATGCTTCTGGACGACGGACGTCTCGGCATCATCGACTTCGGGGCCTGCGCGCCGCTGCCGAACGGGTTCCCACCGGAGCTCGGCCGGATGGTGCGGCTCAGTCTCGAAGAACGATTCGACGAGCTCACCGAACTGTTGCGCACCAACGGTTTCGTGCTGCCCGGCCGCACCGTCACCGACGAGGAGATCGCCGACTATCTACGCCCGTTCACCGACCCCATCCAGACCGAATCGTTCCATTTCACCCGGGCCTGGCTGCAGCGGGCGGCCGGCACGGCCACCGATCTGCAGGGTTCCCATTTCCGGACGGCCCGCGCACTCAATCTGCCACCGCAGTACCTGATGATCTTCCGGGTACTCCTGGGTTCGGTGGGTATCTGCGCGCAACTCGACGCCGAAGCGCCCTACATGGGCATCCTCAGCGCCTGGCTGCCGGGCTTCACCGACGACGGCACCGTGGCCGAATGTCACACCGGTTCAGTCTGACCGAACGCATGTGACATTCGGCCACAGCGGGTGCTGTCAGGCACACACCAGGGCCGGGTCCTCCTGTGGCACGGGATGTTTCCGGGGCCGGCCGCGGGGCCTCTTGCGGGCGATGACGGCGCCCTGTTCGAGGATCTCGCCGCCCCACACTCCCCACGGTTCCGCACGGTCGAGGGCTGCGGTGAGGCACCGGGTCCGGATCGGGCAGCCCGCGCACAGCTGCTTGGCGCGTTCGAGGTCGGCGGGGGTGTCGGCGAACCACAGGTCGGGGTTGTTCCCGGTGCGGCAGGGCAGTTCCCGGCGTGCCGAGCGGACGGCTCCCAGCCCGTTGGACACGGTGTGGTTCACGTTCTGTACTCGGCATGTCACGGTAGACACGTCTTCTCCTCTGTTTCGTTCTCGGCGGGTGCCGGCTGTCGTGGGTTTCACGAACCGCGGATGGTGGCCGGGAGCGGTGAACGCTCGAAACACGAAGGCCACGGTTCGCTGGGTGCGATCCGTGGCCTGGGGAGGACGGGCGGAGTGTCTACCGAACGACGGTTCGGTGGCGGCTCCTGGCCACGGATTCGCGGGCTGCTGCTGCAATGACTGCTGCTGCGCGCGGACGGAGTGCGTACGGTGCTGCTGCTGCGACGCTCGCGGCGGCCGTGTGGGCCGCGGGGAGGGCGCATGCGAATGCGGGCACCGATGCACGTGCCGCTGCTGCGTTCACCACAGTCGCGTTCCAGTCGTTCATCGTTGCCACCTCCCTTTCATCTCGTCGTCGACAGGACATGCCGGCCGGGCCGGCTACCGCACACGAGTTTCCCCGTGGCATGCGATCCAGGTTATGGGACCTGATCGGACCGCACAAGTTATTTTCTACCTGCGGTTTCTCCGCCGCACAGCCGCATCCGTCGCCCGGCCGCGTGCCGGATACGCACGACGGCAGCTCACGGCAGGTCGAGAGTCGCCGCCGTCCGCTCCCCCCGCACAACTGCCAGGACCTCGGCACCGTACTGTTCGAGCTTCTTCGCACCGATCCCGGAGATCCCGGTCAGGGCCCGCTCGTCCCGGGGCTGTTGTTCGGCGATGGCCTGCAGCGTGTTGTCGGTGAACACCACGTAGGCGGGAACCTTCGCCTCGCGGGCCTTGTCCCGGCGCCATTCCTTGAGCGCCTCGAACAGTCCGGCGTCGAGGTCCGACGGGCAGTCCCGGCAGCGACCGAGGGTGGTCGAGGGGGCGTCCATGAGCGGTTTCCCGCACACCCGGCACCGGGCACGTTTCCGCGTCGACCGTTGCGGCTCCGCAATTTTCGACGCCGGGGAATCGTCGGGGATCAGGCCGTGCAGGAACCGGGAGCGGCGCCGCGACTTGCGTCCGCCCTCGTTGCGGGCCAGCGCCCACGACAGGGCGAGGTGTTCGCGGGCCCGGGTGACACCGACGTAGAGGAGGCGTCGCTCCTCCTCGATCCCGGCCTCGTCGCCGGGCGAGGTGGAGTCGCCGAGCACGTGCGCGATGGGCAGCGTGCCCTCGGTGAGCCCGACGAGGAACACCGCGTCCCATTCGAGGCCCTTCGCGGCGTGCAGCGACGCGAGCGTCACACCCTGCACGACGGGGGGATGCCGGGCCTCGGAGCGGGCGGCGAGTTCGGCGAGCAGCCCGCCGAGCGTCAGGTACTGGTCGTGGCCCAGCAGTTCCTCGGTGAGCGCGACGAGCGCGGTCAGCGAGGCCCACCGTTCCCGGGCCTGGGTGCCGGCCGGTTCCTCGTCGCCGAGGCCGAGCGGCGCCAGGACGGCCCGCACGAGCGTCACCAGGTTCTCGCCGGTGTCGGCACCGTCGGGGAGGTCGTCGCGGGCGGCGGCGCTGCGCAGCGCGGTGATCGCCTGCCGCACCTCCTGCCGGGTGAAGAAGCCCTCGCCGCCGCGCACCTGGTACGGGATACCGGCCTCGGTGAGCGCCTGCTCGTGCACCTCGGACTGGGCGTTGATGCGGTACAGGACCGCGATCTCGGCGGGGTCGACGCCACGGTCGATCAGTGCCCGGATCTGTTTCGCGACGGCCTTCGCCTCGGCCGGTTCGTCGTCGTACTCGGCGAACGTCGGTTCGGGGCCGGACGGGCGCTGCCCGATCAGTTTCAGGCGGGTGCCGGCGATGCGGCCGCGAGCGGCCCCGATGACCCGGTTGGCGAGCGACACCACCTCGGGCGTCGACCGGTAGTCGCGTTCGAGCCGGACGACGGAGGCGTCCGGGAAGCGCCGTGAGAAGTCGAGCAGATATTTCGGGGTGGCACCGGTGAACGAGTAGATGGTCTGGTTGGCGTCGCCGACGACGGTGAGGTCGTCGCGGTCCCCGAGCCACGCGTCGAGGACCCGCTGCTGCAGCGGCGTCACGTCCTGGTATTCGTCGACGACGAAGCAGCGGTAGCGGTCCCGGAACTCCTCGGCGACCGCCGGATGGTTCTCGAGGGACGCCGCGGTGTGCAGCAGCAGGTCGTCGAAGTCGAGGAGCATGCCGTCCGCACTGTTCTTCGCCTGCTCGTAGGCGGCGTAGACGGCAGCGACCTTCTCCGCGTCCGCCGGGACGTCGCGGCGGGTGCGGGCCGCGACGGCCGGATAGTCCTCGGGCGCCACGAGGGAGCCCTTGGCCCATTCGATCTCGCTCGCGAGGTCCCGGATGCTGTCGGTGGCGGTCGGCAGTCCGACCCGGCTCGCGGCCTGACCGACGAGCGGGAACTTGCGGTCGAGCAGCCGCCACTCGATGTCCCCGACGACCTGCGGCCAGAAGTACTTGAGTTGACGCATCGACGCGGAGTGGAACGTGCGGGCCTGCACCTGCGGTCCGCCCCCACCGATCCCCAGCGCACGCAACCGGCCCCGCATCTCCCCCGCCGCGCGGGCGGTGAACGTGACCGCCAGCACCTGTCCCGCCGACACGTGGCCGTTCGCGACGAGGTGCGCGATGCGCCGGGTGATGGTGCGGGTCTTGCCGGTTCCGGCGCCCGCGAGCACACACACCGGTCCGCGGGGTGCGAGCACCGCCGCCGACTGTTCCGGATCCAGTCCCTCGTCCTGCCCACCTGACATGCGGTCCATCCTGTCAGGCGCCACCGACAGCCGCCCGGTCGCGTTCGACCGCGATGGGAACATCGATGGGAACATCACAGCCCGGTCGTGGTGTTATTAGGCGCGTGACTACCGAAGCTCCCGCCCTGACCATGTACTCGACCACCTGGTGCGGCTACTGCCGACGCCTCAAGAAGCAGCTCGACGAGAACGGCATCACCTATGTCGTGGTCGACATCGAGGACGATCCGGCGGCCGCGGACTTCGTCGGCAGCGTCAACGGCGGCAACCACGTCGTTCCGACCGTGAAGTACGCCGACGGCAGCACCGCCACCAACCCGACCCTCTCCCAGGTCAAGCAGGCCCTCGGCCGATAGTCAGCCGGCGCTCGCCCAGGACTCGACCATGATCCGCGCGATCGAGATCGAGCCGGGCAGCAGCAGTTCGGCGTCCGACGACTCCCGCGTCCCCGACGCCCAGTCGCCGGCGTCGAGCGCCGCCCGCACCTGATCGCGGGTGAACCAGTGGGCCTCGGCGATCTCGCCGTCCGCGAACTCCAGTGCGGCGGCGGGGTCGCCGACCGCCGCGAACCCCAGCATCACCGACCGCGGGAACGGCCACGGCTGACTGCCCAGGTAGCGGATGTCGGTGACGTCGACTCCGACTTCCTCCCGGATCTCCCGGGCCACGCACGCCTCGAGTGATTCCCCGGCCTCGACGAACCCGGCGAGTACCGAGAACATCCGCGGCGGCCACGACGGCTGCCGCGCCAACAGGACCCGGTCGCCGCCGTCGTGGACGAGGCAGATGATCGCCGGATCGGTGCGCGGGAACTCCTCGTGCCCGGTGCTCGAGGAGATCCGGGACCACCCGGACATCGTCGGTTCGGTGGGGGCACCGTCCAGGGCACTGAACCCGGCGTGGTCGTGCCAGTTCAGCAGCGCGACGGCCGTCGTCAGCAGGCCGGCGCTCGCCTCGTCCAGCCGGTGCCCGATCATCCGCAGGTCCCCGAGTTCGCCGGTCAGTGCCGGAACCCGCACCGCCCACACGTGCAGCGGTCCGCGCACCCCCAGGAACACCGCCCCCGGCACCGGTGTGTCGCCCAGCTCCGTCGCCGGTTCGAGTACCAGGTCGCCGTCGGTGATCCGGACCTGACCGCGGCCGTTGACCCGCAACAGCACCGCGTCCGGCCACCCGGCGCGCAACGCGTCGGTGTCGGGGCGCAGATGTTCGGCCCGGTCGAGGGCGGCGCGGGACAGCAGGGGCAGGTCGGTCAGCACGAAATCGGTCATGGCCGGCGGCTCAGTTGCCGACGCGTCGGATGTAGAGCAGCAGATCGTCGGCTTCGACGGCGTCGACCTCCGGGGAGCCGACCCGCAACAGCCGGCCGTCGCGGACGACACCGAGCACGATGTCCGCCAGGTGCCGCGGCGATCCGCCGACCTCCTCCGGTTCGACCTCGCGTTCGGCGATCGCGAACCCGGCCTCCGGTGTGAGCAGGTCCTCGATCATCTCCACGACGCTCGGTGTGGTGCGGGCGATACCGAGGAGCCGGCCCGCGGTGTCGGAGGAGACGACGACGGAGTCGGCGCCGGACTGTCGCAGCAGGTGCGCGTTGTCGGTCTCTCGGATCGCGGCCGCGATCTTGGCGTTCGGCGCGATCTCTCGGGCGGTGAGCGTCACCAGGACGGCGGTGTCGTCGCGGTTCGCGGCGACGATGATCGAGGCCGCGTTCTGCACACCGGCCAGGCGCAGCACATCGGATTTGGTGGCCGACCCGTGCACGGTGACCAGGCCCAGGCTCGCCGCGGTCTCGAGCACATTGGAGTCGGTGTCGACGACGACGATGTCCGACGGGCTGATGCCGTCGCCGAGCATGGCGTCGATGGCGGTGCGGCCCTTGGTGCCGAATCCGACGACGACGGTGTGGTTGCGCACGCGGTGCCTCCAGCGCTGGATCTTGAATGCCTGCCGGGAACTCTCGGTGAGTGCCGAGAGTGTCGTACCGACCAGGACGATGAGGAAGAAGATGCGGAGCGGTGTGATGACCAGGACGTTGATCAACCGTGCTTCCGGGGTGATCGGGGTGACGTCGCCGTAGCCGGTGGTCGACAGCGACACCGTCGCGTAATAGATGCAGTCCAGCAGCGACAGCGGGTTGTCCTGCGCATCCTTGTAGCCGTCCCGGTCGATGTACACGACCACCACGGCCAGGGCGAGGGCCGCGATCGCGTACGACACCCGTCGCAGGATGGCCCGTGCCGGACTGGTCTGCAGTTCGGGAACCTTGAGGACGCCGACGAGCGCGAAGTCCGGGCGATCCGTCAGCGTGTCCGAATTCCGGAACCGCGCACTCAACCTACCGGGCATCCACTCGTCCCTGTCTTTTCGTCTCGCTACCGAACATCGGCTCGCAGCCTAACCGTGAATCCGGATTTCACGGAACGACACCCGCACCCCGGACGAGTGCCGCCAGCCGATCTCCGTCCGGCAGATCCGCGGGCGCGATGGTGCGTCCGGTCCGCACGTAGTGGAACGCGGCACGCACCCGGTCGAGTCGCGGCGCCGCCGGGCGTCCCGTGAGCTGTGTCTGCCGGGCTGCCACGAGTTCCGCCCACGCCAACCGGTAGGCCGCCAGCTGCATCACCACCGCCCGCTCGTTCTCGGCGGACGGTTCGGCACCGGTCTTCCAGTCGATGACGGTCCAGCCGCCGTCCGGGTCGGCGAACACCGCGTCGATCCGGCCGCGCAGCACCGTGCCCGCCACCGACGTCTCGAACGGCACCTCCACCTCCACCGGGTTCCGGTCCGCCCATGGGGACCGCAGGAACGCGTCCTGCAGCAGTGTCAGTTCCGGGTCGGCGCGCACGTCGGTGTCGGCGGCGCCGGGCAGCTCGTCGAAGTCGAGCAGCCGGGTGGCCCCGAACCGCTGCTCCACCCACGCGTGGAACGCGGTGCCGCGGCGCGCCAACGGGTTCGGCGGGTACGGCAGGGGCCGCCGCAGCCGTGCCGCCAGCGCGTCCGGGTCGGCGGCCAGGTCCACGAGCTGGCTCACCGACATCTGCCCCGGCAGCTCCACCTCCAGGGTCGATTTCCGTGAATGCCGTTCGGCCAGCAGCGCGTCCACGTCGGTGGCCCAGTTGTCGGGGTCGTCGTCCTCCGGCTCGCCGTCGGCGGCGTCCCCGGTGTCCGCGCCCAGTGCCGCGAGCGCCTCCCGCACCAGCTCCGCGCCGTGCACGACGTCGGCGCGCCGCTGCCCCAGCGGGTCCCGCGGCCAGGTCTCCTCGCGCGGTTCCGCGGTCAGGGGGTTCTCGGTGCCGGGTTCGGGGGCGGGCGCCCACTCGTCGATCACACCGAGCGGCGGACCGTCCCACGTCTCGACCAGCTCGTGCAGTTCGGTCAGGAACGGGGACGGCCCCTTCGGCGTCGGCGCCGACTCGGTCCAGTGGTGCCCGGAGGCGAACAGGGCCCGTTCGGTGCGGGTGAGTGCGACGTAGAACAGGCGTCGGTCCTCGTCGAGGCGGCGGGCGCCGAGCGCATCCTTGTGCACGTCGATCGCGTTCTCGAGGTCCTTGCGGTCGCACACGGTCCCGACGTCGAGCACGGGGACGCCGTCGGCCTGCTCACCGGGCCAGGCGCGGTCGCCACGCAGGGACGGCGGCAGTTCGGACGTCGACCCCAGCCATGTCGCCGACGCCTGTGTGGACGGGAACACCCCCGCCGTCAGGTGCGGGATCGCGACCACGTCCCATTCGAGGCCCTTCGCGGAATGCACGGTGAGGACCTGCACCCGATCCTCGGCGACGTCGACTTCGCCGGGGGCCAGCCCGTTCTCGATGTGCTCGGCCGCCGACAGGAACGCCAGCAGACCCGTCAGTGTCGCCGACGGCCGGCTCGCGTACCCGGAGACGACGTCGGCGAACGCGTCGAGGTGCTCGCGTCCGGCGACCCCGACATCGGACGCGACGGTCCGCGCCTGCGCCTCGATGCCGATGCCGATGACCCGTTCGACCTCGAAGACGAGCTCGGTGAGCGGTTGACCGAGCCGTTCGCGCAGCGAGGCGAGTTCCGCCGCGAGCGCGTGGATCCGGACGTACCCGGATTCCGAATAGCGGTGGGCGGGGCCGGGATCGTGGAGGGCGTCGGCCAGGCCGGCCTGCTCGGCGTGCTCACCGGGCAGCGCACTGCCGAGGGCCTCGTCGAGGGCCGCCGGGTCGGTGACCGCCCCGGCGGTGCCGTACCCGGAGCGGATGCCGAGTTCACCGGCCCGCTGCCACAGGGCCCGCAGGTCGGCGGCACCGATCTGCCAGCGGGCGCCGGTGAGCACCCGGACCGCGGCGCTGCCGGCCATCGGGTCGGCGACCAGGCGCAGCATCGCGACCACGTCGGCGACCTCCGGGGTGTGCAGCAGGCCGCCGAGACCGACCACTTCGACGGGCAGGCCGCGGGATCGCAACTCCTCGGCGATGGGGGCGGCGTCGGCGTTGCGTCGCACGAGAACCGCTGCGGTGGGCGGTTTTCCGTCCTCGCCGCGTCTCGTCTCGTACTGTTCGGCGATCCGGTCGGCCACCCAGGCGCGTTCGGCGGCGACGGTGTCGAGCAGGGCGAGACGCACGTCGCCGGGCTCGGGGTCGGGGCGCGGCGCCAGCGTGCCGACCTCCACGCCCCGGTCGCGGAGCGGATCGGCCACCAGGTTCGCCAGCACCAGCGCCTCGGGGGGGTTGCGCCAGCTGGTGAGCAGTTCGAGGGTCGGGGCGGGCCGGCCGTCGGCCAGCGGGAAATCGGTGGCGAACCGCGGCAGGTTCGCAGCCGACGCACCACGCCACCCGTAGATCGACTGCATCGGATCGCCGACCGCGGTCACCGCGAGCCCGGCACCCGCGCTGTCGCCGCCGAACAGCGACGACAGCAGCACCCGCTGCGAATGCCCGGTGTCCTGGTATTCGTCGAGCAGCACCACCCGGAACCGTTGCCGCTCACTGCGTCCCACCTCCGGATGTTCGGACGCGACGCGTGCCGCGAGCGACATCTGGCTGCCGTAGTCGAGGGCACCTTCGCGGTGCAGGGTGTCGGTGAGC
The DNA here is from genome assembly GCF_030656875.1 of Prescottella sp. R16. Classification (NCBI taxonomy): domain Bacteria; kingdom Bacillati; phylum Actinomycetota; class Actinomycetes; order Mycobacteriales; family Nocardiaceae; genus Rhodococcus; species Prescottella sp. R16. Next base: position 3,232,319 of record NZ_CP130943.1, read on the forward strand.
CGCTGCACGAGCGGCAGCAGGTCGAGTCGTTCGTGCTGCGCCGCGACGATGTCGAGAAGTTTCTTGGGCGGGTCGGCCTTCTGCCGGGGGCCCGGCGGCAGGGTGTGGACGAGCTTCTCGAACTCGACGTGCGCGGACCGCAGATCGTCGGGGTCGACGAGGTGTTCGGCGAGCTGACCGGCCAGCGCCAGCACCGACTCGGTGAGCGACGCCGGGCTGCGGTCGGTGTCCAGGTCGCCGTCCCAGGCACTGACGACGCGGAACGCGAGCTGCCACAGTTCGGTCTCCGACAGCAGGGTCGCGGACGGTTCGATGGGCAGCAGCAGTCCGTGTTCGGTGAGGAGTCGTCCGGCGTACGCGTGGTACGTGCTCACCTCGGCGTCGCTGGAGAGGATCCGGGACCGCAGGCCGCCGCTCGGATCCAGGTCGTCGACCAGCGGGGATCCGGCCAGCGTCCGGAGCCGCTGCCGGATCCGTTTCGTCAGCTGCTGCGCGGCCTTGCGGGTGAACGTGAGGCCGAGGACCTGTTCCGGCTCGACGATGCCGTTCGCGACGAGCCACACGACCCGCGCCGCCATCGTCTCGGTCTTGCCGGCACCGGCACCGGCCACGACGAGCGTCGGAGCCATCGGGGCCTCGATGACCGCGGCCTGTTCGGGGGTCGGCGGATGCTGCCCGAGTGCACGCGCCAGTGTCACCGAGCCGACGACGGGACGTGACCGGGGTGCGCTCATCGGGACGTCACCTGCCGTCCCTCGTCGTGTGCCGGGCAGCTCGACAGCACCGGGCAGTGCCGGCAGCTGTCGTTGATCCGGGCGGCGAACGTCGGGCCCTGTGTCGCGGCCGCGGCCGCGTGGATCGTCGTCTCCCACAGGTCCAGTCCCTCGTCGTCGAGGGCGAGTTGCTCACGTTGCGTCGCCCCGTCCTTGTTGTGCGGTCTTGCGACGAACACGAGCCGCGCCCCGCCCGGTTCGGTGGCGGGCTGCCCGTCGACGAGCCCGTGCGCGGCCGCCACCTGGTAGGCGGCGAGCTGCGCGTGCTGCTGCGCCTGGTCCTTGGTGACGGCGTTCCGTGCGGTCTTGACGTCGATGATCACCGGACGGCCCTCGGCGTCACGTTCGAGCCGGTCGATACGGCCCTTGATGCGCACCGGCGGGTCGTTCTCGTCGCGGGGTTCGAGGAGGCCGTCGACGGTCACCTCGACCCCGATCTCGGTGAGTTCGGAGCGGCTGCGGCGCAGCCAGTTCGCGAATGCGTCGAGCATGCCGCGGGTGCGTTCGAGTTCGCGTCGCGCATACCAGTCCGAGCCGAGGTCGACGGCGTCCCACGCGGTTTCGAGGGCGTGGTTCACCCGGTCCGGCGGGATGTTCCCGGCGAGGGCCTGCACCAGTGTGTGCACGAGGGTGCCGGCGATCGCGTGGGTGTTGTCGCCGTCGCTGCCGCCGTGCCGTTCGAGCATCCAGCGCAGCGGGCAGTTGGTGATCAGTTCGATCGTCGACGGCGACATCGGCACCGGGCCGTCCGCCGTCTCCCACAACGGTTCGGACGAACTCGGGTCCGCGAGGCCGTACCAGCTGTCCGGGTGGGCGCCACGGACACCGGCGTCGGCCAGTCGGGCGAGCTGGTGGGCGGCCCGGCGCTGCCGGTCCGGGTCGGTTGCCGCGATACCCGGATCGCACACGACGCTGCGCAGTTCGGCGACCAGTGTCGGCATGGCCAGTACCCGCGGATCCGGTTGCAGTGCAGTGTCTTCCGTATCGTCGTCGGCGCCGTTGTCGGTACCGAGCAGTTCGTCGACGAACCGGGACGGCATCAGTTCCTCGTCGCTGCCCGCCGCGTCGACGGCGGTGATCAGCAGCGACGACCGGGCCCGGCTGCACGCCACGTGGAACAGTCTCCGTTCCTCCGCGAGCAGTGGGGCCGTCCGGGACAGGTACGCGGTCGGCGACGCCGGATCCGGTTCCGCCGCACCGCTGGTGAGGTCGATCAGCGCCTCGACTCCCAGCAGGGTGCCACGCGCGCCGAGACTCGGCCACAGTCCTTCCTGCACGCCGGCGACCGCGACGACCTGCCACTGTCGTCCCGCGGCCGAGTGCGCGCTGAGGATCGTGACCGTGTCCTGCGGGGCGACCGTCCGGGCCCGCGGGCTGCCGGGGATCTCCTGTGAGACGAGGTAGTCGACGAAACCGGCCAGTTGGGCGCGGGGCAGCCGGTCGACGTAGTCGGCGGCCTGGTCGAACAGCGCGACGACCGCGTCCAGGTCGCGGTCGGCCTGGGCGCCGATCGGCCCGCCGAACGCGGATGCCGCGGCCCAGCGTTTCTCGAGGCCCGTCGCCTGCCACGCCGCCCACAGCACCTCTTCGATCCCGCGGCCGCGGTCCAGTGGGATCCGGGCCCGGCGCAGCACCTTCAGGACCCGGCGCAGCGACAGGGATTCGACGTCGGTGAGGCCCGGCAGCAGGTGCGCGAGGCCGTCCGCGTCGGGTCCGTCGACGATGATCGCGCGCAGCAGTTCGGCGGAGTCCCGGTCGCCGCCGGACGCCAGTTCGACGCGGCGCAGGCCGCGGCGCAGCCGGCGCAGGCTCACCGGTTCGGCGCCGCCGACAGGCCCCGACAGCAACGCGAGCGCGTCCTCTCCGGTGAACTCGCCGCCCGACAGTGCCTGCAGGACCGCGAGCAGCCCGGCGACGCCGTGCCGGCGGGCCAGCGGCAGTTCGCTCGCGGCGGTGGTGACGGGCACCCCGGCGGCGAGCAGTGCGCGGCGCAGGGGCGGCAGCACCCGCGGCACCGACCGCGCGACGATCGCCATCTGCGACCACGGCACGCCGTCGATCAGGTGCGCGCGGCGCAGGGTGTCGGCGATCAGGGCGGCCTCCTTGGCGGGGGTGGTCACCACCCGCACCGCGACCCGGCCGGGTGCGCCGTCGTCGGTGACCGGGGCGGCGAGCCCGCGGTGCGGCGGCCGGCCGGGCAGCAGCGACGCGATCTTCGCGGCGACGGCCGCCACATCGGGTGCCGACCGGTAGCCGGTGTCGAGGAGCACCTGCGCCGGGCTGTCCTTCTCCGCGAGATCGGTGAGGAAGCGGGGGTCGGCGCCGCGGAACGCGAAGATCGACTGGTCCGGGTCTCCTGCGACGGCGGTGGTGTCGGTGCCGGTGCCGATCAGCCGCACCAGTTGCGCGGCCTGCGGGTCGAGGTGCTGGGCGTCGTCGACGAGCAGGTGCCGGATCCGGTGGCGTTCCCGCTGCAACAGGCCGGAATCGGTGGCCAGCGCGGTGAGTGCCGCACTGATCAGCTCGGCGGCGTCGAGGGCCGGTGCGGTGGCCTCGGGTGCCTCGACACCGACCGAGCCGCGCAGCAGCATGCCCTGCTCGTAGGTGGTGGCGAAGCGACCGGCCGCCACCCATTCCGGGCGGTTGTGGCGCTCCCCGAGGTCGATCAGGTCTTCCGGCCCGAGTCCGCGTTCGGCCGCTCGGAGCATGAGGTTGCGCAGTTCCACCGCGAACCCGGTGGTGCCGAGGGCGGGGCGCAGTCGCGGCGGCCAGTACTCGGCGCCGTCCTCGATGTCGCCGCGCAGCAGTTCCCGCAGCACCGTGTCCTGTTCGGCACCGGTGATGAGCCGTGGCGGCGGGTTACCGTGGGTGGCGGCCTGCAGGCGCAGCACCGCGAACGCGTACGAGTGGACGGTGCGGACGAGCGGTTCCCGCGTCGCCCACGGACGCTCGTCCGACGCCGGGTCCGCGGCAGCCAGCAGGCCCTCCGTGATCTGTGCGCGGATCGCGGTGGACGCCCGCCGCGACTGGGTCAGCACGAGTACCGATTCGGGGTCGGTACCGGCGAGGATGCGGGCGACGGCGGCGTCGACGAGCAGCGACGTCTTCCCGGTGCCGGGGCCGCCGAGGATCTGCCACGGATGCCAGTCGCGCCCGGGTGGGGCGCCGGCGAGGACCCGCGCCGGACCGGCCGGCCACGTGCGGGACACGGCCGGTGCCGCGACCCGGCCGACGAGCCGCGCCGACGGAACCGTCGTCCTGCTGGATGCCCCCGTCTCGGTCATGCCTGGCATCTCACCAGACGGGTCCGACATCGCGTGCGTCCGGCATCATGGACGGCATGCGCGGTCTGCACACCCACCTGTTCGGCACTCCCGGGGGACCGGAGGTCCTCGCCCTGCACGGGCTCACCGGGCACGGCCGGCGGTGGGAGGCGCTCGGCACCGATCAGCTGCGCGACGCCCGCATCATCGCCCCCGATCTGCGCGGGCACGGCCGGTCCCCGTGGACGCCGCCGTGGGGGTTCGACACACACGTCGACGACCTGCTGCGGGTGCTCGACGAGCATGCGACGGGCCCGGTCGTGGTGGTGGCGCATTCGTTCGGTGGTGCGGTCGCCGTGCATCTCGCGCGCACCGCACCGGAGCGGGTCCGCGGGCTGGTGCTGCTCGATCCGGCGATCGGTCTCGAGCCGGAGCTGTCGGGCCGGATCGCCGGGCTGGTGGCCGAGTACCCCGACTACACCGATGCCGCGGAGGCGCGAGCGGAGAAGGCGCACGGGTCGTGGGGCGACGTCCCGACGGAGGCCCTCGACGCCGACATCGCCGAACACCTGATCGCCCTGCCGAACGGGCGTGTCGGCTGGCGCATGTCGATTCCGGCGGTCGTGGCGTCGTGGGGTGAGATGGCGCGCGGGTTCGTGCTGCCGCCGACGGGGATGCCGACGGTGCTGGTGCAGGCGCTGCGGGTGCAGCCGCCGTACGTGACGCCGGTGTTCCGGGCCGCACTGTCCGAGCATCTGGGCCCGGATCTGACGATCGCCGACCTCGACTGCGACCACATGGTGCCGCACGCCGTCCCCGACGATGTCGCGGCGTTCGTCCGCAAGCTCCTGTAGGCGGTCACGTGGCCGCCACCACCGACGAGCAGATCGAACGGGTCCGGGAACTCGTCGCCTCGGTCCCGGCCGGCCGGGTCGCCACGTACGGGGACATCGCCGAGGCCGCGGGGCTGTCGTCGCCGCGGACCGTGGGCTGGATCATGCGCACCGACGCCGCCGACCTGCCCTGGCATCGAGTGATCGGCGCGTCGGGCCGGCCCGCTCCGCACCTGCAACACCGGCAGCTCGCGAAACTCGAACTCGAGGGCGTCCCGATCCGCGGCGACCGCGTCGACCTGGCCCGGGCCCGGCACCGGTTCTGACCACCGGGCCTCGGCCCGATACGGCACGATGGGGCGATGCGTACTTTCGGTCCCCCTGTCGATGCGATCGTTCTGGCGGGTGGGCGCGCGCAGCGCATGGGTGGTGCCGACAAGCCGGCGCTGACGGTCGGCGGGCGGCGCATGCTGGACACGGTGCTGGCTGCGGTTGCCGGCTGCACGCACGTCGTGGTCGTCGGACCGCACCGCCCCGAGCTGCCCGAACATGTCCGGCAGACCCGGGAGGACCCGGCCGGGTCGGGTCCGGTCGCCGCGCTCGCGGCCGGGATGCACGTCCTCCGGCAGTCCGAGGACCATCTCGTCGTGACCGTCGCGGCCGATCTGCCGACCCTCGACAGCCGCATCGTGGACGATCTGGTCGCGGCGCTCGTCGCCCGCCCGGACGCCGACGCCGTGTTCGCGGTGGACGAGGCGGGCCGCACCCAGTATCTCCTGGGTGTCTGGCGGCAACCTGCGCTGGCCGCGCAGCTCGGGGCGCTCCGCCGTCACGAGAATCAGCCGGTCAAGGCGCTCGTCCCCGACGCTGTCGTGACCGTCCCGGCCCTCGGGGTCACCGACTGCGACACCCCCGAGGACGTCGACCGCGCTCGCGCCGCTCATGTTCCGGAACCGATGGAGGTGGATGCGGCCCGTGACGCGGTCCGAAGGTCGGTGAAACCCCTTCCGATACACGATCTTCCGATAGCCGATGCGCTCGGCGCCGCCCTCGCTGCCCCACTCGTCGCCGCGGACGCCCTGCCGCGCGTCGACACGTCCGCGATGGACGGCTACGCGGTGGCCGGGCCGGGCCCGTGGCGGCTGCGTCCCGAGGTCCGCCGCGCCGGTGCGTCGTCGGACGTCCACCTGGCCACGGACGAGGCGGTGCGGATCGCGACGGGCGCCCACGTCCCACCGGGATCGACGGCGGTGATCCGCGACGAGTTCGTCGACGCGACACCGGATTCCGAGACACTTCGTCGGCGCCCCGACGCTCCGTCGCGCGACGACACCCGGCGGCGCGGCGAGGACTGGCAGCCCGGTCATCATCTCGCGGAGGCCGGGACGGCGGTGTCCCCGGCGGTGGTGTCGGCGGCGGCCAGCGGGGAGGTGACCGAGATCGCGGTGCGCGGCCCGGTCCGGGCGCATGTCGCCCTGACCGGGGACGAGATCCGCCGCGACGGCCCGCTCGCCGAGGGCCAGACGCGGGACTCGATCGGCCCGATCCTGCCGGAGATCCTGCGGCACTGCAGGGTTCGGGTCGCCGCCGACACCCACGTGCCGGACACCGTGGACGGCTTCGACGTCCTGCTGCGGGACGCGAACACCGCCGACGTGATCGTCGTGGTGGGGGCGACCGGCGGGGGTGCCGCGGACCAGTTGCGGGCGGCGCTGACACGGGCGGGCGCCCGGATCGTCGTCGGCCGGGTCCGGTGCCGGCCGGGCGGCTCGCAGGTGACGGCGATGCTGCCGGACGGGCGAATCGTGTTGGGGCTCCCGGGGAATCCGTTGGCGGCGGTGGCGACACTGCTGGTGATGCTGCCCGCGATCGTCGACGCGCTCACCGCCGGAACTCCGGCCGTTCCCGTCGTGGGTGTGGTGGCGAACGCGTCCGAGGCGGCGGCACCGGTGACCCGGATCGTGCCCGTCACACGTCTGGCGGACGGGACGTGGCGCGCGGACACCGTCGTGCGCACCGCGCACCTGGCGGGGCTGATCGGCCGGGACGCTCTCGCCCTGATCCCCTCGGATGCGGTCGACGGTCAGGTCGTCGAACTGGTCACGCTGCCACGCTGATTCGCGTCAGCCCTCGGCCTGGTTCCGCTTCTGCTCGCGGGCGATGCGCCGCTGTTCCTCGGCGCGTTCGCGGCAGCGGCGCAGGAATTCCTCGTCGTCCGTGGACTGCTGCGCGACGTGCCGTCCGGGCCGATCGTATTCGGGGAACGTCGACCGTGCTGCGGGCCGGCGCGGGCCGGGGTATCCGCCGTCGGGCCGGCCGGCGACGAGCCACAGCAGCGACCCGAGCAGCGGCACGAACAGCACCACGAACACCCACGCCACCTTGGGCAGGTTCCGCACGGCGTGTTCCTCCGCGAGGATCACATCCACCAGACAGACGACCCACACGATCATCACGATCAAACCCAGATACGGCACGGCTGCCGGCCCTCCCCTGTTTCCTCCCGAAGCACACCGACCGATGCCGGGCGCCCGTAGATGGAACCAACCGGGAGGTAGGTAGTGCAACTATTCGGCGACAGCCCCCTGGTCGGACGCTCGGCGCCCGAGCGCGAACGCACCCCAGACGAGAGCGCCGACGAGGGCCGCACCGCCACCCGCGACGGCGTACACCCAGGCGGGACGTCCCGACGAGTCCGTGGCCGACGCGGCCTGTGTGTCGGTGGTGTCGTCCGGGGTGGCCGGCTTACCCGAGGGCAGCGCCTTCGAGGCGGCGCTGACGCTCGACGACAGGCCGTCGACGACGCCCGAGATGGGGCCGGTGCCGTCGACGAGCTGACCTGTTCCCGCGGCGAGGGCTTTACCGCCGTCGTCGAGGAGTCCGAGGCCCTCGGTGAGCTGGTCGGCGCCGTCGGCGATCTGGTTGACGCCACTGACGAACTGTGCGGACGGGTCGTTGAGTTCGAACGACAACTGGCGGGCGCCGTCCTTGAGGGTGGCGAGCTGGTTGAGGGTCTCGGGGCCGAGTCCTTCCGCGTCGAGACGGTCGGCGAGTCCGGTGAGACGTGCGACCGCCCCCTGCGACACCGGGTCCGGGGAGATCGCGAGGGTGCCGGCGACCTGGCGGAGCGACGCGGTCACGTCGGCCTGCATGCCACCGAAGCTCTCGAGCCGGTCGACGACCTGGTCGACGCCGCCGCTGACCTGACCGGCACCGTCACCGAGAAGTCCGACACCACCGCTGAGCGCGGTCAGCCCGTCGGACAGTTGCTGGGCGCCGTCGCGGGCCTGACCGATGCCGGCGGAGAGCTGGTTGGCGCCGTCGTCGAGCTGGCGGCCGCCGTCGACGAGCTGGTCGACGCCGCCGCCGAGGAGTGACAGCGGCAGGCTGGCCTGTGACAGGTTGCTGCGGGCCTTCGCGAGCGCGGCCGCGTCGTCGTCCCCGGCGGACTGCTCGGTGGCCTGCTGGTCGGCGGCGGGCGCGGCATCGTCCTTGCCGAGGACGAGCCACAGGACGACGCCGGTCACCGCGACGGCGGCGACGACGAACAGGGCGAGGATCTGCCGAGCGGACGGTCGGCGGCGGGGGATGTCGTGTGCGCTCATAGGTCCGCGAAGGGTAGCAACGCGGATTAAGCACTCTCTGAGACGGAGCGCGGGAGGGAGATGCAGGTCACACCGGGCGGTCGGCGGCGACCTCCGCGAGCGCGGCCGCGTCCTCCGCACCGAACGTGTCCTCGAGGGTTTCCGGCGAGTAGTCGAGGTCGATTTCCTCGACGGGCCGACCCCGCGCGGATTCGATGGCGCCGAGTCGGCGCTGCGCTCGATCGGCGGCGTAGTCGAGGTAGTCCTGCGGTTCGATACCGAACGGTGGTTCCTCGAACTGGTCGTTGACCCACTGGATCATGTTCAGGGCGTGCGGCAGCAACTCGCCCATCCGCTGGGTGACAACGTCCCACAGGCTGTCGTCGGCGGCGACGTGCCGGCGGCACGTGAACGTGCCCCACGCCATGTGACGGCGTTCGTCGTCGCCGATACGGCGGACGAGCTCCTGCATGCCGGGCAGGATTCCCCGTTCGGTGCACACCCGCTGCCACGCGTAGTAGCCGGTGAGGGCGAGGCTGCCCTCGATGACGTGGTTGTAGGTGACCGACGCGCGAATCTGGTTGGCGGGACTCGGATCCGATTCCAGGATGCGCAGCGACCGCGGCAGCTCCTCGTAGAAGAGGGTGCGGTAGTGCGGGTTCTCCGCGACGAACGGGTGCAGGTCGCCGTCGAGGCCGACCGTGTCCATCCACCGGCGGAACACCTGGACGTGCTTGGCCTCCTCGAAACAGAACTGCGTCAGGTACATCTCGTCACCGAAGCGGCCCTCGGTGGCCATCGCCTTCATGAACGGCTGGATGTCCTCGGTGACGGCTTCTTCACCGGCGATGAACTGCGCGCACAGGTAGGTGGAGCTGCGCCGTTCCTCGTCGCCCAGGCCCTGCCAGTCGATGGCGTCCTGCGTGAAGTCGATGTCCACCGGATTCCAGAACTTCGCGTTGCCCTTCACGAACAGGCGTAGCGGGAAGGCGTCCCAGTTGAGGCCACCCGCACGCAGCGAACTGAAACCTTCACGGTCGACCGAGGTCGCGGTCATTCGAAGCCACCCACTTTCACGTCGGTACCCACACCTGTCTTCCACGGTAGTGCGTGAACGGCCTCGACGGGAGCACTTCTTGCACATCGATGTGCATGCCGTGGGTTCCGCCGATGCCATATGTTCCGGTGACCAATCAGACGAGGGGGTTTGTTCGGATGGAGATCGGTTTCCTGCGCCACGACGGCGACGGGTTCGTGCCGCTCGAGTTGGGTATCAGCAAGTGGTCACCGGACATGATCAACGGGCCGGCGATCACCGGCGTCCTGGCGCGGGCGATCGAGAACGCGCACGGCGCCGAGGATTTCGTTCCTGCCCGATTGACGGTCGACCTGTTCCGGCCGGCCCGCGCACGACGGTTGCACGTGGCGACTCGCAGTGTGCGGGAGGGTAACCGGATCCGGTTGGCGGACGCCGAGGTGGTGCAGGACGGGGAGACCGTGGCCCGGGCATCGGTGGTGTTCCTGCGCCGCGGCGTCCGACCGCCCGGGCAGACGTGGACGCGCCCGGACGTCCCGCAGCCGCCGCCCCTGTCGCTGTTGCAGCCGTTGCAGGGGCCGTCGCATCCGTGGATCGGCAGCGACGGACACCCCGACGGATGGTCGCCGTCCCTCGTCGACCATCAGGGGTCGACCCGGAAACGGTTGTGGCAGTATCAGGTTCCCGTCGTCGCCGGGGAGGAACCGTCGCCGTTCGTGCGGGCCGCGACGGTCGGCGAGACCACGAGTCTCATGACCAACTGGGGCAGCGCCGGTGTCGGCTACATCAACGCCGATCTCACCCTCGCCCTGTCCCGGCTCCCGGACGGACCGGAGATCGGGCTCGAAGCCGACAACCACATCAGCGTCGACGGTGTCGCCGTCGGCTCCACCACCATGTTCGACCGGAGCGGTCCGATCGGTACGTGCATCGTCACGGCACTGTCGAACGCCGAGCGGCAGGTGGGGTTCTCGAACTGATCGCGGCACGCCGGTACCGCTGCGCCACGAGGTCGGCGATCGCGTCGTGCGCACCGAGCGGGGCAGCGATCCCGTCGGCCCCGGCGTCGGCGAGTCGGGTGTGGAAGTGGCCGGGCGCCAACAGGTACGACGCGACGAACACCCGCTCCTCCCCCGCGGCCCGCAGCGTCTGCACGGCATCGGCGACGGTCGGTGACCCGGTCGCGATGTAGCCGACCGGGACATCGCGGCGCACCCGCGCCGCCAGCATCGCGGCGGCCCGTCGCACATCGTGTCGGGCTCGTGGATCCGACGATCCCGCCGCTGCCAGTACTACGGAATCTCCGGGGTACCATCCGGATTCGCGTAGCCGGTACTCGAGGATCCGGGCGAGGGCCGGGTCCGGACCGAGCGCGCGGGTGACCGTCACCCGCCGGTGCCCGGACGCCGCCACCTCGCGCGGCACATCGGTGTGTACGTGGTAGCCGGACGCCAGGAATGCCGGCACCAGCACCGCGGGCCCGGTGAGATCCGACAGCACTTCGGCGGGCGACGGACCCAGCACGTCGACGAACGCGGTCCGTACCGCGCCCACCCGGGCGGCGACCGCGTCCGCGAGGGCCGCCACGGTGTCGACGCCGGCCCGGCTGCGGGTGCCGTGCGCGACGAGCACCGGAGCCGGGGACACCGCCGGCCCGGTCATCGGGCACCGACCGCGAGCAGCCGGTCGTAGTCGTCGGGGGCGATCGCCAGCCGGTACCCGCGTTTGACGACGGTCTGCACGGCGGCGGGGGCTCCGAGTGCGCTGCGCAGCCGGGCGATCGCGGTCTCCACGGCGTGCGGGTCGTCGCTGCCGCCGGGCAGTGCCGCCAGCAGGTCCGCACGGGTCACCACCATGCCCGGCTGTTCGACGAGCCGGTTCAGCAGTGCCATGGTGGCGGGCGAGAGCGATTTCACGGCGCCGTCGACGACGACGCAGGTGCCGCGCACGCTCAGCTCGTGTTCCCCGGCCCGGATCGGCACCGCCCGCCGCGGCAACTCGTCCGCGATGTGCCGGGCCAACGCCCCCAGCCGGGACCGAGCGGGCATCGTGGTCGGTACGCCGAGGGCCGTCAACGGTGCAGCCGTCACCGCCCCCACGCACACGGCCGCGGCCCGCCCACCGAATCCGGCCAGCAGGTCGTCGAGCACACCGGTCTCGTCGGCGCGCTCCAGCATCGACGCCACCGCTGGTGCACTCGTGAACGCGACCGCGTCCAACCCTCCCGATCGGACGCCCGCGATCACCTGGTCGAGCGCGGCGGGGTCGTCGGGTCGTGTCCACCGGTACACCGGGACCGGCACGACGTCGGCGCCGGCGGCCCGCAGGACCGCGACCACGTCCGGGGTCGGTTCCCACCGCGTCGTCTCTCCGTGTAGTTGCACCGCGATACGCAGTCCCGAAACGCCTTCGGCGAGGAGACGGTCGAGCATTTCCGGTGACGACTCCGACTGCGGAGCCCAGTCCTCCCGCAGATCCGCGGCCCGCACCGCCCCCTTCGCCTTGGGGCCGCGGGCGACGATCCGGCTCGCGCCGAGCACCCCGAGCAACTGCTCGGCGCGTCCCCGTCCTTCCGCCGCACCGATCCAGCCACGGAATCCGACGGCGGTCATCGCGACCGTGATGTCGGGCGGGTTCGCGATCACCTCGTCGGTGGCGCGGGCCAGGCCGGTGTCGTCGGCGAGCGGAACGATACGGATCGCCGGTGCGTGCAGCACGGTGGCGCCGCGCCGTTCGAGCAGCGTCGCGAACTCCTCCGCCCGCCGCGCCGCCGTCACCGCGACGGTGAACCCCAGCAGTTCCGATCCCGTCACCCGCGGCCCCCGCGCCCCGTGCCGGCGAACGTGCGACTGTGCACCTGCACCACACCGGCCCACACCCGGACGTCGTACACCGGCAGGCGCACCGATTCGTCGTCGAGGCAACGTCCGTCGACGAGCGAGAACACCTGCTTGAGCAGTGGTGACGCGACGGTCGGTTCGCCGCCACGGTCCCCGACCAGGCCGCGGGAGATCACCGCGGCCCGCGCGAACGGGTCGATGTTGCCGACGGCCCGCAACGATCCGTCGTCGAGCCGGAACAACGCCACCTGCTCGCCGCCCCGCAGCAGCACCGCCACACCGCATCCGGGGACGAGGCTGCTCAGCGGGCATGCGGACGTCCAGGCACTCCGGCCCTCCGGGGCGTCGTCGGTCGTCACGGTCGTGATCTCGAGAATGGTCATCACGGTCCTCCCTGTGGCTGCAGCACGTCGCCGACTGCAGGACTCCATTTCTACGAAACGGGTGTTACTCCCGCGTTAAGGGCCGATTCCCGCGCGGTAAGGAGTCGTCACGAGGCCGGCACGGTGGGCATGCCCATCAGGACCGGCGTCTTGCGGGCACCCGTGTCGTCGAAGACGACCGTCGGGTCCGCGGTCTCCGGGGCGTTGACGAAGGACACGAACCGCGACAGTTTCTCCGGGTCGTCGAGGACCCCCGCCCATTCGTCCCGGTAGCCGTCGACGTGCCTGGCCATCGCCGCCTCGAGGTCGTCGGCGATACCGAGGGCGTCGTCGCACACGACGGCCTTCAGATGGTCGAGGCCACCGTCGAGGGCGTCGAGCCACGGCGCGGTGCGCTGCAACCGGTCGGCGGTGCGGATGTAGAACATGAGGAACCGGTCGATGTACCGCACCAGGGTCGCGTCGTCGAGGCCGCCGGCGAGCAGTTGCGCATGTTTGGGCGACTGTCCGCCGTTGCCGCACACGTACAGGTTCCAGCCGTTCTCGGTGGCGATGACGCCGACGTCCTTGCCTCGGGCCTCCGCGCATTCCCGTGCGCACCCGGACACCCCGAACTTGAGTTTGTGCGGCGACCGCAGGCCGCGATACCGCAGTTCGAGGGCGACGGCCGTGCCCACGGAGTCCTGCACCCCGTACCGGCACCACGTCGACCCGACGCAGCTCTTCACCGTCCGCAACGACTTGCCGTACGCCTGACCGGATTCCATGCCGGCGTCGACGAGCCGACGCCAGATCAGCGGCAACTGTTCGACGCGCGCCCCGAACAGGTCGATGCGCTGCCCACCGGTCATCTTCACGTACAGGCCGAAGTCGCGGGCCACCTCACCGATCACGATCAGCTGCTCGGGGTGCATTCGCCGCCGGGCATCCGCGGCACCACCGAGTACGTGCCGTTGCGCTGGATGTTCGCCAGGAAGTGGTCGTTGGTGTCCTGCAGTCCGGCCTGCTGCCGGTGCAGGATGTGGTCCGAGTCGGTGGACGCGAGGATCGACGCGACCACCGGTTTGCAGATGTCGCAGCCGGAACCCGTGCCGTACTTGGTGATCAGTGCCGAGAACGTGCGGATCCCGGTGGCCTGGACCACCTGGAACAGTTCGGCCCGCGACTGGGAGAAGTGCTCGCACAGTGCCTTCGGCAGCTCCACCCCCGACGACGCGAGCAGTTGCTTCACTGTCGGCAGGCAGCCGCCGCACGTGGTGCCGGCACTGGTGCACGCCTTGACCGTGGCGATGTCGCACGCGCCGCCGGTGATGGCGTCGCAGATCTGCCCCTTGGTGACGGCGTTGCACGAGCACACCTGGGCGTCGTCGGGAAGTGTTCCGGCCCCGGGCTTCTCACCGGACGGGGAGATCAGGGCCGCCGGGTCGCCGGGCAGTTCACGTCCGACGAGGGGGCGCAGCGACCCGTACGCCGACGCGTCACCGACGAGGATGCCACCGAGCAGGGTGCGGGCGTCGTCGGAGACGACGAGTTTGGCGTAGGTGCCCTTCGCGGCGTCGGACAGCACCACCTCGAGGGCGCCGGGCGTGGCCGCGTGGACGTCACCGAAACTCGCGACGTCCACGCCGAGGAGCTTGAGTTTGGTCGACAGGTCGGCACCGGGGAACACCGCGTCCCCGCCGAGGAGCCGGTCGGCGACCACCTCCGCGGTGGTGTAGCCGGGGGCGACGAGCCCGTAGCAGCGGCCCTCGACGGCGGCGCACTCGCCGACCGCGAAAACGTCCGGATCCGAGGTGACACAGCCACTGTCGGTGAGGACGCCGCCGCGTTCGGCGATCTCGAGGCCCGCGGCGCGGGCCAGCGTGTCGCGGGGGCGCACCCCGGCCGAGAACACCAGCAGGGCCGCGTCGATCACCGCGCCGTCGGACAGTTCCACGCGCAGCCCGGCGGGCCCGTCGGTGATCGACGCGACCCCCGCCCCGGTGTGCAGGTGCAGGCCGAGGTCGGTGACCAGCCGGGCGAGAACCCGACCGCCGCCCTCGTCGACCTGCAGTGGCATGAGCCGCTGGTTGTGTTCGACGACGTGCGGTGTCATACCCAACTGCCGCAACGCGTTCGCCGCCTCGAGGCCGAGGAGACCGCCACCGATCACGACACCGGCGGCGCCGGGGGCGGCGGATTCGGCGCCGGCCCGGATCCCGTCGAGGTCGCTCGGGGTGCGGTACACGAAACACCGGTCGTGGTCGTGACCGGGCACCGGCGGGACGAACGGGTACGAGCCGGTCGCCAGGACCAGCGCGTCGTAGCCGAGGATCTCGCCGTCCGAGGTGGTGACGGTGCGGGCCGCGCGGTCGATCGACTCGGCCGCCGTCCCCACCCGCAGATCGACGGCGGTGTCACCGTCGAAGTCGTTGCCCGCCAACGCCAGTTCCGCCGCATCCCACGATCCGACGTACGACGACAGCGCCACCCGGTCGTAGGCGGGCAGCGTTTCCTCGCACAGCACCGTCACCGCCCAGGTGCCGGCGTCGTCCCGTGCCCGCAGTGCCTCCACGAACCGGTGTCCCACCATGCCGTGTCCGATGACGATCGCGGTCTTCGCGTTCATGCCGCACCTTCCTTCCGTTCCGGTCCTGTGTCCTGTTCGGTGTTCTCGTCGCCGGTGCTCCCGCTGTGGGGATCCGTCGTGCGCAGCCAGCCGCAGATCCCGTCGACCGCGGAGCCGCAGCCGCCGCACCCCGTCGTGGCGCGGGTCGCGGACGCGAGCGCCGCAACCGTGCGGGCACCGGCCCGCCAGGCCGTCGTCAGATCCGATTTGGTGACCGAGTTGCAGCGGCAGATCACCGCGCTGCCCGGCATACCCGCGGGGCTCACCGCGTCCGTCGCCGCCCCGGCCCGGCCGGTCAGCAACGTCATCCGGTCCCGCGGTACCGGCAGCCCGGCGTCGAACAACTGGGTGACGACGCCGACGGTGTCGGGGCAGCCGAGCAGGACGGCCCCGACGATCCGGTCGCCGGCGACGACGAGTTTGCCGTAGCGGCCGCGCGCCGGGTCGGCGACGACGAGCACGTCACGGTCCGGGTCGTGCAGGTCCGCGTCGACCTCCCCCATCGACGCCAGATCGATGTCGTGCGCCTTCAGCCGGGTCAGGGCCGGGGTGCCCGGGTAGTCGGCGTCCGGGTCGGTGCCGGTGATGCGGTCGGCCACCACCGCGGCCTGCTCCCAGCCCGGCTGCACCAGGCCGTACACCTCGCCGCGATGCTGCGCGCACTCCCCGATCGCCCACACGTGCGGGATGCTGGTGCGCAGGGCGTCGTCGACGACGATGCCGTGGTCGACGCCGATCCCCGCGGCCCGGGCCAGGGTGGTGTCGGGCCGGATGCCCGCCGCGAGCACCACCAGGTCGGCGGGCAGGACGGTGCCGTCTCCGAGGACCAGGGACCGTCCGGAGCCGCCACCGCGCACCGCCACCGCGCGCCGCTCGAGCAGCATGCGCACCCCGAGTCCGGTGAGGGTGCGGGTGAGGATCCGGCCGGCACCGTCGTCGAGCTGGCGTTCCATCGGCACCGCCTTGGGGTGCACGACGGTGACGTCGGCGCCGCGCAGCAGCAGCCCGCGGGCCGCCTCGAGCCCCAGCAGGCCGCCGCCGAGGACCACGGCCCGGCATCCCGGCCCCGCCGCCGCGGCGATGCGGTCGCAGTCGTCGACCGTCCGGAACGCGACGGTCCGCGGATCGTCCGGGTCGGCGCCGTCGATCTGCGGCACGAACGGGGTACTGCCGGTGGCCAGCACCAGGTCGTCCCAGCCGAGGACGGTGCCGTCGTCGCAGTGCACGACACGGCCGGCGGTGTCGACGCCCGTCACCCGCACCCCGGTCCGGACGTCGACGTGGTTCCGGGACCACCAGTCGTCGGGACGCAACCGGGTGTCGCGGGCGGTGATGCTGCCCGCCAGCACGTTCGACAGCAGGATCCGGTTGTAGGCGGCCCGGGGTTCCGCCCCGACCACCGTCACCGCGAGCCGCCCCCGACTCGGCTCGCGGCGACGCAGTTCCTCGGCCAGGCGCGCCCCGGCCATCCCGTTGCCGACGATCACCACGCGGCGCGTCACGACGGCATCCGATCTTCCGGCGCCGCCGGGGCCGGCTCCAGCCGGACCGCGCACACCTTGAACTCCGGCATCCGGCTCGTCGGGTCGAGTGCCGGGTTGGTGAGCAGGTTGGCCCGCGCGTCCCCGGGAAAGTGGAACGGCAGGAACACGGTGTCGAGCCGCATCGTGTCGTCGCAGCGGACCACGGCGGCGACCCGGCCGCGCCGGCCGATCACGGCGGCATCCTCGCCGTCGCGCACCCCGGCCCGGGCCGCGGTGTCGGGATGCACCTGCACGAACATCGGCCCGGCCGCGGACACCAACTCCGTGACGCGGCGGGTCTGCGCCCCCGACTGGTAGTGCGCCAGAACACGTCCCGTCGTCGCGACGAGCGGGAACTCGCTGTCGGCCGGCTCGGCGGGGCCACGATGCTCGACGGCCGTGAACCGGGCCCGGCCGTCGGCGGTGGCGAACCGGTCGAGGAACAGTCGCGGCGTGCCGGGGTGGCCGGTGTCGGGGCACGGCCAGTGCAGAGCCTCCCCCGCCTCGAGCCGGCCGTACGTGACGCCCGCGTAGTCGGCCTTTCCACCGGCCGACGCGCGCCGCAGTTCCTCGAACACCACCTCGGGTTCGGCCGGGAACCGCTCCGCCGGCTGCCCGAGACGAACAGCCAAGGCACGCAACACCTCCAGTTCGCTGCGCGGGCCGGCCGGCGGGTCGATCCCCCGGCGGCGGCGCAGGATCCGGCCCTCGAGGCTCGTCACCGTGCCCTCCTCCTCGGCCCACTGCAGCACCGGCAGCACCACGTCGGCCGCCGCGGCGGTCTCCGAGAGGACGAAGTCGCACACCACCAGCAGGTCCAGGGAACGCAGCCGCTCGACGACGTGCCCGGCCCGCGGCGCCGACACCGCGAGGTTCGCGCCGTGCACCAGCAGGGCGCGCGGCCCGTCGGGGCGGCCGAGGGCGTCGAGCAGTTCGTACGCGCTGCGGCCCGGGCCGGGAAGCTCGCCCGGGTCGATCCCCCACACCCGCGCAACATGTTCGCGGGCACCGGGATCGGTGATGCTGCGGTAGCCGGGCAGCTGGTCCGCCTTCTGCCCGTGCTCGCGTCCGCCCTGCCCGTTGCCCTGCCCGGTGACCGCGCCGTAACCGCTGCCGCGGCGTCCCGGCAGACCCAGGGTGAGGGCCAGCGCGATCCACGCGGAGACGGTGTCGGTGCCGGACGCGTGCTGCTCGGTGCCGCGCGCGGTGAGCACGTAGGCGCCGGTGTCGCGGCGCCGCGACCGGGACAGGGTCTCCACGGTCCGGCGCAGCGCGGCGACGGGCACGCCGGTGACCCGCTCGGTGCGTTCCGGCCACCACTGTGCGGCCGCGCACCAGACGTCGTCGAAACCTGTTGTGCGCGAGTCGAGATACTCACGGTCGAGGTGGCCGTCGGTGACCGCGACGTGCAGCAGGCCGAGGGCGAGCGGCAGATCGGTGCCGGGGGCGAGTTGCAGGTGCAGGCCACCGCCCGCGAGTGCCCGCTCGGCGGTGGCGGTGCGGCGCGGGTCCACGACGATCAGCCCACCGGCGTCGACGGCGGACGCGAGATGCCCGAGCAGCGGCGGCATGGTCTCGGCGACGTTCCCGCCGGCCAGCAGGATCGCCTTCGCCGGCGACAGATCCGACACCGGGAACGGCAGCCCACGGTCGAGTCCGAAGGCCCGGTTGCCGGCCGCCGCGGCCGACGACATGCAGAACCGTCCGTTGTAGTCGATGTTCGACGTGCCGAGCGCGACCCGCGCGAACTTCCCCAACTGGTAGGCCTTCTCGTTGGTGAGACCGCCGCCGCCGAACACCGCGACGGCGTCCCGACCGCCCACGGCCTGCGCGGCCCGGATGTCGTCGGCGACGCGGTCGAGGGCGTCGTCCCACGATGCCGGACGCAGTCCCCCGGCCGTCCGGACCAGAGGTGCGGTGAGCCGGTCCGGGTGCCGCAGCAGTTCGGCGCTCGTCCAGCCCTTCTGGCACAGGCCGCCGCGGTTGGTGGGGAATCGGCGACCGGTGACGGTGACGGCGGCGGCCGATCGGGTCAGGGTCATCGCGCACTGCAGGCCGCAGTACGGGCAGTGCGTGTCGGTGGGAGCTGCGGTCGCTGCGGTCACAATGTCACCGGAACCGGTTCGGCGGCACTGTCGTTCGCGACGGGACGGCGCACGAACACCGCCCAGGTGAGAGCCCCGCACACGATGTAGAAGCCGAGGAACACCCAGAACGCGAGGGTCGCCGACGCGGCCGCACCCCCGTACGACGCCCGCAGTACCAGGTTGATGCCGACGCCGCCGAGGCCACCGATGGCGCCCGCGAAGCCGATGAGTGCGCCGGACAGGTTCTGGGCGCGGGCGTCGAAGATAGACGGGATCAGCTTGTACACCGAGCCGTTGCCGAGACCGGACAGCACGAACAGGGCCACGAACCCGGCCACGAGCACGGCCAGGGTCGCACCGGACGCCGCACCGGGGGTGGCGTCGTCGATCGTGGACGCGGTGACCAGGACGGCTGCGGCCGCGGTCATGCCCGCGAACGTCCACAGGGTGATCCGGCCGCCGCCGATCCGGTCGGCGAGCCGGCCGCCGATCGGGCGGGCGATCGACCCGAGCAGCGGGCCGACGAACGCGATCTGCGCGGCGTGCAGTGCGGCCTGCGCCGGGGTGTCGCCGCCGGCGAGGAAGTTGATCTGCAGGACCTGCCCGAACGCGAAGCTGAATCCGATGAACGAACCGAACGTGCCGATGTAGAGGAAGCTCACGATCCACGAGTCCCGCACCTTCAGTGCGTCGCGCATCGACCGCAGGTCGGCGGTCTGCCCGTCGAGGTTGTCCATGAACAGGGCCGCGCCGACCGCCGCGACCGCGATGAACACCAGGTAGATCGCGCACACCAGGTACGGCGCGGTGGTGCCGGCGGTCGCGATCACCAGCAGGCCCACCAGTTGGATCGCGGGTACCCCGATGTTGCCGCCGCCCGCGTTGAGCCCGAGCGCCCACCCCTTGAGCCGCTGCGGATAGAACGCATTGATGTTCGTCATCGACGACGCGAAATTGCCGCCACCGACACCGGCCGTGGCCGCCACCAGCAGCAACGTCGTGTACGACGCCCCCGGATGCGTCACGAACCACAACGCGAGCAGCGCCGGCACCAGCAGCAGGACCGCACTGAACACTGTCCAGTTGCGGCCGCCGAAGCGGGCCGTCGCCACCGTGTACGGGATGCGGAGCAGCGACCCGACGAGAGTGGGCACCGCGACGAGGAAGAACTTGCCGGCCGCGTCGATCCCGAACACGTCGGCCGGCATGAACAACACCATCACCGACCAGATCGACCAGATCGAGAACCCGACGTGCTCGGCGATCACCGACCAGATCAGGTTGCGCCGCGCGATCTCCTTACCGCCTGCCTCCCAGGCGTCGACGTCCTCGGGATCCCAGTGCTCGATCCGGTGGCGTCGCACCACCGGTTGCTGCGGGGTCGATGTCTCGGACCGATCGGAAAGTGTGGTCACCGGAGCCTCCTACCTGTGAGGGAAACCCCAAGGTAGAAGTCCGGTGTTGCGTCGGTGCTGCATCCTGTGACCCGCCGGTCAACACTCCCTCACCGGCATGATTCGACGTGGTGAGGGACGAGCAGCAGCGCCCGACGCTCACCCGGCCGGTCGTGCGGCGTCACCTGTCCCCGCGTCGAGAATGCCCTCGTCTCGGCGGGCCGCGAGGACCCAGCTGAGTTCGACGAGAGTGTTCGTCGACTCGAGCGAGCACGCGGTCAGTTCCTCGAAGCGGGCCAGACGATGGCGCAGGGTGTTCTGGTGGACGACGAGCGCCTGGGCCGTCGCGCGCACGACCCGATCGTGCTCGAGGTGGGTCCGGACGGTGTCGAGCAGGACCACACCGAAGTCACCCTCGGCGGCAAGCGGCTCGAGATAACGCCGCCGAAGCAACTGCGTGACCAGCGGCGTACCCGGGATGCCCAGGCGCCAGGACACCGTGCTCGGGTCGTGCAGGCCCGGCGTACCGCCGGGCACGAGTGCCAGGATGCGCTCGGCCACGGCGGCGGATGCGGCGAGATCGTCCAGCGGGGCGGACGGCCCCACTGCGAGCACGCCCCGGCCCGCGACTTCGCGTGGCACACGGGCCACCAGGGCCGCGGTGCGCCCGGAAACCTCGGCGACCAGGGCCGCGGCTCCGGGCATCGATCCGTATCTGGCCAGATCCGCGGCCCACCGCTCCCGGGTTCCCGACGTCGGGTGGCCCAGCACGATGTGGTGGTCTCGGGAGGGATCCACCCCCAGTGCCCGCACCCGGGGCAGCAGAGCCGGATCGGGTGGCGATCCGGCGACCAGGGTCCGCAGCACGTCGGCCTCCTCCACAGAGCGCCGGACCGCCTCCGGGACGGCGTGTGTGCGGTACTCCTTGACGACGTCGGCGACGAACCAGTCACCGACTTCCCACAGCAGGTTCGACCCGCGCAGGGTCAGTTCCGCCATCAGCGAATGCTCCCGTGCAATCTCGATGAAGCGGTCGTGGATGGCGTTGAGGCTGAGCCGATATGCCCGGATGATGTCCTCGATGGCCATGCCCTGCCGGATCCGCTGCCGGGTCGTCCGGCGCGCCTCACCGTCCGGGACGTCTCGCGGCGCCCGCCCCTCCTCGAGACTCAGCACGCCCCTGGCCACGTTCAGCCGGACGGAGTAGATGAGTTCGTCCCGTCCGACGCTCGCGTAGTCGGGCAGCTCCCGGTAGATGTCGTCCGCTGCTCGCTGGGCGATCTGCTCCGCCTCGTCGCGTAGCAGGGCTGCGGCAGACTCGAGATTCACGGCCATCGTCGGCCTCCTGTCCGGTCGGTGCGCGGACACCCGGCCTTCGTTGTAGTTTTCTCCGATCAGGGTATCGCGAGGTTGGGTGGCGCACCGTAGTAAAACCCTCGATGACCACCGAATATTGGAGACATGACATGGATCACAGATGGCGGACCGGCTTCTGTCGTAGTAGAGAAGGATGACGCCGAGAGTTCTCCCCTGGCTGGATCACCCGGCACCTTCGACGCCCTGTGGACAGTCGCCGTACGAGACCACGGCGCCGGGACCTTCCTCGTGTTCAAGGACGAGGACGGCGCCGTCACCCGGTGGACGTACGCGGAGTTCGACGCAGTCGTCGCACGCACCGTTGCCGCCCTGCGCCGTCGCGGCGTCGTACCGGGCGACGGCATCCACCTGTGCCTGCGCAACAGTCCCGCCTTCGTAGCCCTCTGGCTCGCCGCTGCCCGGATGGGTGCCTGGATCGTGCCGGCGGACCCGAGCGCGTCCGGCCGGGACCTGAATCAGCAGATCGGCCGGACGTCCCCGCGGATCGGCTTCCACTCGTCGGCGCGCCGGGAGGCCTACCTCGTGGGCGCCGGCGCCCACGGTCTGAGCACGGTGGAGTTGACCGAAACCACCCGAGACGTCACGGATTCCGCCATCGGGCTGGTCTCCGACGAGTCCGTGACCGCCGAACGGTACACACCCGGTCCAGGCGATCGTCTGGCCGTCATGTTCACCTCCGGCACCACGTCCCAGCCCAAGGGCGTCGTGCTGACCCAGGCCAACTACTCCAGAGTGGCCACCACGATGGCGGACGCCGCGGAGCTCCGGGCGGGCGACCGCTGGCTGGTGACCCTGCCGCTCTTCCACGGCAACGCGCAGTACTACTGTTTCGCGCCGGCCATCGCGGTGGGTGGCGGTGTGGGGCTGACCGCCACGTTCTCCGCCAGCGGATGGGTCGGTGACGCGATCGAGCTGGGTGCGACACACGCGAGCCTCTTCGCGGCTCCGATGCGGATGATCCTGGCTCGCACGCCCGCCGACCAGCCGCCGGCACAGTTGCGGCACGTGTGGTTCGCCCAGAGCCTCGGCGCCGAGCACCACGCCGCCTTCGCCCGCCTGGCCGGATGCTTGCCGCGTCAGCTCTACGGCATGACCGAGACCGTGCCGGTGGTCAGCTACGATCGCAGCACACCGCCGGTGTCCGACCTGATCGGCACGCCCCTCGACGGGCGGGTCGCCCGGCTGGTCACACCCGGAACCCTGAACCCGGTATCCCCGGGAGAAACCGGGATGATCGCGGTCGCCGGTAGCCGCGGCGACACCCTGTTCCGGGAGTACCTCGACGATCCGGCCACCACGGAACGGTCCTTCCACACCGACAAGAACGGCACGGATTGGCTGCTCACCGGCGATCTCGCCGTCGAGACACCCCACGGGTGGCGTTTCGTGGGACGAGCCGACGACGTCATCAAGGTCGCCGGCGAGAACGTCTCCCTGACCGAGGTCGAGGCGACCGTCGCGCAGGCACCGGGTGTTCTCGAAGCGGCAGTGCTGGCCCGCCCGGACGAGATCCGCGATCACGTGCCCGTCGCGTACGTGGTGCCCCGCGACCCGTCGAATCCTCCGCATCCCGACGAGCTCGAGGAATGGGCCACCCGCAACCTCGCCAAGGCCGCTCGCCCCCACGTGTGGACCGTCATATCCGAACTACCGCGCACCAGTGTGGGCAAGATCCGCCGTTTCAAGCTGACCGACACCGAAGGAGCTGTCACGCGATGACAACTGCGACCACCATCTCCTCGACCCGGCGTAGACGCGCCTTCGTCGGCGCGGTCTCCGGCCACCTCATCGAATGGTTCGACTACGGCGTCTACGGTTTCCTCGCACTGACCATGGGGCAGTTGTTCTTCGCCTCGGAGTCGCCGGCCGTCAGCCTGCTCAGCAGCTTCGCCGTATTCGCGTTGAGTTTCTTCATCCGCCCGCTGGGCGGGATCTTCTTCGGACCGATGGCCGATCGGATCGGACGCAAGCAGACGCTACTCGTCGTCATGCTTCTCATGTCGGGATCCACCTGTCTCATCGGGCTTCTCCCGACGTACGCCAGCATCGGTATCGCCGCTCCGCTGCTGTTGATCCTGCTGCGCTGCATCCAGGGTTTCTCGGCGGGGGGCGAGATCGGCACCGTGACCAGCTTCGTCGCGGAATACGCGGGTCCTCGTCGTCGCGCCTTCTCGACCAGCTGGCTCATGGTCACCGCCGTGCTCGGACTGATGCTGGGCAGCCTCGTCGCGAACGGGCTCACCTCCCTCCTCGGCCAGGACGGGATGGCAGCCTGGGGCTGGCGCCTCCCCTTCCTCCTCGCCGGGCCTCTGGGGTTGGTCGCTGCCTATATCCGGCTCAAGCTCGAGGACAGTCCCGAGTTCCTGGCCCTGCACGCCGCGGGCGGGCACGAGAAGGCTCCGCTGCGCGAGGCGATGCGCTGGAAGCGCGCGCTCACGATCGTCTTCTTCGTCATCGTCCTGCACTCGTCGATCTTCTATCTGGTGCTCACCTTCGCATCGACGTTCATGACCAACACGCTCGGCTTCGGCAACTCGACCCGTTTCTGGTACGTCCTGCTCGCCTGCGGGCTGGCCGCGGCCGTCATGCCGCTCGGCGGTGCGTTCACGGACCGCTACGGGCGCAAGCCGTTCCTGATCGGAGCCGGGCTGATGGCGACCGGTTCGATGTTCTGGTTCTTCCAGGCCGCACCCGGTGCCACACCCGAGTCGTTCCTGCCGCCGCTGCTCGCGACGGCCGTGTCGTTCGGTCTCTACGTGTCGTCCACCTACGCGACCATGACCGAACTGATCCCGACCCGGATCCGGTCCACCGGTATCTCGATCGCCTACAACGTTCCCGTTGCGGTGTTCGGCGGCTGCGCCCCCTTCGTCGCCTCGTGGCTCATCACCACCACCGGCGACATCACCTCCCCGTGGTACTTCTTCGTCGCGACCGGTCTCGTGTCCCTTGCCGCACTGCTGGTGCTGCACCCGAACGACTTCCGTCGCGCCGCAGCCGCCTCGGTGCCCACCTCGTCCACTGGGGAGGCACCGCCGGCTGCCGACTCCCCGTCCGTGCGGCCGACAGCGGAGGCGACGGCGTGAATGCGAGCGTGCCCGGACACGGAGGCGAACGGGCTCAGTTCCAGCTGTCCTCGAGCATCCGCGGTTTGCAGGCGGCCCATGCCGAGATCAGGACGACGACGACGGCGACACCGAGCAGGGCGAAGGGGGCGCCCCAGCCGCCGGTGGTTTCGTGGAGGACGCCGAACAGCAGGGGGCCGATGCAGGCGACGGTGTAGCCGAGTCCCTGCGTGAATCCGGAGAGGGCGGCCGATCCGGCGTGGGTGCGGGTGCGGAGGTTGATCAGGGTCAGCGACATCGGGAACGTGCTCGGGCCGAGGCCGATGACGATCACCCACAGGATCGGTGCCGCCATCGGCGCCACCAGCAGACCGGTGAATCCGATCGCGTACGCGATCGCGCAGCCGACCACGATGGGGAACGGATTGCGCATCCGCGCGCACACGTTGGGGGCTGCGAACGCCGCGATCAACCCCATGAACGAGAACAGGGCGACCATGCTGCCGCCGAACGATTCGCTCGCACCGGCCTCGGTGAGGATCGTCGGGATCCACGTGAACATCGAGTACGTGATGAGCGACGTCATCCCGAACATGCCGGCCATGCCCCAGCCGACCGGCGACCGCCACGGACGCCCCGACGGATGTGCTTCGGTGGACCCGGACACAGCCGTCGCGGCGGTCGCACCCCGGCCGCGGGCCAGGATCATCAGCCACGGCACGGCCGCCGCGAAACCGAGCAGCGACCACACACCGAGCGAGATACGCCAGTCGAACGCGTCCGCGAGCGGCACCGCGACCGTCGCCGGGAGGATCGTGCCGATCTGCACACCGGTGATGTAGATGGCGCTCACGAGCGCCAGCCGGTCCCCGAAGTATCGCTTGACCAGGGGCGGGATGACGACGTTGCCGATGCCCATACCGCCGAGGGCCAGTGCCGACAGGGCCAGCAGCGACCACGTGTCCGACATCATCGCACGCGTGAGCATGCCGATCCCGGCCATCATCATGCCGAGCAGGGCCGTCCACTCGAGACCGAGGCGACGGCCGATCGTGGGGGTGAGGAGACCGAACACCGCGAACAGTGCGGTGGGCAGCATGCCGAACACGCCGACGACCGTCGACGAGAAACCGATCTCGTCGCTGATCTGGGAGGCGAGCGGTGTGAACGACGTGACCGCGAGCCGCAGTGTCAACGCCGACATCGCGATCGCGGCGAACACCAGCAGCCGGCCCTTCAGCAGGGGCTGCGGGCCGGTGGTCGCGGGCGGGGCTGCGGTCACGGTCATGTAGTACTACCTCGGTTCGGGGCTGCGGCGAAAGAAGGGCCGCCAAAATCATAGGATGACCCGATGACTGTGGCAAAGCATTAAAGTGCGGACAGGCCCCGTCCCCACCACCAGGAGCACCGTGCAACCCGTCCGCCGCAGCACCCTGATCACGCAGGTCACCGAACAACTCCGCGACGAGATCCGCTCCGGACGCTGGCCCGTGGGATCCCGCATCCCCACCGAACCCGAACTGGCCGAACGCACCGGCACCGGACGCAACACCGTCCGCGAGGCGGTACAGGCCCTCGTCTACTCGGGACTGCTCGAACGCCGGCAGGGATCGGGCACGTACGTGCTCGCCGACACCGAGCACACCGCGTCGCTCGGCGCCTACTTCGCCGGCGCCCACCAGCGCGACGTCGTCGAACTACGCCAGTCCCTCGACGTGACCGCCGCCGGCCTGGCCGCGCAGCGACGCACCGACGACGACATCCGCACCCTACGGGCCCTGCTCGACGCACGGGCCGCGGCCTGGGACGGCACCGATCTCCGCGCCGCGGTGGCCGCCGACATGGCCCTGCACCGCGGCATCGTCGCCGCGAGCCACAACCGCGTGTACCTCGAGTTCTACGACTCGCTGCTGCCGACCATCGAGGCCACCGTCCTCGAACACGTCACGGCCACCGGCATCGGCTTCCACGACGAGCACACCGACCTGGTCGACGCGATCGTCGACGGCGACACCGACCGGGCTCTCGCCACCGCACGCTGCTTCTTCGCCGAACTCCTCGCCGGCTACACGTCCACCGACGAGCGGTGAGACCACACCTCGACCACAGGCCGGGTCAGGATCGGTGGTGGTGCTCGAGCGCCTCCTGGAGTTCGGCGATCCGCTTGCTCTCCTGAGTGTCCAGTTCCACCATGTCGGCGGCCGTCACGACGTGGGCGTCGGGTCCGGGGAACACCAGCGCCTCGTGCTCGTCGTGCAGCCATACGACCAGGTACGGCGGCCCACCTTCGGCTCCGCGCACGTCGCGGATCTGCCCGACCTCGTCGGGTGCCCCGACGGTCGTTCCCTTGACGATGAGCCAGTCTCCCGGTTCGGCGTTCATGACGCCCTCCTCGATCGAGTTCGTTGGTGCCGGTCGAACCACGAATCCAGTATCACCGACACAGGTGCACGGTCAACAGTGGCCGATCCGCTCCGACTCCGATCAGAGGATCAGCCGGATCATCTCGGCGGTACGGATCAGCCCGGGCAGCGCCTCGGGTGTGGACCGCGGATGCAGCGTGTGCACCGACAGCCGGAACAGCAAGGCCCGCAACAACATCTGCGGCCACTCCGGCAGGTCCTCCCACCGTCCGATCAGGCCCTCGTCGGCGCCGCCCCACGACAGGGCGTCGACGACGACGACTCCGGCCGCCCACGCCGCCGGACGCCAGTACGGGGTGATGTCGGTAACCCCGGGGGCCGTACTGCCGGTGAACAGGACCGTGCCGAACAGGTCGCCGTGGACGAGCTGATCGGGGGTCTGCACCGGCCTGCGCAGCGACGCCAGCTGCCCGATCAGTTCGACGCTGCGCTTCGCGTCGGCGGACAGGTCCTCGAGTGCACCGGCGGCGCGGGCGGTGCGCAGCGGCACCGTCTCCCACGCGGCCCGGTCGGCGGCGACGAACACGTCCACGTCGGCCCACGGTGCAACCGGCGGCTGCGCCAGGAACCGGGGGCGTTCGAGTTGCGCGGTCGCGGCGTGCAGACGCAGCGACAGCGACACGACCTCGTCGTGACGGGGTTCGGGGGTGCCGGTGAGGAACGTGTCGGCCCGCCACCCTGAGACGACGTAGCGGCCGTCGGTGGCGCGTACCGGGCGGGCCAGCCGCACCGCGTCCACCGCGAGGGTTTCCCGGACCTTCGCCGACCAGGCGGCCCGTGCGTGGTCGGCGACCGGGGTCAGTACGACGTCGCCGAGACGCCAGCCGCCTTCCCAATCCGACCCCAACGCGACCGGCTCGACCTCGCGGAGACCGAAAGTGGAACAGACGTGCTGGGGTGGTTGTGCTGAGCTCACGGCGGTCAGGCTACCGTCGCGAGCGGTCGGTTCCGGTGAGGCACCCCGGCGAACCCGACAGCGTGACCAGGCTGTGACCAGGGCTGCGCGGGCCGGTGCGCCGCGGTCAGTACACCGGCAGCGACGGATCCACCTGATGTGCCCACGCGATCACCCCGCCCTGCAGGTGCACGGCGTCGGCGAACCCGGCCCGCCGGACCGCGGCGAGGGCCTCCGCCGACCGGATCCCGGTCTTGCAGTGCAGCACGATCCGCTTGTCCTGGGGCAGCTCCGCGAGCGCGTCCCCGGACAGGATCCGGTCCTTGGGGATCAGCGTCGCCCCCGGCAGGTGCACGATGTCCCACTCCACCGGTTCGCGGACGTCGACGATCGCGATGTCGGCGCCGGACTCGATCAGTTCCCGCAGCTCGGACGGCGTGATCGTCCCGTCGGCCTGGACGTCGGTCTCGGGTACGACGCCGCAGAACGCGTCGTAGTCGATCAGTTCGGTGACCGGCACCCGGTCGGGGTCCCGGCTGAGCCGGACCTTGCGGCAGCTCATCGCGAGCGCGTCGTAGACCATCAGGCTGCCCAGCAGCGGCTCCCCGATGCCGGTGATCAGCTTGATCGCCTCGGTCGCCATGATCGAGCCGACGGTACCGGGCAGCACCCCGAGGACGCCGCCCTCGGCGCACGACGGGACGGCGCCCGGCGGCGGCGCCTCCGGGTACAGGTCGCGCAGCGTGATCGAACGATCGCCGGGGGCGGCGTCCCAGAACACCGACACCTGCCCCTGGAAGCGGTAGATCGATCCCCACACGTACGGCCGGCCGGCCAGGACGGCGGCATCGTTGACGAGGTAGCGGGTCGCGAAATTGTCGGCGCCGTCGAGGATCAGGTCGTACTGCTCGAACAACGCCACCGCGTTGGCCGCCTCCAGCCGGAACTCGTGCAGGCGGACGTCGACGTACGGATTGATCTCGCGGACGGAGTCCCGCGCACTCCGAGCCTTGGACCGTCCGACGTCGGCGGTGCCGTGGATGACCTGACGCTGCAGGTTCGACTCGTCGACGACGTCGAAGTCGACGATGCCGATCGTGCCGACACCGGCCGCCGCCAGGTACAGCAGCGTCGGCGCGCCCAGACCGCCCGCACCGATCACCAGCACCCGGGCATTCTTGAGTCGACGCTGCCCGACCGTGCCGACGTCCGGAACGATCAGGTGCCGGCTGTAGCGGGCCACCTCGTCACGACTCAGTTCGGACGCCGGCTCCACCAGCGCCGGAAGCGGATTCTTCGCGGACACACACGCTCCTGACCTCGACCGGAAAGCTCGCATCCAGCCTAGGCGCTGCCGAACTCCACCTCGAGGTCGCGCAGGTCCGAGACCACCACGTCGGCGCCCGCCGCCCGCAGCGCATCCGCGTGATGCGTGCGGTCGACACCGACGACCAGCCCGAACCCGCCCCGTCGGCCCGCCTGCACCCCGGCGAGGGCGTCCTCGAGCACGACGCACTCCCCCGCTGCCAGCCCCAGCCGGCGCGCGGCCTCGAGATACGTGTCGGGTGCCGGTTTCCCGGGCAGGGACAGCCGGTCGACGTCGACGCCGTCGACCCGCGCATCGAACAGGTCCGTCAGCCCCGCCGCGTCCAGGACCCGGGTCGCGTTGCGGCTCGCGGTCACCAGCGCCACCGCCGTGCCCGCTTCCCGCAGCCGCCGGATCAGCGTGACGGTGCCGTCGAACACGACGACACCGTGCGCCTCGAGCTCACGGCGGAACAGGGCGTCCTTGCGGGCGGCCAACCCGCACACCGTGTCCGCCGTCGGCGGATCCGACGGGTCACCGTGGGGCAGGTCGATCGACCGGGACGCCAGGAACGACGCCACCCCGTCGACGCGGGGACGCCCGTCGACGTACCGGAGATAGTCGTCGGACGTGAACGGCGGCTCCCCCCTGCCACGGTCGGCGAGGACATCGTCGAACAGGCGTGTCCACGCCCGCTCGTGGACCCGGGCGGTATCGGTGACGACACCGTCCAGGTCGAACAGGAAACCCGAGCATCCGACGCCCCCGATCGACGCCGTGGGCGCAACGGTCACGGCCGGCCTCCTGTCAGCCCCGCGGGTACGGCCACGGATTGAACCGGCACACCTTGCCGTCCATCGGGACCACACCCTCCGGGTCGAGCATCGCGATGTCGTTGTTCGCGGTGCCGAACGTCTGCTGCATCATCACCGGCGCCAGACCGCCGTCCACCTCGCACGGCTGATGCGTCTCGTACCCGATCGCGTGCCCCACCTCGTGGTTGATCTGGTACTGCCGGTACGAGCCGATGTCGCCCTGGTAGGCGATCGCGCCACGCACCCAGCGGGCCTCGTTGAGCACCACCCGGTCGATACCCGGGTTGTAGCAGGACACCTCCAACTGGATGTCGTAGCCGCACGCCTCCCGGATCGTCATCGGCGACGTCAGCGAGATCCGGAAGTCCGGGCCGTCCCCGGCGAGCATCGGGTCACCCGCGTCGACCCGGCGGAATGCGAACCGGGGATCCTTCGTCCACCCCTTCGGGTTGGCGAGCGTCTGGTCGATCATCCGGCCGAACGACTCGTCACCACCGAACCCCGCGGTGTCGATACCGTCCTCGACCTCCACCGAATACGTGAACACCCGCTCCGTGCCCTGCCCCACCTGGCCGGTCGCACCCGGTACGACGTGCCACGTCTTTGCGCCGGCCTCCACGTACTGGCCACCGTCGGGCAGCGCACCGGACGGAACGGTGTCCGCGAAGTTGCCGTCGGCGACCGGCGGCACCCCCACGATGTTCGTGCTGTCCGAATGGCTCAGTTCCCCGAACCCCGGATTCCCGAGGTTCTCGTCCGCGGTGTCGCCGCCACCGCGGACGGCGTCGACCAGCACCAGCACCGTCACGACCAGCAGGATCGGAACGGCGTACGCCCGCCACCCGTACATGGTGACGAAACGGCCGAGCCGGCTCTGCTTCCGGGCGTCCCGTTCGGGGCGGGGCGTCCGGGGACGACCGATGTTGCGACGCGTCGGATCCCACAGTGCCCGCAGCGGCTCGTGCGGATCCGGCACCCGCTCGGCGTCGGACGTCTCGGGGGCCGGGCCCCGCAGTCGTGGTCCTCCTCGGTCAGTCACCCCGCCAGAATCTCACAGTCCCGGTCCCCCCTTCACCTGCCGCAGGTGAACGCGTGACCGGCCTCGCACACGTCGGCCCGGAGTGGGATGCTCGATGTGGGGACCCGGAAGATCGACCGGAGAACCGGGCAAGTTCTCCGGGAGTTCACCGGTTACGAGCGGAAACCTTCCGGGTATCGTGCACATGATTTACCTTGCCCCGAGAGGTTCGACTCAAGTCGGGCATCGAATCGACCGAGGCTCTTGTGCAGATTGGGAGCGACATGACTGAACTCGCCGACCGGACACACTCCGGTCGCGCCGCCACGACCGCAAACGGTCAGGGCGCCCGCCGCAGCACCCGACTACCCCGGGATGCGCGACGCCTTCAGTTGCTCGCGGCAGCCAGCGAGGTCTTCGTCAGCCGCGGGTACCACGCGGCCGGAATGGACGAGATCGCCGAGTGCGCCGGCGTGAGCAAACCTGTGCTGTACCAGCACTTCCCCGGCAAACTCGAGTTGTACGTCGCGGTGCTGCAGAGCTACGTCGACAGCCTCATCTCGGGAGTCCGGCAGGCGCTGCGGTCCACGACCGACAACAAGCAGCGCGTCCGGGCCGCGGTACAGGCGTTCTTCGACTTCGTCGACAACGACACCCAGGGCTTCCGGCTCGTCTTCGAATCCGACCTCATGGGTGAGCCGCAGGTGCAGCAGCGGGTCGAGCAGGCCACCGAGGCATGCGTCGACGCCGTGTTCGACCTGGTCGCCCACGATTCGGGTCTCGACCCGTACCGGGCCCGCATCCTTGCGGTCGGACTCGTCGGCACCAGCCAGTTCACCGCCCGCTACTGGCTCGAGGCCGCCCGCCCCATCCCCAAGGAAGAGGCCGTCGACACCACCGTCGCGCTCGCCTGGGGCGGCCTGTCGCACGTGCCGATGCACGGCGACCTCAGCTAGGCGACCACTCGCCGACCACGCACACACCCCTCACGCAGAAGGGGCGTGTGGCCCGGAATCCCCGGACCACACGCCCCTTCTGTCGTCTCGGAACTAGCTCGTCGTGGGAGCGAACCCGACCTTCCGGCCGTCCGCCGGGCCGATCTCCACGTAGGTGATCCGGCTCGACTGGACGAGGAACTTGCGCCCCTTCTCGTCGACGAGCGAGAGCACACCCTCCGCACCACCGAGTGCGTTCGTCACGAGCGCCTCGACCTCGTCGGCCGACTGCGCGCTGACGACGACGAGCTCACGCGGGCTGTCAGTTACACCGATCTTGACCTCCACGGTCAACCTCCGAACTCTCCGAGCGCTTCCAGCTGTCCCGGCCAGATTAATGCAGCCCCACCGTGGCAGGCCCGCCGTGACACTGCGCCGAGAGCGAACAGTGCCGAACCGGGGCCGCCGGAGAGACGCCGGAAGTCCGTCGGGGGTCGTCAGACCAGGCCCAGGACCGCCATCCGCTCGGCATGCTTGGCCTGCATGTTGTCGAACAGCGCGGCGACGCCGTTGAGGCTGCCGGTCGCGGCCATCACCAGATCGGTGAGATCCTCGCGCCGCGCGAGCACGAACTGGGCCTGCGTGATCGCCTCCCCGAGCAGGCGCCGGCCCCACAGCATGAGCCGATCCTTCTCCGTCTTGCTGCCGGTCACGACCGAGTGCACCTCGTGGACCACGAACTCCGAGTGCCCGACCTGCGCGAGCACGTCGCTGACGATCCCCCCGACCTCGGCGGGCAGCGAGTGTGCGATCTCCCGGTAGAAGTCCGCGGCGATACCGTCACCGACGTACGCCTTCACGAGCGCCTCGAGCCACGTCGACGGGTCGGTGGACGCGTGGTAGTCGTCGAGGGCCCGCACGTACGGTTCCATCGCCGGATAGACGTCGATGCCCCGGTCGGTCAACGCCGACCGCAGCACGTCGAAATGCGCCATCTCGGCGGCGGCCATGCTCGCGAGCGCGACCCGGCCCTGCAGTGTGGGGGCCATCCGGGCATCGTCGGCCAGCCGGTAGAACGCGGAGATCTCACCGTAGGCGAGGACCGCGAACAGTTCGGCGACACCGGGATGGTCGGCTGCGATGGTCGGCACGGACGACAACGAGGTTTCGGCTCCCATGCGGGCCAGCCTAGACCCGGCCACCGCGGTCGTCGGGCTCAGCGGTGATCGGCGAGAAACGTGACATACGCCATTGCCCTGTCGGGTTCGAACACCCCGACCGCTACAATTGCGGCGGGAGACCATTACTTCGCACCCGGCCACCACGTCATTCGGGCACGTCGTTCGAGACGAACCGGGTCCGGCCTCCCGACGACAATGTGCGCGCACCTGATCGACGACGCCCACCGTTGCTCGCCGAAATCGACACCGGTTTCCGTGCTGAAGCAGTGGCCGACATCCGGCCCGGTGGCACCGACGCAAGAGGGCACCGACATCGGCCGACTTACGGCCAGGCCCCTTACCTCGTGCGTGCGTGCCGATACGAGGAAGGCCAGTCCCCTGAGCGAGAGCACGATCGACATCACCCCCGACACCACCCCCGCGGTGCACACCGCCCCCTCCTTCGCCGAGCTCGGCGTCCGCGACGAGATCGTCCGGGCCCTCGCCGAGATCGGTATCGAACGCACCTTCGCGATCCAGGAGCTGACGCTCCCGCTGGCACTCGCCGGCGACGACCTCATCGGTCAGGCGCGCACCGGCATGGGCAAGACGTTCGGCTTCGGCATTCCGCTGCTGCACCGCGTGTCCACCGCGAATTCGGGTACGACGCCGCTCGACGGCACCCCGCGTGCCCTCGTGATCGTCCCGACCCGCGAGCTGTGCATCCAGGTCACCCAGGACCTCGAGAACGCGTCGAAGTTCCTGCAGGCCGGCGACCGCAAACTCCAGGTCCTCTCGATCTACGGCGGCCGCCCCTACGAGCAGCAGATCGATGCGCTCCGCAAGGGCGTCGACGTCGTCGTCGGCACCCCGGGCCGTCTGCTCGACCTCGCCAACCAGGGTCACCTGATCCTCGGCAAGATCGGCGTCCTGGTCCTCGACGAGGCCGACGAGATGCTCGACCTCGGCTTCCTGCCCGACATCGAGCGCATTCTCGGCATGGTCCCGGACAAGCGTCAGACGATGCTGTTCTCGGCCACGATGCCCGGCCCGATCATCACCCTGGCCCGCACGTTCCTGACCCAGCCGACGCACATCCGTGCCGAGGAGCCGGAGTCGTCGGCCGTGCACGAGCGCACCAGCCAGCACATCTACCGCGCCCACGCCCTCGACAAGGCCGAGATGGTCGCGCGGATCCTACAGGCCGAGGGCCGCGGCGCGACGATGATCTTCACCCGCACCAAGCGCACCGCGCAGAAGGTCGCCGACGACCTGAACGAGCGCGGCTTCAAGGTCGGCGCCGTGCACGGCGACCTCGGTCAGGTCGCCCGCGAGAAGTCCCTCGAGGCGTTCCGCAAGGGCACCGTCGACGTCCTCGTCGCCACCGACGTCGCGGCCCGCGGCATCGACATCGACGACGTCACCCACGTCATCAACTACCAGTGTCCCGAGGACGAGAAGACCTACGTGCACCGTATCGGCCGCACCGGTCGCGCGGGCCGCACCGGCACCGCTGTCACCCTCGTCGACTGGGACGACGTGCCGCGCTGGCAGCTCATCGACAAGGCCCTCGAGCTCGGGGTCGCCGAGCCGGTGGAAACCTACTCGAGCTCGCCGCACCTGTTCGAGGAGCTCGGCATCCCCGCCGACGCGAAGGGCACGGTCCGCAAGCCGCGCGCCGAGCGTCCCGCGAAGGAGTCCGCCGAGAAGAGTGGCGCGAAGGCCGACGGAGACAAGCCGGCCCGCACCCGCACCCGCCGGCGTACCCGCGGCGGCAAGACCACCGAGAACACCACTGCCACCGCCACCGAGACCGCGCCCACCGGCGGTCCCGCAGCGGATTCCGCGACCGGCGACCAGCCGGCGGCCCCGCGTCGCCGTCGTCGTCGCCGTCGTTCGGGCGCCGGTGCGGAGGCCGCGGCCACCGAGTCGGCGAGCGTGTCCGCAGCCTCCGAGTAACTCGGAGCAGAACCCTTCCGGATCGACGCCGGGTACCCTCGCCCCTGTGCCGGCACCCGAGCGTCGTACCCGTCTGGACGTGGCGGCCGCCGCGACGATCGCGATCGTCGTGGCGGTCGCCACGACCGTTCTCTGGCTGCGCAGCGACGCCCGGGGAACCACGTCGATCACTGCGAGCACCCCTGCCTCGGAAGCACTTCCGGTACTCACCCCACCGGAGACGCTGAGCGAGATCTGGCGTGCCACCAGCGGCGCGTCCTCCGCCCCGATCGCCGCGGACGGCGCGGTCGCCACCGCCGACGACGGCACCGTCACCGGACGGGACCGGCTCACCGGCGACGAACTGTGGCGATACCAGCGGGACATGCCGCTGTGCGGGACCATCGGCGCCTGGAACAGCGTCGTCGCGGTGTACCGGGACCAGCGCGGCTGCAGTCAGGTCACCCAGCTCGACGGCGCGAGCGGTGCCCGGGAGGCGCAGCGGTCCAGTGACGCCGACGACGACGTGACCCTGTCCTACGACGGCACCTACATCGTCTCCCGCGGCCCGGAGCGGCTCGAATCGTGGCGGTCGGATCTGGTCCGCACCCTCGAGTTGGGCCGGGTCGACGCCCCGATCAACCCGCACAAGCAGCCGCATCCCGGCTGCGAGCTGATGTCCGCGGCGGCCGGCGGGACCCGGCTGTCGGTACTGATGCACTGTCCCGGTGAGGCCGGGGACCGGCTCAGTGTCCTCGACATCGCCCCGTCCGACAATCAGGAACCCCACGAGTTCGGCACCAGCCTCGTCGGTGCCGCCAACACGCCGGGCGCCCGCATCGTCGCAGCGTCCGGCGACCGGACCGCGGTGTACGTGCCGGCCGGTCCCGTCTCGGAGCAGCGGCTCGCGATCTTCGACGGCAGCGCGAACGAGATCGCGTCCCACCCGGTGCCGGGACCGGTCTCCGAGAACGCGACCGCGGCCCGCAACGGTGCGGTGTTCACGTGGTGGACCGGCAGCGAGCTGATCGCACTGTCCACCAGTGAACTCGCGCCGCGCTGGACGGCGGCGGCCGGCGCACTCGGCCCCGGCACGATCATGGCCGGCGCCCTGCTGGTCCCGATGCCCGACGGCACGGCTGTCGTCGACCCGAGGACCGGCACCGAGAATCGGCGCATCCCGATCGACCGGGACGACGTGTCCGGCCCGATCACGATGTCCGTTCTCGGTGACGTCGTCCTCGAGCAGCGCGGCGACGAGGTCGTCGCCCTGCGCTGACCGCTACGGGACCGACTCGAACGTGACCAGTGCGGCCCCGTCGAACCAGTGGGCCGAAAGGCTCTGCGCCAGTTCGCGATACGCGTCGGCGCCCTTGTTCTTGCGACCCGACAGGACCGTCGCCCCGGACGCCGACGCCTCCGCGAACCGCACGGTGCGCGGGATCGGCGGGGCCAGCACCGGCATGGCGTAGCGGTCGGAGACGTCGGCGAGGACGTCGCGGCTGTGAGTGGTCCGGGCGTCGTACAGCGTGGGCAGCGCACCCAGCAGGACCAGGTCGGGGTTGGTGATCTGCTGCACCTCGGACACCGTCCGCAACAACTGCCCGACACCGCGGTGCGCGAGCGTCTCGCACTGCAACGGCACCAGCACCTGCTGCGCCGCGGTCAACCCGTTGAGGGTGAGCACCCCCAGCGACGGCGGGCAGTCGATCACGACGACGTCGAACAGGTCCAGCAGCGGTGCGAGCGCCCGCTTCAGTGCGAATTCGCGGCCCGGCCGCATCAGCAGCAGTGCCTCGGCGCCGGCCAGATCGATCGTCGCGGGCAGCAGGGACACCCCGTCGCCGGTGTCGAGCAGGACCTCCTTCGCCGGGATGTCGCCGACGAGCACGTCGTGCACCGACCGCTCGAGCCGGTCGGGGTTGTGCCCCAACGAGAACGTCAGACATCCTTGCGGATCGAGGTCCACCACGAGTACCCGTCGACCGAGGCCCGCGAGCGCGGCCCCCAGCGACGCCACCGTCGTGGTCTTGGCCACCCCACCCTTTTGATTCGCTACAGCCAGCACCATCGTCACGGCCTCGATCCTTGCGTACTCGCGGTCCGAACGCGAGAGCCTGCCCACAGCGGGCATGATGATCGAGTGACCACATCCGACCGCCGCCTCGTCCTGCTCCGACACGGCGAAACGGAGTGGGCTCGGCTCGGCCGGCACACCGGCGTCACCGACGTCGACCTGACGGTGCGCGGTGTCGCACAGGCCCGGGCTGCCGGCCCCCTGCTCGCCGCACTGGGACTGCGCGATCCGCTCGTCCTCACCAGTCCGCGCCGACGGGCCCACCTCACCGCGGATTTGGCGGGCCTGTCCGGGGATCGACGCTGGGACGCGCTGGCCGAATGGAACTACGGGGACTACGAGGGCCGCACGACCCCCGAGATCCGTGAGCAGATCCCGGACTGG
Organism: Prescottella sp. R16; assembly: GCF_030656875.1. NCBI lineage: Bacteria > Bacillati > Actinomycetota > Actinomycetes > Mycobacteriales > Nocardiaceae > Rhodococcus > Prescottella sp. R16. The sequence continues at coordinate 3,270,036 of NZ_CP130943.1, forward strand.
ACGGTGTGGACGCATCCGTGCCCGGGCGGCGAAACCCACGAGACGGTCGCGTCCCGCGCCGACATGGTGCTCTCGACGTGCGAGGCGGCGCTGCCCGACCGGGACGTGGTCCTCGTCGGGCACGGTCACTTTTCCCGCGCACTGATCGCCCGCTGGATCGAACTGCCCGTGACCGAGGGCCGCCGTGTCGTGCTGTCCCCGGCCGGGCATACCGTGCTGAGTTACGAGCACGGTTTCCGCACCATCGTCACGCACAACGTGACGCCCGAGAAAGGTATCGAGTGATTTCCGCACCGTCCGCCGTCGTCCGCCGCGCCACCGAGGCCGATGTCGCCGCGATCACCGGCCTGATCTACGAACTGGCCGAGTACGAGAAGGCCCGGCACGAGTGCACGGTGACGCCCGAGCAGATCACGGCCGCCCTGTTCGAGCCGGCGCCGGCCGTGTTCGCGCACGTCGTCGAGGTCCCGACGGCCGACGGGCCGCAGGTGGTGGGGACGGCGGTGTGGTTCCGCAACTTCTCCACCTGGGACGGTGTCCACGGCATCTACCTCGAGGACCTGTACGTGACGCCCGAGCATCGGGGCGCCGGATACGGCAAGGCCCTGCTGGCGACGCTCGCCGCCGAGTGTGTCGACAACGGCTACACGCGGCTGGCGTGGTCGGTGCTGAACTGGAACACCCCGTCGATCGGCTTCTACGAGTCGCTCGGCGCGGTCGCGCAGGACGAGTGGACGACGTACCGGCTCAGTGGAGCTCCGCTGGCCGCGTTGGCCTCCCACGCCCCGCGGTAGGCCCGGTCGGGCCGGGTCAGTCGTCCTCGGACGGAGCGTCGGGTGCGGCGTATCCGGCGGCCATCCACCGGGACGTGCTCGCCGAGAACAGCAGCACGAGCGCCGAGAGCACCACGATGCCCAGCAGGATGCCCCACAGCATCTGGTGCGAGGTGAAGACGTACCACGTGACGGGCAGTAGCAGCAGCTGCGCGAGCAGCGCGATCGTGCGGCCCCAGCGGTGGCCGAGGAGCAGGGCGATCCCGGACGCCAGGACGGCCCCACCGAGGATCGCGAACCAGGCGGCGGTGCCGTAACCGCTGACGACGCTCTGGTCGGCACCGGCCAGCCCGCGCACCACGAGGACGATCACGAAGATCATCGCCACCGTGCCCTCGAGTGTGACGAGTGCACCGGCCCCGCGGACGGATCGAGGGACCGGGACGGGCGCAGACTGATTCGACACGCGGTCAGCCTATACATCGAGGCGCCCCGGTTAAGCTGATCCCCCGTGCACGCCCTGCTGATCGTCAACCCCAATGCGACGTCGACCACACCGGCCGGCCGCGACCTGCTCGCGCACGCGTTGTCGAGTCGGGTCCGGTTGACGGTGACACACACGACGCACCGCGGTCACGCCGCCGAACTGGCCGCCCGCGCCCGCACCGACGGAGTCGCGCTGATCATCGTGCACGGCGGTGACGGCACCGTGAACGAGGTCGTCAACGGACTGCTCGGGGCGCCGCACCCGGTGTCGATGCGGTCGGTGCCGGCCGGGCCGATCCCGCTCGTCGCGGTGGTGCCGGGTGGTTCGGCGAACGTGTTCGCCCGCTCCCTCGGGATCGCGCCCGATCCGGTGGATGCGACCAATCAGCTGATCGATCTGCTGGCGGCGCGGCGGCGGCGCACGATCGGACTCGGGCACTGCGACAACCGCTGGTTCACGTTCAATGCGGGCATGGGCCTGGACGCCCAGGTGTGCGAGGCCGTCGATCACGGGCGCAGCGCCGGGCAGGCCGTCACCCCGGCGCGGTACGTGCGGCACGCGGTGCGGGCGTTCTTCCGTGCCAAGCGTGCGGAGCCGACGCTGACGGTCGAGGTGCGCGGCAGTCGGCCCGAGCCGTTCGACGGCGGCGAGCCCGAACCGTTCGTCGCCGACGGCGTCCACTACGCCTTCGTGTCGAACTCGACGCCGTGGACGTATCTGAACAAGCGTGAGGTGCACACGAACCCGGGGACGAGCTTCGACGGCGGGCTGGGCCTGTTCGCGATGCGCACGACGCGTGTCTTTGCCAGCTTGCGCGTCGTACGTCAACTACTCAGCACCGGATTATCACCTAAATCACATTCATTGATTCGATTCGACGACGTTTCCGATATCCGAATCCGCGCGAGTACACCGATCGGCCTTCAACTGGACGGCGACTATATCGGCCTGCGCTCCGACGTGACATTCACCGCAGTTCCGGATGCACTCACGGTCGTCGCACCGGACGCCTCCTGAGCCGATCCGGGCGGTCAAGGGCTACCAGATCGGGTCCCGGCGCAGGAACCGCCCCCCTTCACCACGCGAAACCGCTGGTGAGCACCACAGACCGGCCATTCTGGATAGGATGCCCTAACCAAGTGAGCTTCCCCACGCTGTCGCCGGAACCTATTGACTTCTCCCTCGATCGTGAAAGCATTCACAAGTAACCGCGCTGAAACATGCAAGTAAGCGCCCCCTGAACTTGTGAATGCATATCGGTGCCGCGTGCACCCTGTTAAGGAGTAGAAGGATGGACTGGCGCCACAACGCAATCTGCCGCGACGAGGATCCCGAACTGTTCTTCCCCGTGGGAAACAGTGGCCCGGCCCTCGCGCAGATCGCCGACGCCAAGGTCGTGTGCAACCGCTGCCCCGTGACGGCCGAGTGCCTGTCCTGGGCCCTCGAGTCCGGCCAGGACGCCGGCGTGTGGGGCGGCATGAGCGAGGACGAGCGTCGCGCACTCAAGCGCCGCAACGCCCGCACCCGCGCACGTACCGCGGTCTAGTCTCCACGGACTACACGACGAGGGCCCGGCACCGTTGGTGCCGGGCCCTCGTCGTGTCGGTACCGGACGGCTTCGGTCCCGGACTGCGCCGGTGCACGATTCACATCAGACGCGGGACGCCCTGCGCCCCAAGGGGACTCGCAGGATCGCATCGGTTCCGCCGCCCGTCGACGGGTGCAGACTCAACGATCCACCGAGTTCGGCGTCGACGAGGGTCCGCACGATCTGCAGTCCCAGCCGATCGGACTTCTCGAGACTGAAACCGTCCGGCAGGCCGTGCCCGTCGTCGTGGACGACGACGTCGAGCCAGCGGGCCGAACGTTCCGCCCGCAGGAACACCACGCCCTCCTCACCGGGGTCGAAGGCATGCTCGATCGAGTTCTGGACCAGTTCGGTCAGCACCATCACCAGCGGGGTGGCGCGTTCGGCGGCGAAGACACCGAGGCTGCCCTCGCGCCGGATCTTGATCGGCATGTTCACCGAGGCGACGTCGGAGAGGATCGGGACCAGCCGGTCCACCACCTCGTCGAGATCGACTTCCTCGTCCACCGACATCGACAGGGTTTCGTGGACGAGCGCGATCGACGTCACCCGCCGCACCGACTCGGACAACGCCTGCCGGGCCTCCTCGTTGCCGGTGCGCCGGGCCTGCAACCGCAGCAGGGCCGCGACGGTCTGCAGGTTGTTCTTCACCCGGTGGTGGATCTCCCGGATCGTGGCGTCCTTGCTGAGCAGTGCGCGGTCCCGGCGTTTGACCTCGGTGACGTCCCGGACGACGACGGCGGCACCGACGACCTCCCCGCGCGGCACCAGGACGAGGGCCCGTAGCAGCACCGTCGCACCGCGTGCCTCGATCTCCATGCGATGGCCGAGCCGGCCGGCGACGGTCCCGGCGATGTAGTCGGCCACCTCCTGCGACTCGAACGTGTCGGTGATCAGGTCGCGGGTCGTGGAGGCCAGATCCCGGCCCACCAGGTCGGTGTTGAGGCCCATCCGGTGGTACGCGGATTTCGCATTGGGGCTGGCGTAGACGACGCGCCCGTCGGGGTCGAGGCGGATGAAACCATCGCCCGCGCGGGGGCTGGAGTTGGTGTCCGAGCGGGACTCCGGGTTGGGGAACGTGCCCTCGCTGATCATCTGGCACAGGTCGGCGGCGCAGTCGAGATACGCGATCTCGAGAGGGCTCTGGGCCCGCTGCTGCGCCAGGTTGGTGTCGCGGCTCAGGACGGCGATCACCGCGCCCTCGTGCCGGACCGGGACCGCTTCGCGGCGCAGGGGGGTGCCGTCGCGCCAGGCCGGGTCGACGGCGGTGACGATCTCACCCTCGAGGAGGGCTTCGAGAACGTGCGGATGCTCGGATTCGGAGACGACCGTCCCGACGGCGTCCTCAGGGAAGGCCGTGGACGCCGTCGTCGGACGACACTGGGCGACGCACACGACGGTCACCGGATCGGATGCGGCGGCTCCCGCCTCGTCGTGATGCTCGGTCGGCACCCACAGCAGGACGTCGGCGAAGGACAGGTCCGCGAGGAGCTGCCATTCGCCCACCACCTGCTGCAGGTGGTCGACCGCGGCGCCGGGGAGGTCGGTGTGCTCGGCGAGCAGATCACTCAGTGTCGACACGAACCGGCCTCCGCTCGTCGCCTCGAATTCAGCTGATGACGGCGATCAGGTCGCCCTGCTGGATGACGTCGCCGACCTTCACGTCCACGGTGGTGACCGTGCCCGCCGCCTCGGCCAGCACCGGAATCTCCATCTTCATCGACTCGAGGATCACCAGGGTGTCGCCCTCGTTCACCTCGTCACCGGCGTTCACAACCACCTGGTAGACGGTCGAAACCATTTCGGCGCGCACATCTTCTGCCACAGGGAACCTCACTCTTCGCGGACGGTCGCGGACCAGCCAATGGAACCACAGCCAACCACACGTGAAACACTGGGACGAACCGAGTTCACACACCGAAAGGAGCTACTCATGGGTAAGCGTGGCCGTAAGAAGCGCAGTCGTAAGGGCAGTGCCGCCAACCACGGCAAGCGTCCCAACGCCTGAGACGCCTGACGTACGAAACGGGGGCCGGTGAGCACAGCGCTCACCGGCCCCCGTCCGCGTTCCGGGCCGTCGACCGGTTGCCGGTCAGTCGTCGGTTTCGGCGAGGATGACGGTGTGCCGGATCTGGATCGACAGCCGTTCCCGCAGCCCGTCCGGCGCATGCTCGCCACCACATTTGCGACCGATGAGACTCTTGACCTTCTCCTCGATCCCGTACGCCGCGAAGCACGCCCCGCACGTGTCGAGATGATGCTGGATCCGGGCCCGTGAATGCTCGTCGCATTCCCGGTCGAGGAGCAGCCACACGTCCGCGATCACCGCCGAGCAGTCCAGTTGCTCGAATTCGTTCTCCCCGGTCACCGGGTAACCTCCTGCTCCGCTGTTGCCCCGCGGTTGAATCCACGTTCCTTGGCGACGTCCGCGAGCAGGCCGCGCAACTGTTTGCGCCCGCGGTGCAGCCGCGACATGACCGTCCCGATGGGCGTGCCCATGATCTCGGCGATCTCCTTGTACGGGAAGCCCTCGACGTCGGCGTAGTACACCGCCATCCGGAACTCCTCGGGCAGCTCCTGCAGGGCCGCCTTGATGTCCTCGTCGGGCAGCGCGTCGAGCGCCTCGACCTCGGCCGACCGCAGACCGGTGGACGTGTGCTCGGCTGTCGCGGCGAGCTGCCAGTCGGTGATCTCGTCGGTCGGATACTGCGCGGGCTGCCGCTGCTTCTTGCGGTACGAGTTGATGTACGTGTTGGTGAGAATCCGGTACAGCCAGGCCTTGAGGTTGGTGCCCGCCTTGAAGGACCGGAACGCCGAATACGCCTTGACGTACGTCTCCTGCACCAGATCCTCGGCGTCGGCCGGGTTCCGGGTCATCCGCAGCGCGGCCCCGTACAGCTGATCGAGCAGCGGCAGGGCGTCCCGCTCGAACCGCGCCGTCAACTGCTCGTCGGTCTCCGGCCTGTCGCCTGCGGGGTCCTCCCCAGGTTCGTGGTCGCCTCGCACACCGATCCCTTCGCTTGCCGTAGGGATCAAGGCTACCGCCGCCACCGGCTCGTCCACCGGACGAACACGTTCGGGACACAACACCGTCACGCCACCACTTCCCTTCACCACAGGCCTGCGGCAGTGTTCAACAGCGCGCGGGCACGTCGTGTTCCCGGCGGGCGGTCTCTCGTAGAGTTCCGGGTCATGGCCGGAACCTCGACACCCGCGACGAAACTGCTCGACAAGGAGAAGGTGGCACACCGTGTCCACTCCTACGATCACGATGCGCGGGCCGCGTCGTACGGCGGTGAGGCCGTCGACTCGCTGGCCGGGGTGCTCGGGGTGCAGCCGGCCCAGATCTTCAAGACCCTCGTGATCAAGACCGACACCGGCAAGCTCGCGGTCGCGGTGCTGCCGGTGCCGTCGAAACTGTCCCTCAAGGCGGCCGCGGCGGCGGTCGGCGCGGGCAAGGCCGTCATGGCCGAGCAGGCCGACGCCGAACGCTCCACCGGCTACGTCCTCGGCGGCATCTCCCCGCTCGGGCAACGCAAACGGCTGCCGACGGTGATCGACGCGTCCGCCCTGGAATGGGATCGGGTGCTGTGCAGCGCCGGCCGCCGCGGCCTCGAGATCGAGGTGGCGCCGCAGGACCTGGTGCGACTCACCGGCGGCATCGTCGCCGCCGTGACCGCCGGCTGAGCCGGCAATCGGACTCAGGCGGCTGAGCCGGCAATCGGACTCAGGCGGCTGAGCCGGCAATCGGACTCAGGCGGCTGAGGGGAATCAGTAGCCGAGTACCGCTGTTGCCTCTCGGGAAGATCATTCGACGAACGAAAGACGGTGTCCGTCATGCCCGGCCTCGCGCTGCCCCTGTCCATCCTCGATCTGGCGTACATCGGGTCGGGTGAGACGGTGGCCGACAGTTTCCGGTCGAGTGTGGAGATGGCGCGTAATGCGGAGCGGTGGGGATATCACCGGATCTGGTACGCAGAGCACCACAACATGCCGTCGATCGCGTCGTCGGCGACGAGTGTGCTGATCGCGCACGTCGCGGCGCACACGGAACGGATCCGGCTCGGGTCGGGCGGGATCATGCTGCCCAACCATTCACCGCTCACGATCGCCGAACAGTTCGGCACGCTCGCCGAACTGCATCCGGGGCGCATCGATCTGGGTCTGGGCCGGGCGCCGGGCACCGATCAGCCGACGATGCGGGCCCTGCGCCGCGACCCGAGTGCCGCCGACTCGTTCCCGCAGGACGTGCTCGAACTGCAGGGGTATCTGGCGGGGGCGTCCCGCATTCCCGGGGTCGCCGCGATTCCCGGTGCGGGTACGCACGTGCCGCTGTACGTGCTCGGTTCGTCACTGTTCGGGGCGCAACTGGCGGCGGCCCTCGGGTTGCCGTACGCGTTCGCCTCGCACTTCGCCCCGGATGCCCTGCACGACGCGATCGCCGTCTACCGGCGCGACTTCCGCCCGTCCGCGCAGCTCGCCGAGCCGTACGTGATCGCCGCGGTCAACGTCATCGCCGCCGATACCGCCGCCGAAGCACACCGGATCCTCGAACAGACCGAACGCACCCGCGTCGAACGGTTCCTGGGCCGCGGTCGCACCTTCACCGACGAGGAGATCGACATGCTCCTCGAGGCGCCCGCCGGCCGCCAGGTGCTCGCCATGATGCGCTACACCGCCGTCGGCACCCCCGACACCGTCCACGACTACCTCGCCGCCTTCGCCGAACGCACCGGCGCCGACGAACTCATGATCGTGTCGTCCGCCTCCGAACGGAACGCCTGGATGCGGTCCCTCGAACTGGTGGCCGAGGTGGCCGGCCTCGGTGACCGTCCCACCGTCACAGCAGACTGATCTGCTCCCCGGCCCGTTCGCCGTCGTCGGGGGCCAGCAGGTCGGGCCCGTTGTTGCGGACGCTGTTCACTTTCGGGGAGACGCGTCGGATCTCGACGGCGGCGACCGCTTCGAGGCTGGGACGGATGAGATCCGGGTGTCCGAGGCTGTCCGGGTCGAGCCACGCGTCCCACCGGTCGGGCGGCAGGATCAGCGGCATCCGCTCGTGCACGTTCGCCAACTGGTCCACCGAATCGGTCGTCAGGATCGTCGTCGACAGCAGCGGCGGATCGGTGGGCGCCTTCGGGTCGTGCCACACCGACCACAGTCCCGCCATGAAGATCCGCTGCCCGTCACCGCGGGACATGTAGTACGGCACCTTGACGGCTCTACCGGCCGTGTCCCCGGGGGCCGGCTCGGTCTGCCACTCGTACCAGCCGTCCATCGGGACCAGGCAGCGTTTGTGCCGCAGCGACGTCCGGAACGACGGTTTCGTGGCCACCGTCTCGGAACGCGCGTTGAACAACGGGGCACTCCTGCCGGGATCCTTCGCGTACGCCGGCACCAGCCCCCACCGCATCCGCCGGATCCGGCGCCGTACCGGGCTGTCGGCGTCGCCGTGGTCGTGGCGGGCGACCACGGTGAGGACACCCGTCGTCGGCGCCACGTTGTAGTTCGCCGATTCCACCGGCTCCCCCGTCTCGTTCACCGCGTCGAGTTCGACGGCGAGGGCCGCCGGGTCGGCCGTCGTCGCATACCTGCCGCACATGTCCGCCAGCTCCCTTCGCACCGGATGTCCCCTCCCATGCTGGCACGGTTGCCGCGGCCCGCTCACGCATAGGAGAAGATGGACGGGTGAGCCCTGACATCCTGTGGAGAGCGCCCCGAGCCGAACATCCCGTCGACGCGTCGGTGACGCTGCCCGGATCGAAGTCGATCACCAACCGAGCCCTCGTACTGGCGGCGCTCGCGTCCGGGCCGTCGACGATCACCGGGACGCTGCGCAGCCGCGACACCGACCTCATGATCGACGGCCTGCGCGCGCTCGGCGCCACGATCACCGAGGTCGACGGCGACCCGACCACCTTGCGGATCGCCCCCGCCCCCCTGCACGGCGGCACGATCGACTGTGGTCTCGCCGGCACCGTGATGCGGTTCCTGCCGCCCCTCGCCGCCCTCGCCGCCGGCACCGTCACCGTCGACGGCGACGAGCAGGCCCGCCACCGGCCGATGGGCACCATCCTCGAGGCGCTGCGCGGACTCGGTGCCGACATCGACGGCGACACCCTCCCCTTCACCGTCCACGGCCGCGGCGGGCTGCGCGGCGGCACCGTCACCGTCGACGCGTCCGGATCGTCGCAGTTCGTGTCCGGGCTGCTGCTGTCCGCGGCCCGCTTCGACGACGGGGTCACCGTCCGGCACCTCGGCGGGCCGCTGCCGTCGATGCCGCACATCGACATGACCGTCGAGATGCTCCGCGACGCCGGGGTCACGGTCCTCACCCCCGGCGAGAGCGGCGAGGCCGACACGTGGAAGGTGTTGCCGGGCAGTATTTCCCCCGTGGACTGGGCAATCGAGCCCGACCTGTCGAACGCGACCCCGTTCCTCGCCGCGGCCGCCGTCACCGGCGGCACCGTGCGGGTGCCGCTGTGGCCATCGCGCACCACCCAGCCGGGCGACGCGATCCGCGGCATCCTCACCGACATGGGCGCGACCGTCGACCTGGCCGACGGCGTCCTGACGGTGACCGGGCCGAAGACGTTGCGCGGCATCGACATCGACCTGCACGACGTCGGCGAGCTCACCCCCACCGTCGCGGCGCTCGCGGCGGTCGCGGACGGCCCGTCGGTGCTGCGCGGCATCGCACACCTGCGCGGCCACGAGACCGACCGGCTCGCCGCGCTCGCCACCGAGATCGGCAAACTCGGCGGCGCGGTCACCGAAACCGACGACGGTCTGCACATCGAACCGCGTCCCCTCCACGGCGGGCAGTGGCACTCCTACGCCGACCACCGGATGGCGACCGCCGGCGCGATCCTCGGCCTCGCCGTCGACGGCGTCGACGTGCAGGACGTCGGCACCACCGCCAAGACCCTGCCCGGTTTCGAGAACCTGTGGGCCGCGATGCTGAACGAGACGAGGACCGCGGCCACCGAGCAGGGGGCACGACCCTGAGCCGCCGGCAGTACGACGAGTCCGACGTCCGGATCCGTCCGGGCAAGGGGTCGCGTCCGCGCACCAAGAACCGGCCCGAACACGCCGACGCCGCCGAGGCGATGGTGGTGTCGAAGGACCGCGGCCGTTGGGGCGTCGTCCTCGACGGCGACCCGGACCGGCCCGTCGTCACCATGCGGGCCCGTGAACTGGGCCGCACCCCCATCGTCGTGGGCGACACCGTGAGCGTCGTCGGTGACCTGTCCGGCAAGCCGGACACCCTCGCCCGGATCGTGCGGGTCGCCGACCGCACGACGGTGCTGCGCCGCACCGCCGACGACACCGACCCGTTCGAGCGGATCGTGGTCGCCAACGCCGAGCAGCTGCTGATCGTGGTGGCGCTGGCCGATCCCCCACCGCGCACCGGGTTCGTCGAACGCGCCCTCGTCGCCGCGTACGTCGGCGGCCTGGAACCGATCCTGTGCCTGACCAAGAGCGACCTGGCGACACCCGACGAGTTCGCGGCGACGTTCGCCGGCCTCGACATCCCCGTCGTCGTCGCGGGCCGCGACGACCCCATCGAACCGGTCACCGAGATCCTCACCGGCCGGCTCACCGCCCTCATCGGGCACTCCGGTGTCGGCAAGTCGACGATGGTCAATCGTCTCGTCCCCGAAGCGGATCGGGCCACCGGCGTGGTCTCCGGTGTCGGCAAGGGCCGGCACACGTCGACGCAGTCGGTGGCGCTGCCGCTGCCCGACGGCGGCTGGGTCGTCGACACCCCCGGCATCCGCTCGTTCGGGCTCGCACACATCTCCCCGGAGAATGTCGTCGACGCCTTCACCGACCTCGCGGCCGCCGCCGAGGACTGCCCGCGCGGCTGCACCCATCTGGGCCCGCCGGCCGACCCCGAATGTGCCCTCGACCGCCTCGAGGGCGAGTCCGCGGGACGCGTCGAAGCGGTGCGGCGCCTGCTGGTGGCGCTCATGTCCAACGAGTCCTGGAGCTGACCCGGGTATCCGCTACCCGCGGTACCGCCTTTCCGGTCGCGACAGCTAGGGTGTGTCCAGCGTCACCGAATCGGGGGAGGATCTCGTGCACACTCTGCTGCGTCGCACCGGCACCGCACTGGCCGTGGCCGCCGCACTGGTCGTCGGCACCACCACCGGCGTACCGGCCGCGGCCGCCGACCCGACCGGCGGTGCGGCCGGGCAGGACTGGACCGCCACCACCGACGGCCCCGACCGGTACCCGGGCGTGGCCGTCGACCAGGACGTACCGATCCGCATGAGCGACGGAGTCGTGCTGCGGGCCAGCGTGTTCCGACCCGCGGACGCGTCCGGCGCCGCGATCGACGCAGCGCTGCCCACGATCGTCAACATCACCCCGTACACGCGGCTCGTCCCCGTCCTCGCCGACGGAGCCGAGCAGGATCCGATCCTCGGGCAGGCACTCGACCAGCTCGGGGCGGCCGACCTGTCCGGCACCCCGTTCGACGGCGTCACCGAACTGACCGGCGGGCTCGGCGGCGGCCTGCTGCGCACGTTCGGCGTCAACCGCGATCTCGTGCAGAACGGCTACGTCCAGGTGGTCGTCGACGTCCGCGGCACCGGCTACTCGCAGGGTGTGTGGGACGTCCTCGGGGAACGCGAACAGCAGGACAGCGTCGAGGTGTTCGACTGGGCCCGTACCCAGCCGTGGTCGAACGGCGAGTTCGGCATGGCCGGCGTCTCCTACTCGGCGATCAACAGCTTGCACGCCGCAGACAAGCGCCCCGAGGGCCTGAAGGCCATCTTCCCGGTCGAGCCGTCCGAGGACCTGGCCCGCGAGATCGTCGCCACCGGAGGCGCCTTCGGCGCCGGCTTCATGCCGGCGTGGCTGGTGGCGGTCAACGCGCTCAAGTTCGCGCCGATCGACTCGCTGCTGCGCGGCGACGTCGACCCGCAGTGGCTCGCCGACCGCCTGGCCGATCCGGCGGTGATGTTCCCGCAGATGTTCGATGCGGTCCTGGGCGGTGACGGTGAGGCCGCGAACGACGGCGCGTTCTACGACGTCCGGGCCGCCGACATCGAACGAATCCAGGTGCCCACGTTCGTCACCGGCGGCTGGCACGACATCTTCGGCCGCGGCGAACCCCGTATCTTCGACCGACTGCAGCTCCCCGCCGGGCGGAAACAACTGCTCATGGGCAACGGGTATCACCTCAATCCCGGCCTGGGACAAGGTGATCCCGGGAACCCGCCGCGCCTGGACGTGCTCGAGCGCGCCTGGTTCGACAAGTGGATCAAGGGCATCGACAACGGTATCGACGGCTACGGTCCGGCCACGCTGTACCAGCAGGGCGGCGACTGGATCACCGCGTCGCAGTTCCCGCGGGCCGGCGCCGAGTACCGGCGCCTGTACCTCGACGGCGCCCCGTCCGGGTCGGCGCCGCACGCCCTGACCGACGGCTCGCTCACCACCTCCGCACCGACGGCGGCGAGCACCCTGTCGGTGACGCCGGGGCTGCGGGCGGCCTGCTCGCGGGACACCGCGCAGGGCACCGCCGGCTTCGGCGCGATCCTCGGGTCTGCGTGCACCCAGGACGCCCGGTTCGCCGAGGCCGAGGCCCTGACGTTCACCACGGCACCGGTCACCGAGGCCACCGAGATCTCCGGATCCATTGCCGCACATCTGCGTACCACCACCGACGGCGCCGACGGTTTCTGGGCGGTGACCGTCACCGACGTCGCCCCCGACGGCCGCTCCACGGTCCTCACCAACGGGGCCCTGCTGTCGTCGCGCAGCGCACTGGACGAGCAGCAGAGCGAGAAGGACTCCTCGGGTGCGTACACGGTGCCCGTCGCCGACCTGCACGCCGACACGAAACGGGCCGTCACCCCGGGCGCACCGCTGGTCCTCGACATCGGATTGAACGGCACCGAGGCGAGGATCGCTCCGGGACACCGACTGCGCATCGACATCGCGGCCGCGAGTTTCCCGCGCTACCTGCCGATGCTGCCGGACCTGCAGGCCAGCGGGCTGAAGCCGCAGCGGCTGCTGATCGACCCGGACGACCCCAGCTTCGTCAACATTCCGGTCGTCGGCACCGCCGGCTGGTGACCTGACCGGCCCGACGGGCGCCGATGCCCGCCCCGGTTTCCGGGGCGGGCATCGGTGTCTGTCGCTGCGGATCAGGCGGGCGTGATCGGGAGTTCCTTCGACCGGTCGGCGGTGAACCGGGTCGACTCGGCGGACCCCGCCGCGCCGTGTCGGCTGTCCGGATCGAGAACGCAGTGCGTGCGCCCGTACACGGTGTACATGCACTTGTTGTTGTGGTTGCAGCGCCCGGAAACCGTGTGGTCGGCCTTGATCCGGTTCACCAGGTCCGGTTCGCGCAGCAATGCGCGGCCCATGGCGACGAAGCCGAAGCCCTCGCGCATACCGGTCGCGATGTGGTCGTAGTTGTTGATGCCGCCCAACAGGATCAGTTGTGTGTTCGCCACGACCGGAACGAACTGGCGGGCCGATTCGAGCATGTACAGGTCCTCGTACGGGTAGGTGCCCAGCGCGCGCTTGCCGAACAGCCGGACACCGGTCTTGAACGGCTCTTTCATCACGGCCGCGAACTCGTCGACGGGAACGTCACCGCGGAAGAGGTACATCTGCTTGAAGAACGACGAGCCCTGGGTCAGTTCGATCGCGTCGAGGTTGTGGTCCCGGTCGAGGAGTTGCACGGTCCGCAGCGACTCGGACAGCCAGATGCTGCCGCGGATGCCGTCGTCCATGCTGATCTTCGCGGTCACCGCGATCCGGTCGCCGACGACCTCCCGGACCCGTTGCGCGATCTCCCGGACCAGCCGGGAGCGGTTGTCGATGGTGCCGCCGTACTCGTCCCGGCGGCGGTTGAGCAGCGGGCTCAGGAACGAGCTCGGCAGGTAGAGGTGTCCGAAGTGCAGTTCGACGGCATCGAATCCTGCCTCCTCGGCGATCTTCGCGGCCTCTCCGAACTGGTCGACGACTCGGCGGATCTCGGATGTGGTGATCTCCCGGCAGTACTCGAGCGACGACGGGTTGATCACGCGACTCGGCGACATCGCGGTCACTCCGGTGATCTTCTTCGACGCCACCACGCCGGCATGGCCGAGCTGGGCCGCGATGGCACCACCCGCGTCGTGGACCGCATCGGTCAGGCGGCGCAGGCCCGGCAGGGCCTTGCTGCTCATCAGGATCTGTCCGGGAGCGCTGGCCCCCTCGGGGGCGACACAGCAATACGCCACCGTGGTCATGCCCACTCCGCCGCGGACGTAGCCGAGATGGAAGTCGACGAGGTCGTCGGTGACGAGGCCGTCGGGGGAACGCCCCTCGGAGGTCGCCGCCTTGATGATGCGGTTGCGGAGTCGAACCGGCCCCAACGTCGCCGGGGCGAACGGATCCGGCGTCACCGGTGTCGAATCGGTGTGTTCAGCTGCGATGGTCATGGTCGCCCTTCCCTCGAATCCGATGTGGCCGAGACCACACTTCGCGAGGGCTACCCCATCGTCAATACCGTTTCCCTCCCAACGGACAACCGGCTTTCGAACACCGGCGTCTCCGCACAGCGCTCGGGACCGGACGTCGGGAGGCGGGTTTCCCGGTGTGGCACGTACCGAATCGGTATGTGCCACACCGGGAAACCGGGTGTCAGCGGAACTAGCGGGACAGCAGCGCGCGCAGGCCGCGACGCTTCTTCGATGCCGTGATCGCCGACAGCAGGCCCTGACGACGGCCGGTCACCGGATCGATCGTCGCAGTGGTGTTGCCACCGAACTTGCGCTCGGACGCCGTCTCGGGCGCATCGTCCGCGGTGTCGGTGAGGTACTTGTTCGGCAGCGACAGCTTCGCGATGGTCCGCCAGGCCTTGAGGTACTGCACCAGCAGCGGGCCGGTCGTGTACGGCAGGTCGTACTTGTCGCACAGCGCCCGCACCTTCACCGCGATCTCGGCGTACCGGTTGGACGGCAGATCCGGGTAGATGTGGTGCTCGATCTGGTAGCTGAGATTGCCGGTCATGAAGTCCATGACCGGGCCGCCCGAGATGTTGGCACTGCCGAGCATCTGGCGCAGGTACCACTCGGCGTGCGTCTCCTTGTCGACGTCCGCCTTCGTGAACTTCTCGGCACCGTCCGGGAAGTGACCGCAGAAGATCACCGCATTCGTCCACACGTTGCGGATCACGTTGGCGGTCAGATTCGCCGTCATCGTCGACTTCCACGCCTTGCCGGTCAGCGCCGGGTGGACGACGTAGTCCTTGACGATCTGCTTGCCGATCTTCTCGCCGACCTCGGCCAGCTTGCGCTTGGTCTCGGCGCGATCGTCCCGACCCTTGGCGACCTTGCCCAGTTCGAGATGCTGGATCGCGACACCGTACTGGAACGCCAGCGCCAGCAGCGTGTTGTAGGCGAGGTTGCCGTAGTTGAACGGCTTCCAGCGCTGGTCACGGGTCACCCGCAGCAGCCCGTATCCGACATCGTCGTCCATGCCGAGGATGTTCGTGTACTTGTGATGCAGGTAGTTGTGGGTCTGCTTCCAGTGCGCCGACGGATCGGCGTTGTCCCACTCCCAGTTCGCGGAGTGGACCTCCGGATCGTTCATCCAGTCCCACTGCCCGTGCATCACGTTGTGCCCGAGCTCCATGTTCTCGATGATCTTCGAGACGCCGAGCAGGCCGGCACCGAGCAGCCACAGCGGTCGCTTGCGGCTGCCGAACAGTACAGCCCGGCCACCGATCTCGAGGCCGCGCTGCAGCCGGATCGTGTTGCGGATGTACCGGGCGTCGCGTTCGCCACGGGACTCCTCGACATCCCGGCGGATCGCATCGAGCTCGCGTCCGAGCGCCTCGACGTCGGCATCCGTCAGATGCGCGTACTCCTTGATGTCCGTAATCGCCACGGGCCTACCGTACCGTAAGTTACGACACCGTAGGTTACCGATCGGTGACTGTGTCGTGGATCACGATACGTCAGCCCCGGCGCAGGGCGCGACGCCGTCCCACCTGCGCCTCGGCATGCGCCCTCAGCGCCGACAACAGCCCGCGCCGGCGTCCGGTCTCCGCATCGACCCGCAACGCCTCCGCGATCTGCGATCCCGTCGACGCGAACTTGCGCTCCGACGACGTCTCCGGGGCGTCGTCGGACGTCCGCGTGAGGAACCGGTCCGGCAACGCCAGCTTGTGGATCGTCCGCAACGCCAGCAGATACTGACGGCTCAACGGCCCGGTCGTGTACGGCAGGTCGTACTTCGCGCACAGCGCCTGCACCCGCGCCGCGACCTCCGCATACCAGTTCGACGGCAGATCCGGGAACAGGTGGTGCTCGATCTGGTAACTCAGATTGCCGGTCAGGAACGCCATCACCGGACCGGCATCGATGTTGGCGCTGCCCAGCATCTGCCGCAGATACCACTGCGCACGCGTCTCGTTCTCGAACTGTTCGACCGTGAACTTCTCGGCGCCGTCCGGGAAGTGCCCGCAGAAGATCACCGCGTACGCCCACAGGTTGCGAACCAGGTTCGCCGTCGCGTTCGCGGCCAGCGTGTGCTTCCACGCCTTCCCCGTCAACGCCGGGAACAGCACGAAATCCTTGCCGACCTGTCGGACGATCTTGACCGCGAACTGCCTGTTCGGCCCGGAGTTCAGCTGCATCGGGTCGACGCCCTCGAGCTTCTTCTGCGCCGAGAGGTCGTGCAGTGCGATACCCCACTCGAACCCGGCCGCGAGAACCACGTTCGCGATCGGCTGCAGCAGATTGATCGGACGCCACTTCTCGTCCCGCGTCATCCGCAGGATCCCGAATCCCACGTCCTCGTCCATGCCGACGATGTTCGTGTACGTGTGATGGGCGTAGTTGTGGGCGCGCTTCCAATGCTCCGACGGGCCCGTCATGTCCCACTCCCACGTCGTGGAGTGGATCTCCGGGTCGTTCATCCAATCCCACTGGCCGTGGGTGATGTTGTGCCCCAGCTCCATGTTCTCGATGATCTTCGCGAGCGACAACATGCCGGTCCCGAGCACCCACAGCGGACGCCGCCGGCTGCCCAGCAGTACCACCCGCGCCCCCAGTTCGAGCGACCGCTGCGCCCGGATCACCCCACGGATGTAGCGAGCGTCACGCACACCACGGGACGCCTCGACGTCACGGCGGATCGCGTCCAGCTCGGCACCGAGCAACTCGATGTCGGCGTCCGTGAGATGGGCGAACTCTTTGATGTCGGTGATGGCCACCGAGGATCCTCCGTCGGATAGATCAGGCACTGGGGATCAACCACAGTGGTCAGGTACCCGACGACACGCCGAACACCGAAACGCTCGAAAGTTACACGTCGAGCGTACAGTCGCCCGCCGCCGCGGAGATGCACGTCTGGATGCGCTCACCCTCGGCATGCTCCTTGCCGGTACGCAGGTCCACCGCATGACCGGACGCCAGCGGGACCACACACGTCTGACAGATACCCATGCGGCAGCCGAACGGCATGAGCACCCCGGCCTTCTCACCCGCCTCGAGCAGCGTCGTCGCCCCGTCCACCTGCGCATTCTTGCCGGAACGGGCGAACGTCACCGCGCCGCCCTCCCCCGACAGATCGGCCCGCGACACCGCGAACCGTTCGAGGTGCAGATTCGGTTCGACGCCCTCGTGCTTCCACGTCTGCTCGATGTCGTCGAGCATGGCCTGCGGACCGCACGCCCACGTCTGCCGCTCCCGCCAGTCCGGGCACACCTCGTCGAGCGATGCGAGCGCGAACTTGCCGGCGGTCCGGGTGTGCTGCACGTGGCAACGGAACGACGGATGTGCCGCCCCGAGCCGGGCGAGCTCACCCGCGAACATCGTGTCGTCCGCGGTCGGCGCCGAATGCACGTGGACCACGTCGGGCAGGTCACCGCGACGGTCCATCGTCCGCAACATCGAGATGACCGGCGTGATACCGCTGCCCGCGGTGAGGAACAGGATCTTCTCCGGCGGCGGCGACGGCAACGCGAAATTCCCCGTCGGCGCGGCCAGGCGCACGATCGTGCCCGACGGCACCCCGGTGACCAGATGGCTCGACAGGAACCCCTCCGGCATCGCCTTCACGGTGATGGAGATCAGCTTGTGGTCGACGTCCGGCGCCGACGTGAGCGAGTACGAGCGCCAATGCCAGCGACCGTCGACGAGAATGCCGATACCGACGTACTGGCCCGGCCGGTAGTCGAAGTCGAATCCCCAGCCCGGCTTGATCACCAACGTCGCGGAATCGGACGTCTCGGGCCGCACCTCGACGATCCGGCCCCGCAACTCACGCGCAGACCACAACGGATTGACCAAATGCAGGTAGTCGTCGGGGAGCAGCGGTGTCGTCAACCGGGTGACGGCACCGCGCACCACGTTCGCCACCGACCGGTTCGAGCCCGCGGCCCTCGCCGCCGGCGCCTCGATCCAGCTCTTCAGTCCCATCCGACCTCCCTCTCGCATCGTGCAGCAGCCAGCGTAGACCAGAAGGCTACGGTTGCGTAAGTTACGGCCGGGTAGTGAGCGAGGGTAAGAACCGGGGCGGGTTCCGTCAGAGCAGTTCCAACAGGAACGGCAGCTCCTGCGTCGCGTACCACGCCAGCTCGTGATCCTCGGCGTCCCCGAGCACGAACTCGGCATCCTCGTCCCCGAGATCGGCTGCATCGATCACGGCGACCGCCTTCTCGACGTCCGCCTCCGCCTCCGCGAGATCGACATGCACCGACGCCACCTGCGACAAGGTCACCACGTCCGCGAGCCGCACCACCGCATCGTCGAGATCCGGCCGATGCTTCGCCTCCGGCACGTCCGCCGCGATCACCGCCCGTCGGAAACGCGGGGCACCGCCCGCTCCCGTCCCGCCCGCCTCAGCCGTCTCGGGGACTTCGGGGGCTTCGGAAGCTTCGGCCGCCAACAGGCGCAGCGATGCGCGCGCCGCCTCCGCCATCGCGACCTCGGACAGTTCGTCGTCGTCGCCCGAATGGTAGGCCTCCCGCAGCGCGGGCGTCACCGCGAACGCCGTCCGGCTCACCGGTGTCAGCTCCCGCTCGGCGACCAGCTTCTGCAACATCGCGACCGTCGCGGGCACATAGACCCTCATGCCCGGCTCCCGGCCGCGTACGCCACCCGGGCCACGTGTGTCTCGACCATCCACCGCTCAGCCACCGGCCTCCACCAACTCCTCGAGAGATTCGTGCAACGACGCGGCCACCACATCCACGTCGGGCATGGCGTCGCGGTCCGCATTCAAACCGTAGTGGACGTACCCGTCGTACGACGTCAAGGCGATACCGAGCGTCTGATTCTCGAGCAGCGGCGACACCGGATACATCTCCACCATCCGCATCCCCGCCAGATACAACGGAATCTGCGGCCCCGGCGCGTTCGTGACGACGAGATTGAACATGCGCTGCGACATCCCGGACGCGAGCCGCGCCGCCCGCGCATGCAGCGACGCCGGAGCGAACCCCGACAACCGCACCATCGTCCGCGCCGTCACCGGGCGACCCTGCCGTGCGAACTCCTCCGTCGCATGCTGGACGTGCGACAGCCGCATCACCGGGTTCGGTTCCCCCACAGGCAGATCCATCAGGAACGACGACGTCCACGCATGCTCCGCACCGGACTCCCCGGCGCCACACACATCGACGACGGCGGCCCCGTTCGTGCCCGGTCGGGCCTCGCAGATCGACATCGGCGCGAGCACCCGCAGTGTCGACGCCTCCGACACCGGCTCCCCCCGCGACAACAGCCACGTCCGCATCGCACCCGCCACCACGGTCAGCACCGCATCGTTGATCGAACAGCCGTACCGGGCCCGGATCTCCCGGTACCGCTCGAGATCCGTGCGGGCCACCGCGAACCGGCGACTGCGCGACACCGGCACGTTCAACAGACTCGACGGCGCCGGCTGCGCCGCCGTCCGCACCAGAGCCGCAAGCTTGCCCAGCACCTCCGACGCCTCGTCGACCACGGTGTTCACGTCCCGCAACGTCATCCGCAACGTCGCGATGCCCTCCCGCGGCTGCGCCACCAACTGGGCGAGTGCCTCCGCGACCAGCGCCGGCTCCCCCGGCGCCCGCTCCGGCATCCACAGATCGTCGACGACCGCCGGCAACTCGTCGTCCTCGTCGAGAAGCACCTGACCGATGTCGAGAGCATGGGTGCCGTCCACCAACGCCGAATGCGACTTCACGAACACCGCACACCGGTTACCGGCCAGCCCCTCCACGACATACATCTCCCACAGCGGCCGCGTCGTATCCAACGGCCGGGACGTCAACCGCGCCACCAGATCGTGCAGCTGGTCGTCGGTTCCCGGGGACGGCAACGCCGACCGCCGGACGTGATAGGTGATGTCGAAATCGGTGTCGTCCACCCACACCGGACGCGCCAGCCCGTACGCCACCTCCCGTACCTTCTGCCGATACCGAGGCACCAGATGCAACCGGCCCTCGACGAGCCGCAACACCGCCTCGAAGTCGAGACCACCCGACGGCACCTGCAGGATCGCCAACGACCCCATGTGCATCGGGGTGTTGCTCGCGTCGAGGAAATAGAACGACGCATCCTGCGCCGACATCCGGACCGCTTTCGCCACTACCGCTCCGTCCGCTCGACCGTGCCCACACCGTCCGAACCCAGAAGAATCCGGATCTCTTCCGCCGCCACCACCGGATCCCCGTGATGCACACCCACCATGCCCGCAGCCGCCGCACCCCGCACATTCCCGACGAGGTCGTCGACGAACACGCACTCACCCGGGTCGAGCCCGATCCGCTGCGCCACCAACTCGTAGATCCGCCGATCCGGCTTCGCCAGCCCCACATCCCCCGACAGCACGACGACGTCCACGAACGGCCCCGCCAGCTCCCGCAGTCCCCGACCTGCCGGACCACCCGGATCATTGCTCAGAATCGCCGTCCGCACCCCGTGTCGACGCGCCTGTTCCACCACGCCCGCCATGAGCTCACCGTCCGCACCGGGACCACCGAGCACTCCACCGAAATCCAGCACCAGCCCGCGCACGGGTCCACCCTAGGCCGCACGGGCACGAAGCGCCTCTGGACGTGTCCTGTGGGGCCGTGTCATGCTGTGCGCCAGATTCCGTCCTCTCCACGGGGTCGACCCGTCGTCGCCGGAACACCGGCGCCGGTCCAGTCGACGGGTGCCGCGTCTCGCGGCACCGGAGAGGCCATCACATGGACAGTGCGCAGTACGCCGCCCACCGTTTTCTTTCTCCCGCACCACGATTCGAGCCGTCCACGGCCGAGGAACCGGGGCGGCGCAACGGGCCGTTGTCGTCTCCGGTGTCGTCCGCTCGACGTTCCCCGCACGACGGCCGTCCCCCGCACCGTCCGCGGCCGGCCGCGGTGGACGCCTCGGACGCCCACCGGTTCGCCGAACATGCGTTGCGACTGGTACTGGAGGTCGTCGATCGCCGACGTCCGCCGGCGCAGTTGCGTGCCGTCGCGGTTCCCGCCGTCGTCGACGTCGTGCACTATCTGGCACGGTCGGCTCCCCCGGCCGGTCGGCCCGGTCCTGCGACCCGGGTGCGGGTCCACGTCCGCCCGGTGCGGCCCGGTGCCGCCGAGGTGTTCGGCACCTACAACCGCAGCGGCCGGGTGTTCGCCGTGGCCGCGCGTATCGAACGCGGTCACGACGCCCACCCGGCCGACTGGACGGTCACGGCTCTGCAGATCGCCTGAACGACGATCCTCGGATTCAGCGCTTGCGCTTGGACTTCGGTCGCTTCGCCTCGGCCCGGGCCGCTTCCCGCCGCTCCCGGCGGGTTCCGGCCGGGGCGTCGGTGTCGCCCGAGATCCGGCTGACGTGGGCGCTGCCGTCCTCCGCCGGACCCGACAGGGTCAGGCCGCTCGGCCGGCCCTCGTCGAGGCCCTTCGCCGCGAGGGCGGGAGCCGGGGCCTGCTGCCCCAGGGCCGGGCCGCCCGACGCCGCGGCAGCCGCCGACGCCGCGGTCACACTCACCGGTGCACCGCCACCCTGCGGGGTGCCCGCCTCGACCTGCAGGTTGAACAGGAAGCCGACCGACTCCTCCTTGAGGCCGTCGAGCATCGCGGTGAACATGTCGTAGCCCTCCCGCTGGTACTCGACCAGTGGATCGCGCTGCGCCATCGCCCGCAGGCCGATGCCTTCCTTGAGGTAGTCCATCTCGTACAGATGCTCGCGCCACTTGCGGTCCAGCACGGACAGCAGCACCCGACGCTCGAGCTCCCGCATGCCGCCCTCGCCGGCGATCTCGTCGATCTGCTGCTCTCGGGTCGCGTACGCGGCGCGCGCATCCGTCAGCAACGCGTCGAGCAGCCCGGCCCGGTCGAGATCCGAGTCGGCGGCGTCGTCACCGACGAGGTCCCGGTAGTCGATGCCGACCGGGTACAGCGTCTTCAGTGCCGACCACAGCTGCTCGAGATCCCAGTCCTCGACGTAGCCTTCCGCGGTGGCCCCGTCGACGTACGCGGTGACCACCGCGGTGATCATCGACTCGACCTGGCCCTCGAGGTTCTCACCCTCGAGGATGCGGCGACGCTCGTCGTAGATGACGGTGCGCTGCTGGTTCATCACCTCGTCGTACTTGAGGACGTTCTTGCGGATCTCGAAGTTCTGCTGCTCGACCTGCGTCTGCGCGCTCTTGATCGCCTTCGAGACCATCTTCGCCTCGATCGGGACGTCGTCGGGCAGATTCAGGCGCGTCATGATCGATTCGAGGGCCGCACCGTTGAACCGGCGCATCAGCTCGTCACCGAGGGACAGGTAGAACCGGGACTCGCCCGGATCGCCCTGACGACCGGAGCGGCCGCGCAGCTGGTTGTCGATACGACGCGACTCGTGCCGTTCGGTGCCCAGCACGTACAGGCCACCGGCGGCACGAACCTTCTCGGCGTCCGCCTTGACCTCGGCCTTGACCTTCTCGAGGACCTCGTCCCACGCCGTCTCGTACTCGTCCGGATTGTGCACCGGGTCGAGACCCTGCTTGCGCAGCACGAGGTCGGCGATGATGTCCGGGTTTCCGCCGAGCACGACGTCGGTGCCACGACCGGCCATGTTGGTGGCGACGGTGACCGCGCCGGACCGACCGGCCTCGGCGACGATCGTCGCCTCCTGCTCGTGGAACTTGGCGTTGAGCACACTGTGCGCGACACCGCGCTTGGTGAACTGCTTCGACAGATACTCGGAGCGCTCGACGCTGGTGGTACCGATCAGGACCGGCTGGCCCTTGTGGTGCCGCTCGACGACATCGTCGACGACCGCGTCGAACTTCGCTTCCTCCGTCTTGTAGATCAGGTCGCCCTGGTCGACACGGATCAGCGGCTTGTTCGTGGGGATCGGGATGACGCCCAGGCTGTACGTCTGGTGCAGTTCGGCCGCCTCGGTCTCGGCGGTACCGGTCATGCCGGACAGCTTGTCGTACAGGCGGAAGTAGTTCTGCAGCGTGATCGTGGCGAGAGTCTGGTTCTCGGCCTTGATCTCGACGCGTTCCTTGGCCTCGATCGCCTGGTGCATGCCCTCGTTGTAGCGGCGGCCGACGAGGATACGTCCGGTGAACTCGTCGACGATGATGACCTCGCCGTCGCGGACGATGTAGTCCTTGTCGCGCTGGTACAGCTCCTTCGCCTTGATGGCGTTGTTGAGGTAGCTCACCAGCGGCGAGTTCGCGGCCTCGTACAGGTTGTCGATGCCGAGCTGGTCCTCGACGAACTCGACACCTGCCTCGTGCACGCCGACGGTGCGCTTCTTGATGTCCACCTCGTAGTGGACGTCCTTCTTCAGCAGCGGCGCGATACGGGCGAACTCGCCGTACCACTTGCTCGACGCGTCCGCCGGGCCGGAGATGATCAGCGGGGTGCGGGCCTCGTCGATGAGGATCGAGTCGACCTCGTCGACGATCGCGAAGTTGTGCCCGCGCTGGACGAGATCGTCGAGCGTGTGCGTCATGTTGTCGCGCAGGTAGTCGAACCCGAACTCGTTGTTGGTGCCGTACGTGATGTCGGCCGCGTACGCCTCACGACGCTGCGCGGGACTCAGCCCGGACAGGATCACGCTGGTCTCGAGGCCGAGGAGGCGGTGCACGCGGCCCATCCACTCGGAGTCACGCTTGGCGAGATAGTCGTTGACGGTGACGACGTGCACGCCGTCCCCGGAGATCGCGTTCAGGTACGCCGGCAGCACACAGGTCAGGGTCTTGCCCTCACCGGTCTTCATCTCGGCGACGTTGCCGAAGTGCAGGGCCGCGCCACCCATGATCTGCACGAGGTAGTGCTTCTGCCCCAGCACCCGGTGCGACGCCTCCCGGGCGACCGCGAAGGCCTCGGGCAGCAACTCGTCGAGCGATTCCCCGTCGGCGTAGCGCTTACGGAACTCGTCGGTCTTGGCGCGCAACTGGTCGTCGGACAGCGACTCGTAGTCGGGAGACAGGGCATCGACGTGCTCGGCGATGCTCTTGAGCCGCTTGACCATGCGGCCTTCACCTACACGGAGCAACTTCGATAGCGACAGTGACGGCACGGGCCTCTTCGTCCTCAATCCAGGTGGCGGAATCCGGATGTCGAATCCGGCTCACGGATACACGACACATGGAATCCGGCTGGGGTCGGGCGACCCCAGCCGGATTCCATGGTAGGCGTAATCACGGTTCGGCGAGTAGACCGACCGGCCGCGACATCAGGTCAGCCGGATCAACCCGTAGTCGAACGCATGACGGCGGTACACGACGGAAGGCCGATCGGTCTCCTTGTCGTGGAACAGGAAGAAGTCGTGACCGACCAGTTCCATCTCGTACAGGGCGTCGTCGACGGTCATCGGTTCGGACGAGTGTTCCTTCGTACGAACGATCTGACCCGGCCCGTGCGGAACCTGCCCCTCCCAGTCGATGTCGTGGTCGATGGCGAGCGAATCGTCCCGGGCGAGTTCCGCGGTCGCCTGTGCGACGGAGACCGGGGTCTTGTCCCCGTAGTGAACGCGACGACGATCCTTCGTGCGCCGGAGTCGGCTCTCCAACTTGGCGGTCACCGATTCGAACGCGGCATAGAAACTGTCCGCGCTGGCTTCCGCACGGACCACAGGTCCCTTGCCCCGTGCGGTGATCTCGACCCGCTGGCAACTCTTGGCCTGGCGGCGGTTGCGTTCGTGTTGGAGTTCCACATCGAAGTGGAAGATCGTGGGATCGAAACGCTCGAGTCGTGCGAGCTTCTCGGAGACGTAGGTTCGGAAGTGTTCCGGAACCTCCACGTTCCGTCCTTTGACGACGATTTCGGCGTTGGTGCCGTTCGACGGAGCTGTGGCCTGCGCGGTGTCGGTGGTGTCCGCGGTGTCTTCTTCGACGAAGATCGAGGCCTTGGTAGGGGTCGTCACTCGTACCTCCCGATTAACGGCCGGCTCACGTCGTGAGACCGGCGAGTTCGATCTCGACCGGGCGGGGAACCACCCGGCATCAGAACGTGGAATATCACCTCCCACCTGTGACTTCGGGTGTGAACGCGACGCTAGTACGTAACCGCGCCGTGTGCCACTGTTCGGCGATATTTCACCGGTGTGTCGCACGATCGAGGTGTCCCGATCGCCGGAATCCCCAGGACATCGCGGTACCGCACCTCACGCGGCCGCGACGACGAGGGCCGCCGTCACCGCCACACCCGCCGATGCCAGCACCCGAACGGACTCGGCCACCGTCGCCCCCGTCGTGACGACGTCGTCGACGAGCACCACCTGAGAGCCCCACTCGCCTCCACCGCGCCGCAACCCGGTCCCCGCGGCCGTGAACCGGATCCGGCCCGCCAGATTCTGTTGTCGCCGCGCCGCCGACAGTCCCACCGAATCCCGCACCCCGACCCGCATCGTCAACGCCGGCACTACCCGGCAGCCGCCCGTGGCGGTCGCCGCGACCTGCGCGGCCCGCAGCACCGGATCCCCACCGCGGCCGCGGGCGGCCCGCGGCCGGGACGGGGCCGGCACCAGCACGAGCGGACCCGCCGGATCCAGTTCGCCCCACCGCCGCAGCCGCCCCAGCGCACCCGACAACGCACGCCCCAGCGGATCTGCAAGATCGCGGCGGCCCCGCTCCTTCGCCGCGATCACCGCGCGCCGACGCGGACCGGAATAGGGGCCGAGCGCCCACACCTCGACCCCGGTGTCGACGCGGGTGTGCACCTCGATCGGTACGTCCGCCAGCAGTCGGCGACAGCCGTCGCACCACGATGTGCCGGGGGCACCGCACCCGCCGCACTCGACGGGAAGGATCAGGTCCAGTAGCGCACGCACCCGGCCAGTGTGCCCGCCGGCACCGACATCCCGGCCGGATCAGCCCGGCAGGATCGGCACCGAGTCCCGACCGCCGAGGCCGGGCACCTCACGCCAGTACCGGTCCCCCGCGGGATCGTTGTTGTTCAGCTGGAACACCGCCCGCGCGTCGGCGACGTACTCGGTGCTCGGTGACGCCTCCACCGACCGGACGGGCGCCGTGAGATTGCGGCTCGGCATCGAGTCCATCCGGGACCCGTCGATCGCGATCTTCACCACCGGCACCTCGGACGTGTCCCGGGCGACGACGATGCTCTCGGCTCCGTTCCAGTCCAGCGACACCGCCCGGCCACCCAGCCCGTACGCCACCGCCCGCGGACTGGTCAGCGTGTAGGTGCCGTCGTCGAGCCGGGTGACGGTCGCGATGTACACGTTCCCGTCGACGATCATCGCCGCCCGCACCCCGTCCCGGGACAGACGCAGTTCGGTGATCGGACCACCGAGCGCAGTGACCGCGGCCGCCTCGACACCGGTGACGGTGAGTTTGCCGGTACTCGTCTCGCGCACCACCCGCACCACCGTCGACCCGTTCACGACGGCCCACACCGTGGTGCCGTCGAACGCCCACGTCGGACGGGTCACGCTCTGTGCCTCGAGTGCCGTGGCGACGTTCCCGTCGTAGGTGCCCACGACGAGCGCGTTCTGCTCGGCCGGCGGCGGACGCCGCGTGTCCGCGACCGCCGCGGTCAGGGTCCCGTCCCGCGACAGGGCCACCGACCGGAGATTGTCCGACGCCCCGAAATAGCCGGGCACCGGGGTGACCGCACCGTCCTGGACGCGCACCATGCCGCCCGCCCGCAACGCGTGCAGGGCCACGGACGCGCCCGTCGTGGCCAGCGGGTTGAACGACGCCACGTCCGCGGACGTCCACCCGTCCGGGTAGCGCTGGTCCAGCGGCTGCCCGTCCGCGAGCAGCACGTACGGACCCGAGATGTCGGCGTTCGTCAACGTCCAGACCACTTGGGCGGCAAGCAGTTCCCGCGTCTGGGCGTTCATCGTCCCGAGGCCCTGGAAGTCGACCCGGATCCCGCCGAGCCCGACACCGACCTGAGAGGTCCGGCCGTCCGCCTTCGTCACGGACCCCAGGATCGACACGCCCGCACCGAGTTCGTTGCGGACCGCGCCGGCGAGCGACGGCTTGGGGCCGTCGATCAGCAGCCCGATCAGCTGTGTCGCGACCTGATCGGGTGCGGCCGCGATCCACCGCGGATCCGGGACCACGGTCTGCGCCGTCGGATCGAGGAAGTACAGCGACCGCCGCTGGTACGTGTTCAGAAACTCGGGCCGATCCATGACGACCCCGTTCGGCAGCTCGTCGATCCGCCACTGCCCGTCGACCCGGACCCAGCTGAACTTGGCCTCGTAGTCGCCGTCCATCGCCTGGTACAGGCCACCGGGCTCGAGCTGCCCGACCCGATTGGCGCGAACCCTGTACACGGCCCGCTCCGACGAACGCGATTCGAGGATCAGGTCGATCTTCTCGACGATCGTGGCGCTCGCCGCGTCGTCCCAGTGCTCGGAGGCGTTCTCGGTCAGATATTGGCGTGCCGCCAGATGCCGGTTGGCCGGATCGGTGCCGGCCCGGAAGAAGTCACGCAGCAGCAGATCCGGTTCCCGTCCCGGTGCCGGTGCCTCCACGCTCGTCGTCACCGGGGACCGGTCGACCGTGCCGATGGCCTGGGGCGCCGACGAGTCCGGCAGGTTCGCACATCCGGCGACCACCGTCACCATCGCCACGAGCAGCGCGAGAACCGCCGACGCTCGGGTTCCGCCCCGCTTCCGGCACGACACAGCAACTCTCACGATTCGGGCTCACGATCGTCGGGGGCCGAGGGCAGACGATCCGAGCCGGTCCGCGGCACCGCCGAGTTCGCGTCGGGCGGATAGGCCACGGCCGGGCGGGCCGGAGCGGCGGGCTGCGGCACCGGGCCGGGGTCGTCGGCCTGGGCGGCGGCGGAGTCGGCTCCGGTGTTGCGCGGGGCGGGCACATCGGTCGACGACAGCCCTTCTGCGAGGAAAGCCGCCTCGGCCGCGGTACCCGGCAACGGCCGGCCCTGCACCAGCTTCCCGGACGACGGCTTGAGCGGCAGTGGACTGCGGCTCACCTTGCGTCCCCGGACCCGCGGCAACGTCAACCGGAAGCACGCGCCGTTCCCGGGCTCACCCCACGCTTCGAGGGTGCCGTTGTGCAGGTTCGCGTCCTCGACGCTGATCGCCAGCCCCAGACCGGTACCACCGGAACGTCGGACCCGCGACGGATCCGACCGCCAGAACCGGTTGAAAACCAGCTTCTCCTCACCGGGACGCAGACCGACGCCCTGGTCCCGCACGATGAACGCGGCAGCATCGTCGTCGGCACGCAGCCGCAACAGCACCGGCTTGCCCTCACCGTGGTCGATCGCGTTGGCCAGCAGGTTCCGCAGGATCCGTTCGACCCGCCGCGGATCGACCTCCGCGACCACCGGATCGTCCGGCAGATCCACGATCAACTCGGTCGACGTCTCCTTCGCGAGATGCCGCACCGTCGAGACCGCGGCCCGTGCACACATCCGCAGATCCAGCTGCTCGGACGCCAGCTCCGCGACGCCCGCGTCGTGCCGGGAGATCTCCAGCAGATCACCGAGCAGGCTCTCGAAGCGGTCCAGTTCCGCCACCAACAGTTCCGACGACCGTTTGAGCACAGGATCGAGGTCGTCGCTGCTGTCGTGGATCAGGTCGGCCGCCATCCGGACCGTGGTGAGCGGTGTCCGCAGCTCGTGGCTGACATCGGATGTGAACCGTTTCTGCAGATTGCCGAACTCTTCGAGCTGGGTGATCTGCTTCGACAGGCTCTCGGCCATCTCGTTGAACGACATCGCCAGCCGCGCCATGTCGTCCTCACCGCGCACCGGCATCCGCTCCTTGAGCCGGCCGTCGGCGAACCGCACCGCGATCCGCGACGCCGACCGGATCGGCAGCACCACCTGGCGGGCCACGAGCATCGAGATCGCCGCCAGCAACACCGCCAGCACCGCACCACCGATGAGCATCGTGCCGCGCACCAGCGACAGGCTGCGATCCTCACTGGCCAGTGGGAACACCAGGTACAGCTCGAGCGTCGAGATGTCCGACGCCGTCGGGCTGCCGATGATCAGGGCCGGACCGGTGTAGCCGTCCGGGTCGGTGACCGTCGCGAACTGGTACGCGATCTGGCTGGCGTGCACGAAATCCCGCAGGCTGGACGGAATCTGATCCACCGGGCCCGCATACGTGGGCTCACGGGGGCCGTCGCCGGGCACGATCAGCACCGGATCGAAGGTGCCCGCCGACCCCGCGTTCTGCCCACTGTCGGGTTCCCGGTTGGTCAGGACCAGCCGGGCCGCCTCCAACCGCACCTTGAGCGAGCCACTGTCGTCTGCTCCCGCCAACTGCGCCTCGACGGTGCCGCGGGCACGATCCATCTCCTCCGTGGCGGCGGTGATCTTGGCCTCGAGCAACCGGTCGGTGATCTGGCTCGTGAGCACGACACCGAGAATCGTGATCACGATCAGGGACAGCGACAGGGTCGACACGACGACCCGAAGCTGGAGCGAGCGCCGCCACACGTGGGCGAGCCAGTTGCTCGATGCTCGACTCCAGCGGACCAGCGGCGCGAACGCGCGGTTCGACCGCCGGTTCCTACGGGGACCGATCACGGCGGTCCGGCCTTGTAGCCGACCCCCCTGACCGTCAGGACCACCTCGGGATTCTCGGGATCCTTCTCGACCTTCGCACGCAACCGCTGCACGTGCACGTTCACCAGGCGGGTGTCGGCAGCATGCCGGTAGCCCCACACCTGCTCGAGCAGCACCTCACGGGTGAAGACCTGGCGCGGCTTGCGGGCCAGCGCGACGAGCAGATCGAACTCGAGCGGCGTCAGCGAGATGAGCGCGTTGTCCCGCGTCACCTTGTGCGCCGGCACGTCGATCATGATCTCGCCGATGCTCAGGATCTCCGCCGGCTCCTCCTCGGTGCGGCGCAGCCGCGCCCGCACCCGGGCCACCAGCTCCTTCGGCTTGAACGGCTTCATGATGTAGTCGTCCGCACCGGACTCGAGGCCGAGGACGACGTCGACGGTGTCGGTCTTCGCGGTCAGCATGACGATCGGGACGCCCGACTCGGCCCGCAGTACCCGGCACACGTCGATGCCGTTCATGCCGGGAAGCATGAGATCCAACAGCACCAGATCCGGCCGCGTCTCGCGCACCGCGGCCAACGCCTGGCTACCGTCACCCACCACGTACGGCTCGAATCCCTCACCGCGCAGCACGATGGTGAGCATCTCGGCGAGCGCCGTGTCATCGTCGACGACCAGAATCCTTGGCTTCATATCCCTATCGTTACATCTTCGGGGCTGCGAAATGTGGAAAGGCGCGCTCACGAATACGGGGAACCGTCCGGCGCCTGCCCGGTTACTGCACGAGTGTCAGCCTATCGGCCAGGTCGTCCGGATCCGCATCCGGCGAAACCGTCCACCACTCGGAATTCCAGTTCGCGGTGGCCAGCTCGCGGTAGACGGCACCGGTCCGCGCCTGCAGCCCGCTGTCCTTCTCGTAGGCGTCCAACGCCCGCGCACTGTCCTCGGCCTCGCGGCGCCGGGCCCGCTCCTCGGCGAGCGCGACCGGAACGTCCAGGTACAACTGCAGATCGGGGCGCGGCATCCCGAGCCGGCCGAACTCGAGTGCGTCGACCCACGCCACGAACTCGCCGTCCGCGTGCTCGTGCAGCCGCGCCGCACCGTACGCCGCATTGGACGCCACGTACCGATCCAGGATCACGATGTCGTGGGCGGCGACCAGGTCCCGCAGCGTATCGGCCGCACCGGCCCGGTCCAGCGCGAACATCACGGCCATCGCATGCACCGACCCGGCCAGGTCACCGTGGCCGCCCTTGAGTGCCTCCGACGCCAGATCCGCGTGGATCGACGTGCCGTAGCGGGGAAAGTCGAGTGTCGCGACCCGCGTCCCCCGCTGCTCGAGCCGAGCCACCACCTTGCCGACGAGAGTGCGCTTACCCGCGCCGTCCAGCCCCTCCAGGGCGATCAGAGTTCCCACGGGAGACACAGTAGGCAGCGGCGCCGCCTGTGCGCACTTTCGGTAGTGGCCGCTACCGAAAGTGCGCACGAGCACCACTACCGCTAGTAGCGGTAGTGCTCCGGCTTGTAGGGGCCTTCGACGTCCACACCGATGTACTCGGCCTGGTCCTTGGTCAGCTTGGTGATCGAACCGCCGAGTGCCTCGACGTGGATCTTCGCGACCTTCTCGTCGAGGTGCTTGGGCAGACGGTAGACCTCGTTGTCGTACTCGTCCGGCTTGGTCCACAGCTCGATCTGCGCGATCGTCTGGTTCGCGAACGAGTTGGACATCACGAACGACGGGTGGCCGGTGGCGTTGCCCAGATTCAGCAGACGGCCCTCGGACAGCACGATGATCGAGTGGCCGTCGGCAAACGTGAACTCGTCGACCTGCGGCTTGATGTTGACGCGCGTGACGTCACCGGCACGCTCGAGGCCCGCCATGTCGATCTCGTTGTCGAAGTGGCCGATGTTGCCGAGGATCGCCTGATGCTTCATCTGCTTCATGTGCTCGAAGGAGATGATGTCCTTGTTGCCGGTCGCGGTGACGACGATGTCGGCCTGGCCGATGAACTCCTCGACGGTCTTGACGTCGTAGCCGTCCATCATGGCCTGGAGCGCGTTGATCGGGTCGATCTCGGTGACCGTGACACGCGCGCCCTGGCCGCGCAGCGCCTCCGCGCAGCCCTTGCCGACGTCGCCGTAGCCACACACCAGCGCGGCCTTGCCGCCGATCAGCACATCGGTGCCGCGGTTGATGCCGTCGAGCAGCGAGTGGCGGGTGCCGTACTTGTTGTCGAACTTGCTCTTGGTGACCGAGTCGTTGACGTTGATCGCCGGGAACGCCAGTTCGCCGGCGGCCGCGAACTGGTACAGGCGCAGCACGCCGGTGGTGGTCTCCTCGGTGACACCCTTGACGGACTCGGCGATCGCGGTCCACTTGCCGCCGTCCGCCTCGAGGGACTTGCGCAGCAGTGCAAGGAACACCTTGTACTCGTCGGAGTCGCCGTCCTCGGTGGGCGGGACGACGCCGGCCTTCTCGTACTGTGCGCCGCGCAGCACGAGCATCGTGGCGTCACCACCGTCGTCCAGAATCATGTTGGCGGTCGTGCCCGGCCACGTGAGCATCTGCTCGGCCGCCCACCAGTACTCCTCGAGGGTTTCGCCCTTCCATGCGAACACGGGGACACCCTTGGGTTCCTCCGGCGTGCCGTGCGGACCGACGACGACGGCCGCGGCCGCATGGTCCTGCGTCGAGAAGATGTTGCACGACGCCCAGCGGACCTCGGCACCGAGAGCCGTCAGCGTCTCGATGAGCACCGCGGTCTGGATGGTCATGTGCAGCGAACCGGAGATGCGGGCACCCTTGAGCGGCGCCACGTCCGCGTACTCGCGGCGCAGCTCCATCAGACCGGGCATCTCGTGCTCGGCGAGCCGAATCTCTTTGCGCCCGAACTCCGCGAGCGACAGATCCGCCACCTTGAAGTCGATACCGCCCCGGTGCTCGGCCACCGGGACTGCTGTTTCGGGGGAACCCGACATCGTCATAACTGCCTCTCCTGTCAACCGTCTGAACTGTTCCCCAGGCTATCGGGTGACGATCCCCGACCGGGGACGGGCAACCGTCAGCTGCGGACGACGATGCTCACGAACGGAGCCAACAACGCCGCCAGCTCCCGCGCATCGTCACGATCGGATGTCGGCGGCATCGACACGTAGCTCAACGCGACCCGCACGATGCCGTGGCTCAGGGTGTCGGCATCGGCGTCGGATGCCCCGATCCAGCTGTGCCGGAACGTCTCTGCCAGACGGCCCGACGCCCGTTCGATGAGCTGGCCGCTGTCGATCGTGACGATCCGCAGCAGATCGGGTTTGGCCGTCCCGCTGCGCAGCGACCGCACCAGGGGATCGACGGCGCTCGCCCGGAAGAAGGCCGCGAATCCGTCGACGAGGGCCGCGTGCCCGTCACCCGGATGCGCATACACGGCCGAGGTGACCGCGTCGACGAACCGGTCCGCCAGCTGCAGCGCGTACCCCTCGGCGAGACCCTGGCGGCTACCGAACTCGTTGTAGATCGTCTGCCGGCTCACCCCGACCGCGGCCGCCACGTCCGTCATCGTCACCGCAGGCCAGTCCCGTTCGAGCAGAAGGTCGTGGACCGCACCGAGAATCGACTCGCGCAGCAGTTGCCGCGACGCCTCCGGATACGGTGTCCGCCGTGGTGACTCGCTCATGGGAACGAGCCTAGAGACCGCCTCAGCTGCGTTCGACCTCCACCATGAAGAAGTCCTCCTTGGCGGCCCCACAGTCCGGGCACCGCCAGTCGTCGGGAATGTCGTCCCACCGGGTGCCCGGCGCGATGCCCTCGTCGGGCCAGCCGAGTTCCTCGTCGTACTCGAAGCCGCACTGCGCGCACTGGTAGAGCCTGTAGTCCTTCACGGTCACGACACCACCTGTTCGAAATCGATCTTCTCCCGGACCCCGCAGTCGGGGCAGCACCAGTCGTCGGGGACCGACGTCCAGGCCGTCCCGGCGGGGAATCCCTCTCTCGGCGCGCCGACGGTTTCGTCGAACACGTACTCGCACACCGGGCATCGGTACGCGCTCATGCCGTTCCCCCGTTCACACCGTGGGCCGCGAGCAGTTTCTCGCGCTTGCTCGGCTGCAGGTTCACCTTCGTGATGTCGCCGTCGTAGTGGGCGAGCACCCGATGGTCCATGACCTTCCGCCACAACGGCGGCACGTACGCGAGGACGATCATGCCGGCGTAGCCGCTCGGCAGGTTCGGTGCGACGTCCATGCTGCGCAACGTCTGGTAGCGCCGGGTGGGGTTGGCGTGATGGTCGCTGTGCCGCTGCAGGTGGTACAGGAAGATGTTGGTGCAGATGTGGTCGCTGTTCCAGCTGTGTGCGGGCGTGCACCGTTCGTAGCGGCCGCTCGCGGTGCGCTGCCGCAGCAGCCCGTAGTGCTCGAGGTAGTTGACCGTCTCGAGCAGCGTGAAGCCGAACACCGCCTGCAGCAGCAGATACGGGGCGACGCCGACACCGAACACCGCGATCAGGACGCCGAACAGCACCACCGACATCGCCCACGCGTTCAGGACGTCGTTGCGCAGTGTCCACGGGCTCGTGCCGAGCCGTTCGAGCCGGGCCTTCTCGAGGCGCCACGACGAGCGCAGGCTCCCCCACACGCTGCGCGGCAGGAACGCCCAGAAGCTCTCCCCGAACCGTGAACTCGCCGGGTCCTCCGGGGTGGCGACCCGCACGTGGTGGCCCCGGTTGTGCTCGATGTAGAAGTGGCCGTAGAACGACTGCGCCAGCGTGATCTTCGACAGCCAGCGTTCGAGGTCGTCCTTCTTGTGACCGAGCTCGTGGGCGGTGTTGATGCCGATGCCGGCGACGCAGCCGACACTGATCGCGAGGCCGATCTTCGACACCACCCCGAGCCCGCCGTCGATGCCGAGCCAGGACAGATCGTCCGCCGACCACAGGTAGCACGCGGCGACCAGCGTGAGGAGCTGGAACGGAATGTAGGCGTATGTGCACCATCGGTAGTAGCGGTCGTTCTCGAGCTGCTCCATCACCTCGTCGGGCGGATTCTGCCCGTCGTCCCCGAACCACAGGTCGAGGATCGGGAGGAGCCCGTAGACGAGCAGCGGCCCGATCCACCACCAGACGGGCGCGACGGCGTCGAGCCCCAGCCGGTTCGTCGCCCACACCAGTCCCGTCGCGACGAACAGCGCGGTGGGCGGGATCAGGCCCAGCAGCCACAGATACCGCTTCTTGTCCCGCCACACCGGCGCCGCCGCGTCCGGCTCGCGCACCTCGCTCGACATCGTCGTCCCCTTCCCGAGGGGTCGTCAGTGTGATCGACCCCACTCAGGAGTGGACGATACGCGCCCATCTGTAAGGCGTCTAGACAATCAAGCTTATTTGTAAAGTCAGGAGTCGGTGCCGTCCTCCGCCGCCCCCGCCGCCTCGGCAGCCGCCGCCTGCCGCTCCCGGATCCCGATCATCGAGTGCCGACGGCTGTAGGCGAAGTACACGACGACACCGAGCGCCATCCAGATCAGGAACCGCAGCCATGTCTCGACGGACAGGTTGAGCATCAGCCACAGGCACGACACGACGGCGAGGATCGGGATCAGCGGCACGAGCGGCACCCGGAATCCACGCGGCAGATCCGGGCGGGTGCGGCGCAGGATCACCACACCGATCGACACCAGCACGAACGCGAACAGCGTGCCGATGTTGACCATCTCCTCGAGGGTGCCGATCGGGAAGACGGCCGCCAGGGCCGCGACGACGACACCGACGATGACGGTGATGCGCACCGGGGTGCCGCGTTTGCCGGTCGGTGCGAGCGACCGCGGCATCAGCCCGTCCCGCGACATCGCGAACAGGACGCGGGTCTGGCCGAGCATGAGCACCATGACGACGGTCGTCAGCCCCGCCAGGGCGCCGAAGGAAATGAGGTTCTTGGCCCAGTCCATGCCGTTGAGCGCGAAGGCCGTCGCGAGCGTCGAGTCGTCGCCGGCGAGGTCCTTGTAGTTCACCATTCCGGTGAGCACGAGCGAGACCGCGACGTACAGCACCGCGACGATCGCGAGCGAACCGAGAATGCCGCGCGGCAGCGCCTTCTGCGGGTTCTTGGTCTCCTCCGCGGTGGTGGCGACGACGTCGAAACCGATGAACGCGAAGAACACCAGGCTGGCGGCGGCCAGCAGTCCGTACCAGCCGAAGTTGCTGCCGCCGGCGCCGGTGAGGAACGAGAACAGCGACTGGTGGATGCCCTCGCCCGTCGTACCCGCCTCCGACGGCGGAATGTACGGCGAGTAGTTCTCCGCCTTGATGTAGAACGCGCCGAGCACGACGACGAACAGCACGACCGCGACCTTGATGGCGGTGACGACCGCCGAGACCCGCGACGACACCTTCGTGCCGACGGCCAGCAGCACCGTGATGATCGTGACGATCAGCAGTGCCCCCCAGTCGATCTCGATCGATCCGAGGTGGAGGATCGTCCGCGAACCGCCGAGCACCTCACCGAGGTACAGCGACCAGCCCTTCGAGACGACGGCGGCGGCGAGCGCGAATTCGAGGATGAGGTCCCAGCCGATGATCCAGGCGACGAACTCGCCGAACGTGGCGTACGAGAACGTGTAGGCGCTACCGGCGACGGGCACCGTGGAGGCGAATTCGGCGTAGCACAGCGCCGCGAACGCACACGCGATCGCCGCGAACACGAACGCGAGCGACACCGACGGCCCGGCGACGTTGCCGGCGGTCCGCGCGGTCAGCGTGAAGATGCCGGCACCGATCACCACCGCGACACCGAATACCGTCAGATCCCACCCCGTCAGATCCTTGCGGAGTTTGGTCTCGGGTTCGTCGGTCTCGCGGATCGACTGCTCGATCGACTTGGTACGGAACAGCCCGGAGCGGTTGCTCACGGGCTTCCTGGCGGGTGTCGCCATCGGGTCCTCCTCGGGAGGGGTGAGATGGGGGAAGCCTATGTCGGGACACCGCCTGTCGGCACGATCTCCCGACACTGTCATCCCACGGTGGTGCGGTACAGATCCGGTTCGATGTAGATCAGCTCGACGGCGGGTAGTGCGGTACGGATCCTCTTCTCTGCGTCGTCGATCGCGGTCGCGACGTCCCCGATGTCGAGTCCGGGGGTGATCGCGACCTTGGCCGCGACCAGGATCTCGTCCGGGCCCAGGTACTGGGTGCGGCAGTGGATGACCCGGTCGATGCGGACCCCGTCCACGAGCGCGGCGAGGATCTTCTCCGCTTCGTCGGGTGTCGCGCCCTCCCCGATGAGCAGGCTCTTCATCTCGACGATGAGGACGACGGCGATGATGCCGAGCAGCACGCCGATACACAGCGTTCCGATGCCGTCCCAGACCGGGTCGCCGGTGAGCATCGTCAGACCGACGCCGCCGAGCGCGAGGACCAGGCCGATCAGGGCCCCGGTGTCCTCGAGCAGGACGACGGGCAGTTCGGGGCTGCGCGACGTGCGGATGAACCCCCACCAGCTCGCGTCCCCCTTGAGCGGACGCGACTCCCGCGCCGCGGTGACGAAGCTGTAGCCCTCGAGTGCGATCGCGACACCGAGGATGACGACGGCCACGATCGGCGACGACAGGCCCTCGGGGTGCTGGATCTTGTGGATGCCCTCGTAGATCGCGAACAGCGAACCGAGGGTGAACAGCACGAGCGCGACGACGAACGAATAGAAGTAGCGGTTGCGGCCGTACCCGAACTGGTGCAGGTCGTCGGCCTGCTGCTCGGCACGCTTCTGGCCGAGCAGCAACAGGCCCTGATTGGACGTGTCGGCCACCGAGTGAACCGATTCGGCCAGCATCGACGACGATCCCGTGATGAGGAATCCGGTGAACTTCGCCACCGCGATTCCCGCGTTCGCGGTGAGTGCCGCGAAGATCGCTTTTTTACCCCCGTGCGCCGACACCGGCCACTCCTCCCGTCGAAAATGAGCGGCTCACAGGGTACGGCACGAAAACGCGCAGGCCACACTTCACCCGTGGACGGCGCCCACCCCGGCGACGAACAATTGTGTGTGCTCGGCGCACGACTGGACCTGGATGTCGCGGTCCGCCGCGGAGATCCACACCGAACCGCCGCTCTCGACGACGAGGGACCGCGTCTCGCACGTCACTTTCGCGGCACCGGACGTGCACAGCAGGATCCGGGGGCCGCCCGACCCGAACCCGGTCGCGGCGCCGTCCGTGGTGTCCAGGTCGAGGTCGATGCGCGCGAGCCGGAATTCCGGTGCCGGGGTCTCGTAGACGCCCCACCCACCGTTCTCGGGGTCCGGGGAGGGCACGGGGGTCAGGATCGGAACGTCGACCGAATCGAAGTCGAGGACGCGCAGCAGTTCGGGCACGTCGACGTGTTTGGGGGTCAGACCGCCGCGCAGGACGTTGTCCGAGTTCGCCATGATCTCGACGGCCGTGCCGTGCAGGTAGGCGTGCAGGTTGCCGGCGTCGAGGAACAGGCCCTGTCCCGGTTCCAGGGTGATCCGGTTGAGCAGCAGCGACGCCAGCACCCCGGCATCGCCCGGGTAGCCCTCGCTCAGTTCGAGTGCCGTCTGCGCTTCGGCCGCGAATTCGAGCCCACTCGCGTCGGGGGTGGACAGGTAGGCGACACAGCCGTCGAGCACGGCCGGGAGCAGCGCCGACAGTGCCGGGGACGGCAGCGTGATCCACGTCGTGAACAGTGCCCGCAAACCACCCGAATCGGGTTGTCCGGCAAGTAGTCCCGTGTACGGGTCGAGTTCCGGTACCGCAAGTGCCTCGAGCAGGCGGACGGTCCGGTGCGGGTCCCGGAAGCCGGCGAGCGCCTCGAACCGGGTGAGTGCCACCACCAGTTCCGGTTTGTGACTCGCGTCCCGGTAGTTGCGTTCGGGCGAATCGATCGGAATGCCCGCCGCCTCCTCCCGCGCGAAGCCCTCCCGGGCCTGCTCGGCACTGGGATGCGCCTGCAGCGACAGCGGCTCCTCCGCCGCGAGCACCTTGAGCAGGAACGGCAGGTCCGCCCCGAACTCGGCGATACACCGGTCGCCGAGTTCACCGGCCGGGTCGGCGTCGACGACGTCCCGCAGGGAGCGTGGGGAGCCGTCCTCGACGACCCGCGCCGGGTCGGCGGGATGCGCTCCCAACCACAGTTCCGCTTCCGGGTGCGCGCTGGGGCTGGTGCGGCCGCACAGTTCCGCGAGCGCAGTTCGCGACCCCCAGGCGTAGGACCGGAGCGCACCTTCGAGTTGGCGCACTAGTTACCACCGATCAGACGTAGATATGCCGCACTCGTTTCGAGGCGGCCGGCGAGAATTGCCATCTGCTCGATCTCTGCACGGGTGTCCGGTGCCGCCGACAGGGGAACAGCGGCCGGCGTGGCCGCCTGCTCGTTCACGGCGACGATCACGTCCGCGTCCGGCAGCGCCGCCACCCGGCGTTCGGCGATCGCCCGGCCGGTTTCCGTGGCGAGCACGAACACCCGCAGCGGCAGACCGGGCGCCGGCCCGTCGAGTTGCTCGTCGTGGAACAGCGGGTCGTACCCGGTCACCGCCGTCCCCGTCGACCCCGCGGCCGCGAACGCCGGAACGCCGGACAGGACACCGGACAGGTCCGCGGCCGCGGCGACCGCGGCCCCGGACTGCAGCAGCAGCTCGCTGCCGTGCCGGGCCAGCTGCATCGTGGCCGGCCCGTCCCCGGTGAGGACCACCCGTCGCCCCTGCATGCGGGCGGCGAGGGCCTTGGCCGGATTGTGGAACACCTCGTTGCGGGGGTGCGCCCGCAGCGACTCGTCGTCGACGGCGTCGGCGAGCAGGTTCAGGTCCGGGCACACGGCGGCGCCGCGCTCGGATTCGAGAGCGGAGACGACGGCCAGGAACACCGCGACGTACCGCAGCAGAGCGTGTCGGTCCGGGACCGCGACCCGTGGGGGAAGCGTGAGCGCACCACCGGCACCCGCCGACCGCAAGGGGCCCTCGTCGGGCGCGGCGACCACCACTTCGGCTCCGCGCCGCAACGCGCGGTCCACGGATTCGACGAGCCGCGGATCACCCGCGTCGTCGCCGGCGACCACGACCACGTCCAGCGGCCCGGCCCACGGCGGTGTCACGGAGCAGGCGACGAGCGGGACGCCGATCCGGCCGCCGACGGTTGCCGTGACCAGGTCGACGGCCCGCTCGGCCCGCCCGGTACCGGTGACGAACACGACGCTGCGCGGTTGCAGCCCGCGCAGCCGCGCCAGCGCACCTTCCTCGACGGCGGCCTGCGTCGCCCGGATCTGGGCGCCGCCGAGGGCCGCGAACCGGAGTGTGCCGTCGACGTCGGCAGCGAGCAGCGCGTCGACGTCGTCGAGATCGAGCAGAGACGACGGTGCCGTCATGACCGACACACCTCCCTTTCTCCCACTCCCCTGTCCCCCCGAACGCTCCCAGGTCACTCGAGTATCCCAGCTTTTGCGGCGGCTAGGCGCGTACGACGGCGAGGATCTCGGTGACGAGCGCGTCGACCTCCGTGGAGGTTCGCGCCTCGACGTTGAGGCGCAGCAACGGCTCGGTGTTGGAGGCGCGCAGGTTGAACCAGGCACCGTCCGGAAGGTCGACGGTGACCCCGTCGAGCCGGTCCACGGACACCGTCCGATCGGCGAAGGCGTCGACCACGGCGGCCGTCCGCTCACCGGCGTCGGCGACGGTCGAGTTGATCTCGCCGGACGCGGCATAGCCCTCGTACGAGCGCATCAGCTCCGACAGCGGGCGGTCCTGTTCACCGAGTGCCGCGAGGACGTGCAGCGCGGCGAGCATGCCCGAGTCGGCGCCCCAGAACTCGCGGAAGTAGTAGTGCGCGGAATGTTCGCCACCGAAGATCGCGCCGGTCTCGGCCATCTGCTGCTTGATGAACGAGTGCCCGACCCGGGTCCGCACGGCCGTGCCGCCGAGCTTCTCGACGAGCTCGGGGACGAACCGGGACGTGATGAGGTTGTGGATGACGGTGGCGCCGGGCTCCTTCGCCAGCTCCCGGTCGGCGACCAGTGCGGTCACCGCGGACGGCGACACCGGGTCGCCGTTCTCGTCGACGACGAAGCAGCGGTCGGCGTCGCCGTCGAAGGCGAGACCGATGTCGGCGCCGGTGTCGAGCACGAACTTCTGCAGGTCGACCAGGTTCGCCGGATCCAGCGGATTGGCCTCGTGGTTGGGGAACGAGCCGTCGAGCTCGAAGTACAGCGGCAGCACCTCCACCGGCATGGGCCCGAACACGGCCGGCACGGTGTGCCCGCCCATGCCGTTGCCGGCGTCGACGGCGATCTTCAGCGGCCGCAGCTCGGACAGGTTCACCAGGCCGCGCACGAACGACGCGTACCGGTCGAGCACGTCGTCCTCGGTGACCGTGCCGGCCGGGCCGTCGAACGCGGGGACACCCTCGGCGACCTCACCGGCGATGACGGCCAGGCCCGTGTCCTGACCGACGGGCTTGGCGCCCGCGCGGCACAGCTTGATGCCGTTGTACTTGGCGGGGTTGTGACTCGCGGTGAACATCGCACCCGGGCAGTCGAGGATGCCGGACGCGAAGTACAGCTGGTCGGTGGACGCGAGTCCGATGTGCACGACGTCGAGTCCCTGTGCGACGGCACCCTCCGCGAACGCGCGGGACAGGTCGGGCGACGAGGCCCGCATGTCGTGACCGATCACGATCCGCGTCACCGGCTCGCCGGAACCCTGCTCGTCGCGGACCAGGCGGGCGAACGACGCGCCGACGTCCCGAACGAAGTCGGCGTCGATCTGCTCACCGACGACGCCACGCACGTCGTAGGCCTTGATCACGGCATTCACGGATTCGACGGACCGCTCCACTGCTGAGTTCTCCTGCTGTTCGTTGATGCGACGCGCATTGTTCGCCGCACCGCTTGTCCGGCCCGGTGGCGTGGACGCGACCGGGTCGTCGACGAGCCTAGTGCGGAGTGCCCCGTTCGCGCTTCCTGAGTGAAATGTCGAGGTTCGACGGGGGCCGGTGGCGCGTCAGTTGGCGGGATCGGGCAGGACCCGGAGATGGCCGCGACGGCCGGTACGTGCGGTCGGCGGCGTCGACGGGACGACGGCAGCCGACGATTCCGTGTCCGAACCGGTGTCGACCCGGGAACGCTCCCCCAGACCCGCTTCGCGGACCGCCTCGGCGAGCGCGGTCAGGTCGTCCTCGTCCGGGGTGCTCGACGAGAACCCACCCTCGTATCGCACGAGTTCCCACCCCTTGGGGGCGGTTATCCGCGACGCGTGACTCTCGCACAGGTCCCACGAGTGTGGTTCCGCGACCGTTGCCAGGGGACCCACCACCGCGGTGGAATCGGAGTACACGTACGTCAGGGTCGCGACAGCCGGGTTCTTGCACCCAGGCCGGCAGCAACGACGCAGTGATCTCACAAGCAAGGAGACTAACCCCATCTCCGCGGTTGGCCTACTCCGACACACGGAAGGCCACCCGAACCGTCACCGACCTGCTCACCGGACGGGAGCGACGCCGGGTCGCGGTAGTGTCCCCACCATGGCCAGAGCTCGTCGTCCCCGCCCCTCGACGTCCCGTTCCGTCACGCGGCACGGCCGGGGAATCCGCGGGCCGCTGCTGCCGCCGCACCTGCCGGCGGCCCGGACCCGCGCCGAGAAGTTCGACCATCTGGTCCTGAACGCGTTCGAACCCGTCGACGCGCGCTGGCACGACCGGCTCACGAAACTCGACATCGCCGTGGACGACGTGCCGCGCATCCGGGCGATCGACCCGGATTCGGTGAACTGGCCACCCG
The DNA here is from genome assembly GCF_030656875.1 of Prescottella sp. R16. NCBI lineage: Bacteria > Bacillati > Actinomycetota > Actinomycetes > Mycobacteriales > Nocardiaceae > Rhodococcus > Prescottella sp. R16. The sequence continues at coordinate 3,312,600 of NZ_CP130943.1, forward strand.
AGGTGGTCGCCGACGGCCCGGTGCCGCTGTCACGGCTGATCCCGGCCGGTATCGACCGGCACGGGACGACGACCCGGGCCCGCATCGTGCTGTTCCGGCGGCCGCTCGAACTGCGAGCCAAGAATCCCGACGATCTCGAGGACCTCGTGCACGACGTTCTCGTCGAGCAGGTCGCCACCTATCTCGGGGTCGACCCGGACGTCGTCGACCCACAAGGCTGACCCGAACCGGCCCTGCATCCCGGACCCGATCGGGACCTGCTCACCGGACCGGCCCACCGGACAGAAACGGCGCCCCTCGCAACGAGAGGCGCCGAAAGCTGTTGGACGTCAGATGATTCCGCGCTTGAGGCGACGGCGCTCACGCTCCGACATGCCACCCCAGATACCGAACCGCTCGTCGTTCGAGAGTGCGTACTCGAGGCACTCGTTGCGCACCTCGCACCCCATGCAGATGCGTTTGGCCTCGCGCGTCGATCCGCCCTTCTCGGGAAAGAACGCCTCAGGGTCGGTCTGCGCGCACAGTGCACGCTCCTGCCACTGATCGTCCTCGTCGTCGTACATCGCGTCGAATCCCGGAATCAGACTCAGCCGGGGCACACTCACCCCGAGCTCGAAGTCCACGACACCCTCTCCGACCGGCACCACTGCCGACGAACCCGTGTCCACCCCCGTGTCGAACCCGGTGCGCGATCGCGCACCGGCCACGGCCAGAGGAGTTTCGGGAGTATCGAACTCGTACTGCTGAACGTGCATCGCTCCGCCTCCTCACTTACCTTCACTGCGCAGAGCCGGGAACACCCTCGAATTCCCGCTGCTCTCCCGCTGCTTCCGAATTGCTTCTCCCACCTCGATATTCGTCCGGACGAGTACCCGCACGAAAGTTCGGGAAAAGAGCCATACCGGGTGAACTCGCCCCACGAACCCGGAATGACATAAATGTGATTAGACACGCGTTGGCGTGTCGGGTCAAGCCGAATCGGGAATGTCGTTTACCATCCCGCGCTCCCCGCGCAGACGTGGTAGAACCCGACAGCTCCGAGGGCACCGCCTAGGCTTCGGGACGTGAACGTGACTGTATTGGTTGGCGGCGTCGGAGGGGCTCGATTCCTCCAAGGAGTTCGGAACCTGCTCGGGGTCGTCCCCGGCGAGGCCGGCGACGACCCTGTGCATCGGATCACGGCCGTGGTCAACGTCGGCGACGACGTGTGGATGCACGGTCTGCGGATCTGCCCTGATCTCGACACCTGCATGTACACCCTCGGCGGCGGCATCGACCCCGAACGCGGCTGGGGCCACATCGGCGAAACCTGGAACGCCAAAGAGGAACTCGCCGCCTACGGCGCCCAGCCCGACTGGTTCGGTCTCGGTGACCGCGACATCGCCACACACCTGATCCGCAGCCAGATGCTGCGCACCGGATATCCGCTCTCCGCCGTGACCGAAGCGCTGTGCAACCGCTGGCAGCCGGGTGTCTCACTGCTCCCGGTCACCGACGATCGCAGCGAAACCCACGTCGTCGTCACCGATCCCGACTCCGATCCGGCGGATCCGATGCAGAAGGCGATCCACTTCCAGGAGTGGTGGGTGCGTTACCGCGCGCAGATCCCCACACACAGCTTCGCTCACATCGGCGCCGATCAGGCGACCCCGGCGCCCGGGGTGCTCGAGGCGATCGAGACCGCGGACGTGGTGCTGCTGGCCCCGTCGAACCCGGTCGTCAGCATCGGCGCGATCCTCGCCGTCCCCGGTATCCGCGGCGCACTGCGCACGACGGCCGCGAAGGTCGTCGGCCTGTCCCCCGTGATCGACGGAAAGCCGTTGCGCGGCATGGCCGACGAATGCCTGTCCGTGATCGGCGTCGAGACGTCGGCGGAGGCCATCGGACGCCACTACGGTGCCCGCTCGGCGACCGGCATCCTCGACGGCTGGCTGATCCACTCCACCGACACCGCCGACGTGCCCAGTGTCGACGTGCGCAGTGTTCCGCTGCTCATGACCGATCCCGACGCGACCGCCGACATGGTGCGCGCAGCCTTCGACGTGGCCGGAGTCGTGTTGTGACGGTACGCGATCACGGGGCCGGCGGGGGCCTCGAAATTCTGCCGGTACCCGGTCTGCCCGAGTTCCGTCCGGGGGACGATCTGGCGGCGTCGATCGTCGACGCGGCACCGTGGCTGGCGGACGGCGACGTCCTCGTCGTCACGAGCAAGGTGTTCTCGAAGGTCGAGGGCCGGATCGTGGCCTCCCCCACCGACCCCGACGAACGGGACGCGGCGCGCAGGCGACTCGTCGACCAGGAGGCGGTGCGGGTCGTGGCCCGCAAGGGGCGCACCCTCATCACCGAGAACAAGCTCGGCATCGTGCAGGCCGCGTCGGGTATCGACGGCTCCAACGTCGACGGCGCCGAGCTGGCTCTGCTACCGGAGGACCCGGACGGCAGTGCCCGAAAGCTGCGGCAGGACATCGAGAATCGTCTCGGGATCCGGGTCGCGGTCGTGGTGACCGACACGATGGGGCGGGCGTGGCGGATCGGGCAGATCGACGCCGCGATCGGCGCGTCCGGCATTCCGGTGCTGCACGCGTACGCCGGCTCGGTCGACGGTCAGGGCAACGAGCTGATGGTGACCGAGGTGGCCGTCGCCGACGAACTCGCCGCCGCCGCCGACCTCGTCAAGGGCAAGCTGGGCGGCATGCCGGTGGCAGTCGTCCGGGGTCTGGCCGCGGACGGTCTCGTCGACGACGGTTCGTCGGCGCAGGATCTGATCCGCCGCGGCTCCGAGGACCTGTTCTGGCTGGGCACCGCGGAGTCGTTCGAGCAGGGCCGGCGCGAGGCACTGCTGCTGCGCCGGTCGGTACGCGAGTTCTCCGACGAACCGGTCGACCCGGAGGTACTGCGCGCGGCGATCGCGGACGCGCTCACCGCGCCCGCCCCGCACCACACCCGCCCGGTGCGGTTCGTGTGGCTGCGCAGCCCCGACGTCCGCACCCGCCTGCTGGACGCGATGCGGGAGCGCTGGCGGGCGGACCTCGCGTCCGACGGGTTGGACGCCGGGCGGATCGAGAAGCGGATCGCGCGCGGCGACATCCTGTTCCGCGCCCCGGAGGTGGTGATCCCTTTCTGTGTGCCGGACGGGGCACACGACTATCCGGACGAGCGGCGGACCCGCGCCGAGTCGACGATGTTCACGGTCGCGGTCGGTGCCGCCGTACAGGGGCTGCTGGTGTCGCTCGCGACGCGCGGCATCGGCAGCTGCTGGATCGGGTCGACGATCTTCGCGGCCGACACCGTCCGGGCAGCACTGGAGTTGCCGGCCGACTGGCAGCCGCTGGGGGCGATCGCCGTCGGCCACCCCCTCGAACCGTTGACGCCGCGCGAACCGCGGGTTCCCGGTGACGCACTGGTGGAGCTGTGAGCGCCCGGTCGCTGCACGCCTCGGCGCGGGCGGCACTCACGGACTGGGCCGCCGACTCCGACGCCGCGGACTCGTTGCGGCACACGATGCTCGCGTTCCTCGACTCGGCACCCGACGGCTGTCTGCGTGCGCACGTCCCCGGGCACATCACGGCGTCGTCGCTCGTCCTCGACGCACCCCACGAACATGTGCTACTCACCCTGCATCCGCGGGTGGGCCGGTGGATCCAGCTCGGCGGGCACTGCGAGGAGGGCGACGACACGGTCGTCGACGCGGCCCTGCGGGAGGCCCGGGAGGAGTCCGGGATCGCCGGGCTGCGGATCGATCCGCGGCTGCTGTCGGCGCACACGCACCCGATCACGTGCTCGCTCGGGGTGCCGACCCGGCACCTCGACCTGCGTTTCCTCGTCACCGCACCCGGCCCGGCCGCCGACACGCCCGCCACGATCAGCGACGAATCCCAGGACCTGCGCTGGTGGCCGGTCGACGCCCTCCCCGACGGCGCCGAGAAGGAGACGATCGACCACCTGGTGACGTTGGCGCGGCAGCGGTGACTGTGACGGTGTCTGCGGCCGCCCGGACCGCACCGGTCGCGGCCGGACTCGTCGGCGGCGCGGTCGCGGTGTTCGCGATCCGCGAGACCACCGTCCAGGACCACATCTCCGTCGAGGGCACGTTCCGGCAGCTCGTCGTCACCCCGCAGTGGGCGGGCGCCCTCGCGGCGCTGACCGCCGCACTCGTGCTCGTGGTGCTGTCGCTGCGCCGGGAACGGTTCGCAGCCCCGCTCGCGGCCGTGGCGGGTGCGGTCCTGCTCGCACTGCCGGCCTGGGTGGAGGTGACCGCGCCGCCGGCGATCTCGCTCACCGCGGTCGGGGCGGGCCTGCTACTCGGGGCGGCCGCGTACGCCGGGGCCGGGGTGCCGGCGGCGCAGGCCGCCCTCGTGTTCGGTGTGGTGGGCGCGAACCTCTTCTACGCGGGTGCCCTGTGGCGGAGCCGTGAGGACCGGTGGGCGCTGTCGATCAAGGCCCTACCGGTGCAGGCCGCGATTCCGGTCGCGGTGGCGGCCATCGCCGCGGTCGTCGTCGGCTACGCCGCAGGGACGGCCCGCTCCGGCACGGCCGCGGATCGTCGCGCGCTCGCGGTCGCGGCCGGACTCCCGATCGTTGCGACGTTCGTGTACGCGGGGCTCGGGTCGATCTCGGCATCGGTGTCGCCGTCGCCCACGTCCTGGACCGTGGCGGTGATCGTCACCGCCGGACTCGTCGTGGCCGCTGCCCGGTGGACCGGCGCCTCGGGTGGGCGATTCCTCGCCGCCGGGTTCGCGGTGGCCGCGGTCGGGGTGAACATCCTGGCCTACTTCCCCGGATCGGGGTGGCTCGTCGCCGCCGGTGTCGCGCTGTTCGCGGCCGGTGCCGCGACGGGGCGGCGACGGCCCATGCCCGACCTCGGTATCGGCCTGCTCGCCGTCGCCGTCGTCACCGGGCTGTGGGCGCCGGCGACGCTCGCCGCGGCCGGGTACACCCTCGTCGTGCCGTTCGCAGTGGGACTGGTCGTCGCCGCGACATTGCCGGCCGACCCGGCGACCGCACTGACCGGCGCCCTGTTACCGCTGACCGTCACCCTGTTCTCCGTGTCCGCACCGGTGGAGTGGGATTTCGGCTGGATCTCCTACGTGCCCGGCGAGGTGGACTACCCGCTCGCACTGGTCGGGTCGCCGCTGCCGGTCGGGGTGGTCGTCGCGGCAGCGGCGATCGTGATCGCGTGGTTCTCGATCAGAGCAGCAACGTCGCGGCGGTAGCGGCGACGACCTCGTCGACGCTGATGCCGGGTGCGGTCTCGACCAGTCGCAGGCCCTCGTCGGTGACGTCGAGGACGGCCATGTCGGTGATGATCCGCTGCACGCAGCCCTTGCCGGTGAGCGGCAGGGTGCACTCGTCGAGGATCTTCGACTCACCCTTCTTCGAGACGTGCTCCATCATCACGATGACGCGTTTGGCGCCGTGGACCAGGTCCATCGCGCCGCCCATGCCCTTGACCATGTGCCCGGGGATCATCCAGTTGGCGAGATCACCGGTGGCGCTGACCTGCATCGCGCCGAGCACTGCGACGTCGACCTGACCGCCGCGGATCATCCCGAACGACTGCGACGAGTCGAAGAACGACGCGCCGGGCAGGGTGGTGATGGTCTCCTTGCCGGCGTTGATCAGCTCGGGGTCGAGTTCGTCCTCGGTGGGGTACGGCCCGACGCCGAGCACACCGTTCTCCGAGTGCAGTACGACGGTGATGCCCTCGGGGATGAAGTTCGGCACCAGGGTGGGCATGCCGATGCCGAGGTTGACGTACTGGCCGTCGGACAGTTCCTGCGCGACGCGCGCGGCCATCTGTTCGCGGGTCAGCTTCTGGATCGTTACCTGAGTCATGCTCGTACCGTTCGCTTCTCGATTCCGACAGTGACCTTGCCCACGGGCACGACGCGCTGCACGTGGATGCCCGGGGTGTGGATCTGGTCCGGGTCCAGCTCACCCGGCTCGACGAGGTGTTCGACCTGCGCGATGGTGATCCGGCCCGAGGCGGCGGCGGGCGGGTTGAAGTTGCGGGCGCTGCGGCGGAAGACCAGGTTGCCGTGGCGATCACCCTTCCAGGCGTGCACCAGGGCGAAGTCGGCCACGATGCCACGCTCCATCACGTACGTCGTGCCGTCGAACTCGCGGGTCTCCTTGACCGGGCTGGCGACGGCGATGCCGCCGTTGCCGTCGTAACGGCGCGGCAGCCCGCCCTCGGCGACCTGGGTGCCGACACCGGCCGGGGTGAAGAACGCGGGGATGCCCGCGCCACCGGCGCGCAGCCGTTCGGCGAGCGTGCCCTGCGGGGTCAGCTCCACCTCGAGCTCACCGGAGAGGTACTGCCGCGCGAACTCCTTGTTGTCGCCGACGTACGAGCTGATGGTGCGGCGGATGCGGCCCTTCTCGAGCAGCACGCCGAGGCCGAAGCCGTCGGTACCGCAGTTGTTGCTCACGGTCTCGAGGTCCGTCGCCCCCTGGTCCAGGAGCGCATCGATGAGGATCTCGGGCACTCCGACCAGGCCGAATCCGCCGACCGCGATGGTTGCACCGTCCGGGATGTCGGCGACGGCCTCGGCCGCTGTGGCAATGACTTTGTCCATCATGCTCGTCAGCATACGACGACATGTGCGTATTGTGAACCCTCGTCCGCATGACGAACAAATCCGGGGTGAGCCGTTGATTGCCACGCCCGTACGCACTACGTTGTTCGTATAGCGTCACATCGTCCACATTGCGAACAGCCTTACTCGATTCCCCCTCACCTGTTCCCTGTTCCCCCATGAGGTCTCACATGCTTCATCTACCCCCTCAATACCGGCCGATCGGCACCGGCGTGAACGCCCCGCCGAACTTCGCCGACTACAAGACCACCGGGCTGCGCAGCCCGCGTCAGCCGTTGAAACTGCTGCCGCAGCGTCTCGGCGAACTCACCGGGCCGGTGTTCGGCGAGGACCGGGTCCGCCCCGGCGACGCCGACCTGACGATCGCGAACGGCGGCGAGGCCCAGGGCCAGCGGATCATCGTGCACGGCCGCGTCCTCGATTCGAACGGCAAGCCCGTCCCGCACACGCTGCTCGAGGTGTGGCAGGCCAACGCCGGCGGCCGCTACCGCCACACCGGCGACAACTGGCCCGCACCACTGGACCCGCACTTCGACGGGGTCGGTCGCTGCGTCACCGACGCCGACGGCCACTACACGTTCACCACGATCAAGCCGGGCGCCTACCCGTGGCGCAACCACGACAACGCGTGGCGGCCGTCGCACATCCACTTCTCGCTGTTCGGCACCGCGTTCACGCAGCGTCTGGTGACGCAGATGTACTTCCCGGACGATCCGCTGTTCTTCCAGGACCCGATCTACAACGCGGTGCCCGCGGAGGCACGGCACCGGATGGTCAGCGTCTTCGACTACGACGCGACCGTGGCCGACTGGGCGCTCGGCTTCCGTTTCGACATCGTCCTGCGCGGACGCGACGCCACCCCGTTCGAGGACGACGAGGATCACGATGACTGACGCATCCACCGAGAACACCGCCCCCACCTACCCCGTCACGCCGGGCGACTTCACCACCGCCGCGTTCGGGGTCACCCCGTCGCAGACGGTGGGCCCGTACTGGCACATCGGCCTGCCCTGGGCGGACGGCCCCGACGCCGCACCCGCCGGCGCCGAGGGCCGGATCACGCTGCGCATCACCGTGATCGACGGGAATCGTGTCCCCGTCGCCGACGCGATGGTCGAGACCTGGCAGGCCGACGCCGCCGGACGGTTCGCGCATGCCGACGATCCGCGCGGCGCAACCGAGCCGGTCCCCGCGGGGTTCCGGGGCTTCGGCCGGGCCGGTGCCGACGAGACCGGCACCGCCGCAATCCACACCGTCAAGCCCGGTGCGCTACCGGCCGAGGACGGCGGTGTCGAGGCACCGCACGTGAACGTCGGGATCTTCGCGCGCGGCATGCTCGAGCGTCTGTACACGCGGTTGTACTTCCCCGAGGACACCGCCGCGCACGCCGTCGATCCGGTGCTGGTGTCGCTGCCGGAGTCGCAGCGCCCCAAGCTGATCGCGACCGAGACCGAAGACGGCTACAGCCTCACGGTCTATGTTCAGGACAGTGATCCCGACGGTGTCGAGACGCCGTTCTTCGAGCTGTGATCAGGAGCCTGCCGTGACGCACACCCGTGGCGACCTGTTCGATCCCGTGTTCGGCGCCGGTAGCGACACTGCCGTCGCGGCGCAGGTGTCGGACCATGCCTGGGTGGCCGCCCTACTCGAGGTGGAGGCGGCCCTGACCCGGGCGGCCTCCACCGCGGGGCTGGCGACGGCCGAACAGGCCGCGACGGTGACCGCGGTGGCGGCCCGGCTCGCCGCACCCGGCGGGATCGACGTCGCCGACCTGGGCCGGAAGTCGGCGGCCGGCGGCAATCCGGTGATCCCGCTCGTGAAGATCCTGCGGGCCGCGTGCGCCGAGCACGGCGTCCCGGCGTCGGCCGTGCACGTCGGCGCCACCAGCCAGGACGTCATGGACTCGGCGCTGATGCTGTTGTCGCGCAGGGCCGGGCGTCTGGTTCTCGCGGATCTGCGGGCGGCCGCGAACGCCGCGGCCGAACTCGCCCGGGTGCACCGCGCCACCCCCATGGTCGCGCGCACTCTCGGGCAACAGGCGCTGCCGACGACGTTCGGGGCGCTGGCCGTGTCGTGGCTGACAGGCCTGGACGACGCGGCCGAACAGCTCGAGCGGGCCCTGTCGGCGCTGCCCGTCCAGTTCGGTGGCGCGGCAGGCACTCTCGCCGCCGTGCATCCGCACGGCCTTACGGTGGCCGATGCCCTCGCCGACGAACTGGGCCTGGCCCGGCAGGTCGTGCCGTGGCACACCACCCGCACTCCCGTCGCCGCCCTCGCCGCCGCACTGGGGGTCGCGGCCGGTGCGATCTCCAAGCCGGCCACCGACGTCACCGCGATGGCCTCGACCGAGTTCGGCGAGGTCGCCGAGGACGCGCCCGGCGGCTCGTCGGCCATGCCGCACAAGCAGAATCCGGTCGCGGCGATCACCGCGCGGGCCGCGGCCCGGCGGGTGCCGGGCCTGGTGTCGACGGTCCTGTCGTCGATGGACCACGAGTTCGCCCGTGCCGCCGGCGCCTGGCACGCCGAGTGGGAGACGGTCTGCGACCTGCTGCGGCTCACCGGAGGCGCCGCGCACCGGCTGGCCTCCAGCCTCGGCGGACTCCGTGTCCGCCCCGACGCGATGGCCCGCAACCTCGACATCACCGGTGGCCTGATCCTCGCCGAACGGGTCACCGGCGCACTCGCCGCACACACCGATGCCGCCCGTGACATCGTCACCGCCGCAGCGGCTTCCGGAACCCCGCTCGACCAGGCGCCCGAGATCACCGCGCATCTGACGGCCGGTGAACTACGCGACCTGCTCGACCCCGCGCACTATCTCGGCCACGCCGTCGATCTCGTCGACCGCGCCCTCGCTTCCCGAACCACCGGAGGACACCCATGACCGTGGACCTGAACTTCGAGACACACGGCGACCCCGCCGCCCCGCCGGTTCTGCTGCTCGGCTCCCTGGGCTCCGACCTGCACATGTGGGACCCGCAGATCCACGCCCTGTCGTCCCGCGCGCACGTCGTCGCGGTCGACCATCGTGGCCACGGCGGCTCTCCCGCCCCGGCCGGTCCGTACACGATCGCCGACCTCGGCGGCGACGTGCTCGCGCTGCTCGACAAGCTCGGCCTGAACTCGGTGCACGTCGTGGGCCTGTCGCTCGGCGGCGCCGTCGGGCAGTGGCTGTCCGCGAACCACCCGCAGCGGGTACAGACCCTGACCGTGATGTGCACGGCGGCGCAGTTCGCGCCGGCGCAACCGTGGCTCGACCGGGCCGCGGCCGTCCGCGCCGACGGTGTCGCGTCGATCGCCGAGTCGATCGTCGGCCGCTGGTTCACTCCCGAACTGGCGCAGCGTGATCCGCAGCTCGTCGCCCGGCACGTCGAGATGGTGCGCGGCACCTCCGACGAAGGGTACGCCGCGTGCTGTGAGGCACTGTCGCAGTGGGACGGCCGCGCCGACCTCGCGCGCATCGTCGCCCCCACGCTGGTGATCGCCGCCGAGCAGGACGGCCCGACCCCGCCGTCGACCCTGCAGGTGATCGCCGACGGCATCGCCGGCGCGCAGCTGCACGTGTTGTCCCCCGGCGCGCATCTGGCCAACGTCGAGCAGGCCGGTGCGGTCACCCGGCTGATCGAACGCCACATCGCCGCGGCGACACCGGTGGGTGTGTCCCGCCGCGCCGTGCACGACGCCGGTATGGCGGTGCGCCGCTCGGTGCTCGGCGACGCCCACGTCGATCGGGCGATCGCCGGCAGCACCGCGTTCACCGAGCCGTTCCAGGACTTCATCACCCGCACCGCGTGGGGCGACATCTGGGCCCGCGACGGCCTCGACCACCCCACCCGGCGTCTGCTCACGATGGCGATCCTCACCGCGGTCGGCAACGAACACGAACTCGACATGCACATCCGGGCCGCGCTGCGGGCCGGTATGGACCCCGAGCTGCTCGTGGAAGTATTCCTTCACACCGCGGTGTACGCGGGTGTGCCGAACAGCAACCGGGCGTTCGCGCTCGGCAAGCAGGCCCTCGCCGACCTGGCGGGCGCCATCGAGGGGAGTACGTGACAGTGACGAATTCGAGCGGGATCGAGCCGACCGGGGTATCGACCGACTACGTGCAATCGCTCGCACGAGGTCTGTCGGTGATCAAGGCGTTCGACGCCGAGAACCCGCGGCGCACGCTCAGCGACGTGGCCCGCGCGACCGAGCTCACCCGCGCGACGGCCCGTCGATTCCTGCTCACCCTCGTCGAACTCGGCTACGTCCGCACCGACGGCTCGGTGTTCTGGCTGACGCCGCGGGTCCTCGAACTCGGGTACAGCTACCTGTCGAGCCTGTCGCTGCCCGACATCGCCCGCCCGCACCTCGAGGCGCTGTCGGAGCGGGTCCACGAGTCGACGTCGGTCTCGATCCTCGACGACGGCGACGTCGTGTACGTCGCCCGCGTGCCGGTTCGGCGGATCATGACCGTCTCCATCACCATCGGGACCCGGTTCCCCGCGTTCGCGACGTCGATGGGCCGGGTGCTGCTCGCCGGGCTCGGCCCCGCCGACCTCGACGCCTACCTCGGGCGCGTCGACCTGACCCCGCTCACCGGCCGCACCATAGCGACTCCCGACGCGTTGCGCGCCGAACTCGACAAGATCCGGGCCGACGGCTACTGCGTCGTCGACCAGGAACTCGAGGAGGGGCTGCGTTCGCTCGCCGCACCCATCCGCGACCGGTCGGGCACTGTCGTTGCGGCCGTGAACATCTCGACGCAGGCGGCGCGGTACGAGATGGAGGCGGTGCACGACATACTCGTCCCGGCCGCCGTCGCGACCGCCGAGGCCATCTCGGCCGATCTCGCCCGCACCCAGTCTCAATCGTCTCCGCATCAAGGAAGTAGCCATGCCTGACGCAGTCATCTGCGAACCGCTCCGCACCCCCGTCGGCCGTTTCGGCGGGGTCTTCCGGGACATCGCCCCCGAGGACCTCGCGGCCACCGTCATCACCGAACTCGTCACCCGCACCGGCATTTCCGGTACCGACATCGACGACGTGATCCTCGGCCAGGCCTCCCCCGGCGGTGAGGCCCCCGCGATCGGCCGCATCGCGGCACTGAACGCCGGACTCGGAGTGGACGTTCCGGGTCTTCAGGTCGACCGCCGCTGCGGCTCGGGTCTGCAGGCGATCGTCCAGGCCGTGATGCAGGTCCAGTCCGGCGGCAGCGACCTCGTCCTCGCCGGCGGTGTCGAGTCCATGAGCCAGGCCGAGTTCTACGCCACCGGCATGCGGTACGGCGTCCGCGGCGAATCAGTCGCCCTCAGCGACCGTCTGGCCCGCGCCCGGGTGACCGCCGGTGGCCGCAACTATCCGGTGCCCGGCGGCATGATCGAGACCGCCGAGAACCTGCGCGCCGAGTTCGCGATCAGCCGCGCGGACCAGGACGCGCTGGCCGTACAGTCCCACCGGCGCGCCGTCGCGGCGCAGCAGGGTGGGGTGTTCGCGCAGGAGATCGTCCCGGTGACCGTCCCGCAGCGCAAGGGTGACCCGCTCGTCGTCGACACCGACGAGCATCCCCGCGCCGACACCAGCGTCGAATCGCTCGCGAAGCTGCGCCCGATCCGCGGCAAGATCGACCCCGATTCGACCGTCACCGCCGGCAACGCCAGCGGCCAGAACGACGGCGCCGCGATCGCGATCGTCACCACGCCGGAGAAGGCGAAGGCCCTCGGCCTGCGTCCACTGGCCCGGCTCGCCAGCTGGGCCGTCGCCGGTGTGCCGCCGCGGACGATGGGTATCGGCCCGGTCCCGTCGACCGAGAAGGCCCTGAGCCGACTGGGGCTGGGACTGGCCGACATGGGCGTCATCGAACTCAACGAGGCCTTCGCGGCGCAGGCCCTCGCCGTGACCCGCACGTGGGGCCTCGAGCCCGACGATCCGCGGCTGAACCCGAACGGCTCGGGCATCTCGCTGGGTCACCCGGTCGGCGCGACCGGTGCCCGTATCCTCGCCACGCTGCTGCGCGAGATGGACCGTCGCGAGGCCCGCTACGGCCTCGAGACCATGTGCATCGGCGGCGGCCAGGGCCTGGCCGCGGTGTTCGAGCGCATCGCCTGACACCGATACGACGAGAAGGTCGGCCTCGCGGATCATTCTGCGGGGCCGACCTTTTCGTAGACATAGGTGAAGCGTCAGTGGGCGGCGGCAGCCTTGACGGTCTCGTACATCTCGGCGAGCGCGCGGGCGCAGTCACCCTTGCCGTAGCCGAGCAGAGCGGTCTCCTCCGGATCGGTCTCGTATGCGATGACGTTGCCGCGGCCCTGGACGATGAAGCTGTCCGGCAGCAGCGGATGCTCCTCGTCACGTTCCTCGATGGTGCGGTCGCCACCGGCGGCGTCGACGAGCAGCTGGAAGTACTCGGTGAACGTGAGGTTCTGGTCGCCGATCAGGTACGCCTTGGACTCGCCGTGCTGCAGCGCACCCCAGATCGCCTCGGCGAGCGACTGCGCCGACATGTAGTTCGTGCCGCCGGCCGGGGCGAAGTCCGGGATCTGCGGCTCGTTGCCCGCGGCCCACGAGAACAGTCGGCGGTACCGCTTGGCGGACACCCCGCTGATGGCGCCCAGGATCGACGGCGGGTTCAGCGTCACGACGGTGAAGTTCTCGTCCGCGAGCGCGCGGGCACCCTCGTCGGCCGCCTTGCGCGCCGCGACGTACGGCATCGTCTCCGCGTACTCCGGCCGCAGGTGGTGGTAGTAGCTGCCGACCTGGACGAACCGGGACACCCCGGCCTCCTTGGCCAGCGCGGCGAACCGCGGCACGCCGCCGGACTGCGTCTTCTCCCAGAATTCCGCCTCGTCGACGTCACGGCCCATGTGCCGGATGTCCTGGCCCGCGGCGAACACGACGGCATCGAACGGGGCCAACTGGTCGGCCGTGAAGGTCTGCTCCGTGTAGTCGCCGAGCAGCACCGGGAAATCGTGCACCGGCGAATCGTCGGCCAGCGGGTTACGCGCAGCGACGGTGACGTCGTTGCCCTGCTCGCGTAGGTGAAGTGCCGTGTGGGCGCCGATCATGCCGGTGCCGCCGACAATCAGGATCTTCATGGAAGGCCTCTCCTGTAGGTGATGCGAACAACTCCCCCGAACCTACGGACGACTCGCCCACACCCCTCCCCCTCTTCTCACCGACCGAGAAATTCGACCACACCTCTTTTCGTCACACGACGGAATCGGGGGTACCTACGGACATGCCGAATCGGCCGACCCCGATCAGAGGTCGGCCGATTCGGTACGGCGCGGGTCAGCCCAGCGGCGTGCCCACGTAGTTCTCGGCGATGAGGGTGCGGCCGGCGACCGAGCGGGTCACCATGTCGAGCTCCGCGACCTGGCGCTTGTGGTCGAAGCCGGACGCGTCGGGCAGTCGGTGCAGCATCGACGACATCCACCACGAGAAGTGCTGGGTGCGCCAGATCCGCGGCAGCACCGTCTCGGTGTAGGCGTCGAGGCGTCCACGGTTGCCTGTCTCGAAGAACTCGGCCATACCCTTCGACAGCACGTAGACGTCGGCGACGGCCAGGTTCAGGCCCTTCGCGCCGGTCGGGGGCACGGTGTGCGCGGCGTCGCCGGCGAGGAACAGGTTGCCGTGCTGCATCGGCTCGCACACGAAGCTGCGGAACTGCAGGATCGACTTCTCGAAGATCCTGCCGTCCTTGATCTCCGCTCCCTCGCCGTCGACGCGGGCGTGCAGTTCGGACCAGATCCGGTCGTCGGACCAGTTGTCGACCGAGTCGTCCGGATCGACCTGGAGGTAGTGGCGCTGCACCTCCGGGGTGCGGGTACTGATGAGCGCGAAGCCACGCGGATGGTTCGCGTAGATCAGCTCCTCCGAGGACGGCGGCGCCTCGGCCAGGATGCCGAACCACGCGAACGGGTACTGGCGGAAGTGGTCCTGCCGGATCGTCGACTCGGGAATGAGCTTGCGGGTCTTGGTCCGGGAGCCGTCGCAGCCGCCGACCAGCGCGCACGTGACCGTCTGCGGGTTGCCGTCGGTGTCGGTGTAGGTGATGTACGGCTTGTCCGTGGTGTGGTCGTGCACCTCGACGTCGGAGACGCCGAACCGGATGTCGCCGCCGTCGGCGAGCCGCTTGGCGATGAGATCCTTGAGAACCTCGTGCTGCGGGTAGACCGTGACCGCGCGACCGTCCGTGAGCTCGTCGAATGCGATGCGGTGGCCACGGCCGCCGAAGCGCAGCTCGATGCCGTGGTGCTCGTGCCCCTCGGCCTTCACCCGGTCACCGAGACCGGTCTCCACCATCAGGTCGACGGTGTTCTGCTCGAGCACGCCCGCACGAATGGTGCCCTCGACCTCCTCGCGGGTGCGCGCCTCGAGAACGACGGATTCGATGCCGCGCAGGTGCAGGAGATGGGACAGCATCAGTCCGGCCGGGCCGGCGCCGACGATGCCGACCTGGGTGCTCGAGATGGTCATGCGGTTAACTCCTCGGTAGAACGTGATCGCCAACACTGTTCCGGCCGGCCGCCGACCACAGAACCCCCACTTTCACTCAGTGAAAGGCAATTCTTCGTCGATCCGGGGAGATCTCGGTCACGCCAGCCCGCGCGAGATACCGCGCGCCGCGGCCCGCAGCGCCGGGATCAGCGGCGCCGGATCGACCTCGGCGCCGACGACGACCGAGATCGACGCGACCACCTCCCCGGCCTGCCCCCGCAACGGCGCGGCGACCGCGAGCGTCCCGACGTTGAGATGCTCGCGGCACACGACGAACCCGCTGCGCCGAATCTCGTCGAGCACCTGACGGAGCCGATGCTCGGAGGTGATCGTGTTCGGCGTGAATCGTTCGAGCCCACCGGCGAGCACGTCCCCGAGGAGTTCCGGCCCGCCGTGCGCGAGTAGGACCAGCCCGCCACTGGACGCGTGCAGCGGCAGCCGCCCGCCCGCCCGACCGACCACGGGGACCGCCCCACGTGCGGAAAGCCGCTCGATGTAGAGGGCCTCGAGACCTTCACGGACGATCAGCTGGACGTTCTCGCGCGTAGCCTCGTAGAGGTCCTCGAGATACGGCATCGCCACCTGCCGGAGCCCGTGCGCCCCGGGTGCGAGCGCGCCGATCTCCCACAGTCGGACACCGATCTCGTAGCTCCCGTCGGCTGCACGTTCGAGCGCACCGTTGTCCGCCAGCTGGATGCACAGCCGGTGCACGGTCGGCAGCGGCAGTCCTGTGCGGCGGCTCAGTTCGGACTGCGTCAGGCGCGGACGCTCGACGGTGAAGGAGTTCAACACCAGGAACGCCCGACCGAGCATGCTGCGGTCGATTCCGCGTTCGTCGATCACCCGCCCAGTGTGGCCGGACCACGACCCCGACGGGGAGCCAACCCCCGGGTTTGCGGCTTGACATTCACGTGTGACCCACCAAACAATGGCCGAGTTCTTAAATTGAACGGTGGTTCGTATTGCGAACACCTTGGCTTCTGGAGATCGAATGAGCACCATCGAACGACCCGCGACGCGCGGTCGCGCAGCGATGTGGGTCGCCCCACTGTGTTGGATCGCCGTCCTACTCGACGGATTCGATCTCGTCGTTCTG
This sequence comes from Prescottella sp. R16, assembly GCF_030656875.1. Classification (NCBI taxonomy): domain Bacteria; kingdom Bacillati; phylum Actinomycetota; class Actinomycetes; order Mycobacteriales; family Nocardiaceae; genus Rhodococcus; species Prescottella sp. R16. The sequence continues at coordinate 3,328,782 of NZ_CP130943.1, forward strand.
GGTGCAGTCATCCCCTCGCTGCGCGAGCACGGAGACTGGAACCTGAGCACGAGCGCGATCACGACCATCTCGACGTTCGGGCTCGTCGGCATGACGATCGGTGCCCTCGTCATCGGCACCCTCACCGACGTCCTGGGACGCCGCCGGGCGCTGATCTACGCCGTCGCGGCGTTCTCGATCCTCACGCTGCTGTGCGCGGTCGCCCCGAACCCGTTCCTCTTCGGCCTGCTCCGCTTCCTCGCGGGCATCGGCCTGGGTGGCGCGCTGCCCACCGCACTGGCGCTGGTCAACGAGTTCTCCAAGAAGCAGGGTGGCGGATCCGCGTCCACGATGCTCATGACCGGCTACCACGTCGGCGCCGTCGCGACCGCGGCACTGGCCATCGTGCTCATCGACCCCTTCGGCTGGCACTCGATGTTCGTCGTCGGCGCCGCACCGGCGATCGTGCTGATCCCGTTGATGATCAAGTACCTGCCCGAGTCGCCGTCGTACCTGCTCTCCAAGGGGCGTCGCGACGAGGCCGAGCGCATCGCCGCACAGTACGGACTCGTCCTCGAGCCGGCACCCACCGGCGACGCCTCCACCGCCGCGACCGCCAATCCGGTCAAGTCGCTCTTCTCGCCGAAGTTCCTGCGCAACAGCATCGCCATCTGGGTCGCCTCGTTCATGGGCCTGCTGCTGGTCTACGGCCTCAACACGTGGCTGCCGACGATCATGCGTGAGGCCGGCTACGAACTCGGTGCCGCGCTGACGTTCCTGCTGATCCTCAACGCCGGCGCCGTCGTCGGCCTGCTCATCGCGGGCCGGGTCGCCGACAAGATCGGCCCCCGCACGGCGGCCATCGGGTGGTTCACCGGTGCGGCCGTCTTCCTCGCGGCGCTCAGCATCGACGTCGCGGGCGGCATCTACGTGATGGTCTTCCTCGCCGGCTGCTTCGTGTTCAGCGCCCAGGTGCTGGTGTACGCATTCACCAGCGCCAACCATCCCGCAGCGATCCGCGCGACCGCCCTGGGCTGGTCTGCGGGCGTCGGACGCGTCGGCGCGATCTGCGGCCCGATCCTCGGCGGCGCACTGCTCGGCGCCGGCTACGCGGTGCCGTGGGGCTTCTACGCCTTCGCCCTGGTCGGCCTGATCGGCCTGATCGCGATCTCCACGACCCGTAATCTCGCTACCGACTGACCTGCCCGACAGACGACGGAAGGCCGACCGGGGAGTCCCCGGTCGGCCTTCCGTCGTCTGTCCGCCTCCCTCAGCGGATGGATTCGAGCGTGGGCCGTTTGGCGGCGACACCGTCACCCGACGACGTGCCACGCACCCGGCGCCCGATCCACGGCAACAGGAAGTCCTTGGTCCACACCAGGTCCGCGCGGCGCCGCGACGCCTTGTCGGTGGGCAGATCCGGGCCGAGTGGGTCCACCACGATGTGGTGGTCGACGCCGAGCGTCTCGAGCACCCGGACGGCCATGTTCTGGTGTCCCGGGGTCGACATGTGCAGCCGGTCCCAGTCCCACATGCGCAGGTCCTGGTACTCGTCGAACCGCCAGAAGTCGACGAGCGTCGCACCGTGCCGGTCCGCGACCTCGCGCACCAGTTCGTTGTAGATCGCCGAACGGCCGCGGATCTTGCCGAACACCGCCGAGAAACCGGCATCGAATGCCGTCCACATCAGGACCGTGGCTCCGGTGGCGGTCAGTTTCCCGATCGCCTCGTCGTACCGGGCGACGAGCGCATCGAGATCGAGCGACGGGCGCATCAGATCGTTGCCGCCCGCATAGATCGTGACCAGGTCCGGCTGCAACGCGACCGCCGCATCGACCTGCTCGTCGACGATCGGGCCCAGCAGCCGGCCCCGGATCGCGAGATTGGCGTAGCCGAAGTCGGCACTGCGGGTGGCCAGTTCCTCGGCGACCCGGTCCGCCCAGCCACGCAGACCGTTGGGGCGGGTGGGATCGGGATCCCCGACACCCTCGGTGAACGAGTCACCGAGGGCGACATACCTGCGATAGACGGGTTCCTGCGACATCATCACTCCAGTATTCCGTTAGCAATGCGCAAGAAGTCGACCGCGTGGCCGATCCCACGTCACCGGATCACACGTCGGTACTGAACCGGACCCCGCCGTCGGGCAGCTTCACGCCGGGCCACACCCGGGCGCCACCGATCAGTTCACAGCGCGCACCGACGTCGGCGCCGTCACCGATCACGGCGTCCCGCACCAGCGCACGCGGCCCGATCCGGGCACCGAATCCGATGATGGACCGCTCGACCACCGCACCGGCCTCGACCTGCGCCCCGTCGAACAGCACGGCGCCGTCGAGACGGGCACCGGCACCGACCTCGGCGCCGCGTCCGACGACGGTGCCACCGATCAGCAGCGCACCCGGCGCCACCCCGGCACCGGGGTGGACGAGGGACTCGCCGCGCGGGCCGTCCAGCGCCGGCGACGGCGCGATACCGCGCACCAGATCGGCGGACCCGCGGACGAAATCGTCCGGGGTGCCCATGTCGCGCCAGTACGAGGTGTCGACGTGGCCGAACACGCGGGCACCGTCCGCGAGCAGTGCCGGGAACACCTCGCGTTCGACGGAGACGGGGCGATCCGACGGAATCTTCTCGATGATCTCGCGGCGGAACACGTAGCAGCCGGCGTTGATCTGATCGGTCGGCGGATCCTGCGTCTTCTCCAGGAACGCCTTGACGCGGCCGTCGTCGTCGGTGGGAACACAGCCGAATGCGCGCGGGTCACCGACCCGCACCAGGTGCAGGGTGACGTCGGCGTTGGTGCGGAAGTGCGTGTCCAGGACACCGGACAGGTCGGTGCCGCCCAGGACGTCACCGTTGAAGACCATGATGTTGTCGGCCCGCAGGCTCGGCAGCACGTTGCGGATGCCGCCGCCGGTGCCCATCGGCTCCACCTCGGTGACGTACTCGATCTCGAGCCCCAGATCGCTGCCGTCGCCGAAGTGCTCCTCGAAGACCTCGGCCTTGAACGACGTGCCGAGCACGACGTGGCCGATGCCCGCCTGCTTGATCCGCGCCAGCAGATGCGTCAGAAACGGCACCCCCGCGGTGGGGAGCATCGGCTTGGGTGCGGACAGCGTCAGTGGACGGAGCCGTGTGCCCTGGCCTCCCACCAGGACGACGGCGTCGGTCGCCGAAGCAATTGTCATTCTTTCCCCTCGATCTCATTGTCCCGACTCTCGCTCGCGCCGCGCTGCCGGACGGCTGCGGCGACCGCAAGCTTCGAACGCAGGGCGAGACCGCCCCGCAACGCCCACCGCAGCGGCGCCTGCCACCACGCCGGGTGACGGTCCGCCTGGAATCGGTAGGCACTCTCGTGGTGGGCGGGCAGCATCAGTTCCGGATGCCGGCCCGCGGCGTGACCTTTCGCGTGGGTGACCTCGGCGGACGGCACGAACACGTTGAGCCAGCCGGCCCGGCCCAGCCGGTCCCCGAGATCGACGTCCTCCATGTACATGAAGTATCGGGAGTCGAAGCCGTCGATCGCGTCGAACGCGACCCGACGCAGCAGCAGGCACGACCCCGACAGCCAACCCGCCGGACGTTCGGTGATCGTCTCGCTGTCCTGCCGGTACCGCTGCGTCCACGGATTCGACGGCCACACCGAACCGAGCACCGCGTGCCCGGCACCGGAGACCAGGTCGGGAACGGCCCGCGCCGACGGATACACGCTGCCGTCCAGTTCGCGCACCATCGGACCCAGTGCGCCGGCCCGCGGCCACCGCTGCGCCGCGGCCAGCAGTTCGTCGATCGACCCGGGCGACCAGCGCACGTCCGGGTTGACGACGAGGACGAACTCGATGTCGGGGTCGATCTCGGCGACGGCACGGTTGATCGCGCCGCCGTAGCCGATGTTGCCGCCGGTACGCAGCAGCCGGACATGATCGTGAGCGGCGGCCGCAGCCTCGGGGGTGCCGTCGACCGACCCGTTGTCGGCGAGGATCACCTGCGGATTCTCGGTCGTGGCATCGGCCAGCGTGCTCAGGAAATGCTCCAGATGCTCGCCCGGCGAGTAGGTCACCGTCACCACGGCCAGCTTCGAACTCACGACGGCCAGCCTAGCCGCAGTGCCCGTATCGTCCTCATCCGAGCCGGGCCAGCGCGTCGGCCAGCGCGTCGCGCCAGTCCCGCAGCGGCGTCAGGCCCGCGTCCGCCCACGATCGCGGCGACAGCACCGAGTAGGCGGGCCGTGGTGCGGGCCGGACGAACTCGGCGCTCGTGCACGGACGCACCCGCTCCGGGTCGGCCCCGACCCCGGCGAACACGGCCCGCGCCAGGTCGAACCACGTGGCCGCGCCCGCATTGGTGGCGTGCAGCGTCGTGACACCCCGGCCACCGGTGCGGGCCAGCTCGAGCAGCCCGGCCGCCAGATCGGCGGCATATGTGGGCGACCCGATCTGATCGTCGACGACCTGCACGGTGTCGCGTTCACGTTCCAGTCGCAGCATCGTCGCCACGAAATCGGTGCCACCCCCGCTGTACACCCACGCCGTCCGCACGATCTGCGCCGTCGGCAGCGCATCGTGGACGGCCCGCTCCCCCGCCAGTTTCGTGCGCCCGTACACGGTCCGCGGCCCGGTCGGAGCGTCCGCCGCGTAAGGGGCGTCCGCATCACCGGCGAACACGTAGTCCGTCGAGACGTGGATCAGATGGGCACCGGCACGTGCGCAGGCCCGGGCCAGATTCCGCGGTCCGTCCTCGTTGACCGCGGTCGCGGCGGCCACCTCGGACTCGGCCGCGTCGACGGCCGTGTACGCCGCACAGTTGATCACGACCGTGCCCGGCCGCACCCGGTCCGCGACGGCGTCCGCGTCGGTGATGTCGAGGTCTGCCGAACCGACACCGTCCACGTCGACGCCCGCGTCCTGCGCGCCCTGCACCAGCCGGCTGCCCAACTGGCCCCGCGCCCCCGTCACCATGATCCTTCGCACAGCGACCGAGTCTGGCACGCCGGGCCGTGGTGCGCCGTCCCGGAGCACGATCACCGTTAGCCTTGAACACAGTATGAGAACCGACCGTCATCAAGGCCCCCGCGTGCCCCCCGACCGCCCGCCGCGCGACGTCCCACGTCCGCCGGCCCCCGCGTCGCGCAAGCAGATCGCTGTCGCGATCGCCGCGGTCCTGGTGCTCGTGATCACCGGATTCGCCTGGCGCAGCGTCGATTCGCTGCGGTCGAACCTCGCGACGATCGGACTCGGGCTCGGTGGCGGCGAGGACGGCGCCCTCGACATCCTGCTCGTCGGCACCGACAGTCGCACCGACGCGCACGGCAACCCGCTCACGTCGTCCGAACTCGAGGCCCTGCGGGCCGGAGAAGAAGTGGCGTCGAACACCGACACGATCATCCTCGTACGCGTCCCCAACGACGGCAGTTCCGCCACCGCGATCTCGATCCCCCGCGACGCCTACGTGAACGTGCCCGGCATCGGCAAGTCGAAGATCAACGCCGCGTACGGGGCCACCAAGGAAGCCGAACGTGGGCGCCTCGTCGAGGCCGGGAAATCCGATGCGGCCGCGGAGAAGGAAGCCGCGCAGGCCGGCCGCGAAGCCCTCGTCGAATCGGTCGCCGACCTCACCGGCGTCACCGTCGACCACTACGCCGAGATCGGGCTCCTCGGATTCGTCCTGCTCACCGACGCCGTCGGCGGTGTCGACGTGTGCCTCAACGCCGCCGTCGACGAGCCGCTCTCCGGGGCGAGGTTCCCGGCCGGGGAACAAACCCTCGACGGCTCCGACGCCCTGAGCTTCGTGCGGCAGCGGCACGACCTGCCCCGCGGCGACCTCGACCGGATCGTGCGCCAGCAGGTGTTCATGGCGTCCCTCGCGAACAAGGTGCTCAGCGCCAAGACCCTCACCAACCCCGGCAAACTCAACCAGCTGTCGTCCGCGGTGCAACGATCGGTGGTCCTCGACTCCGACTGGGACATCATCGACTTCGCGACCCAACTACAGGGCCTCGCCGGGGGCAGCGTCAAGTTCGAGACCATTCCCGTCGTCGACATCAACGGCACCACCGACTACGGCGAGTCCATCGTCGAGGTAGACCCGAAAGCCGTCCGGAAATACGTTGCGTCCCTGGCCGGGGAGGAACCGGCCGAGGACGCCTCCACGACGACATCCGAGCAGATCCCCACCACCATGCCCGACATCGACGTGTCGTCCGTCGCCGTCGACGTCGCCAACGACTCCAGCGTCAGCGGCCTCGCCTCCAGCGTCGGAAACCTGCTCGAGAACGAAGGCTTCGACCTCGGCACCGTCGGCAACCACACCGGGAAGTCGGTGTCGCGCAGCACCGTGTTCGCGAAAACCTCCGACAGCGACGCCGCCCGGGCGGTGTCCGTGACCCTCGGTGGGTTGCCGATCGAAACCGACTCGTCCCTGAAAACCGGGGAGGTGCGGGTCGTGGTCACCGGGGACTACACGGCACCCACATCGTCTTCCTCGTCCTCGAATTCGGCGTCCGGGACGAGCACCACCGCCACCTCCCCCACCCCGGTCGAACCCGGGCCCCCGATCGACGCCGGCGGTACCGGACCGCGCTGCGTCAACTGAGCGCACCGCGCTCGCGTCGACTGAAGGATTTTTCTGTGACCGATCTGACCACCGCCCTGCTCGACCCGATCCTCGCCGCCGACCCGGCCGGGCCGCGCATCACCTACTACGACGACGCCACCGGCGAGCGCATCGAACTGTCCGCGATCACGCTCGCCAACTGGGCCGCGAAGACCGCGAACCTGCTGTCCGACGAGTTCGGGCTGCTCCCCGGCTCTCGGGTGTCGGTGCTGCTGCCCGCGCACTGGCAGACCGCCGCGGTCCTGCTCGGCGCGTGGTGGGCCGGACTCGAGGTCACCCTCGACGCCGATCCCGATGCGGACGCCGCCCTCGTCACCGCCGACCGCCTGGACGACGTCGCCGACGTCCCCGAGGTCGCGGTCCTGTCGCTCGACGCGTTCGGCCGTCCCGTCCCGGATCTGCCGGTCGGGGTCACCGACTACGCGACGGCGGTGCGCGTGCACGGCGACCAGTTCCGGCCCACCGGAACCGGCGCCGCGACCCTCGACGGCCGCGGCGTCGACGAGGTCCTCGACGCCGCCCGCGCCGCGGCCGCCGCCGACAAGGTGACCGGGTCGGATCGGGTGCTCTCCACCCGCTCCTGGGCGACGCCCGACGAACTGATCGCCGGACTCGTCTCGATGCTCGCGGTCGGCGCCTCGCTGGTGCAGGTGAACAATCCCGACACCGACGCGATCGAACGTCGCGTCGGCGCCGAGAAGGTCACCGTCCGGTTCGGCGGGTAGCCGCCCTCACGCCAGCGCGGCCACCGGGGCCGTGCGGGCCGCCCGCCGCGCGGGCAGGATCGCGGCGATCGCCCCGGCCACGCCGCCGCCCGACACGATCAGCAGCAGCGTGAGCCACGGCAGGGTGCCGAGTTCGAGACCGTCGAACCCGAACACCGACGCCGATCCGGTGATGCCGAAGGCGAGGCCCAGCACGACGCCGAGCACGGACGCGACACCCGCGATGAGCACCGCTTCCCACAGCAGCAGCGATCGCAGGCCCGCACGGGTCAGACCCACCGCCCGCAGCAGGCCGGACTCGCGTCGACGTTCGAGCACCGACAGTGCCATCGTGTTCCCCACACCGATCAGTGCGATCACGACGGCCACCGACAGCAGACCGGCCACGATCATCAGCAGCGTGTCGAGCACGGTGTCCAGCGTCGCGCGCATCACCAGCGAGCCGCCGACCTCACTGCCCGGCGCCGACCGTTCGGCGATCGAGGCGATCTCGTCCTGCACCACACGTTTCTCTTCGTCGGTGAGACCGTCGACCAGCCGGATCCACACCTGGTCGTCGACGACCTGCGGCGACAGCGCCGCCAGCACCCGCCGGTCCGCCAGCGCCTCGGCGCCGCCGGTGGCCGATCCGATCACCGCGTCGGTGCGGCCGACGTTACCGCGCAGCGTCACCGTGTCGCCGAGCTCGAGCCCGAACGCCCGGCGCTCGTCCGGGCCCAGCAGCAACTGGTCCGGCCCGGGCAGGTCGACGTCGGTGCGCAGCGTCGCCCGCACCGCCGCCACGTCCACACCGATCACCGGAAGCGTGTGCCCGTCCGGCAAGGTGATGTCGGCCGTGGCGAGCGCCGCGGCCGCAGCGACCCCGTCGAGGCGCCGGACCCGGTCGACGAGGTCGACCGGCAGCCCGGCCGCGCCGTGCGTGGCGATGCTGACATCGACCGGGAACTGCTCGTCCACCGCGCCCGGCGCACTCGCCTTCGTCACCGCGACGCCGACGACGAGGGTGCTGGTGAGCGTGACACCGATCAGCAGGGCCGTCGCGGTCGCCGCGGTGCGCCGCGGGTTGCGGCCCGCGTTGCCGGCAGCGAGCAGCCCCACCGGGCCGCCGAACCGTCCGACGAACGCGCCCACCGCGGACACCACGGCCGGCACGATGCGCCGGCTCAGCACCACGATCGCGACGAACGTGAGCAGGCCACCGACGCATGCGATCAGCACCTGGCCCGTGGCGACCGCCACCGCGAGGATGCCGACACCCGCGAGCAGTGCGAGCGCCCCGAGGATGCGACGCACCCGCGACACCGCGACGGGTTCGGGCGCCGACTCGAGCGGCTGCAGCGCGGCCAGCGGCGACACCCGGGTCGCGGCCCGGCCGGGCGCCGACGCCGCCACCATCGTCATGACCACACCGACCACCAGGCCCACGAGCACCGTCACCGGTGTCACGCGCACCCCGTGCAGCGGGATCGGCACGTCCACCGCCGTCGCGACCCGGGCGACCGCCCACGCCGCCACGACGCCGACCCCCACCCCGAGCACCGATGCGAGCACGCCGAGACCCGCGGCCTCGACCTGCACGCTGCGCCGCACCTGGGGCGCGGTCGCGCCGACGCAGCGCAGCAGCGCGAGTTCCCGGGTGCGCGCGGCGAGCAGCACCGCGAACGTGTTCGCGATCACCAGTCCCGCGACGACCACCGCGATCGCCCCGAACGCCAACAGCACACTCGCCAGCAGATCCGAGTCACCCAGGTACTGCTGCGACACCAGCTCGGCCTGTCGCGCACCGGTTTCCACGGTCACCTCCGTCGGCAGCGCCGACCGGACCCGCTCCGCCAACTGCTCCGGTGCGAGGGTGCCGTCACCGACCGCGCGCACCTCCCGCCCTCCGGATCCACCGGTCCACTCGTCGAGTTGCGCGGTGGTCGCGAACACCGTGGTGCCGTTCATCTGCTGCGCAGTGCCCGACAGATCGACAGTCCCGACCACCGTCACCGTCGCCGCGACCGCCGCGCCGTCGGCGAGCGGGGTGACCGTCAGTTCGCTGCCGAGCGGAATCCCGGAGCCCGCCGCGACCGCGACCTCACCGGGTGCCTGCGCGAAGCGGCCGTCCACCAATTTCTGCCAGCGCAGAACCGGGTCCGGAGACAACGAGAGTGCCGACCCCCACGACGTTCCCTCGCCGGGACGTCCCACCTTCACGCTCGTCGAGATGTCCTCGGTGACCGCCCGCACGCCCGGCACCGCGGCGACAGTGGCCGCGCTGATGTCCCCGGTGACGACGATGTCCGACGACGCGTACTGGCCGGCCAGCGAATCCGTCACGCCCGCTTTGAGCGTCGAGTTCAGCGTGAGCGTCGCGACGATGAAGGCCACCGAGATCACGACCGCCAGGGCCGAGGCGACGTACCGCCCCGCATGGGCACGCATCTGCGCCCACGCCAGCCCGCGCATCAGTGCGTCCTGCTCAAGTCGTCGGCACCGAGAAGACGCATCGTCTCGATCACCGAATCGGTGGTGGGGCGGTCGATCTCACCGGCGATACTGCCGTCGGCGATCAGCACCACCCGGTCCGCGTACGACGCCGCGACGGGATCGTGGGTCACCATCACCACGGTCTGCCCGGTCTCGCGCACGCTCGACCGCAGCAGATCCAGCACCTCCGCGCCGGTCCGCGAGTCGAGGTTGCCCGTCGGCTCGTCCGCGAAGATCACGTCCGGCTGTGGCAGCAGCGCCCGCGCCACCGCGACCCGCTGCTGCTGCCCACCCGACAATTCGTGCGGGCGGTGTCCGAGCCGGTCGGTCAGACCCAGGCGCCGCACCACCTCGTCGCGCCACCCCTGTTCGGGCAGGCTTCCCGCCAACCGCATGGGCAGCAACATGTTCTCCTCGGCCGACAGCACCGGCAGCAGGTTGAACGCCTGGAACACGAACCCGATCCGGTCCCGCCGCAGCTCGGTGAGCGCCCTGTCACCCAACCGGGTGATCTCGGTGCCGCCCACCTCGACGGTCCCGGCAGACGCGGTGTCGAGACCGGCCAGGCAGTGCATCAGCGTCGACTTTCCCGAGCCCGACGGCCCCATGATCGCCGTGAACGCACCCGCCGCGAAATCCACGTCCACCCCTCGAAGGGCATGAACGGCAGTGTCGCCGGCTCCGTAGGTCTTCGTCAGGCTCCGCGCCCGCACCATAATCCTCATGCTGTCGACGCTATGGCTGGTCAGACGCCCGGCACATCGGAGCGGGGAGCGATCTACGCGAGGCCCGCCGTCATCCCCCGGTAGGACCGGGAGTCATCCCGCCGGGATCAATCGGAGCCGAGCAGATCCTGCGGCCGCACCAGGCCCACCTGGAACGCGTACAGCACGGCCTGTACCCGGTCACGCGAACCGGTCTTCGAGAGAACCCGTCCCACATGGGTTTTCACGGTCGCCTCGGAGACGACGAGCTTTGCGGCGATCTCGGTGTTGGACAGCCCGTGGGCCATTTCCACGAGCACCTCGATCTCCCGTGGGGTGAGGTCCTCCGGCAAGGACGGCAGAGCCACACCCAGCATCGGCCCCACGTGCTGCAGCAGCTTGCGAGTGGAGCGGGCCTCGATGACGGCGTCACCGCGGTACACGGTGCGGATCGCGTCGAGGAGCTGCTCGGGCGGGACGTCCTTGAGGAGGAAGCCGCTCGCGCCGGCACTGATCGCGGACAGCACGTACTCGTCGTTCTCGAAGGTGGTGAGCACCACCACCTTCGGCGAGTCGTCACGCGCGGTGAGCCGGCGGGTGGCCTCGATGCCGTCCATGTGCGGCATCTGCACATCCATCAACACGACATCGGCCGGAGTGCAGGCCAGTGCCGAAACCGCTGCGGCTCCGTCGCTCGATTCGAGAACCACCTCGAGGTCGGGCTGCGAATCGATCACCATGCGGAACCCCGCGCGCACGAGCTGCTGGTCGTCGACGAGGGCCACACGAATCATGGTCGCCAGCCTAGGCGGCGGTGTACGGCAGCCGTCCGTGTACCCGGTAGCCGCCGCCGGCGACCGGACCGGCCGCGAGGGCGCCGCCGTGCAACCCGGCCCGCTCCTTCATGCCGATGACGCCCTGCCCGCCGGGGGACGCGTCGACCAGCGCCGCCGCCCCACCGCGCCCGTCGTCGGTGACGACGAGATCGAGTTCCCGCTCACCCCACGACATCTCGACACGGGCGTGCGCGCCCGGGCCGGCGTGTTTGAGGACGTTCGTGAGAGATTCCTGCACGATCCGGTACACGGTGAGACCGGTTCCGACCGGCAGGTCCCGCCGCTCCCCGGACACCTCGAGGTCGACGGCGAGCCCCCCGCGCCGCAGGTCCTCCACGAGCCCGCCGACGTCGTCGGCGCCGGGCAGTGCCGAGAACTCCCGCGGCCGGTCCTCCCGCAGCACCGACAGCAGGCCCCGCATGTCCGTCAGGGCCTGCCGCCCCGTCGACGCGATCGTCTCCAGGGCATCGAGCGCAGCCTGCGGATCCTTCGCACCGCCGTAGCGTCCGCCGTCGGCCTGGGCGATGACGACCGTGAGCGAGTGCGCGACGATGTCGTGCATCTCGCGGGCGATGCGGGTGCGTTCACCGATCGCGGCGAGTTCGGCCTCCTGCGCGCGTTCGAGTTCGAGGAGCCGGGCGCGTTCGGAGAGTCCCTCCACCTCCTGGATGCGGACCCGGCGCAGATCGCCGAACGCCCACACGGCGATGACGAACACCACCAGCAGGCTCGCGTTGGCGACCGCTCCCTGCCAGGTACGGCCGTCGTATCCGAAGTATTCGACGCCGGCCGCGGCCGCCCCCAGGATCGCGACGACCAGCGCGGTGTAGCTGCTCCACCGGGGCGCATACGCCGCGAACGCGTACAACGCGACCGGTACCGCGATCGCGCTCGGCATCAGCAGATCCGAGACGACCATCAGGTGCGCGACCGCGAACGCGGCCACCACGAACCCGGAGATCACCGTGTGCGAGCGGCGCCACGCGAGCGGCACCGTCATACCCAGCGAGATGATCACCCGCTCGGCGCCTCCGCCGTCGACCGCGGTGGCCAGACAGAACAACGTCAGGAGCGCCGCCTCGGCGCGGTCGATTCCGACGGCGTGGGCGGCGCTCCATCGGTACCAGCGTTCACTCAGCCGAGAGCGCGCCGGACGGGGCGTCACGGGTTCAGCCGAGCAGCTTCGCGCGCAGCGCCGCGTCCTTCTCCAGCACCATCTGCTCGAGGCCGGCCTGGAAGTCGGCCATCCGCTGCTGCAGGGCCGGATCCGAGGCGCCGAGGATGCGGGCCGCGAGCAGGCCCGCGTTGCGGGCGCCGCCGATCGAGACTGTTGCGACCGGGACACCGGCCGGCATCTGCACGATCGACAGCAGCGAATCCATGCCGTCGAGGTACTTGAGCGGAACGGGCACGCCGATCACCGGCAGCGGGGTCGCCGAGGCGACCATGCCGGGCAGGTGGGCGGCCCCGCCGGCGCCGGCGATGATGACCTTGATTCCTCGGCCGGCGGCGTCCTTCGCGTAGTCGAGCATGCGCTGCGGGGTGCGGTGCGCCGACACGACACCCACCTCGAAGCGGACACCGAACTCGGCGAGGGCCTCGGCGGCGGCCTCCATCGTCGGCCAGTCCGAGTCGCTGCCCATGATGAGCCCGACGAGGGGCCCGTTCGATTCCGTCACTTGGTCGCTCCCGTGTGCTCGTCGTATCCGTCGGTCCATTCGGCGTGCGACAGCCAGTGCGCCGCCCGCTCCGCGCGTTCCCGCACGGCCGCCACGTAGGCCGGGTCGTCGATCGAGCCGGACGCCGCACCCACGATGTTCACGTGCCCGATCTTGCGGTCCTTGCGCTCGCCCTTGCCGTACAGGTGCACCTTGGCGTCGGGCATGCGCGCGAACAGGTGGTGCAGGCGCTCGTCCATGCTCATCTCGGGTGCCGCGGGGGCGCCGAGCACGTTCGCCATCACGGTGACCGGGGCGATCGGCGACGGGTCGCCGAGCGGGTAGTCCAGGACCGCGCGCAGATGCTGCTCGAACTGTGACGTGCGGGCGCCGTCCTGCGTCCAGTGGCCGGAGTTGTGGGGGCGCATCGCCAGCTCGTTCACGATCAGGTCACCGGCGGTGGTCTCGAACAGTTCGACGGCCATCGCTCCGACGACGCCGAGCTCGGACGCGATCCGCAGTGCCAGCTGCTCGGCCTCGGCGGCCCGCTCGGCCGGCAGGTTCGGGGCCGGTGCCAGCACGACCGAGCACTGCCCGTTCACCTGCACGGTTTCGACGACGGGCCACGACGCGCCCTGCCCGAACGGGGAGCGGGCGACCATCGCGGACAGTTCACGGGTGAAGTCGACGGCCTGCTCGACCATCAGCTCGACGCCCTGATCGAGCTGCTGCGCCACGATCTGCTCGGCCTCGTCGGAGTCGTCGGTGATCCACACGCCGCGGCCGTCGTAGCCGCCGCGGACTGCCTTGATCACGACCGGCCAGCCGTGTTCGGCACCGAACCGGACGACGTCCTCGGCCCATGTGACCTCGGTGAACGCCGGGATCGGGGCGCCCATCTCGCCGAGCCTGCGACGCATCGCCAGCTTGTCCTGCGCGTACACGAGCGCCTGCGGCGGCGGCTGGACGTTGACGCCCTCGGACACCAGTACGTCGAGGTGCTCGGTGGGAACGTGCTCGTGGTCGAAGGTGAGCGCATTGGATCCGGCCGCGGCCTTGCGCAGTGCCTCGAGGTCGGTGTGGCTGCCGAGGACGATGTCCGGACCGACCTGCGCGGCGGGCTCGTCGACACTGCCGGCGAGCACCCGCAGGGTCTGTCCCAGCTCGATCGCGGCCTGATGGGTCATGCGCGCGAGCTGACCGCCGCCGATCATCGTCACCACGGGCATCCCGGTGGGGAGGTCACGCGGCGGGGTGGGGCGGGATTCGGATTCGGATTTGCCGGTCACGACACACCATGGTGTCATGTCGGCTCGCGGCTCGTTCCGTCGAGGTCGGCGGGCGTCGCATCCTGTGGAGAACCTGATAGATCGCGGTCCGCTGCACCGTCTGCGTCGCGGCTTCGTACAATACTTCGTTGTGTCATTCGTCGACGCGGCGTTGAGCCGAGTTCCCGAGCCCTTCCGGGCCCTCGTCCTGCGCCACCACGAATTGGTCAAGTTCGCGATCGTGGGCGGCACGACCATGGTGTTCGACCTCGCGATCTTCTACTCGCTGAGCCTGACCGTCCTCGAACAGAAGCCGGTGGTCGCCAAGATCCTGTCCGGTGTGATGGCGACGATCCTGAGCTACATCCTCAACCGGGAGTGGTCGTTCAAGCATCGCGGCGGACGGGAACGCCACCACGAGGCGCTGCTGTTCTTCACGATCAGCGGTATCGGCGTGATCATCGCCGCCGCCCCGCTGTGGATCGCGAACAACATCTTCGACGTCCGTTCGTCGGTCAGTTTCACCGCGCTGATGGTCATCGACTTCGTCCTCAACTACATCATCGGCAACCTGCTGCAGATGGTGTTCCGGTTCTGGTCGTTCCGTCGCTGGGTGTTCCCCGAGGAGACCGGACCCGAGACGCCCGAACGCGAGACCGTCTGATCCGGTCCGGGTCTACCGCGGTTCGTGAATACCGGTGACCCGGGTCGGTGCCTCCGACCGGACCGGCGCCAGGAACGCCGCGAACAGGCTGGGCCGTCGCCGCTGCAGTTCCAGTCGGCCACCGTCCGCCTCGATGAGTGCCCGCGCGAGCGCCAATCCGACGCCCGTCGATCCGGCCCCGGAGAATCCGCGGTCGAAGATGTGCGGGGCGAGTTCGTCGCTGACGCCCTCCCCCTCGTCGGACACCTCCACGCACACGCGTGACCCGCGCCCACCCGACCCGGACACCTGACGCACCGACACCGTGCACGTGCCCGCACCGTGCTGCAGCGAGTTGTCGATCAGCACCGACACCGCCTCCCGCAGCCGCGACCCGGTCGTCGCCGACATCAGCCGCGGCTCGCCGCGCAACCGCAGGACCCGCCCGGCGTCCTCGAACGGCCCCTGCCAGTCGGCGACGACGCTCGCGAGTTCCCCGACCACCGACACCGGTTCCCGGTTCGCGGCGTCGCTGTCCCGCGACGACCGCACCAGATCGTCGACGGCGACGGTGAGCCGGTCCACCTGTGCCATCGCCTCCTCGGCCTCGTGCACCACCGCGGGATCGTCGTGTGTGGACAGTTCGTCGAGCCGCAACCGGATCGCGGTCAGCCGGCTACGCAGCTGGTGCGAGACGTCCCCGACGAGCGCATGCTCGCGTTGCAACCGCCGGGAAATCTCGACGGTCGCCGAATCGAGCACGTCGGACACCCGGTCGAGTTCCGGGATGTCGTGCCGGCGCGAGTCCGGGCGGAAGTCGCCTTCGGCGAGCCGCGCGGCCCGTTCGGCGACATCCTTGAGCGGGTCGGAGAGCCGTTTCGCGGTGACGACCGCGACGCCCGCACCCGCCCCGATGGACGCGAGGACCAGCATCGCGACCGCCCCGGCCGCCTGCCGTTGCAGTGACCGCATCCGATCCGACGGCATCTCGAGCCGCAGCGAACCGGACGTCCCCATCGACAGCGATTCGACCAGCGGGGACGGCACCGCAGCCTCACCGATGTCCAGGCGCGCTGCCCCCTCCGACGGCGTCGGGTAGACGACGACGAGTTTGCCTTTCTCGGGGACCACGAGCCGCAGCGACGTCGTGTCCAGGCCGCCCTCGACGACGCCGGTGCTGCCCTCCTGCCGGATGATTTCGGCGGCCATCCGGTCGAGCCGGGCCTGCATCTCGTTTCGGGTGAAGTCCTCCACCCACAGCCACGCCGTGTAGATGAGCGGGACACCGAGCAGCAGCCCGGTGAGCAGGACGACGGCGAGAATGGACAGCAGCAGTCTGCGACGCACTGGCGGTCCGCGCCTAGTCGGTGTTGATCCGGAATCCGACGCCCCGCACGGTCGCGATACGCCGGTCCGCACCCGTGCCCTCGTCGCCGATCTTGCGGCGCAGCCACGACATGTGCATGTCGAGGGTCTTCGATCCGCGCAGTTCCACGTCGCCCCACACCTCGCGCAGGATCGTCTCCCGGGAGACCACCTGCCCGGCATGCTCGAGCAGCACCCTCAGCAGCTCGTATTCCTTGTTCGCCAGCGCCACCTCGGACCCGTCGACGAGGACTCGACGGGCCGCGGGTTCGAACCGGATTCCGGGCACCTCGACGACGACGTCCTCGCCGCCTCCGCTGCGCCGCAGCAGCGCCCGCACCCGGGCCATCAGTTCGGCGAGCCGGAACGGTTTGCCGACGTAGTCGTCGGCACCGGCGTCGAGCCCGACGACGAAGTCGACCTCGTCGGTGCGGGCGGTGAGCATCAGCACCGCGAGGTCCAGGTTGTTGGCCCGGAGCTGACGGCACACTTCGAGCCCGTCCATCCCCGGCAGGCCGAGGTCGAGAATGAGGAGCTCGAACCCTCCGGTGAGCGCCTGTTCGAGTGCTGCCGGCCCGGTCTGTTCGACGGTGACGGTGTAACCCTCTCGCCCGAGCGCACGCGACAGGGGGGCGGCGATGGCCTCGTCATCTTCGGCAAGCAGTACGGCAGTCACGCACGACAGCCTACGGTCGCGTCGGCGGATACGGTTCGATTACCAACGTTTCCGATCATCGTGACGTTCTGGACCGGCCTCGTGGGTGGGTCGGTGGGTGGGGGCACCGTCGGCCGCTCCGGCGTCGAGGACCTGGCGATAGAGCAGTGCGTGCACCTGCTGGACGTCGGGGATGTCGTCGAACTCGAGCGGATCGTCGGACGACGCGACGATCATCAGCGTTCCGGTTTTCAGCAGCCGGTCGACGAGGCCGTGCCGGAACTGGACGTTGCTGATCCGATTCATCGGGATGTCGATGCCGGTGTGGGTGAGGACGCCGTGCCGGATCATGACGCGGCGATCGGTGACGAGGAAGTGCGTCGACTTCCACCGCAACGCCGGTACGAGGACCTTCCAGCCGACGAGGGCCAGCCATACGACGCCGACGAGTATCGACACCACCGGAACGGCACCGCCGGTGAGCCGCGACTGCGCCGAGCCGAGCGCGAAACCGGCTATCGCTGTCGCCAGTACGAAGATCGCTGCCGGTACGACGAGCATCTTCCAGTGCGGGTGCCGGTGCAGCACCAGTTCCTCGTCCGCGGCCAGCGCGTCCTGCGGGTATCCCATCCCACGAGTGTGACAGGACCTGCCGGCAACACCGTGCCACTGTACGGCGACTGCGGCGCGGCTGATGCGATCGAACGAACACTCGACCCGATGCTCGTCGTCGGGTCGGGTGTTTTCCGGCCCTCGACACCTGCGACGAATGTCGACCTTGTCACACCTTTCTCATGTAACGGTCGAGGCAATAGCCATACAGCGCTCCGAATTCGCAGTTCAGCCACCCGAACGAACGATCTACCCGAACAATCGTGAATTTCGAACGGCCACCCAATTCCGTCGGGGAAAGAAATTTGACTTACTCTTTGCCGCGCAAGTGGGGGTCGGGGCCCGCGAGACGATCTGTCGAGTGGCTAGGAAGTGGTAATGCGTACGAACAGTCTGATGTCGCGTGGGCTGAGGGGAGGGATCGCCGCGTTCGGTGCGCTCGCACTCGTGAGCGGGGCAAGCGTCGGCGTCGCGTCCGCCGATCCGGGCCTCCCCGGGCTCCCGAAGATCACGGTCCCGGGAATCCCGGACACCGGCTTCACGGCACCGGCATGTGAGGCGACCGAGTGGACCCCCACCGATCTGCAACTGACGATCGACGGCTCCAGGTTGGAGAGCTACAACGCCGGCAACGTCGTGCCGATGTACGGCAACAAGCCCGACACCCCCAGGGCCCCGGCAAAGTCGCATAGCTGCATGTCAGGCGGCATGAAGTAGATCGATCGGACGATGCGGGTCGCGGCCGTGATGCCGTAGCGCGGCTGCGATGTTGTCGTGGCCGGCCAACCGCAGGACGCTGACGACGGTGTTGCGGATGGTGGCCATCACCTGCGGACCGGTGCCGGTGCGGACGGCGGAGCGGTCTTCGTCGAAGGTGACGTCCCGGACCCAGTGCAGGCGGTTCTCGATCGCCCAATGCCCGCGAACCCAGCCGGCGACCTGCAGCGGAGCGGCAGAGGTCATCGGGATCGAGGTGACCAGGTAGACGACCTCGACGGATCTACGGCCCTTCCTGGTGACGGTGCGACGCACCTGCAACACCTGGCAGGCGTGTGGAAACCCGAGCCCACCGGCGACCTCGGTGGCCTTGATCGTGCGCTGCTCCCGCCGCCCGTGACCATACCCACCGGTCGACGACGAGACAGGAATCGCGTTCCACGGCAACGACTTCAACAGATCCCGCAGGACCTTCTGGTTGTTCTTGACGGTGAACACGTAATGCCCGCCCCGACCGACGATGTACTCGGCGGTGGCCCGCTGACAGTGCAGGGCATCCGCGGTGACCACCGCGTCGGTGAGGTCGAGTGGGGCGAGGAGGTCGGTGATCAGCGGGATCTCGTTGGTCTTCGCACCGACCTCGACCTGTCCGAGGACCACCCCGCTGCCGTGGTCGAGGGCGGCCAGCAGATGGGTGAGATGCCCGGCCGCGTCCCTCGCGCCTCGCAACGTCTTGCCGTCGACGGCGATCACCCGGCGCCCGTCGACCACCCGGGTTCGTAGCCACGCCCACATGCCGATGACCTGGTCCAACACGGCCGCGTCGACGCGGGCGAGGGTGCGGCGGATCGTCGATTCCGACGGCACCCGATCGGCCACACCCAGCTTCCCGAGCGCGTCTGCCGGCGCATCATGGACCCACTCTGCGATGGCGGTGAACGAGCGCGCGCCGGCGCACACCGCGGCCAGGGACACCGACAGGATCACCGTGAGCGGGTGCCGGACCCCACGCCGGGCCCGTGGATCGGGCACCCAGTCGAGCGCGTCGAGGATCCCGGTGTCGGACACTGGAACAGGCGTGGGAGAAGATGAGGCTGCGGGCACGACTCGTTCCTGGTTGTGACGATTGTGTAGGAACTTGAATCATCGCCGAGGCGGTCGTGCCCGCCCCAATCCGCGCTCTCGTCGAGCGTCATCTCGCACTGAAACCCCAGCTCAGCGTGTATCACTCACGACTTTGCCGGGCCCCTGCCGACACCCCCTACTGGGAAGAACCTCCGATCTGCGGTGTCCGCCAGGTCGACGGACAGCCCGTCGCCGCGTGGATGTTCTGCACCGACGGCGCCAGCGACACGTGCGCCATTCTCGACGAGAACGGCAACCCGGTCCACGGCTTCACCGGCGAACAGGTCGGCCCGATGCTCCCCCGGCCGACCAACGCGCGTCTCGACGACGACCAGGCGAAGGTTGTCGGCTACCTGCTGCAGCACGGTATCGAATGGAATGCGAACTACCCCGACTACGGCGGAACGGCCACCCGGGCCGACACGGCGTCCCAGCCGAACCGCCAGGCTCTCCAGCGTGCAGTCTGATGTGTCACCGACGGCCCGGGTCTGTTCCCGGACCCGGCGGACAAGGACAACTGCGGTAGGTACATCGGCGAGAAGCAGCAGCAGGACATCCTCGCTCTGATGCCGGACACCGAGGCCGTCCTCGACCTGTCCCGCACCGAACCGGCCCCCGGCGACGAACTCTCCGTCGGCGAGACTGCGCGGTTCACGCTGACGACGAACCTGGTCGATCAGCCGCTGACCCTCACCGTTCCGGCCGGCGCGACGGTCGAGGTGTGCGAGGGCGACGCGACGCTCGTCGGCGACACACTCACCGTCGCGAAGGCTGCCGGTGACACCGCCACGGTGGTCCTGTGTGTGACCTCCGATCAGGAGGGCACCGTCGATCTGTCGGTCGCGGGAATCCCGTCCGGCGACAAGAGCATCCGCTGGAACCAGGCGAACTCCGACATCACGCACGCCTACCCCGACGAGGCGTACCTGGACTGCCAGGTCTTCGCGACGTTCGACGAGAAGGAGCAGCTGACCTCCGCCGCCACCGTCACCTTCGTCGACGAGGACGGTGCAGGCGCCGGTTCGGGCATCATCGGCTCCGAGGACACCGGTTCGCTGGGGCTGGGCAGCCTCGGCAGTCTGGCTCTCGGTTCGCTGGGTCTGGGCAGCCTCGGCTCCGGTTCCCTCGGCGACCTGGGCAGCAGCGATCCGAACGGTTCGCTGGGTGGCGACGATCAGGGCAGCCTCGGCGGCTCGACCGACCCGCAGCCGACCACCCCGTCGCAGCCGACTCCGCAGCCGACCACCCCGTCGCAGCCGACCACGCCGCAGACCCCGGACGACAACCAGGGCAACGGCGGCCAGAACAACGGTGGCCAGCCCGGCGACAAGGCTCCGCAGGGTGAGCGTCCGCACGCCATCGACGGTGGCGGCGCCGAAATGAGTACTGCAACCAGGACCGGTGCCGGTCTTGCGATCGCACTGCTGGCTCTCGGTGGTCTGGGCGCGTTCGTGGCCGTGCGCCGCATGCGTGGCTAGCCTGAAACCGAACATCGACTGAAACGGCGCCCGGCCCGGTGCGTATCACCGGGCCGGGCGCCGTTTCACGAACTCCCGAGGACACGGCATGCGGACACGTGGCAGGCATCGGCGGCGGCCGAACCTGTTCTGGACCTTGACGATCGCGCTGGTCGCGGTGGTCGTGCTCGTGGCCGGTGGCGTCCTGCTGCTGCGGGAACCCCAGCAGCGGGTCGCGGCCGACCCGCGTCCTCCCGGGGTGTCCGAGAGCGCCGACGCCCCGACCTCGCCGCTCCCCGAGATCGGGCAGTTGCCGCCTCGCACACTGCTTCTCGGGCGGGTCGGGGTACAGGCCCCGATCGGGGTGTCGACGGTTCCCGGCGGCGTGCTCACCCCACCGAACGACGTGTCGACCGTCGGAATCTGGCTCGACGGCGCCACTCTCGACGCCGACGCGGGCACCACCCTGCTGGCGGGGCACGTCAACATGATCGGCCAGGGCAACGGCGCTCTGTTCGATCTGGCACTCATGCAGCCCGGCGATGTCGTCTACACCTCGGACGACGCCGGCTCACCCACGGCGTGGCGGGTGAGCCGGGTGGTCGAACGGGCCAAGGCCGACGGGGTCGAGGAGAGCGTCCTCGACGGTCCGACCGGCCCGCGCAGGCTCGCCGTCGTCACGTGCGGCGGCGAGCTGACGTACGACAACGGGGTCGGCGACTACGAGGACAACATCTACCTGTACGCCGACCTCGTGGAATAGTCCCGGCCGGTCACGCGGCCGCGCGACGCACGAGGAACGGTGCGGCGACGACGATGACGCCGTACAGGATCATCCAGACGGCGACGACGACGACGAACACGCCGAGCGACATCGTCGGCTGCAGCAGCACGATCGCACCGGCGACGATGCTGATCAGGCCCAGGACGATGCCGGCCGCACGGTTGCCGGGCACCTCGCTGGCGCCGGCGACGAGGTCGAGCACCCCGCGGAACACCCACCACGCGCCGATCACGAGTGTGATGACGATGAGCGTCTGCAACGGGCTGCGCAGGACCAGGAATCCGAGCAGCACGGCCAGCGCCCCGGACAGTCCGGTCAGGGTGCGGGATGCGGTGGGCGCGTTGACTTCCGCGAAGGACCGCACGATCTGGACGATGCCGAACGCGAACACCTGGATCGCGATGATCACCGCGGCGACCACGAGGGTCGCGTCGGGCCATACCAGCATCGCGACACCGAGGCCCACGGTGAGCAGACCGAACACGACGGTCAGTCCCGTCAGGAATCGGCCTGCGGCCTCGAGGTCCCCGGACCCGTCGGCCACCCATACGCCACCGGTCGGCTGCTCTTGCGTGTTCATCATGTTCCCCTCGTTGCACGATATCGATCGATCAGCGAGAACGTAGCAGTCGAACGGTGTTGTGAGAGGGCAGAAACGCTGTGGAATTCACCCGGCACGGGTGAGCCGGGGCGAGTGCTCGCGGCGGAGACTGCGTCCAGGCGACGTTTCCCTGTCACCGTCGCCCCTGTCACCGACCGAAGGGGATTCAGTGATGACGACTTCCACCCCGCCCTCGCACAGTTCGGGCAGCACCAAGCAGGGCTTCGCGGCGGGGGCGTCGATCGCCGCCGCAATCCTGCTCATGACCGTGGGAATCCTGCAGATCTTCCAGGGGATCTCGGCGCTCGCCGACGACGACATGTTCGTCGTCGGACCGCAGTACGTCTACCAGTTCGACCTGACCGCCTGGGGCTGGATCCATCTGATCCTCGGCATCGTGGTCGTTCTCATCGGACTCGGCCTGCTGACGGGGGCGACGTGGGCACGCGTGTGTGCCATCGTCATCGCCGCGCTGTCGATCATCGCGAACTTCCTGTGGATCCCGTGGTACCCGCTGTGGTCCATCCTGATCATCGCGCTCGACGTCGTGGTGATCTGGGCGGTCACCGCCTGGAATCCCGACCGCGCCTGAGGGTTTCGACGTTCAGACGGCACGCAGATGGGTGATGTCACCGGCCGATACCGCGACCGGTGACATCCCCGTCGGCGTGATGACGATGCGACCCTCGTGATCGATGCCGGTCGCGATGCCGACGAGTTCCCGGTCTCCCGGGAGTTCCGCGCGCACCAGCCGGCCGAGTGTGCCGCACCGCTCCCGATAGGCCGCGGCGAGATCGTCGACCTTCCATCCCGCGGCCTCCCATGCGCGCCACCGTGCGGCCAGGGCTCGCAGCAGAGCGCGGGCCAGCACCGAGCGGTCGGTGACCTCGGCGTCCTCGAGCAGCAGCGACGTGGCCGTCGGCACCGGCCGTTCGTCCGCGGTCAGGGTCACGTTGAGACCGACACCGACGACGACGGTCGGCACGGGCGTCGTCGACGCCACCTCCACGAGAATCCCGGCAAGTTTGCGGCCGTCGACGAGAACGTCGTTGGGCCACTTGAGATCCGCATCGACACCGGCGACGTCGCGCAGGGTGTCGACCACCGCGACCCCCACCAGCAGTGGCAGCCAGCCGATGTCCGCGAGGTCCAGTCCCGGCAGGTCGAGCACTGCCGACACGGTGAGCAGTGCCCGCGGCGGACTCACCCACGGCCGGGCGTGCCGGCCACGGCCGGCCGTCTGGTATTCCGCGATCAGGACGCTGCGCGGGTAGCCCGGCCCCTTCGGTCGGGCGAGGAGGTCGGCATTGGTGGAGCCGGTCTCGGCCACGATGTCGACGCTCGACCAGAAAGCGTCCGGGTCACCTCCGCCGCGCACCAGGGCACGGCGCAACACGTCGGCGTCGAGGGGCGGGCGGTTCAGGTCGGTCCACATCCGTCCAGCGTAGGGTGTGATTGAAAAGTGACTCGTCAGTAGCTTAGGTTGAACAATTCGGCCCGAAGAGACCTCACTCGAAAGCGGCCCGTCGCGCCTGGTTATGCTCACGAACCATGACCAGTGTTCAGGAGCCGGCCGCGGCGGAGGCGGCGAATACCCCGGATATCCACACCACGGCGGGGAAGCTCGCTGACCTGCGTAACCGCCAGGCGCAGGCAATGCAGCCGATGGGCGAGAAGGCCGTCGAGAGGGTCCATGCCAAGGGCAAGCTGACGGCCCGCGAGCGCATCGAAGCGCTGCTCGACGAGGGCTCGTTCGTGGAACTCGACGCCCTGGCCCGGCACCGGAGCACCAACTTCGGCCTCGCCGACAACCGTCCCGTCGGCGACGGTGTCGTCACCGGCTACGGCACCATCGACGGCCGCGACGTCTGCGTGTTCTCGCAGGACGCCACCGTGTTCGGCGGCAGCCTCGGCGAGATCTACGGTGAGAAGATCGTCAAGGTCATGGACCTGGCGCTCAAGACCGGCCGCCCGTTGATCGGCATCAACGAGGGTGCCGGTGCCCGCATCCAGGAGGGCGTCGTCTCGCTCGGCCTGTACGGCGAGATCTTCCACCGCAACATCCAGGCCTCGGGTGTCATCCCGCAGATCTCTCTGATCATGGGCCCGGCCGCCGGTGGCCACGTGTACTCCCCCGCCCTCACCGACTTCGTCGTCATGGTCGACGAGGCCAGCCAGATGTTCGTCACCGGCCCCGACGTCATCAAGACCGTCACGGGCGAGGACGTCACCATGGAGGATCTGGGCGGCGCCCGGACCCACATGGCCAAGTCGGGTGTCGCGCACTACGTCGCCTCCGACGAGCAGGACGCCCTCGACTACGTCAAGGACCTGCTGTCCTACCTGCCGAGCAACAACCAGGCCGCGGCGCCGCGCATGCTGCCGACGGATCCGATCGACGGCTCGATCGAGGACTCGCTCACCGACGAGGACCGCGAGCTCGACACGATCATCCCGGACTCGGCGAACCAGCCGTACGACATGCACGAGGTCATCCGTCGTCTCCTCGACGACGACGAGTTCCTCGAGGTGCAGGCCGGCCGTGCCGCCAACATCGTCGTCGGCTTCGGCCGCATCGACGGCCGCAGCGTCGGCATCGTCGCGAACCAGCCGATGCAGTTCGCCGGCTGCCTCGACATCGACGCCTCCGAGAAGGCCGCCCGCTTCGTCCGCACGTGCGATGCGTTCAACGTTCCGATCGTCACCCTCGTCGATGTCCCGGGCTTCCTGCCCGGCACCGACCAGGAGTACAACGGCATCATCCGTCGCGGCGCGAAGCTGCTGTACGCGTACGGTGAGGCCACGGTCGGAAAGATCACCGTCATCACCCGCAAGGCGTACGGTGGCGCGTACGACGTCATGGGCTCGAAGCACATGGGCGCGGACGTCAACCTGGCGTGGCCGACCGCGCAGATCGCCGTCATGGGCGCATCCGGCGCTGTGGGCTTCGTCTACCGCAAGGAGATCAAGGCGGCCGAGGCGAACGGCGAGAACGTCGACGCACTGCGCCTGGAGCTGCAGCAGCAGTACGAGGACACCCTGGTGAACCCGTACGTTGCGGCCGAGCGCGGCTACGTCGATGCCGTGATCCCGCCGTCGCACACCCGCGGACAGATCGTCTCCGCTCTGCGTCTGCTCGAGCGCAAGATGGTTTCGCTTCCGCCCAAGAAGCATGGGAACATTCCGCTGTGACAGCCACCACCCGGGAAGAAGTGCTCACCGACGCCGCTCTGCTCGACGCGTCGACGCTCGAAGGAGCCGTGTTGGCGGATGCAGTCGCCGGACTCGAACCGGCCGGGCTCGAAACGGCCGGGCTCGAGCCCGCCGCCACGACGACGCCGGTCGCGCCCGCGTTCAGCATCGTCAAGGGCAATCCGACGGACGAGGATGTCGCGGTCCTGGTGACCGTGCTGGCCGCCGCGTCGAGCTCGGCGGCACCGGCCGGTGACGGCCTGCCGCCCGAGACCTGGGGTGCCCCGACCCGCATGCATCGTGGGCACGCACCGTTCTCGCCGTACTCCTTCGGCACCCCGGTCGCGCCGCGCCCGTTCTGATGCTCGCTCCGAGCGGACGGTCCGCGCAGTGACCACACTGGTTCTCGCCTCGGCGTCCCCGGCACGGTTGACCGTGCTGCGGGGCGCCGGGGTCGAACCCGTCGTCCGGGTCTCCGGTGTCGACGAGGACGTCCTCGTCGACCGTCTGGGCCCGTCCGCGGCCCCCGAGACGGTCGTCACCACGCTCGCCGAGGCCAAGGCCCGCGACGTGATTCCCGCCCTGCTCGCCGACGGCATCACCGACGCCGTCGTGATCGGCTGCGATTCGATGCTGCACATCGACGGGCAGTTGCAGGGCAAGCCGCACACCGTCGACGTCGCGCGTCGACGCTGGCAGTCCATGGCCGGCCGCAGCGCGACGCTGCTCACCGGGCACAGTGTGCTCCGACTGGAGTCCGGCGAGATCACAGCGGCCGTGTCCGACTGCAGCGGCACCGTCGTGCACTTCGGTACCCCGTCCGACGACGAACTCGAGGCGTATCTCGCGTCGGGTGAACCGTTGAAGGTGGCCGGCGCCTTCACTCTCGACAGTCTCGGCGGCTGGTTCGTCGAACGCCTCGACGGTGATCCGTCGAGTGTGGTCGGGATCGGCCTGCCGCTCGTGCGTCGGCTGCTCGCCGACGTCGGGGTCTCCGTGGCCGCGTTGTGGGCCACCGCCCGGGTCCCCCGCTAGCGGCGGCTCCGGCTGCCGCTCCAGCTGCGTTCCATGGCAGCCGCCATCGCGGCCGCTTTCGTCTTGGCCCGCTCGGCGTCCGGTCCGGTGAACATCTCGTCGACCGTCTCGCACCACAGGTGCAGCCAGCGCGCCAGTTTCTCGCCCGCCAGATCGTGCTGCCGGTGCAGCGCGTCGTGCACCGCCACGAATTCGCCCTGGTAGCGGACGGTACGGAACAGGATCTGTTCCCAGAAGTCGCCGACGACCGGCAGGTGGGCCTCGAGTCCCACGATCGTCAGGATCTCGAACGCCGATTCCAGGACCGGGTCGGTGAGGGCCCGCTCGTAGAACGCCGTCACGAGCCGGTCGATGTCGGCGCGTCCGCGCAGGTCGGGGCGGCCGACGGCCGGCGCCTTCGAGGGAACGGTCACGGGTTCCGATCGTACCGACGGCGCTACCGGCGGGTAGAGCGCTCCGGTTCCGTTCGCTCCGTCGAACGAACGACCACTTAGAATCGTGAGTGGACCACCCTCCACACACCCTCCACAGGAGACCCTTCGTGCCCGTCGCACCCGACCCCCATCCCGCATTCGCCGCGTACGCCCATCCGGAGCGTCTCGTCTCGACCGAGTGGCTGTCCGTCCACCTGGGCACTCCCGGTGTGAAGGTGGTGGAGTCGGACGAGGACGTGCTGCTCTACGACATCGGTCATATTCCGGGCGCCGTGAAGATCGACTGGCATCTCGATCTCAACGACCCCGTCACCCGCGACTACATCGACGGCGAGGCGTTCGCCGATCTGATGAGCCGCAAGGGCATCGAACGCACCGACACGGTGGTGATCTACGGCGACAAGAGCAACTGGTGGGCGGCGTACGCGCTGTGGGTGTTCACACTGTTCGGGCACGAGGACGTGCGCCTGCTCGACGGGGGCCGGGACGCGTGGATCTCGGAGAACCGGGAGACCACGTTCGACGTTCCCGATCCCGCCCGCACCCGCTACCCGGTGGTGGAGCGCGACGATCACGCGATCCGTGCGTTCAAGGACGATGTGCTCGCCCATCTGGGTCGCGGCCCGCTCGTGGACGTGCGGTCGCCGCAGGAGTACACGGGTGAGCGCACCCACATGCCGGACTATCCGGAGGAGGGTGCGCTGCGCGGGGGTCATGTTCCGACCGCCGAGTCGATTCCGTGGGCGCGGGCCGCGGCCCCCGACGGCCGGTTCCGCGGCCGGGTCGAGCTCGACGAGATCTACGGGCACCTGTCCCCGGAGTCCGACGTGATCGCGTACTGCCGGATCGGTGAGCGGTCGAGTCACACGTGGTTCGTGCTCACCCATCTGCTCGGCTACCCGAACGTGCGCAACTACGACGGGTCGTGGACCGAGTGGGGCAACGTCGTGCGGGTGCCGATCGTTCGGGGCGAGCAGCCGGGCAGTGCGCCGGGCGTCGCCGGGGGCGAGGTGTCGTGAGCCTGCCCGACAGTCTCGCGGAGATCGTCGAGGACTTCGCTGCCGTCGACGATCGGGACAAGCTGCAGCTGCTGCTCGAGTTCAGCCGCGAGCTGGCTCCGCTGCCGCCGGAGCTCGAGCAGGAGGCGATGGAGCCGGTGCCCGAGTGTCAGTCGCCGCTGTTCCTGTTGGTCGACGACGCGGATCGGGAGCGGGTGCGGCTGCATTTCAGCGCGCCGGCCGAGGCGCCGACCACGCGCGGGTTCGCGTCGATCCTGCATCAGGGTCTCGACGGGCACAGCGCCGCAACGATTCTCGCGATCCCCGACGACTTCTATTCGGCGCTCGGGCTGGCGGACGCCGTCAGCCCGCTGCGCCTGCGTGGCATGAGTGCGATGCTCGCGCGCATCAAGCGGCACCTGCGGTCCTGACCGCCCTGCTGCGAAAAATCACCCGGGAGTGATCCTCCCCACAACTTCACTGTGACATCGTTCACCGCCGACACTGTTCACCGCCGACACCACGGCGGGACGAGAGATGGATTCTCCACAATGGAATTCACCGAGCTCGCGGACTACGCGCTCGCTCCCGGCATGCTCACCGAATGGCTACCCGAGGCCACCGCGCAGTGGGCCGACGACCCGCGTCCGGCGTCGTACATCCACGAGGCTCACCTGCGTCGCACCGCGGACGGCACCCACGACGACGGCCGCGAATCGTGGCTGGGGGCGGCGTTCCGGCTATCGGGACCGCTCGACCACGACGCGTTCCGGGTCGCGGTGCGCGAGTGGATCGACCGGCACGAGCCGCTGCGCAGTCACGCCGAACTCGGCGCCGACGGCCTGATCCGGCGGCGCACGGTGCCGCCGGGCGGTATCGATCTCGACGAGGTGCGGCACGAGTTCGAGTTCGACGAGGACACCGTCCAGGAGCGGGTCCTCGATCTGTTCGACGAATTGACGTCGCCGCACCGGTGGCCCGCGTACCTGTTCGTGACGCTCGAGCACACCGATCCGGAGGACGGCTGCACGGTGTTCTTCGCGGCCGACCATTCCCTGATCGACGGCTTCTCCGTGGTCCTGGTGGCGCACGAGCTGACCGCTCTGTACTGCGAGGCGGCTGCGGGCCCACCGGCACTGCTGGTACCGACGGGCAGCTACATCGATTTCGGTGCCGAGGAGCGGTCGGCGGCGGTCGGCGTCGACCACCGGCATTCCGCGGTGGACGTGTGGCGGGGTGCGCTGATGCGCAGCAAGGGACGGTTGTCGGAGTTTCCTCTCGATCTCGGTCCGAAGCCCGTCCGGCGGGTGGCGCAGCGGGCCGTGTCCGAGTGGGTGTTCGACGCCGCACAGGCGGCCGCGTTCAACGCGCTGTGCCATCGGTCCGGGCAGAACTTCTTCGCCGGCATCCTGGCGGGCGTCGCGGAGGCGAATCTCGCGTTGACCGGGAACACACTGCTGCGTACCGTCACCCCGGTCCACACTCGGCACGATCAGCGATGGGCGACGTCGCTGGGCTGGTTCGTCGGTCTCGCCCCGATCGAGTTCGACATCGCCGGCGCCCCCGACTTCGCGGCGGCCACCGCCCGTGCGGCCGAAGCGATCTCGGCGACGAAGCCGGCCGCGAAGATTCCGTTCGCCCGCGTCGAGGAAATTCTCGGGGTGCCGATCCGGCCGCGGTTCGTCGTGTCGTTCATGGACGTGCGGTTCGTGCCGATGGCGCAGGAATGGCCGGAGATCCAGGCGCGGGCGCTGCGCAGCCGGCACTACTCCCACGACGTCTACCTGTGGGTGAACCGGACACCACACGGGGTGAACGTCTCGGTCCGTTTCCCCGGCACCGACACCGCGACCGAGAACGTGGTGCGCTTCCTCGCTCACGTCCGGGAGGCGTTGACGGCAGCCCTCGGATCGGGAACTACTACTGGTCAGTAGGGTTGCGGCCTCGAATCGAGCACCTACTGTGTAACCGCTATCCGGTTTCATCGCCCCTTCGAGCGGTGCCTACACTCCGAAGAAGATGCCAACCGACACGTGCCGGTGACGCCACAGGCGAACCGCAGTGCCCGACCATGCGAAATACAGGAGGCTCAGTGCCCACTCCAGCCAGCGCGCAGATCACGAAGGTGCTCGTCGCCAACCGCGGCGAAATCGCTGTGCGGGTCATCCGAGCCGCGAAGGATGCCGGCTACGGTAGCGTCGCCGTCTACGCCGAGCCCGACGCGGACGCGCAGTTCGTGAAGCTCGCTGACGAGGCGTTCGCTCTCGGTGGCCAGACGTCCGCCGAGTCCTACCTGGTGTTCGACAAGATCCTCGACGCCGCCGCCAAGTCCGGCGCCGACGCCATCCACCCCGGTTACGGCTTCCTGTCCGAGAACGCCGACTTCGCGCAGGCCGTCATCGACGCCGGGCTGATCTGGATCGGCCCCTCGCCGCAGTCGATCCGCGACCTCGGTGACAAGGTCACCGCCCGCCACATCGCGGAGCGCGCCAACGCCCCGATGGCCGCCGGCACCAAGGATCCGGTCAACAACGCCGACGAGGTCGTCGAGTTCGCGAAGCAGTACGGCGTCCCGGTCGCGATCAAGGCCGCCTTCGGTGGCGGTGGCCGCGGCATGAAGGTCGCGCAGACCATCGAGGAGATCCCCGAGCTGTTCGAGTCGGCCACCCGTGAGGCCATCGCAGCCTTCGGTCGCGGCGAGTGCTTCGTCGAGCAGTACCTGGACAAGGCCCGCCACGTCGAGGCCCAGGTCATCGCCGACAAGCACGGCAACGTCGTCGTCGCCGGCACCCGCGACTGCTCGCTGCAGCGTCGTTTCCAGAAGCTCGTCGAGGAGGCGCCCGCGCCGTTCCTGACCGACGACCAGCGTCGTCGCATCCACGAGTCCGCGAAGGCCATCTGCAAGGAGGCCGGCTACTACGGTGCCGGCACGGTCGAGTACCTGGTCCAGGGCGACACGGTCTCGTTCCTCGAGGTCAACACCCGCCTGCAGGTCGAGCACCCGGTCACCGAGGAGACCGCGGGCATCGACCTGGTGCGTCAGCAGTTCCTCATCGCCAACGGCGAGGAGCTGAGCATCAAGGAGGATCCCACCCCGCGTGGCCACTCCTTCGAGTTCCGCATCAACGGTGAGGACGCCGGCCGCGGCTTCATGCCCGCCCCCGGCCCGGTCACCGTCTACAAGGAGCCGTCGGGCCCGGGTGTGCGTGTCGACTCCGGCATCGTCGCCGGCGACGTCATCGGCGGCCAGTTCGACTCGATGATCGCCAAGCTGATCGTCACCGGTGAGAACCGTGAGCAGGCCCTGCAGCGTGCCGCTCGTGCGCTCGCCGAGTTCGAGATCGACGGCCTGGCCACGGTTCTGCCGTTCCACCGCCACATCGTCGAGAACCCGGCCTTCGTCGGTGACGGCGAGAGCTTCGAGGTCTACACCAAGTGGATCGAGACCGACTGGGTGAACCCGATCGAGCCGTACGCCGGTGCGGGCGTCGCCGCCGACGAGGACGAGAACCTGCCCCGTCAGCAGGTCGTCGTCGAGGTCGGTGGCCGCCGCGTCGAGGTGTCGCTGCCCGGTTCGTTCTCGGTCGGCACGGGCGGTGCCCCCGCCGGTGCCATTCGGAAGAAGCCGAAGGCCCGCAAGCGCGGCGGTGCCGGTGCCGGTGCCGCGTCCGGTGACGCCGTCACCGCCCCGATGCAGGGCACCGTCGTCAAGGTCGCCGTCGAGGAGGGTCAGGAGGTCGCCGAGGGCGATCTGATCGTCGTCCTCGAGGCCATGAAGATGGAGAACCCGGTCACCGCCCACAAGGCCGGTGTCGTCACGGGTCTGTCGGTCGAGGCCGGCGCCGCCATCACCCAGGGCACGGTTCTGCTCGAACTGAAGTAAAGCCCCAAGGCACCTGTGCGCGGTCGGCGAGTCTCGGTACTCGCCGACCGCGCACAGCCATTTATGCTCGCTGTATGGCCGACCTTCCCGAGATCCGTATCGGTACCGCCGAACGAGAGCAGGCATTGAATCTCCTGACCCGGCACTTCGAGGACGGACGGCTCACGGTCTCCGAGTTCGACGAACGCAGCGGCATGATCGCATCGGCCACCACCCGCGGC
The DNA here is from genome assembly GCF_030656875.1 of Prescottella sp. R16. Classification (NCBI taxonomy): domain Bacteria; kingdom Bacillati; phylum Actinomycetota; class Actinomycetes; order Mycobacteriales; family Nocardiaceae; genus Rhodococcus; species Prescottella sp. R16. Next base: position 3,360,761 of record NZ_CP130943.1, read on the forward strand.
CAGCTCGATCGGGTGTTCACGGATCTTCCGTCGTCCCCGGCTCCCGGCGGCGCGGCCACCGGACACGACGACGGCCGCACGTGGCGCAACACCGTCATGGCCGTGGTGCCGTTGGTGGCGCTCGCCCTGTTCTTCCTGGTGCCGATCGACAACAGCTGGCTGTTCTTCCTGCTGATCCCGGCGACCGGCGCGCTGCTGTTCGGGGGCCGGAAGGGCCACGGTGGCTGCTGATGGAACCGATCGAGATCAACGCCGGGACCTGGTATCTGCGGGGGCTGCGCGCCGACGACCGTGTCGACGACCGTCCCGCTCTCCGCGACGGCGGCATCGACGACCCCGGCTACGTGGCCGAACGAGCCCGCCAGTGGGCGGACGAGGATCATTTCTCGTGGGCGGTGTGCGAGCCGACGACCGGTGAAATGCTCGCCGAGGTGGGGGTGACGCCGCACGGCACCGACGGTGTCGTGCGCGGCTGGGCACGTCCCGGCCACGCCGACGCGCTCGCCGCCGCCACCGATGCCGTCCGCCGGTTCGCCGAGGGCGCCCTCGGTCTCGCCGTCGCGGACTGCTGAAGGCGCCGAGGATGCTCGACCGAATCGACGGACGCTGTGTACCGCTCGCGATCGCAACGGTGATCGTGCTCGTGATGCTGTTCTCCCCCGGATCCACCGTCCCGAGTGGACCGGAGAACAGCGACAAGGTCACGCATGCGCTGATGTTCGCGGCGCTCGCTCTCACGTCCCGCTACGCCCGCATCGGCGTGGCGTGGACCGCCGCCTGGCTGCTGGTGTTCGCGGCGGTCTCGGAGGTGTTGCAGGGGGCGCTGCCGATCCAGCGCAGCGGCTCGGTGTGGGACGCGGCCGCGGACGCCGTCGGCATCGGGATCGGCCTGGTGGCCGCGCGGGTGTTCGCGCGGCCACTGCGGATCACCGCGTAGCCGTCAGCTCTCCAGCAGGTGGGCGCGGATCGCGTCCTGTCCGGCGGTGTCGATGCCGAGGCCGTCGGTGAAGTAGCCCTCGATCGTCCCGAACGTCTCCTGCATCTGTGCGAGCGCCGCGTGCAGGTATTCGGCGCGGACCCCGAGGATGTCCTTCAGGGTTTCCGGGTCGCCGCCGGCCGCAGCGAACTTGTCGAACGCGCTCGCGAACGTCGGCAACAGCAGCGTGTTGGTGAGCAGGTAGTCGTGGAAGACGTCGTCCTCGTCCACGCCGAGGAGCAGCAGCAGTGACGCTGTCGCCCATCCGGTGCGGTCCTTGCCGGTGGTGCAGTGCACGAGCGCCGGTAGCGTCTCACGGGCCGCGAGATCGGTGAACATCGCCCGATACGACGCGACCGCGCTCGGCATCGTCACGAAGTCCCGGTAGCTGCCCAGCATGTAGCCGTGAGCCTGATGTTCCCCGAGCATCGACACCGCGATCGACGGATCCTTCAGGAACGCCTTCATCTGCGCGGGCACCGCCTGGGTGGCGCGGTCCGCGAGGACGTCGAGCGGCACCTCCCGCGCCGACGACGGGAGCCGGTCCGGGGCGGCCACCCGCTCGGCATGCGTCCGCAGGTCGAACACCGTGACCAGGCCCAGCTCCGCGAGACGCGGGGCGTCGTCGACGGTGACCTTGCTCAGATCCGTCGACCGGAAGAAGCGGCCCGCGGCGACCGTCGCCCCGTCGCGGGTGCGGTGGCCGCCGACGTCCCGCAGGTTGGGAACCGATTCGATCACGATGCTCGTCTCCGGCGTCTCCGGCGTCGTCGTCATGCGCCCAAACTAGCCCAGTTTCTTCGTCCGCAGCTCGTGACCCTTGGACGTCTTGCAACGCCCGGTCTCGAGGTCCCACTGCCAGCCGTGCAGGTTGCACGTCAGGTTCGTGCCCTCGACGACACCGAACTTGGACAGGTCGGCCTTGAGGTGCGGGCAGCGCCGCTGGATCTCGTAGCCGCCCATCTCGATGGAGGCGCTGTCGTCGTGGGCCTCGGCGAACCAGCCGTCGGCGTACGCGATGCGCTCGTCGGTGAGGCATTTGAAGAACGTGTAGAGGAACTCGTTGTAGCCGCCGACACGCCACGCCTCGAAGCGGGTGGACAGGAAGATCGTGTTGACCCAGTCGGGCTCGTCGTCACGCAGGACGGTGCGCACCAGTTCGGGTGCGATGCGGAAACCGTAGCGGTACTTGCCGTCGCCGTCCTGCGGCTCGCGGACGGTGCGGTTCGGGAAGTCGAGGACGACGGTCTCGTCTCCCATCACCAGGCCGACGGGGTAGCCGATGCCGTCGCAGATCAGATCGGACTGCGCCATGATCGGCTCGAACTTGGCCTTGAGCGGCCCGAGCAGTGGTTCACCCTCGGCGGGCGCCCACGTGGCCTTCTCGGCCTCGATGACCGGTGCGAGACGCTGCGCCATGTCCTCGATGTAGGCGGCCTTGTCGGTGAAGATCTTGTCGACGTCGGCGTCCGGGATCGGGTGTGTGAGCGTGGCCTTGTCGCCGTGGATGTCGACGGTCGAGCCGGGGATCATCAGCAGGCCGCCGTCGTTGCCGTGGATGCGCATCTGCTCGAGGAACACGATCTGGTCGGGGAAGATGTTGCCTTCGTCGCCGTGATCGTCGTTGAGATCCCGCAGCGCAGGATCGAGGAACACCGGCGGGCCCGCGGACGGCACCACCCACGTGGCACCGACCTGGTCGATGTAGCTGCGGCAGCGGTCCATGCCGCGCTGACGCTTCTGCTTGCCGAAGTTGCGCTTGGTGCCGGCCGGGATGTCGTAGACCATCGGGTACCAGATGGCGCCCGAGTACTGCAGCAGGTGGATGTCGACCTTGCCGAACGCCTCGAGCATCGGATCCATGTCGATGGGCCGGGCGTCGTTCATGTTGAAGCACACGGTCTCGCCGTCGGAGACCACCAGACCGGAGTCGCCGATCGGGCCGTCCGCGGGCGCGCGCAGCGCGATGATCATGACGTCCAGGTCACCCTTAGGGCCTGTGACGGTGTGCTTCACGGAGTCCTGTGTCTCGAAGAACTTGGTGAAGCCCAGCTTGCGGAGTTCCCGCTCGAGGTCCGGCACCGGGTAGTCCGGCAACAGGACGGTCGCGTCCTTGTTGACGTGCTTGCTCAGTGTCTCGGGATCGAAGTGGTCCTTGTGCAGGTGCGAGACGTACAGGTAGTCGACGTCGCCGAGGGCGTCCCAGTCGAGTCCGGTGTTGTCCGGGAACGGGAACCACGACGCGAAGTACGCGGGGTTCACCCACGGGTCGCAGAGAATCGCCCCCGCTTCGGTCTGGATGTGGAATCCGGCGTGTCCGACGCTGGTGATCTGCACTCGTCTGCCTCCTCGATAGACCGCGTCAATCGTAACGAGAGTGTCGGACGTCGCGCCGCCACGCACCGCCGATGTGGGACGGAACACCGGGGATCGGGGACTTCGGTCCCTACGTGGGCCTCTACGCGTGGGCTCGGGCGAGCACCCGGTCGATCGCGTCGACGGCGGCGTCGAGTTCGGCGATGGTCACGGTGAGCGGTGGCCGGAACCGGATACCGCGCACTCCGGTCGGCAGGATCAGCACGTGCTCGCGTTCACGCAGTGCGGTGACGGTGTCGTCCCGGAACTCGGGGGTGGGCAGCGTGATCGCGCACATCAGGCCGCGGCCCCGTGGTTCGGTGACAGCGTCGTGGCTCGCGGCCAGGTGCTCGAGCCGGGTGAGCAGATGGGCGCCGCACAGCCGGGCCCGGTCGATCAGCCGGTCCTCCTCGATCACCTCGAGGATGCGCCGGGCCCGCACCATGTCGGTGAGGTTGCCGCCCCACGTCGAGTTGATCCGTGAGCTCACCTCGAACACGTTGTCGTGCACGCGGTCGACGCGGCCGCCGGCCATGATGCCGCACACCTGGGTCTTCTTGCCGAACGCGACGACGTCGGGAGTGACACCCAGCTGCTGGTAGGCCCACGCGGTGCCGGTGAGCCCGCAGCCGGTCTGCACCTCGTCGAGGATCAGCAGGGCGTCGTGTTCCAGGCACAGCTGCTGCATGCGGGCGAAGAACTCGGGACGGAAGTGGTGGTCGCCGCCCTCCCCCTGGATCGGTTCGGCGAGGAAGCAGGCGATGTCGTGCGGGTGTTCGGCGAATGCCCGCCGGGCCTGCGCGAGGGTGCGCTGTTCCGCCGCCTCGATGTCCCGGCCGTCCGTGAGGTACGGGGCGTCGATGCGCGGCCAGTCGAACTTGGGGAACCGCGCGATCTTGACGGGGTCGGTGTTGGTGAGTGACAGCGTGTAGCCGCTGCGACCGTGGAACGCCTCGGTCAGGTGCAGCACCCGCGTCCCCAGCGCGGGATCGAGCCCGTGGGTCTCGTTCAGACGGCTCTTCCAGTCGAACGCCACCTTGAGCGCGTTCTCGACCGCGAGGGCGCCACCGTCGACGAAGAACAGGTGCGGCAGTGCCGGATCGCCGAGGACGCGGGCGAACGTGTCGACGAACCGGGCCATCGGCACGGTGTACATGTCGGAGTTGCTGGGCTTGTCGATCGCGGCCGCCGCGAGTTCGCGCAGGAACTCGTCGTCGTCGGCGAGCGCCGGATGGTTCATGCCGAGCGCCGACGACGCGAAGAAGGCGAACATGTCGAGGTACGCGGTGCCGTCGCGGAGGTCGACCACGTGGGTGCCGCGCGAGTTCTCCAGATCGAGGACGAGGTCGAATCCGTCCGTGAGCATGTGCGCTCGCAGGACGTCGTGTACTCGCCCGGCCGGAAGGTCCGAGTCACCGGCCGCGGGGCGGACCGCGGTGCTCATGCACCCAGACTACGTCCGCTCATCCGCACCCGTCCGGTGTTCGACGCTCGTACCATCGAGGGACGATGGCCGAAATCCACGAACTACGGTCGAGATTCGCTGCGGCGCTGTCTCGCATGTACGGCCGCGAGGTTCCGGAGTACACGACACTGGTGGACGTCACCGAATCGGTCAATGCGGACTTCCTTGCCGCGCATCCGGACTCGGCGGAGCGGTTCGGCAGCATCGCGCGGGTCACGGCCGAGCGGCACGGTGCGATCCGGGTGGGCACCCCGGCCGAGTTGCACGACGTCGCGGTGCTGTTCGCCGGGTTCGGCATGTATCCGGTGGGCTTCTACGACCTGCGGGAGGCGTCGCCGCCGGTGCCGGTGGTGTCCACGGCGTTTCGGCCGATCGAGTCCGGTGAGCTCGCCCGCAATCCGTTCCGGGTGTTCACCTCGATGCTCACCACCGGCGACCGCCGGTTCTTCGACACCGACCTGCAGCGGCAACTCGACGGGTTCCTGTCGCGGCGGCGCCTGTTCCCCGACGTGCTGCTGTCGCTGGCCCGCCGCGCCGCGGACGACGGCGGCCTGGACGAGCCGCAGGCGCGGCGCTTCGTGGCGCTCGCGACGTCGGTGTTCGAGTTGTCGCACGAACCGGTGGACCTGGGGTGGTACCGCGAGCTCGAGGCGGTGTCTGCGGTGGCTGCGGACATCGGCGGGGTGTCGAGCACCCACATCAACCATCTGACGCCGCGGGTGCTCGACATCGACGACCTGTACGCGCGGATGTCGGAGCGCGGCGTCGCGATGATCGACCGGATCCAGGGTCCACCACGCTGGGGCGGTCCGGCGGTGCTGCTGCGGCAGACGTCGTTCCGGGCGCTGGCCGAGCCACGACGGTTCGCGCTGCCCGACGGCTCGGTCGCCGACGGCGCGCTGCGGGTGCGGTTCGGGGAGGTCGAGGCCCGCGGTATCGCCCTCACCGAGAGCGGCCGGGAACTCTACGACGACCTGATGGACGCGGACCCGTCGAACACGAAGGGGCTGTGGGACAGACGCTTCCCGACGTCGGAGGACGAACTCGAGAAGCACGAGGCCGCGTACTTCACGTATCACGGCGGGGTACGCGAACCGATCGTCTACGAGGACTTCCTGCCGAAGTCGGCGGCCGGCATCTTCCGCTCCAATCTCGACACCGACACTTCCGCGACCACCGGTGAGGCGGGTGACGACTTCTCCCGTGCCTCGCTGGCCGCGGCGATCGGCCGGGACATCCACGATCCGTACGAGCTGTACCGACGTCAGCAGGAGCAGTCGAGAGGACCCCAGCGATGACACTTCCCGGCACCGGCATGTTGGCGGATCGCGCGATCGCGGCGCTCGATCGTTGCGGGGCAACGCTTCCCGAGATCGGAGGCGACGCAGGCCCGGCCCCGATCTCGGCGCGCACCCCCATCGACGGCTCGGTCCTCGCGTTCCTGCACCCGAGCACGTCCGCCGACGTCGATGCGGCGGTGCGGCGTGCGTCCGAGGTGTTCCGAACGTGGCGGGCGGTGCCCGCACCCCGGCGGGGCGCGGTGGTGCGCCGACTGGGTGAACTGCTCACCGAGCACAGGTCCGACCTGGCCGACCTGGTCACCCTGGAGGCGGGCAAGATCCGCTCCGAGGCCCTCGGCGAGGTGCAGGAGATGATCGACATCTGCGAGTTCGCGGTCGGGCTGTCCCGGCAGTTGTACGGGCGCACCATCGCCTCGGAGCGGCCGGGCCATCGGCTGTCGGAGACGTGGCATCCGCTGGGGGTGGTGGCGGTGATCTCGGCGTTCAATTTCCCGGTCGCGGTGTGGTCGTGGAACACCGCGCTGGCACTGGTGTGCGGCGATCCGGTGGTGTGGAAGCCGTCCGAGACCACCCCGCTCACCGCGATCGCGTGCGACGCGTTGCTGCGCCGGGCCGCCGCCGAGACCGGAGCCCCGAACGGCCTGCACCACGTGGTGCTCGGGGCGGCGGTCATCGGCGAGCAACTGGTCGACGATCCGCGGGTCGCGCTCGTGAGCGCAACCGGATCGGTGCGGATGGGGCGTGCGGTGGCGCCGCGGGTCGCGGCCCGCTTCGGTCGCTGCCTGCTGGAGTTGGGCGGCAACAATGCCGCGGTGGTGACGCCGTCAGCCGATCTGGATCTGACGGTGCGCGCCGTGGTCTTCGCGGCCGCCGGCACCGCGGGCCAGCGGTGCACCACGCTGCGGCGGCTGATCGTCCACCGATCCGTCGTGGACGACGTGACCGCCCGGATCGCCGACGCGTACCGGCAACTGCCGGTGGGTGATCCGTTCGACGACGGCGTCCTGGTGGGGCCGTTGATCTCCGGGGCGGCGCTGCACGCCATGCACGCCGCCCTCGACACCGCGCGCGCCGACGGCGGTGTCGTCGTCACCGGCGGCGAACGCATCGGTGGCGGCGGCTCGTTCTACGTCAGGCCCGCGATCGTCCGGATGCCGGCGCAGACCGCGATCGTGCGGGCCGAGACGTTCGCGCCGATCCTGTACGTCCTCGCGTACGACACCTTCGACGAGGCCGTCGAACTGCACAACGGTGTCCCACAGGGCTTGTCGTCGGCGATCTTCACCACCGACCAGCGCGAGGCCGAACGGTTCCTCGCCGCCGACGGCTCCGACTGCGGCATCGCGAACGTCAACATCGGCACGTCCGGGGCGGAGATCGGTGGCGCGTTCGGCGGCGAGAAGGACACCGGCGGCGGACGCGAATCCGGCTCCGACGCCTGGAAGTCGTACATGCGCCGCGCCACCAACACCGTCAACTACTCGGACGAACTTCCCCTCGCACAGGGAGTGGAGTTCGGCTAGCCGGGCTGCTCGTCGCGGATCTCGTCGCGCCGCAGCCGCGCGTCGTAGTCGGCCCGCGTCGTGGGGTCGACGCGGGTCAGTGCCCGCTCACCGCCGACGGCCCGGCGGATCCACTGCACCAGCCGTTCCGGCGCCACGGCGAGCCCGAGGTCGAGGGCGGCGAGGTAGCCCGGGACCGGCGTCTCGGCGCGGCGGGTGCGGACGGTGCGCACGATGGCGTCGGCGATGTCCTCGGGGTCGACGGTGGGCAGTCCCTTGCCGAGCGGGATGCCCGAGGTGAGCGTCGTCCGCACCGCGCTCGGTAGCACGGTCGACACACTGACTCCGTGGTCGGCGAACTCGAGCCGGGCAGCCGCCGAGAGTCCCACGGCCGCATACTTGCTCGCGTTGTAGACCGCGAGGCCGGGGATCGCGATCTTGCCGGCCAGCGATGCGACGTTCACGACGTGCCCGCGCCCGCGTTCGATCATGCCGGGCACCACGGCGCGCATCCCGTGGATCGGGCCCCACACGTTGACGTCGATCGTCATCTCGCCGGTCGCATCGGGCTCGTCGAGGAAACCGCCGACCGGCATGACGCCGGCGTTGTTGACGAGGATGTCGATCGGCCCCGCCTCGGCGACGCACGCATCCCACGACGCCCGCGACCGCACGTCCAACACGTGCGCGGTTCCGAGTCCGTCTGCGGTGGATTCCACTGCGTCCCGGTCGATGTCGGCGAGTGCGACGGTCGCGCCGCGGGCGGCGAACGCCTCCGCGGTGGCCCGGCCGATGCCGCGTCCGGCGCCGGTCACGAGCACCCGCGCTCCGCCCAGGTCGATCTCGGGGTATCGGGTCATGAGGAAACCTCCGTCGATGTCAGATAGGCCGATTCGTCGAAGCGGTGCAATCGCTCCCGCATCCGCCCGGTGGACCACGGCCAGTTGAAACTGTTGCGGCCGTTGACGTCCAGGAAGTAGCTCTGGCAGCCGCCGGCGTTGTAGACGGTGGTGGCGAGGGCCTGCTGCACCTCGGCGTTGAACGCGGCCTGCACCTCGGGCCGGGGTTCCATGCGGGTCCAGCCGGCCGAGCGCGCGGCGCCGATCGCGGCCGTCAGGTAGTCGAGTTGCGCCTCGAGGATCATGAACGCCGACGTGTGCCCGGTGCCGAGGGCCGGGCCCAGCAGCACGAACGCGTTGGGGAATCCGGCGACGGTGGTGCCGAGGTAGGCCTGTGGGCTGCCCTTCCAGTGGTCGCCCAGGCTGCGGCCCTGACCGTCGAACACCCGTCCGGCGATGGGCATGTCGAGGATGTGGAAACCGGTGCCGAAGATGATGGCGTCGACCTCACGCTCCTGGCCGTCCGCGCCGATCACCACGTTGCCCCGCACCTGCCGCACCGCGTTCGCGTGCACCTCGACGTTCGGGCGGTTCAGCGCAGGGTAGTACGTGTTGGACATCAACAGCCGCTTGCAGCCGAGCGTGTAGTCGGGGGTGAGCGCCCGGCGCAGTTCCGGATCCCGGATCTGCGCCCGCAGCTGCATGCGGCCGATCTGCTGGATCACCCGCAGGATCCACGGGTTGCGGAAGCCGACACCGAGGGCCTCCATGATCCCGTACTGGATGCGGCGCAGCGTATTCAGCGATCCGGGGATCGCGCCGATCGCCGCACGGACGGGGCCGGGCAGCGCGGTGTCCGGCTTGGGCAGCACCCACTGCGCCGTCCGCTGATAGAGGTGCAACTCCCCCACCACCGGCGCGATCTCGGGGACGAACTGCACCGCCGACGCGCCCGTCCCGACGACGGCGACCCGCTTGCCGGACAGGTCGTAGTCGTGGTTCCAGCGCGACGAGTGGAACACCTCGCCGGTGAACCCGTCGAGCCCCGGGACGTCGGGGATCAGCGGTTGGTTCCACGGGCCGGCGGCCGCGATCACCGCGTTCGCGGTGAAGGTGCCGTTCGACGTCTCCAGCACCCACCGCCGCGTGGTCTCGTCCCACTGGGCACGCAGCAGTTCGGTACCGAACTCGACGCGCTCGTGCACGCCGTGCTCGGCGGCGGTCCGCTCGATGTACTCGCGGATCTCGTGCTGGCCCGCGAACAGTCGACTCCATCCGGGGTTGGGCGCGAACGAGTACGAGTACAGCGCGGACGGCACGTCGCACGCGCACCCGGGGTAGGTGTTGTCACGCCAGGTTCCGCCGAGGGAGTCGGCCTTCTCGAGGATCACGACGTCGTCGATCCCCATGCGCTGCAACCGGATCACGGCACCGATCCCCGAGATTCCGGCGCCGACGACGATCACCTCGTGGTGGCCGGTCATGCGCGGGCTCCTGCCGCGAGGGCGCGCTGCACCTGGGTGCGGGTGCTGCGCAGCGAGTGTTCCAGAGTGGCGAGTCGGCGGCGATCGTCCATGAAGTTGGCACCCATCACGGCGAGATCCTCGGCGGTCGCGTCGATCCGGATCACGCGCGTGCCGGACGCCGCCAGCGCCGCGCATTCGGCGTCGAGTCCGGCGCTCATCCAGTTCCGCAGCACCAGACGTTCGAGGGCGGCCGGTCCGCGGCCGGGGATGCGGCCGCGGGAGGCCATCGGTGCCAGCACGATCACCTCGTCGAGTCCGCGTCCGGCCAGCAGATCGGCCGACGCGGTGGAGGCCGCACCTCCGTCGACGTACCGCCGACCGCCGATCGTGACCGGTGACATCCAGCCCGGGATCGCCCACGATGCCCGCAGTGCCTCCGACAGCGTCGCGTTCGGCGCCCCCTGCGCCCCGAACGCCACCTGCTCACCGGTGGCGGCGTCCATTGCGACCAACCAGGTCCGGGTGTGCGGCACCCACCCGTCGGGGTCCGCGACGCCGGCGGCCAGGCGGTCCAGCCAGTCGGCGTCGCCGCGGCCCTCCGGGAGCAACCCGCTCAACCGGGTCATGGTGGGCACGGCGCGGCGCAGCAGACCGGGTGCACTCGGCCGCGGTCGCGGTAACGGCGGGAACCGGCCCGGCGCGCCCTCGAGATGGTGCGACAGCACCGGATGCGTGGGCTCCCCCAGTTGCATCGCGAGGATCTCGTCGACGCCGATGCCGCTCCCGAGCATCGTGACGAGTTCGGCCCCCGCCGACGTGCCGACCAGGGTGTCCGCGTCGCGCGGATCCCATCCGAGCGCGTCACGGACCGCGACCAGCGCGGCAACGGTCCACGCGGCCCCCAGTGTTCCCCCGCATCCGATGACCAGGCCCCGACTGAGATGTGTGTCACTCGACGTCATATGCAGAAACTAACAGCATTCAGATACCGGCGGTAGCCCAATCGTCGTGGAGAATGACCGCATGGCACGTTTGACCAGATCGGAGAGCCAGGCCCGGACCCGCGCGGACCTGCTCGCGACCGCCCGCGACCTGTTCCTCACCGACGGCTACGCGGCGACGTCACTCGAGAAGGTCGCCGAGACGGCGGGCTACTCGAAGGGCGCGGTGTACTCGAACTTCCGCGGCAAGAAGGAGTTGTGCCTCGAGGTCCTCGACCTGATCCACACGACGAAGTTCGAGGAGGTGGCAGCACTCGTGGCCGCGGACGGCGACCTCGACGAGCTGCTCGACCGCATCCAGGAGTGGGCCGCACGCACCCTCGGTGACGTGGGCTGGACGATGCTCGAGTTCGAGTTCATCGCCGCCTGCCGGCACGACCCCGAGGTGCAGGCCGCGCTGGCGTCGGCCCTGGGAATGGCGCACGGAATGGTTCTGGCCCTGGTGAATTCGCTGACCACCGCAACCGGGATCGTGCTGCCGCTGCCACCCGAGGATGCTGCGCGCAGCATCCTCAGCCTCGGTGTGGGACTCGGCATCCAACGCGCCATCGACCCCGACATCTCGGCCCGCATCGTCACCGACAACCTGCGCGCACTCCTGCAGCGGGGCTCGCCCCTCCCCGACGCAGGGGCGAGCAGATCCTGACCCTCCCTCCTCGTCAGTACAGCGTCGCGATGAAATCGAAGACCGCGGGCTGCACTGCCGGATTGGCGGCGTTGATGCCGTTCGCGGCGCCGATGACACCACCGATCGCGGCCCCGGGGATGCAGCCGACGAACAGGAACAGAACACATCCGACGACGGCGCCGACACCCGCGCCGATCTGTGCGTTCATCTGGCCGCCACTGTTCCAGCCCTTCTCGATCTCGCGCACCATGTTGCTGTAGGCGTCCTGCCGGGCGTCGGCATCCTCGAGCTCCGCCACCCCCTGCACCGGAACCTCCGGGGTGAGCGTGAGCCGGTTGCCGTCGACGGTCGCGGACAGCGGCACGGCGGTGCCGGCGACCGGATAGCTGAGCGGGACGGTGCCGACCGTGGCGCCGGACGGGGCGACGACGTCGACGACATCGCCTGCTACACGGAACGTACCGGCGTCGAGGACGGTGTCGAGGGACGCACCGTCCGCGCCGATCTGCGTCCGATAGTGGATCGCGTCGGGTGGCGCACCCGGTTCCGCGTACGCGGTGCCGGTCGCGACACCGAGTGCCGCGATCGCCAGCACGGACACGGCCGCGGTTCTGTGGAGTTTCACGGGGAGCTCCCCTCCTAGCAGAAAGACGGCCCCGATCAGGTCAAAGACCGTCCGGAACCTCTCCAGAGTATCGGCTGCGGAACGGTCTGTACGTGGTACCGAGATCCGTGACCGAAGCATCCCGTCTGTCCCCGGCCCCGTGTTCGCGCAGGTGACGACACTTGTCGGACCGTCGTTGCAAGATGGACCGCATGGACTCCGTCCTCGAGCGTTTCTCCGCCCCCACCCGGGAGTGGTTCGACGGCGCCTTCGACGCGCCCACCGCCGCGCAGCTCGGGGCGTGGGACTCGATCGCGAGCGGCGCGCACACCCTCGTCGTGGCGCCCACCGGCTCCGGCAAGACGCTGTCGGCGTTCCTGTGGGCGCTGGACCGGTTGGCATCGACTGTGGAAGCCGACGAGAAGCGCACCGCGGCCACTCGCACCCGCGTCCTGTACCTCTCCCCGCTCAAGGCCCTCGGTGTGGACGTCGAACGCAACCTGCGGGCGCCACTGGTCGGCATCACGCAGACCGCGAAGCGTCTCGGGTTCGAGCCGCCGGAGATCCGGGTCGGTGTCCGCTCCGGCGACACCCCCACCGGCGAACGCCGCAAGCTGATCAAGACCCCACCCGACATCCTCATCACCACCCCCGAATCCCTGTTCCTGATGTTGACGTCGTCGGCGCGGGAAACCCTCGCCGGGGTGGAGACGGTGATCATCGACGAGGTGCACGCCGTCGCCGGCACCAAACGCGGCGCGCACCTGGCGCTGTCGCTCGAACGCCTCGACATGCTGCGCGACGAACCGGTCCAGCGGATCGGGCTGTCCGCGACGGTGCGCCCACACGAGGAGGTGGCCCGGTTCCTCGCCGGCGCCGCCCCCGTGCGGATCATCGCGCCGCCGGCCGCCAAGACGTTCGATCTGACGGTGCGGGTCCCGGTCGAGGACATGACCGAGCTCGGTACCACCGACGACGAGACCGGCACCCCACAGGCCGGGTCGATCTGGCCGCACGTCGAGGAGCAGATCGTCGACCTGATCCTCGAGCACCGGTCGTCGATCGTGTTCGCGAACTCGCGCCGCCTCGCCGAGAAACTCACCGCCCGGCTCAACGAGATCTACGGCGAACGGCTCGGCGGCACGATCGAGAAACAGGGCAGGCCGCCGGCACAGATCGGTGCGCCCACCGAGGTCAGCTACGGAGCCGGTCCCCTGCTGGCACGCGCCCACCACGGCTCGGTCAGCAAGGACCAGCGCGCGATCATCGAGGACGACCTCAAGTCCGGGCGTCTGCGCTGCGTCGTCGCCACCAGCAGCCTCGAACTCGGAATCGACATGGGCGCAGTCGATCTCGTCGTCCAGGTGGAGGCGCCACCGTCGGTGGCGAGCGGGCTGCAACGCGTGGGCCGGGCCGGACACCAGGTGGGCGAGATCTCCCGCGGTGTGCTCTTCCCCAAGCACCGCACCGATCTGATCCACTGCGCGGTCACGGTCGAGCGCATGACGAACGGCAAGATCGAGGCCCTCGAGATTCCCGCCAACCCGCTGGACATCCTGGCGCAGCAGACCGTCGCGGCCACCGCCCTCGAACCGGTCGACGTCGAGCAGTGGTTCGACGTGGTCCGGCGCAGCGGCTCGTTCGCGACCCTGCCGCGCTCGGCGTACGAGTCGACGCTCGACCTGCTCGCCGGCCGCTACCCCTCCGACGAGTTCGCCGAACTGCGGCCCCGCCTGGTGTGGGACCGCGACGCCGGCACCCTCACCGGGCGGCCCGGAGCCCAACGCCTCGCGGTCACCTCCGGCGGCGCCATCCCCGACCGCGGCCTGTTCGCCGTCTACATGGTGGGCGCTGCGTCTCCTGGTCGCTCCGCGGGCTCCGCTCCCGGCCAGTCTCGGGTCGGTGAACTCGACGAGGAGATGGTCTACGAGTCCCGCGTCGGGGACGTGTTCGCGCTCGGCGCCACCAGTTGGCGGATCGAGGAGATCACCTTCGACCGGGTCCTCGTCAGCCCCGCGCACGGCCTGCCGGGGCGGCTGCCGTTCTGGCACGGTGACGGTCTGGGCCGACCCGCCGAACTCGGTGAAGCACTCGGCGGATTCCTGCGGGAACTGTCGTCGAGCACCCCGGACGAGGTCGCGGCCCGCTGCACGGCGTCCGGGCTCGACACCAACGCCACCACCAACCTCGCGGCGCTGATCGAGGACCAGCGCCGCGCGACGGGACGCGTCCCCACCGACCGCACCCTCGTCGTGGAACGCTTCCGCGACGAACTCGGCGACTGGCGACTGGTGCTGCACTCGCCGTACGGACTGCGGGCGCACGCACCGTGGGCGCTCGCGATCGGGGCGCGGCTGCGGGAACGGTTCGGTATCGACGCCGCCCCCACCGCCTCCGACGACGGCATCATCGTCCGGCTCCCCGACACCGAGGACACCCCGCCCGGCGCGGACCTGTTCGTGTTCGAACGTGACGAGATCGAGGACATCGTCACCGACGAGGTGGGCGGCTCGGCGCTGTTCGCGTCCCGCTTCCGTGAATGTGCCGCGCGCGCACTGCTGTTGCCGCGACGCACCCCCGGCAAGCGGGCACCGCTGTGGCAGCAGCGGCAACGCTCGGCGCAACTGCTCGACGTGGCCCGCAAGTTCCCGACGTTCCCGATCCTGCTCGAGGCGGTCCGCGAATGCCTGCAGGACGTCTACGACCTGCCCGCGCTGCGCGACCTGTTCGGTCGTCTCGGACGGAGGCAGATCCGGATCGTGGAGGTGGAGACCGCGGCCCCGTCCCCGTTCGCGAACGCGCTGCTGTTCGACTACGTGGGCGCGTTCATGTACGAGGGCGACAGTCCGCTCGCCGAACGTCGCGCCGCCGCGCTGTCGCTCGACTCCACGCTCCTCGCGGAACTGCTCGGCCGGGTGGAGTTGCGCGAACTGCTCGACGCCGACGTGATCGAGGCGACCGAGCGGCAGTTGCAGCGGCTGGATCCGGACCGCCGCGCCCGGGACGTGGAGGGCATGGCGGATCTGCTGCGCCTGCTCGGCCCGCTCACCATCGACGAGGCGACGCAGCGTTCCACTGCCGATCCGGTGCCGTGGCTCGACGAACTCGTCGCACACCGCCGCGCCCTGCACGTCTCGTTCGCGGGACGGCAGTGGTGGACGGCGATCGAGGATGCCGCCCGGCTGCGCGACGGTCTCGGCGTGCCGTTGCCGATCGGGACCCCGGCCGCGTTCGTCGAACCGGTCGACGACCCGCTCGGGGATCTCCTCGGCCGCTATGCCCGCACCCACGGCCCGTTCACGGTGAGCGAGGCGGCAGAGCGCTTCGGGCTCGGATCCGCTGTGGCCCGTGACGTCCTGGCACGGCTGGCGCACGAGAAACGGGTCGTGGAGGGCGAGTTCCGGCCCGGCGCGTCCGGCAGCGAGTGGTGCGACACCGAGGTGCTGCGCCGCCTGCGCCGACGGTCTCTCGCCGCGGCCCGTGAGGGGATCGAACCGGTGGGCACTGCGGCCCTGGGCCGATTCCTGCCCGACTGGCAGCACGTCGGCGGCGAGCTGCGGGGTGTCGACGGGGTGGTGACCGTGGTGGAGCAGCTTGCGGGCGTGCCGGTTCCGGCGTCGGCGCTCGAGTCGTTGATCCTCGGCTCCCGGGTGCGCGACTACTCCCCCGCGATGCTCGACGAGCTCACCGCCACCGGTGAGGTGCTGTGGGCGGGCGCCGGGCAGATCACCGGCAAGGACGGCTGGGTGAGCCTGCACCTGGCCGAATCGTCACCGCTGACCCTCGCACCGCCGACCGAGATCGATCTCACCGACACCCACCGCGCCGTCCTCGATGTCCTCGCCGGGGGTGGCGCGTACTTCTTCCGGCAGTTGGCGGACAGCATCGGAGCGGACGCAACGGACGACGCGATGCTGACGTCCGCGCTGTGGGACCTGGTGTGGGCCGGGCACATCGGGAACGACACCCTCGCCCCGCTGCGGGCGCTGCTGTCGGACACCTCCCGTGCCACCCCGAGTCACCGCACGCCGCGCCGGGCGCCCCGCGCCCACGCCTACCGGAGACTGTCCCGGCCGGCGGTGCCGTCGCGCACCGGCCCACCGACGGCGGGTGGACGCTGGTCGCTGCTGCCCGAGCCCGAACCGGATCCCACGCTGCGCGCCCACGCGACCGCCGATCTGCTGCTCGAACGGTACGGCGTCGTCACCCGCGGCGCGGTCGTCGCCGAGGAGGTGCCCGGTGGTTTCGCGTCGATGTACAAGGTGCTCAGCCGGTTCGAGGACAGCGGCCGCTGCCGGCGCGGCTACTTCGTCGACTCGCTCGGCGGCGCACAGTTCTCGACGTCGGATGTCGTCGACCGGCTGCGCTCGTACTCCGACACCGTCGACGGACGCCACCGGACCACGGCGGCGGTGACGCTCGCAGCGTGCGATCCGGCGAACCCGTACGGGGCGGCGCTGCCGTGGCCGCGGAACGACGACTCGGC
The DNA here is from genome assembly GCF_030656875.1 of Prescottella sp. R16. NCBI lineage: Bacteria > Bacillati > Actinomycetota > Actinomycetes > Mycobacteriales > Nocardiaceae > Rhodococcus > Prescottella sp. R16. The sequence goes on from NZ_CP130943.1 coordinate 3,377,384, forward strand.
CGATGCACCGTCCAGGCACCGGCCGGGCCGCAAGGCGGGCGGCCTGGTGGTGCTCGTCGACGGCGAACTGGTGCTGTTCGTCGAGCGCGGGGGCCGGACGCTGCTGACGTTCACCGACGACATCGGTGCGCTGCGCACGGGCGCGGAGTCACTCGCCGCCACCGTCACCCGCGGCGGTGTCGACAAGGTCGTGATCGAGAAGATAGACGGGGTCACCGTCCACGGCAACGATTTCGCACCGCTGCTCACCGAGGCCGGATTCTCCGCCACGCCCCGCGGCTACCGGTTGCGATCCTGACCCACGGGATCCGCCGCCCCTCACGTGGTGAGCACGTCCCGTCGCCGGAACGCCAGCAGACCTGCCGTGCACAACAGGACCGCCACCCCCGTGGTGACCGCGGCCGGAACCGGATCGAACGCGACGGCCGGAACCAGCGGCAGGTTGTCGAACGGGGAGACGCTCATCAGCCACGACGGGAAGCGCAACGTGACACCGAACATGAGGACGACGAAGCAGAACGCGAGCGCCGTCCACGCGGCCACCGCCGCACGAGGTACGAACCCGTACAGCACGACGGTGACGCCCGCGAGCAGCCAGACCGCGGGCAGATACGCCAGCGTCGCGGCGAACAGGCGAACGACCTGGGATCCGTCGCCCGCGACGATCGCGTACATCACGCCCATGCCGAGTCCTGCTGCCGCGACCACCACCGCCGATCCGACCAGCGTGACGGTCACGTGACTCGCAGTCCACCGGAGCCGGGTCAGCGCCGTCGACAGCAACGGTTCGACGCGGCCGGCGAGTTCCTCGGCTCGCGGCCGCAGTGCCGCCGAGATCGCGTAGGCCGACGCGATCATCGCGAGCATCGCCGCGGCCATCGCATAGAACGCGTCGATCAGGCTCGCGTTCTCGTAGCCCAGCAGTTCCCCGATGTCCACGTCACCGAGCAGGTCGCCGACATCGTTGCCGATGGTCCCGAACGCCGCCCCACCGAGGAGCATGCCCACCGTCCAACCGATCAGGGTGCCCCGCTGCAGCGTCCACGCCAGCCCGAGTTCACCGTGCAATGCCCGTGACGCCCGCCCCGGGCCCGGCCGGGGGACGAACACGCCGGCACCGGCGTCACGATGGTCGAGCACCTGCATCGCTGCCGCGGCGACCACGACCGCCACCGCCAGCGACAGCAGCGCCGGCCACCAGATCTCGCCCGCGTACGGCCGCATCGCCTGCCCCCAGCCCAGCGGCGACAGCCAGGACGCCACCCCGTTGCCGACGTCACCGACCGCACGCAGCACGTATGCGACCGCGATCGCGGCCCCGGTGATGCCGTACATCGTCCGGGTACTTCCGGTCAGCTGCGCCACCAGCAGCGCGATCGCGGTGAACACGAGTCCGGCGCAGGTTGCACCGACTCCGAGAGCTGTCGATCCGGCAACCGGAAGCCCGTACGCCACGAGGGCCGCCACGACCGCCACACCGTAGAGCACGTTCACGAGAACCGCGAGAATCGTTGCCGCCGCGAACGTCGCGTGCCGGCCGACGACGCCGGAGCGGATCAACTCGTCCCGCCCGGCCTCCTCGTCGGCGCGGGTGTGCCGCCCCACCAGCACCATGCTCATCAGGCCGGCCACGATCATGCCGAACGCACTCGCCTGGAACGCCACCTGCCCGCCGACGGTGTCGAGTGCCCGGGGTGGGCCGGCCATCGCGATCATCGCCGCATTCCCCTGCATGGACGCGGCGACCGTGTCGAGTTCCGCCTGTGTCGGGTAGGTGATGCCGACCCCGACGGCCTGCGAGTAGTACACGAACGTGCCCGCGAGCACCCACAGCACCAGCGCGAATCGTTCACGGCGCAGCGCGAACCGGGTCAGAGTGCCGGTGCCCGTCCAGGTGGTCACGACTCGTCCACCCCGGCTGCCGAGAGTTCGTCGCCGTAGTGCCGGAGGAACAGTTCCTCGAGGGTCGGGGGCTGGCTGACCAGTGATCGGATCCGAAATCGGGTCAGATGCGTGATTGCGGCGTCCAGGTCGACGGTGTCCACCTGGAACCGGGCCCGAGTGCCGTCGACGACGAGGTCGTGCACCCCCATCAGTTCGGACAGCCCCGTCGGCGGCTCGGCCGTCTCGACGGACACCGAGGTGCGGGTCAGGTGCCGCAGATCGGCGAGGCTGCCCGTCTCGATCGCCCGACCGAGCCGGATGATCGTCACCCGGTCGCACAACGCCTCGACCTGGGCGAGGATGTGACTCGACAGCAGCACCGTGCGGCCGTCCGCCACGGCCTCGGTGATGCACTCCTGGAAGACGGCTTCCATGAGCGGATCGAGTCCCGACGTCGGTTCGTCGAGGATCAACAGTTCCGCATCGGACGACAGCGCCGCCACCAGCGCGACCTTCTGCCGGTTCCCCTTCGAGTAGGTGCGGCCCTTCTTCGTCGGATCCAGATCGAATCGGTCGAGGAGTTCGGCGCGGCGTTCCTCGTCGAGTCCACCGCGCAGGCGCCCCAACAGGTCGATCACCTCACCGCCGGTGAGGTTCGGCCACAGGTTCACGTCGCCGGGCACGTAGGCGAGACGCCGGTGCAGTGCGGCCGCATCGTGCCACGGATCGCCGCCGAGCAGGGTGACCTCACCGGAGTCGGCCCGCAACAGCCCCAGGAGCACCCGGATGGTCGTCGACTTGCCGGATCCGTTCGGTCCCAGGAATCCGTGCACCTCCCCGGAACGCACGTCCAGGTCCATCCCGTCGAGTGCCCGTGTGCGACCGAACGTCTTGACCAGGTTCGATATCGCTATCGCCGTAGCCATGTCCCGACGGTACAACCGTTGCCCCGCGGTCGCTGTCGAATCTACGCTGGCATCGATGGGCGAACCCTGGGGAAGGTGACAGCACGTGATCCGCTCGGAATCACCGGAGACCTCCGCTCCCGCACCGCTCGGGCCGGATTCGCTCACCTGGCGCTACTTCGCCGACTGGCGCGGCATGCTGCAGGGCCTGTGGGCGGGGTCGATGCAGAACATGCATCCCGGGCTCGGGGCGGGTGTCGAACAGCACTCCCGGTTCTTCGAGGAACGCTGGGAGCGGCTGCTGCGGTCGCTGTATCCGATCGGCGGCGTCGTGTTCGACGGCGACCGGGCCCGGCAGACGGCCGAGGAGGTCCGGGACTACCACCGCACCATCAAGGGCGTCGACGCGCAGGGACGCCGCTATCACGCCCTCGACCCGGACACGTTCTACTGGGCGCACGCCACGTTCTTCATGGGCACGATCCTCACCGCCGAACACTTCATGGGTGGCATCACCGAGGCGCAGAAGCGACAGCTGTTCACCGAACACGTCCAGTGGTATCGGCTGTACGGCATGAGCATGCGGCCCGTCCCGCAGACGTGGGAGGACTTCCAGGACTACTGGGACCGCATGTGCCGGAACGTACTCGAGGACAACAAGGCCACCCGCGACGTCCTCGACCTCACCGGACTCGGCCACCCACCGTTCACACCGTGGCTACCGCAGCCGCTGTGGCGGCTCGCCCGCATCCCGATCGCGAAGGGATTCGTGTGGCTCACCGTCGGCATGTACGACCAGCCGGTGCGGGACCTGCTGGGCTTCCGGTGGACGCCGGTCGACGCGTGGCTGCACCGGCGGGCCGGGCGGACCGTGAACGCAGTGTTCCGTCTGGTGCCGCCGCGCTACCGCAAGCATCCGCGGGCCCGCGGCGGACTGGACCGGGTCAGTGGCCGCAGCCCGGTGGACGCGCCGCTCGTGCACACTCCGGCCCGTAATCTGCCGCCGCTCGGGCGCCGGGACGATCCGACGCACTACACGCCGCCCGTGGGCTGATCTGTGCGACGCTGCACCACATGGAATCGGATCTGCGTTCCCTGCTGCACCGGCCACTGCTGAGCCGACGGGTTCCGCTCGACCGGGAGAACGCGGCCGCCCGCATCAGCGCCTACGTGTACGGCAACATCCTGATCCTGGCCGCGCTGATCCCGGAAACCATCTCCCGCAGCGATTCCCGCACCATCGCGATCGTCGCGGGTACCGCGATCTCGACGTTCGTCGCGCACATCTTCGCCGAGGGTGTCGGCAAATCCGTCCGCTCCGGGGCCCAGCTGACCGCCAAGGAGCGTCTCGCCGAGGTCCGCGACTCGGTGCCGGTCCTCAGTTCCGCGGTCGTCCCGATCGTCGTCCTGGCCACCGCCTACTTCGGGTGGCTCGAACCGTTCACCGCGCAGGTGATCGCCGAGGTCGCGATCCTGATCCGCATCGCGTCGATGGTCTTCGTCATCACCCGGCTGCGCGGTGAACGCCCCTCCGGGACGACCCTGCTCGCCGCCGCCGTCCTGGCGGTCGTCGCGACCGGCATCGTCGTCCTCAAGGTCGTGCTGACCCACTGACCGGCTCGAGGATCTCCGCCCGCGCCTCGGGTGCGGCGGCACGCAGCGCGTCTGCCGATGCATCGTCCGGTTGGGTCTGCGAGCACACCTCGGCCTCGACCCGCGCCCGGTACGTCCCGATCTCCCGGTCGATCGTCTCCTCGTCCCAGCCCAGAACGGGGGCGACGAGCCGCGCCACCTGTTCGGCACAGTCGACACCGCGGTGCGGGTATTCGATCGAGATGCGGGTGCGCCGGGCCAGGATGTCCTCGAGGTGCAACGCCCCCTCCGCCGCCGCGGCGTACACGGCCTCGACCTGCAGGTAGTCGGGGGCGTCGGTGATCGGGTCGAAGAGTTCGGGGGCGTCGGCGGCGAGCCCGAGGACCTCGTCGATGAGCGACCCGTACCGGCCCAGCAGGTGTTTGATCCGGTACGGATGCAGCCCGTACTGCTCCCCGAGCTGCACGGCCTGGTTGACGAGCGCGAAGTACCCGTCGGCGCCGACGAGCGGCACCTTCTCCGTGATCGACGGCGCCACCCGCGCCGGGATGTCCTCGGCGGCCGCGTCGACGGCGTCCTCCCCCATCACCCGGTAGGTCGTGTACTTGCCGCCGGCGATCGCCACCAGACCGGGGGCGACGCGGGCGACGGCGTGCTCACGGGACAGTTTGGACGTCTCGTCGCTCTCCCCCGCGAGCAGTGGCCGCAGCCCGGCGTAGACGCCGTCGATGTCGTCGTGGGTGAGTGCGGTGACGAGCACCTTGTTGACGTGCCCGAGGATGTAGTCGATGTCGGCCTTCGTCGCGGCCGGGTGCGCGAGGTCGAGGTTCCAGTCGGTGTCGGTGGTTCCGATGATCCAGTGGTTGCCCCACGGGATGACGAACAGCACCGACTTCTCGGTGCGCAGGATGATCGCCGAATCGCTCACGATCCGGTCCCGCGGCACCACGATGTGCACCCCCTTGGACGCCCGTACCCGGAACCGCCCGCGCTGCCTCGACAGCGCCTGGATCTCGTCGGTCCACACCCCCGTCGCATTGATCACGACATGCCCGCGCACCTCGGTGACGGCGCCGGTCTCCGAGTCCCGCACCCGCACCCCGGACACCCGGTCGGCCTCCCGCAGGAAGCCGACGACCTGGGTGGACGTGCGGACCACGGCCCCGTAGTGAGCGGCGGTCCGGGCGACCGTCATGGTGTGGCGGGCGTCGTCGACGACGGTGTCGTAGTAGCGGATTCCGCCGATCAGCGCGTTCCGTTTGAGCCCGGGCACCATGCGCAGCGCCCCGGCACGCGTCAGATGTTTCTGCGCGGGAACGGATTTCGCGCCGCCCATGCGGTCGTACAGCAGGAATCCGGCCGCCATGTACGGCCGCTCCCACACCCGATGTGTGAGCGGGAACAGGAATTTCAACGGTTTGACGAGGTGCGGGGCGAGCGTCGACATCGACAGTTCCCGCTCGTGCAGCGCCTCGGCGACGAGCCCGAACTCGAGCTGTTCGAGATACCGCAGGCCGCCGTGGAACATCTTCGACGACCGGGACGACGTGCCCGACGCGAAGTCCCGGGCCTCGACGAGCGCGACCCGCAGTCCACGGGTCGCGGCGTCGAGCGCGGCACCCACCCCGACGACGCCACCGCCGATCACGATCACGTCGAACTGTTCGTTCCCCAACCGCTCCCACGCCCGCTCACGCTGCTGCGGGCCCAGGAACTGCACACCAGGCTGCTTGTCCAACTCGATCTCCCGTGGTTGTCGGCCGATCCGGTTTCAGGCTAGTAGGTTCGTGCCGAGACTGCGCGAGAGACCGCGAGAGACGAGGACGACGTTGACCCGATACATCGCCGCCATCGACCAGGGCACCACGTCGAGCCGATGCATGATCTTCGACCACGACGGCCGGGTCGCGGGCGTGGCTCAGAAGGAACACGAGCAGATCTTCCCGAAACCGGGCTGGGTGGAACACGATCCGGAGGAACTGTGGAGCAATACCCGGGAGATGATCGGGTCGGTGCTCGCCAGGACGAATCTGACGGCCGCGGACATCGCGGCGGTCGGCATCACCAATCAGCGCGAGACCACCGTCGTGTGGGACCGCCGGACCGGCAAGCCCGTCCACAATGCGATCGTCTGGCAGGACACCCGCACCGACCGGTTGTGCACCGAGATCGGTGGCGACGCCGGACCGGACCGGTTCCGCGGCGTGACGGGACTGCCGCTGTCGACGTACTTCTCGGGCCCCAAGGTCCGCTGGATCCTCGACCGGGTCGACGGTGCCCGGGAGCGCGCGGAGGCCGGTGAGTTGTGTTTCGGGACGATCGATTCGTGGGTCGTCTGGAATCTCACGGGTGGCCTGCACGTCACGGATGTGACGAATGCGTCGCGCACGATGCTGATGAACATCGAGACCCTCGAGTGGGATCCGGACATCTGCGCCGCCATGGGGATTCCGATGTCGATGCTGCCGGAGATCCGCAGTTCGTCCGAGGTGTACGGCGAGCTCGCCCTGCCCGGCATCTCGGCGGGGATTCCGGTCGCCGGCATTCTCGGCGATCAGCAGGCCGCGACGTTCGGGCAGGCGTGCCTGTCGGCGGGCGAGGCGAAGAACACGTACGGCACCGGAAACTTCCTGCTACTCAACACCGGGACCACTCCGGTGCACAGTGAGCACGGGCTGCTCACCACGGTCTGTTACCGGCTCGGCGAGAAGCCCGCGGTGTACGCGCTCGAGGGTTCGGTGGCGGTGACGGGGTCGCTCGTGCAGTGGCTGCGCGACAATCTGGGAATCATCCGGTCCGCCAAGGACATCGAGCCGCTCGCGAACACGGTCGACGACAACGGCGGCGCCTACATCGTGCCGGCGTTCTCGGGGTTGTTCGCGCCCCGCTGGCGGCCGGATGCCCGCGGCGTGATCGCCGGGCTGACCCGGTTCGTGAACAAGGGGCATCTGGCGCGGGCCGCGCTCGAGGCCACCGCCTATCAGACGCGGGAGGTGATCGAGGCGATGCGCGCCGATTCCGGTGTCGAGCTCAGTGCGCTCAAGGTGGACGGCGGCATGGTCGTCAACGACACCCTGATGCAGTTCCAGTCCGACATTCTCGACGTCCCGGTGACGCGTCCGGTGGTGAACGAGACGACCGCGCTCGGTGCCGCCTACGCGGCCGGTCTGGCCGTCGGGTTCTGGGAGAGCGAGGACGACATCCGCGCCAACTGGGCCGAGGACAAGACGTGGCGGCCCCGGATGGGCGCGGACGAGCGTGCCCGCCTGTACGCCGGCTGGAACAAGGCCGTCGAACGCACCTACGACTGGGTGGACGACGCTCCGACGACGTAGACCACGTCCGCTGCGCGCGGATTCGTCTCCTGCGCGCGATCGTGCGCGCAGGAGGTCGACTCACGCGCAGCAGTTCGAGGTCACGCCCGATGCGCGTCGTACGCCGTCCGCAGTCGCTCGATCCCGTCGGCGAGCACCGGGCCGTCGTAGGTGGCGAAGCACAGCCGGGCCGCGGACCGATGGGCGTCCGCGACACCGAACGCCCCGCCCGGCACGAACGCGACACCGTGACGCACCGCCGTGTCCAACAGGGCGGCCGTGTCGGCACCGTCGGAGAACTCGATCCAGCAGAACATGCCGCCCCGGACCCCGGCATGGGACACGGTGCCCCCGAAGGACTCCGCGAGCGCGTCGACCAGGGTCCGGGCCCGCGCCGCATACGCCGACCGCACCGTGTCCAGGTGCCGGGTCAGCCACGGATCGTCCGCCAGCAGCTCCGCCGCGATCTGCTGCGTCAGCGACGACCCGCACAGATCCGCGCCCTGCTTGAGCAGTTCGACGGCCTCGCACACGCGGCGGTCACCGTGCAGCCAACCGATCCGCAGCGCCGGCGCCAGAATCTTCGACCCGCTCGACAGTCGCAGCACCCGCTCCGAATGCGCCGCAACCGGGGCGGGTGCGGGTGCGTCGAACCACAGTTCGCCGTACGGATCGTCCTCGATCACCCAGAATCCGTACCGGTCGGCGAGCGCCGCGAGGTGCCGTCGACGCTCGTGCGACAACACCACACCCCGCGGATTGTGGAAGTTGCTCACGGTGTGGACGACCTTGGGGCGCAAGCCCTCCCGCAGCATGTTCTCCAGCGCCGCGGTGTCCATCCCGTCGGCGTCCAGCGCGACGGGCACCAGTGCGGCCTGCGCGGTACGGAACACCTGCAGCGCACCGGTGTAGCCGGGTTCCTCCACGACCACCGTGTCACCGGGGTCCAGCAGCACCTGCGCCAGCAGACTCAGCGCCTGCTGCGAGCCGTGCGTGACGACGACCTCCGACCGGTCGACGTCGCGCCCGATCTTCCCGCTCTCCCGGGCCGCGATCACCTCCCGCAACGGTGCCCACCCGGACGTCTCCCCGTACTGCACCGCTCGCGGATCGGCCAGCGCATGCTCGGCGGCCTGCGTGATGCGTTCACGCGGAACGAGTTCCGTCGCGGGCAGCCCACCGGCCAGACTGATCACGTCGGGGCGGGCGGTGAGGGTGAGCAGGTCACGAATGGCGGAACTGCGGAGCCCGGACATGCGAGCGGACAACCGGACGGACGTGTCGAGCGACATGAGAGAACTCCCGTGGCAGCGGAACGAAGACTGGAACACCCAGGTCGTCCCGGATCCGCGGGGCGGAGAGCGATGTGAGGGGCCGATGGTTGTCGGCCCCTCACATCATCACACAATCGCGTCCAGCAAGTGAAATGCCCGTCTCACATTTCAGGAATCGTCAGTCCAGGTCGTCGTGCCGCATCAGCTGACGCGACGCCTCGGTGATCGACCCCGACAGCGACGGGTACACCGAGAACGTCTGTGCCAGATCGTTGACGGTGAGGTTGTTCTGCACCGCGATCGCGATGGGCAGGATCAGCTCGGACGCCGTCGCCGCCACCACGACACCACCGATGACGACACCGGTGGCCGGGCGGCAGAAGATCTTCACGAAGCCGCGACGCAGGCCGGACATCTTGGCGCGCGGGTTGGTGTTGAGCGGCAGCATCACGGTGCGGGCCGGGACCTCACCGCTGTCGATCGCCGCCTGACTGACACCGACGTTCGCGATCTCCGGGCGGGTGAACACCGCCGACGCGACCGTCTTGAGCTTGATCGGGCTCACACCCTCACCGAGCGCGTGGTACATCGCGATACGGCCCTGCATCGCCGCCACCGACGCCAACGGCAGCAGCCCCGTGCAGTCACCGGCCGCGTAGATCCCGGACACCGTGGTGCGCGAGACCCGGTCGACCCGCAGGTAGCCACCCTGGTCGAGTTCGATGCCGACCTTCTCGAGGCCGAGACTGCCGGTGTTCGGGGTGGAGCCGACGGCCATCAGCGCGTGACTTCCGGTGACGGTGCGCCCGTCCGACAGCTTGACCAGGACACCCCCGTCCGCGGTGCGTTCGACGGCGTCGGCCCGCGCATGCTTGACGAGCGTGACGCCACGTTCGGTGAGCACGTCCTCGAGGACGAGGGCTGCGTCGGCGTCCTCGTGCGGCATCATCCGGTCGCGGCTCGACACCAACGTCACCTTGACGCCCATCTCGGTGTAGGCGGACACGAACTCGGCACCCGTGACACCGGAACCGACGACCACGAGATGCTCGGGCAGCTCCTCGAGGTCGTACAGGTGCCGCCACGTGAGGATGCGTTCCCCGTCCGGGACGGCTCCGGGCAGGACACGCGGGCTGGCGCCGGTGGCGATGAGGACGACGTCGGCGTCGAGCACCTTCTCCTCACCGCTGTGCAGGGTGGCACGCACCTGGTGCGACGCCATACCGATCTGCGAGTCGATCAGTTCGGCGGTACCGGACAGCAGTTGGACGCCGACGCTCTGCAGGCGTGCCCGGATGTCCGCGGACTGGGCCTGCGCGAGGTTCTTCACACGCGTGTTGATCTGCGGCAGGGAGATGGTGGCACTGGACGGGTCGAGAGCGATACCGAGATCGGTGGCGCGGCGCATGTCGGTGCGGATACCGGTGGACGCGATGAACGTCTTGGACGGCACGCAGTCGAACAGCACGCACGCGCCACCGACGCCGTCGGAATCGACCAGGGTCACCGAAGCCTGATGCTGCGCCGCCACCAGCGCCGCCTCGTAGCCGGCGGGTCCGCCGCCGATGATCACGATCCGGGTCATTCGTCCTCCAAGGTCGCCGCGGGGCCGGGATCTCCGGCCACACCCGGTACAACGCTATTCCAGTGACCGGGAACACGCAGGCGACGGGGGTCGCACGGGTGCTATTCGCGCGCCGGGAACGCCACCGGGGACGGGCGGTCGCGACACCTGTCCGTTACCCGCATGCGCGGTGTACGGATTAGGCTTGCCGCCGTGCCGATCTATGCCGCGTACGGGTCCAACATGCACCCGGAACAGATGCTCGAACGCTGCCCGCACTCCCCCATGGCGGGCACGGGCTGGCTGCCGGGCTGGCGGCTCACGTTCAGCGGCGACGACATCGGCTGGGAGGGCGCGCTCGCGACCGTCGTCGAGGACCCGGAGAACCCGGACACGGGTGTGTTCGTCGTGCTCTACGACGTGCCCGCGGAGGACGAACAGCGGCTGGACCGCTGGGAGGGGTCCGAACTGGGCCTGCACCGCAAGATCCGGTTGCGGGTCGAGACCACGGACGGCCCCACCCTGGCCTGGCTGTACGTCCTCGACGCCTACGAGGGTGGGCTGCCGTCCGCCCGCTACCTCGGGGTGATCGCGGAGGCCGCCGAGATCGCCGGTGCGCCCGCCGACTACGTGCGCGGCCTGCGGACCCGCAACAGCCGCAACGTGGGCCCCGGCACCCCCGGAATCTAGACCTGCAGCACCAGATTCGTCAGTACCCGCACCCCGGTCGCGAGGGCCCGCTCGTCGAGGTCGAACGTCGGCTGGTGGATGTCCAGTTGCGGGCCGTGCCCGGACCACACGCCGAGGCGTGCCATCGCCCCCGGCGCCTCCTCGAGATACCACGAGAAGTCCTCGCCGCCACCGGACTGTGGAGTGTCGGCGAGCGCGTCGGGCCCGATCGGCCGGACCGCGTCCTCGAACATCCGTGCGGACACCTCGTCGTTGACGACGGGCGGGACTCCGCGCCGGTAGTCGAGTTCGTAGCGCACCCCGGTGGGTGCGAGCAGTCCGTGCACGATCTCCCGGACGATCGGTTCGAGCAGTTCCCAGGTGGCGTGGTCGCCGGTCCGGACGGTCCCGGTGAGCAGGCCGCTGCGCGGGATCGCGTTGGGCGCCTGCCCGGCACTGACCGCCCCCCACACCATGACGGTGCCGCTGCGCGGATCGATACGCCGGCTGAGCATGCCCGGGAGCCCGGTGATGACGGTGCCGATCGCGTACACCAGATCCGTCGTCAGGTGCGGCCGGGACGTGTGCCCGCCGGGTGAGTCGAGGACGAGTTCGACGGTGTCCGCGGCCGACGTGATCGCCCCCACCCGCACCCCGACACGACCGGCCTCGAGTCGGGGGTCGCAGTGCAGCGCGAAGATCCGCGACACCCCCTGCATGCCTCCGGCGGCGACGACGTCGAGCGCCCCACCGGGCATCACCTCTTCCGCCGGCTGGAAGATGAACCGCACTCCGATCGGCAACTGCGGCAACGAGTTCAGGACCAAAGCGGTGCCGAGCAGAATCGCGGTGTGGGCGTCGTGCCCGCACGCGTGCGCCACCCCGGGCACCGTCGACGCATACGGCGCGCCGGTCGCCTCCTGCAACGGCAGCGCGTCCATGTCGCCGCGCAACGCCACCCGCATCCCGCCGGGGCCGATGTCGCAGACGATGCCGGTGCCGCCGGGCAGCAGCAACGGCGACATCCCGGCCGCCGACAGCTGGGCGGCAACGAAACTGGTGGTCGCGAACTCGCGGCGCGCCAGCTCCGGGTTGGCGTGGAAGTGCCGCCGCCACCGCGACAGATCCATCGTGTGCTCGGCCAGCCACGCTTCGACGCCTTCGTTCACCGGCACGTCACCTCCTCACCCGGACCCAGTCTGTCACTCCCGGAGCCCGCGCCCCGGTCAACCGAACGTGAAATTGCTGCTGTCGGTCGTGACGGCGAGAGCCTCGAGCGCGTCCCGGTGCAGTCCCCGCTTGATCCCGGCGAGGTTCGCGCCGTGCGTCGACACCAGGGCCGACGCCCGCGCCACGGCCGCGGCGAGAACCGAGCCCCCGTCCGTGTCCGCGTCGACGGTGGCGTCGACGATGCCGGCCGTGCAGGCGTCGCCGCCGCCGTAGCGTCGTCCCGTCGTCATCGCCTCGACCGCCGTCTGCCGGGGCAGCCGGGCCGCGAGCAGCCCGGACATGCCCACCGTGAACGGCATGTTCAGGGTGACCTCGGGCAGGCAGAAGTAGCCGCGGTCGCCGCGCATGACCCGGAAGTCGTGGGCGAGCGCGAGCATCGCCCCCGCACCGAAGGCGTGCCCCTGCACCGCGGCGACGGTCGCCATGGGGAACGCCAGCAGCCGCGAATAGATCGTGTGCACCCGGTCGAGGTAGCCGGGCAGCTCGGCGAGATGCCCGAACACCCAGTCGGTGTCGAGTCCGTTGGTGTAGAACTTGCCGGTCGCCGTCGTGACGAGGGCCGCCGGACCCTCGTGGGCCTCGACCTCGTCGAGCAACGCATGTGTCGCGTCGATCCAGTCGGGGTGGAACCGATTCTCGTTGTCCGTCTCACCCTCGGTGCCGAGGTACAGGACGAAGACGTCGCCGTCGCGCTTGAGGTATGGCATGACGCGATACTACCCACGAGTAATATCGCGTGTCGCCGCTACTGTGTCGCTTCATGGGCACACTCGAACAGCAGGCCGCCGACGTCCTCGCCGAGCGCACCGGCGTCGCGCAGCACGCGGCGGCCGTCGTACTGGGATCCGGGTGGCGGGCCGCCGCCGACGCGCTCGGTGTTCCCGTCGCGACCGTGCCGATGACCGACCTGCCCGGGTTCGCGCCGCCGTCCGCCCGGGCACGCCGGAACGGTGCTGTCGGTGCGGGTCGGCGATCTCCCGGTCCTGGTCCTGCTCGGCCGCACCCATGCGTACGAGGGACACGACCTCGCCCGCGTCGTGCATCCGGTGCGGACCGCGATCACCGCCGGCGCCCGCACCGTGATCCTCACCAACGCGGCCGGCGGCATCCGGCCCGGACTGCAGGTGGGCCAACCGGTACTCATCGGCGACCATCTCAACCTCACGGCCCGCTCGCCCCTGGTCGGCGCCCAGTTCGTCGATCTGGTCGACGCCTACAACCCCCGGCTGCGGGCCCTGGCCCGCGAGATCGATCCGACACTCGACGAGGGGGTGTACGCGGGACTTCCCGGCCCGCACTACGAGACACCCGCCGAGATCCGGATGCTCGCGACGCTCGGCGCCGATCTGGTGGGCATGTCGACGGTGCACGAGACGATCGCGGCCCGCGCCCTGGGCGCCGACGTTCTCGGGGTGTCGCTCGTGACGAACCTCGCCGCCGGCATCACCGGCGAGCACCTCGACCATGCCGAGGTGCTGGCTGCGGGACAGGCGTCGGCGGCCCGGATGGGCGTCCTGTTGCGCGACCTGCTGGCGCGCCTGTGATGCTCCGGTTCGGGACGGCGGGGCTGCGCGGCCCGGTCGGCGACGGCCCCGACTGCATGAACGTCGGCGTCGTCGAAGCCGCGACGGCGGGCCTGGCGGCGTGGCTGCGTGGCCGCTGCCTCGGTGGCGGCGTGGTGGTCGTGGGCCGCGACACCCGACACGGGTCGGAGGAGTTCGCCCGCGCCGCCGCGGAGGTCCTGGCGGCCGAGGGTTTCGACGTGCGGCTGCTGCCGCGCCCGCTGCCGACACCGGTGCTCGCGTTCGCCGTCCGGTATCTGGACGCGGTTGCGGGCGTGCAGATCACGGCGTCACACAATCCGCCCGCCGACAACGGCTACAAGGTGTACGTGCACGGCGGGTCGCCACTCGCGGCCCCGGCCGACCGGGAGATCGAGGATGCGATCGGCCGCGTCTCACAGATCCGGCGTGCCCCGGTGCACCCTGCCGACGACGCCCTCGTCACCGCGTACCTGGACCGGGTCTCGTCGTTGCCGTTCGGTGACCGCCGCGACGTCCGGATCGCCCTCACTCCCCTGCACGGTGTGGGCGGCGAGACCGCGGTGACTGCCCTGCACGCCGCGGGATTCACCGACATCCACACCGTGGCAACACAATTCACCCCCAACCCCGACTTCCCGACGGTCGCGTTCCCGAACCCCGAGGAACCCGGGGCCACCGACGAACTGCTCGCGCTCGCCGCAGCCGTCGACGCCGACCTCGCGATCGCTCTCGACCCGGACGCCGACCGTTGCGCCGTCGGGGTGCCCGGCCCGGACGGGTGGCGGATGCTCACCGGCGACGAGACCGGCGCCCTACTCGGCGACCGCATCCTCTCGCAGGCCCCCGCCGGGCCCTGGTCGCCACGACGATCGTGTCGTCGACGCTGCTCGGCAGGATCGCCGACGCCCGCGGGTTCCGGTCCACGCGCACCCTCACCGGATTCAAATGGCTCGTCCGCGCCGGGGCCGGCCTCGTCTACGCGTACGAGGAGGCGATCGGGCACTGCGTCGACCCGGACACCGTGCGGGACAAGGACGGTATCTCGGCGGCCGTGCTGGTGGCCGATCTCGCCGCCGATCTGGCCGGACAGGGCCGGACGCTGTCCGATGCGCTCGACGATCTCGCCGCCGAGTTCGGGATGCACGTCACCGGTCAGGTGTCGCGCCGGTTCGACACCGTCGCCGACGCGGACCGCGTCCTGGCGCGGCTGCGCACCCGGCCGCCGACCGAACTCGACGGCACGGCAGTGGCGTTCACCGACCTCGCCGACGCCCGCGGGCCGCTGCGCACCGACGCCGTCGTGTTCGACGGCGACGGCGTGCACGTCACGGTGCGCCCGTCGGGTACCGAGCCGAAACTCAAGTGCTACATCGAGGTCGTCGAACCGGTGCGCGGCCGCGACGACGTGCCGGCGGCCCGCAGCACCGCCCGGGAGCGCACCGCCCGGCTGCGGCGAACTCTCGAGGAGACGATCGCGTAACGACTCAGCGCGGGCCGAACTGCCGGTCCCCGGCGTCACCGAGACCGGGCACGATGAACGCGTTCTCGTCGAGGCCCTCGTCGACGGTCGCGGTGATCAGCCGCACCGGATGCCCGGACGCCTCGAGCGCGGCAACGCCCTGCGGGGCCGCGACGACACACACCGCGGTGACGTCGGTGGCGCCGCGCGCGACGAGCAGGTCGATCGTGTGGACCATCGAGCCGCCCGTCGCGAGCATCGGATCGAGAACGAACACGGGCCGCCCGGACAGGTCCGCGGGCAGCGACTCGAGGTACGGCACCGGCTGATGCGTCTGCTCGTCCCGGCCCATACCGACGAACCCGACCTGCGACTGCGGAATCAGCGAGCTGGCCTGCTCGATCATGCCGAGACCGGCCCGCAGCACCGGCACCAGCAGCGGCGGATGCGCCAGCCGCACCCCCGTCGTGACCGTGACCGGGTCGTGACCTCGAACGTCTCGATCGGGGGGTGCGGGTCGCCTCGTAGATCAGCATCTGGGTGAGCTGCCGCAGCGCGCCGGAACGTCGCGTTGTCGCTGCGTTCGTCGCGCATCCGGGTCAGTAGGGCTGCGGCCAGAGGGTGGTCCACCACCTGCGTTTCCATGACTGTCGAGGATAGTGGGAACCGAAACGGTCTCTACTGCGTCCAACCCGTCGACGAACCAGTATCGATGGGGGATGCGATGAGTGAGTTCTCTGCAACGACATCCGGGATCGCCGCTTTCGGGACGACCGCGGCGGGTCTCGCCGGCCGGGTCGGGACCGCCGGCTCGGGGATCTCGGCGAACGGCACCGGCCTGCTCGGGCCCGTGTTCGGATTGATCGGCGGCGATTTCGTGGCCGCGTTCGAACGGGCCCGCGGCGCCCATTCGGCCGAACTCGGACGGCTCGCCGGCACGTGGTCGGCGATGGGTGACGCCGCAGCGACGACGGCGGCCGCGTACGACGCCACCGACGCCTATACCGCGTCCGGTCTCGATGCGGGGGCGGCGCTGTGATCGACGTTCTCGCCCGCCCGGTCGCCGACCTGCTGGGGGCCTTCGGCACCGGGGTCCTGCCCGCCGGATCACCGGCGGACGCGCTGCGCGTCGCATCGGACACCCTCGACGCGGCCTACCTGGCCGGGCGCACCGCCCTCGGCGAACTCGACCGGGCCTGGTCCGGGGTCGCCGCCGACGCGGCCGTCGACAAGGTGCAGGCCACGCAGGCGTCGACGGTGGTGCTACCCCGGCGTCGACGCGGCGTCGACGACCCCGGCGATCTCCCGGCCCTGATCCGACAGCACCACCGTCGACGCCTGCGTGGCCTGCACCTTGTCGACGGCCGCGTCGGCGGCGACCCCGGACCAGGCCCGGTCGAGTTCGCCGAGGGCGGTGCGCCCGGCCAGGTAGGCCGCGTCGAGGGTGTCCGATGCGACGCGCAGCGCGTCCGCCGGTGATCCGGCGGGCAGGACCCCGGTGCCGAAGGCCCCCAGCAGGTCGGCGACCGGGCGGGCGAGAACGTCGATCACAGCGCCGCCCCCGCATCGAGACCGGACGCGGTATAGGCGTCGGTGGCGTCGTACGCGGCCGCCGTCGTCGCTGCGGCGTCACCCATCGCCGACCACGTGCCGGCGAGCCGTCCGAGTTCGGCCGAATGGGCGCCGCGGGCCCGTTCGAACGCGGCCACGAAATCGCCGCCGATCAATCCGAACACGGGCCCGAGCAGGCCGGTGCCGTTCGCCGAGATCCCCGAGCCGGCGGTCCCGACCCGGCCGGCGAGACCCGCCGCGGTCGTCCCGAAAGCGGCGATCCCGGATGTCGTTGCAGAGAACTCACTCATCGCATCCCCCATCGATACTGGTTCGTCGACGGGTTGGACGCAGTAGAGACCGTTTCGGTTCCCACTATCCTCGACAGTCATGGAAACGCAGGTGGTGGACCACCCTCTGGCCGCAGCCCTACTGACCCGGATGCGCGACGAACGCAGCGACAACGCGACGTTCCGGTCCGCGCTGCGGCAGCTCACCCAGATGCTGATCTACGAGGCGACCCGCACCGCCCCGATCGAGACGTTCGAGGTCACGACCCCGGTCACGGTCACGACGGGGGTGCGGCTGGCGCATCCGCCGCTGCTGGTGCCGGTGCTGCGGGCCGGTCTCGGCATGATCGAGCAGGCCAGCTCGCTGATTCCGCAGTCGCAGGTCGGGTTCGTCGGTATGGGCCGGGACGAGCAGACGCATCAGCCGGTGCCGTACCTCGAGTCGCTGCCCGCGGACCTGTCCGGGCGGCCCGTGTTCGTTCTCGATCCGATGCTCGCGACGGGCGGCTCGATGGTCCACACGATCGACCTGCTCGTCGCGCGCGGCGCCACCGACGTCACCGCGGTGTGTGTCGTCGCGGCCCCGCAGGGCGTTGCCGCGCTCGAGGCGTCCGGGCATCCGGTGCGGCTGATCACCGCGACCGTCGACGAGGGCCTCGACGAGAACGCGTTCATCGTGCCCGGTCTCGGTGACGCCGGGGACCGGCAGTTCGGCCCGCGCTGAGTCGTTACGCGATCGTCTCCTCGAGAGTTCGCCGCAGCCGGGCGGTGCGCTCCCGGGCGGTGCTGCGGGCCGCCGGCACGTCGTCGCGGCCGCGCACCGGTTCGACGACCTCGATGTAGCACTTGAGTTTCGGCTCGGTACCCGACGGGCGCACCGTGACGTGCACGCCGTCGCCGTCGAACACGACGGCGTCGGTGCGCAGCGGCCCGCGGGCGTCGGCGAGGTCGGTGAACGCCACTGCCGTGCCGTCGAGTTCGGTCGGCGGCCGGGTGCGCAGCCGCGCCAGGACGCGGTCCGCGTCGGCGACGGTGTCGAACCGGCGCGACACCTGACCGGTGACGTGCATCCCGAACTCGGCGGCGAGATCGTCGAGCGCATCGGACAGCGTCCGGCCCTGTCCGGCCAGATCGGCGGCGAGATCGGCCACCAGCACGGCCGCCGAGATACCGTCCTTGTCCCGCACGGTGTCCGGGTCGACGCAGTGCCCGATCGCCTCCTCGTACGCGTAGACGAGGCCGGCCCCGGCGCGGACGAGCCATTTGAATCCGGTGAGGGTGCGCGTGGACCGGAACCCGCGGGCGTCGGCGATCCTGCCGAGCAGCGTCGACGACACGATCGTCGTGGCGACCAGGGCCCCGGCGGGGGCCTGCGAGAGGATGCGGTCGCCGAGTAGGGCGCCGGTCTCGTCGCCGGTGAGCATCCGCCACCCGTCCGGGCCGGGCACCCCGACGGCGCAACGGTCGGCGTCCGGGTCGAGAGCGATCGCGAGGTCGGCGTCGACGGCGCGGCGGCGAGCGCGAGCAGTTCGTCGGTGGCCCCGGGTTCCTCGGGGTTCGGGAACGCGACCGTCGGGAAGTCGGGGTTGGGGGTGAATTGTGTTGCCACGGTGTGGATGTCGGTGAATCCCGCGGCGTGCAGGGCAGTCACCGCGGTCTCGCCGCCCACACCGTGCAGGGGAGTGAGGGCGATCCGGACGTCGCGGCGGTCACCGAACGGCAACGACGAGACCCGGTCCAGGTACGCGGTGACGAGGGCGTCGTCGGCAGGGTGCACCGGGGCACGCCGGATCTGTGAGACGCGGCCGATCGCATCCTCGATCTCCCGGTCGGCCGGGGCCGCGAGTGGCGACCCGCCGTGCACGTACACCTTGTAGCCGTTGTCGGCGGGCGGATTGTGTGACGCCGTGATCTGCACGCCCGCAACCGCGTCCAGATACCGGACGGCGAACGCGAGCACCGGTGTCGGCAGCGGGCGCGGCAGCAGCCGCACGTCGAAACCCTCGGCCGCCAGGACCTCCGCGGCGGCGCGGGCGAACTCCTCCGACCCGTGTCGGGTGTCGCGGCCCACGACCACCACGCCGCCACCGAGGCAGCGGCCACGCAGCCACGCCGCCAGGCCCGCCGTCGCGGCTTCGACGACGCCGACGTTCATGCAGTCGGGGCCGTCGCCGACCGGGCCGCGCAGCCCCGCCGTCCCGAACCGGAGCATCACAGGCGCGCCAGCAGGTCGCGCAACAGGACGCCCATCCGGGCCGCCGACGCCTGTCCCGCAGCCAGCACCTCGGCATGGTCGAGGTGCTCGCCGGTGATGCCGGCGGCGAGGTTCGTCACGAGCGACACCCCGAGAACGTCGGCGCCCAGGGCGCGGGCCGCGATCGTCTCGTGCACCGTCGACATGCCCACCAGATCGGCGCCGAGCGTCGCGAGCATCCGGATCTCGGCGGGTGTCTCGTAGTGCGGGCCGGGAAGTCCCGCGTACACCCCTCGTCGAGTGTCGGATCGATCTCGCGGGCCAGGGCCCGCAGCCGGGGGTTGTAGGCGTCGACCAGATCGACGAACTGGGCGCCGACCAGGGGCGAGCGGGCCGTGAGGTTGAGATGGTCGCCGATGAGTACCGGTTGGCCCACCTGCAGTCCGGGCCGGATGCCGCCGGCCGCGTTGGTGAGGATCACGGTGCGGGCGCCGGCGGTGATCGCGGTCCGCACCGGATGCACGACGCGGGCGAGGTCGTGTCCCTCGTACGCATGGGTGCGGCCGAGCAGGACCAGGACCGGGAGATCGCCGACCCGCACCGACAGCACCGTTCCGGCGTGCCCGGCCGCGGACGGCGGCGCGAACCCGGGCAGGTCGGTCATCGGCACGGTCGCGACGGGAACACCGAGCGCGTCGGCGGCGGCCCGCCACCCGGATCCCAGTACGACGGCCGCCGCGTGCTGCGCGACGCCGGTGCGCTCGGCGAGGACGTCGGCGGCCTGCTGTTCGAGTGTGCCCATGAAGCGACACAGTAGCGGCGACACGCGATATTACTCGTGGGTAGTATCGCGTCATGCCATACCTCAAGCGCGACGGCGACGTCTTCGTCCTGTACCTCGGCACCGAGGGTGAGACGGACAACGAGAATCGGTTCCACCCCGACTGGATCGACGCGACACATGCGTTGCTCGACGAGGTCGAGGCCCACGAGGGTCCGGCGGCCCTCGTCACGACGGCGACCGGCAAGTTCTACACCAACGGACTCGACACCGACTGGGTGTTCGGGCATCTCGCCGAGCTGCCCGGCTACCTCGACCGGGTGCACACGATCTATTCGCGGCTGCTGGCGTTCCCCATGGCGACCGTCGCCGCGGTGCAGGGGCACGCCTTCGGTGCGGGGGCGATGCTCGCGCTCGCCCACGACTTCCGGGTCATGCGCGGCGACCGCGGCTACTTCTGCCTGCCCGAGGTCACCCTGAACATGCCGTTCACGGTGGGCATGTCCGGGCTGCTCGCGGCCCGGCTGCCCCGGCAGACGGCGGTCGAGGCGATGACGACGGGACGACGCTACGGCGGCGGCGACGCCTGCACGGCCGGCATCGTCGACGCCACCGTCGACGCGGACACGGACGGGGGCTCGGTTCTCGCCGCGGCCGTGGCGCGGGCGTCGGCCCTGGTGTCGACGCACGGCGCGAACCTCGCCGGGATCAAGCGGGGACTGCACCGGGACGCGCTCGAGGCTCTCGCCGTCACGACCGACAGCAGCAATTTCACGTTCGGTTGACCGGGGCGCGGGCTCCGGGAGTGACAGACTGGGTCCGGGTGAGGAGGTGACGTGCCGGTGAACGAAGGCGTCGAAGCGTGGCTGGCCGAGCACACGATGGATCTGTCGCGGTGGCGGCGGCACTTCCACGCCAACCCGGAGCTGGCGCGCCGCGAGTTCGCGACCACCAGTTTCGTTGCCGCCCAGCTGTCGGCGGCCGGGATGTCGCCGTTGCTGCTGCCCGGCGGCACCGGCATCGTCTGCGACATCGGCCCCGGCGGGATGCGGGTGGCGTTGCGCGGCGACATGGACGCGCTGCCGTTGCAGGAGGCGACCGGCGCGCCGTATGCGTCGACGGTGCCCGGGGTGGCGCACGCGTGCGGGCACGACGCCCACACCGCGATTCTGCTCGGCACCGCTTTGGTCCTGAACTCGTTGCCGCAGTTGCCGATCGGAGTGCGGTTCATCTTCCAGCCGGCGGAAGAGGTGATGCCCGGTGGGGCGCTCGACGTCGTCGCCGCCGGAGGCATGCAGGGGGTGTCGCGGATCTTCGCGCTGCACTGCGACCCCCGACTCGAGGCCGGTCGTGTCGGGGTGCGGGTGGGGGCGATCACGTCGGCCGCGGACACCGTCGAACTCGTCCTCGACTCACCCGGCGGGCACACGTCCCGGCCGCACCTGACGACGGATCTGGTGTACGCGATCGGCACCGTCATCACCGGGCTCCCGGGCATGCTCAGCCGGCGTATCGATCCGCGCAGCGGCACCGTCATGGTGTGGGGGGCGGTCAGTGCCGGGCAGGCGCCCAACGCGATCCCGCGCAGCGGCCTGCTCACCGGGACCGTCCGGACCGGCGACCACGCCACCTGGGAACTGCTCGAACCGATCGTCCGGGAGATCGTGCACGGACTGCTCGCACCCACCGGGGTGCGCTACGAACTCGACTACCGGCGCGGAGTCCCGCCCGTCGTCAACGACGAGGTGTCCGCACGGATGTTCGAGGACGCGGTCCGGCCGATCGGGCCCGACGCGCTCGCCGACACTCCACAGTCCGGTGGCGGCGAGGACTTCTCGTGGTATCTCGAGGAGGCGCCGGGGGCGATGGCACGCCTCGGCGTGTGGTCCGGGCACGGCCCGCAACTGGACATCCACCAGCCGACGTTCGACCTCGACGAGCGGGCCCTCGCGACCGGGGTGCGGGTACTGACGAATCTGGTGCTGCAGGTCTAGATTCCGGGGGTGCCGGGGCCCACGTTGCGGCTGTTGCGGGTCCGCAGGCCGCGCACGTAGTCGGCGGGCGCACCGGCGATCTCGGCGGCCTCCGCGATCACCCCGAGGTAGCGGGCGGACGGCAGCCCACCCTCGTAGGCGTCGAGGACGTACAGCCAGGCCAGGGTGGGGCCGTCCGTGGTCTCGACCCGCAACCGGATCTTGCGGTGCAGGCCCAGTTCGGACCCCTCCCAGCGGTCCAGCCGCTGTTCGTCCTCCGCGGGCACGTCGTAGAGCACGACGAACACACCCGTGTCCGGGTTCTCCGGGTCCTCGACGACGGTCGCGAGCGCGCCCTCCCAGCCGATGTCGTCGCCGCTGAACGTGAGCCGCCAGCCCGGCAGCCAGCCCGTGCCCGCCATGGGGGAGTGCGGGCAGCGTTCGAGCATCTGTTCCGGGTGCATGTTGGACCCGTACGCGGCATAGATCGGCACGGCGGCAAGCCTAATCCGTACACCGCGCATGCGGGTAACGGACAGGTGTCGCGACCGCCCGTCCCCGGTGGCGTTCCCGGCGCGCGAATAGCACCCGTGCGACCCCCGTCGCCTGCGTGTTCCCGGTCACTGGAATAGCGTTGTACCGGGTGTGGCCGGAGATCCCGGCCCCGCGGCGACCTTGGAGGACGAATGACCCGGATCGTGATCATCGGCGGCGGACCCGCCGGCTACGAGGCGGCGCTGGTGGCGGCGCAGCATCAGGCTTCGGTGACCCTGGTCGATTCCGACGGCGTCGGTGGCGCGTGCGTGCTGTTCGACTGCGTGCCGTCCAAGACGTTCATCGCGTCCACCGGTATCCGCACCGACATGCGCCGCGCCACCGATCTCGGTATCGCTCTCGACCCGTCCAGTGCCACCATCTCCCTGCCGCAGATCAACACGCGTGTGAAGAACCTCGCGCAGGCCCAGTCCGCGGACATCCGGGCACGCCTGCAGAGCGTCGGCGTCCAACTGCTGTCCGGTACCGCCGAACTGATCGACTCGCAGATCGGTATGGCGTCGCACCAGGTGCGTGCCACCCTGCACAGCGGTGAGGAGAAGGTGCTCGACGCCGACGTCGTCCTCATCGCCACCGGCGCCAGCCCGCGTGTCCTGCCCGGAGCCGTCCCGGACGGGGAACGCATCCTCACGTGGCGGCACCTGTACGACCTCGAGGAGCTGCCCGAGCATCTCGTGGTCGTCGGTTCCGGTGTCACGGGTGCCGAGTTCGTGTCCGCCTACACCGAGATGGGCGTCAAGGTGACGTTGGTGTCGAGCCGCGACCGGATGATGCCGCACGAGGACGCCGACGCAGCCCTCGTCCTCGAGGACGTGCTCACCGAACGTGGCGTCACGCTCGTCAAGCATGCGCGGGCCGACGCCGTCGAACGCACCGCGGACGGGGGTGTCCTGGTCAAGCTGTCGGACGGGCGCACCGTCACCGGAAGTCACGCGCTGATGGCCGTCGGCTCCACCCCGAACACCGGCAGTCTCGGCCTCGAGAAGGTCGGCATCGAACTCGACCAGGGTGGCTACCTGCGGGTCGACCGGGTCTCGCGCACCACGGTGTCCGGGATCTACGCGGCCGGTGACTGCACGGGGCTGCTGCCGTTGGCGTCGGTGGCGGCGATGCAGGGCCGTATCGCGATGTACCACGCGCTCGGTGAGGGTGTGAGCCCGATCAAGCTCAAGACGGTCGCGTCGGCGGTGTTCACCCGCCCGGAGATCGCGAACGTCGGTGTCAGTCAGGCGGCGATCGACAGCGGTGAGGTCCCGGCCCGCACCGTGATGCTGCCGCTCAACACCAACCCGCGCGCCAAGATGTCCGGCCTGCGTCGCGGCTTCGTGAAGATCTTCTGCCGCCCGGCCACCGGTGTCGTCATCGGTGGTGTCGTGGTGGCGGCGACGGCGTCCGAGCTGATCCTGCCCATCGCGATCGCGGTGCAGAACAACCTCACCGTCAACGATCTGGCACAGACGTTCTCGGTGTACCCGTCGCTGTCGGGGTCGATCACCGAGGCGTCGCGTCAGCTGATGCGGCACGACGACCTGGACTGACGATTCCTGAAATGTGAGACGGGCATTTCACTTGCTGGACGCGATTGTGTGATGATGTGAGGGGCCGACAACCATCGGCCCCTCACATCGCTCTCCGCCCCGCGGATCCGGGACGACCTGGGTGTTCCAGTCTTCGTTCCGCTGCCACGGGAGTTCTCTCATGTCGCTCGACACGTCCGTCCGGTTGTCCGCTCGCATGTCCGGGCTCCGCAGTTCCGCCATTCGTGACCTGCTCACCCTCCCCCCGCCCCGACGTGATCAGTCTGGCCGGTGGGCTGCCCGCGACGGAACTCGTTCCGCGTGAACGCATCACGCAGGCCGCCGAGCATGCGCTGGCCGATCCGCGAGCGGTGCAGTACGGGGAGACGTCCGGGTGGGCACCGTTGCGGGAGGTGATCGCGGCCCGGGAGAGCGGGAAGATCGGGCGCGACGTCGACCGGTCGGAGGTCGTCGTCACGCACGGCTCGCAGCAGGCGCTGAGTCTGCTGGCGCAGGTGCTGCTGGACCCCGGTGACACGGTGGTCGTGGAGGAACCCGGCTACACCGGTGCGCTGCAGGTGTTCCGTACCGCGCAGGCCGCACTGGTGCCCGTCGCGCTGGACGCCGACGGGATGGACACCGCGGCGCTGGAGAACATGCTGCGGGAGGGCTTGCGCCCCAAGGTCGTCCACACCGTGAGCAACTTCCACAATCCGCGGGGTGTGGTGTTGTCGCACGAGCGTCGACGGCACCTCGCGGCGCTCGCCGACCGGTACGGATTCTGGGTGATCGAGGACGATCCGTACGGCGAACTGTGGTTCGACGCACCCGCACCCGCCCCGGTTGCGGCGCATTCGGAGCGGGTGCTGCGACTGTCGAGCGGGTCGAAGATTCTGGCGCCGGCGCTGCGGATCGGTTGGCTGCACGGTGACCGCCGCGTGTGCGAGGCCGTCGAACTGCTCAAGCAGGGCGCGGATCTGTGCGGGTCGTCGCTGACGCAGCAGATCGCGGCGGAGCTGCTGGCGGACGATCCGTGGCTGACCCGGCACCTGGACACGGTGCGGTCGGCGTATGCGGCGCGGGCCCGGACCCTGGTCGACGCGCTCGCGGAGTCCTTCGGGGGCACCGTGTCCCATGCCGGGGTCCGGGGCGGCATGTTCTGCTGGATCGAGTTCTCCGACGGTGCCGACACGGCCGCCCTGTTGGACACGGCGGTGCGTCACGGTGTCGCGTTCGTGCCGGGCGGGGGCGTTCGGTGTCGCGGACGCCCATCGGTCCGCGGCCCGGCTGTGCTTCGCCACCTACGACGGCCCGGTGCTCGCCGACGGGATCGAGCGACTGCGGACGGCGTACGACGCGCATCGGGCGTGACCTCGAACTGCTGCGCGTGAGTCGACCTCCTGCGCGCACGATCGCGCGCAGGAGGGTCGACTCACGCGCAGCAGTTCGAGGTCACGCCGATGCGCGTCGTACGCCGTCCGCAGTCGCTCGATCCCGTCGGCGAGCACCGGGCCGTCGTAGGTGGCGAAGCACAGCCGGGCCGCGGACCGATGGGCGTCCGCGACACCGAACGCCCCGCCCGGCACGAACGCGACACCGTGACGCACCGCCGTGTCCAACAGGGCGGCCGTGTCGGCACCGTCGGAGAACTCGATCCAGCAGAACATGCCGCCCCGGACCCCGGCATGGGACACGGTGCCCCCGAAGGACTCCGCGAGCGCGTCGACCAGGGTCCGGGCCCGCGCCGCATACGCCGACCGCACCGTGTCCAGGTGCCGGGTCAGCCACGGATCGTCCGCCAGCAGCTCCGCCGCGATCTGCTGCGTCAGCGACGACCCGCACAGATCCGCGCCCTGCTTGAGCAGTTCGACGGCCTCGCACACGCGGCGGTCACCGTGCAGCCAACCGATCCGCAGCGCCGGCGCCAGAATCTTCGACCCGCTCGACAGTCGCAGCACCCGCTCCGAATGCGCCGCAACCGGGGCGGGTGCGGGTGCGTCGAACCACAGTTCGCCGTACGGATCGTCCTCGATCACCCAGAATCCGTACCGGTCGGCGAGCGCCGCGAGGTGCCGTCGACGCTCGTGCGACAACACCACACCCCGCGGATTGTGGAAGTTGCTCACGGTGTGGACGACCTTGGGGCGCAAGCCCTCCCGCAGCATGTTCTCCAGCGCGCGGTGTCCATCCCGTCGGCGTCCAGCGCGACGGGCACCAGTGCGGCCTGCGCGGTACGGAACACCTGCAGCGCACCGGTGTAGCCGGGTTCCTCCACGACCACCGTGTCACCGGGGTCCAGCAGCACCTGCGCCAGCAGACTCAGCGCCTGCTGCGAGCCGTGCGTGACGACGACCTCCGACCGGTCGACGTCGCGCCCGATCTTCCCGCTCTCCCGGGCCGCGATCACCTCCCGCAACGGTGCCCACCCGGACGTCTCCCCGTACTGCACCGCTCGCGGATCGGCCAGCGCATGCTCGGCGGCCTGCGTGATGCGTTCACGCGGAACGAGTTCCGTCGCGGGCAGCCCACCGGCCAGACTGATCACGTCGGGGCGGGCGGTGAGGGTGAGCAGGTCACGAATGGCGGAACTGCGGAGCCCGGACATGCGAGCGGACAACCGGACGGACGTGTCGAGCGACATGAGAGAACTCCCGTGGCAGCGGAACGAAGACTGGAACACCCAGGTCGTCCCGGATCCGCGGGGCGGAGAGCGATGTGAGGGGCCGATGGTTGTCGGCCCCTCACATCATCACACAATCGCGTCCAGCAAGTGAAATGCCCGTCTCACATTTCAGGAATCGTCAGTCCAGGTCGTCGTGCCGCATCAGCTGACGCGACGCCTCGGTGATCGACCCCGACAGCGACGGGTACACCGAGAACGTCTGTGCCAGATCGTTGACGGTGAGGTTGTTCTGCACCGCGATCGCGATGGGCAGGATCAGCTCGGACGCCGTCGCCGCCACCACGACACCACCGATGACGACACCGGTGGCCGGGCGGCAGAAGATCTTCACGAAGCCGCGACGCAGGCCGGACATCTTGGCGCGCGGGTTGGTGTTGAGCGGCAGCATCACGGTGCGGGCCGGGACCTCACCGCTGTCGATCGCCGCCTGACTGACACCGACGTTCGCGATCTCCGGGCGGGTGAACACCGCCGACGCGACCGTCTTGAGCTTGATCGGGCTCACACCCTCACCGAGCGCGTGGTACATCGCGATACGGCCCTGCATCGCCGCCACCGACGCCAACGGCAGCAGCCCCGTGCAGTCACCGGCCGCGTAGATCCCGGACACCGTGGTGCGCGAGACCCGGTCGACCCGCAGGTAGCCACCCTGGTCGAGTTCGATGCCGACCTTCTCGAGGCCGAGACTGCCGGTGTTCGGGGTGGAGCCGACGGCCATCAGCGCGTGACTTCCGGTGACGGTGCGCCCGTCCGACAGCTTGACCAGGACACCCCCGTCCGCGGTGCGTTCGACGGCGTCGGCCCGCGCATGCTTGACGAGCGTGACGCCACGTTCGGTGAGCACGTCCTCGAGGACGAGGGCTGCGTCGGCGTCCTCGTGCGGCATCATCCGGTCGCGGCTCGACACCAACGTCACCTTGACGCCCATCTCGGTGTAGGCGGACACGAACTCGGCACCCGTGACACCGGAACCGACGACCACGAGATGCTCGGGCAGCTCCTCGAGGTCGTACAGGTGCCGCCACGTGAGGATGCGTTCCCCGTCCGGGACGGCTCCGGGCAGGACACGCGGGCTGGCGCCGGTGGCGATGAGGACGACGTCGGCGTCGAGCACCTTCTCCTCACCGCTGTGCAGGGTGGCACGCACCTGGTGCGACGCCATACCGATCTGCGAGTCGATCAGTTCGGCGGTACCGGACAGCAGTTGGACGCCGACGCTCTGCAGGCGTGCCCGGATGTCCGCGGACTGGGCCTGCGCGAGGTTCTTCACACGCGTGTTGATCTGCGGCAGGGAGATGGTGGCACTGGACGGGTCGAGAGCGATACCGAGATCGGTGGCGCGGCGCATGTCGGTGCGGATACCGGTGGACGCGATGAACGTCTTGGACGGCACGCAGTCGAACAGCACGCACGCGCCACCGACGCCGTCGGAATCGACCAGGGTCACCGAAGCCTGATGCTGCGCCGCCACCAGCGCCGCCTCGTAGCCGGCGGGTCCGCCGCCGATGATCACGATCCGGGTCATTCGTCCTCCAAGGTCGCCGCGGGGCCGGGATCTCCGGCCACACCCGGTACAACGCTATTCCAGTGACCGGGAACACGCAGGCGACGGGGGTCGCACGGGTGCTATTCGCGCGCCGGGAACGCCACCGGGGACGGGCGGTCGCGACACCTGTCCGTTACCCGCATGCGCGGTGTACGGATTAGGCTTGCCGCCGTGCCGATCTATGCCGCGTACGGGTCCAACATGCACCGGAACAGATGCTCGAACGCTGCCCGCACTCCCCCATGGCGGGCACGGGCTGGCTGCCGGGCTGGCGGCTCACGTTCAGCGGCGACGACATCGGCTGGGAGGGCGCGCTCGCGACCGTCGTCGAGGACCCGGAGAACCCGGACACGGGTGTGTTCGTCGTGCTCTACGACGTGCCCGCGGAGGACGAACAGCGGCTGGACCGCTGGGAGGGGTCCGAACTGGGCCTGCACCGCAAGATCCGGTTGCGGGTCGAGACCACGGACGGCCCCACCCTGGCCTGGCTGTACGTCCTCGACGCCTACGAGGGTGGGCTGCCGTCCGCCCGCTACCTCGGGGTGATCGCGGAGGCCGCCGAGATCGCCGGTGCGCCCGCCGACTACGTGCGCGGCCTGCGGACCCGCAACAGCCGCAACGTGGGCCCCGGCACCCCCGGAATCTAGACCTGCAGCACCAGATTCGTCAGTACCCGCACCCCGGTCGCGAGGGCCCGCTCGTCGAGGTCGAACGTCGGCTGGTGGATGTCCAGTTGCGGGCCGTGCCCGGACCACACGCCGAGGCGTGCCATCGCCCCCGGCGCCTCCTCGAGATACCACGAGAAGTCCTCGCCGCCACCGGACTGTGGAGTGTCGGCGAGCGCGTCGGGCCCGATCGGCCGGACCGCGTCCTCGAACATCCGTGCGGACACCTCGTCGTTGACGACGGGCGGGACTCCGCGCCGGTAGTCGAGTTCGTAGCGCACCCCGGTGGGTGCGAGCAGTCCGTGCACGATCTCCCGGACGATCGGTTCGAGCAGTTCCCAGGTGGCGTGGTCGCCGGTCCGGACGGTCCCGGTGAGCAGGCCGCTGCGCGGGATCGCGTTGGGCGCCTGCCCGGCACTGACCGCCCCCCACACCATGACGGTGCCGCTGCGCGGATCGATACGCCGGCTGAGCATGCCCGGGAGCCCGGTGATGACGGTGCCGATCGCGTACACCAGATCCGTCGTCAGGTGCGGCCGGGACGTGTGCCCGCCGGGTGAGTCGAGGACGAGTTCGACGGTGTCCGCGGCCGACGTGATCGCCCCCACCCGCACCCCGACACGACCGGCCTCGAGTCGGGGGTCGCAGTGCAGCGCGAAGATCCGCGACACCCCCTGCATGCCTCCGGCGGCGACGACGTCGAGCGCCCCACCGGGCATCACCTCTTCCGCCGGCTGGAAGATGAACCGCACTCCGATCGGCAACTGCGGCAACGAGTTCAGGACCAAAGCGGTGCCGAGCAGAATCGCGGTGTGGGCGTCGTGCCCGCACGCGTGCGCCACCCCGGGCACCGTCGACGCATACGGCGCGCCGGTCGCCTCCTGCAACGGCAGCGCGTCCATGTCGCCGCGCAACGCCACCCGCATCCGCCGGGGCCGATGTCGCAGACGATGCCGGTGCCGCCGGGCAGCAGCAACGGCGACATCCCGGCCGCCGACAGCTGGGCGGCAACGAAACTGGTGGTCGCGAACTCGCGGCGCGCCAGCTCCGGGTTGGCGTGGAAGTGCCGCCGCCACCGCGACAGATCCATCGTGTGCTCGGCCAGCCACGCTTCGACGCCTTCGTTCACCGGCACGTCACCTCCTCACCCGGACCCAGTCTGTCACTCCCGGAGCCCGCGCCCCGGTCAACCGAACGTGAAATTGCTGCTGTCGGTCGTGACGGCGAGAGCCTCGAGCGCGTCCCGGTGCAGTCCCCGCTTGATCCCGGCGAGGTTCGCGCCGTGCGTCGACACCAGGGCCGACGCCCGCGCCACGGCCGCGGCGAGAACCGAGCCCCCGTCCGTGTCCGCGTCGACGGTGGCGTCGACGATGCCGGCCGTGCAGGCGTCGCCGCCGCCGTAGCGTCGTCCCGTCGTCATCGCCTCGACCGCCGTCTGCCGGGGCAGCCGGGCCGCGAGCAGCCCGGACATGCCCACCGTGAACGGCATGTTCAGGGTGACCTCGGGCAGGCAGAAGTAGCCGCGGTCGCCGCGCATGACCCGGAAGTCGTGGGCGAGCGCGAGCATCGCCCCCGCACCGAAGGCGTGCCCCTGCACCGCGGCGACGGTCGCCATGGGGAACGCCAGCAGCCGCGAATAGATCGTGTGCACCCGGTCGAGGTAGCCGGGCAGCTCGGCGAGATGCCCGAACACCCAGTCGGTGTCGAGTCCGTTGGTGTAGAACTTGCCGGTCGCCGTCGTGACGAGGGCCGCCGGACCCTCGTGGGCCTCGACCTCGTCGAGCAACGCATGTGTCGCGTCGATCCAGTCGGGGTGGAACCGATTCTCGTTGTCCGTCTCACCCTCGGTGCCGAGGTACAGGACGAAGACGTCGCCGTCGCGCTTGAGGTATGGCATGACGCGATACTACCCACGAGTAATATCGCGTGTCGCCGCTACTGTGTCGCTTCATGGGCACACTCGAACAGCAGGCCGCCGACGTCCTCGCCGAGCGCACCGGCGTCGCGCAGCACGCGGCGGCCGTCGTACTGGGATCCGGGTGGCGGGCCGCCGCCGACGCGCTCGGTGTTCCCGTCGCGACCGTGCCGATGACCGACCTGCCCGGGTTCGCGCCGCCGTCCGCGGCCGGGCACGCCGGAACGGTGCTGTCGGTGCGGGTCGGCGATCTCCCGGTCCTGGTCCTGCTCGGCCGCACCCATGCGTACGAGGGACACGACCTCGCCCGCGTCGTGCATCCGGTGCGGACCGCGATCACCGCCGGCGCCCGCACCGTGATCCTCACCAACGCGGCCGGCGGCATCCGGCCCGGACTGCAGGTGGGCCAACCGGTACTCATCGGCGACCATCTCAACCTCACGGCCCGCTCGCCCCTGGTCGGCGCCCAGTTCGTCGATCTGGTCGACGCCTACAACCCCCGGCTGCGGGCCCTGGCCCGCGAGATCGATCCGACACTCGACGAGGGGGTGTACGCGGGACTTCCCGGCCCGCACTACGAGACACCCGCCGAGATCCGGATGCTCGCGACGCTCGGCGCCGATCTGGTGGGCATGTCGACGGTGCACGAGACGATCGCGGCCCGCGCCCTGGGCGCCGAC
This sequence comes from Prescottella sp. R16, assembly GCF_030656875.1. Classification (NCBI taxonomy): domain Bacteria; kingdom Bacillati; phylum Actinomycetota; class Actinomycetes; order Mycobacteriales; family Nocardiaceae; genus Rhodococcus; species Prescottella sp. R16. Next base: position 3,409,170 of record NZ_CP130943.1, read on the forward strand.
GTTCTCGGGGTGTCGCTCGTGACGAACCTCGCCGCCGGCATCACCGGCGAGCACCTCGACCATGCCGAGGTGCTGGCTGCGGGACAGGCGTCGGCGGCCCGGATGGGCGTCCTGTTGCGCGACCTGCTGGCGCGCCTGTGATGCTCCGGTTCGGGACGGCGGGGCTGCGCGGCCCGGTCGGCGACGGCCCCGACTGCATGAACGTCGGCGTCGTCGAAGCCGCGACGGCGGGCCTGGCGGCGTGGCTGCGTGGCCGCTGCCTCGGTGGCGGCGTGGTGGTCGTGGGCCGCGACACCCGACACGGGTCGGAGGAGTTCGCCCGCGCCGCCGCGGAGGTCCTGGCGGCCGAGGGTTTCGACGTGCGGCTGCTGCCGCGCCCGCTGCCGACACCGGTGCTCGCGTTCGCCGTCCGGTATCTGGACGCGGTTGCGGGCGTGCAGATCACGGCGTCACACAATCCGCCCGCCGACAACGGCTACAAGGTGTACGTGCACGGCGGGTCGCCACTCGCGGCCCCGGCCGACCGGGAGATCGAGGATGCGATCGGCCGCGTCTCACAGATCCGGCGTGCCCCGGTGCACCCTGCCGACGACGCCCTCGTCACCGCGTACCTGGACCGGGTCTCGTCGTTGCCGTTCGGTGACCGCCGCGACGTCCGGATCGCCCTCACTCCCCTGCACGGTGTGGGCGGCGAGACCGCGGTGACTGCCCTGCACGCCGCGGGATTCACCGACATCCACACCGTGGCAACACAATTCACCCCCAACCCCGACTTCCCGACGGTCGCGTTCCCGAACCCCGAGGAACCCGGGGCCACCGACGAACTGCTCGCGCTCGCCGCAGCCGTCGACGCCGACCTCGCGATCGCTCTCGACCCGGACGCCGACCGTTGCGCCGTCGGGGTGCCCGGCCCGGACGGGTGGCGGATGCTCACCGGCGACGAGACCGGCGCCCTACTCGGCGACCGCATCCTCTCGCAGGCCCCCGCCGGGGCCCTGGTCGCCACGACGATCGTGTCGTCGACGCTGCTCGGCAGGATCGCCGACGCCCGCGGGTTCCGGTCCACGCGCACCCTCACCGGATTCAAATGGCTCGTCCGCGCCGGGGCCGGCCTCGTCTACGCGTACGAGGAGGCGATCGGGCACTGCGTCGACCCGGACACCGTGCGGGACAAGGACGGTATCTCGGCGGCCGTGCTGGTGGCCGATCTCGCCGCCGATCTGGCCGGACAGGGCCGGACGCTGTCCGATGCGCTCGACGATCTCGCCGCCGAGTTCGGGATGCACGTCACCGGTCAGGTGTCGCGCCGGTTCGACACCGTCGCCGACGCGGACCGCGTCCTGGCGCGGCTGCGCACCCGGCCGCCGACCGAACTCGACGGCACGGCAGTGGCGTTCACCGACCTCGCCGACGCCCGCGGGCCGCTGCGCACCGACGCCGTCGTGTTCGACGGCGACGGCGTGCACGTCACGGTGCGCCCGTCGGGTACCGAGCCGAAACTCAAGTGCTACATCGAGGTCGTCGAACCGGTGCGCGGCCGCGACGACGTGCCGGCGGCCCGCAGCACCGCCCGGGAGCGCACCGCCCGGCTGCGGCGAACTCTCGAGGAGACGATCGCGTAACGACTCAGCGCGGGCCGAACTGCCGGTCCCCGGCGTCACCGAGACCGGGCACGATGAACGCGTTCTCGTCGAGGCCCTCGTCGACGGTCGCGGTGATCAGCCGCACCGGATGCCCGGACGCCTCGAGCGCGGCAACGCCCTGCGGGGCCGCGACGACACACACCGCGGTGACGTCGGTGGCGCCGCGCGCGACGAGCAGGTCGATCGTGTGGACCATCGAGCCGCCCGTCGCGAGCATCGGATCGAGAACGAACACGGGCCGCCCGGACAGGTCCGCGGGCAGCGACTCGAGGTACGGCACCGGCTGATGCGTCTGCTCGTCCCGGCCCATACCGACGAACCCGACCTGCGACTGCGGAATCAGCGAGCTGGCCTGCTCGATCATGCCGAGACCGGCCCGCAGCACCGGCACCAGCAGCGGCGGATGCGCCAGCCGCACCCCCGTCGTGACCGTGACCGGGGTCGTGACCTCGAACGTCTCGATCGGGGCGGTGCGGGTCGCCTCGTAGATCAGCATCTGGGTGAGCTGCCGCAGCGCGGACCGGAACGTCGCGTTGTCGCTGCGTTCGTCGCGCATCCGGGTCAGTAGGGCTGCGGCCAGAGGGTGGTCCACCACCTGCGTTTCCATGACTGTCGAGGATAGTGGGAACCGAAACGGTCTCTACTGCGTCCAACCCGTCGACGAACCAGTATCGATGGGGGATGCGATGAGTGAGTTCTCTGCAACGACATCCGGGATCGCCGCTTTCGGGACGACCGCGGCGGGTCTCGCCGGCCGGGTCGGGACCGCCGGCTCGGGGATCTCGGCGAACGGCACCGGCCTGCTCGGGCCCGTGTTCGGATTGATCGGCGGCGATTTCGTGGCCGCGTTCGAACGGGCCCGCGGCGCCCATTCGGCCGAACTCGGACGGCTCGCCGGCACGTGGTCGGCGATGGGTGACGCCGCAGCGACGACGGCGGCCGCGTACGACGCCACCGACGCCTATACCGCGTCCGGTCTCGATGCGGGGGCGGCGCTGTGATCGACGTTCTCGCCCGCCCGGTCGCCGACCTGCTGGGGGCCTTCGGCACCGGGGTCCTGCCCGCCGGATCACCGGCGGACGCGCTGCGCGTCGCATCGGACACCCTCGACGCGGCCTACCTGGCCGGGCGCACCGCCCTCGGCGAACTCGACCGGGCCTGGTCCGGGGTCGCCGCCGACGCGGCCGTCGACAAGGTGCAGGCCACGCAGGCGTCGACGGTGGTGCTGTCGGATCAGGGCCGGGAGATCGCCGGGGTCGTCGACGCCGCGTCGGAGACGGTCCGCACGGGCACCGTCGAACTGCAGGCGATCCTCGACTCCTTCCTGGCGCAGGCGGCGTCGGCGCTGCCGCTGCTGGCCACGCCCGGCGGACCGACTGCGCTGATCGCGTCCGCGCTCGACCATCTGCAGCGGGCCCTGACCGTCGTCGAACGGGTGCGCAGCGAACTGTCCGGGCACACCGCGGCCCTGGCCGAACTCACCGCACCCGACCCGGCCCCCGCGCCGCCCCGGACGGTCGACGCGTCGTTCCTGACCGGTTCACCCGGCACCGGCTCGTTCGGTGGGGCCGAGACCGCGTCGCTGGACACCGGATCGGCCGGTACCGGGTCGCTGGGCACCGGCAGTGCCGGCGGCGTCGAGATCCAGCTGCCCGACGGCAGTACCGTCGTCGCCCCCAACCAGGAAGCGGCCGACGCCGTCCGCAACGCACTCACCCAGCAGGGCGTGCCGTACCAGTGGGGTGGCACCTCACCCGGGCAGGGCCTGGACTGCAGCGGCCTGACGCAGTGGGCGTACGGAGAGGCGGGCGTCGACCTGCCGCGGCTCGCGCAGGAACAGAGCGTCGGCACCCCCGTGAACCAGTCCGATCTGATGCCCGGTGACCTCGCGGTGTGGGACGGGCACGTCGCGATGGTGATCGGTAACGGCCAGATGATCGAGGCCGGCGATCCCGTCGCGGTCAGCGCGATCCGCACCGACAACGTCGGTATGGGCTTCCACGGCTTCTACCGGCCCACCAACGCCTGACCCGGAGAACCATGACCAGCGAAAGCACAGCATCCGCACCTCCCCCGCCCACTGCCGTCGCGACCAACCGCGCCGGCACCGTCACGGTCCGCGCCACCGAGACCGGGCTGCCCGTCGGCCTGCGCATCGACCGTCGTGAACTGCGCTACGGCGGCGAGGAACTCGCCCGGCAGATCCTCGACCTGTGCCGGTCGGCCGGGCGTGACGCCGGCATGCAGCGGCGCGAGCAGCTGGCCCGCGACGGTGTCGCACCCGACCTTCTCGACCGGCTCGGCCTGCCGACCCGCGACGACGTCGCCGCCGCGGAGGAGGCGGTCGCCGCGCAGGCCCCCGAGAATTCCGGTGGCCCCGCGAGCTGGATGCGTCCGGCATGAGCGGCCACGAGATGGACGCCCTCGTCGCCCGGGTGCGGGCGCGGGCGGAGGTGTTCGGCGGCACACTGACCGCGCTGGCCGCGATCCGGGCCGACGCCGTGGGCCTCGACGGCCGCGTCCGGATCGAGGTCGACGGCGACGGGCGCGTCACCGACCTGTGGCTCGCCGAGTCGCTGCACGACGTCGACGCCCGCGCTCTCGAGCAGACGATCGTCGACGCCGCACACCGGGCCGCGGCCGCAGCGGCCGGCGAGCACGCGCGCATCGTCGGGATGCTGTCCGAGCCGGCGGAAGATCGATGACCGATGTCCGGCTATATCTTTGGCCGCGACGTGGCTAGGCTTCCCGCCATGGCTGGAGACATCGTCCCGATCGAACTCGGCGTGACCCGAGGCGACCTCGTCACGTTGTGGGCTCCCAGGTGGCGTGAAGGCGACGACGAATGGGAGGCCTTCCTCGGCCACGAGGACGACCTCTACGGGTTCGACTCGGTTGCCGCGCTCGCGGCATTCATCCGCACGAACGACGACAACGACCTCGTCGAACATCCGGCGTGGCCGACGTTCTCGAAGCTCGCCGCCCCCGAACTCGAACCCGAGGACGACCACTGCTTCGACCTGGTCGGGGTCCCCGACCTCGTGGCCGGCGACCCTGAGGCACTCACCGTGGCCGAACTCGACGCGACCCTCACGATGGTGCGCAACGTCGGTGAGGTCTGCGACCTGGATCCGGTGGTGAAGTTCTTCGAGAACCATCCGGAGCTCGGGCACCTGCGGTTCGGGGCCGACCAGTTCACCGGGCGGGACGGCGAGAAGCTGTGGGACCGCATCGGTATCGCGGTCGCCGAGGACTGGGATGCGGTCGTCGACGCGCTCGACGCGATCGTCACCTCTCCTGCCGTCGACGCGGACGCGCTCGCGGGCGCCGAGGCCGAGATCCTGGCCGCGCAGGAGAACGTCGTCGACGCCGACGACGACGCGGACACCGACGACTACGACGAGTACGACTCCGACTCCGACAACGAGGACGAGGACGAGGACGGCGAGGAGGAGACCTTCTGGACCGGTGTCGGTATCGACCCCGTCAAGATCGTCACCGCCGAGACGACCCTGTTCACGCTGCGCTGCTACCTCGACGACCATGCGGTGTTCCTCGGCAGTGGCGGACGGATCGCGGTCTTCGCATCCGAGCGTGCTCTCGCCCGCTACCTCGCCGACCGGCACGACCACGATCTGGCGCGGGTCAGCACCTACGAGACGGTTCGGAACGCGGCGGTCGACGGGTCCCTCGAGGTCACGGTCACCGACGAGAACGTCTACGTGCTGCCCGGCCTGGCCGACGATCTCGCGACCGGTCCGGACTCGGTCGATGCCGACCAGCTGGAGCTGGCCGTCGAGTTGTTCACCGATGCAGCGGACTTCGCGAAGGACGACGCCACCGACGCCGCCCTCGCGCCGTCGACACCGCTCGGCTGGTACGTCTCGTACATTCTCGAGCCCACGCCCGGCCGGATGACCCCGAACCCGCCGTTCGACGCGGAGGCGGCGGCGTGGCGCACACTCGAGCAGGAGTTCGAGACGCGGCTGCGGCCCGAGTAGTGCCGGCCCGAACAGCGCCCCGGACCGTCAGCCGATCAGGACGGCGTAACCGGGTTTGACGACGTCGTCGATCAGCGCGAGACGCTGATCGAACGGGAGGAACGCCGACTTCATCGCATTGATGGTGAACCGTTCCAGGTCGCTCCAGCCGTACCCGAACGTGTCGACGAGGGCCAGCATCTCGCGGCTCATCGTGGTGTCGCTCATCAACCGGTTGTCGGTGTTGACGGTGACACGGAACCGCAATCGCGCCAAGAGGTCGAACGGATGCTCGGCGAGGCTCGGGACCGCCCCGGTCTGCACGTTCGAACTGGGGCACAGTTCCAGAGGAATCCTCTTGTCCCGCACATAGTTCGCAAGTCGGCCCAGCGTGGCGGTGCCGTCGTCGGCGACGGTGATGTCGTCGGTGATGCGTACCCCGTGACCGAGCCGGTCGGTGCCGCAGAACGCGATGGCTTCGTGGATGGACGGCAGCCCGAACGCCTCACCTGCATGGATCGTGAAGTGCGCGGTGTGGCTGCGCATGTACTCGAACGCGTCGAGATGCCGGCTCGGCGGGTGCCCCGCCTCGGCGCCGGCGATGTCGAAGCCCACCACCCCGCGGTCCCGGAACCGGACGGCGAGCTCGGCGATCTCCCGGGACCGGGCTGCGTGCCGCATCGCGGTGAGCAGGCAGCCGATCCGCAGCTCGCGGCCGGCGTCACGGGCCGCGTCCGTTCCTTCCCGGAATCCCTCGAGCACGTGCGTGACGACGTCGTCGAGGCCGAGGCCCCGTTCGAGGTGCTGTTCGGGTGCGAACCGGACCTCGGCGTACACGACGCCGTCGGCGGCCAGGTCCTCGGCGCATTCGCGGGCGACGCGCCGCAGCCCCTCCGGGGTCTGCATGACCGCGACGGTGTGGACGAAGGTCTCCAGGTATCGCTCGAGCGAGCCCCCGGACGAGCCGCTGTCGGCGGCGGCCCGGAACCAGGCGGCCAGGTCGTCGGCGTCGTCGGCGGGCAGCCCGGTGTAGCCGCAGTCCGCGGCGAGTTCGGCGACGGTTGCGGGTCGCAGACCACCGTCGAGGTGGTCGTGCAGCAGGACCTTCGGCGCCCGGCGGAGATACTCGAGTTCGAGCGGTGCTGTCATGGATCGAACCTAGTCACCGGAGGCGTCCGGCACGTGACGTTCCGACACTCCGAAAGTTACCGGCGAGTAGACACTTAGCAGTCGCCGACGGGTGGTATGAGACATTTTCCACATTGCATTCGCCACATGAATGTCCGTGACCGGCCTAGGTCACACCGCCACCCTTCGGGCCGACACCCTCACGGCGCACCCGAAAGCCCCCCAGGGAGTCACGACAGGCATTGTCGTGCAACATCTTTCACTTTTCCAGGGCCGTAGGACCCCATCCGCCCACCACCCTTCGGATCACCCCGCGCGCCGACGCGACGACCACTTCGGAATTTGGGAAGGCAAACCTAACAAGAGATTTCGGGGGCGTACGAATCGCGCGGGAGATTAGTTCCCGGAATCGGTTGGGTTTAGAGTTCACAGAAGTCGGTTCAGGTCCTCGTCGAGCCCGGGCTGCGGTAAATCCGAACAGCTGTGTGCAGGCTCGACGCGCCCACCAAAGACGTTGGAGGCACAGCACTCGATGAGCAGCACGACGGAAGCCGCTCCCGCGAAGGAGCGCACCCGGTCGCTTTACCGGGGCGACCCCGGCATGTGGTCCTGGGTTCTACACCGGATCACCGGCGTCGCAACATTCTTCTTCCTATTCGTCCACGTCCTGGACACCGCGCTGGTGCGCGTCAACCCGGACACGTACGACCGAGTCATCGAGACCTACAAGAACCCCCTTGTCGGTCTCATGGAGCTCGCCCTGGTCGCGATGGTGCTCTACCACGCGCTCAACGGCCTGCGCGTGATGCTCGTCGACTTCTGGTCGAAGGGCCCGCAGTACCAGCGCGTGATGCTCTGGGTGATCATCGCGGTCTGGTTCGTGGTCATGATCCCGGGCGCCGGTCGCATCTTCTACAACATGTTTGCGGGGCACTGACATGACGACGGAAGCCAAGACTCTCGGCAAGACGTACGATCGCCCGGCCAGCCTGGATGCGCCGCGCTCGCCGCGCCGCCAGGCCAAGAACAACTTCGAGCTCTACGCATGGCTGTTCATGCGTTTCTCGGGCCTGGCCCTGATCATCCTGGTCCTCGGCCATCTGTTCATCATGCTGATGCTCGACGACGGCGTGCACCGCATCAACTTCGCGTTCGTCGCGGGTCGCTGGTCCAGCCCGTTCTGGCAGATGTGGGACCTGACCATGCTCTGGCTCGCCCAGCTGCACGGCGGTAACGGCCTGCGCACGGTGATCGCGGACTACTCGCGCAAGGACTCCACCCGGTTCTGGCTCAACACGATCCTGGTCGTGTCGATGATCCTGATCATGGCTCTGGGTACCTACGTCATCTTCACCTTCGACCCCAACATCTCGGCGAGCTAGGGGAGCAGATCCTTCATGCAGGAACATCGTTATGACGTCGTCATCGTAGGTGCCGGTGGCGCCGGGATGCGCGCGGCCATCGAGGCCGGCCCCCGCGCTCGCACCGCGGTCCTGACCAAGCTGTACCCGACGCGCTCGCACACCGGTGCAGCTCAGGGCGGCATGTGTGCGGCACTCGCCAACGTCGAGGAAGACAACTGGGAGTGGCACACCTTCGACACCGTCAAGGGCGGCGACTACCTCGCCGACCAGGACGCCGTCGAGATCATGGCCAAGGAAGCCATCGACGCGGTCCTCGACCTCGAGAAGATGGGTCTCCCCTTCAACCGCACGCCCGAGGGCAAGATCGACCAGCGTCGATTCGGCGGCCACACCCGCGATCACGGTAAGGCCCCGGTTCGCCGCGCCTGCTACGCCGCCGACCGCACCGGCCACATGATTCTGCAGACGCTGTACCAGAACTGCGTCAAGCACGACGTCGAGTTCTTCAACGAGTTCTACGCGCTCGACATCGCGCTGACCGAGACCGAGAACGGGCCCGTCGCCACCGGCGTCGTCGCCTACGAGCTCGCCACCGGCGAACTGCACGTCTTCCACGCGAAGTCGATCGTCTTCGCCACGGGCGGCTCGGGCCGCATGTACAAGACGACGTCCAACGCGCACACCCTCACCGGTGACGGCATGGGCATCATCTTCCGCAAGGGCCTGCCGCTCGAGGACATGGAGTTCCACCAGTTCCATCCGACGGGACTCGCCGGCCTCGGCATCCTCATCTCGGAGGCCGTCCGCGGCGAGGGTGGCATTCTCCGCAACGTCGACGGCGAGCGCTTCATGGAGCGCTACGCCCCCACCATCAAGGACCTCGCGCCGCGCGACATCGTCGCCCGCTCGATGGTGCTCGAGGTGCTCGAAGGCCGTGGTGCCGGTCCGAACAAGGACTACGTCTACATCGACGTCACCCACCTCGGCGAGGACGTGCTCGAGGAGAAGCTCCCCGACATCACCGAGTTCGCCCGCACCTACCTGGGTGTCGACCCGGTCACCGAGCTCGTCCCGGTGTACCCCACCTGCCACTACGTGATGGGCGGCATCCCGACCAACGTCGAGGGCGAGGTGCTGCGGAACAACGAGGACATCGTTCCCGGCCTGTACGCCGCCGGCGAGTGCGCCTGCGTCTCGGTGCACGGCGCGAACCGTCTGGGCACCAACTCGCTGCTCGACATCAACGTCTTCGGTCGCCGCGCCGGCATCGCCGCCGCAGCGCACGCCGAGAAGACGGACTTCGTGCCTCTGCCCGAGAACCCGGCCAAGATGGTCGAGGAGTGGCTGGCTCTGATGCTCTCCGACCACGGCCACGAGCGGGTCGCGGACATCCGCACCGAGCTGCAGCAGACCATGGACAACAACGCGTCCGTGTTCCGCACCGAGGAGACCCTGACCAACGCGCTCAAGGACATCCGTGCCCTCAAGGAGCGCTACAACCACGTCTCCGTGCAGGACAAGGGCAAGCGCTACAACAGCGACCTGCTCGAGGCCGTCGAGCTGGGCTTCCTGCTCGAGATGGCCGAGGTCACCGTCGTCGGCGCGCTCAACCGCAAGGAGTCGCGCGGCGGCCACGCCCGCGAGGACTACCCGGATCGCAACGACGCCGAGTACATGCAGCACACGATGGCGTACAAGGTGGGCACGGACCTGATCTCCGACATCCGTCTGGACTACAAGCCGGTTGTCCAGACCCGCTACGAGCCGATGGAGCGTAAGTACTGATGTCCGCACCTGTCATGGACAAGGACGCACCCGCGCTGCCGCCCGTTCCCGAGGGCGCTGTCATGGTCACCCTCAAGATCGCCCGGATGAACCCGGAGGACGGCCAGGGATCGCACTGGGATTCCTTCCAGGTCCCGGCGCTGCCGACCGACCGTCTGCTGAACCTGCTGCTGTACGTGAAGGGCTACCTGGACGGCACGCTGACGTTCCGTCGGTCCTGTGCGCACGGCGTGTGCGGTTCGGACGCGATGCGGGTCAACGGCGTCAACCGTCTCGCCTGCAAGATCCTGATGAAGGACCTGCTGCCGGCCAACGGCCAGCCGGTCACCATCACGATCGAGCCGATCAAGGGTCTTCCGGTGGAGAAGGACCTGGTCGTCGACATGGAGCCGTTCTTCGACGCGTTCCGTGCCGTCAAGCCGTTCCTGATCACGTCGGGCAACGAGCCGACGCGTGAGCGGATCCAGTCGCAGGCCGACCGGGCCCGTTTCGACGACACCACCAAGTGCATCCTGTGCGCATGCTGCACCACGTCGTGCCCGGTGTACTGGAGCGACGGCAGCTACTTCGGCCCGGCCGCGATCGTGAACGCACACCGCTTCATCTTCGACAGCCGTGACGAGGGTGCCGCCGAGCGTCTCGACATCCTGAACGACAAGGAAGGCGTGTGGCGCTGCCGCACCACCTTCAACTGCACCGACGCATGCCCCCGCGGCATCCAGGTGACGAAGGCGATCCAGGAAGTCAAGCGCGCGCTGCTGTTCGCCCGCAACTGACACACAGCACCACCGTTTTGCGCACTTGGCGCGGTCCCGACCCGATCGGAACCGCGTCAAGTGCGCAAAATGCGTTCAGGGGGTGGGGGCGCCCCGATCCGGCGCCTATCCTGGGGTCTCGTTATGACTGCACTCCCGAAGCCGGTGCGGCAGCGGACCCTCCCCGCGGCAATCGTCACCATGGCGACCTCCGCCCTCGTCCTCTGCGCAACCGTCACGACTGCTCCTCCCGCGGCCGCACAGCCGCCGCCACCAGCGGGCACCACGACCACCACTCCCCCTTTCAGCACCCCGAACACCGACGCGTGCCCGCACCGGGAGGTGCCGCCACCGGCGATCGACCTGTCGGAGGTGCCGCGGCCCGGTGAGACCGCGCCCGCGCCCGTCCCGGTGCCGGCGGACCCTGTCGGCGGCGACGCGCTCGGGGCCTGCGGTCTCGTCACCGCCCCCGGCACCCCTCCCCTGCCCGCCGACATCTCGGCGACCGGCTGGACCGTCTCCGACCTCGACACCGGAGAGGTGCTGGCCGCGAAGGACCCGCACGGCCGCTACCGCCCGGCCAGCACCATCAAGGTGCTGTTGGCGCTCGTCGCGCTCGACGAACTGGACCTGGACACCACCGTCACCGCCGACGCGACCGCCGCCCACATGGAAGGCAGTTCCGCCGGGCTCGGCGTCGGGGGCACGTACACCAATCTGCAACTGATGCAGGGGCTCGTGCTGCGCTCCGGCAACGACACCGCGCAGGCACTCGCGGAGCAGCTCGGCGGCGAGCAGGCCACGATCGACAAGATGAACGCGAAGGCCGCGGCGCTGGGCGCGCTGGACACCCGGACGGCGTCCGTGTCGGGTCTGGACGGCCCGGGCATGTCGACGTCGCCCTACGATCTGGCGCTGTTCTTCCGGGCTGCGCTGGCGAACCCGGTTTTCCGGCAGCTGATCTCGACGCACGAAGTGCTGTTCCCGGGGCATCCGGCCGATCCGGCGATTCCCGACGACAAGCCCGTCGATCCGTACCCGATCTACAACGACAACCAGCTGCTGGCGAACTATCCGGGCGCGCTCGGCGGCAAGACCGGCTACACCGACGACGCCCGGCAGACGTTCGTGGGTGCCGCCGAACGGGACGGCCGTCGTCTCGCGGTGACGCTCACGGCCGCCGACGTGCGGCCGATCCGGCCGTGGGAGCAGGTGGCGCGACTCCTCGACTACGGCTACGCCCTCCCTCCCGGGACGTCGGTGGGCACCCTCGTCGACGGTCCACCCGCGGTGGCGCCGTCGACGGTCGCGGTCGCCGGACCGGACACCAGCGGGCCCGGCGGGATGGATCTGGCGTCCGGGTCGGATCTGCCGAACAAGGAGGTCGCCGCCCGGGTCGCGGTCGGGCTCGTCGGCACCGGTGTGGTGGTGGGGCTGCTGGCGTGGGCGCGGGCCCTGAGTCGCCGCCGCCGACGGCACTGAGCAGACGGCACCGAACCGGCGGCGCCGAGTGGGGTGCGGGTCACTCCCCGCGCCGGCGCCACAGTCCGGCGAGCCCGAGCGCGGCGAGGGCCCCCGCACCGGTGAGGGCGGCCGCCTCCTTCGCGGAGACACCGTCCCGGATCTGGACTCGGGGCCGGATGACGGCCGGGTCCGGTGGCGGCACGAACGCGTTCTCGAGGTTCTCGCGGGCGGTGGCCGCCCACGCGGTCGCGAACAGGATGAGCCGGGCGGTGAGGTTGCTGAACACGAGCAGACCGAGGATGGGGCCGAAGGCGACACCGGCCGGCCCCTGGCTGACGGACGCCAGGTAGATCGCTCCCACCTGCCGGAAGATCTCGAAGACGATCGCCGCGAAGAATCCGGCGCGGGCGGCGCTGCGGACGGTGACGGGTTCGCGGGGCATCCGCGCGATCACCCATGTCAGCAGCGCCCACGTCGCGAGCAGGCCGATCACGAGCGACGCGATCCGCAGGACGACGCCGATTCCGGTGACGTTCTCGAGCCCGAGCCAGTCGACGACCTGTTTCGCAATGGGCCCGTTGCTCAGCGCGGACAGGCCGAAGGTGACCAGCATCGCCAGTCCGAGACCGAGGAGGGCGGCGAAGTCCCGGAGTTTGGTGGTGACGAAGCCGGTCGATTCGTGGGTGTGCTCCCACATCGCGGTGAGCGCGTTCCGCAGGTTCGCGGTCCAGCCGAGTCCCGCGTAGGCGGCACCGAGCAGGCCCAGGACACCGACGGAGGCCCGCGATTCGATCGCCGAGTCGATGAGACCGTTGATCGTCTCCCCGAGACCGCCGGGCATGCTCTTGCTCACCTGGTCCTGGATCTCGGTGAGCCAGTCGGCGTTGCCGGCGAGCACGAAACCGGCGACGGCGAACGCCACCATCAGGATCGGGACGATCGCCAGGATCGTGAAATAGGTGATCCCGGCGGCGTAGTAGTCGCCCTTCTGCTGCTGGTAGCGCCCACCGGCCCGCACCAGGTGGTCGAGCCACGGCCGCGCCGCTCGTTGCCGGTCGAGAAAGCTGGGTGCGGCGTCGGCCATCGACGGGTTACCTCCTGGTCGTGAGGAATCCCACCTTGTCATAGACCTGGCCGAGCGTCCGGGCAGCGACGTCACGGGCCCGGTCGGCGCCTGCGGCGAGGATGCGGTCGAGTTCGGCGCGGTCGGCGAGGTAGCCGTCGACCTTCGCCTTGAGCGGGGTGACGAACTCGGTCAGCACCTCGGCGGTGTCCGCCTTGAGGTCGCCGTAGCCGCGGCCCTCGTAGCCGGCCACGAGAGCGTCGATACTCGTCCCCGACAGTGCCGACTGGATGGTCAGCAGGTTGCTCACACCCGGCTTGGTCTCGGGATCGAACCGGATCTCGCGGTCGTTGTCGGTGACCGCGGACCTGATCTTCTTCGCCGACACCTTCGGGTCGTCGAGCAGGTTGATCAGACCGGCCGGGGTGGCGGCGGACTTGCTCATCTTCGCCCGCGGATCCTGCAGGTCGTAGATCTTGGCGGTGCCCTTGATGATCTGCGCCTCGGGGACGACGAACGTCTTGCCGTAGCGGGAATTGAACCGGCCGGCGAGGTCACGGGCCAGTTCGAGGTGCTGACGCTGGTCCTCGCCCACCGGCACCCGCTGCGGGCGGTAGAGCAGGATGTCGGCGGCCATCAGGACCGGGTAGGTGAACAGGCCGACACTCGCATGCTCGCTGCCCTGCTTCGCGGACTTGTCCTTGAACTGGGTCATGCGGGCGGCCTCACCGAACCCGGTGAGGCAGTTGAGGACCCACGCCAGCTCGGCGTGCTCGGGCACCTGGCTCTGCACGAACAGCGTCGACCGCTCCGGGTCGATACCGAGCGCGAGCAGCTGTGCGGCCGCCCGCAGCGTCCGGTTGCGCAGCTCCTTCGGTTCCTGCGGCACCGTGATGGCGTGCAGGTCGGGGATGAAGTAGAAGGCGTCGAAGTCGTCCTGCAGAGGCACCCACTGCTGCAGCGCCCCCAGGAAGTTCCCGAGATGGAACGAGTCGGAGGTGGGCTGGATACCCGACAGGACGCGCGGCTTCGCCTTCGCCGGTGCTGCCGGATTCGTCTCGGGGGATACCTCAGGAGTTTCTGCAGTGCTCGACATAATTCTCGATACTGTCACGCGCCGGGATCGACGCTGCGAGGCAGGTCGGCACCGGCCGCGGCGAACCGCGCCACCACCGGGTCCGCGTGCCCGGGCCGCGCCTGCAGGACCACCGCGGCGGCCGTGTCCGAGGCGGCGGCCACGAACCACGGCAGCTGTTCCGGCTGCTCGGCCAGCAGGACGTCGGCGTCGAGGACGACGATCACGGCCCCCGCTCCGACGGTGTCACCGATCTCGCCGAAACACTCGTCGAACGCGTCCTTGTTGCGGCCGAAGTAGTACGGGAACTGCAGGGCGGCCGCGAACTCGTCGAACAGGGCCGCGACCGTCGGCATCCGCCGTCCCCGCACGTGCCGCACCGGGTGGCCGGTGTCGCGCAGCGCCTCCTCGATCCCGGCCGTGCGACGCGGATCGGCGACCAGCAGCGACAGGCCCGGCGGGAACACCGGCACGGACGGCATCAGCGCATCCTCGTGAACGTCTCGTAGTGGTCGTCGGTGTACCACGCGGAACCGTCGCTGCCGGTGACGATGCGCTCGGCGTCACGGCCGCGGCCCGGCTGCTTCCGGTTGACGTCCCACTCCTGGTAGCGAACCTTCTGCCCGTCGTTCGACGCGGGCAGCCGCCCCTCGTGGTTGCCGAACGTGCGGCCGCCCTGGGTGCCGGGGGCGTCGGACGGCGGCCAGCGCCCGGCGTCGACCGCCGCGAGCGTTGCCCACACGGCCTGCGGGATCGTGGAGTCCACGGGCGCCGTGGTCTTCGGTGACGTGGTCTTCGGTACCGCAGGTTTCGGAGCGGACGACGCCGTGACACTCGTGGTGGTGGTCGTGGCGGCCGCCGTATCGGTGTCCCCACCGATCTGGGTGGTGCCGACGAACACCGCGACCGCCAGGCCCGCGAGGGCCACCAGCAGCGCGACGATCGGGTTCTTCGATTTCGGTGCGGCCATCAGCGGAACTGGACCGTGACGGGGGCATGGTCGGACCAGCGCTCGGCGTACGTGTCGGCGCGTTCGACGACGGCCTCCTTGGCCCGCTCGGCGAGCGCCGGGGTGGTGAGGTGGTAGTCGATGCGCCAGCCGGCGTCGGTGTCGAACGCTTTGCCGCGGTACGACCACCACGAGTAGGGGCCGTCGACGTCCGGGTGCAGGCGGCGGACGACGTCGGTCCAGGTGCCGTCGGCCAGCAGTGCTCCCACCCAGGCCCGCTCCTCCGGCAGGAACCCGGACTTCTTGACGTTGCCCTTCCAGTTCTTGATGTCCCGCTCGGTGTGGGCGATGTTCCAGTCGCCGCACACGAGTACGTCCCGTCCCGCGGCGGCCGCGGCCTCGGCACTGCGGCCCAGATGCGCGGCGAACGACGTCATGAACCGCTGCTTCTGCTCCTGTTTGGGGGTGTCGGCCTCCCCCGTCGGCAGGTACAGGCTGCCGACGGTGAGGTCGTCGAAGTCGGCCTCGAGGTAGCGGCCGGCGTCGGCGAACTCGTCGTCCCCGAAGCCGATGCGCACGGCGTCGGCGGGCCGCCGGGACAGCACCGCCACCCCGTTGCGGCCCTTCGCGGCCGGTTCCGCGGAGGCGATGTGCCAGCCGGCGTCCAGGGCCGGGGCGAGGGTGTCGCGCAGCTGGTCGTCGGTGGCGCGGGTCTCCTGCAGGCAGACGACGTCGGCCTGGGAGCCGGCGAGCCATGCGAGCAGTCCCTTGCGGGCCGCGGCGCGGACGCCGTTGACGTTCACGGTGGTGATGATGTGGGGCACGCGGGCAACCGTAGCGGACGTCACCGACGGCGGGCCGTGGCGACGGCGAGCGCCAGCACCGCCAGGCCTGCCGCGGCCAGCCCGGCACCGACGAGGGCGGGGGCGGTGTAGCCGAAGCCGGCGGCGATGACGACACCCCCGATCCACGCGCCGAACGCGTTGGCGATGTTGAGGGCCGAGTGGTTGAGGGCCGCGGCGAGGGTCTGGGCGTCGGCGGCGACGTCCATGAGCCGTGTCTGCAGGCCCGGGACGAGCGCCGATCCGGCGACGGCGATGAGGAACAGCACGGGCAGTGCGGTGTACGGGTTGCGGGCGGCGACCGCGAACACCGCCAGGACGACGACGAGTGCGGCGAGGACCGTGAACAGGCCGCGGGTGAGGGCCCGGTCGGCGAGCACCCCGCCGAGCACGTTGCCGGCGACCATGCCGAGCCCGTAGACCATGAGGACGACCGGGACGAGCGTCATCGGCAGCCCCGCCACCTCCGTCATCGTCGACGCGACGTACGTGTAGACGGCGAACATGCCGCCGAAGCCGACGGTGCCCACGATCAGCGTCAGCCACACCTGACCGCGTCGCAGGGCACCGAGTTCGGTGCGTGGATCGCTGGTGCGCAGATCCTGCAGCGGCGGCACCCACGCGCAGATCGCGAGCACGGTCGCCGTGCCGATGACGGCGACGACGGCGAACGCGCTGCGCCAGCCGAGGTGCTGGCCGATCCAGGCGGCGACCGGCACTCCGATCACGTTGGCGACGGCGAGACCGGCCATCACCGTCGCGACGGCCTTGGCACGCTGCCCGCGGGCCGCGAGGTGCGCGGCGACGAGCGACGCGACCCCGAAGTAGGCTCCGTGCGGTAGACCGGCCACGAAACGGGCGACCATCAGCCCGCCGTAGTTCGGGGCGACGATCGCGGCCGCGTTCCCGAGGGTGAACGCCACCATGAGTGCGATGAGCAGCACCTTGCGGGGGGTGCGGGCGGTCAGGGCCGCGATGAGCGGTGCGCCGACGACGACACCGAGCGCGTACGCGGTGATGACGTGACCGGCGGTCGGTTCGGAGACGCCGAGGCCGCCGGCGATCTGCGGCAGCAGTCCCATCGCCACGAATTCGGTGGTACCGATACCGAAGCCGCCCATCGCGAGCGCGAACATCGCCCGGCGGCGGACGGTGGACGAGACGACAGGGGTCGAAAGTTCCCTGGTGGGGAGCGTGCTGGTCAAGAAGAGCCTTCCGCGAATCCTGCGCCGTCGCCTGTGGGCGGCGGACGGGCCAGCCTATCGGGGAAACGGAAACGGGACGTTCCCGTGTGGGGAACGTCCCGTTTCGGTACCGCTGTGACGCTACCGGGGCGACGCGACTATGCGCGCGCCTTCTGCAGGTTCTCGTCGAGGGTCGCGAGGAACTCCTCGGTGGTCTGCCAGCCCTGGTCCGGGCCGATCAGCAGCGCGAGGTCCTTGGTCATCTGGCCGTTCTCGACGGTCTTGACGACGACGTCCTCGAGCTGGTTCGCGAACTCGATCAGCTCCGGGTTGTTGTCGAGCTTGCCGCGGTGCGCGAGACCACGGGTCCACGCGAAGATCGACGCGATCGGGTTCGTCGACGTCGGCTTGCCCTGCTGGTGCTGACGGTAGTGGCGGGTGACGGTGCCGTGCGCGGCCTCGGCCTCGACGGTCTTGCCGTCCGGGGTCATCAGCACGGAGGTCATCAGGCCGAGCGAGCCGTAGCCCTGCGCGACGGTGTCGGACTGGACGTCGCCGTCGTAGTTCTTGCAGGCCCAGACGTAGCCGCCCTCCCACTTGAGCGAGGAGGCGACCATGTCGTCGATGAGGCGGTGCTCGTAGGTGAGGCCCGCGGCGTCGAACTCGGCCTTGAACTCGTCCTCGTAGATCCGCTGGAACTCGTCCTTGAACATGCCGTCGTAGGCCTTGAGGATCGTGTTCTTGGTCGACAGGTAGACCGGGTAGTTCTGCTGCAGGCCGTAGGACAGCGAGGCCCGCGCGAAGTCCTGGATGGACTTCTTGAAGTTGTACATGCCCATGACGACGCCGCCGTCCTCGGGCATCTTCACGACCTCGTGCTGGATCGGCTCGGAGCCGTCCTCGGGGGTGAAGGTGAGGGTGACGGTGCCGGCCTGGTGGACCTTGAAGTCGGTGGCGCGGTACTGGTCGCCGAACGCGTGACGGCCGACGATGACCGGCTTGGTCCAGCCCGGGACCAGACGCGGGACGTTGGAGATCAGGATCGGCGCACGGAAGATGGTGCCGCCCAGGATGTTACGGATGGTGCCGTTCGGGGAACGCCACATCTTCTTGAGGCCGAACTCCTCGACGCGAGCCTCGTCCGGCGTGATGGTCGCGCACTTGACGCCGACGCCGTGCTTCTTGATGGCGTTCGCCGAGTCGATGGTGACCTGGTCGTCGGTGGCATCGCGGTGCTCGATGCCCAGGTCGTAGTACTCGAGATCCACATCGATGTAGGGGTGGATCAGCTTGTCTTTGATGAACTGCCAGATGATGCGGGTCATCTCGTCGCCGTCGAGTTCGACGACCTTGCCTTCGACCTTGATCTTGGACATGGGGGCTTCGCGTCCTCCTAGGAAGTGTCCCTGGCGCCGCTACCTGGGCGCCAGGTCCCCTGGGTATCGGGGGTGCGCAGACCACTTTGTGGGTGAGTCCGCCAACGGTTCGATTATCCAACGTATCGGTTCGGGCCTCCCGTCACGGAACCGACCCAAACATGACGAGCGTACTGCTATTCGTTCGGATGGCAACCACCGGGCGGGAAACCTCACACCCTACTCGTGGGTAACCAAAGTTTCAGTGCGTGGCCGGACCCAACGCAGATAGGCGAGGGCGAGCAGGGTGAGCCAGCCGGCGCCGACGACGAACGCGACACGGGTGTCGACGTCGAAGGCCAGGAGGGCGATGACGAAGACGAGGAACCCGATGGCGGCGAGCTGCCCGTACGGCCACAGCGGCACCGGGAACTTCAGAGCTTTCACCTCGTCGGCGGTCATGGCCTTCCGGGCACGGTACTGCGACAGCAGGATCATCAGCCACACGAACACGGTCGCGAACGTGGCGATGGACGCGATGACGAGGAACACCCGCTCGGGAATGAGGTAGTTGAGCAGGACGCCGACGAGCAGCGTGACCACCATGATGACGACGGTCATCCACGGCACCCCGGCGCGGGAGACGCGGCGCATGACGGCGGGCGCCTGACCGCGCTGCGCCATGCCGTACATCATGCGTCCGGCACCGAACACGTCGCTGTTGATCGCGGACAGGGCGGCGGTGATGACGACGATGTTGAGGACCGTCGCGGCCGGGCCGAGGCCGAGCCCGGAGAAGATCTCGACGAACGGGCTGCCCTGCGCATCGACGGACTGCCACGGGTTGATCGCCATGATGACCGCGAGGGTGAGCACGTAGAACAGGATGATGCGCACCGGCACGGTGTTGATGGCCTTGGGGATGGTGCGTTCGGGGTCCTCGGCCTCGCCGGCGGTGATACCGATGATCTCGGTGCCGCCGAACGCGAACATGACGATCGCGAAGCATGCGAGGAAACCGCCGAAGCCGGTCGCGAAGAAGCCGCCGTCGGCCCACAGGTTGGAGACGCCGGCGGACGTGTCGTGGATGCCGAACCCGAAGATCAGGACGGCGATGCCGCCGACGATCATCGCGACGATGGCGGTGATCTTGACGAGGGTGAACCAGAATTCGACCTCACCGAACACCTTGACGCTGAGCAGGTTGAGGGCGCCGATGAAGAAGACGACCGCGAGCACCCAGATCCAGCGGGGTACGTCGGGGAACCAGAACCCCATGTAGACGCCGAACGCGGTGACGTCGGCCAGGCACACGACGATCATCTCGAACGTGTACGTCCAGCCGGTGGCGAATCCGGCGAACGGGCCGAGGTGTTTGCTCGCGTACTCGCCGAACGACCCCGACACCGGGTTGCTCACCGCCATCTCGCCGAGCGCCCGCAGCACGAGGTAGATGACGGCGCCGCCGATCAGGTACGCCAGCAGTACCGAGGGGCCGGCCTTCTCGATCGCCTCCGCCGAGCCGTAGAACAGTCCGGTGCCGATCGCGGACCCGAGCGCGATGAAGCGGATGTGGCGCGCCGTGAGTCCGCGGTGCAGCGGTGCGGCGGTGTCTTTCACGATCGAACTCCCGGTCGACAAGGGGGCGGTGTCGACAGCAAGAGTATTTCGGTGCGCCACATCACAGCAGGTCGCTATGTCCGTGATGCGTTTCCTGCCGCCCTCCTTCCAACCGCGCGGTCGATACCGCTACTATCGGCGGTCAGGTCAAGAGTGTCAGCGTCAAGCCCCGGCTCGCTGGCCGGCAACCCTCCAACCGCGGTGGGGTGCCCCGGGTGATGACCAGGTTTCCCGACGCGAGTCGGGTGACAAGCGCGGGTCCGCTGGGACGGACCCACTGACCGGGCCATGCCCCACCGGAGGTTCTCATGATGTGTTGTTGTCGTAGGTAGCCCAGTCATCCCGGCGCGCGACAATCGCCGTCGGCTCTCCCCTACTCCCGAATCCGGAGCAGACGACTCATGACCGATATCACGGACACCTGGAGCTTCGAGACGAAGCAGGTCCACGCCGGCCAGTTGCCCGACGGCACCACCAACGCGCGGGCGCTGCCGATCTACCAGACCACGTCGTACACGTTCGACAGCACCGATCATGCGGCCGCACTGTTCGGTCTGGCCGAGCCCGGCAACATCTACACCCGCATCATGAACCCGACGCAGGACGCCGTCGAGCAGCGGATCGCCGCACTCGAGGGTGGCGTGGCGGCCCTGCTGCTCGCGTCCGGTCAGGCCGCGGAGACGTTCGCGATCCTCAACCTCGCAGGAGCCGGCGACCACATCGTGGCCAGCCCGCGCGTCTACGGCGGCACCTACAACCTGTTCCACTACACGCTGCGCCGGCTGGGTATCGACGTGTCGTTCGTCGACGATCCGGACGACATCGAGCAGTGGCGGGCCGCGATCCGACCGAACACGAAGGCGTTCTACGGCGAGTCCGTCTCGAATCCGCGCAACGACATCTTCGACATCCCGGGGGTGTCGAAGGTCGCGCACGAGAACGGTCTCCCGCTGATCATCGACAACACCGTCGCGAGCCCGTACCTGATCCGGCCGCTCGAGCACGGCGCCGACATCGTCGTCCATTCGGCGACCAAGTACCTCGGCGGGCACGGCACCTCGATCGCCGGTGTGATCGTCGACGGCGGCACGTTCGACTGGACCCAGGGCCGGCACGACGTGTTCACCACCCCGGATCCGAGCTACAACGGTGTCGTCTACGCCGATCTGGGTGCGCCGGCGTTCGCACTCAAGGCGCGGGTGCAACTGCTGCGCGACCTGGGCTCCGCCGTCTCCCCGTTCAACGCGTTCCTCATCGCGCAGGGCATCGAGACGCTGAGCCTGCGGATGGAGCGGCACGTCGCGAACGCGAAGGCCGTCGCCGAGTTCCTCGAGGCGCACCCGGAGGTGGCGACGGTGTCGTACGCGGGTCTGCCGTCGTCGCCGTGGTACGAGCGGGGCAAGACGATCGCGCCGCGCGGCACGGGTGCCATCGTGACGTTCGAACTGAAGGGCGGCGTCGACGCGGGCAAGAAGTTCGTCGACGCGCTGACGTTGCACAGCCACGTCGCGAACATCGGTGACGTGCGCTCGCTGGTGATCCATCCCGCGTCGACGACGCATTCGCAGCTGACCCCGCAGGAGCAGCTCGCCGCCGGTGTCACGCCGGGCCTGGTGCGCCTGGCCGTCGGCATCGAGGGCATCGCCGACATCATCGCCGACCTCGAGACCGGATTCGCGGCGGCGGCATCTTGACGGTCAGTTCGGTTCGCCATGCCCGTCCGGCGGGGTTCCCCCCGCCGGACGGGCAATTGGGCTTCGTCGACATCGGCTCGGTCGAACTCGAGAACGGTGCGGTGCTGCCCGACGTCACCCTGGCCGTACAGCGGTGGGGCGAGCTGTCCCCGAACCGCGACAACGTGGTGCTCGTCGAACACGCCCTGACCGGCGACTCGCACGTGACCGGGCCCGCCGACGACGATCATCCCTCCCCCGGCTGGTGGGACGGCATGATCGGCCCGGGCGCACCGGTCGACACGAACGAATGGTGTGTGCTGGCCACGAACGTGCTCGGCGGCTGCCGCGGCACCACCGGCCCCGGCTCGCTGACAGCCGACGGCTCCTACTGGGGATCCCGGTTCCCGGGGATCTCGATCCGCGATCAGGTGACCGCCGAGGTCGCCCTCGCCGACCTGCTCGGCATCGACCGCTTCGCGGCCGTCGTGGGCGGCTCGATGGGCGGCATGCGGACGCTCGAATGGATCGTCGGGTATCCGGACCGGGTGGATGCGGCACTGGTGCTGGCGGTCGGTGCCCGCGCCACCGCCGACCAGATCGGCACCCAGACCACACAGATGCGGATCATCGAGAGCGACCCCGATTGGCAGGGCGGCGACTACCACGGCACCGGCCGAGTCCCGCGGACCGGGCTGGGCCTCGCCCGCCGGATCGCGCACCTGACGTACCGCACCGAGAACGAACTCGATTCACGTTTCGCGAACGAGCATCAGTCCGGCGAGAACCCGTGGACCGGTGGACGGTACGCCGTCCAGAGCTATCTCGACCATCAGGCCGGCAAGTTGGTGTCCCGGTTCGATCCGGGCACGTACGTGCTGTTGACCGAGGCCATGAACCGGCACGACGTGGGCCGCGGCCGCGGCGGTGTCGAGGTGGCCCTCGCGGCAACCCCCGTCCCGACGATCGTCGGCGGCGTGGATTCGGATCGGCTGTATCCGCTGCGCCTGCAGCAGGAACTGGCCGACGGCCTGCCGGGCTGCGACGGCCTGCGGGTCCTCGAATCGCGGGACGGCCACGACGGCTTCCTCACCGAGGCCGACGCGGTGGCCGAACTGTTGAAGGAAACGATGGAGCTGGCCCGGGAGGCCCGCCGGCGTTGACCGACGTTCAGTCGGTCCCGAGGGGATCGATCGATGCGGCCAGCGTCATGATCGCGGCGCCGACGACCGTCATGGAGACGACGTCGAATCCCTTGCCGCGCACCGCCAGCAGCCCCACCTGGTCGGGCGCGAGGACGGCCCGGAATCCGGCCGCGAGCAGCGCGGCACCCCCGAGGACGAGGGCACCGCGCCGCCACCGATCGGCGAGGACCAGCCCGAATGCGACGGCCACCACGAGGAGGACGGCCAGCATCGGCAGGTTCCTGCGCACGAATTGCGTCACGGACGCGTCCTAGTCGCGCAGACCGGCGAGCTTCTCGGCCCGCTCGACGACGTTGGCGAGCAGGAAGGCGCGGGTCAGCGGGCCGACACCGCCCGGGTTGGGGGACACGAAACCGGCAACCTCACGGACGTCGTCGGCGACGTCGCCGCGCAGGCCGTCCGGGGTGCGGCTGACACCCACGTCGAGCACCGCGGCACCCGGCTTGACCATGTCGGCGGTGATCAGGCCGGCGACACCGGCGGCGGCGACGACGATGTCGGCGCGACGCGTCTCGGCAGCCAGATCCTTGGTGCCGGTGTGGCAGAGGGTGACGGTCGCGTTCTCGGTGCGACGGGTCAGCAGCAGGCCGATGGGCCGGCCGATGGTGACGCCGCGGCCGACGACGGTGACGTGGGCGCCGTCGATCGGAACGTTGTAGCGGCGCAGCAGGTGCACGACGCCGCGCGGGGTGCACGGCAGCGTGGCCTCCTTGCCGAGGACGAGACGGCCGAGGTTGACGGGGTGCAGGCCGTCGGCGTCCTTGTCGGGGTCGATGCGCTCGAGGGCGGCGTTCTCGTCGAGGTGCTTGGGCAGCGGCAGCTGCACGATGTAGCCGGTGCACTCGTCGTTGGCGTTGAGTTCGTCGATGACGGCCTCGAGTTCGGCCTGCGTGATGTCGGCGGGCAGGTCACGGCGGATGGACGCGACACCGAGCTTGGCGCAGTCGTTGTGCTTGCCGCGCACATAGGACGCGGATCCGGGATCGTCGCCGACGAGGATGGTGCCCAGGCCGGGCGTGATGCCCTTCTCCTTCAGGGCTGCCACCCTGGCCTCGAGGTCGAGGAAAATTTCGTCGCGGGTCGCTTTGCCGTCCAGGATCGTTGCAGTCACGGCGACCATTGTTCCAGGCTACGGTCGCCGCATGTCATCGGCTCCGCAACTTCCGTCCGATCTTCCCGGCCCGCGCGTGGTGTTGACGCCGATCCGACCCGAGCACCGCGGCCGGCTCCGCGAGATCCACGGGACACCGGAGGTGGCCCGGTGGTGGAAGCAACCGGACGCCGACTGGCCGGCCCCCGAGCCGGGGACGACCGCGTACGCGGTGCTCCTGGACGGTGCCGTGATCGGGTTCGTGCAGTGGTATCACGAGCCGGAGCCGGAGTACCGGCACGCCGGGATCGACCTGTTCCTCGATCCGGCGGTGCACGGGCGCGGCCTGGGAACCGAAGTGGTGCGGGTGCTGTGCGCGCATCTCGTCGACGACCACGGATTCCATCGCATCGTCATCGACCCGGAGGCCGCGAATGCTGCTGCGATCGCGTGCTACCGGAAGGTGGGTTTCCGCGACGTCGGCGTCATGCGCGAGTACTACCTGGGCGCGGACGGGGTGTGGCGGGACGGGCTGATGATGGAGCTACTGGCCCGGGAGTTGGTGCGCTGAGCCGGGTTCCCGGGTTCTCAGTGTTCGACGACGAGGCCGTGGGCGGCGGCGTAGGTGACGGCCTGGGTGAGTTCGATGCGGGTGCCGTCGAGGTCGGCGGTGGTCCACAGGACGGGGTCGACGTGGGCGCCGCGGAGATCGGCGCCGCCGAGTTTCACTCCCTGGACGCGGGCGCCGAACAGGTCGACGGACTGCAGGACCGCGCCGCGCATGTCGGCGCCGACGAGGTTCGCTTCCCGGAAGCGGGAGTCGGTGAAGTCGATGCCGCGCAGGTCGGCACCGGCCAGTGATGCGAGCGTGAAGTCGACCTCCTCGACCTGGAGCGGCCGCAACTGACAGTCCGTGAATGTCGAGCCGAGGAGACTGCAGCTACGGAAACTGCTGTGCCACAGTGTCGCCCGCGTGAAGGTACACGACCGGAACGCGGTCGAGAAGTGGTGCGAGTCGGCGAGATCGGTGCCCGTGAAATCGCAGTCCGTGAACACCGTGAACTCGGTGCGCAGTCCGCTCAGATCGGCGTCCCGGAACGAGCACCCCGTGTAGTGCTGCCGGGTCCACGTCTGCTGGGGAAGACGCGCATCCGCGAAATCCTCCCCCACGATCTCCACAAGGTCCGCTGCCATACCTCCATGCTGCCCGCAGGGACCGACATGTGCGAATGCGCAGCGTGCGGCCGGACACCGTCACCGACGTGCCCTGCATGCGCGAGAGCTGCACAGAACGCCAGAGACCACCGGCACGAAGCTGCCACCGGGCGCCTGGCAAGCTGGACGCCGTGTTCCGAGTGATGTTCCATCAGCCCTGCATTCCCCCCAATACCGGTAATGCGATCCGCATGGTCGCGGGCACGGGGTGCGAGCTGCATCTCGTGGGGCCGCTGGGGTTCGATCTGTCGGAGCCGAAGCTGCGTCGCGCGGGCTTGGACTACCACGATCTGGCGTCGGTGACGGTGCACGAGGATCTCGAGGCGGCGTGGGCGGCGTTGAACCCGGAGCGGGTGTTCGCGTTCACCGCCCACGCGTCGACGTCGTATGCCGAGGTCGCCTACCGGGCCGGTGACGTGCTGTTGTTCGGCCCCGAGCCCACCGGGCTGTCCGAGGAGGTCCTGAACGATCCGCACGTCACCGACCGGGTCCGCATCCCGATGGTGCCGGGACGCCGTTCCCTGAATCTGTCCAACGCGGCCGCCGTCGTCACCTACGAGGCCTGGCGCCAGCACGGCTTCGCCGGAGGCGAATAAACGGCCTCAGCGAGGGCGGCGTCTGATCACGGCGCCGGATAGCCCTGCGGCAGGGGCATGCCGCGGTCGGCCATGACGGTGCGCAGCCGGGTCGGGTAGTTGGTGATGATGCCGTCGACGCCGAGGTCGACGAGTTCGTTCATGCGGGCGGGGTCGTCGACGGTCCACGGGACGACGCGGCGTCCGGCGTCGTGGGCGCCTTCGATCAGGTTCGCGTCGACGAGGGTGTGGGTCGGCGACATGACGTCGGCCCCCAATTGTTGTGCGGCGGCGAAGATGTCGCCGCCGACGGCGTCGTAGTCGACGGGGCCGGTCCACGGTGACCCGGTGACCCATTTCGGTTCGTTCCACAGCATCACCAGCGGGATCGACGGTTCCGCGGCCCGCACCAGCGGCAGCGAGCTCCAGTCGAAGCTCTGGATCATGACCTTGTCGACGACGCCGGCCGCGCGGACCTCGCGCAGGATCGCGTCGACGTATTCCTGCGGGGTGGCGGTCAGGTCGGGGCGGTCGGCTTCGATCTTCGTCTCGATGTTGAAGTGCACGTCCGCCCGGTGCGCGGCGGCGAGTGTGAACACGTCGCGCAGCTGGATCAGCTTGTTGCCCTCGATCGTTTCGGCGTCGGGGTGACCGGCCTGCTTCTTGTCGCAGTCGAGGGTCTGCAGCTGCGCCCATGTCAGGTCGTGAACAGCGTCGCCGACGTACGGGAACTGTGGGTCTCCGGTGGTGGCGGGCGCGGTGTCGGAGCATTTCTTCGACGAGATCGTCGGATCGTGCCAGACGACGGGCACCCCGTCCTTGCTCATCACGATGTCCAGTTCGAGGGTGGTCACGCCCAGTTCGATCGCCTTCCGGAAGCCGGGCAGCGATTCCTCGACGGTCTCGCCCATGCCGCCGCGGTGCGCCTGCAGGTCGAAACCGTCGGGCAGATTCGATCCCGGATCGGCCGACGACCCGACGTTCAGCGAGCCGGAGCCGAGGGAGCCGAACAGCTCGGTCAGCGGCGACGCCGATGCGGGCGCCGCGGCAACACCGACTGCGGCAGCGGCAGCGGCGATGGCCGCCGCGGCGGCGCGCGCCGGGAAACGACGAATGTGCGACATGGGAGTCCTTTCACGTCCGAACACCCCGAACGGGGCGTAACGGACCGGACGCTAACAGCGCACTACGGTGAATTCTTTTCGAGCACAGACAGTTTCACGACCGTTCACGATCTTTTCCCGAGACTGCCGGCCGGGGTCCGGCAACCGTTCACCGGTCGTCGCGGGCGATGTCGAGGAAGTCGCGGGCGGCGCCGCGCAGTCCGCGGGTCTCGTCCCACACCGCGAGCAGGCGCCGCGGCATCCGGAGTCCGGCGACGGGTACGGCGGCGAGCCTGCCGTCGTGCAGGTCGGCGTCGACGGCCAGTGACGACATGACGGCGGGCGCGTTGCCGGCGACGACGGCGGCTTTGACCGCGGTGCACGACGTCAGTTCGAGCAACGGTTCGACACAGTCGGGGACGGCGTGTTCGAGGGTGGTGCGGGTGCCGGAGCCCGGTTCGCGCTGGATGAGCGGGGTGGCGGCCAGTTCGGTGACGGTGATCGGGGCGCACCGGATCCACTGGTGTCCGGGCGGAACCACCACGACGAGTTCGTCGGCGGCCACCTCCACCGAGCGCAGCCCGTCCGGGACGGCCGGCCCCTCCACGAATCCGAGGTCGGCGTCCCCGGCTCGCACCTGCGCGGCGACGTCGGCCGAATTGCACAGGTGCACGGACGTGACGACGGCCGGATGTTTGCGGCGCATCGCGACCGTCCAGCCGGGGACGAGGTATTCGGCGATCGTCATGCTGGCGGCAACGGTGAGGTTGGCGTGCCGTTCCCCGCGCAGCGCCGCCGCCCCGGACGCGAGTTCCTCGGCGGTGTCGAGGATCGCGGACGCCCACTCCAGGATGAGCGCGCCCTCCGACGTGGGCCGGACACCGCCGGCGCCACGGTCGAAGACGCGGATCCCGAGGAGCCGTTCGGCCGACCGCACCCGGGCGCTCACGGCCTGCTGGCTGAGGCCGTGTTCCCGTCCGGCGGCACCCATGCTGCCGAGCCGACCCACCGTGACCAGCACGTCGAGTGCAGCGAGGTCCGGTACCCGGCGCGAAAGCGGCATACCGCCAGACTAGTGCGGTCGACCGGTCAGGCGAGAGCGTCGATCGCGGCCCGCAATCGAGTGGTCGCCTCGGCGGCGACCTCCTCGAGCCCGGGATCCTCGGTCACCTGCACCATGATCGCCGGGTTCATGGCCTCGACGACGACGCCGTCACCGTCACCACGGACGACGACGTTGCACGGCAGCAGCAGACCGATCTGCCGGTCCACCCCGACGGCGCGGTGCGCGAGCTGCGGGTTGCAGGCCCCGAGGATCACGTACTGCTCCATGTCGGCGCCGATCTTCGCTTTCAGCGTCGCCTGCATGTCGATCTCGGTGAGCACACCGAAACCCTGCTCCTGCAACGCTGCCCGGGTCCGGGTGATCGCGTCGTCGAACGTGGTGTTCACGCGGGTCGAGATTCCCAATTCCATGATCGTCTCCTCGCAGTGGTCGGTTCGTGCAGTGGTCGTTTCGATACTCAGGCGAGCGCCAGGAACAGCTTCTCCAGTTCCGCCTCGGTGAGCGGCTCGGACGCATTCCCGTTGCCGGACAGGCATTCCCGCATCCCGCTCGCGACGATCTTGAATCCGGCGCGGTCGAGGGCCCGGGACACCGCCGCCAACTGGGTGACGACGTCCTTGCACTCGCGTCCGTTCTCGATCATCGAGATGACACCCGCCAACTGCCCCTGCGCGCGGCGCAGGCGGTTGAGCACCAGTGCGATGCTCTCCTCGTCTCCGGTCATGGAACCTCCTCGTTTCTCTGTCAGATTACCCTCAGGGGTATCCGGCCGGGTCCGGCTGTGAGGACGATCATCAGCCGGACCCGGCGCGGGCTCACCCGTGCGAGAACGTGATCTTCGGCAGGGCCTTGCGCAGCCAGGCCGGCGACCACCAGGCAGCGTTGCCGGTCAGCCGCAGCAGGGCCGGCAGCAGCACCAGGCGGATCAGGACGGCGTCGAGCAGCACGGCGATGCCGAGCAGGATGCCCATCTCCTTCGGCGGCAGCGGTTCGGCCAGCGCGAAGCTGAAGAACACGCCCACCATCACGGCCGCGGCCGCGAAGATGACCCGCCCCGAGTGCGCCATGCCATCGATCTGGGCGCCGCGCGCGTCACCGGTCTTCTCGTACTGCTCCTTGACGGTCGACAGCAGGAACACCGTGTAGTCCATCGCGATCGCGAAGATCATCGCGAAGAAGAACACCGGCCCCCAGCCGTCGAGGAAGCCCTGCGGGGTGAAACCGAGCAGCCCGGACAGGTGCCCGTCCTGGAAGATCAGCTTCGCCGCACCGAACGCCGCGCCCGTCGAGAGCAGGCTCACCACGGTGCCGATCAGGGAGACCAGCGGGGCCTGCAGCGCCACGAGCAGCAGCAGGAAGCCGAGCACCAGGATGACGCCGACGACGAGCGGCAGGTAGTCGTTCAGTGCCTGCTGCAGGTCCAGGTTCTCCGCCGGCGCACCGCCGACGAGGGCGCTGTCGGGCAGGTCGCCGCGCAGCGTGTCGAGGGTGCCGCCGAGCGCCGGGTCCGACGGGTCGACCGTCGGCAGCGCCTGCATCATCACCAGGCCGGAACCGTCGGGCGCCGGCATCGCGGGCGTCACCGCGGCCACGCCGTCGACGGTTGCCGCGACCTCGGCCGCGGTCTGTGCGTCGGCCTCGGGGACGACGATCTGCAGCGCGCCCGGCGCACCGATACCCATCTGTTCCTGCACCAGTTCGTAGCCCTGGCGCACCGCGGCGTCCTCGGGGACGACCTGGATGGACGGCATCGCGACCTTGAGCCCGAACACCGGGATCGCCAGTCCGACCAGGACCACGACGGCGCCGACGGCGAACGGCCACGGGCGCCGGTCGAGCAGCTTGCCCCACTTGGTGAACAGCGGGGAGCCGTCGGTCTGCTCCTGCTGCTTCTTGGCGTACGGCAGCGAGCCGGCGTTGACCTTGCGGCCCAGTTTGGCCAGGACCGCGGGCAGCAGGGTCAGTGTCGCCGCGAGGACGAACACGACCGCGAGCATGATGCCGACCGCCATCGTCCGGACCGCGGGTGCGGGCACCAGCAGCACGGCCGAGAGGCTCACCAGCACCGTCAGCCCGGACAGCAGCACGGCCTTGCCGGCGGTGTCCATGGTCTCGGCGACGGCGAGGCGCGCGTTCGCGGTCTTGCGCAGCGCGTCCCGGAAGCGGACGACGAGGAACAGTGCGTAGTCGATGCCCAGTGCGAGCGCGAACATCATCGCGAAGTTCATGGCCCACACCGAGATCGGGGTGATCTCGTTGAGCAGCACCAGCGCGCCGGCGGACGCGACCAGACCGGCCATCGTCAGCAGCAGCGGCAGTCCGGCGGCGACGAGGGAGCCGAACGCGAGCACCATGATGCCGAGCGTGACGGGCCACGACACCATCTCGGCCTTGATCATCGCGTCGTGGTTGGCCTTGTTGAAGTCGCTCCACAGCGCCGATGCACCGGTCGGGTAGACGTCGATACCGTCGCCGGAGAGGGCCTTCAGGTCGTCACCCAGGTCGTCGACCGCGCGCACCATGTCGTCGGTGTTCGCGTTCGCGCCGGCGACGAGGATGCCGGTGTGCCCGTCGGGGCTGACGGTCATGCCGGGCTGCGGCGGGATCACCTCGCCGATGCGGGCGTCGGCCTTCAGCACCGACGTCGCGTCACCGAGCACCTGCTGCACGGCCGGGTCGTCGAGCGGCTTGTCGTCGGAGTGGACGACGACCTGGATCGCGGACGACGCGTTGCCGCCGAAGTGTTCCTGCGCGAGTTCGCGCACCTGCACGGACTCGGAGCCGTTGGCCTGCCAGCCGGCACCGGCCAGTGAGCTGAACACCGACGGTGCGGCGGCGCCGAGTGCGACGACGAGCACGAGCCAGGCGGTGATCACCCATTTGAAGTTGTCGGCCATCGCGGCGCCGAGCCGGGCGAGTGGCCCGCCGGCGGACGCGGTGGATGGCGGCGGGGAGTCCTGCCGCGCTCCAGTGGTGGTCATGGGAGATGCCTTTCGGTGTGTACGGAAAATACGGGTGGGGGTATATGGAAGGGTTAAAGGGAACCCGGTCGAGAACCACTCGGTTTCGACCGGGTTCGGGTGGGTCTAGCTGCCGGATTCGACGGTGCGGCCGGACTGCAGCCACGCCATGGTGCCGCCGGCGACGTTGACGGCGTCGACGCCGCGGGCCACCAGGTATTCGGCGGCCTGCGCACTACGGCCACCGGCCGCACAGATCAGGTACACGGCACCGTCGGCCGGAACCTCGTCGACACGGGAGACGAACTCGCTCAGCGGAATCGAGACCGCGCCGGGCACCCGGGCCTCGGCGAACTCGTCCGGCTCACGGACGTCGACGAGCGGGGCGCCGGTGGCGAGCACCGCTTCGAGTTCGGTCACGTCAATTTCGCGCATGAGGTTCCTTCCGGAGGTTCTGTGATTCAGGAGATGCCGACAGCCGCGTTCACGCGCCGCCCCGCATCCCACGTCTTGTAGCCGCCGTCGAGGTTGGCGGCGGGCCGGCCCAACTGCCCGAGCAGGCGTGCCGCGGTGTGGCCGCGCTGACCCACCTGGCAGTGCACGATCAGGTCACCGGCCGGTAGTTCACCGACCCGGTCCCTGAGCTCGTCGAGCGGGACGTTGACGGCGCCGGGGATGGCGCCGGCCGCGAACTCGTCGGCGGTGCGGACGTCGACGAGCGACGCGCCACCGGCGACCAGGGTATCGAGTTCGTGCCACTGGACCGTGCGGGTGGAGTCGGTACGCAGATTGTCGGCGATGTAGCCGAGCATGTTCACCGGGTCCTTGGCCGAGCCGAACTGTGGCGCGTACGCCAGCTCGAGGTCCGCCAGGTCCGACGCGGTCAGCCCACCGGCCATCGCGGTGGCGATGACGTCGATGCGCTTGTCCACGCCCTCACCGCCGACGGCCTGGGCGCCGAGGATGGCGTCGGTCTCCGGATCGACCAGCAGCTTGATCGCCATCTGCTGCGCGCCCGGGTAGTACCCGGCGTGCGACTGCGGATGGGTGTGAACGGCCCGGTAGGGACGGCCCGCCGCACGCAACCGCTTCTCGTTCCACCCGGTCGCGGTGACGATCAGCCCGAACACCCCGACGATCGCGGTGCCGGACGACGACTTGGCTCGCACCGGACGACCCGCGATGACGTCGGCGACGAGCCGACCCTGCCGGTTGGCCGGGTTGGCGAGCGGGATCATCGCGGCACCGCCACCGACCGCGTCCCGCTTCTCGACGGCGTCACCGACGGCGAAGATGTGCGGGACCGAGGTGCGCATCCGGTCGTCGACGACGATGCCGCCCCGCTCCCCCAGGTCAGCGCCGGCCATCTTCGCGAGCGTGTTCTCGGGCCGGACGCCGATCGCCATGACGACGACGTCTGCCGGGAGCGTGCGCCCGTCGGCGAGCTCGGCGGTGTCCGCACCGATCGAGGTGAGCTGGGTGCCGAGTTCGAGACGCACGCCGTTCTCGCGCATCCGATCGGCGACCGGGGCCGCCATCTCGGGGTCGAGCGGGGCGAGGACCTGGTCGGCGAGTTCGACGACGGTGACGTCGAGGTTCCGGTGGCGCAGGTTCTCGGCCAGTTCGACGCCGATGAACCCGGCGCCGACGATGACGGCGCTGGGCGCCCCGGACGTCTGCGCCGACTCGATCTGCGCGACGAGCCGGTCGACGTCCTCGACGTCGCGCAGGATCAGGGCGCGTTCGACACCGGGCAGCGGCGGCACGATGGGGCTCGCGCCGGTACTCAGGACCAGTTCGTCGTAGCTCTCGACGTAGGTGTCACCCGACGCGAGGTCGCGGACGGTGACGGTGCGGGCGTCCGCGTCGATCGCGGCGACCTCGCTGCGGACGCGGACGTCGAGCCGGAAACGGGCGCCGAGACTCTCGGGGGTCTGCAGCAGCAGCTCGTCCCGGTCCTCGATGACGCCACCGGCGTAGTACGGCAGACCGCAGTTCGCGAACGACACGTGCGCGCCGCGCTCGAACACGACGATCTCCGCCGACTCGTCCAGACGACGCATGCGGGTGGCCGCGGACATCCCCCCGGCGACACCTCCGACGATGACAACCTTCACGATCTACCTCCTCGATGTTGCGACCGACTATACCCCAGGGGGTATCCAATGGGGCGTCTCGTGCTGTGAGCCTGCTCTCAGCGGAAGTCCTGCGGCCTGCCCGACATCCGCAGGTCCCCGGACTACAGGGGCGCGGGGATCTTGCCGGACCGGTAGGAGTCACCGGCACGGGTGGGACGCCAGATGCGCCAGCGCTTCGCCGACAACCGGAACGGGAGATTGTCCTGCAGATGTCGAGCGCCCGGAGCCAGCCGCCGGTCTGCGGGCAGGTTCAGCCACAGCGACAGCGCAGACCCCGCGGTACCGAGGGTCACGCGAATCCCCGAGTCTCCCAGCAGGCGCCCGTACCCGTCCACGACGAAACGACCGAAGGCGTCGGGAGTGACGTCGGGATACGGCGTCCCGACGTCCGGGTCGACGAGTCGCACGGACAGGCCGCCGGCCAGCACGGCCAGAGAGCCCCCGTACGACGTGACCGCATCGGCCCCGGCGGCGGCGAGCACCTCGAGTGCGTCGTCGACGAACTCGGGCCGCACGTTCCATTCCGTGTGGGTCCGAGCCCGGCGGCGAGGTCCGCCGAAGCGCTCGGTCGCGAACCCCGTCAGTTGCCCGGTCGATGCCAGTGGCCCGTCCGCGGCGACGCGGAACACCCACGACGGCGCCGACATCGACTCGGTGCAGGCGTCGACGAAGTGCCGCACGCGCTCGAACGCCTTGCCGGGATGTCCGACGCGCAGCGAGTGGGCACCGCCGGCGGACGCGGGCAGCCCGTCGTACGTCACGACCTCGGGCGAAGCAGCACTCGGTGTCCGCGTCATCGGCCCAGCATAGGTATCCGCCGGACCCATCCGGACATCGCTCGCACAGCGGACCGGATACGAGCGAACCCGTGCGCACGGCCGGGATGCAAGGCCTCATGGACTCGAAGGGCTGCCCGGCAGGGAAAGGATGTCTCCGATGAGCAAGCTGTCCGTCATCTACTACTCGGCCACAGGGCACGGCACCACGATGGCCGAACGTGTCTCCCGGGCCGCGCAGGACGCGGGCGCGGAGGTTCGGGTGCGTCACATCACCGAAACCCGCGATCCCGAGACTTTCGCGACCAACCCGGCGTGGACTGCGAACTATCTGGCCACCAAGGACCTGCCGGTGGCCACCGGCGACGACATCGTCTGGGCCGACGCGGTGATCTTCGGATCGCCCACCCGGTTCGGCAGCACCGCGAGCCCGTTCCAGGCCTTCATGGATTCCCTCGGCGGCCTGTGGGCGCAGGGACTGCTCTCGAACAAGGTGTATGCCGCGTTCACCTCGAGTCAGACCCGGCACGGCGGCCAGGAGACCACCCTGATGGCGCTGTACACCTCGCTCATGCACTTCGGCGGAATCCTCGTGCCACCCGGATACACCGATCCGGTGAAGTTCGCCGACGGCAATCCCTACGGCGTGAGCCATGTGACGGGACCCGAGAACCGCAACCCGTTGGACGAGGACACGAGCGCAGCACTCGACCACCTGGCGACGCGGGTCGTGACGATTGCCGACAAGCTCACGGGTACACCGACGCCACCGGAAACACCCTAGACCCGACAGTCACTTCCGCCACAATTACCGTGACGCCAATTCTTACCTCGAAGTAAGCCGCTTCTTTTCGTAGAAAAAATCATCCGATCGGCGTCGAAAATTCTTCTCATTTTCGCTCAGAAGCTCTTCGTAAGAACTGCACGTAATACGTGTTACGCTAATTTCAAACCCGGAACAAACCGGACACCCCGGGGCCTGACCTGGACGAATGTCAAGCATATGGGGATACGAACTCGACCTGCGTGATGCGTCTCACCGCTATACCCTGCTGCTCGACGGCACTCGGACCGAGAAATCATTCGAGAACACGAGCCTGCCCGTCGCCACACCAGAACGCGGCGCCCTCCGGGGGATTCGACACAACGACGTGGACGATTCATGTTTTTTGGGCGCCCGACCAATTCACATCATGGGGACGGAAATGACCACCGATACGATCGGCACTCCTGCCACGCGCCACATCACGATGGCCGACCTTCCTGCACTCGCCGGCACGAGCCTCGGGTCCTCGCGCCGCGTCCTGATCACACAGGAACAGATCACCCTCTTCGCCGACGCGACCAACGACCATCAGTGGATCCACATCGACGCCGAGCGTGCCGCCACCGGACCCTTCGGCACGACCATCGCGCACGGCTATCTCACCCTGTCGCTCGCCGTGGAACTCCTCTTCGATCTGCTCGACGTCACCGACGCCGCCCAGGTGATCAACTACGGACTCGACAAGGTCCGCTTCCCCGCAGCCGTGCCGGTGGACTCGTCGGTCGGCGCGGTCGCCGAGGTCACGTCCGTCGAACCGTGCGCCGGCGGCTATCAGGTGGCGGTGACCCTCACCTTCGACGCGCTCGGTATCGAACGGCCGGTGTGCGTCGCGCAGATGCTGCTGCGCTACCTCGGTCCCGTGAACACCGTCACGACCGGAGACAACCGTGCTCGATAGGACCCTCCGCTCGCTCTCGTCCCGCATCGACCCGGCCGGCTGGTTCGCGGCGGGTGCCTCCGTCGCCAAGAACGCGGCCCGCAACCCCGTCGGGGTCGCCGCCGCGACCGGAAAACTCGCCGCCTCCCTGGCACAGGTCCCCGCCGACGTCGCCCGCGTCGCGATCGGGGCCGACACCACCGCGCCCGCCCCGGACGACCCGCGGTTCCGTGACCACGCCTGGCAGGACAATCCCGCGTACTTCGCGATCCTGCGCTGGTACCTGTGCACCCGTTCGTACGTCGACAGTCTGGTCGATGCGGGGACCGACGACCCGACCACGGCAGCCAAGGCCCGGCAGTTGACGAACCTGCTGCTCGACATGGCCGCCCCGAGCAACAATCCGTTCACCAACCCGACGGTGGCCACCCGCGCGATCGCCACGGGTGGCAAGAGCCTGGCCCGCGGGGCTGCGTACCTGCTCGAGGACATCGTCGAGCGTGGCGGTCGCCCCAAGCGGATCGACGACACCGCGTTCACGGTCGGCAAGAACATGGCGATCACCCCCGGCGAGGTGGTCTACCGCAACGACCTGATCGAACTGATCCAGTACGCGCCCCAGACCGAGCAGGTCCACGCGGTTCCGCTGCTGGCGTGTCCGCCGTGGATCAACAAGTTCTACATCATGGACATCGGCCCGGGCCGGAGCTTCGTCGAGTGGGCCGTCCGCCAGGGCCGGACCGTCTTCCTCATCTCGTACCGCAACCCGGACGCGTCGATGAGCGGGATCGGGTTCGACAACTATCTCGTCGACGGCGTGTCCGCCGCGATGGACGTCGTCGAGGACATCACCGGTGCGCCGACCGTCGACCTCGTCGGCCTGTGCCTCGGCGGCGCGATGGCGTCGATCGCGGCCGGCTATCTCGCCACGGTCGGCGATTCCCGTATGGGCACGCTGACGCTCGCGAACACGCTCCTCGACTACAGCAATCCCGGCGAGCTCGGCCTGATGACCGACCCCGAGACGCTCGCCAAGGTCGATCTCCTGATGCAGCGAACCGGTTGTCTCGACGGCAAGAACATGAGTCGGACGTTCGATCTGCTGCGTGCCAACGACCTGATCTTCCGCTACTGGGTGAGCCGCTGGATGCTCGGCGAGGAACCGCAGGCGTTCGACCTCCTCGCCTGGAACGAGGACTCGACCCGGATGCCCGCATCGATGCACAGCACGTACCTGCACACCCTCTACGGTGAAAACCAGCTCGTCCAGGGAACTTTCACGATCGCCGGCCAGAGGATCTCTCTGTCGAAGGTCACCGGGGACGTGTACCTCGTGGGCGCGCAGGACGACCACATCGTGCCGTGGACGTCGTCGTTCGCGGGCGCCGCACTGTTCGGCGGCGACGTGCGTTTCGTGCTCTCGAACGGCGGGCACATCGCCGGGATCGTCAACCCGCCCGGCAAGAAGAGTTGGATCGAGGTGTGCGGGGCCCCCGAGAACCACACAGCTCTGACGTCCTCAGCGACACCCGAGGTGTGGCGAGCATCGGCCGAGCGTCGTGCCGTCTCCTGGTGGGAGGACTGGGCGGTGTGGGCGAACAAGCGTGCGGGCGAGCTGCAGGCCCCGCCTCCGATGGGGAGCAAGACGTATCCGACGCTCGGATCTGCTCCCGGCACATACGTTTTCGGCTGACGACGACCGAACGAAACACAGATTAGCAATCAGTATGCTAATTTGCTAACAGCTGTTCCGACACACCCGAGGAGATCTCATGGCCACACAGTCCACCACCGCCAAGAACCCCGTCGCCGGCGCCGTCACGGCAGCCACCGCATCGCTCGACGAAAGCATCGAACGGGCGCAGAACCTGGGTGAGAAGTTCGTCGACACCGCGAAGGTCAGCGGCAACCTCGCCCTCGACGTCTACGAGCAGACCGTGTCCTCGATCGTCGACTTCGACCGGTCGCTCGCCAAGGCCGCCAAGCTCGACTGGGTCACGGCCGTCGTCGACGCCCGCGCCTCGCTCGTGCAGAGCATCAGCTCGGCCGCCACGACGGCCGCACGCACCGCACTCGCGTAGGACACCGACACCTCGAAGGCCCCGGCCGGTTTCCCCGGCCGGGGCCGACGCGTCGGAACCGGGAGACGGAACAGCAGGAGGCCGTGCACATGATCAGCGAAACCCTCACCGCCGCAACACTGTCACCGCTGCGGGCACTCACCGAGTGGGCCGAGTACGTGCGGGTGGCCGCGAGCCGCCGGCCGACGACATTCGCCCATCCCAGCACCGTCGTGCGAACCTGGCCCGCGGCACGGCTGCGCCGGTTCTCCCCGATCACCCCGTCGACCCCCACCCTGGTGCTGCCGCCCCTGTCCGGGCACGCCCCGACCGTGGTGGACCTCTCCCCCGACCTCGGCCTGATCGGCACCACGATCCGGGCCGGCCTCACCGGCATCCACTGCCTCGAATGGACGCCCGAGCACACACCGCACCTGAGCATCGACGACCTCGTGGCCGCCCTCGACGACACAGTCACCGAACTCGGCGGGGCCGTCCACCTGGTCTCCTACTCCCAGAGCGGATGGCTGGCCGCGATCTACACTGCACTGCACCCCGGCCGCGTCGCCAGCCTCACCGCCGCGGCCGCCCCCGTCGACTTCACCGTCGACGCACCACTGACCCGACTCGCCGCACGCTGCCCCGGCCCCCGCTTCCGTCCCACCGCCCTCGCCCACGGCATCGCGCTCCGAGCCGCCGAATGGCCCGAGGAATGCACCCGGCTCGGCGCCCTGTGGACCCACCGCGGCGACCCCGCCCGTGTGGACGCGTACATCGCGGTACAGAGCTGGCTCGACGCCTCCACCGGCGTCCCCGCGGACTTCTACCGGTGGACGATCCGGCACCTGTTCGCCCGCAACGAGCTGGTCCGCGGCGAACTACGCGTCGGCGGCGACGTCGTCGACCTGCGCACCGTCACGTGCCCGCTGTTCCTTCTGGCCGGCACCCGCGACCGCATCGTTCCCGAGCGGCAGGTGTGGGCACTCGCCGAGCACGCGTCGACGCCCCCGGACCGCGTCACGTGCTACCGCGCCGCCACCGGGCACCTCGGGACGATCACCGATCCGGACGTCCTGGACCGGGTCTGGCTTCCGTTGCTGCGCCGCGTCGCCGCTTCGCGATCGTGACCTCGCGGAAGGTCTCGTACATCTCCTCGAGCGTGGCCCGCTGCGCCTTGGTCAGATCCGCATCCCGCCGGATCGCGGCCACCACGTCGGGCACGTCCCCGTCGTCGGGGTGACCGGCCTGCGCCGTGAGCAGGTCCGCCGACGTGTGCAGCTGCTCGGCGATCGCCTCGAGAACCCGTTCGCTCGGCGCCCGCAGACCCCGTTCGATCTGGGACAGATACGGATTCGATATCCCGACCATCTCGGCGAACGTGCGCATCGGAACCGCCGCGAGCTCCCGCTGTTGCCGAATGAGCTCACCGAGAGTCGGTGGCCGAGTACCGTCCGCCATGCGCGTGAGCCTACTGAAGCCGGTTCCGCGGACCGGTCCGCCGAACCCTGGCCACACTTATTACTTAGGAGTAAGTTCCGGGTATGGCCACGTACATCGTCACGGGCGGCACCGGTTTCCTCGGCAGGCACACGATCGAACGACTGCTCGACCGCGACCCGTCCGCACAGGTCCACGTCCTGGTCCGGCC
This sequence comes from Prescottella sp. R16, assembly GCF_030656875.1. Lineage (NCBI taxonomy): Bacteria > Bacillati > Actinomycetota > Actinomycetes > Mycobacteriales > Nocardiaceae > Rhodococcus > Prescottella sp. R16. Next base: position 3,448,589 of record NZ_CP130943.1, read on the forward strand.
CGGATCCGTACCGACACTCGAACACCTGGCCGCCGGGCTGCCGGGCGGCGACCGCGTACTCGCCCTGATCGGTGATCTCACCGAACCCGGCCTGGGCCTCACCGACGAACCCCCGGCCGCCGACCACGTCCTGCACCTCGGCGCAATCTACGATCTGACGGCCGGCGAGGAGCAGGCGGCGACGAACATCGACGGCACCCGCGCGGTGATCGACCTCGCCGCCCGCGTGGGCGCGACGCTGCACCACGTGTCGTCGATCGCGGTCGCCGGAGACCATCGCGGGCGGTTCACCGAGGACGACTTCGACCTGGGACAGCACTTCCCGACGCCGTACCACCGCACCAAGTTCGAGGCCGAGAAACTGGTACGGGCATCGAGCGGGCCGTGGCGGATCTATCGTCCGGCTGCGGTGGTCGGCAGTTCGGTCACCGGCGAGATGGACAAGATCGACGGCCCCTACTACCTGTTCCCGGCGATCGCAGCGCTCGCCGCACTACCGTCCGTGTTGCCGGTCGCGGTCCCGAAACTCGGCTACACCAATATCGTCCCGGTCGACTTCGTCGCCGCCGCACTCGTCGAACTGCTCCTGCGCGACGGACTCGACGGCCGCACCTTCCACCTCGTCTCCCCCGACGACCAGCCGATCCGGCAGATCTACGCGGCGCTCGCGAAGGCCGCGCACGCCCCCACCCCGGTGGCGGATCTACCGAGGATCGTCGCCCGTCCGCTGCTCGACCCACCGGCTCCGGCGCGACCCCTCCGCGACCTGATGCTGCACCGGCTCGGCATCCCGCCCGTCCTCCTCGAACACCTCACCCTGCCCACCCGGTTCACGACCGAACAGACCCGGGACGCCCTTCGCGACAGCGGAATCGCGGTGCCGGCGTTCGACTCCTACGCCGACGCGCTGTGGTCGTACTGGCGCGCGCACCTCGACCCGGACCGGGCCCGCCGCGACGATCCGGCCGGTCCGCTCGTGCGCCGCACCGTCGTCGTCACCGGGGCCTCGTCCGGGATCGGGCGGGCCGCCGCGATCGCGATCGCCGGCAAGGGCGCGACGGTGCTGTTGCTCGCCCGCCGCGCCGACGAACTCGACGCCGTCGTGTCACAGATCCGCGAGTCCGGCGGTTCGGCGTACGCGTACCCGTGCGACATCACCGACTCCGAGGCCGTCGCCCGCACGATGAAAGCGATCCTGGCCGAACACGACCACGTGGACATGCTCGTCAACAACGCGGGCCGCTCGATCCGGCGCGGCCTGGACCGCTCCACCGACCGGTTGCACGACTTCGAGCGCACGATGGCGGTCAACTACTTCGGGGCGCTACGGGTGACACTCGCCCTCCTACCCCAGATGCGGGCCCGCCGCTTCGGGCACATCGTCGACATCAGCACCGCGGGTGTGCAGGCCCGCACCCCGCGGTTCGCGGCGTACGTTGCGAGCAAATCCGCGCTCGACGGTTTCGCCGACGTGGCCGCCGCCGAAACCCTGTCCGACGGGGTCACCTTCACCACCGTCCACATGCCGCTCGTGCGCACCCCGATGATCGCGCCGTCCGGCAGCTACAACGCCGGCCCCGCCGTCAGCCCCGAGAAGGCCGCGGCGATGGTCGTCCGGGCCCTGGTCGAGAAACCGAAACGCATCGACGTCCCCGTCGGCACGCTCGCCGAATTCGGGGCCATCTTCGCGCCGCGGCTCAAGGATCGGGCACTGTCGCGGATGTACCACGCCTATCCCGACTCGCCGGCCGCCCGCGGCGAGGCCGGCCCGGCGGCGATGCCGCCACCCGAATCTCCGCAAAATCGGACAAAACCGACCGGCACGACGGTGGTGGCAGCCCGGCTCGCCCGCCGGATCGGACGCTTGATCCCGGGCACACACTGGTAACCGGACGACGGACACAAATCCCCTGGTGACACCCGGTATTCGCGCCCGTCGATCGCACAGAATTTCGATTGCCGAAGCCTCGACGAGTTAGCCAAACCCTCTTCAGCTGTGCTATCCAGGATAGAGAGACCAACGAGAATAGGGAGAAAACTTTGACGCCAAGGATCGCGATTCTGGGAGCAGGTCCGAGTGGTCTCGCACAGCTGAGAGCATTCGAGTCGGCACGCAAATCAGGTCTTGGGTCGATGCCCGAAATTGTTTGTTACGAAAAGCAGAGCGATCTGGGCGGCATGTGGAACTACACGTGGCGTACCGGTCTCGATCAACACGGCGAACCCGTACACGGAAGCATGTACCGCTTCCTGTGGTCCAACGGACCCAAGGAGTGCCTGGAGTTCGCCGACTATTCTTTCGAAGAACATTTCGGCCGACCGATTCCGTCGTACCCGCCGCGTGCCGTGGTGCACGACTACATCATGGGGCGGGTCGACCAGAGCGACGTGCGCAAGTACATCCGCTTCGACACCGCCGTCCGCTGGGTGGAGTACATCGAACCGGAGAACGAGGGTGACACCGGAAAGTTCGCGGTGACCGTCGCCGACCACAAGGCCGGCGCACTCGAGACCGAACTGTTCGACTACGTCGTGGTCGGTACCGGGCATTTCTCCACGCCGAACGTTCCGGACTTCGAGGGCCTCCAGGACTTCCCGGGCCGCGTGCTGCACGCTCACGACTTCCGCGACGCCCGAGAGTTCACAGGTAAGCGACTGCTGTTGATCGGCAGCAGCTACTCGGCCGAGGACATCGGGACGCAGTGCTTCAAGTACGGCGCCGCCGAGGTCACCTTCAGCTACCGGTCGCAGCCGATGGGCCACGACTGGCCGGAGGGCTTCTCCGAGGTGCCGATGCTGACCGAGATCGACGGTCACACCGTACGTTTCCAGGACGGCAGCACCCGCGAGGTCGATGCGATCATCCTGTGCACCGGCTACCAGCACCACTTCCCGTTCCTGCCCGACGAGCTCGCGTTGCGCACGAACAACCGCCTGTATCCGACCGGCATGTACAAAGGCGTGGTCTCGCAGGAGAATTCACAGCTGTTCTTCCTCGGCATGCAGGACCAGTACTTCACGTTCAACATGTTCGACGCGCAGGCCTGGTTTGCACGTGACGTCATCCTCGGCCGGATCGAATTGCCTGACAACGAGACTCGGGAACGCGATATCCAGGAATGGCGGGCCCGCGAGGAAAAGCTGTCGAACGCCGTCGAGGAGATCGATTTCCAGGCCGCATACATTCGCGACCTCGTGGATCGTACCGACTATCCGGAATTCCATGTCGAAAAGCAGGGCGAACTCTTCAAGCAGTGGAAGAGGGACAAGAAGGCCGACATCATGGGCTACCGGAATTGTAGCTACGCGTCGACCTTGACCGGCACGCTCGCTCCGCCGCTGCACGACGAGTGGTTGAACATTCTCGACGATTCCGCAGAGTCGTTCCTCAACAACGATTTCGGCACTGGCAATGCACGGAAGAAGGCTCCACTCACACCGCGGAACGTGACGCCGATCGGCCCCCGGATCGTGCGGGCGCACCGGCCTCGAACCACGCGTTCGACCGAAATGTCCAGCTGATCCGACATCGTCAGAAGCTCCCCGCCGGAATTCCGGCGGGGAGCTCGCTCATCTCCACGGCCACGAGCGGACGCACCGGTTTCGCGTCGGCACCGCAACTCGCCGGACGCTCCGACAACACGGTCTGCTCGAGCGTCACCCGCCACCGACGACCGTCCCGGTGCGTGACGACAGGGTCCGGAACGTGCTCGTCTACCGTGAGATCGTTCACATCGGCAACGATCTCCTGACGGACCGCGACCTCCGCGACCTGACCGCGCGGACCCCACCAGCTGCGCCCCCGCAACCCAGGCAGATACACGCCCCCGCCGGCCGCGGCCCGCACCGCGCACACACTCTCCTCCGGGGTCAACCGGCCGTGCGTGACCCCCGTCGGCAGCAGAATCGTCGACGGCGCGAACCGGTGCCCACCGGTATGGGAACACTCCCACACCGCGTCGCCGAACTCCGCGGCGAGCGCCGCCGCCACCGGACGTCCGAGCACTGCGCAGCACTGGTCGCGTTTACCGTGCGCGCACACCAGCACCACCGGACCGTCCACCCGCTCCCCCAACCCCGGCGCCGGCCCCGCGACCCGCATGAAATCGACATCGAGCAGGTCGGAGACATCGCCGATCTCCAACCGCTCGCACCACGAGTGGCCCGGATCCGAGTTCGCGAGCAACACCGTGCGGCGACGCAGACCCCGATCATTGCGCCCCGGCCGCCGGATGAACATGATCCGCACCCCCGCCGCATCCGCCCGATCCGCCAACACCCCCGCCAACTCCGCCCCCAGAGCCGACCCGTCGAGCACATCCCGCCCCCACGCCCCCGGAAACTCGACACACACCCAACCGGTCACATGCGCCGCCGTCCCGGGCAACGGCTCGTCCGCCGACAACACCGAACACGTCCCCGGACCGGCCTGAGGAAACTCACGAGAGAACATAGGGGTCACCGTGCCATTGTGGCCACAACCGTGACCGGAACACAGAATCCGTCACGGCCCGGCCCTTCTCAGCTGAAGGGACCCCTCGTGCGGCTCAGGCGAACGAAGGGTCCCTTCAGCTGCCGGAGCGGGAACGCCACACCCGCGCGAACCCGCGCGTCAGGTAGGCGAGAGTGCCCAGCGCCAGTACCCATTTGGTGGTGCTGATCGTGGTGGTCGTGCGGATCACCGGGTCGGTGATGCGGTCCCGGTGGGCGAGCAGGTACAGGCCTGCCACGTTCTCGAGGTAGTCGCCGGCGGCGGAGACGACCGGCGCGGCGAGCAGGACCCGCCTCGTCACCGGCGGCAGCGGGGCGAGTTCGTCGAGGCGCCGCACCCCGGTCCGCAGCGCCACCGCGTAGATCGCCGGATGCACGAAATCCGGACAGAAGTGGCTCCGGTAGCGGGCGGTGTCCGCGGCATCCAGTCCGTCGAGCACCGTCGTGTAGGTGCGCGCCGACCACGCCGTCTGCGTCCGCGCCACCGCCGGCGCCGCCGGACCGAGCAGTCGCACGATGACGCCCTGCGACATCACGAACGCCGCCGACCAGGCGACGAGCTTCCCGTTCCCTCGAAGAAACCCCATGCCGCGCATACTGCCACGCGGCAGCGGCATCAGGGCGCGGTCAGGAACGGCAGCACCACGGCCTCGAAGTCGCGGAACCGGTCGCGGTGGATGCTGTGCCCGCAGCCGAACGACATCACCTCGCAGTCGCCGATCGCGGCGACCGCAGCGTCGAGCAGCACCGGATCGACCATGCCGGTCGGCCCGCCGCGCAGGATCAGGGTCTTCGCCTCGATGTCCGGCAGGCGCTCCCACCACTGCGGATGCGGCCGATGGAACTGGGCCAGCATCGACGCCGTCATCGACCGGTCGAACGCCCACACGGCACGCGGGCTGCGCACCATGCTGGTGGTGGCGTGCCACATCTCCACCAGGGACGGCATCCCGCCGCCGAACGCCGGGATCGGGTCACCCGGCCGCAACGGCAGCGGCGCCTCCTCGAGCACGAGTCGGCGCACCAGCCCCGGACGCTGCTGCGCGACCAGCGATGCCGCGTGCCCGCCGAGCGAATGACCGACCAGGTCGACGCGATCGAACCCGAGATCCTCACACAGGTCGAGGATGTCGTCACCGAACTCGGCGAACAGGTACGACGCCGCCCGCGCGCTGCGACCGTGACCGCGCAGATCCATCGCCAGTACCCGTCGTCCCCGCGCCCGCACCGACCTCGCGAACCTGTCCCACGTGTGGTTGTCGCCGCCCATCCCGTGCACCAGGATCACCGGAACATCCTGTGCTGCAGCAGTTTCGGAAGGCCCACTATCGCGGTAGTGGATCGTGTGGCCGTTGCGGGTGATCGTGGCCGAAAGAGGCTGCACGGTCACCGAGCGTAGTCGTACGTCCGCTCCGACTCCGCTCCGGTGAGACGCCGGGGCGCCAGATTCAGCCGGCGCAGCAACTGCGCGTTGGCCGCGACCACGACCGTCGACACCGACATCAGGATCGCGCCCACCTCCATCGGCAGCACGAACCCGACGGGAGCCAGCACACCGGCCGCGAGCGGCACCGACACCACGTTGTAGCCCGCCGCCCAGACGAGGTTCTGCACCATCTTCCGGTACGTCGCATGCGACAACTCGATCACCGACACCACGGCGCGCGGGTCGTCGCTCACCAGCACCACCCCTGCCGATGCGATCGCGACGTCCGTGCCCGCACCGATCGCGATACCGACGTCGGCCTGCGCGAGCGCGGGCGCGTCGTTGACGCCGTCGCCGACCATCGCGACCCGGCGCCCGGCGGCCTGCAACTCCTCGACCTTCGCACCCTTGTCCTGCGGCAGCACCCCGGCGATCACGTCGTCGATACCCAGGTCGTCGCCGACCGCGCGGGCGACGGCGTACGCGTCACCGGTGAGCATCACGACCTTCACGCCGCGGGCGTGCAGTGCCTCGATCGCGTCCCGGGATTCCGGGCGGATCTCGTCGGCCAGGGCGAGCGCGCCGATCACCCGGCCGTCGCGCAGCACGTGCAGGACGGTGGACCCGCGTGTCGCCCACTCGTCCGACACCGGCAGCGCGGACGCCCCGTGACTGTCGAGCATGCCGGGGCCGCCGACGCTGATCTCGGCGCCGTCGACGGTGGCGGTCACGCCGACCCCGTTGCGGGCCCGGAACGCAGTGGCAGGCGGGATCCGCAGGCCGCGGTGCTCGGCCGCCGCGACGATCGCCCGCCCCAGTGGATGCTCGCTGTCCCGTTCCGCGGCCGCCGCGAGCGCGATCAGGGCGTCCTCGTCCACACTCGGTACCGCACCGGCCGCCACCAGTGCCGGTTCCCCCTTGGTGAGCGTGCCGGTCTTGTCGAACAGGACGGTGTCGACGGTGCGCATCGCCTCGAGCGCCCGCCGGTCGGTGATCAGCACACCGGCGCGGGCGGCCCGTTCGGTGGCGATCGACACGACGAGCGGGATCGCCAGGCCCAGCGCGTGCGGGCACGCGATGACCAGGACCGTGATGGTCCGGGTGATCGCCTCCTCGGGAGTGCCGAAGATCGACCACACGATCAAGGTGATCACCGCGGCCGCGAGGGCGAACCAGAACAGCAGGGCCGCAGCACGATCGGCCAGCATCTGTGCCCGCGACGACGAATTCTGTGCCTCCGCGACCAGACGTCGGATCCCGGCCAGTGCGGTGTCGTCACCGACCGCGGTGATCTCGACACGCAACGCCGAATCGGTCGACACGGTGCCGGCCACGACCGGATCCCCGAGTTCGCGACGCACGGTGCTCGATTCCCCCGTGATCATCGACTCGTCGAGATCACCGGCGCCCTCGACGATCCGCCCGTCGGCGGGAATGCGCCCGCCCGGACGCACCATGACGATGTTCCCGGGCGCCAGGTCGGACGTCGGGACGGTGGTGACGGAGCCGTCGTCGCCGACCCGTTCGGCCTCGTCGGGCAGCAGCGCGGCGAGCGAGTCCAGCGCGCTCGACGCCTGCCCCAGCGACCGCATCTCGATCCAGTGCCCGAGCAGCATGATCACGACGAGGAGGGCGAGTTCCCACCAGAAGTCGAGGTCGTGGCCGAGCACACCGAGACTCGACCCCCACGACGACACGAATGCGACGGTGATCGCGAGCGCGATGAGCAGCATCATGCCGGGCCGGCGGGACCGGATCTCGCTCACCGCACCGGTGAGGAACGGGCGCCCGCCCCACACGAACACGACCGTGCCAAGCAGTGGCGAAATCCATTCCACCGCAGGATTTTCCGGCAACGTGTAGCCGACCAGGTCGGCGAACATAGTGTTGGCGCCGACGACCGGGATCGACAGGATCGTCATGATCCAGAAGAGACGACGGAACTGGGCGACATGGTCCCCATGACCGGAATGCCCACCGTGACCGGAGTGACCCGAGTGCTCGGAATGGCCGCCGTGACCGGAGTGACCGGAGTGGCCGTCCGGCCGCGGACCCACGTGACCCGGACCGTCGGCCACGTGATGATCGTGTACTGCCTCGCCGTGTGGGTTCATAATGGCAAGGTATACCCCCCTACCGTATCCGGCAAGGGTGTTCACACGTTCCCCCGCACCCCACTGCACGTCGAGACGAACCGTCCCGATCCACTAACCTCGAACACGTGACAGAGCAGGAACGCGACCGCCCCGCCCGGCGGCCCCGGGTGGGCATCGGACCCGACTATCTGATGGCAGGCCGGTACCGGCTGCGTTCCAAGCTCGGCGGTGGCGGCATGGGCGCGGTGTGGCTCGCCCACGACACCCTCCTCGACCGCAAGGTCGCCGTGAAACAGGTGACGTCCACCAGCAGGCTCGACGACGACGCCGCCCGCGAGGTCCGCCGGCAGATCCTGCGCGAGGGCCGCAACGCCGCTCAGCTGTCCCACGAGCACGCGATCGCAATGTACGACGTCGCCGTCGAATCCGGGGAACCGTGGCTGGTGATGGAGTATCTGCCGTCCCGCAGTCTCGCCGAGGCGATGAACTACGTCGACACCCTGCCGCCGCTCGAGGTCGCCCAGATCGGCGCGCAGATCGCGGCCGCACTCACCGAGGCGCACGCGGCCGGCATCCTGCACCGCGACATCAAACCCGGCAACATCCTCGTCGCCGACCGCGGCGCCGCCCTCGGCACCGCCAAGATCAGCGATTTCGGCATCGCCCGCGCGAAGGGCGAGGCTCCCAGCGGCAAAGCCGGTGTCGTCACCGGCACCCCCGCCTACTTCGCACCCGAAGTGGCCCGCGGCGACGACCCCGCCGAGGCCGGTGACGTCTTCTCCCTCGGCTCGACCCTGTACACCGTCGTCGAGGGCCAGCCACCCTTCGGCCTCGACAGCGACCCCATCGCCCTCATGCACCGCGTCGCGGCCGCCGAGATCGACCGGCCCGTCCGCAGCGGCCCCCTCACCGACATCCTGCTGCACATGCTCGAACCCGACCCGGCCCGGCGTCCCACGATGGCGCAGGCCCGTGACGCGCTCGCGGCAGTCGCTCTCGGCTCCGGTGGGGTCCGGGACGTCGCCGACCTGATCGGTGCCCCCGTCAAGACCGACGACGGCACGATCCCGCACTGGGCGTACCGGTCGGCGCCCGCCGCCGTCCCGCGCCGCCGTATCCCGGCCACCACCGACACGGACCTGCCCGCGGTACAGCCGACCACACCGCTGGACTCGGTGGAGCATCCGCGGGAGCTGGACCGGCGCAGCCGGGTGGTGGCAGCCGCACCGATCGCGATGGCCGTCATGGTCGGCGTCATCGTGGTGGCGCTGCTCGTGGCCCTCGTCGTCGCCCTGGTCGCCTGACCCGGGTCAGTCGATGCGCCGCCGGTGCGCCCACCGGGTGAGCGCGTTCCGGTTGGACTGCTGCGTCTTGCGCAGCACGTTCGACGCGTGTGTCTCCACGGTCTTCACCGAGATCACCAGCTCCTCGGCGATCTCCCGGTACGTGTAGCCGCGGGCCAACAGGCGCAGTACCTCGAGTTCCCGCGGCGTCAGCGAATCGAGTTCCGGATCCAGCGGCGGCTCCGGCGCCGACGAACGTCCCGTGAACGAGTCGAGCACGAACCCGGCCAGCCGCGGACCGAACACCGCGTCCCCGCCGGCCACCCGCCGCACCCCGTCCGCCAGCTCGGCACCGGAGATCGTCTTGGTCACGTAACCACGGGCCCCGGCCCGGATGACGGCGATGACGTCCTCGGCGGCGTCGGACACGCTGAGCGCCAGGCACACCGGGCCCGCATCGATCCCGTGCAGCACCGCGACCCCGCCACCGTCGGGCATGTGCACGTCGAGGAGCACCACCTGCGGGCGTACCGCGTTGATCCCGGCGACGGCCTCGGCGACACCCCCGGCCTCCCCCACGACCTCCATGTCGGGTTCCCGCCCCAGCTCGGCGCGCACCCCGGCCCGGAAGACGGCGTGGTCGTCGACGAGGAAGACACGGAACTTGTCGGGAACGGAAGCCGGAATCGTCACGGCCCCACACTAGGACATGCTCTCCGACGCGCCTTCCTTCGTACCGGCCGCATCGTCGGCGCCGACGGGACGCGGCATGTGGATGCGCACCTCGGTGCCCTTGCCCGGCGTCGACCGGATCTCGACCCGGCCGCCGCGCCGCTCGATGCGGGCGCGGATCGACTTCGCGACCCCTTGCCGGTCCTCGGGCACCGCATCCTGGTCGAAACCGACACCGCGGTCGCGCACGAAGATGCTCACCTGGTCCCGTTCGGTCTCCGCGTACAGGTCGATGCTCGACACCTGCGCGTGCTTGGCCGCGTTGACGAGGGATTCGCGGGTGGCGCCGAGCAGTGCGGTGAACCGTTCCCGCGACAACCCGTCGGCGTCCACCGCATCGTCGGCGACGAGCGCGATGTCACCGACCGTGACCGGCCGCACCGACACCCCGTGCTGGTCCTCGACCTCACCGGCGATCGTCTGCAACGCCTCCGACAGGGTCGTGTGGGTGGTCTCCCCACCTCCGAACAGCCACCGCCGCAGCTCGCGTTCCTGACTGCGGGCGAGCCGCGCCACCTCGTGCGGCGAATCCGCCTGCTTCTGGATGAGTGCAAGCGTCTGCAGCACCGAATCGTGCAGGTGCGACGCGATCTCCTCGCGTTCCTCGTTACGGATCCGGGCCGCCCGCTCCGCCCCGAGCGCCCGCCACAGCTTGAGCCACAACGGCACCGTGAGCAGGCCCGCACCGACAAGTGTCACCACCACCGCCAACAGCGACGACCGCAGCGCGTCGAGGTCGACCTGCGCGAGAACCACCACCCCGAGACCGGTGACGATCAACGTGACCCCGCCGAGCACCCGCGCCCATGTCAGCACCGACGGCCGGCGCGGCAACCCCAGCGCCGACCGCGACCCGTCCGTGTCGAACTCGCGCCACACCAGCGCGGCACCCACCGCGACGACGAGGAACGGGGTGATCACCGACGCCGCGGTCCCGTTGACCAGCCAGCTCAGCCCGGCCGCGACCGCGAGCCCCAGTACCGCCAGGCCCAGTGCCCGGCGCCGCTCCGCATCGCTGGGACGTTCGGTGTCGTCCCCCGTCGGGGTGAAGATCCACAGCAGCCCGTACGCGACGATGCCCGCACCGGCCAGCGACGCCAGCAACGCGAACGCCACCCGCACCTTGAACACGTCGACACCCAGATTGTCGGCGACACCGCCGGCCACCCCGCCGACGATGCGGCCCCCCACCCGGCGCCGCAGCGTCGGATACAGGGACTCGTCCCCGGACACTGCCGGCGCGGCGGGTACCGGCAGTATCGGATTCGCCGCCGGATTCGGGTCGACCACAGGTTGCACAGCATCGATCCTGGCACGAACCGCAGGTTCCGACATCAGGGCCCGACCCTGAGATCGGGGACGCCCGGACACCCGTTCAGGGAAAAGATCAGGGTAGTTCCCGATGGTGTCGACACCGGTCCGGACGCCACGATGAATGGCATGAGCACGAGCACTGGAAGCTTCTCCGACCAGCTTCACGACCTGTGGCGGACCCGCCCGCTACGCCTGCCGCAGCAAGGGCACGTCGCGGGTGTCGCAGCCGGTATCGGGCAGCGCTACCGCGTCGATCCCGTTCTCGTGCGGGTCGCGTTCGTGGTGTCGGCGCTCTTCGGCGGCTCCGGCATCATCCTGTACCTCGCGGGCTGGCTGCTGCTGAGCAAGCCGGGCGACCAGGTGTCGCCGGCCGAATCGCTCCTCGGCCGCGGCACGTCGTCGCAGTCGAGCACCAAGACCGTCGTGTTGCTCGTCGCCCTCGCGATCGCGCTGAGCACGATCGGCCCGATCGGATTCGGGATGGGCGGCTCGGTCGTCCTCGGCTTCGCGCTCATGCTCGGCGGCCTGTGGCTGCTGTACCAGCGGCAACCCGTCCCACCCGAGCTGCCGGCGCATCTCGCGCAGCCGGTACCCGGCTCCTGGACCGGCGCCTTCCAGCCGTTCCCGAACTTCCAGACCACCCAGACGTCCCAGACGTCCGGCACCACCGGGCCGCCCGCGTACAGCCCGTACACCCGGCTGCCCGACCACTACGAACCCGACACCGCACCCGACGCCACGACTGCGTCCGGCACCGACCGGACCGATCCGACGCCGCCCGCGTGGGATCCGCTCGGCGTCGCCCCGTTCGCGTGGGACCTGCCCGAACCCGCCCGCACACCCGAGCCACCCGCGGAACTGCCCCGCACACCGCGGACCCGCTTCACGTCCGTCGTCCTCGGCCTCGCCGTCCTGGCCGCGGCCACCGCGACCGGCGTGTGGGCCGCGACCGGCGCCGAATGGCTGACCCCCGCCCGGATCGGTGGTATCGCCCTCGCCGTCATCGGTGCCGGACTGCTCGTCGGCGCATTCCTGCGACGCGGCTACGGACTGCTCGTGGTGGGATTCCCGCTCGCCGGATTCGTGGTCCTCGCCTCGATCGTCGGACCCGTGCACTGGGACTCGACGACAATCGGCGAACACACCTGGACGCCGCGGTCGATGGCCGAACTCGACGCCGCCTACACGGGCACCCTCGGCGACTTCACCCTCGACCTGCGGAACCTCGAGCTCACCGAGAACCGGGACGTGAGCATCGACGGCAAGATCGGCAACTACGCGGTGATCGTGCCGGCGAACATGAACGTCGAGACCGACTGCTCCATCTGGGCAGGGAACATCGACTGCATCGGCGCCGGCGCGGTCGACGGCGGCGCGGACGGCACCGCCGGACCGGTCCTGAACCTGAAGGTCGACAACAAGTTGGGGGAAGTGAGGGTCTACCGTGGCTGAATTCGCCGACAACCCGGACACCACCGGTGACGACACCGACGAGACGTCCGCACCCCGCCGGTCCCGGTGGCCGTCGATCGGACTGCTCGTCGCCGGCCTGGCAGCGCTGCTCGTCAGCGGGTGGGCCCTGATCGGACCGTTCCCCCTCGACCCCCTCGGACACGTCGGGTTCCGGTGGCTGTTCGTCGCCGTCGCCGTCCTGATCGGCGCGAGCCTGGTGTTCTCCCCGGCCCGCCGCAAACGGTGAGCCTCCCGTGAACGACTGTGCCCCCGACCTTTCCGGTCGGGGGCACAGTCGTCGGGTCAGGTGGGAATCACTCCCACTCGATCGTTCCCGGCGGCTTGCTGGTGACGTCGAGCACGACGCGGTTGACGTCGGCGACCTCGTTGGTGATGCGGGTGGAGATGCGCTCGAGCGTCTCGTACGGCAGCCGCGTCCAGTCCGCCGTCATCGCGTCCTCGCTGGAGACGGGGCGCAGCACGATCGGGTGACCGTAGGTGCGGCCGTCGCCCTGGACACCGACGCTGCGGACGTCCGCGAGCAGCACGACGGGGCACTGCCAGATCTGGCCGTCCAGGCCCGCGGCGGTGAGCTCCTCACGGGCGATCGAATCCGCGTGCCGCAGAATCTCGAGACGCTCCTGCGTGACCTCGCCGATGATGCGGATGCCCAGGCCGGGGCCGGGGAACGGCTGGCGTCCGACGATCTCCTCGGGCAGACCCAGTTCGCGGCCGACGGCCCGAACCTCGTCCTTGAACAGCAGGCGCAGCGGCTCGACCAGCTTGAACTGCAGATCCTCGGGCAGGCCGCCCACGTTGTGGTGACTCTTGATGTTGGCGGTGCCGGTGCCGCCGCCGGACTCGACGACGTCCGGGTACAGCGTGCCCTGGACGAGGAAGTCGACGGTCTCGCCGTGCGCGGCGGACTCACCGAGCACCTCGGACACCGCACCCTCGAAGCTGCGGATGAACTCGCGGCCGATGATCTTGCGCTTGGTCTCCGGATCGGAGACGCCGGCCAGCTCACGCAGGAACGTCTCGGACGCGTCGACCGTGATCAGGCGGGCACCGGTCGCGGCGACGAAGTCCTTCTCGACCTGCTGCCGCTCACCGGCACGCATCAGGCCGTGGTCGACGAACACGCACGTGAGGCGGTCGCCGATCGCGCGCTGCACCAGTGCGGCCGCGACCGCGGAGTCGACGCCACCGGACAGGCCGCAGATGGCCTTGCCGTCGCCGACCTGCTCCCGGACCTGCTCGATGAGCGACTCGGCGATGTTCGCGGCCGTCCACGCTCCGGGGATACCCGCGATCTCGTGCAGGAAGCGGCTGAGGACCTGCTGGCCGTGCGGCGAATGCAGCACCTCCGGGTGGTACTGGACACCGGCGAGCTTGCGGGCCCGGTCCTCGAACGCGGCGACCGGCGCACCCGCGCTGGACGCCGTCACCTCGAAGCCCTCCGGCGCGGCGGTGACGCCGTCGCCGTGGCTCATCCACACCGGCTGGGTGGCGGGCAGACCGTCGTGCAGGACACCGCCCGTGACGGTGATCTCGGTGCGGCCGTACTCCCGACCGCCGGTGTGCGCGACGGTACCGCCGAGGGCGTTCGCCATCGCCTGGAAGCCGTAGCAGATACCGAAGACCGGGACGCCCAGGTCGAACAGGGCGGCGTCGAGCTGCGGCGCACCCTCCTCGTACACGCTCGAGGGCCCACCCGACAGGACGACCGCGAGCGGCTTCTTGGCCGCGATCTCCTCGACGGTCGTGGTGTGCGGCACCACTTCCGAATACACCTTCGCCTCACGTACGCGGCGCGCGATCAGCTGCGCGTACTGGGCTCCGAAGTCGACTACGAGAACCGGCCTGTCCTGCTGGGTTTCTGACACCCGGACAGTCTAATATGCACAGCCCCGCCGATCGCCCGCACCTACGCGACGCCGCTGTCGGCTTCGTCACCGGACGCGGCACCGCGGATCTCGACGATCGGCAGCGTCAACGCCGCCGGCGCTCCCGCGGGGACCACCGGATTCTTCGGGGCGACCCGATCGAGCCGCCGATACGGCGCCCCCTGCTCGGGGCGGGTGTCCTCTTCGCCCTTGTTCGGCCACAGCGACGCCGCCCGCTCGGCCTGCGCACTGATCGTCAGCGACGGGTTCACCCCGAGATTCGCCGACACCGCGGCCCCGTCGACGACGCTGAGCGTCGGATACCCGTACACCCGGTGGTAGGGGTCGATGACGCCGTGACCCGCGTCCGAACCGATGACGGCACCACCGAGGAAGTGCGCGGTGAGTGGAATGTTGAACACCTCTCCCCACGTGCCGCCCGCGACCCCGTCGATCTTGTCGGCAATCCGGCGGGTGGCCTCGTTACCGACCGGGATCCACGTCGGGTTCGGCTCCCCGTGGCCCTGCTTGCTGGTGACCTTCCGGCGGCCGAGGACACCGCGCTTGGTGTACGTAGTGATCGAGTTGTCCAGGTTCTGCATGACGAGCGCAATGATCGTGCGTTCGCTCCAGTCCTTCACCGAAAGCATCCGGAGCATCTGCACCGGATTGCGCGCGATCGTGCCGAGCAGCTTCACCCAGCGCGGGGTGGAGCCGCCGCCGTCCGTCATGAGCGTCTGCAACAGGCCCATCGCATTGGAACCCTTGCCGTAGCGGACCGGTTCGATGTGCGTGTCGGACGTCGGGTGGAACGACGACGTGATCGCGACCCCGTGGGTGAGGTCCATCGCCGGATCGACCTTCATCTTCCCGGCGCCCACGATGGACTCGGAGTTGGTGCGGGTGAGTTCGCCCAACCGGTCGGACAGCTTCGGCAGCGCGCCGGTGTCCTTCATCTTGTGCAGCAGGTGCTGGGTGCCCCACGTGCCGGCCGCGACGACGACGTGCTGCGCGGTGTACGTCTTGCGATTCTTGCGAACCTTCGCGCCGGTGCGGTGGGTCTCGACCTCCCACGTCCCGTCCGGAGCCTGCCGCAGCGACTCGACGGTCGTCATCGGCGTGATCGTCGCGCCCGCTTTCTCGGCGAGACCGAGATAGTTCTTGATCAGCGTGTTCTTGGCGCCGTGCCGGCACCCGGTCATGCACTCACCGCACTCGATGCAGCCCGTGCGCGAGGGGCCCGCCCCGCCGAAGTACGGGTCGTCGACGGTCTTGCCGGGCTCACCGAAGAACACCCCGACCGGCGTCTGGATGAACGTGTCCCCCACACCCATGTCCTCGGCAACCGACTTGATCACCTCGTCGGCGGGCGTCATGTGCGGGTTCTGCACCACCCCGAGCATCTTGCGGGCCTGCTCGTAGTGCGGGGTGAGTTCGGCGTCCCAGTCGGTGATGTCCCGCCACTGCGGATCCTGGAAGAACGACGCCGGAGGCTTGTACAGGGTGTTGGCGTAGTTGAGGGAACCACCGCCGACCCCGGCGCCGGCGAGGATCAGGACGTCCCGCAGCAGATGGACCCGCTGGATGCCGTAACACCCTAGCGCCGGCGCCCACAGGAACCGTTTCAGGTCCCACGACGTCTTCGCGAAGTCGGCGTCGGCGTAGCGGCGGCCCGCCTCGAGCACCCCGACCTTGTAGCCCTTCTCGACCAGCCGGAGCGCGGTGACGCTACCACCGAATCCCGAGCCGACGACGAGCACGTCGTAGTCGGTTGCACGCTGCTTGCCCATGTGTGACACCTCCACCGGAGAAACCGGATCTGTTACCCGTCAGTATGCCGCACCCGTGTGACACCGAACACACGGGTGACTATGACCGTAACTCGCAGTCCCACAAAAGTTCACGGTACCCCCAGAAATGCCTGTGGCCGAATGTCACATCGGTTCAGTTCGACTGAACGCGTGTGACATTCGGCCACAGGGAAGGACAGGGATCAACCGCGAACGTTCAGGCCGACCTTCTGGAACTCCTTGAGATCCGAGTAACCCGACTTCGCCATCGAGCGGCGGAGGCCACCGACGACGTTGAGGGAACCGTACGGGTCGTCCGACGGACCGCCGAGGACCTGCGCGAGGCTCGGACGCTCACCGAACGCCACCGGCAGCAGCGTGCCGCGCGGCATCGACGGGTGCGCGGCCGCGGACGGCCAGTACCAGCCGCCGCCGGGCGCCTCCTGCGCGACGGCGAGCGGTGCACCGAGCATCGCCGCGTCGGCACCGCACGCGATGGCCTTCGCGAAGTCGCCCGAGGTGGTGATGTCGCCGTCCGCGATGACGTGCACGTAGCGGCCGCCGGTCTCGTCGAGGTAGTCGCGACGGGCCGCGGCCGCATCGGCGATCGCGGTGGCCATCGGCACCCCGATACCGAGAACCTCACGGGTGGTGGTGGCGCCCTCGGCCGAGCCGTAGCCGACGATCACACCGGCCGCACCGGTCCGCATCAGATGCAGCGCGGTGCGGTGGTCGCTGACGCCGCCGGCGATGACCGGAACGTCGAGCTCGGAGATGAACGTCTTGAGGTTCAGCGGCTCGCTCTCGCCGTGCGCGACGTGCTCGGCGGAAATGATCGTGCCGTGGACGACCAGCAGGTCGATCCCGGCCTTGACCAGTTCCGGGGTGAGCGCGCGAGCATTCTGCGGGCTCACCCGCACGGCCGTCGTGACACCGGCGTCCCGCACCTGCGCGACGGCCGCGGCCAGCAGTTCGGGCTGCAGCGGCGCCGCGTGCAGTTCCTGCAGGCGGGCGACCGCGGCGTCCGGGTCGACCTCCGTCTCCGCCAGCTCCGTCAGCTCGGCGAGCTTGGCCTCGACGTCGGCGTGCCGACCCCACAGGCCCTCACCGTTGATCACACCGAGACCACCGGCCTTGCCCAACTCGATCGCGAACGCCGGGGACACCAGCGCATCGGTCGGGTGGGTGAGGACCGGGATGTCGAAGCGGTACGCATCGATCTGCCAGGCCGTCGACACCTCCTTGGAGGACCGGGTCCGGCGAGAGGGAACGATGTTGATGTCGTCCAACTCGTAGGTGCGTCGGGCAGTTCTGCCCATGCCGATTTCGACGAGGTCGCGCACGCGCGCCCCTTTCTCGATTGTGTTGTGTGCTTAGCGGGCAGCGTAGTTGGGCGCTTCGACCGTCATCGTGATGTCGTGCGGGTGGCTCTCCTTGAGGCCCGCCGCGGTGATCTGCACGAACTGGGCCTGCTGCAGCTGCTCGATCGTGGACGCACCCGTGTAGCCCATTGCCGCGCGGAGGCCGCCGGTGAGCTGGTGGATGACCTGGCCGAGCGGTCCGCGGAACGGCACCCGTCCCTCGATGCCCTCCGGCACGAGCTTGTCCTCGGCGAGGACGTCGTCCTGGAAGTAGCGGTCCTTCGAGTACGACTTGCCCTGGCCGCGGCCCTGCATCGCACCGAGCGACCCCATGCCGCGGTAGCTCTTGAACTGCTTGCCGCCCACGAGGATCAGTTCGCCCGGCGACTCGGCGGTGCCGGCGAGCAGCGATCCGAGCATCGCGGTGGACGCGCCGGCCGCGAGAGCCTTGGCGACGTCACCGGAGAACTGCAGGCCGCCGTCGGCGATGACCGGGACACCGTGCGCGGAGGCGGCCGCAGTTGCTTCCAGGATCGCGGTGATCTGCGGGGCGCCGACACCGGCGATGACGCGGGTGGTGCAGATCGAGCCGGGGCCGACACCGACCTTGACGGCGTCCGCACCGGCCTCGACGAGCGCGAGCGCACCGGACCGGGTGGCGACGTTGCCGCCGATCAGCTGCACCCGGTCACCGATCTCGGCCTTGAGCTTGGTGATCATCTCGAGCACACCGCGGGAGTGTCCGTGCGCGCTGTCCACGACGAGGGCGTCGACGCCGGCGTCGGCCAACGCCATCGCGCGGGTCCATGCCTCGTCGCCGGCACCGACCGCGGCACCGACCAGCAGGCGGCCGTCGCGGTCCTTCGTGGCGTTGGGGTACTGCTCCGTCTTGACGAAGTCCTTGACGGTGATCAGGCCGGTGAGCTTGCCCTGGCCGTCGACGATCGGCAGCTTCTCGATCTTGTGGCGGCGCAGCAGCCCGAGCGCGACCTCGGCGGTGACGCCCTCACGTGCGGTGATCAGCGGCGCCTTGGTCATCACTTCGCCGACCTTGCGGTTCTGGTCGACCTCGAAACGCATGTCGCGGTTGGTGATGATGCCGACGAGCTGTCCGTCCTCGTCGGTGACGGGCAGACCGGAGATCCGGAACCGGGCACACATCGCGTCGACCTCACCGAGCGTGTCGGTGGGCTTGCACGTGACGGGGTCGGTCACCATGCCCGCCTCGGACCGCTTGACGGTCTCGACCCAGCCGGCCTGCGTCTCGATGGCCGAGTTGCGGTGCAGCACACCCATGCCGCCGGCGCGTGCCATCGCGATGGCCATGCGGGCCTCGGTGACCGTGTCCATCGCCGAGCTGACGAGCGGCACGTTGAGACGGATGTCGCGGGTGAGCTGAGTCGAGGTGTCGACCTGGTTGGGAACGACGTCGGAGGCCGCCGGCAGCAGCAACACGTCGTCGAAGGTCAGACCCAGCATCGCAACCTTGTTCGGGTCGTCTCCCCCGGTGTGCACGTGCCCTGCGGAACTACTCATGCGGCTCGGGCCCTCCATGAAGCGTCGTATTCGAGTGGTGAAAGGAGGAAGGCGACGGGCGGCCGGAAAATTCCCGGGAGGGTGCCCGCGCGCAGACCTACCGTGACCATGGTATCGGCTCACCCGAACACGCACGCGAGCGCTCCCGGGCGCCCGGGCGACCCTGCCGGATGCTATCGGCTAGCGCGGACCGGGCCGACCTGCGTACCGTGGTGTCGTGCGCGATCAACTGCCTCCCGGCCTTCCGCCGGATCCTTTCGCCGGCGACCCCGCCGACCCGTCCGCTGCACTCGACGCGATCGAACCGGGCCAGCCGCTCGATCCTCACGAGCGCCTGGCTGTCGAAGAGGACCTCGCGGACCTCGCCGTGTACGAGGCCCTGTTGGGCCACCGCGGGATCCGCGGCCTGGTGGTGTGCTGCGAGGACTGCAACCAGGATCACTACCACGACTGGGACATGCTGCGCGCGAACCTGCTCCAACTGCTGGTCGACGGCACCGTCCGCCCGCACGAGCCGGCCTACGATCCGTGTCCCGACGCCTACGTCACATGGGACTACTGCCGCGGCTACGCGGACGCGTCGATGAACGACGCACTGCACCGCGACGGATTCGACCTCTGACGTTTCCCGGGTAGCCCCCGCACGACGAATCGGGCCCGGCAGGATCTCCTGCCGGGCCCGATTCGTGTCGAGGTCACCCGGATCGGGGCGTACCGGGGTGTCAGCGCGTCGAGGGATCCAGCGACCCCGAGCCGCCCCCGGTGGGACCACCGCTGGTGAGTTCCCCACCGGTGGCCTTGGTCGTCGACGTGGGCGACGGAGTGGAGGTCGCCGACGGGGTGGAGGTCGCCGGCACGGACGAACCGGACGTCGGAGTCGGGGTCGGTGTCGGGGTGCTCGGCTGCGGCGTCGAGGACTCCGCCGGTGACGTCGAGGGCGTTGTCGACGGCAGCTCCGAGTTCCCGGTGCTCGACAGGATGCTCGCCGACGGCGTCGACGACTCCGGTGCCGGGGTTCCGGACGGCTGATCCACCGTGGACGGTGTCGTCGCGGAAGGCGGGGTCGCCGGCGGGGTGGTCTGCAACTGCGTGAGGAGCCGCTGCCGCCAGCCGTTGAGTTCGTTCCGGGTACCGGCGTCGTTGACGGCACTGGCCCGGGCTGCAGCGGAGTCGAGCCGGGCGCGGGCGGCGGTGGTGTCCCCCGTCGCGATGAGGCGTTCGGCCTCCTGCAGGTTGGAGGTGGTGTCGATCTTCGCGACGGTCGACGCGGCCTGCTGCGTGAACACGACCTGTTTGACGCTCCAGAGCGGGTCACCGGGTTCGGCGTTGTACGAGAAGACGGTCATGCCGCCCATCGCGATCGCGACGACCGCAGCGGCCGCGGCGATCGGCCGGAGCAGTCGGAGCCCGGCGCGACCCGATCGGAATCCGGTCACGAGGGACCGACGCCCCTCCGATGGCCGCCCGTCGAGTTCGCGGGCCTCGAGTTCCCGGTTCACCCGGGCCACGATGTCGTCGAGGTCGGGTTCGGCCGGCATCGGCTGCGCCACGATCTCGGCGCGCCAGTTCGCGAGCAGCGCCGCCACCTGGTACTCGTCGGGGTGTTCGGTCGTGACGGGATCACCGCTGACGATCGCGTCGATCAGTGCGTCGTCACGGCGGACCGCGGACACGTCGACCGGATCGTGGTTCGCGGCGAGATCGGCGTGGGGATCGCCCGGCTCTCCGTCGTGCCCCTCAGGCCCCCTGACCATGTCTCTCACCTGCTCTCGTCACTTCCTTCTTCAACTTGGCGATGGCCCGGTGCTGGGCCACCCGCACCGCGCCCGCGGTGCTTCCCACTGCTGCCGCCGTCTCCTCCGCGGACAGTCCGACGACGAGTCGGAGGACGAGGATCTCGCGGTGCTTTTCCGAAAGCGTCTCCAGCAGCGCGTTCACCTGTCGGCTCGTCTCCGAGTTGAGTGCCCGGTCCTCGGGCCCGTCCTCGGCGGATACGACATCAGGTACTTCAGCTACTGGATCGGATTTGTTACGCGCTGCGTTTCGGTGGGCGTCGGCGACCTTGTGTGCGGCGATCCCGTACACGAAGGCCATGAACGGGCGGCCTTGGTCCTGGTAGCGCGGCAACGCTGTCATCACGGCCAGGCACACCTCCTGTGCCACATCGTCCGCGGACAGATTTCCGCGTTCCGCGGCACCCACTCTTGCTCGGCAGTAGCGCACGACCAAGGGACGAATACTCTGCAGGACGTGGGCCAAGGCGTTCCTGTCGCCCTGCGCTGCGGCAGCGACGACGGAGTTCAACTCCTCACCCGTGTTAGACATCGTCAGAGCGATTCCTGGCGTTACAGTGGCACGTCCCCCCAGCCGGGTGTGCTTCCGCTTCACAGCGGAACGTCTGTAAGAGTAACGACCGTCCCCGACGCGACCACGCGCCGCGCGAATATCCGCTGGTCACGCAGCGAACGCCCCGCCTCGGCGCGCGATCTCGGCGACGCACTCGTCCCGGGCTGCGCGGATCGCCGGATCCGGTCGCACCCCGTCGAGGAGCATCGCCGCCGCCCACCGCAGCGGGAGCAGTCCGCACTCACCGCAGTCGTCGAAGACCTGCCGCGCCGTCGCGAGCGCAACTTCGGGATCGGCCTGCCCGGTCGCCGCCGCGGCGGACAGCAGTGCCGATTTGATGCGGTGCCGGACGGACGGAGCGTCGGCCGAGCGTGCCACTGCTTCCCGCGTATGCGTCGTCGCGGCCGCGAAGTCGCCGCCCGCGAGCGCGATCTCGGCGCTCACCCAGTGCAGGCGGATGTTCTGACGCCACAGCGCGCCGGCACCCCCGGCAGCAGAGCCGGCGGCGAGTTCGTCCCGCACTCGCTGCAGCAGTCGATGTCCGAGCGCGAGGCGTCCACAGCCGAGGGCGTCGGCCGCCAGCCCGGTGAGCGCGTCGCAGCGGGCTTCGTCGAGGAGGGGGTCGCCGGTACGGCCGTGGGACGTGCCGACGAGGGCGAGCGCCGCGCCGTCGTGCCCGGCCGCGGCCGCGTGGAAGCCCAGTTGCCGCAGCAGGGACGCTCTCGTGCTCGCGGCGAGTGCGGCCACCGCGGGACGACTGCCCGGGCGCTGCAGCACGTCGAGTTCTGCCCGTGCCCGGGCGTAGTGTCCCTGCCCGCCCAGTGCGACGGCCCGATGCCATCGCTGCACACAATTCTCGCCGGTGGGCAGCGGATACCGTCCGGGGTCCGGGCCGAACGCAACGTCGCGAAGCATCCGGCGATCATCGCACCACCACTCGGAACCGATCCGCCCGCGTCCGTTCCGTCCCGGAATCGTCGGTCCGGAATGTTTTCCGAACCCCAACTGGACGACCGTCAAATTTGCCGCATACCGCACTTATCCGGACGTTCGACGCCCTTTGCTTCAAAATTGAATAATTTATGCGGCGCACAGCGCCGAACACACGAAACAATACCCTCGGGTAACCACAGCCGGACTCCATCCCGGACGACCGTCCAGGTCGTGCGCGGGGACACCCACAGGAACTCGGCTCCGCCGGTAAACATACCGGGCGCCCGATGTAAATGACCAGCACGTTAATTCTCGGGTTCGAAGATATGTAAATCGACACGGAGCGAAAGTGTTGACGAGAATTCGTGTCCCCCTTTACGGTGGCCTGTGCGTGACCATTTCATTGGATCCGTCATCCACGGGGGGTGGCGGGCCGCTCGCAGCACCATCGCGAGCCTGCTGACAGAGGAGTCCTTTGATGCCTGTACCGAATCATCTTCCCGGCCCCAACGCCGATATCTGGGACTGGCAGATGCGAGGACTGTGTCGCGGTATGGATTCCGCCGTGTTCTTCCATCCGGACGGCGAACGGGGTCGGGCCCGCGCTGCGCGGGAGAACCGTGCCAAGGAAACCTGCCGCCAGTGCCCGGTCCTGGCCCAGTGCCGCAGCCACGCGCTGACGGTGTCCGAGCCGTACGGGATCTGGGGAGGGATGTCGGAGTCCGAGCGGGAGACGCTCACCCGCCAGTCCCGCCGCAGGGTCGCCTGATCCGGCACCCATACGAAAACGAGAGGACCCCCGGACTGTTCGTCCGGGGGTCCTCTCGTATGCGGTTGCTACCGGAAACGTCAGTGGGCGTGCCCGTGACCGTGTCCGGCGTCGTCGTCCTCGGCGGGCTTCTCGACGACGGCGCTCTCCGTGGTGAGCACCATGCGCGCGACGGATGCCGCGTTGACGACCGCGGAGCGGGTCACCTTGACCGGGTCGACGACACCGTCGGCGAGCAGGTCGCCGTAGGTGAGCGTCGCAGCGTTGAAGCCGTGACCCTTGGGCGCCTCGGCGACCTTGCTGACCACGACGGCACCGTCGAGGCCGGCGTTGGACGCGATCCAGAACAGCGGAGCCTCGAGCGCGGTACGCACGACCTCGACACCGGTGGCCTCGTCACCCGACAGCGACGCGGCCAGGTCGGTGAGGGCCTGCCCGGCCTGCACGATCGCGGAACCGCCACCCGGGACGATGCCCTCTTCGACGGCGGCCTTCGCTGCGTTGACGGCGTCCTCGACCCGGAACTTACGTTCCTTGAGGTCGGTCTCGGTGGCCGCGCCGACCTTGATGACGGCGACGCCGCCGGCCAGCTTCGCGAGGCGCTCCTCGAGCTTCTCCCGATCCCAGTCGGAGTCGGTGCGCTCGATCTCGCTCTTGAGCTGCGCGACGCGGGTCTCGATGTCGGCCTCGGTGCCGGCGCCGTCGACGATCGTCGTCTCGTCCTTGGTGACGACGACGCGGCGGGCGGTGCCGAGCAGATCCAGACCGGCCTCCTTGAGCGTGATGCCCATGTCGGCGGTGATGACGGTGCCCGCGGTGACGACGGCGAGGTCCTCGAGGAACGCCTTGCGGCGGTCACCGAAGAACGGCGCCTTGACGGCAACGGCCTTGATGGTCTTGCGGATCGAGTTCACCACGAGGGTCGAGAGCGATTCGCCCTCGATGTCCTCGGCGATGATCAGGACCGGCTTGCCCGACTCTGCGATCTTCTCGAGCAGCGGCAGGAAGTCGGGCAGCGAGCTGATCTTCTCGCGGTAGAGAAGAACGAGCGCATCTTCGAGGACGGCCTGCTGCGCGTCGATGTCGGTGATGAAGTAGGGCGACAGGAAGCCCTTGTCGAACTGCACGCCCTCGGTGACGACGAGTTCGGTGTGCAGCGTCGAGGACTCCTCGACCGTGACGACACCGTCGACGCCGACCCGGGTCATGGCCTCGCCGACCATCTCACCGATCTCCTCGTCGCGCGAGGAGACGGTCGCGACCTGCGCGATGGCGTTCTTGCCCTCGACCGGGGTGGCGGCGGCGAGCAGGGCCTCCGAGACGGCGTCGGCGGCCTTCGAGATGCCGGCGCCGAGCGCGATCGGGTTCGCGCCCGCGGCCACGTTCTTCAGGCCGGCCTTGACGAGGGCCTGCGCGAGCACGGTGGCGGTGGTGGTGCCGTCGCCCGCGACGTCGTTGGTCTTGGTGGCGACACTCTTGACGAGCTGCGCGCCGAGGTTCTCGAACGGATCCTCGAGCTCGATCTCGCGGGCGATGCTGACGCCGTCGTTGGTGACGGTGGGGCCACCGAACGCCTTGGCGAGCACGACGTGCCGGCCGCGCGGGCCGATGGTGACCTTGACCGCGTCGGCGAGCTGGTCGACGCCGCGCTCGAGCGCGCGCCGGGCCTTCTCGTTGAATTCGATCTGCTTGGACATATGTGCTGTTACTCCTGGAAGAGTCCGTGAACGCACGCCGCCCCGGGTCCGATGCGGAACTCCGGGGCGGGCGCGTAAGGCTTACTTGGCGACGACGGCCAGCACGTCGCGAGCCGACAGGATCAGGTACTCCTGGCCGGCGTACTTGATCTCGGTTCCGCCGTACTTGCTGTAGATGACGGTGTCGCCTTCCTGGACGTCCAGCGGAATGCGCTTCTCGCCGTCCTCGTCCCAGCGACCCGGTCCAACTGCGACGACGGTGCCCTCCTGGGGCTTCTCCTTCGCCGTGTCGGGAATGACCAGGCCGGAGGCAGTCGTCGTCTCGGCCTCGTTGGCCTGGACGAGGATCTTGTCCTCGAGCGGCTTGATGTTCACGCTCGCCACGATGAGCCCTCCACTTTCAGGGGTTTCGTTGGGCCCGAGGCTGTTCCCCGGACCACGATCAGTTAGTCACCACGGTGACTCCTCACGAGCCCCGTCGTCGCGGGTGCCGGGACTCGCTCAGCGTCGACTAGCACTCTATACATGCGAGTGCCAGCACTCAAGGGCAGAGCCCCGTGTCGCGCGGGCCGGATACGCTGCGTCGACTCGTCCGGTGGCAGAGGGGGTTCGATGAGGGGTGCGGTCACGTTCCGATGGCTCGCGACGGCGGTCGGGGCGGCCGGTCTCGTGTCCGGGGTCGTCGCGCTCGTCGCGTTTCGGTCCGGGGCCGCGACGAACGCGGTGATCGTGACGGCGTCGTTCGCACCGGCCCTGCTGGCGGTGACGGTGCTCGGTTTTCTCGTCACCGCGGCGGCCCGCCGCCGGCTGCTCGCCGGGGCGTCGGCGCTGGTGCTCGTGCTGGGCGGGTGGGCGTTGGGCCCGTTGTGGATCGGGGGTGCGACCGGCGTCGACGCCCCCGTGGACGGCCCGACGGTACGGGTGATGCAGTCCAATCTCATGGTGGGGTCGGCGGATCCGGACGCATTCGTGCGGACGGTGCGCGACCGGGACGTGGACGTGGTGACCGTCCAGGAGCTGACGGAGCCTGCGGTGGACGCACTGCGGGACGCCGGGCTCGAGGACGTGCTGCCGTACACGGTGCTCGAGCCACGGTCCGGCGGCAACGGCGGCGGCATCTACAGCCGGCTGCCGCTGTCGAACGGGCGACTCGTGGAGACGATGGCCCTGACGAACCTGGTGGTGGACGTCGACGCGGGCCTGCCCGAACCGGTGGTGCTCTACGACGTGCACCCGGTCCCCGCCTACGCGGCCCCGGCCGAGCACTGGACCGCGGACTTCGACGCGCTGCGCGCCGAACTCGACGCGGCGGCCGTCCGCGACAACGTGATCGTCAGCGGCGACTTCAACGCCACCTACACGCACCGCAAGTTCCGGGATCTGCGCAGCGGCGGCTACGTCGACGCCGCGGACCTCCTCGGGGCCGGAATCCTGCCGACGTATCCGACAGACAAGCGGTACCCGGCCGTCGTCGGCATCGACCACGTCCTCACCAAGGGTGCCCAGGCGACGTCGCTCGAACGAATCGACGTGGTGGGCTCCGATCACCACGGGCTGATCGCCGACGTGCAGTTGCAGGCATCCCGTCCGGATACGGAGTGACGCAACGATGTTCGACGCGATGTTCCCAGACCGGCTGACCTGGCAGTACATGCTGTCGGACAACGGCTTCGAGGTTCTCGACGACCCTGGATTCGACGCCCCACCGGCATGGGTGGATGCCGTCGCGTCGGTGGCTCGAGATCTGCGGTGCCTGCGTCACGGACGTGACGTCCGCGTCGACCGTCTGGTGTGGGAGTTCTCGATCACCACGGACTACGCGGTCCTCGTCGGATGGCAGAAAGGTGGTGGTCTCGGCGGATTCGGTATCGGCGAAAACATGCCGATGGACGCTGCATTTCCCGAGGCCGCCGCCTGGACGGCGGACATCGTGCAGACGGAGCTGGCCGGGTACGAGTTCGTGCAGTGGCCGTCACGTGGCCGACACCTGTTGATTCCGAAGGTCCTCGACGGTGTGCCCTCGTGGGCCGATCCGCACACCGGCACTGCCGTGGCCACAATCGGAGCACTCTGTTCCGGACGCCCCTCGAACTTGCCGTGAACGTGACACTTACACCTCATCTGTCACATACAGTGTGCGCGTGGGTGAACAGCAGACGAACGGAATGAATCGGCGCACCTTCTTCGGCGCGGCGGGGGTCGGGGCGCTGGGAATCGCGGGTCTCCCGCTCGTCGGGGGCCGGTCCTGGAGTCCGCTCGTGGGGCGGGCGCAGGCGGCGCCGCTGCCGGCGTCGATCGCGGGCACCACCCTCGAATCCGTCGCGGTCCCGCTCGGGTCGAGCGGCTACCGTCGACTCACCGCGGGCCCGGGGTGGCCGCTCGTCGTGCGGAACGATCTGGCGGAGGCCCGCTCCGGTCGCGAGGACCGGCGTACCGCGCTGGCCTCGGTGGTCCAGCTCACCGACGTCCACATGCTCGACGCCCAGTCACCGGTGCGCTTCGAGTACGTCCATCCTTTCCAGGGCGCCGCGCACCGGCCGCAGGAAACCATGACCGCGCAGGGCCTGATCTCCCTGATCCAGCGGGTGAACTCGCTCCGCAAGGGGCCGCACACCCAGCGCGACTTCGATGCGGTGATCACGACCGGCGACAACACCGACAACAAGGAGTTCGCCGAGCTCGGCTGGTTCCTCACCGCCTTCAACGGCGGCACCCTCACCCCGAACACCGGTGATCCCACCCGGTACGAGGGGGTGCAGAACTCCGGTGCCGGGCTGTACTGGAACCCGGAGTCCTCGATCCGGGACATCTACAAGCAGGCCGGATTCCCGGAGATCCCCGGCCTGCTCGAGGCGGCGCTCCGGCCCGTCACGAGCCCGGGCCTGAACACCAAGTGGTACTGCGTCTTCGGCAACCACGACGATTCCGTCGAGGGCACGCTCCCGAGCGGGATCCCGTTCCTCGAGCAGATGTACACGGGCGACAAGAAGTTCGAGGTGCCGGACTCGTCCGATCAGGCGGCACGCATCTCGAGCGCGCTCAGTTCCGATCCGACGGCGGTGCTCAATCTGCTGTCGGCGATCACCACCCCGCCGCGCACCGTCACCGCCGACGCGAGCCGGAAGCCGTTCACGCCGCGCGAGTTCATCGCCGCCCACCTCGATCCCGCCAACACCGGTCCCGGCCCGGTCGGACACGGGTTCGCCCCCGACGCCGACGAGAGCGGAATCGGTTACTACACCTTCGAGATCGCACCCGGCGTGATCGGGATCAGCATGGATTCGACCAACCGCGCCGGCCTCGTCGACGGCTCGCTCGGCGAGGAACAGTTCCGGTGGATCGAGCAGACGCTGCTGGCCGGCAGCAGCACGTACTACGACACGAACGGTGCCCGGATCGACCAGTCCCGCACCGACACCTACTTCGTGCTGTTCAGCCACCACACCAGCACGACGATGGCGAACGTTCTCCCCGACCCCGAGCGCCCGCTCGAGCCGCGGATCAAGGGCGCCCAGCTCGTCGACCTGCTGCACCGCTTCCCGAATGTCCTCGCCTGGATCAACGGCCACACCCACGAGAACCGGATCACGCCGCAGGTCGGGAAGACCCCCGAGCAAAGCTTCTGGGAGATCAACACCGCCTCGCACATCGACTTTCCGCAGCAGGGCCGGATCATCGAGGTCGTCGACAACAAGGACGGGACGGTGTCGCTGCTGACGACGCTCATCGAAGCCGACAGCCCGCACCAGGTCGGCTACGACGACTTCTCCCCCGCGGGTCTGGCCTCGATGTACCGGGAGTTCTCGTTCAACGACATCCACGCCGACCCCAAGCTGCTCGGTGAATCCGTCGACCACAACGTGGAGCTGGTGCTGGCGACGCTGCGCTGACCCCGTCAGTCGGGGGCGTCCCTGTGCCGGCGTGCCCGGCCCCATTTTCCTGCGGCGACGAGCAACCGGACACCGACCGCGAGCATCACGAGGTTGCCCACCATCATCGCGGTCGTGAGCAGCCGGGCCGCCTGGTCGGCTGCGGTGATGTCGCCGAAGCCGACGGTGGCGAACACCGTGACGGTGAAGTACAGCGCGTCGATACGGGTCAGCGATTGTGTGAACGCCGCCGGATCCGCCTGCCCGAGCACGAACACCGCGGTCGCCGAGCCCAGCAGGTAGGCCGGGACCGTCACCGCGAGCGCTTCGGCAGCACGCAGTCCCGGGACCGGTGACCGGAGGATGCGCCACACCTGCCACCCGCACAGCGCGACGACGAAGATCGCCCCGCCGACGAGGAACGCGACCGCACCCGCGTCGGCCAGTTCGCCCATCGGCAGCACGAAGTAGGCGAGCAACAGCAGGGAGACGGTCAGGAGCGGGCGCAGCAGTGCGCGGAGGAGCATGTGCCGGGACGCCCGGGGCCGCTCCGGGTCGTCGTGATCCGCCATCGCTGCCGCCTCCGTCCTCGCTCCCCGACCGCCGCACGTCTCGTCACCTGGGGCGACGACTCCCGACCGCGCGTCCGCCGACGATGTTCGGTAACGTTCGCATAACGACGCGGCCGGCGGGCGTGAATCCATCCAGTTTCCCACGCCGTCCGACGCCGGACCGGGAACGACCCGGCCGCCAGAAGGGGGTGAACCATGCGCAGCTCACTCGGAATCTCCACGGGAGCGTCCGGGGTGTGCGCAGCGCTCGTCACCACCGACGAGACGGGCACACAGTCGGTCGAGTACCGCACCATGTCCGCCGACCTGGGCACCCATTCGGACATCGGCGGTCTCGCCCTGTCTGCGATCGGCCTGATGACGACACAGGTCCCCGATTCCCGGGTCGAGCCCGAGTCGATCGCCGTCGCGTACCGCACCGACACCGAGGCCGCCGCGGTCCGTGCCGCCGCGAAGAACCAGCGGCGCGTCATCCGCCTCGTACCCGAGATCGACGCGACACTCGAATACCTGCGCGACACCGGTCTCGTGGACCGCTACGGGCACATCGCCCTCGCCGATCTCGGCGCATCCGGCCTGACCGTCACCGTCGTCGACCCGGCCGACGGAACGGTCTCGGTGCGCGAGCGCACCACCGGCATCGGCGGCGACACCGCGTCCGAGCACACCGTGAGCCGAATCGCTTCCCGTGCAGCAGCATTCGTTCGGTCGACCACCGAACGCAGCCTCCGTGCTCCCGAAGCCCTGGTGCTCGTCGGCGGCGGCGCGAACACCCCCGGTCTGGCTGCGGCCCTCGACGCGGCCGTCGGCACCGTGCCGGTCGTCACCGTCGACGAACCGGAGGCCGCGACCGCCAAGGGCGCCGCCCTGCTCGCAGGATCCACGGAACACCAGCACTTCCCGGCCGTCACCGGGAGCAGGTCCCGCATGTCCGCCGCCGTCATCGGCAGCCTGGCGATCGGCGCGCTGCTACTCGGGTACGGGGTCAAGGAGATGATCCCGAGCGTTCCCGAAAACTTTTCCCCTACCGGCAGTCTCGTCGACACCCCGGAGGTCGTGACCGAACTGCCGCCGCCCCCGCAGTCGCCGGGCCCGGAACCCGAACGAACGTACATTCCCACCGGGGACCCGTCGCCGACCTCGTCGTGGCAGCCACCGAACGGGCAATGGCCACCCACGACGTACCACTACCCGACCACGACGTACAGCTACCCGACCACGACCGAGCCGACCACCACCACACCGTCGACGGAACCGTCGACCACCACCACACCGTCCCCGACGGGGTCCACCGAGTCGCCGGCACCCTCGAGCACCACGAAGAATCCACTGCCCTGGATCCCCCCGAAGTGGCCCGAACTGCCCACGTGGCTCCCGGAAATGCCGCCGCACAACGGTTTCGCGACCCCGGATGCGCCGACACCCGAACCGGCGCCGCCGTCCGCGCCGACCGACACGACGCCGGGGGCAGAACCCGCCCCGGCGGACACCGGCTCCGCGGAGGTCAGGAAGAAACCTGACTCACCGACACCGGCAGTCCCGGATTCGTCGCCGCGGTGAGCTGCGACGGCTGAGCACCGCCCGCGATGAGGTGGGCACCGAGCGCCGCGATCATCACACCGTTGTCGGTGCACAGCCTCGGCCGCGGCACGCGGAGCGTAATTCCTGCTGCGGCGCACCGCTCTTCGGCGAGCGATCGGATCCGCGAGTTCGCGGTGGCACCGCCACCGAGGACGAGGGTGTCGACGCCCACGTCGCGGGCGGCGCGCACGGCCTTCATGGTGAGCACGTCCGCGACGGACTCCTGGAATCCGGCCGCGACATCCGCAACGGGAACCTCTTCCCCGGCACGCTGTTTCGCCTCGACGTACCGTGCGACCGCGGTCTTGAGGCCCGAGAACGAGAAATCGTGCCGGGCGTCGCGCGGCCCGGTCATGCCGCGCGGGAACACGATCGCGTCGCAGTCCCCCCGCTGCGCGAGCTTGTCCAGTGCGGGCCCGCCGGGGAATCCGAGACCCAGCAGGCGGGCGACCTTGTCGAACGCTTCACCGGCGGCGTCGTCGACCGTCGTGCCGAGTTCCACGATCGGCTTGCGTCCCAGTTCCTCGACGTGCAGCAGGTGCGTGTGCCCGCCCGAAACCAGCAGCGCGACGCACGGCGGCATCGGGCCGTGCTCGATGGTGTCGACCGCAACGTGTCCGCCGAGATGGTTGATCGCGTAGAACGGCACACCCCACGCTGCGGCGTACGCCTTGGCAGCGGCCACACCGACGAGCAGCGCGCCCGCGAGACCCGGTCCGATCGTGACGCAGACGGCGTCCGGGCGGTCGATACCGGCGGTGGCCAGGGCCCGTCGCATCGTCGGCACGATCGCCTCGAGATGTGCCCGCGACGCCACCTCGGGGACGACGCCGCCGTAGCGGGCGTGCTGGTCGACACTCGACGCCACCTCGTCGGCGAGCAGTTCGCAGCTGCCGTCGTCGAGCCGCCGGACGATACCGACACCGGTCTCGTCGCACGAACTCTCGATGCCCATCACGATCATGGCCGTCACTCCTTGCCTGGCGCCGGGCGACGCATCGTGAACGCGTCCGCGCCGCTCGGCTGGTAGTACCGCTTGCGGGTACCGACGATCTCGAATCCCTCACGCTCGTACAGGGCGATCGCAGGGGTGTTGTCGGTACGAACCTCGAGGAACACCGGTCCGCCCCAGCCGTCCGCGACCCGCAGCAGTTCGTCGAGCAGCGCCCCACCGATACCGCCGCGCTGCGCTGCCGGGTCGACGCCGATGGTGTGGACCTCGGACTCGGGCGTGATGCTCGTGCCGAGCAGGGCGACGCCCGCGTACCCGATCAGGGTGTCGGCGTCGTCGCGCGCAGTGAAGTAGCGGTTGTGGCCGCCGGCCAGTTCGGACCGGAACGCGTGCGCGCTCCACGGGTCGTCGCCGGGGAAGAGGACCTGCTCGAGGTCGGCGCAGCGGTCGGCGTCGGCGTCGGTCATCGCGACGATACGCACACTCATTTGCGGCGGTCCGCCAGTTCCACCGCGTCGGGGCGACGCAGGTACAGCGGCACCAGCGGCTCGGGTGCCGTCCCGGCCCGCAGCGCGGCCGCGGCCATCGTCACCAGCCCGGCCGGGGACGGCGTCTCCACCGGGCGTACCGGCAGGTCGAACATGTCCACGTGCGACGCCGATCCCGCGATCACCTCGGACGGTTCCGCGTCGAGGTCGGACGGCGCGATCACGCCCGGCCCCTCGACCCGTTCGGTGCCCGCATACCGCGCCCAGTACACCTCGCGGCGTCGGGCATCGGTGACCACCAGCAGGTTTCGTTCCCCGGCGACCGCGGTGACATCGGCGGCGATGGCGTCGAGACTGCACACCCCGTGCACGGGGACACCGAGGGCGTCACCGAACGCGGCCCCGGTCGCCATGCCCACCCGCAGGCCCGTGAACGGTCCCGGACCGACCCCGACGACGACCGCGTCGAGATCCGCCGGGGTGTACCCGGCCTCGGTGAGGCATTCGAGGATCTGTGGGGTGAGGACCTCCGCGTGCGCGCGGGCGTCGACCGTGATCCGGGTCGCGAGCGCGCGTGGGGCACCGGCTTCCGGGTCGAGATGCACGACACCCGCGGTGACCGCGGGCGTGGAGGTGTCGAGGGCAAGCACAAGCACGATGTACCAGGCTACTCGCCCGGACGTTACGGCGTGGACACCCACTCCCACGTCGCGGTGCGCACATCGGATTCGGGTTCGCGCCGCAGCCGCACCCGCAGGTGCCGGTCCGCCAGATGCTCGACGACACCCTCACCCCACTCGACGACGACCACCGCGCCCTCGAGGTCGGTGTCCAGGTCGAGGGCGTCGAGCTGATCGTGCAGGTC
Source organism: Prescottella sp. R16 (assembly GCF_030656875.1). NCBI lineage: Bacteria > Bacillati > Actinomycetota > Actinomycetes > Mycobacteriales > Nocardiaceae > Rhodococcus > Prescottella sp. R16. Next base: position 3,482,028 of record NZ_CP130943.1, read on the forward strand.
CACCGCACCGCCGCCCCCGGCCTCCCCGAGCCGGTACGCGTCGACGTGGACGAGCGAGACGGGGTCGCCGCCGTCCGGTCGGATACCGGGCCGGTGTTCGCGGGCGATGATGAACGTCGGCGACGTCACCCGCCCCTCCACACCGAGACCGGCCGCGATCCCGCGGGTCAGGGCCGTTTTGCCCGCGCCGAGCGGGCCGTCGAGCACGACGAGGTCCCCGGCGTCCAGGTGCTGTGCCAGCGTCCGGCCGAGGGCCTCGGTGTCCTCGGTGGTGGGCAGCGTCGCACTGCCGGATCCGGTACGTGTGTCAGCCGGCATCGGTCCGCTCCCGTTCGTCCACCGGCGCTGCACCTCCACGACTCGACACGGCGCGCCGGACCAGCCGGTCGATCGCATCGGAGGTTACCTGCGGGAACTCGAGCTCCACGAGATGGCCCGCATCGCGCACCCGGACCAGTTCGGAACGGTGCAGCGCCGTCGCGAGCGCCTTCGAACTCGGGAACGGGATGATCATGTCGGCGTCGCCGCACAGCACCAGCGCGGGCGTGTCCGCGAGGACCGACAGCGACTCGGACTCGTCGTGCAGTTCGAGGGTCTCGAGGAAGTTGACGATCGTGATCACCGAGACGTTGTTCAGCATGCCGTCGGAGAACTCGACGAGCCGCGGGCTCACCTCGGTGCCGTACGACGCGGCCCGCAGGATCGGCGAGATGATCGCCCGGGCGGCGCCGCGGGCCTGCTGCACGACGCCGGGCGCGGTGCGCACCGCGAGCCGGAACGCGTCGATCACCGGGTTGTTCAGGTTGCGGCCGAGACCCGACTTGTTCAGGCCGGCCGCGGTCGTCGACAGCAGTCCGACGCCGATCACCCGGTCCTCGAACAGCTCCGGGAACTGGCGGGCGGCCGCGAGGATCGTCATGCCGCCCATCGAATGCCCGACGAGCACCACCGGACCGGACGGGGCGACCGCGTCGACCACGGCCGCGAGATCGCGTCCCAGCTGGGCGATCGTGCTGCCCGACGGCGTCGACGCACCGGACCCGCCGTGGCCGCGCTGGTCGTAGAACACCAGCCGCGCCGTCTCGCCCCACCGCTGCGCGAGCTGCGTGCGCTGAAAGTGCCACGACTCCATCCGCAGGCAGTAGCCGTGCACGAAGATCACCGTCAGCGGGGCGTCGTCGTCCCCCACCTCCCGCACCAGCAGCGGCACCCCGTCCTCGGTGTCCACGATGCGGCTGCGGTCGCGGCTCATGAGTGTGAAGTCCTCGTCGCCGTAGATCTCCGGGCCGCGCCGCGTCGTCGCCGTCTTGACGGCGTTCAGCCCGGCGAGCGCCCCGATCGCCGCGACACCCGCCACTCCACCGAACAGGCCCAGCCTGTTCAGCAGGTTCACGAAGAGCCGCCCGGGCCTCCGACATACGTCCGGACCGTGCGGCCCCGCACCGACGTCACCACCTCGTAGTGAATGGTGCCGAGCGCGTCCGCCCACTCCTGCGCGTGCGGTACCCCCCGGCCCGGCTGCCCGTCACCGAAGAACACCGCGACGTCACCCTCGCGGACCCCGGCGCCGTCCGGGCCGAGATCGACGACGACCTGATCCATGCACACCCGGCCGATACCCGGACGACGGTCGTCACCGAGCCACACGTCGAAGCGGCCGCTCAGGGCCCGCGGCAGCCCGTCCGCGTAGCCGACCGGCAGCAACGCGACGACAGTGTCGCGGGGTGCCACCCAGGTGTGCCCGTACGAGACGCCCTCACCGGCGGCGACCTTCTTCACCAGCGCCACCCGCGACCGGAACGTCATCACCGGACGCAGTCCGAACGTGCCGGCCTCGGGCACCGGCGACAGCCCGTACAGCGCGATACCGGGGCGGACCATGTCGAACCGCAGGTCCGGACGGGTCAGGGTGGCCGCCGAGTTCGACAGGTGCACGGCGTCCGGGACCAGCCCGAGATGCTCGGCGTCGGCGACGGCCTCCACCAGCCGGTCCCGCTGTCGGTCGATCACCGGATGGTGTGGTTCGTCGGCGTGCGCGAGGTGCGAGAACACCCCTTTGAACCGGATCGCGCCCTCCGCCTCCGCGCGGGCCAGTTCCTTCAGGAAGTCCGGCCATTCCTCACGGGAGACACCGTTGCGGTTCAGGCCCGTGTCCACCTTGATCGTGACGGTCGCCGTCGTACCGGCCTGCCGGGCGGCGTCGACGACGGCCTGCAGGTGCCGCGGCGACGACAACCCCAGTTCGACACCCGCCGCGATCGCCGGCACATAGTCGGAGTCGGCGGTGTGCAACCACGACAGCACCGGCGCGGTGATGCCCGCGTTCTTCAGTTCCAGGCCCTCACCGAGGGTCGTGACCCCGAGTTCCCGCGCGCCCGCCGCCAGGACCGCACGTCCCACCGGGACCGCACCGTGGTTGTACGCGTCCGCCTTGACGACGGCCATGACCGCGGCGTCACCGGCATGCTCGCGGAGCACCCCGACGTTGTGCGCGACGGCATCGAGATCGATGACGGCCTCGGCCTGTGGATCCGTCTGCAGATCGGTGCGCGGTTCGGTATCGGACTCCTGTGCGGTGCTGCTCATGACCTTCGATCCTGCCACTCATCGCGACGAAACGGTCCCCGCGGGTGCGACGGGACCCGCTCACGATTCGGGCACGGGCGTCCGGAGTACCCGGATCGCCGCCCGCAGGTGTATCAGCAGCGTCGACGCCGAGATCGGGGCGAGACCGGCCGCGCCGACCTCGCCGGAACCCTCCCGGGCGCCCAGATTCGCGGCCAGCGCGTGCGCCCGCGTCCCCACCGCCGCCGCGACCGCGGGTTCGAGCCCGGTCGCCAGGAGCGCCCCGACGATCCCGGACAACACGTCCCCCGACCCGGCAGTGGCCGCCCACGAACTGCCCGCGTCGTTGACGAACACCCGCCCCGACGGGTCGGCGATCACCGTGGCCCGCCCCTTGAGCAGCACCGTGACTCCCCAGTCCGCGGCCAGCGCCCGCGTCGCCGCGACCCGGTCCGGGACCGGCGGGCCACCCGCGAGCCGCTCGAACTCCCCCGCGTGCGGGGTGAGCAGTGTGGGCGCCGTCCGCCCGCACACCAACCCCGGATCCCGGGCGAGCAGCGTCAACCCGTCCGCGTCGACGAGCACCGGCAGATCCGACGCCAGCACCGTGCGCAGTTCGTCGAGCGCCGCGTCGTCGGTGCCGATCCCGGGTCCGACGACCCACGCCTGCACCCGTCCCGCATCACCGGGCGACGAGGACGCCACCACCTCCGGCCAGTGCGCCAGCACCTCCGCCGCGCCGCGGCCCGCGTACCGGACCATGCCCGCCGTCGCGGTGACCGCCGCCCCGGCCGCGAGCACCGCGGCCCCCGGATAGCGGCGGCTGCCGGCGACGACACCCACGACACCCTGCGAGTACTTGTCGTCGGCGGCCGACGGCACCGGCCACGCTCGGCCCACGTCCGCCGGCTCCCACGCCGTCAGATCGGGGGCCGGGAGATCCAGCCCGATCGGAACGAGTTCGATGCGGCCGCACCGGTCCGCGGCCAGCACGTGCACCGGTTTGAGGGCGCCGAACGCGACCGTCACCGCCGCCGACACCGCGGGTCCGTCGACCGCCCCGGTGTCCGGGTCGACACCTGACGGCAGATCCACCGCGACGATCGGGGCGTCGATCCGGGCGACGAGCGCGGCCGCCGCGGGCCGCAGCGGACCGGTCCCGGAGATGCCGACGATGCCGTCGAGCACCAGGTCCGGGGCACCGAGATCCGCGGTCGGGTCGGTGCGGACGCGTCCACCCGCCCGCCGCAGCGCCGCCAGACCGGCCGCGTGCGCCCGCTCCGGATTCAACAGCACCGCGGTGACCGCAACACCACGGGACCGCAGCAGCGCCCCGGCCCACAGCGCGTCACCACCGTTGTCGCCCGACCCCACCAGCAGGCTCACCCGGCGCCCGGCCACACCACCGGTACGTGACCGCAGCTCGTCGGCCGTGACCCGGGCCAGCCCGTACGCGGCGCGGCGCATCAGCGTGCCGTCGGGCAGGGCCGCGAGCAGCGGCGCCTCGGCCGCCCGAACCTGTGCGGTCGAGTAGTAGTTCCGCATCGCTACCCGGTCGCCACCGGTCCGGAGATCATGAAGCGGGCGCCGAGCGGATCGGCGATCTGCGCCATCCGTCCGTACTCGGTGTCCCACGGCTCCGTCGGCACCTCGCCCCCGAGCTCCCGGACCCGCGCGACCGCCGCATCGGTGTCCTCGACCTGGACGAACATCTGCCAGTGCGACGGCACCTCCGCCGGCAACGTCCGGCTCGCGTCGTAGATGCCCGCGAGATCGTCACCGTCGAAACGTCCTGTCGAGTAACGGAATTCGTCGGTGTCACTCAGGGGAACGAGCGTCCAGCCGAACGCGTCCCGGTAGAACGGCAGGGCCGCGTCGTAGTCCTTGGTGACCAGTTCGAACCATGCCGGCGCCCCGGCCTCACCGACCGTCACGAATCCGGGATGCTCCCCCGGCTGCCACGCGCCGATCACACCGCCGGAGGCGTCGAGGAACATCGCCATCCGTCCGGCGTCCGGCACGGTCATCGGTTCCATCAGCACGTTGCCGCCCGCGGCCGCGACCGACCGGGCGGTCGCGTCGACGTCGGGAGTGGCCAGGTAGGTGGTCCACACGTTCACGTACGGGTTCCCCGGCTGCGCCGGCATCATGCCCGCGACCGGCGCACCGGAGGTGGAGAACATCACGTAGCCGCCGTACTCCGGGCCGCTCGTCTCGTGCGTCCAGCCGAACAGGGCATCGTAGAAGGTGGCGGCCCGATCGACGTCGGACGTCTGCAGATCGATCCAACAGGGGGCGCCGGCGGGCGCGGTTCCACGGGTGGGCATGACAACTCCTCGCTCGGTTTCACGGCTCGGTCTCACGCTGCGACGGTGCCGAAGGGCACCCGTGCTCAGACTACGCTGAAACCCATGAAGACGAAGGTGTGCGCATTGATCGCCGGAATCGCTTTGGCCACAACCCTTTCCGGATGCAGCTCCGACACGGGCAACGATGCCCCGGCCGATGCGGGTGACGGCCTCACCGTGACCGTGAAGAACATGACGTACTCGCCGTCCTCGATCACCGTCTCCGTCGGCGACACCGTGACCTGGGTGTTCGACGACCGCGGCACCCCGCACGACGTCGTCGGACTCGGCGACGCGAAGTCGGTGCTGCGCAGCCCACTGCTGCAGACCGGCACCTGGACGTTCACGTTCACGCAGCCGGGCACCTACAACTACACGTGCTCGCTGCACCCGGACATGCTCGGAGCGGTCGTGGTGGTGTGACCCCCACGACCGCTCCGGGTCGTCGACCTATTCGACGGTGACGGACTTCGCCAGGTTCCGCGGCTTGTCGACATCGAGGCCGCGGGCCTGCGCGACCTCGGCCGCGAACACCTGCAGCGGCACCGTCGACAGCAGCGGCTGCAGCAGCGTCGGCGCCGCCGGGATCTCGATGAGATGGTCGGCGTGCGCCCGCACCGCCTCGTCACCCTCCTCGGCGATCACGATCGTCGTCGCACCACGCGCCTTGATCTCCTGAATGTTCGAGACCAGCTTCGAGTGCAGCACCGCCCGCCCCTTCGGCGACGGCATCACCACGATGACCGGCAGACCTTCCTGGATCAGCGCGATCGGACCGTGCTTGAGCTCGCCGGCCGCGAACCCCTCGGCGTGCATGTACGCGAGCTCCTTGAGCTTGAGCGCACCCTCGAGCGCCACCGGGTAACCGACGTGGCGTCCCAGGAACAGCACCGCCGGGGCCTGCGCGAACGTCCGCGCCAGCTCCCGCACCGACTCCACCTTCTCGAGCACCCGCGACACCAGATCCGGCATCGCGGCCAGGTCGGCGTACTCGCGCGCGACCTCGTCGGGGTACTTGGTACCCCGCGCCTGCGCCAACGCCAGTCCCACCAGGTAGTTCGCGGTCACCTGGGCGAGGAAGGCCTTGGTCGAGGCGACGGCGATCTCCGGACCGGCCCGCGTGTACAGGACGGCGTCGGCCTCCCGCGGGATCTGCGCACCGTTGGTGTTGCAGATCGCGAGGACCCGCGCCTTCTGATCCTTGGCGTGTTTGACGGCCTCGAGCGTGTCCGCGGTCTCCCCGGACTGCGAGATCGCGACGACGAGCGTCGACCGGTCCAGCACCGGGTCCCGGTACCGGAACTCGCTGGCCAGCTCCACCTCGACGGGCAGCCGCGTCCAGTGCTCGATCGCGTACTTGGCGAGCAGACCCGAATGGTAGGCGCTGCCGCACGCGACGACGAACACCTTGTCGACGTCGCGCAGCTCCTGCTCGGACAGCCGCTGCTCGTCGAGGACGATGCGCTGGTCGACGAAGTGACCGCGCAGGGTGTCCGAGACTGCGCTGGGCTGTTCCTGGATCTCCTTGAGCATGAAGTAGTCGTGACCGCCCTTCTCGGCGGCCTGCAGATCCCAGTCGATCGTGAAGGGCCGGGTCTCGACGTCCGTGTTCCCGAAGAAGTCGGACACCGTGTAGCCGTCCGCGGTGAGAACCACGACCTGGTCCTGACCCAGTTCGACCGCGTCCCGGGTGTGCTCGATGAACGCCGCCACATCCGAGCCGACGAACATCTCGCCGTCACCGACACCGACGACGAGCGGCGTCGACCGGCGCGCCGCGACGATCGTGTCCGGGTCACCGGCGTGCGTGAACACCAGCGTGAACGCGCCCTCGAGCCGGCGCAGCACCGCCAGCACGCTCTCCACGAAGTCGCCCTTCGTGGCGCCCTCCCGGTATGCGCGGGCCACCAGATGTACCGCGACCTCGGAGTCCGTGTCGCTGGCCAGTTCCACATCGGCGGCCTCGAGCTCGGCGCGCAGCGGCGCGAAGTTCTCGATGATGCCGTTGTGCACGACCGCGAACTCACCGCTCGCGTCCCGGTGCGGGTGCGCGTTGCGGTCCGTCGGCTTGCCGTGCGTCGCCCACCGCGTGTGCCCCATGCCGGTGGTGCCGGCGAACGTGTCGCGGCCGACCTCGTCGAGCCGGGCCTGCAGGTTCGACAGGCGACCGGCCTTCTTCTCGGTTTCGAGATTGCCCGCACCGTCCACGATGGCGATTCCTGCGGAGTCGTAGCCGCGGTATTCCATCCGCTGCAACGCCTCGACCACGACCCCGAGGGCCTGGCGGTGGCCCACGTAACCAACGATTCCGCACATGGTTCACCAGCGTACTTGGACGACCGGGCGGAGCGAACTCGGTCACCCATCGGATAACGTCACCGACGTGGCGCAGACACCGAAGTCCCTGGTTTCCAAGCTGTCCAAGCGTGGCCCGCACCGCGTGCTGCGTGGAGACCTCGCGCTCGCCGGGCAGCCCGGCGTCGTCTACACCCCGGCCGAAGGCTTCAACCTGCCGGCGGTCGCGTTCGCGCACGACTGGACGGCCGGCGCCGGCAACTATGCGGGCACCCTGGAACACCTCGCGTCGTGGGGCATCGTCGCAGCGGCTCCCGGCACCGAACGCGGGCCCGTCCCCTCGCACCTCGGCCTGGCCGCGGACCTCGACACCACCCTCGACATCTGCACCGGCGTGCGCCTCGGCACCGGCCGGATCAGCGTCCACCCCGAGCGGCTCGCGGTCGCCGGACACGGTATGGGCGGTGGGGTCGCCGTCCTCGCCGCCGCACAGCAGCAGCGGGTGCGGGCCGTCGCCGCGCTGTTCCCGGCACCGACCGCGCCGTCCGCCGTCGACGCCGCCGCCCGCGTGAACGTTCCCGGGCTGATCGTCGCGGGCGCCCGTGACGTCGACTCCCTCGGCAGCGACGCCGTCGCACTCGACGAGGCGTGGCGGGCCGAGCACGTGCTGCGGGTCGTGGACAAGGCGTCCCGGGCCGGACTCGTCGAGGGTCGCCGGGTCCTCGCGTTCCTCGGTGCGGGCGGGCCCGAGCGACGCACCCAGCACGTCACCCGCGCCCTGCTCACCGGTTTCCTGCTGCACCACCTCACGGGCGACAAGACCTACGCCGCGTTCGCCGACGCCGACACCCGGTTCCCCGGCACCGTCGTCCGTGCGGCGGACGACACCGACGAGTCCGGCACTCCCGACGCCGCCGAGCACGCCGGTCTGATGGCCGGCCGGCTGCTGAGCCGCTGACGGCCGGCGAACCGCCGCTGCGGGCTGTTGCTGCGTTCCGCTCTCGGGCGATGCCGCAGTAACCGCCCGCTACCGGCGGTGCCGGACCGTCACAGCGGCCCCGCCTCCGGCAACACCACCGACTCCCCCGACGGCTGCGCACCACTCTCGGCCAGCACCGGCCCTGCCCCCGCCCTGTCGTCCCGACGCTCCGCCCGGCCCGACGCCGGAGCGAACGCCGACGGCGCCGCCGGAGCCGGTACACCCGTCTCGGGCTCGGGCTCGGCTACCGGCTGGGGTTCGGGTTCCGGTTCGGGCTCGGGCACGAACTCGGGTTCCGGTTCCGGTTCCGGTTCCGGTTCGGGCACTGGTTCGGGCTCGGGTTCGGGCTCCGGGTTGTTCGGCACCGCGGGTTCGGGTTCCGACGGTTCCGGCGTCACCGCTGCGGACGGGCCGCAGGCGCAGCACGATTCGGTACAGCACGCGTCGAGGTCGAGGCTGCTGCCGGCGTCCTCGATCACGTTCTCGATCACATCGCCGACCGTCCGAGCCAGGCTCGACACGACCTGCGACACGACCGCCCCCGCGATGCCGGCCGCGACCGCACCGGCCTGCGCGGTCGCGGCCCCGGTCGGCGTCGGCGTCACGGACGGCACCGGGTTCGACGCCTGGACCGCCGCCGGTGGGGTCTCGATCAGTGGGGTCGGCAGACCGTGCAGGCTCGTCGCCCGGTCCGGGCACGACGACGGCGCCGGAGCCGGCACCGGGTTCGCGGCCGGTCCGCACACGACGGCGATACGAGCCGGGGCCGGGGACGGGAAGGCGCTGTCGCCGATGCGGGCGAGGACACAGTCGAGGGCCCGGTAGGCGTCGTCGACGGTGGTCGCGGTCGCCTCGCACAGCGTGCCGAACTCTGCGACGGTGTCGCGCACGTGCGGCAGGAACTGTCCGGTCAGGCGCTCGTCACAGCCGAGGCTTCCACCGGCACCCCCGGCGAGGGACCGATCGATGTCGTCCGCGGTGAGGCCGCCGACGGTGGCGGCGTCGAGCGCGCCCACCCAGTCCGTTTTCCGGGTGGTCGCGTCGCGCACCGCCCGCGACGTCTCGGTCAGGGCCCGGTGCGCGTCGTGCACGTTGCGGCGGACGGTGTCCGCCCGGTCGAGGTGTGCGGCCAGGTGTTCGCCGGCCCGGTCCGCGGCAGCACCGGTCCACGCGTCCGCGAGGTGTCCGGCAGCCCGCGCTTCGTCGTCGTACCGGCGATCGAGGTCGAGTGCGATGCGGGCGAAGGTGTCGATGTCGGTGTCGAGGACGGCCAGGTCGATACCGCACTGTTCGACGTACCGCGCTTCGACATCGGCACACGTGGGGAACCGGTCGCCGGTGCCGAACCGGGCGGCGACGGCCGTCGCACGGGGCAGGAACGTCTCGAACCAGCGCAGGTCGGCGGGGTCGGGGGACGCCACCGCTAGCGTCCGCCCAGTGCCGCGACGGTCCCGGCGGTGCCGGTGTCCTGGCGGAGGTAGGCGTCGGCGGTGTCGGTCAGGGTCCGGCCGGTGAGGGACGATGCCGCCGACCAGGCCCCGATCGCGTGCGCCAATCTCAGGTAGCCGTCGCGGATCGCGCGTTCGCGGGCCGGATCGACCGCCCCGGACGGGGTTGCCGCGAATCCGCCGGATGCCACCGCGCGGGCGGCCGTGTCGAGCACCCCGGAGCCCTCCCGGAACGTGTGCCCCACCGCCCGCACCCGCGGGATGTCGATCGTGACCTCGTCCGCCATCGCTGCCCTCTGTCGTCGAATCGGCTCCTACGTCCTGTTCGACGCAGCGGGCACCGTCACGGTTCCGTCAGGCCGACGCGACGTGCTCGGCGAGGGTTTCGGCGATGCGCTGCGCGGTCTGCGCGTCGGCGGCCTCGACCATCACCCGCACCAGCTGCTCGGTGCCGGACGCCCGCAGCAGCACACGCCCGGTGTCGCCGAGTTCTGCCTCCGCGTCGGCGATCGCGGCGACCACCTGCGGGGCGGTCGGGACGGCCGTCTTGTCGACGACCTTCACGTTGATCAGGACCTGCGGCAGCGTCGTCATCACGCCCGCCAGGTCGACGAGGGACTTCCCCGTCGACGCCATGCGGCCCATCAGGCACAGCCCGGTGAGGACGCCGTCGCCGGTGGTGCCGTGTGCGGGCAGGACGACGTGCCCGGACTGTTCGCCGCCGAGGCTGTAGCCGCCGGCCCGCAGTTCCTCGAGCACGTAGCGGTCACCGACGGCGGTGGTGCGCACCGTGATTCCGGCGTCCCGCATCGCGAGGTGCAGGCCGAGGTTGCTCATGACGGTCGCGACGAGGGTGTCGTCGGCGAGCAGGCCGGCATCGCGCATCCCGATCGCGAGGACGGCCATGATGGCGTCTCCGTCGACGACGGCACCGGTCGCATCGACAGCGAGGCAGCGGTCCGCGTCACCGTCGTGTCCGAGACCGAGGTCGGCGCCGTGTTCGATCACCGCGCGCTGCAGTTCCTCGAGGTGTGTCGAACCGCAGCCGTCGTTGATGTTGTAGCCGTCTGGGTCGGCGTTGATCGCGATCACGGTCGCACCGGCCGCCCGGTACGCGGCGGGGCCGACGGTGGACGCGGCACCGTGTGCGCAGTCGACGACGACGGTGAGCCCGTCGAGCCGGGTGCCTTGCGCTCCTGCGAGGTGCTCGAGGTAACGGCCGGTCGCATCCAGTGCGACGTCGACGCGGCCGATACCGGCGCCGATCGGCCGACGTGCCGGGCCCGCCGCGATTGCGGCCTCGATGCGGTTCTCGACGTCGTCGTCGAGTTTGTGCCCGCCCGCCGCGAAAATCTTGATGCCGTTGTCCGGCATGGGGTTGTGCGACGCGGAGATCATCACACCGAGTGCGGCACCGTAGGCGCCGGTCAGGTACGCGACGGCGGGTGTCGGCAGGATTCCGACGAGGATCACGTCGACACCGGCGGCGGTCAGGCCCGCCGTGACGGCGGCCTCGAGCATTTCACCGCTCGCGCGCGGGTCCCGGCCGACGACCGCGGCGGGCCGCGCAGACGACCCGGCGGCGGGCCGCGCAGACGACCCAGCGGCGGGCCGCTGTCCCGTCCCGGCGTCGGGGGCGAGGACCTCGGCGGCGGCTGCGGCCACTTTCAGTGCCAGTTCCGCGGTCAGTTCGGTGTTCGCCAAACCTCGCACGCCGTCCGTGCCGAACATACGACCCATGTGAATCCGATCCCTCGCAATCCCGGTAGGCGGTCGGGGGCAGGCCCCGGTAATGCACGAGAGCAGGCGTCCGGTAGCGAAGAACTCTACGAACGCCTGCTCTCGTGGACGAACAGGTGCCGGGGCCGGTGCATGCACCGGCCCCGGCGACACATCAGCGCTTGGAGTACTGAGATGCCTTGCGGGCCTTCTTCAGGCCGTACTTCTTGCGCTCGACGGCGCGGGCGTCACGCGTGAGGAAGCCGGCACGCTTGAGCGCGGGGCGATCCTCGGGGGTGACCTCGGTCAGCGCGCGGGCGATGGCGAGACGCAGAGCGCCGGCCTGGCCCGACGGGCCGCCACCGGTGAGGAGGGCGGTGATGTCGAACGACTCGGTGCGCTCGACCGTGACCAGGGGAGCCTTGATCAGCTGCTGGTGCACCTTGTTCGGGAAGTAGTTCTCGAGGGTGCGGCCGTTGAGCGTGAACTCGCCGGTGCCGGGGGTCAGGCGGACGCGGACGACCGCTTCCTTGCGACGGCCGACGGTCTGGACCGGGCGATCGATGACGATCGGAGCCTGCGGGGCAGCCTCTTCGTACGTCTCGACGGCGTCGGACTCGCTGGTGTACTCGGTCAGCTCGTCCGCTGCGACCTCGACGGCCTCGTTGAAGTCTTCGTTGCTCACTGGGCGACCTGCTTGATCTCGAACGGAACCGGCTGCTGCGCGGCGTGGGGGTGGGTCGGGCCTGCGTAGACCTTCAGCTTGCCCGCGATGGCGCGGCCCAGCTTGTTCTTGGGGAGCATGCCGGTGACGGCCTTCTCCACGAGACGGTCCGGGTTCTTCTCGAGAACCTCGCCGACCGAGCGGGACTTCAGGCCACCCGGGTGTCCGGAGTGGTGGTGCAGGAACTTGTCCGTGAGCTTGTTGCCGCTGATGGCAACCTTCTCGGCGTTGATGATGACGACGAAGTCGCCGCCGTCAACGTGGGGGGCAAAGGTGGGCTTGTGCTTGCCGCGGAGCAGGTTGGCTGCCTGCACGGCAAGGCGACCGAGCACCACGTCAGTGGCGTCGATGACGTGCCAGGTACGGGTCACGTCTCCGGCCTTCGGGGAATACGTAGGCACAGAACTTCCTCGTCTGTTCGTTTCTGCTGCTGGCCGAGCATGCCGTTCGAATGGTCCTCGGCGGCCAGTTGAGACCCGAGAACCACCATCCGTTGCACCACTGCTGCACCGCTGCAGCGAACCGCAGGACACCACGAAAGACGACACGCCGACGTAGAACGATACCGGCTGACCGGGAGCAGGGTCAAAACATCGGGTCATCCGCCGAGCGCGTCCGCGAACCGTTCCACCGCCCACGTCAGATCGTCTCGGTCGATCACGAGCGGCGGCGCGATCCGGATCGTGCCCTCGTGCGCGTCCTTCGCGAGGACCCGGCGGGCCAGCAGTCGTTCGCAGACCGTCCGCGCCGACGGCTGCCCGGGCGCCAGATCGATGCCGGCCCACAGTCCCCGGCCGCGTGTCCGCCCGACCCGGTCGGCGGGCAACTGGGCCAGCAGTTCGTGCAGGTACCGACCGAGGTCGCGGCTGCGCTGCTGGTACACGCCGGTCTCGAGGAGCTTCACCACGGCGCTGCCGACCGCGCACGCGAGTGGGTTGCCGCCGAACGTGCTGCCGTGCTGACCGGGATGCAGGACGTCCATCACATCCCGGTTCGCGGCCACCGCCGACACCGGCAGGATGCCGCCGCCGAGCGCCTTGCCGAGGATGTAGACGTCGGGCACGACGTTCTCGTGGTCGCACGCGAACGTGTCCCCCGTGCGGCCGAGTCCGCTCTGGATCTCGTCGGCGAGCATGAGGAGGCCGTGCTCGTCACACAGTCGGCGCACTCCGGCGAGGTAGCCGTCCGGTGGCACCCGCACCCCGGCCTCCCCCTGGATCGGTTCGACGAGGACCGCGACGGTGTGCTCGGTGATCGCGTCCGCCAGGGCGTCGAGACGGCCGTAGTCGACGGTGCGGAAGCCGGGCGGGAACGGTCCGAAGCCGCCGCGGGCGTCCGGGTCGGTGGAGAAACCGACGACGGCGATCGTGCGGCCGTGGAAATTACCGGCGCACGTGACGATCTCGGCGCGGCCGTCGGGCACGCCCTTGACGTCGTACCCCCATTTACGGGCGAGTTTGAGGGCGGTCTCGACGGCCTCGGCGCCGGTGTTCATCGGCAGCACCGCGTCCTTGCCGCACAACCGGGCGACGTCGGCGCAGAAGTCGGAGAACCGGTCGTGTTGGAAGGCGCGGCTGGTGAGCGTGAGGGTGCCGATCTGGTCGCGGGCCACCGCCACCAGGTCCGGATGCGCGTGCCCGAAGTTCAGGGCCGAATAGCCGGCGAGGACGTCGAGATAGTCGACGCCGTCGATGCCGCGCACCCACGCCCCGGATCCGGACGCGATCACCACCGGCAGCGGACTGTAGTTGTGGGCGCTGCAGCGGTCGGCGCGCTCGATCTCGGCCGCCGTCGCGGCGGTCACCGGCACGAGCCGATCGGAGTGCCCGGACTGCTCGGATTGCCACCGCACCGCCATGATCCGCCTCCCCGCCTCGAGGACACCGCATTCGGTCCCGCCAGTATCCGCCCGCACCGACCGGTCGGCAATCGGTGTCGGACACGCGTGTGCCCCGACGGCTCTCCTCCGTCGGGGCACACGGTCTCGACCCGGGGCGGCTACGCCCAGCTGTTGGCGGCCGCGGTGTTCACCTGCTGCATGTCGGCGTTGCCCTGGCCGACGACGCGGCCGACCGCGTCGAGGATCTGGTTGAGTTCGAGGGCGGCGGAGTCCCACTTGGCCTGCTGCGCCTGGTACGCCTCGGACGCCGAGCCCTCCCACTCCGAGACCATGGGGGCGATGTGGGCCTTGAGGTCGTCGAGCTTTCCGTTCATCTGGGCCTGGATGGAATCGATGCGAAGCTTGAGTGCCTCGATCTGCCCGAACGAGTAACGCATGGTCATGACTGCTCCTGGGTGTGCGGTGGTGTGGTTCGGGTGGCTCAGATGTTGAGGCTGCTCGCCACGTTGTTCAGCGAGCTGGTGTGGTCCTGCTGTGCGCCGTCGTACGAGACGCTGTTCGACTTGATGTTCTCGCCGATCGCGTCGAGAGCCTGGTTCAACTTGGTGGCACTCGCGTCCCACCGCTCCATGAGGCTCTGGAACGCGAGGGCGGCGGAGCCCTCCCAGCCGCCACGGATCCCGTCCACCTCACCCTTGAGGGTGCTCAGCAGGCCCTGGATCTCGGTCCGGACGTCACCGACGCGACGCGCGGTGGCGTCCATCGTTTCGACGGTGGTCCTCATCTGATCGCTCATATCGACTCCTTCGGCTGCGCGCCGGCGCCCCGGCACCGGTGTCCTTTCGCGTCCCTCCCCACCGATCCCCCCAAGGAGTCGTCTCGGTCGGTTCGCGCCTACATGTGGTTGGACGCGGCTACCGGTCGGTTCGGTTCCGTCCGATCCGAAATTTCTTTCCCGCGGGTCATTTCGGGCCGACGGTGACGCTGCGGACGGCGTGGGTGCAGTCGTCCGCGAGCAGGTCCCATCCGCCTTCCGTGTACTGACAGCCGACGCTGATCTGCACCCCGTCGTCGACGAGTACGTGCCATCGCACCGTCGAATCGTCCTGCGGCGACTCGAGGTACGTGACCGCGGGCCGGCCGTCGAGGTCCGCGGACGGATCGAACGCGGTGAACGGCCCGTCCGGGCCACGGTCGACGATCTCGCGTTCGAGTGCCCGCGCCACCGCGTCCCGGTCGGTGTCGTCTCCGACGTCGACGGCGACCACGATGATCCGTCGACGCGGCTGTCCGTCCGTCTGCTCCCCCGGAACCAGATCGAGCCGGTTCCCGGTGGCCTTCCCGATCTCCCACGGCGACGCCAGCGTCACGGTCGCGCCACCGATCTCGAAGTGTCGCAGGGGTTCGGGGCCGCCCGTCCGGCTCCCCGGCAGTACCGCGGCGGCCACCCCCACGGCGGCGGCCAGCACGACAGCGGCCACGGCTCCGGCGATCGGTGCCCGGCGCTTCGGGCGCGGTTCCGGGGCCGGATCCGTCCACGTGGCCGCGCCGCCCGTCGCCGGAGATCGCAGCTGTGGCTGTGGTGGTTGCGGAGGTGACGGCGCCAGGAGGGCCGGCGGGGGCGCCGCGGTGATCGGTGCGGCGAGAGTGCCGGCGAGCAGTCCGATCACGGCGTCGTCGGACTCCCCGGCGACCACGACGGCGTCCGGCCGCCGGTCCCCGGCCACGGCCCGGACCAGGTCCGCGATCGTGGAGATCCCGGCCGGGTCGTCGCGCAGGTCGAGAGTGCCGGTGTCCGAGGCGAGTTCGCATGCGAGGACGCGCGGACCGTGCTCGCTGCCCTCGACGAGGGTCGCGGTGGACGACAGTTCCCCGCATTCGAGGACGACGTGGCGGGAACCCGGGGCCGGGCTCGGTACCGCGAGCGCGACCGGCACCGATGTCACCTGCTGCGCACAACGCCGGGCTGCGGTCTCGAGGACGCCGCAGCGGGGTGCACCCCAGTGCGACGGGTGCAGCACGGTGAGGTCGGGGACGAATCCGGTACCGCCGAACGCCTGCCCGAGCCCGCGGTGCAGGGCGGCGGCCAGCAGGTCGACGGCGGACGCGTCGTCGATGCCGTCGACACCGTCCCGCACGGCCGGATCCGGGATGCGCACGACCCCGGCCGGCCCGGTCACCCAAACCGTTCCGGCACCGAGGTACACGCGGGTCACAGCGGCGGCAGCCAGGCCGTCTGCACGAGCGACGTCCCACTTCGTGTCACGAATGTTCCACGACCCACGGGCATTTCGGATGGCCGGACGGCGCCGACGAGGTTTCCTTCGTCGCGGCTACCGCTCATGACGAGCCCTGCCGGGACCAGGTCCCGCAGCCGGGCGATCACCGGTTCGTACAGTGCACGGGACGCGCCACCGGAGCGGCGCGCGATGATCAGGTGCAGGCCGACGTCCTTGGCGTGGGCCAGGTAGTCGAGCAGTGGGGTGAGCGGGTTGCCGTTCGACGTCGCGACCAGGTCGTAGTCGTCGACGACGACGTAGATCTCCGGCCCCGACCACCACGACCGTTCCCGCAACTGCTGCTGGGTGGTGTCGGGCCCGGGCAGGCGGCTCGCGAGGATCGCGGCGAGATCGGTCATCATCGTCGTCAGGGTCGTCGCCGACGCCGCGTAGCCGGCGAGGTGATCGCCCTCGACGACACCGAGCATGGTGCGCCGGTAGTCGCCGACGATGAGTTTGGCCTGCTTCGGGGTGTTCGCCTCCATGATCCCGAGGCAGATGCCGCGCAGCAGCGTGGTCTTGCCGCATGCGCTGTCGCCGAACACCAGGAAGTGCGGCTGGTCCCCGAAGTCCAGGTGGACGGGGGCGAGTTCCGCCTCGTCGAGCCCGATCGGGACTGTCAGGCACGGCCCGTCCGCCGGGTCGGGCCGGGGTGCGGCGGCGAGCAGGTCCGGGCGGGGCACCAGGTCGGGCAGCATCCGCACCCGCGGCGCCGACGGGCCGGTGGAGCGTCCGCCGATGCGGGTGACCGCGTCCACGACCCCGACACCGAGGTCGGTGGTGCGGGCGTGCCCGTCGAGCCGGGGCAGTGCGATCTGCAGGTGCAGGCCGTCGCGGGTGATGCCGCGACCCGGCTGCCCGACCGGCACCAGCATCGCCTTCGCACGTCCCACGTCCGAGTCCGTCGGATCTCCCAGGCGCAGTTCGATTCTGGTGCCGAGCTGATCCTTGAGCGCGGGACGGATGTCGGCCCAGCGCGGGGCCGTGACGACGACGTGCACGCCGAACGACAGGCCCTGTCCGGCGAGGGCGCCGATCTGCGCTTCGAGGGCCTCGAAGTCCTGCCGGATGCTCGGCCAGCCGTCGACGACGAGGAACACGTCACCGAACGGATCGTCCGCGACGTCCCCGGCGCCGTCCTCCCCCGCGGCACTGCTCGCCCGCAGGCTGCGGAACTGTGCCATCGATTCGATGCCGAGTTCCCGAAAACGGCGTTCGCGGCGGCGGACGAGGGCGGCCGTCTCGGCGACGGTGCGCCGCACCAGGTCGACGTCGAGTCGGTTGGCGACGGATCCCACGTGTGGCAGGCCGGCGAGTCCGGCGAGGGTGCCGCCGCCGAAGTCGAGGCAGTAGAACTGTGCCTGCTGCGGGGTGTGGGTGGCGGCGGTCGCCAGGATCAGGGTGCGCAGCAGTGTCGACTTGCCGGACTGCGGCCCGCCGACGATCGCGACGTTGCCGGTGGCCCCGGCCAGGTCGACGACGAGCAGGTCCCGCCGCTGGTCGTAGGGCCGGTCGATGATGCCGATCGGCGCCTGCAGGCCGGCGTGCGCCGCCGGTTCCGGTGCCGGGGGCAGGATCTCGCCGAGGGTCGGCGGGACGTCGAGCGGCGGCAGCCACACCTCGTGGGCGGCCGGGCCACGGCCCCGGATCCGGTCGACGAGCACCTCGAGCAGGGATCGCGGATCGGTGTCGGTCTCGGGTTCCGGGACCGGCTGCGGCACTGCAGGTTCGGCGAGGCGTACCGGCTCCGGCACC
The DNA here is from genome assembly GCF_030656875.1 of Prescottella sp. R16. Lineage (NCBI taxonomy): Bacteria > Bacillati > Actinomycetota > Actinomycetes > Mycobacteriales > Nocardiaceae > Rhodococcus > Prescottella sp. R16. The sequence goes on from NZ_CP130943.1 coordinate 3,499,980, forward strand.
GCCACCGGCGACGCCGTGAACTCGTGGATCCGCACGTCGTCGGCGACGACGGTCTCGGTGACGGACCGCCGGACGCGTTCGCGCTCGTAGGGACCCGACACGTACGAGGCCTGGAACCGCACGATCTCCGCGGAGTCGCACTTGAGATAACCGGCGCCCGGTGACGCGGGCAGATGGTAGGCGTCGGGCACACCGAGGACGGTGCGGGACTCGTTGGCCGAGAACGTCTTCAACCCGATCCGGTACGACAGGTGACTGTCCAGGCCACGGAGCTTGCCCTCTTCGAGACGCTGGCTGGCGAGCAGCAGGTGCATGTGCAGCGACCGGCCGAGGCGGCCGATCGCGACGAACAGTTCCGCGAACTCGGGTTGCTGGCTGAGCAGTTCGGAGAATTCGTCGACGACGACGAACAGGGCAGGCAGCGGCGCGAGGTCGGCGCCCGCGGCACGGGCCTTCTCGTAGTCGGTGACGTTCGCGAAGTTGCCGGCGGCCCGCAGGAGTTCCTGCCGACGGTTCATCTCTCCGGCGAGGGCGTCCTTCATCCGGTCCACCATCGCCAGTTCCTCGGCCAGGTTGGTGATGACGGCCGCGACGTGCGGCGCCGATTCGAGGCCGAGGAACGTCGCGCCACCCTTGAAGTCGACGAGCACGAGGTTGAGGGCGTCCGGGGAGTGCGTCGCGACCAGCCCGAGGACGAGGGTGCGCAGGAACTCGGACTTGCCGGATCCGGTGGCGCCGATGCACAACCCGTGCGGGCCCATGCCGTTCTGTGCGGCTTCCTTCAGATCCAGTTCGACGGGACTACCGTCGACACCGACCCCGATCGGCACCCGCAACCGGTCCCGGCCGGACCGTGGCGCCCACGCGACATCCGGGTCGAATCGGTCGACGTCGCCGACACCGAGCAGCCGGGTCCAGCCCGCCGCGACCGGGGCGCCGTCGTCGGCGGCTGGGTCGAGGTCGGGCCCGGACGAGATCCGGTACGGGGCGAGCCGCCGGGCCGCGGACCGCGCCTGCGCGGCCGTGAGCGCGTCTGCGGTGGCGAACGTCTCCACCCCGACGCCACTGCGGGCGCCGAGCGATCCGTCCTCGGTCACCAACTGCAGTCCGCGGGTGGCAGCGAGCCGCGGACAGTATCCACTCAGGTCGAGGACGGTCACCGAATCCAGTCCGCCGTCGGTGACGACACCGCTGTCCCCGCCGAGGATGCCGCCGTCGACGACGACGACGATCTGCGGCACCCCGGCCGTGGCCGGCGCGCTGCGGGAGAACCGTCCACGCATCGAGAAATGCTGCCCCAGCGCAGTTTCCAGCTCGATGATCGACCCGTACACCATGCGCGCGGCGCCCACACCGTCGACGGCGTCCGGGTGCTGCGTGTGCGGCAGCCATTTCACCCAGTCCCACTCGGCCGCGGTGTCGGGGCCGCACACGACCGCGACCTGGACCTGGTCGGGGCCGTGGAACGTGCACAGCTGGATCAGTACCGAGCGGAGCAGCGCACGGGCCGCGTCGCGGTCGCCGTCGACGGAGATCGCCGCGAATCCCCGCAACGAGACCGCCGTCGGCAGGTCCGGGACCACCGAGTGGGCCCGGACGAACCTGCGCAGCGACACCGCGGAGACGGGTTCGAGGTCCTCGACCGGCCCGGTCTCGGGTGGCACCAGCCGGGTTGCGAGCCGCTGACTGCCCAGGCCCACCCGCACGTGGCAGTGGTCCGGGTCGGTGCCGCGCCGCTCCCACATACGGACGGTGCCGGCGAGCGTCCACACGGTGTCCGGGTCGGGATGGCTCCATTCGAGCGCACGGCGCTGCTGCCGGCCGGTGTCGATCGCGTCGCGCCGCAGCTGGTCGAGGTAGCGCAGGTAGTCCTTGCGGTCGGCGTTCGCCTCCGCGGCCTTCGCTCCCCCACCCCGCCCCGATCCGGCGAGGAGCCCGACCATCGACACCAGCATCATCACCGGGAACATCAGTGCCATCGGGTTGCGCGCCATCCCGGACGTGAACATCAGCGCGACCATGCCGATCATCGCCGCGACCATCACGACCGGCAGCAGCTTGGTCACCAGGCTGCCGGGTGTGATCCGCGGGATCTCGGGAGGCGTCTGCAGACTCACCTCGCCGCCCGGCGTGCGCGGCGCCTCACGGCGTGCGCGGCGCACGAAATGCACCGTCCCCATGCTTCCACCCCCAGAAGACTGCGAGTCGCCCCCCACGGGCTGTCGGACTCGCGACACGAGAAACTACCGCACACCACCGACAACGCACACCGTGCAGGGGTGTCGAGGGGTGCGGGTACAGTGCCGGGAGTTCGATACGCGCGAGCGCCGGCGGGGGCCCGGTCGCCGGAATCCGGGGGGATCATCGTGACCATCGTCGACACCGCACGCACCGATCCGGGCGGGCCCGGGGCGCGGGAGCGTTCCGACCTCGTCCGGTTGACGGTGCTCGCGCCGCACACCCAGATCGATCTCGCACTGCCCGGGTCGGTGCCCGTCGAACTCCTCGTTCCGGGTATCGCGGATCTGGTGCGGAAACACAGTGCCGCCAACGACTTCGACGCGGCCGCCGAACGTACGGAACCGTCGCGCTGGGCGCTGTCCCGACTCGGGACACCACCGCTGTCCCCGGCCCTGAGCCTGCACGAGCACGGTGTCCTCGACGGCGAGGTCCTGGTGTTCGACGGTGTCGAGAACGCTTCGCCGCCACCACTGTTCGACGACGTCATGTACAACGTCGCGGTCGCCGATACCGATCACACGCATCCGTGGACACCGCGGACGGCTCGGATCGCGGGCTGCGCATCGGCCGGCGTGGCCGCGGTCGCGGGGGCGTTCGCGCTGCTGCAGGTCGACGGCGACGTGGCCGCGATCGTCGGTGCTGTCGCCGCGCTGCTCGTCGCGATCCTGTTCGTGGTCGCGGGCGCCGTCGTGGGACGCGTCTACCGCGATTCGGGGGCAGCGGTCGCGCTCGGTGCCGCGGCGCTGCCGGTCGCCTTCGCGGCCGGGGTACTCGGGGTTCCCGGCGACCGCGGCGCACCACACCTGCTGCTGGGGTGCGTCGCAGCGGGCACCGCGGCGGTGCTGGCGTTGCGGGCGTCCGGTGTCGGGCACACGGTGTTCACCGCGGCGGCCACGGCGTCGCTGTTCGGTGCGGGGGCCGCGCTCGCGGGGGTGCTCACCGCACAGCCGCCACGGGCCATCGGTGCGCTCCTGGCGTGCGCGGCGCTGCTCGGGCTCGCGTCCGCGCCGCGGCTGTCGATGCTGATCGCGAAGCTGCCGTTGCCGCCGGTCCCGGCGCCGGGGGCGGCGATCGACCCGGACGAGGACACCGCGGACGGCCCCGACGGTTCGCTGCCGTCGTTCGAGTCCGTCGAGGCCCGCGCGGAGCAGGCACGGCGCGTGCTCACCGGACTGGTGTGCGCGACGACGCTGCTCACCGGCGCCGGTGTGCTCGCCGCGGCGGTGCCGGTCGGTGGCGTGATCTCGTGGCCTGCGGTCGCGCTCGCAGCCGCGGCCGCCGCGGTACTGATGTTCCGGGGACGCACCTACACGGCGGCGCGGCAGGCGGTGCCGTTGATCGCCGGCGGTGCGACGGTCCTCGTCGTCCTGGGTGTCGGGACCGCAATCGCCGTACCGGCCGCGGCGCTCGGTGTGTTCGCGGCCGCGATGCTCGCCGTCGTCGCGGGGCTCGTGCTCGGGATCGTCACCCCGAACCGGGCGTTCTCGCCCGTGCAGCGGCGTGCCGCCGAGCTGGTGGACTACGCCGCGATCGCCGCGATCGTCCCGCTGGCGTGCTGGGTGTCGGGACTGTTCGCGGCCGTCCGCGGCCTGTGAGGTTCGTCGTGACCGTACGTCGCGTCCGGCCCGCCCTGGTCGCCGTCGCCGCCGCACTCGTCGCCGCCACCACACCCCTCGGGGTGGCCGGTGCGGTGACACCGCCCCCGATCGATCCGTCGCAGCTCCCGCCGCCGTCGCCGCCGGGCCCACTCGCCCCGACCGAGCAGCGGGCGGCCTGCACCGTCACGGTGCCGATGGCCGACGACCCGGCCGTGCCGCTCCCGCAGCAGGCCCTCGACTTCGCATCGGTGTGGCCGCTGTCGCGGGGGCAGGGGCAGGTCGTGGCGGTCATCGACACCGGAGTCGCGGCACATCCCCGGCTTCCGGGGCTCACCCCGGGCGGCGACTACGTCGGGACCGGGGACGGTGTCGGCGACTGCGACGCGCACGGCACGATCGTGGCCGGGCTGATCGCGGCGGCACCGGTCGCGTCGTCGGGGTTCGCCGGGGGCGCGCCGGACGCACGGATCGTCACGATCCGGCAGTCGAGTGCCGCATTCTCCGAGACCGGGCGCCGCGACGACGCGACCGACACCGCCAATTCGAGCGGGTACGGCAACACGCAGACGATGGCGATGGCGATCCGTCGTGCCGCTGATCTGGGTGCCACCGTCGTCAACATCTCCGAGGTGGCGTGCCGTCCGGCCGCGGACGGTGTCGGCGACCGATCTCTCGGCGCCGCAGTGCAGTACGCGGCCACCGTGAAGGACGTGGTGATCGTGGCGGCCGCCGGCAACTACCGGTCGGGGGGTTGCGCGGCCCAGAATCCGCCGGCCGATCCGCTGCACCCGGACGCCGATCCGTGGGATGCGGTGGCAACGATCGCGACACCGGCCTGGTACGACGACTATGTGCTCACCGTCGGATCGGTGGATCCCGACGGTTCCCCGTCGGAGTTCGGTCTCGGTGGCCCGTGGGTGGATGTCGCGGCCCCCGGCACCGGCATCGTCTCCCTCGCCCCGGACGGGCACGGACAGACCCGGCAGTGGCTCACCGGGCAGGGCGAGGAACGCTCGTTCGACGGCACCAGTTTCGCGGCACCACTGGTCGCGGCGACGGCGGCCCTGGTCCGGGCCCGGTATCCGCAGTTGACGGCGCAGCAGGTGACGGCACGGATCGAGGCGACCGCGCACGCACCCGCCGAAGGATGGAATCCGTATGTCGGACACGGCGTCGTCGACCCGGTGGCCGCGGTGAGCGCCGATCTGCTCGCCGACCTCGTCACCGTTCCGGCCACCGTCCCGGCCCGCTCGGCGGCGATCCCGGCGCCGCCACCGCCGGCACAGCCGGATTCCCGGCCGCGGATCGTGGCGCTGGCCGCGACCGGGGTGGTCGCGGTGGTCGCGGTACTCGGTGTGCTCGCCTCGTTCCCGCTCCGACGTCTCCGCCGCGACCGGTAGCGGTCAGTTCCCGGACGCGACGGGGGCCGACTCGGGGTCGGGTGCGATGCCGTCGTGCGCGACGAGGGCCTGCCCGCGGCCGAGTGCCGGTCCGGGGGCGAGCAGTTCGACGATCCGCCACGGGGCCGGCGCCCCCGGCACGTCGAAACCGAGGGCTGTCGCAGCGTCGGCATCGGCGATGCCGTAGCGGACACCGGTGTCGGCGACGAAGAACAGTCCGCCCTTGCGTGCGCTGCCGGATTCGAGTCCGGTGGTCTGCACGAAGCCGCCGTTGCCGGGACGTACATAGGCCGCGTCGGCGGCGTCCCCGGGCCCGTCGGCCTGTGCGAGCCTGACCGGCCGGGCCTCGTCGGGGATCGGCAGGGCCCGGCCCGCCGACACGGTCAGGTCGGCGTCGACGCTGCCGGACCCGTCCCCTTCGGCGGGTGGTCGCGGCGTCCACGTCAGGCAGCCGACGGGCCGGTCCGCGCCGACGAGGCGTGGTGGCGTGCGGGGGAAGGACGCGGTGTCGAGTTCGTGGACGGTGGGTGCGCCGGCGAGGGCGTCGGGTGCCACGGTGGGCACTTCGGAACGGCCCTGGGAGTCGGTGAAGTGGATCAGCAGGGCCGCCGCCTCCCCCACTTCCTGGACGCCGCCGCGGAGCACCACGTAGTAGTGGGGTTCGTCGCCACGCTTCACCGAGACGACCGAACCGATTGTGCGACCGGCGGTTTCGTAGGTGGGTCGACCGCCGGATCCCGCGATGACGGGGGCGGTGATCGCGGGCACCTCGGGGATCGCATTGAGCAGTCCGCGGCTGACGGGCCGGGGCCGCGCCCCTTCGAGTCCGAGCGCGCGAGTGACGCCGCGGTCGGTGAGGTCGACGGCGGCACGGCGGCCGTCGTACACGAGGTACGTCCGGTCGTCGTGTTCGACGAGCAGTGCCTCGCCGCCGGCGGCAGGGGCGACACGGTCGTTCCATGCGGGCTCGCCGACGACGATCGTCGTTGCGGCCGTGGCTGTCCCGTCACCGGCGACGGTGTCGCACACGGTCCACGGTGTCCCGTCCGCGCCGGGGCCGGTGGGCAGTGCCGACGGCGCACCGGGGATCCCGACCAGCGCACCGCGGGGACGGGCGTCGATCTCCGCTTCGGCGACGACGGCGGGGGTGGCCGCCTCCCCCACGATCAGCCGCGCCGAAGCCAGGTTGAGGACGGGGTGCAGGGCGTCGTCCATCGCGACGAACATTGCCCCCGAATCCTTTCCGACGACGATCGACGCGTCACCGATCTTGTCCTGCGGACGGATCAGGGCGAGAGCCGCGCATCCGGCGAGCCCGAGGCACGCGATCACCACGCCCACGGCGAGTGCCCGCGACTGCGAGCGCATCGGGTCGTGCAGCATGCGCACGTCGCGTCGCACCAGCGCATGTTCCATGCGCCGCACGAGAAATCGGTATCCGCTGATCTGCCATCGCGTCGTCGGCTGCGCAGCCATGTTTCCTCCCCCTGACACCCCCGGCGCGCGCTCCGCCCCCATGCTGTGACGCGCGCTCCGATCCCACACAGTACAGTTCGCGGATACGCACCCTTCGGCGGACGAGACGTCCGTCTGGTTCAGGTACTGGGGAGGAACCGTGGACCACTTTCGCGTCGGACGTCGTCCGTACACGTTCCCGGCCACCGTGGTGGTGGCACAGCTGCTCGCGATCGCGGTCGGCCTGCTCGGCGTGTGGGCCGGGTTGCCGTGGTGGGGTGCGCTCGTCGTCGCTCTGACCGTCGGCGGCGCCCTGTTCATCCGGATCGACGGCAGGCTGCCGCTGACCTGGGCGGCGGCAGGGTGGCGTTACCTGCGGGGACATCGGGTCCCCCTGGGGTCCGGCCGCGATGTCGCACTGCCCGGGGAGACGGTGGGGCTGTACCGGGCGGGCGGCCAGGTGCTGGCGGTGCTCGAGGTTTCGCCGACGGGGCCGGGGCCGTCGCGTCTCACCCGGGACGGCTGCGACACGTCGCCGTATCTGCCGCTGTCCGCGCTCACGGGATGCCTCGAGCAGATCGACGTGGCTCTCGCCGGGATCGACGTCGTCTCGCACGGCACCCGGACCGCCGACGGGTCACCGGCCGCCGATGTGTACGACTCGCTGATCGGACCGCTGCCGGCGTCTGCGCAGCGGTCGGTGTGGGTCACGCTGCGGTTCGACGTGGCCGCCAGTGCCGCGTCCGCCGCCCGGCGTGGGGGCGGCGTCGACGGGCTGGCCCGGACGGCAGCGGTCGCGGCGCGACGAGTGGCGCGGACCCTCGCGGACGCGGAGTGCCCGGCGCGGATCCTGGCGGTGTCCGAGATCGAGTCGGTGTGCGCCCGGATCTGCCGAGGTGTCCACCCGGACACGATGGCTCAGCGGTGGGATCACGTGCCGGTGCCCGGCGGCCGCAACGTGGGTGCGGCACTCGATCCGCGCGGGTTGTCGGCCTCGCTCCTGGCCCGTCTGTTCGCGGTGCCTGGTCTCGGGACGACGGTGGCGGTGCGCATCCGGCCGGGACGGTCCGGATCGGTGCGGGTGGGGGCATCGGTGCGGTGGACGGTGCCGGGCGACGCACCCGCCCCCGACCTGCCGGGGCTGATCTCGGTGCACGGCCGGCAGCGGGACGCGTTGTCGGCACAGCTGCCGGTGTCGGCACCGGAACTCGACGACCTCATCCCGCTGCGCGAGATCGCGCCGGCCCGACTCGACGACCTGCTCCTGCCGGCGGCGGGGTGCGGTCAGCTGGCCGGCGCGGACGCCGGCGGGCAGGCGGTGACGGCCCGCCTGACCGGCCCGGCCGTCGCCGACGTGTACGTCGCCGGCGAGCTGCACGTCGCGCAGCAGGTGGCGTTCCGGGCCGTCGCGACGGGGGCGCGGGTCCTGGTGCGCACCGATCGGCCGCATACGTGGGCGGCCCTGTCCGGATCGGTCGCCCGCCCGGACCGGCTGCTCGTCCACGACGGAACGCCTGGAGAGACAACAGGTTTCGATACAGTGATCGTCGACGGTGTGCCCGCTCCCCCGGCCCGGCCGGGAGTGACGCTCGTGCACGTCCACCCGGACCCCCGGATGTGGCCTCCGGGCCGCCCGGACGTGTCGCTCGTGCAGCCGGGAGCGTGCGGCGACCGGCTGACACTGACGGTCGGTGCGGTGCGGTGCGATCTGACGATGGTGACGATTCCTGCGGAGGCCGCGTTCGTGGGCCGCCCCACGTCACCGGTACCCGTGCCCGCCCACTGACGTCTCACCCCGGGTACGGCGTCTGTTCCCGCCGGTCGCGGAGGGTGTCGGCCCACCACGCCAGCTGGCCGAGCATCCGGTCGGCGGCGTCGTTCGCGGCCCCGTCGGCGGGGTCGAAGTGCTTGCGGGCCTGATGGAAACCGACGGCGTCACGCACCGACACCATGTGCAGTTCGGCCACCACCTGCCGCAACTGTTCGACGGCGCGCAGGCCGCCGGACACGCCGCCGTACGCGACGAAGCCGATCGGTTTGGCCCGCCACTGATGTTTGACGGTGTCGAGTGCAGTCTTCAGTGCCGCCGGGTAACCGTGGTTGTACTCGCTGGTGACCACCACGAAGGCGTCCGCCGCCCCGATCCGCCGCGTGAACTCCTCGACCGCCGGGGTTCGTGAAAGATCCTGTGGCAGATCGGCGTCCGCGAGGTCGAGGACCGACACCTCGAACGCGTCGTACTCCCGGAGCCGGCCCAGGAGCCAGTCGACGACCACGGGCGCGAACCGGCCCGCCCGCACGCTCCCGACGATCACCTCGAGTCGCAGGGGCACAGTTCTCGACACGCCCCCGATCCTAGAGCGCGCGGTCACAGTCCGTCGGTCAGCAGTGCCGCGAGTTCCTGATACGCCTCCGCGTCGCCGAGCCCGGTGGACGCGGCGACCTGTCGCTGCTGGATCCGCACCATGACGGCGGCGGCGACGTCCCCGACGAACGCGGCGTGCGCGTCGCGCAGCTCGCCGGCGGCGACGCCCTCGGTGATGAGTTCCCGGACCCGCCGGGCCGCGAACCGGGTGTTGCGTTCGTAGACCTCGCGGACCGCGGAGTCGGCCGCCAGATCCTCCATGAACTGCGCCGACGCGGGACGCAACTGCTCACCGACGGCCTCGAGGTAGGTGCGGATGCGCATCCGTGCACCCTCGGCGCCGGCCAGCCGCGCCTCGACCCGGTCGGTGGCTCCGCGGAAGAAGTGCACGGTGGCGGCTCGCACCAACTGTTCCTTGCTGTCGGCGAGCCGGTACAGCGTGGATTTCGAGCAGCGCAGGCGGGCGGCGAGCTCGTCGAGCGTGAGGTGCGCGAACCCCTCGTCGAGGATGAGCGCCACCAGGGCGTCGAACAGTGCGGTGCGCCGGGCCGTCGTCTTCACCGGGGTTGCCATACGCAAAACAGTACTGGAGTATCGTCCTCAGTACTATTTTCACCATTTCTCTCCGATACACGAGGAGCGCACCGTGGCCGTCGAACGCCTGCTGCCCACCCAGGAAGCCCACGACCTCATCGATCTCACCCGCGACGTGGCCGACAAGGTCCTCGCCCCGATCGTCGACGAGCACGAGAAGAACGAGACGTTCCCCGACGGCGTCTTCCCCGCCCTGGGCCGCGCCGGGCTGCTGAGCCTGCCGTACCCGGAGGAGTTCGGCGGCGGCGACCAGCCGTACGAGGTGTACCTGCAGGTCCTCGAGGAGATCGCGGCCCGCTGGGCGGCTGTCGCCGTCGCGACCAGCGTGCACAGCCTGTCCTGCTACTCGCTGGCCACCCACGGCACCGACGAGCAGAAGGCGAAGTGGCTGCCCGACATGCTCGGCGGCGAGACCATCGGCGCGTACAGCCTGTCCGAGCCGCAGGCCGGGTCCGACGCCGCCGCACTCGCCTGCAAGGCCACCGAGGTCGAGGGCGGCTACCGGATCAACGGCGCCAAGGCGTGGATCACCAACGGCGGCCGCGCCGACTTCTACACGCTGTTCGCCCGCACCAGCGACGACGGCTCACGCGGCGTCTCGTGCTTCCTGGTCCCCAAGGACACCGAGGGCCTGAGTTTCGGCAAGCCCGAGGAGAAGATGGGCCTGCGCGCGGTCCCCACCACGTCCGCCCACTACGACGACGCGTTCGTCCCGGCCGAGCGGATGATCGGCAAGCCGGGCCAGGGTCTGCCGATCGCGTTCAGCGCACTCGACTCGGGCCGTCTCGGCATCGCAGCCTGCGCCGTCGGCATCGCGCAGGGCGCCCTCGACGACGCCGTCGCCTACGCCAAGGAGCGCAAGGCGTTCGGCAAGCGGATCATCGACCACCAGGGTCTCGGGTTCGTGCTGGCCGACATGGCTGCCGCCGTCGACTCGGCCCGCGCCACCTATCTCGACGCCGCCCGCCGCCGCGACGCCGGCATGCCGTACTCGCGGCAGGCCTCGGTCGCGAAGCTGATCGCCACCGACGCCGCCATGAAGGTCACCACCGACGCCGTGCAGGTGTTCGGCGGCTACGGCTACACGCAGGACTTCCCGGTGGAGCGCTACATGCGCGAAGCGAAGATCACCCAGATCTTCGAGGGCACCAACCAGATTCAGCGTCTGGTCATCGCCCGCCAGCTCGCGAACTGAACCGTCCGCCGCTCACCGGATCAGCCCGTCGGGGTACCGGTGAGCGGCGCGACCGGCGGGCAGCGGGTTGCGGGTGCGACCGGATCAGCCGCCGCAGCAACCACCCGCCGGGTCGATCGCGGACCGCACCTCCCGGGTCGCGATGTTGCGTGCCTCGAGATCCGCGTCGGCCGGATAGTCGACACGGACGAGCGACAACCCGTGCGCCGGCGCGACCGCAACCGCGCTGGCCCGCTCCCGCTCCGCCAGCAGACCAGACATCCAATCGACCGTGCGCCGACCCTCCCCGACCGCGAGCGCCGCCCCGACCAGGCTGCGCACCATCGACCAGCAGAACGCGTCGGCGCTGACGAACGCGGTCAGCGCGTCACCGTCACGGTCCCAGTCGAAGCGCTGCAACTCGCGCACCGTCGTCGCCCCCTCACGACGTTTGCAGAACGCAGCGAAGTCGTGCAGACCCAGCAACCGGGACGACGCCTCCCGCATCGCGTCGACGTCGACGTCCTTCGGCCACGCCACCGTGTCCCGGGCCCGCAACGGGTCCGCACCGTGGGGGGCGGTCGTCAACCGGTACTCGTAGTGCCGACGGATCGCCGAGAATCGGGCATCGAAATGCTCGGGCGCGAACGAGACACCGGTGACCCGCACATCTTTCGGCAGGAACCGGGCGAGCCTGCGGACCAGCCGGGACGGATCGTCCGGGATCACCGTGCCGACCAGCTCGGCCGGCACGTCGACGTGCGCGACCTGCCCGCTCGCGTGCACACCGGCATCGGTGCGTCCGGCAACGGTCAACAGGACCGGGGTGCGGACGATCGCACTCAGCTTCTCCTCGATCTCGCCGCACACCGTGCGGCGGCCGGGCTGCCGTGCCCATCCGGAAAAATCGGTGCCGTCGTAGGAAACGTCGAGGCGCAAGCGAACGAACCCGCCGTCCCCGGAGGGAGCGGCGGGTTCGTTCGATGCGGCGTGTGCCGAAACCAAGTGGACTAGTCCTTCTTGGCCTCGTCGGCGTCGGCTGCGGTCGCGGTCTCGTTCTCGACACCCTCGACCACGGCGTCGGCGTTCTCGACCTCGGCCTCGGTGGCCTCGGCTTCGACAGCCTCGACGACGTTCTCCTGCGATGCCGCGACACGACGTGCGCGGTCCGCCTCGGAGGTGACCGTCTTCTCCTGGACGAGCTCGATGATCGCCATCGGAGCGTTGTCGCCCTTGCGGGGAACGGTCTTGATGATGCGGGTGTAACCGCCGTCGCGGTCGGCGTAGAACGGGCCGATCTCCGCGAACAGGGCGTGCACGACGTCCTTGTTGCGGATGACCTTGAGAACCTCACGACGATCGGCCAGGGATCCACCCTTGGCCTTGGTCACGAGCTTCTCGGCGTACGGACGCAGGGCCTTGGCCTTGGCCTCCGTGGTGGTGATTCGGCCGTGCTCGAAGAGAGCAGTCGCCAGGTTGGCGAAGATCGCCTTCTGGTGCGACGCCGACCCGCCGAAGCGGGCACCCTTCTTGGGCTTGGGCATTGGAGCTCCTCTAGGGCTCGCCCAGCACATTTGCCCATGTGCCGGGTGCTACGGGTTAAAGCTGTTCGGTCTCGGCGTAGTCCTGGTCGGTGCCCTCAGCGTCGCTGAAGGTACCGGCATCGGTATCGCTCCACGTGCCGGTGGCGGCGTCGTAGCCGGCAACGGTCGTCGGATCGAAGGACGCAGGGCTGTCCTTGAGGGCGAGGCCGAGCGAATGCAGCTTGACCTTGACCTCGTCGATGGACTTCTGTCCGAAGTTGCGGATGTCGAGCAGATCGGACTCCGTACGTGCCACGAGCTCACCGACGGTGTGAACACCCTCGCGCTTGAGGCAGTTGTAGGAGCGGACCGTGAGGTCCAGATCCTCGATGGGGAGCCCGAAGGACGCGATGTGATCGGCCTCGGCGGGCGAGGGTCCGATCTCGATGCCTTCTGCTTCGACGTTCAGCTCACGGGCCAGGCCGAAGAGCTCAACCAGGGTCTTACCCGCCGAAGCGAGTGCGTCCCGTGCGGTGATGGAGTTCTTGGTCTCCACGTCGAGAATCAACCGATCGAAGTCGGTGCGCTGCTCGACGCGAGTCGCTTCCACCTTGTAGGTGACCTTGAGCACCGGCGAGTAGATCGAGTCGACCGGAATCCGGCCGATCTCGGCGCCTGCCGCCTTGTTCTGGACGGCGGGGACGTAGCCGCGACCGCGCTCGACGACGAGCTCGATCTCCAACTTGCCCTTGTCGTTCAGGGTGGCGATGTGCAGATCCGGGTTGTTCACCGTGACGCCGGCCGGCGGAACGATGTCACCTGCAGTCACGACCCCGGGGCCCTGCTTGCGGACGTACATCGTGACCGGCTCGTCCTCTTCGGAGCTCACGACGAGGCCCTTGAGGTTCAGGATGATGTCGGTGACATCCTCCTTCACGCCCGGAACCGTGGTGAACTCGTGCAGGACGCCGTCGATGCGGATGCTGGTGACAGCAGCGCCGGGGATCGACGACAGCAGGGTGCGGCGCAGAGAGTTGCCGAGGGTGTACCCGAAGCCAGGCTCGAGGGGCTCGATGACGAACTTCGAGCGGTTTTCAGCGATGACCTCTTCGGACAGCGTGGGTCGCTGAGAAATGAGCATTGGATTTCCTCCTGTACGGGCGTCCGCTATTTGACGCCCACGATGGGAACAGGCCTGCGGCCTGTGAGTGGTCGGCGAGTCCGAAAACTTGACGGACTCGCCAACCACTCACCGGCACGTAGTGCCTTACTTCGAGTAGAACTCGACGATCAGCTGTTCCTGCAGCGGAACCTCGATCTGCGCACGCTCGGGGAGCTGGTGCACCAGGATCCGGAGACGGCTACCGACGACCTGCAGCCAACCCGGGACCGGGCGATCGCCCTGGGTCTCGCGAGCGATCTGGAACGGCAGGGTCGCCAGCGACTTCTCGCGGACATCGATGATGTCGTACTGCGAGACGCGGTAGCTGGGGATGTCGACCTTCTTGTTGTTCACGAGAAGGTGACCGTGCGTGACCAGCTGACGCGCCTGACGGCGGGTGCGAGCCAGGCCGGCGCGGTACACGACGTTGTCGAGACGCGACTCCAGGATGCGGAGCAGGTTCTCGCCGGTCTTACCGGGGCGAGCGTTCGCCTCCTCGTAGTAACGACGGAACTGCTTCTCCATGACGCCGTAGGTGAAGCGAGCCTTCTGCTTCTCCTGCAGCTGGAGCAGGTATTCGCTCTCCTTGATCCGCGCGCGGCCGTGCTGGCCGGGCGGGTAGGGGCGACGCTCGAAGGCCTGATCGCCTCCGACCAGGTCGACGCGCAGACGACGCGACTTACGGGTGACGGGTCCGGTGTAACGAGCCATGATCTATACCTTCCTTTCCCGTACTAGACGCGACGCCGCTTGGGCGGGCGGCAGCCGTTGTGCGGCTGGGGAGTGACATCGGAGATGGTGCCGACCTCGAGGCCTGCAGCCTGCAGCGAGCGGATCGCCGTCTCGCGACCCGAGCCCGGGCCCTTGACGAAGACGTCGACCTTCTTCACGCCGTGCTCCTGCGCCTTGCGGGCCGCGTTCTCGGCAGCCAGCTGGGCAGCGAACGGAGTCGACTTGCGCGAGCCCTTGAAGCCCACGTGGCCCGACGACGCCCAGGAGATGACGTTGCCGGCCGGGTCGGTGATCGACACGATCGTGTTGTTGAAGGTGCTCTTGATGTGAGCGGCGCCGTGCGGGACGTTCTTCTTGTCCCTGCGACGCGCCTTCTGGGTCTTCTTCGGACCGGTGCTGCGTGACTTCGGAGGCATTACTTCTTCTTTCCTGCGACGGTGCGCTTCGGACCCTTGCGGGTGCGGGCGTTGGTCTTGGTGCGCTGGCCACGCACGGGCAGACCACGACGGTGGCGCAGGCCCTGGTAGCAGCCGATTTCGATCTTGCGGCGGATGTCCGCCTGCACCTCACGACGCAGGTCGCCCTCGACCTTGACCGACTCCTCGATGTACTCGCGGAGCTTGCCCAGGTCCTCGTCGGACAGGTCCTTGCTGCGCAGGTCCGGGTCGACACCCGTGGCAGCCAGGATCTCCTTGGAAGTCGTACGGCCGATGCCGAAGATGTAAGTCAGTGCGATCTCCATGCGCTTTTCGCGGGGAAGATCGACACCTGCGAGACGTGCCATGTGGCATTCCTATTCGGTGTGCGGAGGTCTGCTCCCAGTCCGTCCCCTGCGTCGAAAAACTCTGCGGTAGAACTTCGCAGTGGGGCCCCGGCCTCCGTGCCGGGGGTGGACCGCCACCTGCCCTCGATTGCTCGTCGGGCCCTGATCGCGGCTGGTGCTGAGAGGTCTTCTCGTGCTTGTTGCCAAGCAGATCTCGGAGAAGGTGTGAACTGTCTGGGATTAGCCCTGACGCTGCTTGTGGCGCAGGTTCTCGCAGATCACCATGACGCGCCCGTTACGGCGGATCACCTTGCACTTCTCGCAGATCTTCTTGACGCTAGGCTGAACCTTCACGTAAGTCTGATCTCCTGTTGTGTGTCCACCCGGCGGGCAGACATAGCTCTCCCCGGCCGGGAACGACCGGGGAAGTTCTTACTTGTAGCGGTAAACGATGCGCCCACGCGACAGGTCGTAGGGCGACAGCTCCACGACAACGCGGTCCTCGGGCAGAATGCGAATGTAGTGCTGACGCATCTTGCCGCTGATGTGTGCGAGGACCTTGTGGCCGTTCTCCAGCTCAATGCGGAACATCGCATTGGGCAGCGGCTCGACAACTCGTCCCTCGACCTCGATGGCCCCGTCCTTCTTAGCCATGTCCTCCGCGATCCGTTGAGTGGCGTATGAGTGCATCGGCTACCGTCACCGGTACCCGCTACATGGCGCGTCTGCAATCTACGCAGGACGCACCGTTTTTCCATCCTACCGGCAATCGCCGACCAGGCCAAATGAGGGTCGGGACGGCCGGTGGTCCATCGAAGGGATACCGATACATGCGCGCGCTCGTCCAACGGGTCACGTCGGCAGCCGTCACCGTCGACGGCGAGGAGGTCGGACGGATCGCTCCGCCCGACGGCGGCCAGGGACTGCTCGTGCTCGTCGGCGTCGGCCACGACGACGACCCGGTCTCTGCGGCCAACCTGGCACGTCGGGTGTGGCGGCTGCGGATCCTCGACGACGAGCAGTCCGCGTCGGATGTCGGTGCCCCGGTCCTCGTCGTCAGCCAGTTCACGCTCATGGCCGACACCCGCAGGAGCCGGCGGCCGTCGTGGTCGGCGGCCGCGCCGCGGGCCACCGCCGAACCGCTGGTCGACGCGTTCGCCGACGCCCTGCGCGACCTCGGTGCCACCGTGGCGTCCGGTCGCTTCGGCGCCGACATGCAGGTGAGCCTCGTCAACGACGGACCGGTGACCGTCCTCCTCGAGGGGTGACCCGAAGACGTGGATACGCCGCGGCCGGCCGGTGCACGTGCACCGGCCGGCCGCGGCGTATCGCTCGGACTCGTCCTCAGTTGCCGCCGGGACGCAGCGTGAGGATGCGGGGACCGTCCTCGGTGACGGCGACCGTGTGCTCCCAGTGGGCGGCCCGGCTGCCGTCGGTGGTGACGACCGTCCAGTCGTCGCCGAGAACCTCGGTCTCGTAGGTGCCGAGGGTCAGCATCGGCTCGATCGCGAGCACCGACCCGACCACCAGGTGCGGGCCCTTGCCGGGCGCACCCTCGTTCGGCAGGAACGGATCCATGTGCATCTCGCGGCCGATCGCATGCCCGCCGTAGCCGTCGACGATCCCGTAGGACCGGCCGTGCAACTTCTCCGCGGCATGCGTCCCCAACTCGATGGCGTGGGAGACGTCGGTGAGCCGGTTACCGTCGATCATCGCGGCGATACCCGCCTCCATCGACAGCCGGGTGGCCTCGCTCAGCTGGGCATCGGCCTCGCTGAGCTCACCGACACCGAACGTCCACGCCGAATCCCCGTGCCACCCATCGAGGACGGCACCACAGTCGATCGACACCAGGTCGCCCTCGGCGAGGATGTCGTCGGCCGACGGGATACCGTGCACGACGCGGTCGTTGACCGACGAGCAGATCGACCCGGTGAACCCGTGGTAGCCGAGGAACGAGGGCACCGCGCCGGCATCCCGGATCACGGCCTCCGCCACCCGGTCCAGCTCCAGGGTGCTCACGCCCGGTTCGGCCGCGTCCCGCACCGCCACGAGAGCGGCCCCGACGATCGCACCCGCAGCCGCCATGGCGTCGAGCTCACCTGCCGTGCGGAACGGAACGACCTTGCGCTTGCGACCGAAGGCCATTACTTCCCCAGTGCGGCGAGAGCGCGGGCGTTGACCTCGTCGACCGGGCCGACGGCGTCGACGGTGACGAGCTGATCCGCGTAGTGGTCGAGCAGCGGTGCCGTCTCCTCGCGGTAGACGCGCATCCGGTTACGGATGACGTCCTCGGTGTCGTCGGCGCGGCCACGGGCCAGCATCCGCTCGACGACGACGTCGTCGTCGACCTCGAACGCCAGGACACCGTCGAGCTTGGCACCCAGGCCGGCGAGGATCTCCTCGAGGGCCCGCGCCTGATCGACCGTGCGCGGGAAGCCGTCGAGCAGGAAACCCTTCGCTGCGTCCGGCTCGGCGACCCGCGCCTTCACCATGTTGTTCGTGATCTCGGTGGGCACGAGGTCACCCGCGTCCATGTACTTCTTCGCCTCGAGACCGAGCGCCGTCTGCTGACCGATGTTGGCGCGGAACAGGTCGCCCGTCGAGATGTGCGGAACGCCGAGCTTCTCCGACAGGATGGCGGCCTGGGTGCCCTTCCCGGCACCGGGGGGACCAACGAGGACGAGTCTCACTTGAGGAACCCTTCATAGTTGCGCTGCATGAGTTGACTCTCGATCTGCTTGACGGTGTCGAGGCCGACGCTGACCAGAATCAGGATGGCTGCGCCGCCGAAGATGCTGCTGCCCGCGTTCCCCTGCGACAGGAAGAAGTTCGGCAGAACAGCGATCAGACCGAGATAGATGGCGCCCGGCAGCGTGATGCGGCTGAGCACGTACTGGAGATAATCCGCCGTCGGGCGGCCGGGACGAATGCCCGGAATGAAGCCACCGAACTTCTTCATCTCGTCGGCACGTTCCTCCGTATCGAAGGTGATCGCGACGTAGAAGTAGGTGAAGAAGACGATGAGCAGGAAGTAGATGAGGATGTAGACCGGGTTCGACGGGTTCACCAGATACTGGTTGACCATACGCTGCCACCAGCTCGGATCCGTGCTCGTGGTGGCCCCGGTGAGCTGCGCGATCAGGTTCGGCAGGTACAGCAGCGAGGACGCGAAGATCACCGGGATGACGCCGGCCTGGTTGACCTTGAGCGGGAGGTACGTCGACGACCCGCCGTACATCCGGCGTCCGACCATGCGCTTGGCGTACTGCACCGGAATCCGGCGCTGGCCCTGCTCGACGAACACGACACCGGCGATCAGCACGAGCGCCGCGACACACACGGCCGCGAAGATCAGGCCGCCGCGCGAATCGAGGATCGCCTTGCCCTCGGACGGGAGGCGCGACGCGATACCGGAGAAGATCAGCAGCGACATGCCGTTGCCGACACCGCGCTCGGTGATGAGCTCACCGAACCACATGACGAGAGCCGCACCGGCGGTCATGACCAGCACGATGACGATCAGGCCGAAGACGCTCTCGTCGGCGAGGATCGGTTGGCTGCATCCCTGCAGCAGCTGTCCGCGGGCCGCGAGCGCGACGATGCCGGTGGACTGCAGCACGGCCAGCGCAATCGAAAGGTAGCGCGTGTACTGCGTCATCTTCGTCTGCCCGGCCTGGCCCTCCTTGCGGAGTTCCTCGAACTTCGGGATGACGACGGTGAGCAGCTGCACGATGATACTTGCCGTGATGTACGGCATGATGCCGATCGCGAACACCGACAGCTGCAGCAGCGCTCCACCGGAGAACAGGTTGATCAGCGAGTAGATGCCGGCGGAATCGCCACCGGACACCTGGTCGATACACGCGCGCACGTTGCCGTAGTCGACACCTGGCGAGGGCAGCGTGGCACCCAGCCGATACAGGGCGACCAGACCGAGGGTGAAGAGGATCTTCCGCCTCAGGTCAGGAGTCCTGAGGGCCGAGACAAAGGCGGAAAGCAAAGATCCTCCTGGCGCACGACATACGGGGAGCCGACCTGATTGACCCGCCCTGTGGATTGCAGAACTCTAGAACTCTAACAGTGACACATGAAAACACAGCCCCGTTCCAGGGCTGCAGACTCTCCAGTATGCCCGCTTGCGGACCCCCGAAACGACGAAACGGCCGCAACTGTCCCTGGTGGGACGAGTTGCGGCCGTTCGTCAGCTGACGCGAGCTAGATCACAGCTCGGTGGTGGTACCACCGGCAGCAGCGATCTTCTCCTTGGCAGCGCCCGAGAACTTGTTCGCGGTGACCTGGACGGCAACCGTGATCTCGCCCTCGGCGAGAACCTTCACGAGCTGGTTCTTGCGAACCGCACCCGCGGCGACGAGCTCGGCAACGCCGATCTGTCCACCCTCGGGGAACAGGCGAGCGATGTCGCCGACGTTCACGACCTGGTACTCGGTGCGGAACGCGTTCTTGAAGCCCTTGAGCTTGGGCAGACGCATGTGCAGCGGCATCTGTCCACCCTCGAAGGCGGCCGGCACGTTCTTGCGTGCCTTGGTGCCCTTGGTGCCGCGACCGGCGGTCTTACCCTTCGAGCCCTCACCGCGACCGACGCGAGTCTTGTCGGTCTTGGCGCCGGGCGCGGGGCGCAGGTGGTGCAACTTGATGGTCATGGTTAGACCTCCTCAACCGTGACGAGGTGGCGCACCACGTTGATCAGACCACGGTTCTGCGCGTTGTCCTCACGGACGACGGTCTGACGGATGCCCTTCAGACCGAGGGTGCGCAGGCTGTCCCGCTGGTTCTGCTTGGTGCCGATGGTGCTCTTGACCTGAGTGACCTTGAGCTGTGCCATTACTTCACGCTCCCAGCCTGTGCACGAGCGCGCAGCATGCCGGCCGGGGCCACGTCCTCGAGGGGCAGGCCACGACGGGCTGCGACCTCTTCCGGACGCTGCAGACCCTTGAGGGCGGCAACCGTCGCGTGCACAACGTTGATCGCGTTGTCGCTACCGAGCGACTTGGCGAGGATGTCGGAGATTCCCGCGCACTCCAGCACGGCACGCACCGCGCCACCGGCGATCACACCGGTACCCGGGCTGGCCGGACGCAGCATGACGACACCGGCCGCCGCCTCACCCTGAATCGGGTGGGTGATGGTGCTACCGATGAGCGGCACGCGGAAGAAGCCCTTGCGAGCCTCCTCGACGCCCTTCTGGATGGCCGCGGGAACTTCCTTGGCCTTGCCGTAGCCGACGCCGACGAGTCCGTTGCCGTCGCCCACGATCACCAGAGCGGTGAAGCTGAAGCGACGACCGCCCTTGACGACCTTCGACACGCGGTTGATCGAGACGACGCGCTCGATGTAGTTCGACTTCTCGGCGGCGTTGTCCCGGCGGTTGTCGCGACGGTCGCGACCGCCGCGGTTGTCGCCCTGGTTCGGCCCATTCTGTCCGGCGGGTCCGCTTCCGCCGTCACGCCTTTGACGTCCCGGCATCAGGCATTCCTTCCGTTAGTAATGTTGGTCATCAGAACTTCAACCCGCCTTCGCGAGCAGCGTCGGCCAGAGCGGCGATACGGCCGCTGTAGGTGTGGCCACCGCGGTCGAAGACCACGGCCTCGACGCCTGCAGCCTTGGCACGCTCGGCGATCAGCTGACCGACCTTCGCGCCACGGGCCTTCTTGTCGCCGTCCAGCGCACGCACGTCCGCCTCGATGGTCGACGCGGCGGCAAGGGTCTTGCCGGCCAGGTCGTCCACGAGCTGCACGTGGATGTGACGCGAGGAGCGGTTCACGACGAGACGCGGACGCTCGGGGGTGCCGGAGATCTTCTTGCGAAGACGGAAGTGACGACGCGCCTTCGACAGACGACGCGTGGTGGACGCGTCCTTGCCCAGCGGAATCCGCTTGGCTTTCTGGTTTGCAGTCTGGCTCATATCACTTACCCGTCTTTCCGACCTTGCGACGGACCTGCTCACCCTCGTAGCGGATGCCCTTGCCCTTGTAGGGATCGGACTTGCGCAGACGACGGATGTTGGCCGCGATCTGGCCGACCTGCTGCTTGTCGATGCCGGCGATCGAGAACTTGGTCGGCGACTCGACGGCGAAGCTGATGCCCTCGGGAGCCTCGATCAGGACCGGGTGGCTGAAGCCGAGCGAGAACTCGAGGTCCTTGCCCTTGAGCGCCACACGGTAACCGACACCGTGGATCTCCATCTTGGTGGTGTAACCGGCGGTGACACCGACGATCATGTTCTGCACGAGGGTGCGCGACAGACCGTGCAGCGCACGGCTGCGACGCTCGTCGTCGGGACGGATGACCTGGAGGGCACCGTCCTCACCCTTGGCAATCGAAATCGGCTCGGAGATCGTCAGCGACAGGGCACCCTTGGGGCCCTTGACCGCGACGTCCTGGCCGTCGATGGACACGTCGACGCCAGCGGGGACGGCGACCGGAATCTTTCCAATACGCGACATTCTGGTGGCCTCCCTTACCAGACGTAGGCGAGGACTTCTCCGCCCACACCCTGATTGGCCGCCTGACGATCGGTGAGCAGGCCGGAAGACGTGGAGATGATCGCCACGCCGAGGCCACCCAAGACCTTGGGCAGATTGGTGGACTTCGCGTACACGCGGAGACCCGGCTTGGAAACACGGCGGACGCCGGCGAGGCTGCGCTCGCGGCTCGGGCCGTACTTGAGGTCGACGATCAGCGTCTTGCCGACCTCGGCGTCCTCGGTGCGGTAGTCCGCGATGTAGCCCTCGCGCTTGAGGATCTCGGCGATGTTCGCCTTGATCTTCGAGTGCGGCAGCTTCACCTCGTCGTGGTACGCCGAGTTGGCATTACGCAGACGCGTCAAGAAGTCTGCGATGGGATCAGTCATGGTCATGAGTTGACCTGTGCACCTTTCTCGTTGGGGTTCCCATGCAACACCGGATACCGGGCCCCACTCCCCCGCCGTGGCGAGGGGTGGGGCCGGCCCGGTCGTGGGCCTACAACGAAGTGGTTCTTACCTTCACCGTCCCGCGGTTACGGAACGGAAGTCTGTTGCGGCTGGTTACCAGGAGCTCTTGTGAACGCCCGGCAGCTCGCCCGCGTGAGCCATCTCGCGCACGCAGATTCGGCACAGGCCGAACTTGCGGTACACCGAGTGCGGACGACCGCACTTCTGGCAGCGGGTGTACGCGCGCACCGCGAACTTCGGCTTCTTGTTGGCCTTGTTGACCAGTGCCTTCTTAGCCATGGGCTCAGTTCTCCTTGAACGGGAAGCCGAGGTGCTTGAGCAGCGCACGGCCTTCTTCGTTGTTGGTGGCGGTGGTCACGACGGTGATGTCCATACCGCGCGGGCGATCGATCTTGTCCACGTCGATCTCGTGGAACATCGACTGCTCGTTGAGGCCGAACGTGTAGTTGCCGTTGCCGTCGAACTGGTTGCCCGACAGGCCGCGGAAGTCGCGGATACGGGGCAGCGCGATGGACACGAGACGGTCCAGGAACTCCCACATGCGGTCGCCGCGCAGCGTGACGCGCGCGCCGATCGGCATGCCCTCACGCAGCTTGAACTGTGCGATGGACTTGCGGGCCTTGCGGATCTCGGGCTTCTGGCCGGTGATCAGGGTGAGGTCGTTGACCGCACCGTTGATCAGCTTGGCGTCGCGGGCGGCGTCACCGACACCCATGTTGACGACGACCTTGACGAGGCCGGGGATCTGCATGACGTTCGCGTAATCGAACTCAGCGTTCAGCGCGTCCTTGATCTCCGCACGGTAGCGGGCCTTCAGACGCGGCTGGGTCTTGTTCTCGGTGGAGGTCATGTCAGATGTCCTTCCCGTTCTTCCGGGAAATGCGAACGCGCTTGCCGGTCTCCTCGTCGGTGCGGTAGCCGACGCGAGTCGGGTTACCGTCCGAGTCGACGACCATGACGTTCGAGACCTGGATCGGCGCTTCCTGCGTCACGATGCCGCCCGAGGAGGCGCCACGCTCGTTCGCAGAGACCGCGGTGTGCTTCTTGATGCGGTTCACGCCCTCGACGAGGACCTTGCCGGTCGCGGGGAAGGCCTGGATGACCTTGCCCTTCGCGCCCTTGTCCTTGCCGGAGATGACCAGCACGGTGTCACCCTTGTGCACCTTCATCACAGCACCTCCGGGGCGAGCGAGACGATCTTCATGAAGCGCTTGTCGCGCAGCTCACGACCGACGGGTCCGAAGATACGGGTACCGCGCGGATCGTTGTCCGCCTTGATGATGACGGCGGCGTTCTCGTCGAACTTGATGTACGAACCGTCCGGCCGACGGCGCTCCTTGGCGGTGCGCACGATGACAGCCTTGACGATGTCGCCCTTCTTGACGTTTCCACCCGGGGTGGCGTCCTTGACGGTGGCGACGATGACGTCGCCGACCCCGGCGTAGCGACGCGCCGAGCCACCGAGAACGCGGATGCAGAGAATCTCCTTGGCACCCGTGTTGTCGGCGACACGCAGTCGCGACTCCTGCTGAATCACTTACTTCTCCTTGACCTGGCTGTTATCGACCAGTACGAACCCAGGGGCTCGCGCTGATCGTGCGCGGCAGATTTCCGACCCGACGCGCGCGGTCCGTACCCGCCGATGGTGGGGCTGCCACTGTCGAACACAGGGCAACCCCACCATCGTACTGGATACACTGGAAGGCTCTTACTTGGCCTTCTCGAGAACCTCGACCAGACGCCAGCGCTTGGTCGCCGACAGCGGTCGGGTCTCCATGAGCTGGACGCGGTCGCCGATGCCGGCGAGGCCGTTCTCGTCGTGCGCCTTGACCTTCGAGGTGCGTCGGATGATCTTGCCGTAGAGCGGGTGCTTCACCCGGTCCTCCAGCTCGACCACGATGGTCTTCTCCATCTTGTCCGAGACCACGTAGCCGATGCGGACCTTGCGGCTGCCGCGCTCTTCGGTGCTGTTGGTGCTCACTGCCTTATCCTCACTCATGCTGCGTCACCTGCATCCGGACCGGAGGCCAGGCCGAGCTCACGCTCACGCAGGACGGTGTAGATGCGCGCAATCTCGTGACGGACCGTGCGCAGCCGGCGGTTGTTGTCCAGCTGGCCGGTGGCCATCTGGAAACGAAGGTTGAACAGTTCTTCCTTCGACTCGCGGAGCTTGGTGACCAGTTCCTCGTCGGTCAGCTCGCGGAGCTCTGCAGCAGGGCTGGTGGTTGCCATCAGAACTGCTCCTCCCTCGTCACGATCCGGCACTTGCACGGGAGCTTGTGCATCGCGCGGCGCAGGGCCTCACGAGCGATCTCCTCGTTCGGGTAGCTCATCTCGAACATCACCCGTCCGGGCTTGACGTTCGCGACCCACCACTCCGGCGAACCCTTACCGGAACCCATGCGGGTTTCGGCCGGCTTCTTGGTGAGCGGACGATCCGGGAAGATGTTGATCCAGATCTTGCCGCCACGCTTGATGTGACGCGTCATGGCGATACGAGCGGACTCGATCTGACGGTTGGTGATGTAGGCGGGCTCGAGAGCCTGGATGCCGTACTCACCGAAGGCCACCTGGGTCCCGCCCTTGGCGGCACCCGAACGGCTCGGGTGGTGCTGCTTGCGGTGCTTGACCCGACGTGGGATCAACATGCGTCAGCCCTCCTTCTGCTCGGTCGAAGCGGGTGCATCGGCGGTGGCGGTCGCAGCGCGACCGGCCTCGGTGCTGGTCGCGGTCGTTCCGGCAGCACCGGAACGACGCGGACGGCTCGGACGCTCGCGGCGCGGGCGGTCGGCCGGCGCGGCGGCGGACAGCTCACGCTTGCCACCGACGACGTCGCCCTTGTAGATCCAGACCTTCACGCCGATGCGACCGAAGGTGGTCTTGGCCTCGTACAGGCCGTAGTCGATGTCCGCACGCAGCGTGTGCAGCGGAACGCGACCCTCACGGTAGAACTCCGAGCGGCTCATCTCGGCGCCGCCGAGACGGCCCGAGCACTGCACGCGGATGCCCTTGACGTTCGGCTGACGCATGGCCGACTGGATGGCCTTGCGCATGGCGCGACGGAACGCGACACGGTTGCTCAGCTGCTCGGCGACACCCTGTGCCACCAGCTGGGCCTCGGCCTCGGCGTTCTTGACCTCGAGGATGTTCAGCTGGACCTGCTTGCCGGTCAGCTTCTCGAGGGCGGCGCGGATGCGATCGGCCTCGGCGCCGCGGCGGCCGATGACGATGCCCGGACGCGCGGTGTGGATGTCCACCCGCACACGGTCACGAGTGCGCTCGATCTCGACCTTCGCGATGCCGGCCCGCTCCATGCCCGTGGACAGGAGCTTCCGGATCTCGACGTCTTCCTTGACGTACTCCGCGTACTGCTTGTCTGCGTACCAGCGCGACTTCCAGTCGGTCGTGATGCCGAGACGGAAGCCGTGCGGGTTGATCTTCTGGCCCACTACTGACCACTTCCCTTCCGACGGTTACGACCCGAGGTGGCCCGGCCCGCGACACTTTCCACGATGACGGTGATGTGGCTCGAACGCTTGCGGATCCGGAAAGCCCGGCCCTGGGCGCGCGGCTGGAACCGCTTCAGGGTCGCGCCCTCGTCCACGAACGCCGTCGAGACGACG
This sequence comes from Prescottella sp. R16, assembly GCF_030656875.1. Taxonomy (NCBI): domain Bacteria; kingdom Bacillati; phylum Actinomycetota; class Actinomycetes; order Mycobacteriales; family Nocardiaceae; genus Rhodococcus; species Prescottella sp. R16. The sequence goes on from NZ_CP130943.1 coordinate 3,525,565, forward strand.
AGCGTCGACGGGTCGAGGTTCAGGTTGTTCTGCGCGTTGGCGGCGGCGCTGGCGATCACCTTGGCGACCGGCTCAGCCGCGGACTGCGGCGCGAACTTCAGGATCGCGAGAGCCTCGTCGACCGACTTGCCGCGGACGATGTCCACGACACGACGTGCCTTCATCGGGGTCACGCGCACGTGGCGCGCAACGGCCTTCGCAGTGGGGTTCTGAGTTTCAGTGCTCATCGGCGCTTGCTCTTCCGGTCGTCCTTGATGTGGCCCTTGAACGTCCTGGTCGGTGCAAACTCTCCGAGCTTGTGTCCAACCATCGAATCCGAAACGAACACCGGGACGTGCTTGCGTCCGTCGTGGACGGCAAACGTGTGACCGATGAAGTCCGGGATGATCGTGGAACGACGGCTCCAGGTCTTGATGACCTGCTTGGTGCCCTTCTCGTTCTGCACGTCCACCTTCGCAAGGAGGTGGTCATCGACGAACGGGCCCTTCTTCAGGCTGCGTGGCATCCTTCACTCCCTCCTTGACTAGCGCTTCTTGCCGGTACGGCGACGACGGACGATGAGCTTGTCGCTCGCCTTGTTCTTGCGGGTACGACCCTCGGGCTTGCCCCAGGGGCTGACCGGGTGGCGACCACCGGAGGTCTTACCCTCACCACCACCGTGCGGGTGGTCGACGGGGTTCATGACCACACCGCGGACGGTCGGGCGGACGCCCTTCCAGCGCATGCGGCCGGCCTTGCCCCAGTTGATGTTCGACTGCTCGGCGTTGCCGACCTCGCCGACGGTGGCGCGGCAGCGCACGTCGACGCGACGGATCTCACCGGACGGCATACGCAGCGTGGCGTAGGTGCCTTCCTTGCCGAGGAGCTGAATGCTGGCGCCGGCGGAGCGGGCCATCTTGGCGCCGCCACCCGGGCGCAGCTCGACTGCGTGGATGGTGGTACCGGTGGGGATGTTGCGCAGCGGCAGGTTGTTGCCCGGCTTGATGTCGGCCGTGGGGCCGGACTCGACCGGGGTGCCCTGCACCAGGCCCTTGGGGGCGATGATGTAGCGCTTCTCGCCGTCCGCGTAGTGCAGCAGCGCGATGCGGGCGGTGCGGTTGGGGTCGTACTCGATGTGAGCGACCTTGGCCGGCACGCCGTCCTTGTCGTTGCGGCGGAAGTCGATCAGCCGGTAGGCGCGCTTGTGTCCGCCACCCTTGTGACGGGTGGTGATGCGACCGTGGGCGTTGCGACCACCGCGACCGTGCAGCGGGCGAACCAGCGACTTCTCGGGCGTCGACCGAGTGATCTCGGCGAAGTCCGAGACGCTCGCGCCACGACGGCCCGGAGTAGTCGGCTTGTACTTACGGATTGCCATGAGTCTTCTCGTCCTCTATCTCTCGAGACCCGATCGCCTACGCGACCGGACCCCCGAAGATCTCGATGGGCTTGCTGTCGGCCGAGAGGGTCACGAGCGCGCGCTTGGTGTCCTTGCGCTTGCCGTAACCGAAGCGGGTCCGCTTGCGCTTGCCCTGACGGTTGGCGGTGTTGACGCTGGTCACCTTCACCCCGAAGATCTTCTCGACGGCGATCTTGATCTGCGTCTTGTTCGAGTCCGGGTGCACCAGGAAGGTGTAGGTGCCTTCCTCGATCAGCCCGTAGGACTTCTCGGAGATGACCGGAGCCAGCAAGATGTCGCGCGGGTCGGCGATGGTGCTCACTTGCTCTCCTCCTCGTTCTTTGCCGGGCCCGCGATGAAGGTGTTCAGAGCCTCGAGGCTGAACACGACGTCATCGCTGTTGAGCACGTCGTAGGTGTTGAGCTGATCGGGTGCGATGGGGTGCACGCCGTCCAGGTTCTGGACGCTCTTCCACGCTGCGATGTCCTCGCGGCCGACGACCAGCAGGAACTTCTTGCGGTCGGAGAGCTCACCGAGGAACGACTTCGCCGTCTTGGTGGACGGGACCTGCCCGGCGACCAGTTCGGTGATGACGTGGATGCGCTCGCTGCGGGCCCGATCGGAGAGGGCGCCACGCAGGGCGGCAGCCTTCATCTTCTTGGGGGTGCGCTGCGAGTAGTCACGCGGCTGCGGGCCGTGGACGACGCCACCGCCGGCGAACTGCGGCGCACGGGTCGAGCCCTGACGTGCGCGGCCGGTGCCCTTCTGGCGGTACGGCTTCTTGCCGCCGCCGCGGACCTCGCCACGAGTCTTGGTGGAGTGCGTGCCCTGACGTGCCGCAGCGAGCTGCGCAACGACGACCTGGTGCATCAGAGCGATGTTGGAGGTCGCGTCGAAGATCTCGGCGGGGAGATCGACGGTGCCGTTGGTCTGGCCACCGGCAGCCTTGACGTCGAGGGTCAGCTTGGTTGCGGTCTCGGTCATGCCGAAGCACCACCCTTCACTGCGGTCTTGACGATCACGAGGCCGCCCTTGCGGCCGGGGATCGCACCCTTGATCAGCAGCAGGCCGTTCTCGGCGTCCACCTTGTGGACCGAGAGGTTCTGCGTCGTGATGCGGTCGTTGCCCATACGGCCCGACATGCGCATGCCCTTGAACACGCGGCCGGGGGTGGCGCAGCCACCGATGGAACCCGGGCGACGGTGCACGGCCTGAGTACCGTGCGAGGCGCCCTGGCCGGCGAAGCCGTGACGCTTCATGGTGCCGGCGAAGCCCTTGCCCTTGCTGGTGCCGGTGACGTCGACGTATGCGCCGTCCTCGAAGACCTCGGCCGTCAGCTCCTGGCCGACCTCGTACTCGGAGGCGTCGGCGACACGGAGCTCGACGACGTGGCGACGCGGGGTGACGCCGGCCTTGGCGAACTGGCCCGAGGTGGGCTTGTTCACCTTGCGCGGGTCGATGGCGCCGAACGCCAGCTGCACGGCGCTGTAGCCGTCACGCTCTTCGGTACGGATCTGGGTGACGACGTTCGGCCCGGCCTTGACGACGGTGACCGGAACGACCCGGTTGTTCTCGTCGAAGACCTGGGTCATGCCGAGCTTGGTGCCCAGGATTCCCTTGATCTGATTAGTCATGTGTTATCTCCGCTGCGTCTTCCCAAGCTCACTGAATGTTGACGTCGACGCTGGCCGGAAGGTCGATGCGCATGAGGGCATCGACGGTCTTCGGCGTCGGGTCGAGAATGTCGATCAGCCGCTTGTGGGTACGCATCTCGAAGTGCTCGCGCGAGTCCTTGTACTTGTGCGGCGAGCGGATGACGCAGTACACGTTCTTCTCGGTAGGCAACGGCACCGGGCCGACCACGCGGGCCCCGGTACGGGTCACCGTCTCGACGATCTTGCGCGCTGACGCGTCGATCGCCTCATGGTCATAGGCCTTGAGCCTGATGCGGATCTTCTGTCCCGCCACGCTTAGTGTCCTTTTCTTGCCGCGTTTCGTAGAACCCGAACGTGCCGGGGACTACCTCGTCTGCACAGTCCCCGACTGGAAACCCGACACGAACAACAATTGCGCTCGAAACATCACTCGATCCGCTGCCGCTGTTCATGTGTCATGGTTCTCCGGTCCACGCGGTCGGGCGTGTCGCCCTGCCTCTTATTCCCGACCCTCGGAAAACCTCTCCGAGAGTCACGGAACATGCGCACCGGATGCACCCGCGAGGGGCGCAAAGTTGGGTACTGCTTCCGTCTTGCATCGCCGTGACCAGGCCCTTCGACCTGATGACTCGACGTCCATCCAGCCCGACTCGGGTCGTGACGGATCTCGATCCCGGTCAAGGCAACCCGATCAGTATGCCGTAGCCGTCCGCAGAGTTCAAATCCCTATTTTCGGGACATGCGAGGTCAGCGACCGTGCGTGCCGGTTTCCACCACCGCCCAACTTACTTACAAGTAAGGTTTGTGGTCATGGACTCCGCGACCACTCCCCCGACACTGCCGACCACCGCAACTCCCCGGGCGACCTATCGGAGTTGGCAGCGCTTGCCGCGCAACGGTTTCGGGCGCGCCCTGTTCTCGGTGGGCATGTGCGCGCGGGTGCCGTTCTTCGCGACGGTGCTGCCGACGGTGCGGGAACTCGAGCCCGGTCGGTGCGTGGTGTCGGCGCCGAAGTGGTGGGGTGTGCACAACCATCTGGGCACGTTCCATGCAATCGCGGCCTGCAATCTGGCGGAGATCGCGATGGGCATGCTCGCGGAGGCGACCGTCCCGTCGACACACCGATGGATTCCGAAGTCGATGTCGGTGGACTATCTCGCCAAGGCGGGGACGGGTCTCACCGCGACGGCGCAGCTGTCACACCTTCCCGACCTCGCCGGATGCACCGACGGCGTCGAGGTGGCGGTACCCGTGTCGATCGCGGACCGGACCGGAACCGAGGTGGTGCGGGCGACGATCACGATCTGGGTGACACCGTCCGGCCGATAAGGTGACCTGTCCCTCTCCTGTTCGCCGAATCACGGGGAACGTCGTGTCGATCGGTAACATTCGGGGGGACCGACATCGATTGACGAATGCGATGCGTGCAGTGCTTCGCGGCCGTCCGTGCTGGTGACCGATGCGAATTCGGCGGCCGGCCACCTACCAGCGACCCACAGCGGAGTGTGATGCCAACCATGCAGGACCACGCTGTCCTCGTCGAGGACGTGCACAAGTCCTACGGGGACGTGCATGCACTTCGAGGGATCAGTTTCTCTGCTCCGCGGGGGAGCGTGCTCGGCATTCTCGGCCCCAACGGCGCCGGCAAGACGACAACGGTCAAGATCTTGTCGACGTTGGTGCCGCCGACGTCGGGGCGGGCGTTCATCGCCGGCTACGACGTGGTCAAGGAGGCCGCGCAGGTGCGCCGGTCGATCATGATGACGGGCCAGTACGCGGCGCTCGACGAGGCGCTGACCGGTCGCGAGAATCTGGTGTTGTTCGGCCGGTTGATGGGTCTCGACGGCGCGTCGGCCCGGGCCCGCGCGGACGAACTGCTCGAGGAGTTCGATCTGGTCGAGGCCGGGAAGCGTCCGGTCCGCGGCTATTCGGGTGGTATGCGCCGACGGGTCGACATCGCGTGCGGTCTGGTGGTTCGCCCCGAGGTGGTTTTCCTGGACGAGCCGACGACGGGTCTGGATCCGCGTAGCCGTCAGGGCGTGTGGAATCTGGTGGAGACGCTCAAGCGCAAGGGCATCACGGTGCTGCTCACCACGCAGTATCTCGAAGAGGCCGATCTGCTGAGCGACAACATCATCGTGATCGACAAGGGCACGGTGGTGGCCGAGGGCACCGCCGATCAGCTCAAGGCACGTACGGGCGGCACGTTCTGCGATGTGGTGCCGACCGACCCGACGCAGATGCCGGCGGTGGTGCAGGTGCTCGGCGAGCTGGTGCCGCCGGAGGTGCGCGCGGAGGCGCTCGCCGACCCGGAGACGGACCGGATCTCGTTCCCGGCGCCGTACGGTGCCGCGACACTCAGCGAGGCGTTGCGGCGGCTCGACGGCGCAGGTATCGGGTTGGACGACATCGGGTTGCGTCGGCCGTCGCTCGACGACGTGTTCCTCTCCCTGACCGGTCATGCACCGCTGCATCTGCCGCAGGACGACGACGGTGACGGTCCGCACTCCGGTCCGATGCCGGCTCGGCAAGCTCCCCGGCCGCCGATGCCCCCGCAGCAGCAGGGTGGTCCGCGACCGCCGATGCCGCCGCCGAACGGCCCGCGTCCGCCGATGCCGCCGCCGAACGGTGCCCGACCTCCGATGACCCAACAGATGCCGATGCCGCCGGGCGGGACCCGCCCGCCGATGCCGCCGCCGAACGGTGCCCGGCCCCCGATGACCCAGCAGATGCCGGTACCGCCGGGCGGTCCCCGCCCACCGATGCCGCCGCAGCAGCCCCAACCGCAACCGCAACCGAACGGTCCGCGCCCGCCGGCGCCGGCGCCACGTCCGGAGGCTCGACAGTGAGTGCCGACGCCCAGCCGTATCCGCATCCGCTTCCGTACTCTTCCGCGCAGGCCGCCGAGGTGTCCGACGCGGACTCGGCACAGGTCGAGGAGCGGCGAGCGAGGGTTCCGGGTGTCGGTGCACATCGTCGCCCGAATCCGACGGGGCTGAGCCAGTGGCGCGCTCTCACCACCCGCGCGGTGGCGCAGCAGTTCCGTAACGGCACGATTCTGATCTCGGTGCTCGCCCCGTTCATCACGGGCCTCGGTTTCTATCTGCCGCTGAAGTTCATCATGAAGTTCCAGGGCATCGACTACGCGCAGTTCATTCTGCCGATCGTGGTGTTGCAGTCGATGTCCTACACCGTGGTGGGCATCGCCAATACCGCGGCACGGGAATCGGTGACGGGTCTGACGGCCCGGATGCAGACGATGCCGGTGGCCAGTTTGGCGCCGTTGATGTCCCGAATATCCGTGGGCGTGGTGCGCTCGATGGTGTCGTTGGTGGCGGCGGTCGCGTTCGGCTATCTGATCGGTTTCCGTTTCTCCGGTGGCTGGTTGACGATCGCACTGTTCTGTCTGATCGCGCTGGCGTTCTCGACGGTGCTGTCGTTCGGCGCCGACATGATCGGGTGTCTCACGCGTAGTCCGGAGGCGACGGCTCAGGCGTTGACGTTGCCGCAGTTGATTCTCGGCATGATGTCGTGCGGCTTCGTTCCCGAGTCGGGATTCCCGGAGTGGATTCGCCCGTTCGTGCGGAACCAGCCGGTGTCGCAGTATTCGTTCGCGCTGCGTGATCTCGCCGAGGGGCACATCAACTGGAGTGTCCTGTTCCCCTCCTTCATGTGGACCGTCGGCCTGGCGGTCGTGCTCATTCCGCTGGCGCTGTGGGCCAGCACGCGACGGAAGTGACGGCGACTGTGAGTCAGGGATCGACGCAGGTTTCGTCGGGACGGTCGGTCGAGGTCGTCGACATCGATTTCCCGGAGCCCAACGACCCGGCCGCCCAGTCGGAGCGGTCGGTACAGGCACTCGTGACGCACAGCCGGATGCAGTCGTGGCGGCTGCTCAAGCGGTGGTCGCGGGACCCCACGACGGTGGTGCAGGCGCTGCTGTATCCGGCGCTGATGCTGTTGATGTTCAGCATCGTGCTCGGTGAGTCGATCGAGAAGGCGACCGGTGTACCGGCGGTGTACGGCTATGTGCCGATGATGATCCTGACGGGCTCGATGTTCGGTTCGGTGGTCAGCGCGGTGGGGTTGCGGATGGAGAAGGAGAGCGGCCTGCTGGGCCGGTTCTGGACCATGCCGATCCATCGGGCGTCGGGGCTGGTGGGCCGGATGATCGCGGAGTCCGTGCGGGTCGTGGCGACGACGATCGTCATCCTGATCGCCGGCTTCGCGCTGGGTTTCCGATTCGATCAGGGTCCGTTGGCGGCTCTCGCACTGCTGCTGATCCCTCTGCTGTTCAGTGTCGCGTTCGCGATGATGGTCACTGCGCTCGCGACGTACGCCGGCAAGGCTCCACTGGTGGAGATCGTGTCGCTGATGTGCACGCTGCTGATGTTCTTCAACACCGGGTTCGTGCCGTTGATGGCGTACCCGAAGTGGTTGCAGCCGATCGTGGAGCATCAGCCGATGTCGTATGCGATCGACGTGATGCGGGGCTTGTCGCTGGGCGGTCCGGTGCTGACCCCGATGATCGGGACACTCGTGTGGTCGGTGGGCATGTTCGCGGTGTTCCTGTTCCCCGCGATCCGCGGCTACAAGCACGCGGCGCAGACGGGCGCGTAACAGTTCCGATTCATCCGCGACGTCGATCATCAAATCGTCTCGCCTAGATGTTGCGGGTCATGACGTTGTAGACACCGGGCCAGGATCGGGCCGAATAAAGTCGAAGGCCGCCGCAGACCAGATCGTGGCCCGGATCGAGGGATCGAGGCGCTGCGGCGGCAGAAGAAGTGGTCAGCACGCCGCATCGCCGTCGAAGGCGTCACCGTTTCGGTCCGCACCGTCGGCCGCCACCTGGTCCGCCTCGGTCTCAATCGCCGCAAGTTCCTCGACCCCAGCGGAGCGGACGATCGCAAGCCGGCGGCCACGATCGTCGCCCGCTACCCCGGCCACATGGTGCACGTCGATATCAAGAAGGTCGGCCTGATCCCCGACGGAGGTGGTTGGCGCATGCACGGCAAAGGCAGCGACCACGCGAAGAAGGTCGACCGAAGCAAGAAGCGAGGTACCCGCACCGGATACGTGTACCTGCACTCGATTGTCGACGGGTTCTCCCGCCTCGCGTACACCGAAGCCCTGAACGACGAGAAAGGCGTTACCGCAGTCGGTTTCATCAACCGCGCCAAGGCATTCTTCGCCGTCCACGGCATCGCCCGGTTCACCCGGGTGGTCACCGACAACGGCTCCTGCTACCACTCGGCGGCATTCGCCCGCACTCTCACCGGCACCCGTCACCAGTTCATCCGGCCCTTTCGCTCCACGACACAACGGGAAGGTCGAGCGCTACAACTTCGATCCTCGCGGAGGAGTTCCTCTACGCCCGCGACTGGACGTCAGAAGCCCAACGAACCGCCGCCCTCGCGGACGGAGCGCCGGGTTCGACGCTGCGACACAGTCCGTGATCTCCGAGTCGGCGCTGACACGTTCGTCGAGCCTGACTGGGCCGACGCGATCGAGAGTTTCATCCCCACGACCGCAGCCGGTCGGCGCGGTCGTGGGGATGATGACCGAGAGCGAAACCTCATCCGTTCTGTGCTGCGGCCTCGGCCTGTACCTCGTCGGCACGTACCTGCAAAGCCTCGAACTCGCTGACGAGAAGCCCTCGGTAGCCCTCCGGGTCCGGGAGAATCCCTGAGTCGAAGCAGACGGAGATCGTCAGCACATCACCGATCGACGCAATCATGTGGCTGACGCCACGACCGTCGACCACGCCGGTCATCTCCAACGACGACCGGACCGGCATGTCGAGGAAGGACAGGTTGGCAGCCCCACGAGGGATATTGCTTGCGATGGTGTTCGAAAAGCTGATCTGATCGGCATTCCCCTGCTGCGGTGCCGGCAGTTTCGTAGCAGCCCACAGCAGCGGAACAGGCACGTTCTCGACCCAGTTCTCGTTCCGTGCAGTCTCGCTGAACCGACGCTTCTCTACCGACGCCTTCTCGTGGATCGCCCTCAGCCGCCCCTCGGAATCGTCGATGTCCGTGCAGAGCGAGATCGACATGGAGCCGACCTGATTGCCGAGCACCGGTCCGGCCGTGCGCGTGGAGATCGGCACATGTACCGCGAGCGAATGTTCCGGAAGTTCGCCGGCCATGTCCAGGTAGCTCCGCATGGCACCGGAGATGACGGCAAGTGCCACATCGTTGACGGTACATCCGCCCAACGTCCGCCCGACCCGCTTCATCTCCTGCACACCGAGAGTGACGAAGGTGTGCTCGGCTTCACCCGTGAGTTTTCCGTTCAGCCTCGTGCGCGGAAGGAGAGGATGCGGTGACGCTACCGCCGTACGTGTGAACGATGTCAGTGACTTCCCGACCGCGCGAAGCAAACGCGTGAGTTTCACCGGCGTGTCCATCGCGGAGCGCAGGCCGGCGAACCGCTCCACCTCGAATCGCCACTGCTCACGCCGTTCGGGACCGAACAGGGTCCGTATGAGATGCGCGAGCGCCAGCCCATCGACCGCGGCGTGACTCATCTGGAAACCGACGACGGTTGCTGTCTCGGGGAATCCCTCGACGTCGGTTACGCCGGTGAACACCGACATTCGCCATGGCGGCATGCGCTCGGCCAGTGGTGTCATGCCGAGTCGAACCAACCGGCGTCCGATCTCGGACCATCCACTGGTCGTGCAGTGCTCCACTGTGACGTGGTCACGTACGTCGACGCCGGTTTCGACCCACCGCGGATACGCCAGGTGTCCACGGATGGGTGTGATCGTGCTCGTCAAGAGCGGTGACCTGTCGATCCGTTCCAGGAGCCAGTCCTCGACATCGCGCCGGGTCGGTGGCTGTTCTCCTTCTTCGAAGATCAGGATGTTCGTCACACACGGGCTGTCCGAGAGCCAGAACAGTGTGTCTGTAAACGACAGACGGGGGTCAACAGTCTCCATGGTTCACACCCCTTGAACTGCTGTCACCCGTGTAGACATACCTTCCACCCCACAAAGCCATCCGTTCCTCCCCTTCGCCCGTTCTGCCACTTGGAACGATGCGGTTGTGCTCCGCTTCCATCTGTAGGGCGCGGTCTGTCTGGCGATATGTAGATCGAACCGCTCGGCACCGTCCAACGGCATATCGCCCTGCGCAGCGGCGGCGGACCTTACCCCCGGTTCACGAGAACACGGGTGGCGGTTTACGCAGTTGATGCCAGCGTAACGGAGCGAAGGGGCTCGTAGACGTTCGGGGATCGGTGTCCGCACCAGGAGTACGGACACCGGGATGCTCACCCTCGCGGACAAGGGCCACGGCCTCGACGCTGACACCCGCTGCCGGAACACCATCCGGTCCGCGATACGCGCCCCAGCCGAACACGCGAACGCTCTGCAACGGATCAGCCTGTGCCCGTGGAGGATCGGGGCCGTCACTGCAGCGGCCCTCGTTCTTCCTCATCTACAAGCACCGGCCTGGTGAGGAAACCTCAGCGGAGTGTGCGGCCGATCCTTATTCGGTGTGCGCAACCAACTCCGCGCAACCGCGGCGGATCAACTCCAGGTAAGCCGGTAGGTCCCGCATCTGCGACGGGTCCGCGGTCACGCTCACGGCAAGTCTGTCCCCGATCGACGAGATCCGGTGGGCGACGCCGCCGGGGTCGACGAGGGTGCTCATCCCGAAGTTTGCGAACACCGGCGAACCACACAGCTGCCATCCGTCGGCCGGTCCCATCGGCACGTTCGTCACCAGCACGTGTGCACCGGTGATCGTGGACGATGTCTTCGGAAGCGCCTCGAACACTCGCACGGCCGTCCGGACGACGAACCCGGGCAGTCGTGGCGCCGACACCTCGGCGCGCACATTGGCCGGGCTCAGTTTGCGGTCGCGGTCGGTGCGTACCGCACGGTGCACGGCGTCGGCTCGCGCGACCGGATCCTCGATGCCGGCGTGTAGGTCGACGTATGCCGTCGTAAACCTGTTCCGGGTACCGGCGTCGAGCACGTCCCGGGTCGAGACCGGAACGGACGCCACGATCGGGCCTTCGATATCGCCGAGGTATGTGGCGAGCGCACCCCCGATCACGGTCAGCACGAGGTCGTTCACGGTGACGTCACCCATCCGGTGGGCTGCGCTGCGCAGTTCCGTGACACTGGAGAACACCGTGTCGACGACGCGGTCCGGGCCGAGTTTGCGGTTGATCGAGGTCCGCGGCAGCTGCGGCGGCGGGGATTTCCACAGCCCCTCCGCTTCCTCGGCTCGAACCTGCTTCTGGGCACGCACGAACCGGAGCAGGTCGACCGGCAGCCTGCCGAGCGTGACGGGCAGCATCGCGACCGCTTTCGCCATCGTGGCGAATCGTGACGTCGAGCCGGTCGGGGTGCACTCCGCAGCGATATCCGACGAGAACAGTGCTCGGGCGATCTCGGTGGCTCCCATGCCGTCGGCTACCGAATGGTGCATCTTCACGACCGCTACGTCCGACGGGTCGTCCCGGCCGTCGACGCCGCGCACACCCTGGATCAGGTGCACCTCCCACAGCGGCTTCGCCCAGTCGAACGGTTCGGCATGGATCGTCGGTAGCAGCACGCAGAGTTCGGCCCAGTCCTCGGCGGTGTGCACACGGATGTGGCGGTCCGGGGTGAACTGTGGATCGTCCGACCAGATCGGCAGTCCGATGTCGCCGAACGGTCTCACCATCCGCTGTCGGAGAGGCGCGAGGCTCGCCGCCCGATCCGCGATCCATCGGACGAGATCGCTCGCAGGTCGCCCGCTCGCTTCGAACGCGTAGGCGGACATCAATGTCTGTGGAGAGCAGGAGGTTTCGACGTACGCGAAGATTGCGTCGCGATACTCGACGGTACTCATGGGATCACACGTTCCCGAAATCGGAGTCGAACAAACAGCAGATCGAATCTATCCGAATGTGCGACCGGCTGCCCGGCAAGCGTTCAGCAGGGCGCAGGCACGTTCGCCGCGTAGACCGGGTCCAGCGCGGACTTCACGATGTGGACGGCGACCGGGTCCGTGGTGAGTTGCATGTGGTCCACCACCGCCGACGAGCACACGTCCTGCACCCAGGTGTTGTGCACGGTCGCGCCGGAACCGGCGGTGAGGAAGGTGTTCTCGGGTGGGCTCGAGATCTTGTCGTCCCGGCTGGCCACCACGGTGTAGTCGACACCCGGTTCGGTGTCTCCGCCCTCGTTCAGTGCGCGCAGGAACGGTGATCCGACCATCTGCTGGACGTACGACGGCCCGAGGATGCTGTTGAGCAGCGACACCACCGGGATACCGAACTTCTCGGCGACCGCACCCAGGTATTGGACGTCGCCGAACGTCGAACCGTGGTTGGTGGCCCCGAGCATGACGACCTTGCGGACCTTGTTCGCGCCGGGATCGGCCGGGTCGGCCCCGCCCTCGAACCGCAGGTATTGCCGAGCGACCACACCGCCCTGGGAGTGGCCGACGAGATCCACCTGGGCTGCCCCTGTCGCCGCGCGGACCTTTTCCACGAACGCGGACAGTTCCCGCGCGGATGCCGCGATGTCGGCGGTGCCGAGCATGTTCAGCAGGTCGACCGAGCCTGGGGGCATCCGGCCGTAGTCGAGAGCGAACACGCAGTACCCCTCGGCCGCGAGCGCCGGCGCCACCGTCTTCCATGTCGCGACGCTGCCCGCATTGGTGCCGTGCACCAGCACCACCGGCACCGGATGGGCGGCAGACGGGGCACACGACCAGTTGTTCGCGCCGGGAAGCGCATCCGCTGCCGGCTGCGCCGCCGCGATACCCGCGCTCACGATGGTCACCGCCCCCGCGAGCGCCGCACCGACAAGCGACTTCAACTTCGCCCTCATCGGAGCGCACACACAGGCGTCGAACGGAAAAGCATACGGCTCACAGTACCGATTCAGGTTGTACTCGAGCCGCGCCCACGCACCTACCGGCAAGTACGCGTCGGAGATCACATTTTCCTGCGCCGGCACCGGCAGCGCATCGTCGGCCATCGCGCTCACGGAATCGGACGAGCCTCACGTTCAAGACGAAGCAGGCGCCAATCGTAGCGTCGCTCAACAGGATCCCACGTTCGTGCCGGGAAGTACCGAACGAAGTAGTTGACCATCGACAGGACGACGTGCACGCGTGCCGCGAGCTGCAGATCCGCGCGCCCCCGCTCCCGGACGGTCGTCACCACCGACCGCGTGTAGCGGTAGTAGGCGCGTGGCGGGTCGAGGAGCCTGCGCCCGGACACCTGCGCGGCCATCGCCGGCGACAGCATGGTCCGGTACCCGGATTCGACCAGCGCCCACGCGAGATCCACGTCCTCCCAGATCCCCGGGGCGGTGTTCACCGCACCACGCACCGACATCCACGCCTTGCGGCGAATTGCCATGTTCGAACCGACGATGGTTGCGAACTGCACCGGCTCACACCGCTTCCGTTCCGCGGGGTCGTCGACGTAGTACCGGACGAACGGATCGAACCTGAATCGCGGCATGTCGAAGTGGATCATCGCCCCGGTCACCGCGGCAACGTCCTCGTCGGCGGCCTCGAAGAAGGACGCCACCGCGTCGAACCAGCCCGGCTCGATCAGGGCATCGGCATCGATCCTCGCGATGATCTCCCCTGTCGCGGCATCGAAACCGGCGTTGCGCGCGTGCACGGTCCCCTGCACCGGGACATCGATCACCCGGATCGGTAGATGCGCCGCGTACTCCTCGACGATCGCGCGGGTGCGGTCGGTCGAGTTGTTGTCACATACGAGAACCTCGTGCACGGCATCCCGTTGCACGAGGACACGATCGAGCGCACGAGCGATCGTCGCTTCCTCGTTGAAAACCGGGATGACCAGGGAAATCTGCACGGCCGGGAGCGTATACCAGAAAACCGACCGACTCGCATGGAACGACGAAAGTCAGGCCATTCGTCCCTATTTCGACGAAACGGGCAATACGGATGACCGGGTGGTGGTATCGCCGACCGCGACACCACCACCCGGTACGGGATTCACTCTCCCGCGGAACCGCTCAGCGCCGTCACCGCGTCCGCCCAGTACCGTCCGAGTTCGGCGACGGCGTCGGCGTCGAGGACGCCGGGCGGGTAGGAGACGTAGGCCGTGAGTTGCTGCCCCTCGCCGGTGTCGGTGACGACGGACTGCATGTCCAGCACCGCCTGCGCCGGCATGCGGTTGGCGGTGCCGGCCCCCAGATCGGGGGTGTCGAAGTCCGGGACCCAGCCGAGACCGCGGGCCTCGTCGGGGATCTCGGCGGCGTCGACGCGTCCGATGTAGTTGAACACGATCTGCGGTTCCGGGAACGCCCCCAGCACGGCCTTCGACTCGGGATCGAGGTACCGGAGCATGCCGTAGCCGATGCCGCGATCCGGTAACTGCGCCAACTGGTTTCGCACCACCGACACGGCCGTCGAGGCCGCCGCACCGCCGACGAAGGCGTCGTCGATGTCGATACCGGCGAGATCGAGCCGGGCCGGGTACATCGACGTGAACCAGCCGACGGTCCGGGACAGATCGGCCCCGGCCACCACCGATTCCTCGCGGCCGTGGCCCTCGAGGGTGACCACCGTGGCCGTCGCGTCGACGCCACGCGCACGCCGCCAGCGGGTGACCGCCAGTGCGAGCGCCGCCCCGAGCACGTCCCGGACGTCGCCGCCGAGCTGTGTCGGCGTCGCCGCCAGCAGTCGCTCGGTCGCCGCCACCGGCACCGTGAACTGCGTCCGCGTCACCGTGTCCGCCCGGTCCACCGTCAGGTCGAGGGCCCGCGAGCCCAGCAACGGATCGGGCCCGTCGACCTGGCGGCGCCACACGTCGAGTTCGGCCCGCACCTGCGGGGTCCGCGCCGCCTCGACCTGGCCGAGCGCCCACTCCCGCAGCGAGGTTCCGACCGGCGCGAGCTGCGCCGTCTCCCCCGCCGCGATCTGCATGCCCGCGGTCACGAAGTCCGGCACCAGGATCCGCCACGACACCGAATCCACCACCAGGTGGTGCGGGACGACCAGCAGGCGTCCGGGCACCGCCGGGTCTGCGGGATCGAACCACACGAACTCGACCATCGCACCGGCCTGCGGATCCAGCCGGTCCAGGGCGCCCGTGAACTCCGGTGCCGCGACGGCCGCGAAACCGTCGGTGCCGGGTGCGGCGTCGGCCGCGAGCGGTACGTGTCGCACCAGGGCGTCCACGTCCACCGTGCCGGCGGCCGCGATCTCGAGGACCTGTTCGTCGCCGAGCACGAGGGTCGAGCGCAGCACGTCGTGCGTGTCGACGACCGCGGAGATCGTGGCGACCACCTGGTCGCGGCCGATCCCGGCGGGCAGCGTCAGCATCATCGGCATGACGAAACGGTTCCAGTCGCCGCCCCGCTCGAGCATCTTGTGCACGACGGGCGCCACCGGTGCCGGTCCGACGGCCTCGACCAAGTGCCCCGTACCGGTCCCGGTCGCGGAATCCACGACCGCCGCGAGCGCAGCCACCGTGCGCTGCTCGAACACGTCTCGCGCCGTGAACCGGATGCCCGCGGCGCGGGCCCGGGTGACCAGGGCGATCGAGACGATGGAGTCGCCCCCGATGTCGAAGAACGAGTCGTCGGCACCGACCTGCTCGACCCCGAGGACCTCGGCGAACAGGGCGGCCAGCGCCTTCTCGGTCGCCGTGCCCGGCGCCCGGTACTGCGCGGTGGACGCGAACTCCGGTGCCGGCAGGGCGCGGCGGTCGAGTTTGCCGCTCGCGCCCAGCGGCAGCGCGTCGAGGACCGCCGTCGCATCCGGAACCATGTACTCGGGCAGTTCCTGTGACGCCTCCGCGACCAGCGCGGCGACGTCGACGGTACGTCCCGTCTCGGCCACCACGTACGCGGCGAGGCGGGAGCCCCGCTCGGTCTCGTGGACGATCACCGCGGCCTGCGCCACGGTCTCGTGGCCGCGCAGCACCTCCTCGATCTCCCCGAGTTCGATGCGCAGGCCGTTGACCTTCACCTGGAAGTCGGTGCGTCCCAGGAATTCCAGCGAGCCGGCAGTCCCGTCCCCTTGCCACCGCACCAGGTCACCGGTGCGATAGAGGCGAGAACCGCTGGGGCCGAACGGGTTCGCGACGAACCGTTCCGCCGTCAGGTCGGCTCGTCCCTGGTAGCCGCGGGCCAGCTGGTCACCGGACAGGTACAGCTCTCCCGGCACACCGACGGCCACCGGGCGCAGGGCCGAGTCCAGGACGTAGGCGCGGGTGTTCCACACCGGCGTGCCGATCGCCGCGATCGCGGACGTGCCACCGCCGTCGACGGTCTGCGCGACGCTGTTGATCGTCACCTCGGTGGGCCCGTACAGGTTCACCAGCGACGCCGAGCCGAGTGCGGCGACACGGGCCGCCGTCGTCTCCGGCAGCGGCTCGCCGCCGGCGAACACCCACCGCAGCGACGCGGTCCGCGCCGGATCGGTGGCGGCGACATCGAGGAACAGATCCAGCACCGACGGCACGAACTGCACGATCGTGACCTGTTCGGCGGCGACGGCGTCGACCATCGCCTCCGGGTCCTTGTGCGCGTCCGGGCCGGGCACGACGAGCGTGGCACCCACCGTGAGCGGCAGGAACAGCTCCCACACGGAGGCGTCGAACGTGAACGTCGTCTTCTGCAGCAGCACGTCCGACGCGTCGACGCCGTACTGCTCCCGCATCCATGCCAGCTGGTGCGCCAGTGCGCCGTGGCTGATCGCGACGCCCTTCGGCCGTCCCGTCGACCCCGATGTGAACAGCACGTACGCCAGGTGTTCCGGGCGCAGCGGTGCCCGGCGGTCGGTGTCGGTGAGCGGGGTGTCGGCATACCCGGACAGGTCCAGGGCGTCGACGTCGAACACCGGTACGTCCAGGTCCAGGTTCGCCGCATCGGCGACCGTGGTGAGCACGCACACCGGGGCGGCGGTCTCGACGACGTGGCAGATCCGCTCCTCCGGATGTTCCGGATCGAGCGGCACGTACGCGCCGCCGGCCACCTGGATCGCGTGCAGTGCGATCACCTGGGTGAGGCTGCGGCGCACCGCGACACCGACGACGGTGTCCGGTCCGACACCGGACGCCACGAGGTGCCGGGCCAGGCGGTTGACCCGCGCGGTGAACTCGGCGTACGTGAGCCGTTCGCTGCCGGCGACGACGGCCGTCGCGTCCGGGGTGGCCGCTGCGCGGTCCGCCACCAGGTGCGGGGTCGTGGTGACCGGCACCGTGTGCGCGGTGTCGTTCCACGTCTCCAGCACCAGGGTGCGTTCGGTGGCGGTGAGCAGGTCGACGTCGCCGACCGGCTGCTGCGGTGCCCGTGCGACGTGCGCGAGAGCGCCCTGCAGGCGGGCCGCGAGACCGGTGTCGCCGGCGCCGACGAGCTGCGGCAGCCCCTTGACGGTGAGCCGCAGCCGGGTGCTGCCCTCGGCGGTGACGGTGACCGGGTAGTGGGTGCGGTCCTCGCCCTCGCCGCCGACGATGCGCATACCGTCGATCTCGACGCCCTCGCCGGCCGTGGCGACCGGGTAGGACTCGAACACCACGAGGCTGTCGAACAGTTGCCCCAGTCCGGCGTCCTGCTGGATGTCACCGAGCCCGATGTAGTGGTGGTCGAGCAGTTCGGTCTGTTCCCGCTGGATGCGGCGCAACAGATCCCGCAGCGACTCCCGTGCGGACAGCCGCACCCGCACCGGCAGCGTGTTGATGAACATGCCGACCATCGACTCGACACCCGGCAGGTCACCCGGACGGCCCGAGACGGTGGCACCGAACACGACGTCGTCGCTGTCGGTCTGCCGGGCCAGCACGATCGACCAGGCGAGCTGCACGATCGTGTTGAGGGTGACGCCCTCGTCGCGGGCCAGACGCTGCAGTTCCGTGGTGGCCTGCTCGTCCAGTTCGACGACGTCCGTGGCGATCTCGACGGAGACGTCGTCACCGGTGGCGGTTCCCGCCGACAGCAGGGTCGGCGTGTCCAGTCCGGCGAGCGCCCGCTGCCACGTGGCGCGGGACGCACCGGTGTCGCGGCGGGCCAGCCAGCCCAGGTAGTCCCCGAACGAGCGGACCGGCGGCAGGTGGGTGGCGTCGCCGGACGC
The DNA here is from genome assembly GCF_030656875.1 of Prescottella sp. R16. Taxonomy (NCBI): domain Bacteria; kingdom Bacillati; phylum Actinomycetota; class Actinomycetes; order Mycobacteriales; family Nocardiaceae; genus Rhodococcus; species Prescottella sp. R16. Next base: position 3,543,669 of record NZ_CP130943.1, read on the forward strand.
CGCGTACAGCACCACGAGTTCCTGGACGAGCAGCGGCAGCGACCAGCCGTCGAGCAGGATGTGGTGGTTGGTGACGACCAGGTCGTAGCGGTCCGCCCCGACCCGCACGAGGGCGAATCGGATGAGCGGCGGCGTCGCCAGATCGAATCCGGCGGCGGTCTCGGCGGCCAGGACCGCGGCGCGGTCCTGTTCGACATCGGCGGCGGCGTGCACGTCGTGTTCCGACCACGGCGCCTGCACACCGTCGACCACCAGCTGCACCGGACGGCCGTCGCCGGACGTCACGAACGCGGTCCGCAGGTTGGCGTGCCGGTCCAGGAAGGCCTGTGCGGCACGGTGCATCCGGGAGGCGTCCACGGTGCCCTGCAGCTTCAGGACCACCTGCGGCGTGTACACGTCGACGGTGTCCTCGGCGTACAGCGCGTGGAACACGAATCCGGCCTGCAGCGGCGAGACCGGCCACACGGTGGCCAGCCCCGGGTACGTGGTCTCCCACGTGTCGAGGTCGCCCTGTGTGACGTCGGCGAGCACGTCGGACGGGGTCAGCCCGCCCGCCGCCGCGGAACTCGCGTGCGCGGCGAGGGACGCGACCGCGTCCCGCCACAGCTGTGCCAGTTCGGTGACCTCGGCGGCCGTCAGCAGCTCGCGCGGGAACGCGAACGCCGCCCGCAGCTGCGGACCCTTGGCGGTCTCGTCGACGCTGACGTTGATCTCGAGCGCCGACGCGGCCGCCAGATCGACGTCCAGGTCCCCGGTGACGGTTTCCGCGGCCGGCATCCAGCCGTGTGCGCGCATCTCGTCGGTGAGGGTGTCGGTGCCGAACCGGCCCAGGTAGTTGAAGCTGATCTGCGGGGTCGGCAGTGCCGCGAGGACCGCGGCGCTCTCGTCGTCGAGGTAGCGCAGCATGCCGTAGCCGATGCCGTGGTCGGGCACCGCGAGCAGCTGCTCCTTGACGGCCTTGACGGCTCGTCCGGCGGCGGCGCCGGACGCGAACGCGTCGTCGACGTCGATACCGGCCAGGTCCAGGCGTACCGGGTACAGGCTGGTGAACCAGCCGACGGTGCGGCCCAGTTCGGCGCCCGGCACCGCGTGCTCCTCGCGGCCGTGGCCCTCGAGGTTCACCAGCACCGAGTCGGCGGTGGTGCCGCGACGGCGACGCCACTGCGTGACCGCGAGCGCGAGACCGGTGAGCAGGCCGTCGTTGACGCCGCCGCGGAACGCCTCGGGCACCGCGGTGAGCAGTGCGTCGGTGGCGTCCGCCGGGACCGTGACCTCGACGCGTTCGAGGTCGGTGAGCCGGTCGCGGGTCGGGTCGAGCGGCCGGGACGCGAGCTGTGGGTCGTCGCCGGAGACCAGCGCGGTCCACGTGTCGAGCTCACCGCGGCGCTGCGCGGCCTGTTCGGCAAGGCCGTGGGCCCAGCGCCGGAAAGACGTTCCGGCGTCGGGCAGCGTCACCGTGGACGCCCCGGCCGACACCTGTCCCCATGCGGCCATGAGGTCGGGCACGATGATGCGCCACGACACGCCGTCGACGACGAGGTGATGGGCCATCACGAGCAGGCGTCCGGGCCCGCCCGCTGCGGGTGCGAACCACACGAACTCCACGGCCCGGCCCGACGCGAGGTCGAGACGCTGTGCAGCCGCAGCGAATTCGCGGGCGGCGAGCTCGGTGAACGCGTCCGTGCCGAAGCCGACCGACACGTCCACACGGTGCACTGCAGCGTCGACGTCCACGTCGGGCAGGACGTCGAGCGTCCAGTCGCCGTCGATGCGGCGCAGCCGCGACCGCAGCGCGTCGTGGTGGCCGACGACCGCGCGCAGCGTCGCGACCAGGCGGTCGCGGTCGATGCCGTCGGGCAGGGTCAGCAGTGCCGGCATCGCGAACCGGTCGAGGCTGCCGTCCCGGTCGAGGATCCACCGCACGATCGGGGTGAGCGGCACGTCACCGACTCCGCCGCCGGGCAGTTCGTCGAGCGTCTCGGCGCCGGACGTCGACGTCGTGGCGATCTCGGCGAGCGCGGCAACGGTCTTGCGTTCGAACACGTCCCGCGTCCCGAACGACAGACCGGCTTCCTTGGCGCGGGCGACGAGCTGGATGGAGACGATGGAGTCGCCGCCGAGCGCGAAGAACGAGTCGTGCACGCCGACGGTGTCGAGGCCGAGGACGTCGGCGAACACGGTCGCGAGCCGGGTCTCGAGCTCGGTGCGCGGCGCGACGACGTCCTTGACCAGGGCCGAGAAGTCGGGCTCCGGCAGGGCGCGGCGGTCGAGCTTGCCGGCCGGGGTCAGCGGGATCTCGTCGAGGACGGTGACGGCGGCGGGCACCATGTACTCGGGCAGCGTCTCGGCGACGAACGCCGCGAGCCCCGCCGGGTCCGGGCTGGTGCCGGGCACCGGGCGGACGTAGGCGACGAGGACGGTGTTGCCCGCGCTGCCCTGCTGCCCGATCGTGGCGACGTAGTCGACGTCCGGGTGGGCCGCGAATGCCGCATCGATCTCGCCGAGTTCGATACGCAGGCCGCGGATCTTCACCTGGAAGTCGGTGCGGCCCACATACTCGAGCTGACGGTCGTCGGTCCAGCGCACCAGGTCGCCGGTGCGGTACATGCGGGAACCGGTGTCGCCGAAGGGGTTCGCGACGAACCGCTCCGCGGTGAGCCCGTACCGGGCGTGGTAGCCGCGGGAGAGCCACGGGCCGGCGATGTACAGTTCGCCGTCCACGCCGGCCGGGACCGGGCGCAGCATCGCGTCGAGCACCAGCAGTTGCACGCCGCGCACCGGGCCGCCGATGTCGACTCCGATGCCGGGCTGCATGGGCCGGGACGCCGTGGTCCACACGGTCGCCTCGGTGGGGCCGTACAGGTTGAGCATGCGCCGGCCCGGCGCCCAGCGGTCCACCAGTTCCGGCGGGCACGCTTCACCGGCGACGATGAGCGTCCGCAGCGCGGGCAGGTCCCGGCCACCGAGCGAGGCGAGCACCGACGGCGTCATGAACGCCAGGTCGACACCGCGGGCGTCGAGCAGGTCGGCGAACTCGTCGCCGCCGTACACGCCGGGCGGGCACACCACGAGGGTGCCGCCGGCGGAGAACGCCGTCATCATCTCGAAGACGGACGCGTCGAAGCTCGGCGACGCCGCGTGCAGCACCCGGCTGCCGGGGCCGGAGCCGAGGACGTCGATCGTCTCGCGGGCCATGTCGGCGAGGCCACGGTGGGTGACCTCGACGCCCTTGGGCAGGCCCGTCGACCCCGACGTGTAGATCATGTACGCGGTGTTCGAGATCCGCAGCGGGGCGGTGCGGTCCGCGTCGGTGACCGGGGCATCGGATGCGGCCGCCGTCTCGGCGGCCACAGCGGCACTGTCGAGTTCGATCCAGGACACGATGTCGCCCAACGACTCCCGCGAGGCGGCGACGGTGACACCGAACAGGGCACCGGAGTCGCGGAGCATGTGCTCGATGCGGTCGGCCGGGTAGGTGGGGTCGACCGGCACGTACGCGGCACCGGTCTTGGCGACCGCCCACACCGCCGTCACCGATTCCAGTGATCGGGACATACCCAGTGCGACAACGGTTTCCGGCCCGGCACCGCGGGCGGTCAACAGTCGGGCGAGCCGGTTGGAGCGGGCGTCGAGCTCGGCGTAGGTGACCTCGCCGTCGACGGTGACCAGCGCCACCGTGTCGGGGTGGGCCGCCGCCGTGGCCGCCAGCAGGTCCGGCAGCAGCGCCGGCTCCCCGGCCGCTGCGCCGGTGACCGGGGTCAGCTCGGCGAGCTGCCCGGCACCGAGCACGTCGACGGATGCGACGGTGCGGTCGGCGTCGGAGACCAGGGTCTCGATCGCGGCCAGGTACTGGCCCAGCACGACCGCGGCCTGCTCGTCGGAGACGACGTCGGTGCGGTACTTGAGGGTCGCCTTCAGCGTGGCGTCCATGCTGACGGACACACCGAGCGGGTAGTGCACCGAGTCCTCGCCGCGGGCACCGCGCACGAACATGCCGTCGATGCTGGTGTCGCGGTCCACACCGGTGTCCTCGACGGGGTACGACTCGAACACCGTGATGGTGTCGAACAGTTCGCCGGTGCCGGAGGTCTGCTGGATCTCGGCGAGACCGAGGTAGTGGTGGTCCATGAGGGCCGCCTGCTCGGCCTGCAGCCGGTCCAGCAGTGCGCCGAGGGATTCCCCGGCCGTGAGCCGCACCCGCACGGGGACGGTGTTCACGAACAGGCCGATCATCTGGTCGACGCCCGCGAGCTGCGGCGGCCGACCCGACACGGTGGTGCCGAACACGACGTCGTCGCGTCCGGTGTAGCGGGCGATCACCAGCGCCCACGCCGCCTGGATCACGGTGTTGACGGTGACGCCACGGTCCCGCGCGGCGCGCTGCAGGGCGGCCGTCGCGTCCGCCGACAGCTCCGCCGGAAGATCGCGGGGCAGGGCGCCGATGGACTCGGCACCCCGGCCGGGTGCGAACAGGGTGGGGCCGTCGACGTCGGCGAGGGCACGGGCCCACGCCTGCCGGGACACGGCCGGATCCTGCTGCGCGAGCCACGCGAGGTAGTCGCGGTAGCGGCGCGGACGCGGCAGGTGCGTGTCGTCGCCGCCGGTCGCGTACAGCGTGATCAGGTCGTTGATCAGCAGCGGCGTCGACCAGCCGTCGAGCAGGATGTGGTGCGTCGTGGTGACGAGTTCGACGCGGTCGGTGTACCGGACGAACAGGAACCGCAGCAGCGGCGGACGCGTCATGTCGAACGCGGTGGTGCGCTGGGCGCGCATCGCGTCCCGCACCTGCTCGTCGCGCTGTGCCGGGTCGGTGTCGCGGACGTCGAGTTCGGCGAAGTCCACCTCGACGCGATCGACGATCACCTGGGTGGGGATGCCACTCGCGGCGTATGTGAACCCGGCCCGCAGGTTCGGATGCCGGTCCAGCAGCGCCTGCGCGGCGGCCCGCATCCGGTCGGCGTCGACGACACCGGCCAGTTCCAGAGTGAACTGGACGGTGTACACGTCCAGGGCCGCACCCGCGTGCACGGAGTGGAACAGCAGACCGGACTGCAGCGGGGACAGCGACCACACGTCGGACAGTCCCGGCAGCGCGGCCTCGAGGCCGTCGACGTCGGCACCGGTCAGCGCCACCAGCGGGAAGTCCGACGGGGTGAAGCCACCGGCGTCGGGACCGGTTGCGTGCGTGGCGATCCCGGTGAGCGCCGCGACCCACAGGTCGGCGATCGCCCGCACCTGGTCGGCGCCGAGCAGGGTGGTCGGGAAGTTCCACCGGGCCCGCAGCGCGGGACCGTCCACGCCGACGAGCGTGACCGCACCGATGTCGAGGGCGGCGACGGGCATGTCGGCGTCGAACGTGCCGAGCAGGTCGCCGGCGTCGGACACCGGCACCCAACCGTGCTCGCCGAACTGCTCGGCGAGATCGCCACCGGTCGAGCGACCCAGGTAGTTGAACAGGATCTGCCGCGGCGCCGCCACGGCGTCCACGGCATCCGCCGCCAGGTGCCGCAGCATGCCGTAGCCGAGACCGCTGTCCGGGATCGCGTGCAGCTGTTCCTTGACTGCCTTGATCGCGGCCCCGGCGGCGGGGCCACCGGCGAAGGCGTCGTCGAGGTCGATGCCGGCGAGGTCCAGCCGCACCGGGAAGAGGCTGGTGAACCAGCCGACGGTGCGGGAGACGTCGGCGCCGGGCAGCACCGATTCCTCGCGGCCGTGGCCCTCGAGGTCGAGCAGGGTCGAGGTGACGTCGACGCCGTGGTCGCGCCGCCAGCGGGTGACCGCGAGGGCGAGCGCCGCGAGCAGCACGTCGTTGGCGCCGCCGTGGTACGCCTCGGCGGCGGTGGTGAGCACGGCCTCGGTGACGTCGGGGGCGACGTCGACGGTGATGTGGTCGGTGGTGGCGAACACGTCCACGGCCGGGTCGAGGGCACGCTCCCCCAGCGCCGGGTCGGGTCCGTCGACGACGGCCCGCCAGTACGGCAGCTCGGCCGTCTTCGCGTCCGAGCCCGCCGTCTCGAGGGCGGCGTGCGCCCAGCGCCGGAAGGACGTGCCGACGGCGGGCAGGTTCACCGGCTGACCGACGGCCAGCTGGTGCCCGGCGACGGCGAGATCGGCGAGGATCGCCGACCACGACACCGCATCGACCGCGAGGTGGTGGATCACCAGCAGCAGCCGGCCGGTACCGGCGGCGGGGTCCGTGGGGTCGAACCACACGGCCTGTACGACGACACCGGACGCCGGATCGAACCGGTCACCGGCGGCGTCGAGGTGCTCGGCGACGAGCGCGGTGAACGCGTCGCTGCCGGGGATGTGTGCGGTGGGCACGTGCTGCACGAGCGCGTCCACACCGGGGTGCGGGGCGGCCGGGACGTCGTGGTACCAGCGGCCCGCGTCGTCGCGGCCGAACCTGGCCCGGAGCATGTCGTGGTGGTCGATCACGGCCGCGAGGGCGCCGACGACGACGTCGCGGCTCACCCCGGCGGGCACGGTCACGAGCCGCACCTGCGAGAAACGCCGGTACGAGCCGGGCCGCTCGGCGGTGTGCACCGCGATGGGCAGGGCCGGCACCCGGCCGACACCGCCACCGGGCAGTTCCTCGACGGTCTCGCCGCCGCCGACGGTCGCGATCTCGGCGAGCGCGGCGACGGTGCGACGCTCGAACACGTCCCGCGGCGTGAACTCGATACCGGCTCGCTTCGCCTGTGCCACAAGCTGAATGGAGACGATGGAGTCGCCGCCGAGCGCGAAGAACGAGTCCTCGACACCCACCCGGTCGCGGCCCAGGACGGACGCGAACAGGTCGGCGAGCGCCTGCTCGACGTCGGTGCGCGGTGCGACGTAGCGGTCTTCGTCGATCGTGAAGTCCGGCACCGGCAGGGCGCGGCGGTCGAGCTTGCCGCTCGGGTTCAGCGGCATCGCATCGAGGACGGTCACGTGGTCGGGAACCATGTACTCGGGCAGGGTGCGCGCGGCGGTGGCGCGCAGGGCGTCGACGTCGACGGTGGCGCCCGGTGCGGGCACGACGTAGCCGACGAGCCGCTGACCGAGCGCGGTGTCCTGCACCAGGACCGCGGACTGCGCGACGCTGCCGGCGGCGAGCAGGGCGGCCTCGATCTCACCGAGTTCGATCCGCAGGCCGCGCAGCTTCACCTGGAAGTCGGTGCGGCCCAGGTACACGATCGTCGGGCGACCGTCGGCGCCGAGCGTCCACGTCACCCGGTCGCCGGTGCGGTACATGCGCCCGCCGGCCGGGTCGAACGGGTCGGCGACGAACCGGTCGCCGGTCAGGTCGGGGCGGCCCACGTAACCGCGGGCCAGCTGGATGCCCGCGAGGTACAGCTCGCCGGGCACGCCGACGGGCACGGGCCGCAACCGGCCGTCGAGGACGTGGACACGGGTGTTCCACACCGGGACACCGATCGGGACGGTGTCGACGTCGGCGACGGTCACCTCGTGGTAGGTGACGTCGACGGACGCCTCGGTGGGCCCGTACAGGTTGTGCAACGCGGCATCGCTCAGGGCGCGGAACGCGGCCGCGGACTGCGGCGGCAGCGCCTCACCGGAGCAGAACACCTGCCGCAGCGACGGCACCGTCCCGGTGGGCACGACCCCCGTGAACGCCGACAGCATCGACGGCACGAAATGGGCACACGTCACCTGCTCCACCGAGATCAGGTCCGCGAGGTACAGCGGATCGGTGTGGCCGCCGGGACGGGCGATCACGAGCGACGCGCCGATCTGCAACGGCCAGAAGAACTCCCACACCGACACGTCGAACGTGGACGGTGTCTTCTGCACGACGACGTCGCCGGCGTCCATCGGGTACTCGGCCTGCATCCAGCGCAGCCGGTTGACGATGCCGGCGTGCGGCACCGCGACCCCCTTGGGGCGGCCCGTCGACCCGGACGTGTAGATCACGTAGGCGAGGTTGTCCGGGCGCAGTGGCGCGAGCCGGTCGGCGTCGGTGAGCGGGTGCTCGGCGCGGCCGGACACGTCGAGGATGTCGAGGTTCAGGACGGTCACGGAATCGGCGACCGCAACGGTGTCCTTGTCGCCGGTGGTGGTGAGCACGACGACGGGGGCCGCGGACTCGAGCACGTACGCGATGCGCTCTGCCGGATGGTCCGGGTCGATCGGCACGTAGGCGCCACCGGCCTTGACGATCGCGTACATGCCGACCATCAGTTCGAACGAGCGGCGCACGGCCAGCCCCACGAACGTGTCGGGGCCGACACCGGCGGCGACGAGTTCGCGGGCGAGCCGGTTGGCGCGGGCGTCGAACTCGCGGTAGGTGAGGGCCTCACCCTCGTAGCGCAGTGCGACCGCGTCGGGGGTGCGGCGCACCTGCTCGTCGAACACGTCGACGAGGGTCTGTGCGGCCACCGGGTGTGCGGTGTCGTTGACGGCGGCGAGCAGCGCCCGGTCGGCGTCGTCGAGCAGGTCGACGTCCCCGACCGCGGTGTCCGGGTCGGCGGTGACGGCGTCCAGGACGCGGGTGAACCGCTGCGCGAAACCGCGGATCGTGGGCTCGTCGAACAGGTCGGTCGCGTACGCGAACGTCGCGGCCAGGCCGCCGTCCGGGTCGGCGGCCAGGTTGAGCTGCAGATCGAACTTGACGGCGTCGAGGACGTCGTCGAACGACGCGACGGTCAGGCCGGGAAGCGTGAACTCGGCGCGCTCGTGGTTCTGCATCGACAGCATCACCTGGAACAGCGGCGACGACGCCGTCGACCGGGACGGGTCGAGGACCTCCACGAGCCGCTCGAACGGCACGTCGGCGTGGGTGAACGCGTCGGCGTCGTGGCGGCGCACGTCGGCGAGCAGGTCGGTGAACGTGGTCGCCGCCGTCACCTCGGTGCGCAGCACGAGGGTGTTGACGAACATGCCGACGAGGTCGTCGAGGGCGCGTTCGCCGCGGCCCGCGACGGGGGTGCCGATCGCGATGTCGTCGGTGTCGGACAGGCGCGCGAGGAGCACCGCGAACGCGGCGTGCAGCACCATGAACAGGGTGCTGCCGTTGTCGCGGGCCAGGGCCTCGGCGCGGGCCAGGACATCGGCGCCGACGGTGAAGTCGACGCGTGCGCCGGCCCCGGTCGACACGGCCGGGCGGGCGTGATCGGTGGGCAACTCCAGCAGGTCCGGCAGCCCGGCGAGGCGTTCGGTCCAGTAGCCGAGCTGGCGGGCCAGGATCGACTGCGGGTCGGCCTCGTCGCCGAGGACCTCGCGCTGCCACAGTGCGTAGTCGGCGTACTGCACGTCGAGCGGCACCCACGTGGGCGCCTGTCCGGCGGTGCGGGCCAGGTACGCGGTCATGACGTCGCGGGCGAGCGGGGCGGTGGATCCGCCGTCGGACGCGATGTGGTGCATGACGATCGCGAGCACGTACTCGTCGGTGTCGGCGATGCGGAAGCATGCGCCGCGCACCGGCAGGTCGGTCTGCACGTCGAAACCGGCGGTGACCAGGTCGACGAGGCGGGCGTGCAACACGGTCTCGTCGGCGACCGGGGTGACGGTGAGCGGCACGGCCCGGCCGTCGGCCGGCAGCACCGTCTGGTGCGGGACACCGTTCTCGTCGGCCGGGAACAGGGTACGCAGCACCTCGTGCCGGGTGACGACGTCACCGAGGGCCGCACCGAGCGCGTCGATGTCGAGGGTTCCGGTGAGCCGGATGACGAGCGGAATGTTGTAGGCGGCGGAGGTCGTGTCGAACTGGTTGAGGAACCAGATGCGTTTCTGCGCCTGCGACAACGGGATCCGGTCCGGGCGCGGCACGGGCCGCAGCTCGGGGCGGGCCTCGGTGGACGCGTCGGCCGACAGGGCGTCGACGGCGGCGGCGAACGCGGCGACGGTAGGCGACTCGAACAGGACCCGGACGCCGACGCGGCGGCCGACGATCCGGCCGATGCGGGCGACGACGCGGGTCGCGGTGAGCGAGTTGCCGCCGAGGGAGAACCAGTCGTCGTCGCGGCCGACACGGTCGAGGCCGAGGAGTTCGGCGAACGTGTCGGCGACGGCGGCCTCGGTGCCGGGTCGCGGCGCCTCGTAGTGCGTTGCGACGGTGGTGAACTCGGGTTCCGGCAGCCGGGCGCGGTCGAGTTTGCCGATCGCGGTGAGCGGCACCTCGTCGAGGACGAGGATGTGGGCGGGCACCATGTACGGCGGCAGGGTGCGGGACAGGGTGTCGCGCAGGGCGTCGACGTCGACGGTGTCGCCGGCGGCGGCCTTGACGTACGACACGAGCGCGGTCTGCCCGGCCGGGTCGTCGACGCCGGTGGTGACGGCGAAGTCGAGGTCACCGGCGGCGGTGAGGGCGGCGTCGATCTCGCCGAGTTCGACGCGCAGGCCGCGGACCTTCACCTGGAAGTCGGAGCGGCCCACGTACTCGATGTGGTGGCTGCCGGTGTCGTGGTCGTCGGTCCAGCGGACGACGTCGCCGGTGCGGTACATGCGGGAGCCGGGTTCGCCGTACGGGTTGGCGACGAACCGGGCCGCCGTCGTCGACGGCTGGTCGTGGTAGCCGCGGGTGACGGACGGTCCGGCGATGTACAGCTCACCGGGCACGCCGACGGGGACGGGCCGCAGCCGGGCGTCGAGGATAAGTGATTCGACGCCGCGCAGCGGGCCGCCGATCGTGACCGGCTGCCCCGGTGCGATGGGGTCGGTGATGGTGACGATGACGGTGGTCTCGGTGGGGCCGTAGGCGTTGCGGAAGGCGCGGCCGGGGGCCCACTTGGCGACCAGTTCGGGGGTGCACACGTCGCCGCCGACGATCACCGAACGGACGGTGTCGAGGCCGGTGGGGTCGACGGTCATGAGCGCGGTGGGCGTCATGACGATGTGGGTGACTGCTTCGTGTCGGGCGAGGTCGGCGAGTTCTTCGCCGCCGAACACGTCGACGGGGGCGATCACGAGGGTCGCGCCGGCGGTGAACGTCGCGAGCAGTTCACCGACGGAGGTGTCGAAGCTCGGGGATGCGACGTGCAGGAAGTGCGCGTCGGCGGTGACCTCGTAGTGGCTGCGCACCTGGTCGGCGAGGTTCGCCAGGCCGCGGTGCGGTACGACGACGCCCTTGGGGGTGCCGGTGGAGCCGGAGGTGTAGATCAGGTAGGCGGGGTCGTCGACGTGCAGCGGGCGGGCCCGGTCGGTGTCGGTGACGGCGTCGGCGGGCCGGGACGCGATGTCCGCGACGGTGGCGGGGTCGTCGAGGACGAGTGCCGCGGTGTCGGCGGGCAGCACCGAAAGATGCTGCGCCACCGTGAGGGTGAGCACGGCATCGGAGTCGGTGAGCATGCCGGCGATGCGGTCGGCGGGCAGCTTGGGGTCGATCGGCAGGTAGGCGCCGCCGGCCTTCGCGATCGCCCACACTCCGAGGATCGATTCGAGCGAGCGGGTGATCGCCAGGCCCACGTAGCGGCCGGGTGCGACTCCGCGTTCGATCAGTGTGCGCGCCAACCGGTTCGAGTGCTCGTCGAGCTCACGATAGGTACAGCTGTCCCCTGCGAACCGCAACGCGTCTCGTTCCGGGGACAGTGCGACACCGGTGGCCAGCAGTTCCGGCAGCGTCGCCTCGGGCAGCGACGGCAGACCCCGCACCGGGGCCAGTGCCGCCGTCTCGGCGTCGTCGAGGATCGCGATGTCGCCGACGACGACGTCCTCGTTGCGGGCGATCGCGGTCAGCACTCGGGTGAACCGCTCCGCGAACGTCGCGACGGTGGACTCGTCGAACAAGTCGGTGGCGTACGTGAACGATGCCGCGAACCCGTCGGCGCCGCCGTCCGCGGACCGCTCGGCGATCGAGAGCTGCAGGTCGAACTTGGCGGACTCGATGTCGGCCTCGACGACGCTCACCGACGTGCCGGGCAGCGTGATCTCGGGCACCGACGCGTCCTCGCCGTACGCGAGCGCCACCTGGAACAGCGGCTGGTGCGCGGTGGACCGCGGCACGTCCAACACCTCGACGAGGCGTTCGAACGGCACGTCCGCGTGGGCGAGGGCGTCGAACGTGCGCCCACGCACCTGCGCGAGCAGATCCGTGAAGCGGGCGTCCGGATGCACCTCGGTGCGCAGCACGAGCGTGTTGACGAACATGCCGACCAGGTCGTCGGTCTCGCGGCGGCCGCGGCCCGCGACGGGGATACCGATCGCGAGATCGTCGGTGCCGCTGAGTCGTTCGAGGAGCACCGCGAGCGCGGCGTGCACCACCATGAACAGCGACGCGCCGCGCCGGTGGGCCAGGTCGGCGAGCGCGCTGCGCACGTCCTCGTCGACCGTGAAGTGCAGGGTGCCGCCGCGCAGCGACTGCACCGACGGCCGTGGCCGGTCGGCGGGCAGGTCGAGCACCTCGGGCAGCCCGGTCAGAGTCTGCCGCCAGAAGTCGAGCTGGCGTGCGGCCTGCGACTGCGGGTCGCGCTCGTCGCCGAGCACGTTCCGCTGCCAGATCGCGAAGTCCGCGTACTGCACGGGAAGCGGCTCGAACACCGGCGGCTCACCCGCGGACCGGGCCGCGTACGCGAACACCATGTCCCGGAACAGCGGCGCCATCGACGCACCGTCGGCCGCGATGTGGTGGACGACGAGCGCCAGCACATGGTCGGCGATGTCGTCGGAACCGCCGGCGATGCGCACGAGCTCGGCGCGGACCGGGATCGACTCGGTGACGTCGAAACCGGCGGCGACGACCTCCTGCACCCGGGCGAACGCGTCCGCCTCCGAGCCGACGACGATGGGCTCCAGCGTGGGCGTGACGTCGTCGGCGTCCCGGATCGACTGGTACGGGCCGTCTTCCGTCTCCGGGAACACGGTGCGCAGCGCCTCGTGCCGGGCCAGGACGTCCCGCAGGGCCGCGTGCATCGCGGCGGCGTCGAGTGTGCCGCGCACTCGCAACACGAGCGGCAGGTTGTAGGCCGGCGACGACGTGTCGAACCGGTTGACGAACCACATGCGCTGCTGCGCGAGCGACAGCGGAATCCGGTCCGGGCGAGGACCGGCGACCAGTGGCACCGTCGCGTGCGCGGACGACGCCTCCCGTTCGAGGACGAGAGCCAGTTCCTCGACGGTGGGATTGTCGAAGATCGCGCGCACGGTCAGTTCGATACCGGAGGCCGCCTCGAGCCGCGCCTGGACGCGGGTCGCGCTGAGCGAGTTGCCGCCCAGATCCGCGAACGAGTCGGTGGCACCGATCCGGTCGATGCCGAGAACCTCCGCGAACACGTCCGCGACCAGTTCCTCACGCGCGGTCCGCGGCGCCACGAAGTCCGCGGCCTGCGCCGTGAAGTCGGGTTCCGGCAGCCGCTTGCGATCGACCTTGCCGTTCGGGTTGAGCGGCATCGCGTCGAGTGTCACCAGCAGGTCGGGCACCATGTGCGCGGGCAGGGATCCGCGCAGGTCCGCGAGCGCTGCGTCGACATCGACGCCCGCCGCGGGATCGGCCGGGACCACGTAGCCGACGAGCCGCTGCAGGCCGTCGGTCTCGTGGACCACGACGATCGACTGGTACACGTCGACGCGGCCGAGCAGCGCCGACTCGATCTCGCCGAGTTCGACGCGCAGGCCGCGGATCTTCACCTGGAAGTCGGTGCGGCCCAGAAATTCCAGGGTGCCGTCGGGCCGGGTGCGGACGAGGTCGCCGGTGCGGTACATCCGCAGCCCCGGCGCCGAGTACGGGTCGGCCGTGAACCGGGACGCGGTCAGGCTCGGCAGTCCGCCGTAGCCGCGGCCCACCTGGATGCCGCCGACGTACAGCTCACCGGTCACGCCCTTGGGGACGTGCCGCAACCGCGCGTCGAGGACGTACAGGGCGACGCCGTCGATCGGGGTGCCGGTGGGCACCCGCTGGTGCTGTGCGGCGTCGTCCGCGGTGATCTCGTAGCGGGCGACGACGTCGGACGCCTCGGTCGGGCCGTAGCTGTTGACGATCCGCACACCGCGCTGCAGCAGCGCGGTCAGCGGTGCGACGTTCACGGCCTCGCCACCGAGGTAGATCATCCGCAGCGACGCCAGCGCGTCGTCGGTGTCGAGGTCGACGAGCGCCTCGAACGCACTGGGTGCCATGTTGGTGACGTGCACGTCGTGGTCGGCGATCATCCGCAGGATCGCGTGCGGCTCGAAGCCGTCCGGCGCCAGGTACACCGTGCCACCGGTGGACAGCGGCCCCCACACGTTCTTCTGCGTCAGGTCGAAGCCTGGCGCGGACGTGACGAGAACACCGGTGCCGGAAGCAAGTTCGGCTTCCTTGCGGTACCACGCCAGCATGTTCGTGAAGCCGAGCATCGGTACCAGCGTCGGCTTGGGCCGTCCGGTGGAGCCGGACGTCGAGATCACGTACGCCAGCCGTTCCCCCGCCCCCGGCTGCGTCCACGGGTTCCCGCGGTCGACGACCGCAGCCCCGGCCAGGGCCGCTGCCGTCTCGGGGGTGTCGAGGACCAGCACGTCGACTCCGCTGTCGGCGGCGTCGGTCCAGCCGGTGGTGGACACGACGGCGCACGCACCGCTGTCCTCGATCATCGCCTGGATGCGGTCGAGCGGGTACGACGGATCGATCGGCGCGTACGCGGCGCCCACCTTCCACGTCGCCAGCAGGCCGACGATCCACTCGATCGAGCGCGGTACGACGAGCGCGACGACACGGTCCGGGCCGGCGTCGCGCTCGACGAGCAGGGCCGCCAGCCGGTTCGCGCGGTCGTCGAGTTCGGCGCGGGTCAGCTGCTCGTCCGCGGTCGCCACCGCGATCGCCGACGGGTCGGCGGCCACGTGGTCGTGCCAGTCCGCGAGCGGGTCGACGACCAGCGCCCGGGTGTCCCCCGCGACGTCGGCCTCGGCGATGACGTTCGCGAGCAGACCGGCGAAACGCTCCGCGAAGTCCTCTCCGGCGGCGCCGTCGAGCAGGCCCGGCAGCAACGTCGACAGCGCCACCGTCACGGCGGCCTCGGGGCCGACACCGACGGCGGCGAGCGTCGTCGCCAACTCCGTCGACTTGTCGTGCCACTGCCGGTAGGTGACGTCGGTGCCGTTGTGCGACAGCGCGATCCCGTCCGGGTTGACGGACGCGGCAGCATCCAGCAGTTCGGGCAACGGCTTGCCGGCCAGATCCGCGGCCACCGCGGAGTTGCTCAGCGACGAATCTCCCGACGCCGGCCTCGACGCAACCTCGGCCTCGGCTCGCTCGTCGTCCGAACGCAGGTCGATGTCCCACACCTGCACCGACGGGTCCGCCGTGACGGCCGCCAGGAGGCGCAGGAACCGGTCCGCGTACGCGGCGATCGTGGCCTCGTCGAACAGGTCCGCGGCGTAGTCGAACAGGATCCGGGTCCCGGTCTCGGTGTCCGAGCCCTGCTCGTCGATGCCGAGTGTGAGATCGAACTTCGGTGCGGTGTCCGGGGATTCGAGCGCCGATACGGTCAGCCCCGACAGTTCGAGGTGTGCGGCCTCGTTGTTCTGGAACGTCAGCATCACCTGCACGAGCGGTGCATGCGCGGCCGGACGGCGCGGCACCAGCCGGTCCACGAGTGTCGCGAACGGCAGATCCTGGTGCGCGAACGCCGCCAGGTCACCGTCGCGAACGGCCCCGAGCAGGTCGGCGAACGTCGCGTCCTGCGGCACCGCGGTGCGCAGCACCAGCGTGTTGACGAACATGCCGACCAGGTTGTCGAGGGCAGCGTCGCCGCGACCGCCGACGGGCGTGCCGACGGCGATGTCCTCGGTGCCGCTCATGCGGGCGAGCAGCGTCGCGAACACCGCGTGGGTGACCATGAACGCCGACGCCCCGTGTGCGCGGCCGAGTTCGTCGACCTCGGCCCACAGCTGCGGGTCGACGACGGCGTCGACCCGGCCCGGCTGCGGCACCCGTCCCGCGACACGCTGGTGGTCGAGCGGGAGGTCGAGCACGTCCGGGAGACCGGCCAGTTGCTCGGTCCAGTACGCGAGCTGCGTGCCGATCGCCGAATGTGTGTCGTCGACGGAACCGAGCACGCTGCGCTGCCACAGCGCGACATCGGCCATCTGCACCGGCAGCGGCGCCCACGCCGGGGACTGCCCCTGCGTGCGACCGTAGTACGCGGTGAACAGGTCCCGGGCCAGCGGCGCGATCGAACCACCGTCGGCGACGATGTGGTGCAGCACCACCAGCAGCACGTGCCGCACCGGCTCGCCGTCCCCGACGCGGTACAGGCTCGCCCGCACCGGCAGCTGCTTCGTGACGTCGAACCCGGCCGTACCGTCCGCGAACAGGGCTGCGGTCAGTGCGGATTCGTCGGCGACAGTCGTCACCGACAGTTCCAGATCGACATCTGCAACATCCCGCACCACCTGGTACGGGCCGTCCGGCGACGACGGGAACACCGTCCGCAACGCCTCGTGCCGGGTCACGACGTCGGCGAGCGCGCCCCGCAGCGCGTCGACGTCGAGATCACCGTCCAGGCGCAGCGCGAGCGGAATGTTGTAGGAGGCCGAACCCGGATCGACGCGGTTGGAGTACCACATCGGTTCCTGCGCGAGCGTCAGCGGAATCCGCTCCGGACGCGGCTGCGGGCGCAGCGGCGGCCGCGAACCGGTACCGGTCCCCTGCGCGTCGATGCGCTCGGCCAGACCGGATACGGTCGAGGCCCGGAAGATCTCCCCGACCGCGAGATCGATACCGAGCGCGGCACCGACCCGGGCCGCGACCCGGGTCGCGACGAGCGAGTTGCCGCCGAGCGCGAAGAAGTCGTCGTCCCGGCCGACCCGGTCGATGCCGAGCACGTCGGCGAACACCTCGGCCACGACCCGCTCGGTGGCCGTCTCGGCCTCCCGGTGCTCGGCGGTGAGTGCCGACAGGTCCGGTGCGGGCAGCGCGGCCCGGTCCAGCTTGCCGACCGGGGTGAGCGGCACGTCGTCGACGACGACGAGCGCGGTGGGCACCATGTAGCCGGGCAGCGACTCGCGGCAGTGCGCGAGCACCGCGGAAGGATCGATCACGGCGCCGGCGACCGCCTTCACGTGCGCGACGAGGACGGGGTCGCCGCCACCGGTCTTCGCGACCGACGACGCGGCGAAGTCCACCGACGGATGCGATCCGAGCACCTGGTCGATCTCGCCG
Source organism: Prescottella sp. R16 (assembly GCF_030656875.1). NCBI lineage: Bacteria > Bacillati > Actinomycetota > Actinomycetes > Mycobacteriales > Nocardiaceae > Rhodococcus > Prescottella sp. R16. The sequence goes on from NZ_CP130943.1 coordinate 3,560,740, forward strand.
AGCTCGATCCGGAAACCGCGGATCTTCACCTGGAAGTCGGAACGGCCCATGTATTCGAGATCCAGTGCGCCCGAATCGGTTCGGGTCCAACGGACCACGTCACCGGTGCGGTAGAGCCGCGAACCGGGCTCACCGAACGGGTTCGCGACGAAACGCGACGCGGTCAGACCGAACCGCTGGTGGTAGCCGCGGGCCACACTCGGGCCCGCCACGTACAGCTCACCCGGGGTCCCCACCGGAACGGGGTTCAGGTGCGCGTCGAGCACCACGAGGCTCGTGCCGCGGACCTGCCCGGACAGGGTCGGGTTGACCCCCGGCATCACCGGATCGGACAGCGTGACCGCGATCGTCGTCTCGGTGGGGCCGTACACGTTGACCATCGACCGGCCCGGCGCCCACTTCGCGGACAGGTCCGCGAACCACGCCTCGCCACCGACGAGCACGTGGGTGAGCGAATCGATACCGGTGGCATCGGCCGACGCGAGCGCCGACGGGGTGACGAAACCGTGCGTGACCTGCTGCGCGCGCAGGAAGTCGGAGAACTCCTCGCCGCCGTACAGGTCGGCCGGCGCGATCACCATCGTGGCCCCCGCGCACGCCGCGAGCAGCAGCTCGAGCACCGACGCGTCGAAGCTCGGGGACGCGAAGTGCAGCGTCCGCGAGTCGGCGGTGACGGCGAACCGCTCCCGCTGCTCGTGCGCGAAGCTCGCGAGACCGCCGTGCGTGACGGCGACACCCTTGGGTTTGCCGGTGGTGCCGGACGTGTAGATCACGTACGCGACGTCCGCGACGCGCACCGGGGCGAGCCGCTCGGAGTCGGTGACGGGGGCGTCCGACCAGCGGTCGAGCGCGAGCGTGTCCAGGTCGAGCCAGTCGACGTCGGCGGGCAGCTCGGCGCGGGCCGTCGACACCGTCAGGCCCAGCAGGGCGCCCGAGTCGGCGACGACGTGCGCGATGCGGTCGGCCGGATAGTTCGGGTCCACCGGCACGTACGCGCCGCCGGCCTTGGCGACCGCCCAGATACCGAGCACGGATTCGATCGACCGCGTGATCCCCAGTGCCACGAACGTTTCCGAACGCACACCCTGCGAGATCAGCAGGCGGGCGAGCCGGTTGGAGCGGGCGTCGAGATCCCGGTACGTCAGCGACCGGTCGCCGTCGACGATCGCGACACCGTCCGGGTTCGCGGCGACGGCGGCGGCCAGCAGCTCGTGCAGCGGCTGCGCGGTGTTGCCCTGCGGGCCGTGCACCGGCACCAGCGCGCCGCGTTCGGTGTCGGACAGCACGTCCACCGCACCGACCGTGGTGTCGGCGTCCACGGCGACGGCCCGCAGCACCCGCACGTAACGCTCGGCGAGCGCCCGGGCGGTGTCGGCGTCGAAGATGTCGGTGGCGAAACCGAGGTGACCGGCGATACCGGCAGGTTCGCCGGCGGTACCGTGCGACTCCGCCAGGTCGACCGTGAGATCGAACTTCGCGAAGCCCACGTCGACGGCGTCGGCGGTGACGTCCAGGCCCGCGAACTCGAGCGCCGGGACCGCGTCGGCCTGATGCGAGAGCACCACCTGGAACAGCGGCGTGTGCGACGTGGTGCGCGGCGGCGCCAGCTCGTCGACGAGCTGCTCGAACGGCACGTCGAGGTTGCCGAACGCAGCCAGATCGGTGTCCTTCACCCGCGCCAGCAGCGCCGTGAACGGCTCGTCGGACCGCAACCGGGTGCGCAGGACGAGCGTGTTGACGAACATGCCGACGAGGTCGTCGACGGCCGCGTCACCGCGGCCCGACACGGCGGTGCCGATCGCGAGATCGTCGGTGGCCGCGACGCGTCCGAGTACGACGGCCAGCGCGGCGTGCAGCACCATGAACATCGAAACACCCTGTGCGCGGGCGAGTTCCGCGAGCTGCGCGTGCAGGTCGGCGGGCACCGCGAACTGCACCGCGTCGCCACGCATGTCCCGCACCAGCGGGCGCGGGCGGTCGGTGGGCAGCTCGAGCACCTCGGGCAGGCCCGCGAGCTCGTCGGCCCAGTAGCGGACCTGCCGGGCGGCGAGCGACTCCGGATCCGCGACATCACCGAGCAGCGTGCGCTGCCAGATCGCGAAGTCGGCGTACTGCACCGGCAGCGCCGGCCACGCCGGCGTGACGTCGACGGCACCCGGGTTCTCGGTGCGGGCCGCGTACGCGAGCATCAGATCCCGGGCCAGCGGGATCGCCGAGCCGCCGTCGGACGCGATGTGGTGCGTGACGACGACGAGCACGTGCTCGTCGTCGGACAGCCGCAGCAGCTTCGCGCGCACCGGGATCGACGTCGAGAGGTCGAATCCGGCGGCAGCGACGGACGTGACGGCCGCCGTGAGATCCGCCTCGGTGACCGGGGCCTGCTCCAGGTCCAGGGCCAGATCCAGCTGCACGTCACCGGCGGGCAGGATCACCTGGTGCGGCCCGTCCGCGGTGTCGTCGGCGACGGGGAACACCGTGCGCAGCACCTCGTGCCGCGCCACGACGTCCCGGACCGCGCCGGCGAGGGCATCGGCGTCGAGGGCGCCGCGCATCCGCAGCACGATCGGGATGTTGTAGGCCGGGGACGACGCGTCGATCCGGTTGAGCAGCCACATCCGCTGCTGCGCGAGCGACAGCGGAATCGTGGCGGGACGCTCGGCGGCGACCAGTTCGGGGCGCGGCGCCGACGTGCCGAGCGACTGTACGTGCTCGGCGAGCTCGGCAACGGTGGGGGCGTCGAACAGTTCCCGCATGCCGACGGTGGCACCGGTCGCGGCGGCGACGCGGGCCGCGATCCGGGCCGCGGCCAACGAGTTGCCGCCCAGGTCGAACAGCGACGTCGTCACACCCACCCGGTCGACACCGAGCGCGTCCGCGAACACCGCGGCCAGGGTCTCCTCGAGCGGGGTGCGCGGCGCGACGAACTCGACGTCGCGGGCCGTGAACTCCGGCTCCGGCAGCTGCTTGCGGTCGATCTTGCCGCTCGCGTTGAGCGGCATCTCGTCCAGCACCACCAGCGCCTCGGGCACCATGTGCGACGGCAGCGTCCGGCGCAGACGTGTGAGGACCGTGTCGGCGTCGAGCGCGACACCCGCGGCGGCCGTCACGTATCCGGCCAGTCGCGCCTCGTCTTCCTCGCCGAATACGACGACGATGGCCTGCAGCACCTGCTCGTCGTCGGTGAGTGCGGTCTCGATCTCCCCGAGCTCGATTCGCAGGCCGTGCAGCTTCACCTGGAAGTCGGTGCGGCCCAGGAAGATCGGCTGACCGTCGGCGCGTTCCCGCACCAGGTCGCCGGTGCGGTACATGCGGGCGCCGGGAGCCGCGAACGGGTCGGCGACGAACCGGGACGCCGTCGTCGCGGTCATGCCGCCGTAGCCGCGTCCCACCACCTGGCCACCGATGTACAGCTCACCGGTGACGCCGCGCGGCACCCGCCGCAACCGGTCGTCGAGCACGTAGTATTCGACGCCCTCGAACGCGGTACCGAACGGGATCGGACCGTCCTCGGCATCGACCGCCGACAGGTCCACCTCGTAGCAGGACGTGGTGTCCGACGTCTCCGTCGGCCCGTAGGTGTTGATCATGCGGGTCGACGACCCGATCAGCGGCGCGGTGGCCGCGGGACGGATCGACTCGCCGCCGAGCACCACCGCCGACAGCTTCGTCAGAACCGACCCCATACGGGTGTCCCTCTGCACGTCGGCGAGGACCTCGAACGCACTCGGCGCCATGTTCGCGATCGCGACCGCGCCGGTGTCGACGATCTTCAGGATCGCCAGCGGATCGAAGCCGTCCGGCGCGAGATACAGCACGCCCCCGAACCCGAGCGAAACCCAGATGTTCTTCTGCGTCTGGTCGAACAGCGGCGAATTCGCCACCAGCACACCGGTTCCGGCCTCGAACGCCAGTTCCCGGCGGTACCACTGGAACGTGTTGGACACGCCCAGCATCGGCACCATCGTCGGCTTCGGCCGGCCCGTCGACCCGGACGTCGTGATGACGTACGCGATGCGGGCACCCGCATGCGGACCCGACCACGGATCGGTCACCGGCAGGCCCTGCGGGTAGCCGGCCAGCGTTGCCACGGTGGCGGGGTCGTCGAGCACGATCGGATCGAACGTCGCCGACGGCAGATCCGCCCACGCCGACGTCGTCACGACCGCCTTGGCTCGGGTGTCCGCGACCAGGTCGGTGATCCGCTCGAGCGTCCACGACTGGTCGAACGGGCAGTACGCGGCACCGATCTTCCACGCCGCGAGCATGCCGACCACCCAGTCCAGCGACCGCGGCACCAGCAGGGCCACGACGTCGTCCGGGCCGACACCACGGTCGAGGAGCGCGTGCGCGAGCCGATCGGTGCGCAGATCGAGTTCGCGGCGGGTGGTGGTGACCCCGTCCGCCACGACGACGGCCGCGTCCGGATCGGCCTCGACCCGGCCGCGCCACAGCGCGACCGCGTCGGCGAGCGGCCAGCCCTCCCGGCCCGGGGCGTCGGTGTCCACGGTGGGTGCGGTCGCGACCGCGGTCGCCTCGATACCCGACAGGTCGACGTCGCCGACCAGGTCCGCGGCGTCCGCGAGCAGCCGATCGAGCACGACGGTGAAGCCGTCCCTGCCGTCCTCGGCCGGCGGCGCCATCATGATCGTCGGCACCAGGCCGGTGAGGACCACCGACACGATCGCGTCCGGGCTCATGCCACGTTCGGCCATCGGCCCGGACATCATCCGCAGCCGCTCGTCGAACTCGCGGTACGTGACCTGCATGCCGTCGTGTGCGACGGCCACCGCGTCCGGCGCGACCTCGACAGCCGCCGCGAGCAGCTGCGGGAGCTCCTGGACGGTCAGCGGACGGCGGGGTTCAGGCTTGGTCAACTGCATTCTCTCGTGCTCGGTGAAGATGTCGATGTCACCGACGACCGTGGTCGGGTCGGCGACGACTGCGTCGAGGACGCGGACGTACCGCTCGGCCAGGGCCGCCGCAGTCGTGGCATCGAACAGGTCGGTCGCGTACGTGACGCGTCCGGTGTACGCGATCGGACGCCCGGAGGCGTCGACACGCTCGGTGAGGGTGACCGTCAGGTCGTACTTGGCACCCTCGTCGAGGTCCTCGAGCACCTCGACGGTCAGTCCCGGCAGCTCGAGAGCGCCGACACGGTTGTTCTGGAACGAGAGCATCACCTGGAACACCGGCGCGTACGCCGAGGTCCGGCGCACGTTCAGGGCGCCGACGACGTCCTCGAACGGCACGTCGGCGTTCTCGAACGCGGCCAGGTCCTGCTCGCGGGTGTGGCCGAGCAGGCCGGTGAAGGTCTCCCCCGAGCCGACCCGGGTCCGCAGCGCCAGCGAGTTGACGAACATGCCGACCAGCGGCTGCAGGGCCCGGTCGGTGCGCGACGCGTTCGGCGTGCCGATCACGACGTCGCCGGTGTGCGCGAGCCGCGACAGCAGCGCCGCGAGGGCGGCGTGCGCGACCATGAACGTCGACGCCTCGTGCCGCGCGGCGAGCGCGTGCAGGCCCGCGGTCAGCTCGGCGCCGACCTCGAAGTCGACGAACGCGCCGGCTGCCGACGCCCGGGCCGGACGCGGCCGGTCGGTGGGCAGTTCGAGTACCTCGGGGGCACCGGCGAGAGCATCCGTCCAGTACGCGATCTGCGCGGCCGCCCGCGAGTCCGGGTCGGCGACGTCACCGAGGACCTCGCGCTGCCAGATCGCGAAGTCGGCGTACTGCACCGGCAGCGGCGACCATGCGGGCGCCTGCCCACGGGTGCGGGCCTGGTAGGCGGTCATCACGTCCACCGCGAGCGGGGCGAGCGACGCACCGTCCGCACTGATGTGGTGCACCACCAGCACCAGCAGGAACTCGGTGGGGGCGGTGCGCAGCAACCGGATCCGGACCGGCGGAGTCGTCGTCAGATCGAATCCGCGGGATGCGAATTCGACGACGGCCGAACGCAGTTCGGTATCGGTGACGTCGACGGGCGTCAGGTCGACGGGAATCTCGTCGACCGCCAGCACCCGCTGGTACGGGCCGTCGACCGACTCGGGGAACACGGTCCGCAGCGCCTCGTGCCGGCCGAGGACGTCCCGCACCGCGGCCGCCATCGCGGCCACGTCCAGGGCGCCGGACAACCGGACCGCGAGCGGAATGTTGTAGGCCGCCGACTCGACGTCGAGACGGTTGAGCAGCCACATGCTGCGCTGCGCCATCGACACCGGGATCCGGTCCGGGCGCGGGCGCGGCGTGAGCGCCGGACGGTCACCGCCGAGGCCGGCAGACTCGTCCAGCCGCGCGGCGAGCACCTCGACGGTCTTGGCCTCGAACACGTCCCGCACACCCAGCTCGGTGCCGGTCTCGGCGCGCAGCCCGGCGACCACCTTGGTGGCCAGCAACGAGTTACCGCCCAGATCGAAGAACGACTCGACGACGCTCACCTCGGCGAGCCCGAGGACGTCGGCGAACACGGCCGCGACGACCGCCTCGCTCGGGGTGCGGGCCGCGACCGACTCGCCCTGCACGGCCGTGAAATCGGGCTCGGGCAGCGCGCGACGGTCCAGCTTGCCCGCCGGGGTCAGCGGAAGCTCGTCGAGGACCACGATCACACTCGGCACCATGTGCGACGGCACCGAACGGCCCACGAACACCGTCAGCTCGGCCGGATCGAGCACAGCCGCACCGGACGCGTACACGTACGACACCAGCGCGGTCTCCCCCGCCGGCGTCGTCGCACCCGTCGTGACCGCGAACGCGACGTCCGGGTGCGCGTTCAGGACCGCGTCGATCTCACCGAGTTCGATGCGGAACCCGCGCACCTTCACCTGGAAGTCGGAGCGTCCCACGTACTCGAGGTCGAGACCGGACGTGTGCCGGGAGTCGGGCACGAACCGCACCACGTCACCGGTTCGGTACATGCGGGCACCGGGTTCGGCGAACGGATCCGCGACCATGCGCTCCGCGGTCAGGCCGCCGCGGGCGTGATAGCCGCGGGCCAGCTGCGGGCCCGACAGGTACAGCTCACCTGCGACCCCGACCGGGACCGGACGCAGACCGGCGTCGAGGACGTACGCGGTCAGGCCGCGGATCGGTCCGCCGATGACGACGGGCTCACCCGGAACCATCGGGAAGCTGACGTTGCTCATGACGGTGGCCTCGGTGGGGCCGTAGCCGTTGTACATCTTCCGGCCCGCACCCCAGTCGGCCACCAGTTCCGGCGGGCACGCCTCGCCGCCGACCACGACGGTCGTCAGCTCCGGCAGGCCCGACGGGTCCACCGACGCGAGCGCGGCCGGAGTGACGAACGCATGCGTGATGCGGTGCCCGGCCAGGAAGTCGTGCAGATCCGCGCCGCCGTACAGGTCGGCGGGGGCCACGACCATCGTTGCGCCGCAACCGAATGCGAGCAGCAGTTCGAGCACGGACGCGTCGAAGCTCGGGGACGCGAAGTGCATCGTCCGCGATGCCGGTGTGATGCCGTAGTGCTCGCGCTGCTCGGCCGCCAGGTTCGCCAGGCCCGTGTGCGCGACCGCGACGCCCTTCGGCTTCCCGGTGGTCCCGGACGTGTAGATCATGTAGGCGGTGTTCGCGATCCGCAGCGGCGACCGCCGGTCCGCATCGGTGACGGCCGCAGCCGAGGCCGACGCGCACGCGTCCGCGCACTCCGCGGAGTCCAGCGCCAGCCACTCGACGGCCGCCGGCAGCTCGAGGCTCTCCGCACCGACCGAAAGGCCCAGCACCGCACCGGAATCGGTGATCGTGAACGCCACCCGCTCACTCGGGTAGCGCGGGTCGACCGGCACGAACGCGGCACCGGTCTTCGCGACCGCCCACGTCGCCAGCACCGAATACGGCGACCGCGTCATGCCCAGCGCCACAGCGGTTTCCGGACCGGCACCGTGGTCGATCAGGACCCTGGCGAGCCGGTTGGAGCGCTCGTCGAGCTCCCGGTACGTCCACATGACACCGTCGGCGACCAGCGCCGCCCCGTCCGGGTTCGCCGCGACCGACGCCGCGAGGATCTCCGGCAGGGTCTGCGGCCGTTCCGCCGCCGGACCGTGCACGGCACACAGCCGGGCCCGTTCGGCCGGCTCGAGCACGTCGATGTCCCCGACCCGGACGGTGCCGTCGGTGGAGACCACGTCGAGCACCCGCACCAGCCGGTCCATGATCGTGGCGGCCTCGTCGGCCGTGAACAGCGACGGCAGGTACTTGGCGCTCAGGTGCAGCTGCCCGTCGGTGAGCGCGACGACCGCGAACGGGTAGTGGGTGGCGTCGTTCGACGTCACCCCCTCCACCTGCAGGCCGCCGATGCTGCCGGCGCGGGTGAGCGCCTCCCGGTCGAGCGGGTAGGACTCGTACACCATGAGCGTGTCGAACAGGGTGCCCAACCCGGTGGTGCCCTGGATCTCCGGCAGCCCCACATGGTGATGGTCGAGCAGACCGGTCTGCCGGCCCTGCAAGCGTTCGAGCAGTTCGTCGACGGTCTCGTCGTCGAGCACCGGAACCCGCACCGGGAGCGTGTTGATGAACAGGCCCAGGATGCCCTCGACGCCGTCGACCTCGGGGGGACGACCCGACACCGTCGTGCCGAACACGACGTCGCTGCGACCGGTCAACCGGCCCAGCACGACCGCCCACGCCGCCTGCACCAGCGTGTTCATGGTGACGCCGAGCGTGCGCGACCGCTTGGTGAGCGCCGACAGCAGCGCATCGGGCAGCGTCACGGTCAGCTCGGCGGGCTCGGACTCCACCGGGGAGTCGGAGGCGTGCGGCGCCAGCAGCGTCGACTCCTCGAGCCCGGCGAGTTCCTGCGTCCACGCCGCGAGCGACGCCCGCGTGTCGCGCGCCCCGAGCCACTCGAGGTAGCTGCGGTACGAGCGGGTCGGCGGCAACGCCGCACCGTCCCCGTCGAGCGCATACAACCCCAGCAGGTCCTGCACCAGGATCGGCAGCGACCAGCCGTCGAACAGGATGTGATGGTTGGTGACGACGAAACGGAAACGGTTGCCCGGCAAGCGGATCAACAGGAACCGCACGAGCGGCGGCGCCGTCATGTCGAACCGTTCGGTGCGGGCTGCGGCGATCAGCTCGTCGGTACGGGCGTCGCGGTCGGCGTCGTCGAGGGACGCATCACTCAGGTCCACCTCGGCCCACGGCACGTCCACGTCACCCACGACGATCTGCATGCCGGTGCCGGCGTCGTCGAGCTCGAACGCGGTCCGGACCGTCTCGTGCCGGGCCACGAACGCCTCGGCGGCCCGTCGCAGCCGCAGCGCGTCCAGCACGCCGGACAGGTCGAACACCAGCTGCGTCGTGTAGACGTCGGTGCCCGCGTCGGACATCGCGGCGTGGAACAGCAGGCCCGCCTGCAGCGGGGCCAGCGACCACACGTCCTGCAACGACGGGTAGCGCGCCTCGAGCTCCTCGATGCGGCGCTGCGTCAACCGCACCAGATCCAGTTCGGAGGGGGTACGTCCGCCCGCGCCGATACCGGCGCAGTGCGACGCGACCGCGGTCAGCGCCCGCACCCACAGATCCGCGAACTCGCGGACGTCGGCATCGTCGAGGACCCCGGTCGGGAAGTCGACGGTCGCGGTCAGCTGCGAGCCCGCCGCAGTCTTCGTGACCATCGCGTTGATGTCGAGGGCGAGACCGACGCGCATGTCGTCGCCGCGGGTACCGGTCATCGCCATCGTGTCGATGTCCGGCAGCCACGCCAGCGGGCGCACCTCGTCGGGGACGTCACCGACGTCGACCCGGCCCAGGTAGTTGAAGCCGATCTGCGGGCGGCGGGCGGCCGCCAGCTCGTCGCGGGTCTGCGGATCGAGATAGCGCAGCAACCCGAACCCGATACCCCGGTTCGGGACCGCCAGCAGCTGCTCCTTGACTGCCTTGAGCGCGCTGCCGGTGGCCGCGCCACCGGCGAGGACGTCCGCGGCGGACGCCCCGGCCAGGTCCAGCCGCACCGGGAACATGCTGGTGAACCAGCCGACCGTGCGATCCAGCAGGACGCCGGGCAGTGCGTCCTCCTCGCGGCCGTGCCCCTCGAGCAGCACCAGCGCCGAGTTCTGCGTTTCGCCGCGGGCCGCGAGCCACGCCGACGTGGCGGCGGTCAACGCGGTGAGCAGGCCGTCGGGCACACCCCCGCGGTAGGTGGCCGGGACGGTGGTGAGCAGCGCCTCGGTGACCTCGGTGGGCACCGTGACCTCGACACGACCGAGATGCTCGACGGTGTCGCGCTCGTCGAGGACGCGGCTGCCCAGGAGCGCGTCGTCGCCACCGAGGACGGAACGCCAGTACGGCAGTTCGGAGCGCCGGGCACCGGCGGTCGCGTTGGCGGTCAGACCGTGCGCCCAACGCCGGAACGACGTGCCCTCCGACGCCGCGGCCGGCTCGTGACCGGACCGGATCTGCGCCCACGCCGCGGTGAAATCGGGAACCAGGATGCGCCACGAGACACCGTCGACCGCGAGATGGTGGACGACGACGAGCAGTCGGGCGAACGCCCGGTCGGCGGGAACCGCGTCCGACGACGTGATCCACACGCAGCGCACCAGGTCGCCGGCCGCCGGATCGAGGGCGTCGCTCGCCCTGCGGAGCGCCGCGTCCAGCAGCGACGTGAACTCACCGCTGCCGACGGCCGCGTCGGTGACGACGTGCTCGACGACGGACGCCACGTCGACGCTGCCGGCGGGGCGGGCCTCGACAGCCCAGTCGTCACCGTCGCGCACGAGACGTGCCCGCAGCTGGTGGTGGCTGTCCAGGACCGAGCCGACGGTGCGCAGCAGGCCGGTGTGGTCGACGTCGGTGGGGATCTCGAGCAGCACCGCCTGCGCGAACCGGTGCACGTCGTCGCCCTGCTCGGTCATCCAGTACACGGCCGGGGTCGCCGGCATCGTGCCGACGCCACCGCCGGGAAGTTCCTCGAGGGACTCGACGACCGCGGCGGTGTCCCGGTACTCGGCGACCTCCGCGAGCGCGGCGACGGTCTTGCGTTCGAAGACGTCCCGCGCCTTGATCGCGATGCCCGCCTCCTTGGCGCGGGACGCGACCTGGATCGCGACGATGCTGTCGCCGCCGAGGGCGAGGAACGGGTCGCCGACACTGATCCGCTCGATCCCGAGGATGCCGCCGATCAGGTCGGCCAGCGCACGCTCCATCGGGGTGCGCGGCGCCACGTACTCGGTGGTGGCCGCCTCGAACACCGGTTCCGGGAGCGCCTTGCGATCGAGTTTGCCGCTGCTGCCGACCGGCATCTCGGCGAGCACCGTGATCGCGTCCGGAACCATGTACTCCGGGACCAGGGTCGCGACGTGCGTGCGCAGCCCCTCGATGTCGACGTCGACACCGGTACGGGGCACGACGTATCCGGCCAGCCGCTGCCCGAGGTCGCCCTCGTACACGACGACCGCGGACTGCGCGACCGACGGATGCGTGTCGAGCGCGGCCTCGATCTCCCCCAGCTCGATCCGCAGACCGCGCACCTTCACCTGGAAATCGGTACGACCCAGGTATTCGACGGTGCCGTCCGGACTCCACCGCACCAGGTCGCCGGTGCGATACAGCCGGCTGCCGGCGGGGCCGAACGGGTCGGCGACGAACCGGTCCGCGGTCAGGTCGGGGCGCAGCTCGTAGCCGCGGGCCGCCTGCACGCCCGCCAGGTACAGCTCGCCCGGCACCCCCACCGGAACGGGCCGCAGCCGCGCGTCGAGCACGTACGCGCGGCTGTTGCGGACCGGACGGCCGATCGGGATCACCGCCGGATCGTCGTCCTCGACCGCGAACTCGGTGGCGTGGACGGTGAACTCCGTCGGCCCGTACAGGTTGTGGATCTCGGCGTCGGACACGGCCCGGAACTCCGCGGCCAGCGACGTCGGGAACGCCTCACCGGCCACCAGCACGGCACGCAGGCTCGAGATCCGGCCGCGGGCGGCACCCGCCACGAACACCGCCAGCATCGACGGCACGAACGACGTCAGCGTCACCGCGTGCCGCTCGACGACGTCGGCCAGATAGTCGGGGTCGCGATGCCCGTCCGGGGTGGCGACGATCAGCCTGGCCCCGGAGATCGGCGCCGAGAACAGCTCCCACACCGACACGTCGAACGTCGTGGGCGTCTTCTGCAGGACGACGTCGTCGGCGCCCAGACCGTAGCGGTCGGCGAGCCACAGCACCTGGTTGAGCACCGCGGCGTGCGGCACCGCGACACCCTTGGGCTGCCCCGTCGACCCGGACGTGTACAGCACGTACGCGAGATTGTCGGGCCGCAGCGGCGCGATGCGGTCGGCGTCGGTGAGAGGGGTCCCGTCGCCGACGGTGAGATCGAGGGTGTCGAGCGCGACGGTGCGGACGTCGTCGGGCAGCGCGATCGGGTCACCGGTGCGGGTGAGCACGCACAGCGGTGCCGAGTTGCGGAGCACGTACGCGGTGCGCTCGGCCGGATGATCGGGGTCGAGCGGCACGTACGCGCCACCCGCGGCGAGCACCGCGTACATCGCGACCATCGCGTCGACCGACCGGGAGATGCCGAGCGCGACCTTCGTCTCCGGGCCGACCCCGAGCCCGACGAGATGCCGGGCCAACCGGTTCACCCGGACCCCGAACTCGGCGAACGTCCACGCGACGTGCTCGTCGACGAAGCCGATCGCGTCCGGGGTGGCCGCCACGCGGGCGTCGAACCGGTCCACGACCGTGCCCGCGGCCAGCGGTTCGACCGGGCCGTTCCAGCCGTCGACGACCTGCGCGCGCTCGCTGTCACCGAGCACCGGCACGGTACCGATCGCGACGTCGTCGGCCGCGACCTCGAGAAACCGGGTGAAGAATTCGAAGAAGCGGCCGTGGTGCCGGGCCAGTTCCTCCGACGTGTACAGGCTCGGGTTGGCCTCGAAGTCGATGTGTGTGCGGCTGTCCATCGACGCCGGGTAGATGTTGAGCGACAGGTCGTCGATCGGGCCGGTGGTGAGCACGTGCGACGTGCCGGTCACGTCCCCGAGCCGGATCTGGCCGTGGAACATCATGATGTTCACCGACGGTCCGAAGAAGCCCCGCTGATCGTTGGTGGAGCCGGCGTCGCGGCGGATGTCCTCGTAGCGGTACCGCTGCCGGCGCAGTGCACCCGCGATCTCCACCTGTGCGGCCGCGACGACGTCGCTGACCGTCATGTCCGGGGACAGAGTCAGGCGCAGCGGCACTACATTGGACACCATGCCGCCCGAATTGCGTAGCTTTGCGGTGGTGCGGGCCGACACCGGCAGGCTCAGCACCACATCGGTGACACCTGTGAGTTTCGCCAGATACGTGGCGAACGCGCCCACCGCGTACGGCGCCACCGACGAGTTGGTCACCTCGAGCCGCTCGGTGAGCAACGCCTCGGTCTCGGCGGGCAGCGGATCGGACGCCACCCGGGAGAACCGGCCGACAGGGGCGCTGCGTCCGGCCAGGCTGGGCGCGTCGGGCAGGTTCTTCGTCCGCTCCGCCCACGCGTCCCGGTCCCGCTCGAACCGGGGCGACGCCCGGTAGGCCCGATCGTCCTCGACGATCCCCTCGAGATCGACGGCACCCGACGGCGGCGGCTCCACCCCGTCCACCAGGGCGGTGTAGATGTCGGCGATGCGCTGTTCGAGGGCCATCGCACCGAATCCGTCGAGCACGATGTGATGGATGCACGCGTACCAGAGGTAGTGCCGGTCGGCGACCTGCAGCAGGTACACCGCGACGAGCCGATCGGTCAGGAGGTCGATCGGCGCGCTGTAGTTCTCCCGCATCCACCGGTGCGCGGACGCCATGGGATCCGCGTCACCCCGGAAATCGAGAAACTTCACCGAATCGTCGATCGACCGGTCCACAATCTGATACGGACGCCCGTCCACCTCGATCAGGCGCAGGAAACCCGAACCGAACTCACGCCCGGCCCGCACACTCGCCTCGGAGAGCAGATCGACGTCGATGTCCCCCTCGAGAGAGATGTATTCGGCGATGTTCAGGGGCACGTCACCCGCGGTGTGCTGGGCGAACCAGATGCCCTGCTGCGCCGCTGACAGGGGAAACGCCCCCTGCGGAAGGTCCCCGACCGCGGCGCTGTCGTCTCGTGCAGCGCTCGCCGAATCCACCACTAAATCTCCTGACACTCTCGTCATCAGCCCGTCCCCCACACACCCGTCGTCTCGACCGGGCGCCAGCGGGCGCCGCGCGGGCCCCGCTGAGAGCCTTTGCCATATTCCCCGCGGGTCGCCGGTAGATGCAAACTCGAGACCGTGCCGAAGCCTTCCTGCCTACCTGATCTATCGCGCCGGTGTTACAGACCGATCGGGGCGGCACCCCGCCGAATCTGCTCGACTGAAAGGGTACAAGGATTCGACCGATCTCCCCGGAAACGCGGACGGGTCGTGGCCTGCGCCTCGAATCGGCCGAGCGTGACAGAAACCTCACCCGGGCGCGAATCCCGGAGCCGAGACCCCGCCACCTTGTACTCTCCGTGAGCTGTCCGCGTCGTCGATGCGGCGGCGGCCTTCACGACCGTCTCCACTATGAGGAGTGTTCTTCCGGTGTGCTCGATCTTCGGCATCTTCGGCCTGTCGTCCGACGACGACCACACGACACTGCGAGCACACGCGGTGGAACTGTCCCGCCGGCAGCGGCACCGGGGCCCGGACTGGAGCGGGGTGTTCGCGGACGACGGCGCGATCCTGGTCCACGAGCGGCTGGCGATCGTCGACCCGGCCTCGGGTGCGCAGCCGTTGCGATCCCGGGACGGGCGGCTGGCACTCGCGGTGAACGGCGAGATCTACAACCATCGGCAGCTGCGTGACGGCCTCGGCTACGACTTCACGACCGGTTCGGACAGCGAGGTCGTCAACGCGCTGTACCGGAGCACCGGCGGCACCGGGTTCGTGTCCGAATTGAACGGTATCTTCGCGTTCGCGCTGTGGGACCGGGACCGGCAGGCCGCGATCATCGCCCGCGATCCGATCGGAGTCTGTCCTCTCTATTGGGGGCACGACGCGGCGGGCCGGCTGCTGGTGGCATCGGAGATGAAGGCGCTCGTCGACGTGTGCGACGACGTCGCCCAGTTCCCGCCCGGCCACGTGTACGACACCGCGACGGGCGAGTTGCGCCGTTTCCACCACCGCGACTGGCGCGAGCACGACGCGACGGCCGGGACGACGATCCCACCGGCGGCGCTGCGGGAGGCGTTCGAACAGGCGGTACACCGGCAGCTGATGACGGACGTCCCGTACGGCGTGTTGCTGTCCGGCGGTCTCGATTCCTCGCTGGTGGCAGCGTGCGCCGCGAAGTTCGCGCGGGACCGTGTCGAGGACGACGACCGCAGTGAGGCCTGGTGGCCGCGGCTGCACTCGTTCGCGATCGGGCTGGACGGCTCCCCCGATCTGGCCGCCGCAGCGACGGCTGCAGAGATGCTGGGCACCCAGCACCACGGGTTCGTGTACACGTTCGAGGAGGGGCTCGATGCACTGCCGGAGGTGATCCGGCACATCGAAACGTACGACGTGACGACGATCCGGGCGTCGACACCGATGTTCCTGCTCGCTCGCCGCATCAAGGCGATGGGCGTGAAGATGGTGCTGTCCGGTGAGGGGGCCGACGAGATCTTCGGCGGCTACCTCTACTTCCACAAGGCGCCGTCGGCGGAGGCGTTCCACGACGAGACGGTCCGCAAACTCGACGCACTGCACAACTACGACTGCCTGCGCGCCAACAAGTCGATGATGGCGTGGGGCGTGGAGGCACGGGTGCCGTTCCTCGATCTCGAGTTCCTCGACACCGCGATGGGTATCGACGCGACCGCGAAGATGGCCGGGGCCGGCCGCATCGAGAAGCACATCGTGCGGGAGGCGTTCGACGGAGCCCTGCCCGACGAGATCCTGTGGCGGCAGAAGGAACAGTTCAGCGACGGCGTCGGCTACGGCTGGATCGACGGCCTCAAGGATCATGCCGAACTCGTCGTCACCGACGCCGAATTCGCCGAGGCGGCAGCACGTTTCCCGCACAATACCCCGGAGACGAAGGAGGCGTTCCTGTACCGCAGCCTCTTCGAACGCCACTTCCCCGGCACCGCTGCGGCGGCGACGGTGCCGGGCGGCAAGTCCATCGCGTGCTCGACACCCGCCGCGCTCGAGTGGGATCCGGAGTTCGCCGCCCTCGCCGACCCGTCCGGGCGGGCCGTGCGCGGAGTGCACGACCAGGCCCTCGACGTGTGAGGCTTGCGGATCGGCACGCGACGCGGTAGTTCTGGAACCAGCGTCGCGTGCCGTTGGCGGACTGCGTCAGGCATGGAGGCGCCGGACCCGAGGAGCTTTCCTTGGCTATCTCACTCGACCACACGATCGTCGCCGCGAACGACAAACAGCATTCCGCATACTTCCTCACCACCCTGTTCGGGCTGCCGGACCCGGTTCCGGCCGGGCACTTCCTGAGTGTCGAACTGGAGAACGGTGTCACTCTCGACTACGCCGAACCGCCACCTGGGACGGACGTGCAACCACAGCACTACGCGTTCCTGGTGTCGGAGAACGACTTCGACGCCGTCTACGGCCGCATCGTCGACCGGAAGATCGAGCACTGGGCCGACCCGCGGCGGTCCGCGCACGGCATCAACCGGAACGACGGCGGACGCGGAACGTACTTCCTCGATCCGTCCGGGCACTTCCTGGAGATCATCACCCGGCGGTACGGGTCGAGCCGGTAGCCGGGGTTCGGGAAGCGGGTCACCGCTTCCCGAACCGGGCGTACCAGTCGACGAGATCGGGGTCGTCGACGGCGCTGCGGTCGATCACCCGCCCCTCGTCACCACCCTGGATCAGACGTTTGATGGGAACCTCGAGTTTCTTTCCGGTGCGGGTGTGCGGAACACCGGGTGCGACGACGATCTCGTCGGGCACGTGCCGCGGTGACGCGTGCGTACGGATCTCGGTGCGGATACGGTCACGCAGGTCGTCGTCGAGGGTCACGCCCGCAGCGAGGACCACGAACAGTGGCATCCGGTAGCCCCCGTCGGGCAGGTCGATGCCGAGGACGAGGGCCTCCGCGATCTCCGGCATCCGCTCCACCACCTGGTAGATGTCGGCGCTGCCCATCCGGATCCCGTTGCGGTTGAGCGTCGAATCGGACCGCCCGTGCATCACCACCCCGCCCCGCTCGGTGATCGTGATCCAGTCGCCGTGGCGCCACACCCCGGGAAAAGCGTCGAAATAGGCTTCCCGGTAACGGGAGCCGTCAGGGTCGTTCCAGAACCGCACCGGCATCGACGGCATGGGCCGGGTGATCACGAGCTCACCGACCTCGCCGCGCACCGGGCGGCCACCGGAATCGAACGCGTCCAACGCCACCCCGAGGTACGGCCTCGACAGCTCCCCCGCCCACACCGGCACGGTGCGGGTGCCGCCGACGAATGCGGACACCACGTCGGTGCCGCCGCTGATCGACGACACCTGCACGCGCTCACCGATATTGGCGGACAGCCACCACGACAGCGACGCCGGCAGGGTGGATCCGGTGATACCGACGGTCCGCAGCCGGCTCAGATCGTGGTCGACGGCGGGCACCAGCCCGGCCTTCTCACAGCCCATGACGTAGCCGGGGCTGGTACCGAGGACGGTGACGCCGTGCCGGGACGCCATGTGCCACAACCGGTCCGGTGAGGGGTGGGCGGGACTGCCGTCGTAGCAGAGAATCGTCGCACCGACGAGCAGCCCGGCCACCTGATAGTTCCACATCATCCAGCTCGGGCTGGTGTACCAGAAGAAAGTGTCGTCCCGTCCCAGATCGGTGTGCAGCGCAATCGCTTTGAGATGTTCGAGCACGACGCCGCCGTGCCCGTGCACGATGCCCTTGGGCAGACCGGTGGTGCCCGACGAGAACACCACCCACAGCGGATGGTCGAACGGGACCGTGACCGGCTGCAGCGGGGCGTCGCCGGCGGTGGCGCCGGCCCATGCCACGGTGTCCGGAAGTGTGACGGTTCCCAGCCGCGGCACCACGACGGTGGCCCGCAGGCTCGGCAACCCGGCGCGCAGCCGGCCGATCTCGGTGTCGCGCCGGTGTTCCCGGCCGGCGAAGCGGTAGCCGTCGGCGGCGATCAGCACGGTCGGCTCGAGCTGGCCGAGCCGGTCGAGCGCGGCGGGCGCCGAGTAGTCCTGCCCGCACGCCGACCACACCGCACCGAGACTCGCGGTCGCCAGGAACGCGACCACCGCCTCCGGGACGTTCGGCAGGTAGCCGACGACCCGGTCCCCCGGGCCGACGCCCAGCGAGCGCAGGGTCGCGGCCAGGGCACCGGTCTGCCGCAGCAGCTCCGCCCACGACAGCTCCTCGGTGTCGCCGGGCTCGTTCTCGTGGACGATCGCGGGACGGCCGTCGCGGGCGTTCCGCACCACCTGGTCGACGTAGTTGAGTCGCGCACCGGGGAACCACACCGCGCCGGGCATGGTGTCGTCGGCCAGCGCCGGCGACGGGCCGCCGGTGATCGGCACGTCGAAGTACTCCCGGAGGGCCTGCCAGAAGCCGTCGAGGTCGTCGATCGACCACCGCCACAGGGCGTCGTAGCCGGCCAGTGTCCGTCCGGTGCGCCGCTCCACGTACCGGGTGAAGTCGGTGATCCGGGCACGTTCGACGTCGTCGCCGGACGGCGTCCACTGCGGACCGCTCCGGGTCTCCGTCATCGGCCTGCTCCTTCGTGCGCACGTCGGACGATCTGCTCGGCGTGCCGTAGGACCGGCGCGTCCACCATACGTCCCTCGAACGCGAACACGCCGCGCTCGCGGTCGGCGGCAGCGAGAACTCTTTCCGCCCAGTCGATCTGCTCTCGGGTGGGCGTGTAGGCCCGCCGGATCGTGTCGACCTGCCCGGGGTGGATCGCGACCTTGGCGTCGAATCCGACGGCGACGGCATCCTCACATTCCGCGCCGAGCCCGTCGAGGTCCGGGATGTCGAGGAACACCGAGTCGAGCGCGAACCGGCCGTGCGCCTTCGCCGCCAGCAGCGCCGTCGACCGCACGTGCCGCGCCACGTCGCGGTACGCGCCGGCGGTGGTGCGACTGGAGGCCCCGCCGAGCGCCGCGACGAGGTCCTCGGCGCCCCACATGACACCGACGCAGTTCTCGGCGGTGACCGTGTGCGGGATCGTCAGCGCACCGAGCGGGGATTCGACGAGCGCGATCACCGACAGCGGCGCGAGGTCGACCACCTGATCTGCGGATTCGCACTTGGGCAGCATCACCGTGGTGTACGGCGTGCGGTCCAGTGCGGCGCAGTCGAGTGCGTGGTCCTCGGTGCCGTGGGCGTTCACCCGGACGACGGTGCGGGCCGGATCGAGCGGGGTGCCGGCCAGTGCCCGGCGGGCCGACGCCTTGTCGGCCGGCGCGACACCGTCCTCGAGGTCGAGGATCACGACGTCGGCGGCCGCGGCGGCCTTCGCGAACCGTTCGGGCCGGTCGGCAGGACAGAACAGCCACGCCGGTCCGGGAACATCACGTGCCCGACCGGTCGTCATGCCGGCTTCTTCCGGACGAGGGTGTTGCGGGTCGCGGTCGCGACGACGTCGCCGTGCTGGTTGCGGCCGATGTGCTCGAACGTCACGATGCCCTCCCCCGGCCTGCTCTTCGATTCCCGCACGGCTCGCACGACCGTCTCGGCGTACAGCGTGTCGCCGTGGAACAACGGTTTCGGGAACGCGATCTCGGTGAAGCCGAGGTTCGCGACGATCGTGCCCTGCGTCAGCTGCGCGACCGACAACCCGACGAGCGTGGACAGCGTGAACATCGAGTTGACCAGGCGCTCGTTGAACGGGGGCAGGGCGTCGCTGAACGCGGCGTCGAGGTGCAGCGCCTGCGTGTTCATGGTGAGCGTCGTGAACAGGACGTTGTCGGTTTCGGTGACGGTGCGGCCGGGCCGGTGCTCGTAGATCACCTCGGTCTCGAACTCCTCGAGCCACAGTCCCCGCTGAACGATCCGTCGCATCGTCACTGCCCCACTCCCAACTCGCGTGCGATGAGCATCAACTGCACCTCGGTGGTGCCCTCACCGATCTCGAGGATCTTGCTGTCGCGGTAGTGCCGGGCGACCGGGGTCTCGTTCATGAAACCGTATCCGCCGAAGATCTGTGTGCCGTCGCGCGCATTGTCCATCGCGGCCTCGCTCGCGATCAGCTTGGCGATGGCCGCCTGTTTCTTGAACGGCTTGCCGGACAACATGAGTGCGGCCGCGTCGTAGTAGGCGGTCCGGGCGGCGTGGGCCCGCGCCTCCATGCGGGCGATCTTGAACTCGATGGCCTGGTTCGCACCGATCGGCCGGCCGAACGCCTCCCGTTCACGCGAGTAGCGGACGCATTCGTCGACGCAGCCCTGCGCGGCGCCCACCGACAGGGCAGCGATCGCGATGCGGCCCTCGTCGAGGATGCGCAGGAAGTTCGCGTAGCCGCGGCCACGCTCGCCGAGCAGATTCGCCTCGGGCACCCGCACGTCCTGCAGCGTCAGCGGATGGGTGTCGGAGGCGTTCCAGCCGACCTTGTTGTAGGCCGGTTCCGCGGTGAAGCCGGAGGTGGAGGTCGGCACCAGGATGGTGGAGATCTCCTTGTGGCCGTTGTCCTTGGTGCCGGTGACCGCGGTCACCGTGACGAGCTTGGTGATGTCGGTGCCGGAGTTGGTGATGAACTGCTTGTTGCCATTGACGACCCACTGCTCACCATCCAGTTTCGCGGTGGTGCGGGTGCCGCCGGCGTCGCTGCCGGCGCCGGGCTCGGTGAGACCGAACGCGGCCAGTGCCTTGCCGCTCGTCAGCTGCGGCAGCCACTCCTGCTTCTGTTCCTCGTTGCCGAACCGGTACACCGGCATCGCACCCAGCGACACACCGGCCTCGAGGGTGATCGCGACGGACTGGTCGACCTTGCCCAGTTCCTCGAGCGCGAGGCACAGCGCGAAGTAGTCGCCGCCCATGCCGCCGTACTCCTCGGGGAACGGCAGCCCGAACAGGCCCATGTCGGCCATGCCGTCGACCACCGCATACGGGAAGGTGTGGTTCGCGTCGTGCTCGGCGGCAACCGGCGCGACGACGGTCTGTGCGAAGTCCCGGACGGTCTTCGCGAGCTGGGCGTACTCGTCGGGCAGCGATCCGGTGGACAGATATTCGGTCATGACGCGGCATCCTCCGTTGCGAGTTCGGGTGAGGGCTGTGATTCGGTGGCGGGAGTGACCCGCGCGAGCGATTGATCGACCTTGACCTGGTCACCGGCGGCGACGAGAACCTCGACGACACCGTCGATCGGCGCGGTGAGCGTGTGTTCCATCTTCATGGCCTCGACGACCACGACGGCGGTGCCGGCGTCGACGGTGTCGCCGGACGCCGCGGCCACCGCGATGACGGTGCCGGGCATCGGGCTGGTCAGTTCGGCGTCGCCGGCGTGGGCGTCGCCGCCGCGGACATTCGCCTCGCGCAGTTGCGAGACGATCCAGGTACCCCCGTCGCCGGCCAGCCACAGGGTGCCGTCGTCTTCCGCGAGTCGGTAGGTCGTGCTGCGGCCGTCCAGCACGACGGTGAGGTCGTCGCCGTCGAGTCCGGCTGCGAGCGTGTGATTCTCACGGTCCTCGATCCGTACGACGGCGCTCTCGGGCGTTCCGGTGACCAGGACGTGCTCGGTGCGCTCCCCTGCCCGTAGGCGCAGCGACAGCGGATGCACGCCCCCGACGCGCCACCCCGTGGGCGCATCCCACGGATCGGCACCGGGGCGGGTTCCCAGGGCCCACAGCCCGAGCCAGTGGTGCGCGGCGGCCGCGAACAGGATGCCGTCGCCGATCTCGGACACGTGGAAGTCGGCGACCCGACGGTCGAGCAGACCGGTGTCGAGGTGCCCGGCGCGGACGTCCTCGTCGGCGAGCAGGAACCGGAGGAAGTCGATGTTGGTCACCACACCGAGGACCGCAGTGTCCGCCAGGGCCCGGTCGAGCCGGCGCAGTGCCTCCGTTCGGTCGGCGCCGTGCGCGATCACCTTCGCGAGCATCGGGTCGTAGTCGCTGCCGACGACGGTCCCGTCCTGCAACCCCGAGTCGACACGCACACCGGCGCCGGTCGCCTCGGCGAGACCGAGGACCGTGCCGCCGGTCGGCAGGAAACCGCGGGCCGGGTCCTCGGCGTACACCCGGGCCTCGATCGCGTGGCCGGTGAGGGTGACGTCGTCCTGCGTGAAGCCGAGCGGCTCCCCGGCCGCGACCCGCACCTGCCACTCGACGAGGTCGAGTCCGGTGACCATCTCGGTGACCGGATGTTCCACCTGCAGACGGGTGTTCATCTCCATGAAGAAGAACTCGTCGGGCCGGTCCGCGGACACGATGAACTCGACGGTACCGGCGCCGGTGTAGCCGACGCTGCGGGCGGTGTCGCACGCAGCCGCACCGATCCGGGCGCGGGTCGCGGCGTCGAGCAGCGGCGACGGCGCCTCCTCGATCACCTTCTGGTGCCGGCGCTGCAGGCTGCACTCGCGCTCCCCCAGATGCACGACGTTGCCGTGACCGTCGGCGAGGATCTGGACCTCGATGTGCCTGGGCCGCAGCACGAATCGTTCCAGGAACAGCGTGTCGTCCCCGAAGGCCGAGGCCGCCTCACGGCGTGCACTCACCAGCGCACCGGGCAGATCCGCGGCGTCCTCGACCAGCCGCATGCCCTTGCCGCCGCCGCCCGCGGACGGCTTGACGAGCACCGGGTAGCCGATGTCGTCGGCAGCCGCGATCAGTTCGGCATCGGACAGTCCCGGCCTCGCGATGCCCGGCACCACCGGCACATCGAACGCCGCGACCGCGTTCTTGGCGGCGATCTTGTCGCCCATCACCTCGATCGCGTGCGCGGACGGGCCCAGGAAAACCACGGACGCGTCCGCACATGCCGCAGCGAACGCCGTGTTCTCGGACAGGAAACCGTAGCCGGGATGGATCGCCTGCGCGCCCGTGCGTTTCGCGGCGTCCAGCACCCGGTCGATGTCGAGGTAGCTCTCGCGGGCGGCGGCCGGGCCGATCAGCACCGCGGTGTCGGCCTCGCGGACGTGCCGGGCGCCGGCGTCGGCCTCGCTGTAGACGGCGACCGAGCGGATGCCCATGCTGCGCAGCGTGCGGATGACCCGGACCGCGATCTCACCGCGGTTGGCCACCAGGACGGTGTCGAATGTGCCGGCGCCGCCGGCGGTGTCCAACTGTGTAGTCATCTGGCCCTCACATCCGGAAGACGCCGTAGGAGACCGGCTCGAGCGGCGCGTTCGCACACGCCGACAACGCCAGGCCGACAACGGTTCTGGTATCGGCAGGATCGATCACGCCGTCGTCCCACAGCCGGGCGGTCGAGTAGTAGGGGTTGCCCTGCGCCTCGTACCGGTCCCTGATGGCGTCGGGGTCTCGTCCCGAATCGCGCCCGGACCCGACCGCGCCGAGCACGGACGCGGCCTGCTCACCGCCCATCACGGAGATGCGGGCGTTCGGCCACATCCACAGGAATCGCGGCGAGTAGGCGCGCCCACACATCGAGTAGTTACCCGCACCGTACGAGCCGCCGATCACCACGGTCAGTTTCGGCACCCGGGCGCACGCGACGGCGGTGACCATCTTGGCGCCGTGCTTGGCGATGCCGCCGGCCTCGTACTCGCGGCCCACCATGAACCCGGTGATGTTCTGCAGGAACAGCAGCGGGATGCTGCGCTTGTCGCACAGCTCGATGAAGTGGGCACCCTTCATCGCCGACTCGGCGAACAGCACGCCGTTGTTCGCGACGATCCCCACCGGGTGGCCGTGGATGCGGGCGAACCCGGTGACCAGGGTCTTGCCGTACTCGGCCTTGAACTCCTGGAAGCCCCCGCCGTCGACCATGCGCGTGATCACCTCGCGCACGTCGTACGGGATACGCGGGTCCGTCGGGACCACGTCGTACAGCTCACTCTGGTCCGCGACCGGGGCGACCGTCTCGGCCACATCCCACGGCCGGGGTGCGCGCGGACCGAAGGTGGAGACGATACCCCGCACAATTCTCAGCGCGTCGCGGTCGTCCTCGGCGAGATGATCGGTGACGCCCGAGACCTTGGAGTGCAGGTCGCCGCCGCCGAGTTCCTCCGCGGTGACCACCTCACCCGTCGCCGCCTTCACCAGCGGCGGACCGCCGAGGAAGATCGTGCCCTGATTGCGCACGATCACGGCCTCGTCGCTCATCGCCGGCACGTAGGCGCCGCCCGCGGTGCACGAGCCGAGCACCGCCGCGATCTGCGGAATCCCCCTGGCGCTCATGGTCGCCTGGTTGTAGAAGATGCGCCCGAAGTGCTCCCGGTCCGGGAACACCTCGTCCTGCATCGGCAGGAACGCGCCACCGGAGTCGACGAGGTAGAGGCACGGCAGGTTGTTCTGCAGCGCGATCTCCTGCGCCCGCAGATGCTTCTTCACCGTCATCGGATAGTAGGTGCCGCCCTTGACGGTGGCGTCGTTCGCGACGATCACGCACTCCCGCCCGGAGACGCGCCCGACACCGCCGATCACCCCGGCGCCGGGGCACTCGTCGTCGTACATCCCGTTCGCGGCGAGCGGTGCCAGCTCGAGGAACGGGCTGCCCGGATCGAGCAGGTCGTCGACGCGGTCCCGGGGCAGCAACTTGCCGCGAGCGACGTGGCGCTCACGGGACTTGTCACTGCCGCCGCGGGCCGCGGCGGCGAGCTTGCCGCGCAGTTCGTCGACCAGTTCGAGATGTCGTTCACGATTCGCCGACTGCGGCGGAGTCCGAAGTGTTGTCACGTCACCGTCCTCTCGGAGGGGTCCCGCTACCACGGGTTCGCAGCATCGAGTTAATCTCGACTAACTGAAAACAGGTTATCTGTGATTAACTGAGTTGTCCAGATCACATTTCTCGAAGGGTGTGTCGCATGACGGACATGCAGGCTGCCGACTCGACCAGCGCCCGGAGCCGAGCCAAGGCCGACCGCCGCCGGCAGCTACTGCACGCAGCCGCGCGGCTCGTCGCCGAACGAGGCTTCCCCGGTGTCCGGCTCGAGGATCTCGGTGCGGCGGTGGGCATCAGCGGCCCCGCGGTGTACCGGCACTTCCCCAACAAGGACGCCCTGCTGGTGGAACTGCTCACCGACATCAGCGACCGCCTCCTCGCCGGCGGCCGGGACGTCGTCGAACGCACGACCGACCCGGCCACCGCACTCACCGAACTCGTCGACTTCCACCTCGACTTCGCACTCGGCGAACCGGACCTGATCCGCGTCCAGGACCGCGACCTGCACTCGCTGCCCGACGACGCCCGCCGGAGCGTCCGCCAGAAACAGCGCCGCTACGTCGAGATCTGGGTGGGCGTGCTGCGTCGTATCGACCCCACTCTCGACGAGACCCGCGCCCGGATCGCCGCACACGGCGCGTTCGGGCTGCTGAACTCGACGCCGCACAGCGCCGACTCCCGTGCCGGGGCCGACGCCACCCGCACGGTGCTGCGGCAGATGGTGCTCGCGGCACTGCCGCCGCGCGCGAGTTGACGTCCCGCGCACACGACGGATCCCCCGTCCGCCGAAGGGGGATGCGGACGGGGGATCCGTGATCACACGGAGCGGGTGTTCCTGCCGACAGGGGGAACGGTCAGGGGCCCGGGCCGTGTGCGCCGGAGAGTCTGGTTACGGTGCGTGCACGATCACTCCACGAATGTTCTTGCCGTCCCGCAGGTCCTGGTAGCCCTGGTTGACGTCCTCGAGGCGGTACCGGGTGGTGACGAGTTCGTCGAGTTTCAAGATGCCCTGGTCGTACATGCGCAGCAGACGGACGATGTCGTACTGCGGGTTGGCGGATCCGAACAGCGTTCCCTTGATGGTCTTCTCGTTGAGAGTCAGATCCGCGCCGGACACGTGGACGGTCAGCTTGGCGGGGTCGGCGAGACCGGTGATGACGACGGTGCCACCCTTGCCGATCACCGCGGTGGCGGCCTGCACGACCTCCTCGTCGACCGTGCCCACCAGGATGAGCGCCTGGTCGGCGCCCTGACCCCAGCTGAGTTCGTTGACCTTCGCCGCCGCCTCGGCTGCGGACGCGAAGGCATGGGTCGCACCGAACTTCAGTGCCGTCTCCCGTTTGAACTCGAGCGGGTCGACGACCACGACGTAGCGGGCACCGGCCTGTACCGCACCCTGCACCGCGTTGATACCGAGGCCGCCGATGCCGTAGATCACGACGATGTCGCCGGCGCGGACACCGCCGGAGTACACCGCGGTCCCCCACCCGGACGGAACCCCGCAGCCGACCAGCACGGCCGTCTCGAGCGGCAGCCAGTCGTCGACCTTGACGACGGAGTGCTGCGAGATCGTTGCCCGCTCGGCGAACGTACCGAGCATGCACATGCCACCGAAATCTTTTCCACCGGAATGGAATCGGAACGACCCGTCGGGCATGGACCCTTCGAGGATGGTGGCGCCCATGTCGCACAGGTTCTGCCGGCCGGTGGCGCAGTACCGGCAGGTTCCACAGTTGGGGATGAAGCTGCACACGACGTGGTCACCGGGTTTGACCTTGGTGACGCCGGGGCCGACCTCCTCGATGATGCCGGAGCCCTCGTGCCCACCGACGATCGGATACCGCGGCGGCAGGTCCCCGTCCGTGAGATGCAGATCGGAGTGGCACAGGCCGGCGGCGGTGTACTTGATGAGCACCTCACCGGGGCCGGGGCCGTCGAGGTCGAGTTCCATGATCTCGAACGGTTTTCCGGCCTCGAGCAGAACAGCAGCCTTGGTCTTCATGACGCCTCCTTCGGGGGCGGGACGGAAGGGAAACGTCTCAGAGGGCGACGTTGACAGACTTGGTCTGGGTGTAGAGGTCGATCGCGGACGCACCGAGCTCGCGGCCCCATCCGGACTGCTTGTAGCCGCCGAACGGCATCGCGGTGTCGAAGCCGTTGTACTGGTTGATCCACACCGATCCGGCCTTCAGCCGCCGGGCGGTGCGGTGCGCCTTGGAGATGTCGCGGGTCCAGATACCGGCCGCGAGTCCGTAGATCGAGTCGTTGGCGGCGGTGACGATGCCCTCGTCGGCGTCGAACGGCATGGCCGCGACGACGGGTCCGAAGATCTCCTCGCGAACGACGCTGAACTCCGGTTGCACGTCGACCAGGACGGTCGGTTCGACGAAGTAGCCGGTCTCGCCCCAGCGGTTGCCCCCGGTGAGGGCGCGGGCGCCGTCGGCGAGGCCGTCGCGCAGGTAGCCGGTGACGCGGTCGAACTGTTCCTGCGACACCAGCGGGCCGAGTTCGGTGGTGGGGTCGAGCCCGGGGCCGATCTTGACGTTGCTCGCGGCCTCGGCGACGGCGTCGGTGAAGCGGTCGAAGATGCGGTCCTCGACGTACAGTCGGGTGCCGGCGACGCAGCACTGGCCGTGGTTGAACAACCACGCATTGAGGGATCCCTGTACGGCCACATCGAAATCGGCGTCCGCGAACACGATGTTGGGGCTCTTGCCGCCGAGTTCGAGGGTGACCTTCTTCAGGTTGCCCTTCGCGGCGTCGACGATCTTCTTGCCCACCTCGGTGGAGCCGGTGAACGCGATCTTGTCGACGTCGTCGTGTCCGGACAGTGCAGCACCGGCGTCGCCGTAGCCGGTGACGACGTTGACGACACCGGGCGGGAATCCGGCCTCCTCGAACACCTCGGCGAGCATGAGCGCGGTCAGCGGAGTCTGCTCGGCCGGCTTGAGGATCACCGTGTTGCCGGCCGCGAGTGCCGGTGCGAGTTTCCACGACGCCATCAGCAGCGGGAAGTTCCACGGCACGATCAGTCCGCACACCCCGATCGGTTCGCGCAGCGTGTAGGCGTGGAACTCGCCGCCCGGCGAGAACGGCATCGACACGTTGACGGTGCTGCCCTCGATCTTGGTGGCCCAGCCCGCGTAGTAGCGGAACACGTCGGCCGCCCACGCGGTGTCGACGGCGGACGCGATCGCGGCGGACTTGCCGTTGTCGAGGGCCTCGAGCTGACCGAAATCGGCGGCCCGCTCGGTGAGCAGATCGCCCACGCGCCACAGCATCCGCTCGCGCTCGTTGGGTTTCATCGACGCCCACGGCCCCTCGTCGAACGCACGGCGCGCAGCGCGGACCGCGCGGTCGACGTCGGCGGCCTCACCGTGCGCGACGTCGGCGAGACGCTCGCCGGTCGCGGGATCCTCGGTGACGAACGTGCGGCCCGACAGGGCATCGACGAACGCACCGTCGATGTACAACTGCTTTGTCCCGGTGAGGAATTCACGCACTCGCGGTGACACGGAGTGCTCTGCGGCGATAGTCATGCCCGTACCTCCTGAAGAACCATTCTATGTGATGTGGAACACACAAATGATGCAACGGGAGATCGAGAGGGAACTGTTCAAACTTTGGACAGCGGGGCCCACGGGGCACCCGCCCCCACGGACGTGCCGATCGCCGGATCGTCACTGCGCCCGACCGCACCCGCTGCAGAATGCCGCACCCACCTGCACCTGCCGGCCGCAACCGGCGCAGTCGGACCGCAGGTTGTAGGCACTCCCACACGTGCTGCAGAACGTGCCGCCGTCGGAATGCGCACCACACGTACCGCACGACACGCGCGCCGGTGCCCCGACATCCAGTTGCGCAGTCCAATCCTGCTCACGGGCGGCCCGACGGATCTGCTCGTCGCGGGCAGTGGCCTGCGCCCGCGCGATCTGGTGGGCGGCGAGAGGCGAACAGTGCGTGCACTGGCCGACCGGCTCGTTCCAGCAGATGCGGCCGCACACCCATGATCCGCATCCCCCACAGAGGCGGAACTCCTGCTGCACTTCCTCTACAGCGGCCGCGAACGCCTTGTCCTTGGTGCTCGATGCCGACGAACCCCAGGAGTTCGAATAGCTCTCGGCTGCGGAGGACGCCTTGTTCAGGGCACCGACCTGGTCGCCGAACAGGTTGCGCAGGACCCGCAGCACCCCACGTCCACGCGAGAACATGTTCTGCTTGAACGACGACCGGTACTCGGTGCGGCACCGCCCGCACCTGAACTTCCATTGGAACCCGTCGTCGTTGGACTCGTCGGAGTAGTAACTGGTGAACGCCACCGGCCCGGTCATGTCTGTTCCGCTTCCTTCGTTGCCGAGGTCGACCGGGAGGTCCCACGCGGACCCCCGTCTCCACATCTGATCCCAATCCGACCGACTGCCCTGAAATGTCGGAATTGGCGCGTATGCGGAATCAACTTACCGACAACGTGCCGCACCTCACACCGGGGTCCCGGATCCACCGGCCGGGGGATCGACAGGCGTGGGGCGCGATCACACGGTGATGTCGAGCGCCCGGATCCTGCTGTAGAGCGTCGTGCGGCTGATCCCGAGGCGTGCGGCGGCGTGCACCTTGTTGCCGCCGCTCTCCTCGAGCGCCTCGACGATCGCATCGCGTTCGGCCCGCTCCAAGCCCCCGAGCCGGGCGACCCGCCCGGACCCGCGATACTCCTCGGGCAGGTCCACCGCCCGGATCGCCCCGGCGGGCGGACGCTCGGGCAGGCCCGCGAGCACCGCCCGCAGCTCGGTGAGGTTGCCCGGCCACGCATGCTCGGACAGTGCCGTCAACGCACTCGGCCCCATCCGCACTCCGTCCCGGCCGAGATCGTGGACGAGTGCCGTCACCAGCGCCGGCAGCTCCCGGATCCGCTGCCGCAGCGCAGGCACCGAGACCTGGGCCCCGCAGCGGGCCAGCAGGTCCCGCACCGGACGCCGGACGGTGACCGGTGGATCGGACGTCAGCACCGGGCGGGGACCGACCACGTCACCGTCGCCCCCACCGCCACCGACGACGAGCGACGACAGCAGCGCCAGTACCGGTTCCGGGGCCAGGTGGACGTGTTCGATCAGTACCCACTGCCCGACGGGCATACCGAGCAGACGGGTACACCACGCCTGCTCCCCCTCCACGACGATGCGGGAGGCGTCGAGTACCGGAATGTCGATACCGGCGAATTCCCTTGCCGCCCAGCTACGCCCGCTACCGGATTCGCCGACGATCGCGAGTGAGGAGACGGACGTCCGCAGTTCCCGCAGCCGGGAACGCAGCCGTGTCGTGGCGTCCTGCGGCGACGCGGTACGCCGCACCGGCGCCCGCGTCTCGTCGACGTCGAGCAGGAACAGCGCGCCACTCTCCGCGCCCGCGACCCGGTCGATGCGCAGCCCGGTGTGCCCGCCCGTGGACAGCGTGAACTCGAGCGTCCGCGTCTCCCCCGCAGGCACCTCGGCGGCGAGTGCCCGCAACGCGACGTGATCGCCGGGTTCGAGCAGTTCGACGGCAGCCTTGTTGGTGAGCAGGATGTCCTGGCCCATCGCAGCGACCGCGATCCCGCGCTGCCGGGCCGCGAGCTGGAACGCGTCGACGACCCGCCGGTCGGATTCCCGCGCGCCCTCGAGCAGCCGGGCCTCGATGTCGCGCACGGCCCGCGCCAGGAACGGGACGAACAGCGGGTTCGCGGTCTTATCGGTGGCGGTGATGTCGAGGATGCCCTCGATGCGCCGAGTCACCGGGTGCACGATCGGCTGGCCGTAACAGCTGAACCGGCGGAACGGTTCGAGAAAGTGTTCGTGCCCGTGCACGACCACACCCTGCCGCACCTCGAGCGGAGTTCCCAGTGCGTTGGTCCCGTACGTCTCCTCGCTCAGGGCGACACCGGGCAGGACGCCGACATCCTCCATCGCGAGCCGCATCCCGTCGGAGTCGAACACCCGCGACACCACCCGGCAGTCCCGGTCCACGAGCAGGATGCCGCAGCCGGTACCGGCCAGTTGCACGCGCAGTTCGTCGAGCACCGGCCGGGCGGACCGCAGCAACCGCCCGGCCGAATCCGACGGGTCCAGCAGCGTCGGCTCGGGAACACGGGCCGGATCGATGCCGCTGAGCTTCGAACGCCGCCACGACATTTCGATTTCCGGTCGGAGACCCTCCCGCACCGCTGCTCCTTCCGGTCAGGCCTGCGCGAGCAGGGCGATCGACTGCTCCCGCATCTCGATCTTGCGGATCTTGCCGGTGACCGTCATCGGGAACTCGTCGACCAGATGCACGTACCGGGGAATCTTGTAGTGCGCGAGCCGGCCCGTGCAGAACTCCCGCAACTGCGCCGCGTCGAGCGGCTCGGCGCCCTCACGCAGCCGGATCCACGCCATCAGCTCCTCCCCGAACGTGTCGTCGGGCACCCCGATCACCTGCGCGTCGAGAATGTCGGGATGCGTGTAGAGGAACTCCTCGATCTCCCGCGGGTAGATGTTCTCCCCGCCGCGGATCACCATGTCCTTGATGCGGCCGGTGATCGCGACGTACCCGTCGGCGTCCATCACCCCGACGTCCCCGGTGTGCATCCACCGCGCCGAGTCGATCGCCTCACCGGTCTTCTCCGGATCCTCCCAGTACCCCAGCATCACGGAGTACCCGCGGGTGCACAGTTCCCCCGGCTCACCGCGCGGCACCGTCAGCCCCGTCGCCGGGTCCACGATCTTGACCTCGAGATGCGGGCCGACGCGTCCGACCGTCGACACCCGCTGATCGATGCTGTCGTCGCGGCGGGTCTGCAGCGACACCGGTGACGTCTCGGTCATGCCGTAGCAGATCGACACCTCGCTCATCCCCATCCGTTCGATGACCTGCTTCATCACCTCCACCGGGCACGGCGAGCCGGCCATGATGCCGGTCCGCAGACTCGACAGGTCGTACGAATCGAAGGCGGGGTCGGCGAGTTCGGCGATGAACATCGTCGGCACCCCGTACAGCGACGTGCACTGTTCGGCCTGCACCGCCGCGAGCGTGGCTTTCGGGTCGAACGCCGGAGCCGGAATCACCATCGCCGCACCGTGGCTCGTGCACGCGAGGTTGCCCATCACCATCCCGAAGCAGTGGTAGAACGGCACCGGGATGCACACCCGGTCGGCTTCGGTGTACCCGCACAGCTCCCCCACGAAGAACCCGTTGCCCAGGATGTTGTGGTGGCTGAGCGTGGCCCCCTTCGGGAAGCCTGTCGTCCCCGACGTGTACTGGATGTTGATGGGGTCGTCCATCGACAACTGCCGCTGCGCCCGCGTCACCGCGCTCGGATCCGCGGCGAGCGTGTCGCGTCCGGCGGCGGCCAACCGGTCCCAGCCGGGGGTGCCGAGCAGCAGCACGTGCTCGAGCGCCGCGCAGTCGGGGCGCACCTGCTCGATCATCGCCGCATAGTCGGACGTCCGGAACGACGGGGCCGCGACCAGCAGTCGGATCCCCGCCTGGTCGAGGACGTACTTCAACTCGTGGACCCGGTAGGCCGGGTTGATGTTGACCAGGATCGCGCCGATCTTCGCGGTCGCGTACTGCACGAACACCCACTCGGCACAGTTGGGTGCCCAGATCCCCACCCGGTCGCCCTTGCCGATACCGAGACCGAGCAGACCCGCGGCCACCGCGTCCACCTCGGCGGCCAGGGCCGTGTACGACCAGCGCCGGCCCGAAGCGTGCTCGACCAGAGCATCACGATCACCGTGCGCGGCGACCGTGCGATCGAAATTGTCGCCGATCGTGTCCCCGGGCAGCGGGGTGTCGCTGATCCCGGACGCGTAGCTCGGCACTGCGTTGGTGGTCATCGCGGTTCCTCTCCGGACGCCGAACCCGGCGCCCACGCGGGACTGCCGGCCGGGCCGGTAGTCCCCAACGTACTAGCTCGAGTGTGATGTAGGACATACTCGACGCCCGGAGGCCGCGACAACTGTTCAGACTTCGGACACCATGCCCTCGAGTTCACGGGCCATCTCGCCCCACACCGTCAGGTACGAATCGACGTCCGGGGCCGCGATCCAGGTGCGATCCCCGGACCGCACCTTCACCAGTGCCTCCGCGAACAGATCCTGGTACCGCGACAGGCGCGGCACGAACGCGGACACGTCGTCGAACACGTCCTGGGCCTTGCCGTCGAGCGCGGCCAGTGCATCGACGTCCGGGGCGTCCGTGTCGACCACTGCGACAAGTTCCCGGAGCGGACCGTCGAGTTCGAGGAAACGGTCCCGGATCTCGGCGATCGAATCCTCGTCGACGGAGACCCGCTCGGCGTCGAGCTGGAACCCGAGTTCGGCGACACCGGCGTCGGTGAGCGCGAACCCGCCGTCGGCCACCGTCTCCGCCTTCCCCTGGCCGAGCAGCGCGTCGCGGGCCGCCTCCGCCGACGCGACCGCGACCCCCAGATGGGCGGCGAGCACGTCGGCGGTCACCTGCCCCTTGAGCCGGATCGTCTGCAACAGTGCCAGTTCGTCGACGTTGCCTGCGAAAGCCATCGGGTTCTCCTCGTGTACGCGAAACGGATTCCCCGAAAACCTACAGCTCACCGGTGTGTGTCAGTACGCACCGGGCCCGAGGCGCCGATCCAGCAATCGCACGTGCGCCTCCACCTGCGCATGCAGCGTCGACTGCCGGTCGAGCGTCGACAGGTAGGCCGCCCACGCCGCGATGTCGTCCCGCCCGTGCACCGATCGGGCCCACCCCGAGAGCAGTGCGGGGTCGCTGCCGCGGAGCACGGTCGCCCGCACCAGCGACGCCAGGTCCTCCCGGATCTCCACGACACCGGGCGCATCCGACGTCGGCAGCACCGGGCCGCCGTAGAGACGCAGGGCCGTGGCCGTGTCCCCCCGATCGAGGCAGGCCCGGATCTCCGCGACATCGGTGTCCAGGGGCGCGAGCAGCCGGTAGGGCCGCGAGCCGAGCCGCTCCGCTCCGAATCTCTTGCGCAGCCGCGACATCTCGGCGCGGACCGTCACCGGGTCGAGGTCGTATTCGTCGAGCAGCACCGCCAGGTGGTCGGCCCCCAGCCCCTCCGGATACTCGGTGAGCAGCAGCAGGATCTCCGCGTGCCGGCGGGAGATCTCCCCCCGCTCACCGTCGATCACCAGTGCCGGTCGCCGCACCCCGAGCACCTCGAGCCGCGGTGCCACGGTGTCGGGGCGTCGGGGCTCGGCCAGTGCCATCAGCCGCAGTTCCGCCTCCGCGGCCGCAGCGGTCGCCCGCACCAGCGCCAGGGCTTCGGGGACCGCGACCCGCGGCCCCCCGGTGATGTCGATCGCCCCGATGACCCGGCCGGTGGCCGGGTCGTGCACCGGTGCGGCCGAACAACTCCAGGAGTGCATCGCCCGGTTGAAATGTTCGGCGGCGAAGAGCTGCACACTGTGGTCGAGCGCGAGCGCGGTGCCGGGTGCATTGGTGCCCACCCGCTCCTCGCTCCAGTCGGCGCCCTCGACGAAGTTGATGTCCAGCGCCCGGTCCTTCACGGCGGAATCGCCCTCGACCCACAGCAGACGACCGTTCGCGTCACTCATCGCGACGAGCAGTCCGGTGCCGACGATGTCCTCGATCAGAAGCTTGCGCACCACCGGCCGGATCGCGGCGAGCGGGTGCGCCGCCCGGTAGCGCTCGAGATCGAGCCCGCCGAGCACCACCTCGTCGTCGACGAGGTCGGGACTGACGCCGTTGCCGCGGCTGCGCAGCCACGAATCGAGGACGACGTCACGGACGGTGTCGGCACCGGTCTCCGGTTCGGCCTCCGTCTCGGGAGCCTCGACGAATCGCTGATGAGCAGTGGACGTACGTTCGGCGAGCACGACGACGTCGTCCCCCGGCCGCACCGCAATCCACGGGTTGCGCGGCTCGGGTTCACGATGTGTCATCGGCGCCTCCGTCCCGCACCAAAAACCGACTATTCCCGCAAACTCGCGCTCACTGTAGCGCCTTCACAGGAAGCATCCGGCACGTTCGGCCACCATGATCGCAGTCGCGTGCGGACCACGACTCGGAACGGCCGGAAAAATCGACGTGTCCACCACGAACAAGCCGTCGATTCCGTGGACGCGGCATCGCTCGTCGACGACGGAATCGTCGGCGCCCACACCGATCCGGCAGCTTCCCGACAGGTGCAGCGAGGTGCCCAGCCGGGCCCGCAACCAATCGTTCGACAGAGTGATCGGTTCCGGGTCGATCAACCCGTTCAGGGGACGCGCGTGCAGCAGGTCCGCGGCGTGGGACACTGCCTCCCGCATCATGACCCGATCCTCGGACGCTTCGAGATAGCGGTACGACACTCGCGGTGCGTCCCGCGGGTCGGCGGACACCAGGCGGATCTCGCCGCGGCTGCGCGGCCGCGTCAGCACCACACCGAGGCACGGTTTCCCGATACCCGATCCGGGGATCAGATCGCCGAATGCCGCCGTGTACGGGCGCATTTCGATGCCGTCGTCGTCGAGCGTCACCTGCAGCGCCGGCGTGCGTCGGGTGCGGGCGGTGCGGTCCACGGGGCGCCGGTAGCGGTACGACAGCACCACCTCGGGGTGGTCGGTGAACTGCGCCCCCACCAGCGGCAGGTCGGCGACCACCGGGATGCCCAGTTCCGACAGGTGGCCGGCGTCCCCGATCCCGGACAGCATCAGCAGGTGCGGTGTCGCGATCGCTCCGGCCGTCACGACCACCGTCGACGCCCGGATAGTGTGCGCCCGTTCCCCGTTCACCACCTCGATACCGGTCACCCGGTTTCCCTCGAAGACGATGCGGGTGACCGTCGTGTCGGCCCGGACGGTCAGGTTGGGGCGACCCAGATGCGGCAACAGGTATGCGGTGGCCGGGCCGACCCGGACCCCGTCACGAATGTTGAGCGGCACCGGGCCGACACCGTGCGCACCGGGCGCGTTCTTGTCCGGGTCCTCGGCATGTCCGGCGGCACGGGCCGCGTCGACGAATGCCGCGGAGATCGGATGCCAGTCCGATCGCGGTTCCCGGCGAACCGGAATCGGGCCCGTGCTCCCGTGCCACGGTCCCGCGAAGTCGGAGTCCGTCTCGATCGCCCGGTAGTACGGGAGCACCTGCTCGTACGACCACGACGCCGGCCAGGTGTCGAAGTCGTCGACGGCGGCCCGCACGAAGTAGCCGCCGTTGACGGCACCCGAGCCGCCGAGGATCCGCCCGCGCGCGATCCAGCCGGGGCGACCGTGGGCCAGCTCCACCGCGTACGGCCACACCCAACGACTGTCCGGCCCGACCGGCAGCACTCCCGCGTCCCGCAGCTCCTGGGGCAGTTCGGCGGGAAGACGGTGTCCGGGACCGGATTCGACGAGTACGACGCTCCGGTGCGGGTCCTCGCTCAGCCGGGCCGCGAGCACACTGCCGCACGAACCGCCGCCCACGACGACGACGTCCGCGAACTCGGGAACCCCCGCCGGCACGTCAGTTCCCGATGCGCGGCACCAGGGCGCGCAGGTCGCGGGACCGGATCGCGCCGAGCCACAGGCCCGCACCGTAGGCGAGGTCGTCGAGGCGCTTGAAGACGGTGTGCCGCACCGGGTCGAGGCCGCCGACGTCCCGATGCTCCGCCCAGTCGACGACACCCTCGACGACCGCGGCAACGGCCGTCAGATATCGGACGCGGCGCGAGAACAGCATCGCGACGAGCGTGATCGGCCAGTACGACCGGCACAACGCGGACGCGAGCTGCCGCGCCCCGTGCCCGAAGCCGCGGGCAGCGAGGATCGCGGCGATGCGGGTGGGCTCGTCGAGCCGGGTGAACGTGCGGCGCAGCCGGGCCGTCGTGACCAGGAACGTCACGACCGCGGCGAGACCGCCGAGCCGGGTGCCGCTCGCGGCGGCCAGCACGGACGCCAACGTCCACTTCGACATCGCGACCGGTGCGGCGAGGCCGGCGTGCCGGTCCGCGAGGGGTGCCGCCCCGGTGCCGTAGAACACCTTGCGGGCGAACCAGGTCCGCAGCGAGACCCGGTGGTCGTGCGCGACGTGCGCGACCGGCTCGTAGCGCAGCCGCCGGCCCGCGTCCTGCAGCCGCCAGCACAGGTCGACGTCCTCGGCGACGTGCATCGTCTCGTCGAATCCGCCGAGATCGGTGAGGACGTCGCGGCGCACCACCATCGCGGCGCTCGGCACGTACGACACGGGGCTGCCGGCGCGGACCGCGGACTCCTTGCGGCCCAGGTCCAGGGACGACCGGGTGTGCTCGTAGCGGGCCAGCACCGACCCGCCCGGACGGAGTGCCACGATGCGGGGGGCTACGAGCGCGACCGCCGGATCGCTGAAGTGCCCGAGCAGCAGCTCCAGCCAGCCCTTGCACGGCACCACGTCCGAGTCCAGGAACGCCACGAGAGGTGTCGTCGCCGACAGCAGTCCCGTGTTGCGGGCCGCGGCGGGACCGCGGGACGTCTCGTGCCGGACGACGGTGACACCGGTGGTGCCGTCCGGCGGCTCCGCTACCTCGAGCGGGACGACGGAGCCGTCGTCGACGACGATCACGGTGAGCCCGCGCAGCGCCGGCAGCAGCCGGGCGAGACCGTCGACGTTGTCACGGACCGGGACCACGACGGTGACGTCGGACGGAGCCGGGGAACTCATCGGGCGGGGGTGCGCGATCCCGGAGTCCAGGAGCCTCCGGGCGACGGCGGCGGTGCTGCGGTCGACGACCTCGAGATGCCCGTCGCCGATCATGTCGGCGGCGGCAGGAGCGAGGGTGAGCATGCGCAGCGGGGATCCGCCGATGAGGACCCGGCCGCCGGAACGGGTACGGGTGGTGGGGTCGATACGGACTCCGAATCCGTCGGGCAATCGAGCGTCGGACATCAGACCAGTCTCCCACCCGGCCCCGGGTGCCACCGCTCGACCGCCGCCCTCGCCCGGGTGACGAGGCCGTCGAACAGACGCTGCCCCTCCTCGGCGGACGCGCCGGTGGGGTCGCCGAGAATCCCGTTGGTGGTGGCCGCGATCATCCCCCCGGCCCGCAATCGCGGCATCAGGTCGGCGATCGGTTCGGTGTTCCCGACCTCGGCCCGGTCCGGCACGACGGCGTCCGGGTGCAGGTGCAGCAGCAGTGACGTCTCGGTACGGCCGGCGTGCGCGTCCGCACCGGGCACGGCGCACGGCCACCACGTCACGTCCCGGCCCTCGTAACGCAGCAGGTCGACGGCCTTCGCGAGGGACGGACCGTTGCCGCCGTGCCCGTTGACGAACACCACGCGCCGCGCCCACCGGCACACCGACCGCCCGTACTCGACCAGCAGCAGTTCGAGCGCGGCGCTGCCGATCGAGATCGTGCCCGCGAAACCCTCGTGCTCACCGCTCGCTCCGTATTCGATCGGCGGCGCCACCTCCACCTCGCCCAGCGCCTGCACGACGGCCGACGCGATCCGGGTGTCCGTGTCGAGCGGCAGGTGCGGGCCGTGCTGCTCGAACGAGCCCACCGGCACCGCGACCGTCAACTCGTCACGCGCGACGTCGGGCCAGGGAATGCGGGCGAGAGACATCGGTCGATCGTAGGTCCCGGCGCACCGGAGACGATCTCTCGCACCGCAGCACGATCCCACTGGACGAGAGTGTCCCCCGTCACAATCGGAGCTGCACCTACGTTCGTCCGAAACGACCGGAAAGGCTGCCCGTGAAACCTGGACCCACCGCCGAATCCGCTCCGACCCGGCAGTTCACGCTGCAGGGAGCCCACAACGTCCGAGACCTCGGGGGATACGCCACCACCGACGGGCGGTCGACCGTATGGGGCCGGGTGTTCCGGGCCGGCAGTCTCAGCGCACTCACGGCGGACGACGTCCGTGCGCTGGAAGGTGCCGGCGTGGGCACGGTCGTCGACTTCCGCGGCGCCGACGAAATCGCGAAGGCAGGCCCGGACATGCTCCCCGCCGGGGTCGCGCGGGTCGACATCCCGCTGCTCGACGAGAGCACCCAGCTCCTGTCGGAAGCCATCCAATCGGCGATGGCGACGGGAAACGGAACCGCGATGGAGAAGATGCTCGGCAACGGACGAGCACAGCGCATCGGGTACGAGAGCTTCGTCGACCAGCTCGGCAAGCCCGAGACCATGGCGGGCTATGCGG
The DNA here is from genome assembly GCF_030656875.1 of Prescottella sp. R16. Classification (NCBI taxonomy): domain Bacteria; kingdom Bacillati; phylum Actinomycetota; class Actinomycetes; order Mycobacteriales; family Nocardiaceae; genus Rhodococcus; species Prescottella sp. R16. The sequence goes on from NZ_CP130943.1 coordinate 3,599,610, forward strand.
AAACGTTGCGGCTCATCGCGAACTCCGACGATGCGCTCGTCTTCCACTGCACCGCGGGCAAGGACCGTACCGGCATGATGGCTGCACTTCTGCTCGGGCTGCTCGGCGTCCCCGACGAGACGATCGTCGACGACTTCGTTCTCTCCAACGAGTACAACCGGGAACGCAACGACAAGACCTATGCGTTCCTCTCCGGGAAAGGCGTCGACGTCGAACTCGTCCGCCCGCTGACCGAGCAGAGCCCCGGCAAGATCCGCCCGGTGCTCGAGGCCGTCCACGATCGGTACGGCGGCTGGGACGAATTCGCGGCGACCGTCCTCGGCCTCGACCCTGCTACACCGGCGAGGCTCCGGGACACGCTGCTCACCCGGCGCGCATTCCGGTAGACCCC